>CAVUNB010000029.1:0-70205 GCA_963742685.1 uncultured Actinomycetota bacterium | reverse complement strand
CTCGCCCCGGTCGACCCGCCCTGCCGCTTCGGGTTCTCGTCGACGCCCCGGTCGCCTTCGGTGACCTCGGTCGTGACGACGGTCGAGCGAGCCTGGCGATCAGCCCCCGACGCGCGTCCGGACGTCGAACAGCTCCGGGAAGAACGTCAGGTCCAGGGCGCGGCGCAGGAAGTCGACCCCCGAGGAGCCGCCGGTGCCCACCTTGTGGCCGATGGTGCGTTGCACGACCTGGAGGTGCCGGAAGCGCCACTGCTGGAAGTTGTCCTCCACGTCGACCAGCTCCTCGCACGTCTCGTAGACGCCCCAGTGCTCGGCCGGCGAGGCGTAGACCTGCGCGAAGACGTCGACGAGGCCCGGGGAGGTGGGGTGTCGGCGCGTGACGTCGCGGGCGAGCACGTCGGCCGGCACGTCGTAGCCCCGGCGGGCGAGGTAGGCCAGGAACTCGTCGTAGAGCGACGGCTCGACCAACAGCTTCGCCAGTTCCTCCTGGATCACCGGGTCGTGCTTGAAGACCTTCACCATGTCGGCGTCCTTGTTGCCGAGCAGGAACTCGACCTCGCGGTACTGCGCCGACTGGAATCCCGAGGAGGTCGCGAGGAACGGGCGGATCTCGGCGTACTCACTCGGCGTGAGCGTCGCGAGCACGGACCACTGGTCGGTGAGCACCCGCTGGATGTGCTTGACCCGGGCGAGTCTCTTCAGGGCGGGGGACAGGTCGTCGCTGGCCAGCAGCGAGCGGGCCGAGCGGAGCTCGTGCACCATCAGCTTGAGCCACAGCTCCGAGGTCTGGTGCTGGACGATGAAGAGCAGCTCGTCGTGCTGCGGCGGACTGCTCTGCGGCTGCTGCGCCGCCAGCAGCAGGTCGAGGCGCAGGTAGTCGCCGTACGACATCTGGTTGGTGAAGTCCTTCTCGATGCCGGACTCGATCTCGCGTTGCTCTCCCATGCACGCAACCTATCGACCGTCGGTGCCGTGGCCTACATTGCCCGCATGCAGGAGCGGAGTCGGGAGTGGCGGCCCGACTGGCCGTGCCCGGCGGGCTCGATCCTTCGGCAGCAACGACGCGGCAGCCTCGATCCGAGCTATCGCATCGACGCGGCGGGTGCGCAGTGGCGCGGCGTGCGGACTCCCCAGGGGCCGGCCACGCTGCGCATCCAGCAGGACGCCGACGGCCTAGGTGCACGCGAGCGCGTGGGGCGCCGGTGCCGAGTGGGTGCTGGAGTCGGTCCCGGGGCTGCTCGGGGCGTACGACGACGTGCGCGACTTCGAGCCGATCCACCCGCTCGTCGTCGACGCCTGGCGCCGCCGACCGCACGCCAGGTTCGGCCGCAGCGGTCTCGTCATGCAGGCGCTGATCCCCAGCATCCTCGAGCAGAAGGTGACCGGCCAGGAGGCCTTCGCCGGCTACCGCTCCCTCGTCCATCGCTACGGCGAACGCGCACCCGGCCCCGGCAAGGAGCTGAAGCTCTGGGTGCCGCCCGACGCCGCCACCGTGCGGATGATCCCGAGCTGGGCATGGCTGGAGCTGCACGTCGACCCGGCCCGGTCGCGGGCGATCGTCACCGCGACCCGGGTGGCCGAGGCACTCGAGCGGCACGACGGCCCCGAGGACCTCGACCGGCGGCTGCGCAGCCTCCCGGGCATCGGCGTGTGGACCAGCGCCGAGGTGCGCTCGACGGCTCTCGGCGACCCTGACGCCGTCAGCTTCGGCGACTACCACGTGGCCAAGGACATCGGCTGGGCCGTGAGCGGCTCCCCGTTCACGGATGCCGAGCTGGCCGAGTTCCTCGAGCCGTGGCGACCCCAGCGCAACCGGGCGGCCCTGCTGATCCACGGGTTCGCCGGCGGCCGGCCGCGTCGCGGGCCGCGGATGGCGCCGCGGACCCACCTGCCGGGGCGGACTCCGGGGAGCAGGTGAGCGCTGCGGCGTACCCCAGAAATGGGCTCGCCGGTGCGGCAATCCGCAGGTAGCGTCGATGACATGGATGGCGTCGACCCTGTCCTGCTGCTGGCAACGACGGACCCCGTGTCGCGGGAGGTCATCGGGTCCGAGCTGCGGCGCAGGTACGGCGGCGACTACGAGGTCGTCGTCTGTGCGGACTACGCCCACGCGCGCGCGATCCTGGAGGGGCTGCGCCGGTGGAATCGCCCGGTGGCCCTCATCATCGGCTGCTACGGACCGGGCGACCGGGAAGGCCTCGACTTCCTGAAACGCGCCTATGCCCTGCAGCCGTCCGCCAAGCGCGTCGTCGCCGCCATCTGGGGGGACTTCGCGAGCACGGCCGCGGTGTTCTCGGCCATCGGCCACGGTCACGCGGAGCTCCTGGTGCTGCGGCCCGAGCGCGCTCGCGACGAGGAGTTCCACGGCGCGATCACGGACGCCCTCGACGACTGGCACCTGGCACAGGGCATCGGCTTCGAGGCGGTCCGGCTGATCGGCGAGCAACGCGACGAGCGCACCCACATGCTGCGCGACTCCTTCGGCCGCAACCACATCCCGCTGGCGTTCCACGAGGCCGGCTCGGAGGCGGGCCAGCGGATGCTGGCCGGCCTGGGCCTGGAGGATCCCGCGCTGCCGGTGGTGGTGCTCGCGTTCACCTCACCGCCGACTACCCTCGTGGCACCGACCGACCTGGAGATCGCCGACGCCTTCGGGGTGACGAGGCCCCCGCCCGCTGACCACGTGTACGACGTCGTGGTGGTCGGCGCGGGTCCCAGCGGCCTCGCCGCGGCGGTCTACGCGTCGTCGGAGGGGCTCTCGACCCTGGTGATCGAGGAGCAGGCAGTCGGCGGCCAGGCCGGCACCTCGTCGCTGATCCGCAACTACCCGGGGTTCTCGCGCGGGGTGAGCGGCGCCCATCTCGCCTATCGCTCCTTCCAGCAGGCGTGGTCGTTCGGCACCGAATACTCCTTCCTGCGACAGGTCGAGAGCCTCGGGACCGACGGTGCGCTGCGGACCGTTGCGATGAACGACGGCAACCAGGTCCGCAGCCGCAGCGTCGTGATCGCCACCGGGGTGGACTACCGGCGCCTCGAGGTGCCCGAGCTGGAGTCCCTCGTCGGTCGTGGCGTCTACTACGGTGCGGCCGTTGCCGAGGCGCCGTCGATGATGGGCGAGGAGGTGTACGTCGTCGGTGGCGGCAACTCCGCAGGCCAGGCCGCGCTCCACCTGGCCCGCTATGCCACTCGGGTGACGCTGCTCGTCCGCGGTCCATCGCTGGCGGCCAGCATGTCCGACTACCTCGTCGAGCAGCTGAAGGCCACCAGGAACGTCGCGATCCGCTACCACGCCGCAGTGGTCGGTGGCCGGGAGGCGGACGGCTGTCTTGCCGGGTTGGTGATCGGCAACCCGCGGACCGATGATGCCGAGGAGGTGCCGGCAGGCGGCCTCTTCGTCCTGATCGGCTCGATGCCGCGCACGTCGTGGCTGCCCGAGGAGGTGGCGCGGGACGAGGCGGGATTCGTGCGCACCGGTCCTGACACAGCGTCCGCTGCGGAGGTGGTGAGCGGGGTGACCAGACTGCCGCTGGAGACCAGCATGCCGGGGGTCTTCGCCGTCGGCGACGTGCGCTCCGGCTCCATCAAGAGGGTCGCCACTGCTGTCGGCGACGGCGCCACGGTGATCGCCCTGCTCCACGGCTACCTGGCCAGCCACCCGGCGTCCGTGAGCACGCGATGAGGGGCAGCCGCCGTGACGTCGCCGTGGCGTCCTCGATGCGCTCGATCCTGGTGGTCGCGGCCGTCCTGGTGTTCCTGGCCGGTCTCCAGCTGACGATCTTCCCCCTGCGCACCGCCGACTGGTTCGCGTGGACCATCGACGTACCGATGACCGCGGTCTTCCTCGGTGCGGCCTACTGGTCGAGCGCGGTGCTCGAGGTGTCGGGGGCTCGTGCGGAGGGCTGGGGTCGCGCCCGGCTCACGGTGTGGACCGTGCTGGTGTTCACCACCCTCACGCTCGTCGTGACCCTGGTCCACCTCGACAAGTTCCACCTCGGCGCCGACCAGCCCACGAGCGCACGGCTCGTCACGTGGGGCTGGCTGGCGATCTACTCGTTCGTGCCGGTGGCGATGCTCGCCGCGCTGCTGCTCCAGACGCAGTCACGCGCTCCGGCACCACCGGCGTCGCTCCGACCGCTTCCGGGCGGTCTCCGGCTGCTGCTCACGGTGCTGGCCGTCGTGCTCCTCGGAGCCGGTGTCGCCCTGTTGCTCGTGCCGGCCTCGGTGTCCGGGGCTTGGGCGTGGCCGCTGACCGACCTCACGGCCCGCGCGGTCGGTGCCTGGCTGGTCGGCCTGGGCTGGGCGGCGGCGCACGCCCGGCTGATCGACGACGTGGCCCGCGTGCGCCCGCTGGGTCTGACGGGTGTCACGTTCGTCCTGCTGCAGGCGGTCGCCCTCGTGCGGTACGGCGAAGCGCTGGAGTGGACGAGCGCGCAGACCCTCGGCTACCTCGCCGGTCTGGCCGGCATCGCAGGTGCGGCCGTGTGGATCCTGGGGCTCGGACGCCAGGCGAGTGTCACAGCAGGGGACGCAAGGGAGCGAGCACGTACTCGGTGAACTTGCGGTGCAGGTCGCGCGCCTCCCACTCCTGGCTGGTCAGCTCGAGCGAGTTGGACTCGTCGCGGACGAAGATCTCCTCGAGCACGGTCGCCATGGACTCGTCGATCACCTCGACGTTGATCTCGTAGTTGCCCTGCAGGCTGAGGCGGTCGACGTTCGCCGTACCGACCGTCGACCAGTTGCCGTCGATCGTCGACGTCTTGGCGTGCACCATCGCGTCCTTGAACCGGAAGATCCGCACCCCGGAGATGAGCATCTGGGAGAAGTAGCCGCGCGAGATCCAGTCGGCCACGATGTGGTTGGACTTCAGCGGCAGCAGCAGGCGGACGTCGACGCCGCGCGCCGCGGCGTCCTTGAGCGCGTCGACGAAGTCCTGGTCGGGGATGAAGTAGGCGTGCGTCATCCAGATGTTGCGGGTGGCGCGGTTGATCGCCTCGAGGTACATCGACCGGATCGGGAACATCCACAGCCGCGGCACGTTGCGCGCGAACCGGATCCGCGGCTCCCAGTCCGACGCCGTCTCGAGCAGCAGTGGCCGCTCGCTGCGGCCGATCCGCTTGCGGCGGTTGAGGTTCCAGAAGTCCGCGAAGGCGCGCTTGAGGTCCCAGACGCCCGGGCCCGTGATGCGGATGTGCGTGTCGCGCCACTCGGTGGCGTACGGCGAACCGATGTTGTAGCCGCCGACGAACCCGACCTCCTCGTCGACCACCAGGATCTTGCGGTGGTCGCGGCCGTAGCGGCGCAGGTCCCAGAACCGGATGCCGGCGGTCCAGACGGGGTAGCGCAGCACCTTGAGCGTGCTCGGGAAGCGCTTGAACCGCGGCGACACGACGAGGTTGGCGAAGCCGTCGTAGATGCAGTAGACCTCGACGCCGCGCTCCTCGGCCCGGATCAGCGCGGTCTTGAACCGCTCGCCGATCTCGTCGCCCTTCCAGATGTAGGTCTCGAAGAGGATCTGCTTCTTCGCGCCGTCGATCGCGGCCAGCATGTCGTCGTACAGGTCCATCCCGAACGTGTACGTCGTGAGCGTCCCCTCGCCGACCTCGACGGTGCGCGGCGGAGTGACCGGGAAGGGCTTGGGCTTCTTCCCGCGCCGGCGGTAGGAGTCGACCAGGGACATGACGACGGCGATCACGAACGGGACGCCGAAGAAGGTGAGGACCGCCCGTCGCGCGATCCTGAGCAGACGCTGGGTCGGCATCCGCGATCGGCTCACGGGGCAAACCTAGCGACCGGTCACGAGCGGGTCCCGTCGGTCCTGCCAATTTGGGGGATGGCACCACGGGAGGACGGGTCTAGCGTGGAATGGTCCAGATCCGAGCTGACGGGAGCCTGAGATGGCAGTCGAACGTCGCACCGTGCTCAAGGGCGGCGCAGTCGCCGCCGCCGCCCTCGCCGGCGGCCCCTTCCAAGGCCTGCTGGGCTCACCAGCCTCGGCCGCCGATCGCCACGCGCCGTTCCGGGCGCTCGGACCGATCCCCGACCAGCGCGACGGCATCGTGCGGTTGCACCTGCCCCAGGGCTTCTCCTACCGGTCCTTCCACGACACCGAGTCCGCGGTGACCCTGGGCGACGGCACGAGCCTGCCCGGTCGCCACGACGGCATGGGCGCCTTCCGTGGGCACCACGGGAATGTCCTGCTGGTCCGCAACCACGAGGTAACCAACTCGCCCAACACCCCCGCCTTCGGGCCGGGGACGCCCTACGACGCCATGGCCGGTGCCGGCACGACGACGGTCGAGGTGACGCCGTTCGGTGAGGTGGTGAACTCCTGGACGAGCCTCAACGGCACGATGTTCAACTGCAGTGGCGGCGTCATGCCGTGGGGATCGTGGATCACCTGCGAGGAGACGATCAACGGTCCGGACGTGGGGCCCGACTTCCAGGGAGCGTCCAACGTCGGCCTGCAGAAGCCGCACGGCTACATCTTCGAGGTGCCCGCCGCTGGTCAGGGCGACCGCCAGCCGATCACGCAGGCAGGACGCTTCCCGCACGAGGCGGTCTCGTTCGACCCGAAGGACGGCATCCTCTACCTCACCGAGGACAACTTCGAGTTCCCCTCGGGCTTCTACCGCTACATCCCCGCCCGGCATCCGATACGGACCCGCAAGCTCGACAACGAGGGCCGCCTGCAGATGCTGGCCGTGAAGGGCAAGCCGAACATCCACCTCGAGGCCCGGCAGCGGACGCGGGCGACGTACCGCGTCGAGTGGGTCGACATCGAGAACCCCAACCCGACGTTCCCGTACACCCCCGGCCAGCCGGCCCCGACCACCAACGACGCCGCACTGGTCGCGGTGGGTGACCAGGGCCGCGCGAAGGGCGCCGCACTCTTCTCCCGGCTCGAGGGGCAGGTGTACGACGACAACGTCGTGTACTTCACCTCCACCCAGGGAGGTGGCCCGGCGGAGGACGACACCGATGACGACAACGCCAACGGGTTCGGGCGAGGCAACGGGCAGGTCTGGGCGTACCACTGCCGCTCGCAGACGCTGCAGGTCATCTACCAGGCTCCGGTCGACCCCGTCGAGGCCAACCTCCGCTTCGACTTCCCGGACAACATCACGACCAGCCCCCGCGGCACGCTCGTGGTCTGCGAGGACAGCACGATCGACAACTACATCCGCGGCCTGTCCCGAGGGGACAGCTCTGGGACATCGCGCTCAACCGGCTCACCAGCCAGCTGACCGGCCTGCCCCGCTTCGGCGACGAGTTCGCCGGCTCGACGTTCTCGCCGGGCGGGCACACCCTGTTCGTCAACATCCAGGCCAGCCGCGGCATGACGTTCGCGATCTGGGGTCCCTGGAAGAAGATCGGGGTCTGATCCGGACCTGACCCGATCACGGCTCGCGGGCCGTTGTCGGTGGTCACCCGTAGGCTCGATACATGCGTCCAGTGACAGATCTCGAGCGTCGTGTGGCCCCCTTCAAGGTGGTCTCCGACTACACCCCCTCCGGCGACCAGCCGACGGCGATCGCGGAGATCACCGAGCGCATCGGCGGGGGCGAGCAGGACGTCGTCCTTCTGGGTGCCACCGGCACCGGCAAGACGGCGACCGTGGCCTGGGTGGCCGAGCAGCTGCAGCGTCCGATGCTGGTGCTCCAGCCCAACAAGACGCTGGCCGCGCAGTTCGCCAACGAGCTGCGGATGCTCTTCCCCGACAACGCGATCGAGTACTTCGTCAGCTACTACGACTACTACCAGCCCGAGGCCTACGTCCCCCAGACGGACACCTACATCGAGAAGGACTCCTCGATCAACGAGGAGGTCGAGCGGCTCCGCCACAGCGCCACCAACTCGCTGCTGACCCGGCGCGACGTGATCGTGGTCAGCACCGTGTCCTGCATCTACGGCCTCGGCACGCCCCAGGAGTATGTCGACCGCATGCTCCGGCTCCGGGTGGGCGAGGAGCACGACCGCGACTCGATCCTGAGGCGGCTCGTCGAGATCCAGTACACCCGCAACGACATGACCTTCACCCGTGGCACGTTCCGGGTGCGCGGCGACACCCTCGAGATCTTCCCGGTCTACGAGGAGCTCGCCGTGCGCATCGAGTTCTTCGGTGACGAGATCGAGCGGCTGATGACCCTGCACCCGATCACGGGCGAGGTGATCACCGAGGACAAGGAGCTCCACGTCTTCCCGGCGACCCACTACGTCGCCGGGCCGGAGCGGATGGAGAAGGCGATCAAGGGCATCGAGCTCGAGCTGGAGGACCAGCTCGCGACGTTCGAGCGACAGGGCAAGCTCCTCGAGGCCCAGCGGCTGCGCATGCGCACCAGCTACGACGTCGAGATGATGCGCCAGGTCGGATCCTGCTCGGGGATCGAGAACTACTCGATGCACATGGACGGGCGCACCCGCGGCACGGCGCCCAACACGCTGCTCGACTACTTCCCCGAAGACTTCCTGCTCGTCGTCGACGAGTCCCACGTCGCCGTCCCGCAGATCGGCGGGATGTACGAAGGCGACATGTCGCGCAAGCGCAACCTGGTCGACCACGGCTTCCGGTTGCCGAGCGCGATGGACAACCGGCCGCTGAAGTTCGAGGAGTTCCTCGACCGGATCGGCCAGACGATCTACCTCTCCGCGACCCCGGGCAACTACGAGCTCGACAAGGTCGGCGGCAAGAGCAACACCGTCGAGCAGATCATCCGCCCGACCGGCCTGATCGACCCCGAGGTCGTGATCAAGCCGACGAAGGGCCAGATCGACGACCTGATCCACGAGATCCGCACCCGCTCCGACAAGGGCGAGCGGGTCCTGGTCACGACGCTGACCAAGAAGATGTCCGAGGACCTCACCGACTACCTCCTCGACGCCGGCATCCGCACCCGCTACCTCCACTCCGAGGTCGACACGCTCCGGCGCATCGAGCTGCTCAAGGAGCTCCGGATGGGTGAGTACGACGTCCTCGTCGGCATCAACCTGCTCCGTGAGGGCCTCGACCTGCCGGAGGTGTCCCTGGTGTCGATCCTCGACGCCGACAAGGAGGGGTTCCTGCGCTCCGACAAGTCGCTGATCCAGACGATCGGCCGCGCGGCCCGCAACGTGTCGGGCCAGGTGCACATGTATGCCGACAAGATCACCCCGTCGATGGAGATGGCCATCGACGAGACCAACCGCCGTCGCGCGATCCAGGTGGCCTACAACACCGAGCGCGGCATCGACCCGCAGCCGCTGCGCAAGAAGATCGCGGACATCACCGAGATGCTCGCCCGCGAGGACGAGAACACCCAGCTGCTGCTCCAGACCTGGGCCGACGCCGGCGTCGCGGGTCGGGCCGGGGGAGTCAAGCCCGGGAAGTCGCCGACGCCGGCGCTGTCCAAGATCAAGAACACGCTGCCCGACGCGGCCGGCATCCCGTCGACCGACCTCGCCGAGCTGATCCAGCAGCTGACCGACCAGATGCGAGCGGCCGCGGCCGAGCTGCAGTTCGAGGTCGCCGCCCGGATCCGCGACGAGGTCAACGAGCTCAAGAAGGAACTCAGGCAAATGATGGAGGCAACCAAGTGACCACCTCTGCGATCGACCTCGGACACCTCGTCTCCGGCGACGTCATCGACCTGATCCTGGCCGACCACGTGCGCTTCGAACTCCTCATGCGCATGCTGCGCGACTCCACGGCCGACCGCGACGCCGTACGACGTGCGTTCGCCGAGCTGCACGTGGCGCACGCGACGGCCGAGGAGGAGATCGTCTACCCACGGCTCCGGCGCAAGCAGGCGATCACGGCGCACGAGCAGGAGCACGGCGAGGAGGAGCACGCCGAGGGCAACGAGGCGTTGCTGGCCGTCCTCGAGCTGAAGGGCACCGACACGCAGGCCTTCGACGACGCGGTCGAAGAGCTCTGCAAGGCCGTCAACCACCACCTGGCCGAGGAGGAGCTGACCATCCTCAACCCGGCGCGTGAGGAGGTCGGTCCCCAGGTCCGGGCCGAGCTCGGGGAGGCCTTCGCGAAGCGCCGCAACGCGCTGATCGCCGAGGGCTGCGGGTCGCTCACGCAGGTCCGCGCGATCGTGAAGGCCGCCGAACGCGAGGGCCTCCTCGACGACAGCGAGGAATGACCCGGTGGACGTCGCCGACGCGCTGGCGCACTGCCAGTCCAAGCCCGGCGCCTGGCCGGACAACCCCTGGGACCACGAGTTCCCGGTGTTCAAGGTCGGCGAGGGGGAGCGCGGCAAGATCTTCGCCTTCCTCGGCGCGACCGGCGTCGGGGTCAAGGCCGGCCGCACGCGCGACGTGGCCGACGAGTGGCTGGACCGCTATCCGGACGACGCGAGCGTGATGGCCTACATCGGCCGATCCGGCTGGAACGACCTCGTCTTCGCCGGCGCCATCCCGGATGACGAGATCCTGGAGGCGATCGACGAGTCCTATCGGGTGGTCGTCGAAGGCCTGCCCAAGAAGGCCCGTCCCGAGGGATGGGATGCATAACCCTCCTCAGTCCTGACTCGTTGACCCACTACGTTGTCCAAAACGAGAACGTGTTCTATTCTTCGCGGGTCTGGTCATGGAGGGTTGGTGCATGGGTTTTTCTGCGGTCTCCGTGGTCCGTGGACCCGGCGAACTCGCGGCCATGGTCATCGACGTCACGAAGCTGACCTTCACCACGCGTTTCCAGTCCCGTGAGTTCATCGAGCAGGCGTGGTTCATCACCAGCGTGACGCTGATGCCGACGATCCTGGTCTCGATCCCGTTCGGCGCGGTGATCTCGCTCCAGGTCGGCAACCTGACCAGCCAGCTCGGCGCCCAGTCCTTCGCCGGCGCCACCGCAGTGCTCGCCGTGGTCCGCGAGGCGGCGCCGATCGCGGCGGCGCTCTCATCGCCGGGGCGGCGGGCTCCGCCATCTGCTCCGACATGGGCGCCCGCAAGATCCGCGAGGAGATCGACGCGATGGAGGTGCTCGGCATCGACCCGATCGCCCGCCTCGTCGTGCCCCGCGTGCTCGCGACCGTCTTCGTCAGCCTGATGATCATCGGCATCGTCATCGGCGCCGGCATCCTCGGCGGCTACTTCTTCACCGTCATCGTCGCCGGGCGGCTCCGCCGGCGCCTTCCTGTCCTCGTTCACCGCGCTCGCCTCCATCACCGACCTGCTACTCGCCATGGTCAAGGCCGCGCTCTTCGGGTTCCTCGCCGCGCATCGTCGGCGCCTACAAGGGCCTGAACGCCGGCGGCGGCCCCAGCGGCGTCGGTCGCGCGGTCAACGAGTCCGTGATCATCGCGTTCATGCTGCTGTTCTTCCTCAACGCGATCATCACCGCCATCTACTTCCAGCTCGTCCCGCAGCCGGGGTTCTGATGCGTGAGCGCATTGGGCCGGTCGGCGACAACCTCCTCAGGAGCGACGCAACCGGCTCGAGGAGTACGGCGACCAGCTGCTCTTCTACGCCAAGGCGCTGGCCTGGACCCCGCGTGCCCTGCGCCGCTACCGCCGCGAGATCTTCAACACCCTGGCCGAGGTCGTCCTTCGGCGCCGGCGGGCTGTCCCTGATCGCGGGCACCGTCGGCGTCATCGCCTTCCTCGCGTTCTTCGCCGGCACCGAGGTCGGCATCCAGGGCTACGCGTCCCTGAGCCAGATCGGCGTCGCGAAGTTCACGGCCTTCATCTCGGCCTACTTCAACACCCGCGAGGTGGCGCCGCTCGTCTCGTCGATCGCGCTCGCCGCCACCGTGGGCTGCGGCTACACCGCGCGGCTCGGCGCCATGCGGATCTGCGAGGAGATCGACGCGCTCGAGGTGATGGGCGTCCCGACCCTGCCGTTCCTGGTGACCACCCGGATCATCGCGGCGTTCATCGCGGTGATCCCGCTCTACATCGTCGCCCTGCTGGCGTCCTACCTCTCGCCGCGGCTGATCACCACGCTGATCTACAAGCAGTCGGCGGGCACCTACGACCACTACTTCATCCAGTTCCTGCCGCCGATCGACATGCTCTGGTCGTTCCTCAAGCTGATCATCCTGGCGGTGATGATCATCCTGATCCACTGCTACTACGGCTACACCGCCAGCGGCGGCCCGGCCGGAGTGGGTCGCGGTCGGCAAGGCCATCCGGACCTCGATCGTCACGGTCGTGGTCGCCGACTTCTTCCTGAGCTTCGCCATCTGGGGCTCCACCACCACAGTGCGGATCACGGGGTAGACGGCCGTGCTCGCGAACATCCGCCACGACACCAGGGCGGAGCACGGCCGGTTGCTCGTCGCCGGCTCGCCTTCCTGACCGCGATGGCGCTGCTGGTCGCGCTCTCCATCGCGATCTACCAGAAGAAGTTCACCGACGTCACCACGATCAGGGTCCAGGCGGACCGCGCCGGCCTCCAGCTCGCCGAAGTTCGGCGACGTCCGCATGCATGGCGCGCTCATCGGCGACGTACGCACCATCGAGCAGGACGGCGAGCAGGCCGTCATCACCATCGCGTCTGAGGCCCGACGCCGGCCGAGGACGATCCCGGACAACGTGTCGGTCGAGATCTTGCCGACGACGCTGTTCGGGCAGAAGTACGTCTCGTTCCCCGACCGAAGCGGCGCGTCGACCACGATGCTGAAGGACAACGCGGTGATCCCGGCCAGCCGGGTGCGCACCAACGTCGAGCTCCAGACGATCCTGGCCAACCTGTTCCCGCTGTTGCGCGCAGTGCGGCCGGCCGACCTCAACGCCACCCTTACGCGCTCTCGCACGCGCTCACCGGCAAGGGCGACGACCTCGGCGAGACGCTCGAGGAGCTCGACGCCTACCTGATCGAGATCAACGACCACCTCCCACAGCTGCAGACCGACATGCGACTGCTGGCCGAGGTCGCCGAGACCTACGAGCTGGCCGCGCCCGACCTGCTGCGGCTGCTGCGCAACGCGACCGTCTCGGCCCGCACGCTGGTGCAGAAGAAGGCCGAGTTCGGCCAGACGCTGCGCGCCGTCACCGGGTTGTCCGTCAGCACCCGCAACACGCTCTCGGCCAACGAGCAGGCCCTGATCACGCAGGGGGCGTCGGCGTCCCGCTGCTGTCGCTCCTGGACACCTACTCGCCTCAGCTGCCCTGCATGCTCGACGGGATCGTGCGGCAGAAGGAGAACACCCAGAACGTCTTCCAGGACGACATCATCCACCAGACGCTCGAGCTCGGTGCCCCGCAGCGCCAGGCCTACACCGCCGCCGACACGCCGGTCTACGGCGAGGTCGGCCACGGACCGTGGTGCCTCGGGCTCCCCGCCGACTACCAGATGCCGGCCGACTTCCTCCCCCTGAAGGACGGCACGACCGACGACGAGCCAGGGGGTGGGCTGGAGTGAACAGCCGCAACGCCACCACCCTCGCCGCCGGCATCAAGCTGGGCATCTTCACCCTGGTCTCGATCGTCTTCACCACGACGCTCGCCGTGATCATGGGCGGGGTCGGGCTGGGCGACCACACCGAATACCGCGGCATCTTCTCCAGCGCGAGCGAGCTGAAGAAGGGCGACGACGTCCGCGTCGCCGGCGTCTCGGTCGGCGAGGTGAAGGAGGTGGAGATCCACCAGGCCAACCAGGCGAGGATCTCGTTCACGGTCAAGAGCGACGTCCCGATGACCGCGGACTCGCGGGCCAGCATCCGCTTCCTCAACCTCGTGGGCGACCGCTACCTCGCGCTCGAGCAGGGCGACCCCGACGCGAAGCGCCTGGCCGACGGAGCCACGCTGCCGATCAGCCAGACGCGGCCCGCGCTCAACCTCACGGCGCTCTTCAACGGGTTCCAGCCGCTCTTCGCGGCGCTCAACCCGGAAGACGTCAACCAGCTCTCGATGAACCTCATCCAGGTGCTCCAGGGCGAGGGCGGGACGATCACCGGCCTGCTTCAGCAGACCGGTGAGCTCACCAACTCGCTGGCCGACCGCGACCAGCTGATCGGCGAGGTCATCGTCAACCTGACCACGCTGATGCAGACCGTGGACGGGCACCACGAGCAGCTCGGTGCGCTCATCACCAACCTCAAGCAGTGGACCGGCAACGTCGCTCGCGACCGCTTCGCCATCGGGAAGTCCCTGGAGAACATCTCCGCGCTCTCGGTGACCCTCTCCGACCTGCTGACCCAGACCCGTCCGCTGCTCAAGAAGGACGTCGCCGAGCTGCGTCGGCTGTTCACCGTGCTGGCTCGTCCGGAGAACAAGGCGCTGCTCGACGAGACCCTCGAGACGCTCCCGACGATGCTGTCGCGGCAGACGCGGATCGGCGTCTACGGGTCCTGGTACAACTACTACCTCTGCCAGTTCACCGGCGGGATCGTGCTCCCCAGCGAGCTGGCCAAGACGCTGCCGCCCGACGTGGTCAAGCAGATCGCGCAGTTCACGCTGCACTCGACCGTGGACAGGTGTCAGCGCTGATGGCCCGACACTCCGACGCCAAGATCCTGCGCCTGGGCGCCATCACCCTGGTCGCGCTGCTGATCGTGATGGCCGCGTCCTTCAACCTGCAGAAGTTCCCCGGCTTCCGCGGCACGACCTATCACGCGGAGTTCATCGACGCGAGCGGTCTCCATGTCGGCAGCGAGGTCCAGGTCGCCGGGATCCGGGTCGGTCGCGTGCAGGACATCCGGATCCAGCAGGACAAGGTGATCGTCGACTTCGAGGTCAAGGACGCCACCCTGGGCGAGGAGTCCAAGGCCGAGGTGCAGGTGCAGAACCTCCTCGGCGAGAAGTTCCTGCACCTGACCACGATCGGCAGCGACCGCCTCGACGCCGGCGGCACGATCCCGGTCGAGCGCACCGATGTCACCTTCGACATCGTCGGCACCCTCGGCCAGCTCACCACCCAGACCGAGGAGACGCAGAAGAAGTCGCTCTCCGAGGCTCTCGACACGCTCGCCGTGGTCATCGACCAGGCCGCGCCCGAGGTGAAGAGCAGCTTCACCGGCATCTCCCGGCTGTCCCAGACGATCGCCTCGCGGGACGAGGAGATCGGCGACCTGCTCGACAGCTCGGCGCGGGTCACCAGTCTGCTCGACGAGCGCAAGGGCGACCTCGTCCAGCTGATGGAGAACGCCGACCTGGTCTTCGCCGAGCTCCGCAAGCGCAAGCAGGCCATCCACGACCTGCTGATCAACGTCCGCGAGCTCGCCGACGACCTGGAGGGCCTGGTCCAGGACAACCAGGAGCAGCTCAGGCCGACGCTCGACAAGCTCGACGAGGTCCTGACCTTCCTGAAGGCGCGCGAGGACAAGCTGCAGACGCTGCTGCACAACTACGGCCCCTACGTGAACATCCTCGGCAACATCGTCGGCACCGGCCCCTGGTTCGACGCCTACCTCCCCAACATCACCGGTGTCTTCTCCGGCGAGTTCATTCCGGGAAAGAGGTGACCTGACATGTTCGAGCGCGTCACCCCCAAGGTCCTCGGGATCGGTCTCGCCCTGATCCTGCTGGTCGCTGCCGTCATCTCCTTCCTGCCCAGCACGGACACCCGGACCGCCTCGCTGCACTTCTCGCGCACGGTCGCGATCTACCCCGGCTCCGAGCTGCGCGTCATGGGCGTCAAGATCGGCCAGGTCGACGCGGTGGTCCCCGAGGGCAACGCGGTGCGGCTCGACGTCACCTACGACTCGCCGCTACCCGCTCCCTGCGGAGGCGAAGGCCGCGATCGTCACGCCCACCCTCGTCGCCGACCGCTTCGTCCAGGTCTTCCCGGTGTACGTCGAGGGCGAGCCCGAGCTCGAGGACGGTGCCGACATCCCGCTCGAGCGGACGAACACCCCGATCGAGCTCGACCGGATGTACAAGGCACTCGACGACGTGTCGCTGGCCCTGGGCCCGGAGCCCGGCGAGCAGTCGGGGCCGCTCAACAACGTCATCACCGCCGGTGCGAAGGCCCTCGAGGGCAACGGCGCGCTCGGGGGCGAGGCCATCCGCAACCTGTCGGCCGCCGTCGAGACCTTCAGCGACAACCGCGGCCCGCTCTTCGAGAACGTCCGGTCCCTGGCCTCGCTGAGCGAGACGCTCGCCGCCAACGACGAGCTCGTCAACCGCTTCATCGGCAACCTCGCCGGCGTCTCTGGCCAGCTGGCGGGGGAGCGGGCCGAGCTGCGGAAGGTGCTCGCCGCTCTGGCGCGCGTGCTCGGCACGGTCCGCGGCTTCGTCAAGGACAACCGCGGCAAGCTCACCAAGGACATCGAGCTGCTCGGCTCGATCCTCGGCACCGTCGAGAAGGAGAAGGACGCCCTCGCCCTGGTCGCCCAGAAGGGCCCGCTCGCGATGGGCAACCTCGCGCTCGCCTTCGACCCGGTCACCGGCACCTTCGGCTCGCGGGTCAACGTCGCGCCAGCCCTGGAGGACCCCGCCCAGTTCCTCTGCGACACCCTGAAGAACAACGCGGCCATCAAGCAGCCCGGCGAGGTCTGCCAGCTGCTCACCGACGTCCTCGGCCCGGTCCTCGCCACGCCGACCGCACGCGGAGGCACGAACAACAAGCAGGTCACGAGCCAGCCGCTCGCGCCGGTCGGCGACATCGGCGCCCTCATCGGAGGTGGCCGGTGAGGAAGCGTCTCGCAACCCTGCTGCTGGCCCTGCTCGTGCTCGCGACCGGCTGCAAGTTCGACGGCGCCTACGACCTGCCCCTGCCCGGCGGTCCCAACACTGTCGAGGAGGAGGACGGCTACGAGGTCACCGCCGACTTCACCGACGTGCTCAACGTCGTGCCGCGGACGCCGGTGATGGTCGACGACGTGCCGGTCGGGCAGGTGCTCGAGGTCGACCGGGTCGGCTGGCACGCCAAGGTGACGATGCGGATCCGCAAGGACGTCGAGCTCCCGGGCAGCGTGATCGCCGAGGTGCGCCAGACCAGCCTGCTGGGCGAGAAGTACATCGCGTTGGTCGAGCCGGCCGGTGGCGAGCGTGTGGTCGCGGCCGCGGATGCGTCCGGCCAGCTCTCGGACGGAGACAACATCCCGCTCGACCAGACGGGCCGCAATCCGGAGGTCGAGGAGGTCCTCGGCGCGCTGTCGTTCCTGCTCAGCGGCGGCGGCGTGGCCCAGATCAAGACGATCAGCCAGGAGCTGAACGCGATGATGAACGGGCGCACCGACGAGCTGCGGGACGTCCTGAGCCAGGTCGAGTCGCTGGTCACGGCCCTGAACGGGCAGAAGGGCGACCTGATCACGGCGTTCGACTCGGTCAACGAGCTGAGCAAGACCCTGGTCGACGAGAAGCAGGTGATCGCCGACGCCCTCGACTCGATGGGTCCCGCGCTCGACGTGCTCAACGAACAGCATGACGCGCTGGTGCGGATGCTGCACCGAGCTCGACGAGCTGGGCGTGGTCGGCACGCGCGTCATCAACGCGACCAAGGACAACCTGATCGCGCAGCTGCGCCACCTCGAGCCGGTGCTGCGCAGGCTGGCCGACGCCGACAACAACCTCGTGCCCGGGCTGGTCTCGCTCGCGAGCTACCCGTTCCCGCTCGAGGCCGCCGACGTGATCAAGGGCGACTTCGCCAACGTGGCGTTCCTCATGCAGGTCAAGCTGACGCCGGTCTCCGACGGCGGCCTGATCCCGTCGACGCTGGAGGACCTCCAGCAGCTGTGCCTCACGACGCCGCTGGCGCCGGTGTGCACCCAGACCGACACCGCTGTCGACCAGCTCTGCGGCAGCGTCCCCGGCCTGCCCCTGTGCCGCCCGGCCACGCTGGCCCGGGTCCCGGCCGCACTGGAGAAGTCGGCACTGGAAAGGAGTCTCAGGTGACCCGGGGCGTACACATCCGGCTGATCGCCTTCATCGTGACGAGTGCGATCGGGATCCTCTACGTCTCCAGCAGCTACCTCGGGCTGGTCGACCGGATCCTCGGCAACGGGATCGAGGCCCACGTGACCCTGCCGACCTCGGGCGGCCTGTTCGTCGGCTCGGAGGTCACCTATCGCGGCGTCAAGATCGGCAAGGTGTCCGACATGACGGTCACCGGCAACGGCCTCAACGTCGACCTGGCGCTCGAGGACGAGACGAAGCTGCCGGTCAACTCACCCATGTACGTCCACAACCTGTCGGCGGTGGGTGAGCAGTACCTCGACTTCGAGCCACCCGCCATCGACGGGCCGTTCGTCAAGGACGGCGACCGGCTCACCGGCAACGCCGGGTCGCTGCCGATCGGCGAGGACGTGCTGCTGCGCCACCTCAGCGGGCTGATCGGCTCGGTCGACAAGGAGAACCTCGGCATCGTCGTTGACGAGCTCGGGAACATGTTCCGAGACAACGCGACGCCGCTGCGCGCGCTCGTCGACAACGGGCAGGCGTTCATCCTCGAGGCCAGGGCGAACCAGGACGCGACCATCCGGCTGCTCGATGCCGCCCAGCCCGTGCTGGAGACGCAGGCGGCCAACAAGGAGAACATCCGCTCGTTCGCCCGCGACCTGGCGCTGCTCACCGACACGCTGGCGGCGTCCGACAAGGACATCCGGACGGTGCTGACGCAGGCGCCGGCGGCCGCGACGGAGGTGCAGGCGCTCGTGGAGGACCTGCGCGTGGTGCTGCCCGACTTCCTGGTCAACACCATCGAGGTGACGCGGGTGCTGGCGGAGCGTCGAGACGGCCTCGAGCAGCTGCTCGTGACATTCCCGCGCCTCCTGGCGGCCGGTCCGACGGCGCTGGCGGACCTCGACGGACAGAAGTACGGCCGGGTCAACCTCAACACAAACCAGGACCCGCCGCCGTGCACCGACGGCTATCTGCCGGTCTCCCAGAGGCGTTCACCCAATGAGACATCCTTCGTCGAGTTCTTCCCTGCGGAGTGTCGCAGCGGCGCGCCTGTCAATATGCGTGGCATGAAGTACGCACCACCGCCGCGCACGATCGACGTCCTCACTGGGGCCAACTGATGAACCTCCGTCGCTTCAACCTGCTTCTGCTGCTCCTCGGGCTCGCGCTCGGGGCCACCCTGGCCTTGCTCCTGACCAGGGGCGGTGAGGCACTGCCGGGCGAGACCGCGGCGGAGCAGCGCGGCCAGCAGTACGTCGACGTCAGCCGGGCCGCGACCGCCGAGGTGCAGGCGTTCCTCGGCATCGACCACG
The DNA here is from genome assembly GCA_963742685.1 of uncultured Actinomycetota bacterium. GTDB lineage: Bacteria > Actinomycetota > Actinomycetes > Propionibacteriales > Nocardioidaceae > Nocardioides. The sequence goes on along the minus strand of CAVUNB010000029.1, from coordinate 51,127 downwards.
AGAACGTCGACGAGCAGGCCCAGAACGTCCTCGACGGCGCCACCGGCGACTTCAAGCAGCAGTACGCCGACGAGCTCGACAGCCTCAAGAAGTCGGCCCGGGACCAGGAGTCCACGGCCGTGGCGACAGTGCTCGAGGTCGGCATCAGCGACATCGACTCGTCGACGGCCAAGGTCTTCGTCGCCGCCAACACCGAGGTCACCAGCAAGTCGACCGACGGCGAGGCACGCACCGTGCCGTGGCGGATCCAGCTCGACCTGGTCAAGGAGGGTGGGCGCTGGCTCACCTCCGGACTGCAGTTCGTGGGCTGATGACGATGACGACACCCGCCCCCGACGAGCGCACCTGTCCCTTCTGCGCCGAGACGATCAAGGCCGCGGCGATCAAGTGCCGCTACTGCCAGTCGGAGATCCCCCCGGAGGAGCCGGAGCCGGAGCCAGCGCCGGAGGCGCCGGCAGAGCCGGAGCCGACGCCCAGGGCCGGGGGAGTCCTCGGCAGCGCCTGGCTCGCCGCGCTCCTGACCGCCGTGGTCGTCGGCTTGGCCGTCTTCACCGGCTTCACGGTGTACGACGAGCTCAACCCGCCGCAGGGTGCGACTCCCGGCACCGGGCAGATCACCGACGACGACGCGCGCACCGGGCTGCTCGTGGCGGCGGCCGACCTGAGCCAGCGGGTGCTGACCTACCACCACGACAGCTTCGACCAGGACCTCGAGGTCGCGGCGGCACGGTTGACGCCGGACTTCCGAGAGGAGTACCACTCGGCCATGGAGCAGGTGCGGGCGAACACCGAGAAGAACAAGATCTCCCAGGAGGCGACGGCGGTCTCCTCGGCGATCATCGAGGCGAAGACCGACGAGGCCCAGGTGCTGGTCTTCATCAACCAGGAGACCTCGTCGGCGAAGACCAAGGCCAACCAGCTGGTCCGCAACCGGCTCGTCGTGGATCTGGTCCGTGTCGACGGCGACTGGGCGATAGCGGGAGTCAACGCGCTCGGCTAAGGTAGAACGTGTTCTAACAAGGATGGAGATGGTCGTGCCGCAGGTTGATCTGCTCATCATCGGTGCGGGGCCGACCGGGCTCTTCTCCGCCTACTACGCCGGTTTCCGCGGGCTGTCGGTTGCCGTGGTCGACTCGCTGCCGGAGCTCGGTGGCCAGATCACCGCGATGTATCCGGAGAAGGCGATCCTGGACGTCGCCGGCTTCCCCACCATCAAGGGCCGCGACCTCGTGGCCGGTCTGGTGACGCAGGCCGACACGGCCAAGCCGGACTACTACCTCGACCGCACCGCCATGACGCTCACGCACCAGGGTGACCGGGTCGTGGTCGGGCTCGACGACGACACCCAGATCGAGGCCGGCGCCGTGCTGATCACGGCCGGCATCGGCAAGTTCAGCCCGCGTGCGCTGCCCGCCGGCGAGGGGTGGGTCGGGCGAGGTCTCGAGTTCTTCGTGCCCAGCTTTGCGCCGTACCACGGCAAGGACGTCGTGATCGTCGGCGGCGGTGACAGTGCCTTCGACTGGGCCCAGCACCTCGAGCCGATGGCCCGCTCCGTCACCCTCGTGCACCGGCGCGACGCGTTCCGGGCCCACGAGCGCACCGTCACCGCGGTCCGCGAGTCCTCGGTCGAGATCATCACCAAGGCCCAGGTCACGGCGATCCGGGGCGGGGACGGGGTCGAGGAGGTCGAGATCGTCGTCGACGGCCAGGACCCGATCGTCCGGCCCGCGCAGGCGGTCGTCGCCGCGCTCGGCTTCATCGCCGACCTCGGCGCCCTCCAGACCTGGGGGATCACCACCGACAAGCGGCACGTCGTCGTCGACTCGGCGATGCGCACCAATCTCGAGCGGGTCTTCGCCGCCGGAGACATCACGGAGTACCCCGGCAAGGTCCGCCTGATCGCCGTCGGCTTCGGCGAGGCCGCGACCGCCGTGAACAACGCGGCCGTCGCGATCGACCCGTCCGCCCACGTGTTCCCCGGCCACTCCAGCGAAGGGTAGGAGCCCACTGATGAAGCTCTCGGTCGACTTCGACCTGTGTGAGTCCAACGCCATGTGCGAGGCGCTGGCGCCCGACGTGTTCGAGCTGGACGACGACGACTACCTCGTCGTGAAGAAGGAGGACATCGGTCCCGAGGACCTCGATTCCGTGCGCCGCGCGGTGGCGTCCTGTCCCCGCACGGCGATCTCGCTGCAGGAGGGCACCGCAGAGTGAGCCTCGAAGGAAAGGTCGCCGTCGTCACGGGCGCCGGCGCCGGTCTCGGCCGCGCCGAGGCGCTCGCGCTCGCCGACCAGGGTGCGCGGATCGTCCTCAACGACCTGCCCGGTGCCGCCGACGAAGCAGCCGAGGAGATCAGGGCGCGGGGAGCCGAGGTCCGGATCGTCACCGGCGACGTGGGGGAGCGCAGCACCGCCGACGCGATGGTCGCCACCGCGCTCGAGGAGTTCGGCTCGCTCGACATCGTGGTCAACAACGCCGGCATCACCCGCGACAGGATGCTCTTCAACCTCAGCGACGAGGAGTGGGACCTCGTGCTCAAGGTGCACCTGCGCGGACACTTCCTGCTGACCCGCAACGCCGCCGCCCACTGGCGCGCGCTGTCCAAGGAGACCGACGGGCAGGTCTACGGCCGCATCATCAACACCGCGTCCGAGGCGTTCCTCGCGGGCTCGCCGGGCCAGGCCAACTACGCCGCCGCCAAGGCCGGCATCGCCGCGCTGACCCTCTCGGCAGCCCGAGGCCTGAGCCGCATCGGCGTGACGGCCAACGCCATCTGCCCGCGTGCGCGCACGGCCATGACGGAAGCGGTGTTCGGCGAGGACGAGTCCGGCCTCGAGGTCGACCCCTACTCGCCCGACCACGTCGCGCCCTTCGTCGCCTACCTCGCCTCGCCGGCCGCCGCGCGCATCACCGGCCAGGTCTTCGTCGTGTACGGCGGCATGGTCGCGCTCCTCGCTGCGCCGGTCGTCGAGCAACGCTTCGACGCCACGGCCGCGGCCTGGACACAGGCCGATCTCGAGACCCAGGTCGGTGGCTTCTTCGCCGACCGCGACCCAGCCGTCGGCTTCGCCGCCGATTCCGTCATGCAGCTGAAGATCTGAGAGGCACGTAGATGAGTCGTCTGGCCGGCAAGGTCGCCATCGTCACCGGCGGCGCGCAGGGACAGGGTGAGGCGATCGTCCGCGCCTTCGTCGCCGAGGGCGCGTCCGTCGCGATCGCCGACATCAACGAGGCCGGTGGCCAGGCGCTGGCCGACGAGCTCGGGGAGCAGGCCCACTTCACCCGGCACGACGTGTCCGACGCGGCGTCGTGGGAATCGCTCGTGGCCGACACGAACGAACGCTTCGGCCCGATCAACGTGCTCGCCAACAACGCCGGCATCCTGCGCTTCGGTGACGTCGACAAGATGCCGCTCGCGGAGGCCCAGCTCGTGTGGGCCGTCAACCAGCAGGGCTGCTTCCTCGGCATGCAGGCGGTGACGCCGACGATGAAGAAGAACGGTGGCGGCTCGATCATCAACGCCTCGTCGGTCGAGGGCCTCGGCGGCATGGGCTCGCTGGTGGCCTACTGCGGCTCCAAGTGGGCGATCCGCGGCATGACCAAGGCGGCCAGCCACGAGCTCGCGCGACGCAACATCCGGGTCAACTCCGTGCACCCGGGGATGATCGACACCCCGATGACCCAGGAGCACGGCGGTGCCGCCGCGATGGAGTACGGCGCCTCCAAGGTGCCGATGCGACGGGTCGGGACCGTCGCCGACATCGCACCGACGTACGTCTTCCTCGCCAGTGACGAGAGCAGCTACATCACCGGCGCCGAGATCGCCGTCGACGGCGGCGTGACCGCGACGCACGCCTTCGGCGGCTGAGGGCCCGATCCTCAGTGCAGGATGAGGCGGACCGCGCGCTCCATGTGAGCCGCGGTCTCCTCGGCGGTGCTGCGACCGGTCACCCACGCCACGAGCGCGGACAGCCAGACGTCACCGATGACGCGGGCGATGGCGATGTCGTCGTCGCTGACCTCGTCGATGCCGGGGTGCATGGCCCTGGTCAGCATGCGGGTCAGCAGCATGCCGACGACGTGGATCTCCTGCGCGACCGACTTGTCGGCGAACATGAACGCGCGGGTGAGTGCATCGGTCAGGTGTGGGTCGCCCTGCAGGCCCCGGGTCGTCCGGCGCAGCACCGTGATCACGCGGTCGGCCGAGGTGTCGCCCGAGATGGGCTTCGCCGCCAGCACCTTCTCGGCGTGCTCGAATTCGCGCGCGAGCGCGGTCACGAGCAGGTGGATCTTGGAGGGGAAGTAGCGGTACAGCGTGCCGAGGGCCACGTCGGCCTGCTCGGCGACGGCGCGCATCTGGACGGCGTCGAAGCCGCCCTGGGATGCCAACGCGATCGTCGCGTCGAGGATCCGTTCACGCCGCTCCCGCTGCGCGCTCGAGCCGAGCTCCTCGCTCGTCAGCGCGTTGGGACTGCTCACCCTTGCCTCCAGTTGATTGTCTTGTGACGCGGGGCACAGGGCTCGATGGAACAGTCCCTGGATCTGCCCAGTTGAACACCCCGAAGAGGTTAACAACGGGTGAGACATAATAGGAACACGTTTCACTTCGAGAAAGGTCGCGGCGCGTGCGCATTGCATTGCTGTCCTACCGGAGCAAGCCACATTGCGGCGGCCAAGGTATCTACATCCGGCACCTGAGCCGGGAGCTGGTCAACCTGGGGCATGAGGTCGAGGTCTTCTCCGGCCAGCCCTATCCCGAGCTCGACGAGGGCGTCGTGCTGACGGAGGTGCCCAGCCTCGACCTCTATCGCGAGCCCGATCCCTTCCGTACGCCGAAGCCGAGCGAGTTCCGCGACTGGATCGACGTCGAGGAGGTCCTGACGATGTGGACCGCCGGGTTCCCCGAGCCCAAGACGTTCAGCTCCCGGGTCGCACGGCTGCTCAAGGACCGCGTCGGCGACTTCGACATCGCCCACGACAACCAGGTGCTGGGCTACGGGATGCTCGAGATCGAGAAGATGGGCCTCCCGCTCCTCACCACGATCCACCACCCGATCACCTTCGACCGCCGGATCGACCTCGCCGCCGCGCCAACCCTCCGCAAGAAGCTGTCGCTGCGCCGGTGGTACGGCTTCCTGCGCATGCAGACCAAGGTCGCCCGGCAGGCCCGCACGATCCTCACGCCCTCGGACACCTCGGCGCGCGACATCGCCACCGACTTCGGGGTCGACCCGGCGCGCATGGAGACCGTGCTGCTGGGCGTGGACGACGCCTTCGTGCCGCCGACCGTCGCGCGTGTGCCGGGCCGCATCCTCGCCATGGCCAGCGCCGACGCCCCGATGAAGGGCATCGCCACGCTGCTCGAGGCGTTCGCCAAGCTGCGCACCGAGCGTGACGTAGAGCTGCTGCTCGTCACCAAGCCCGAAGCAGGCGGTCGCACCGAGAAGCTGATCGACAACCTCGGCATCGGTGAGCACGTCACCTTCGTCAACGGCGTCTCCCAGGAGGAGCTCGTCGAGGTCATGGGCTCGGCCGAGATCGCGTGCGTGCCCTCGCTCTACGAGGGCTTCTCGCTGCCCACCGCCGAGCTGATGGCGTGCGAGACGCCGCTCGTCGTGTCCCGAGCAGGCGCGATCCCCGAGGTCGTCGGACCCGACGGCGAGTGCGCGATCGTGGTGACGCCCGGCGACGTCGGCGAGCTGGAGCTGGCGCTCCTGGAGCTCCTCGACGACCCCGACCGCAGGGCACGCATGGGCCGCGCCGGCCGCGAGCGCGTGCAGCGACTCTTCAGCTGGCGGGCCGTGGCCAAGGCCACCGCTGCGGCGTACGAACGGACCATCCAGAGCTACCGTGCCGAGCACGACGGCATCAATGGCGCCAGAGGCGCGAGCAAGGAGAACACCAGTGCTGACCGTTGATTTCGACCGCCTGGGGCTGCGCCCGGGCGACCGGGTGCTCGACATGGGCTGTGGCGCGGGCCGCCACGCCTTCGAGATGTACAAGCGTGGCGCCGACGTCATCGCCTTCGACCAGGACGCCGACGAGCTGGCCACCGTGCGCGAGTGGTTCGGCGCGATGAAGGAGGCGGGCGAGGTGCCGGACGGCGCCGAGGCCGACATCCTGGAGGGCGACGCGCTCGCCCTGCCGTTCGCCGACGGCGAGTTCGACCGCGTCGTCGCGGCCGAGATCCTCGAGCACATCCCCGCCGACATCCAGGCGATCGACGAGCTGGTGCGCGTGCTGCGCCCCGGCGGCACGCTGGCCGTCAGCGTCCCCCGCTGGCTGCCCGAGATCATCAACTGGAAGCTGTCCGACGACTACCACAACGTCGAGGGTGGCCACATCCGGATCTACACCGACAAGGAGCTCACGGACAAGGTCGCCAAGGCCGGTCTGGAGTTCACGGGCAAGGACTACGCGCACGGGCTGCACTCGCCGTACTGGTGGATCAAGTGCGCCGTCGGTGTCACCAACGACAACCACCCGCTCGCGAAGGCCTATCACAAGCTGTTGGTGTGGGAGATCATGAAGAACCCCAAGGCGCTGCAGCTCGCGGGCAAGGTGCTCGACCCGATCATCGGCAAGAGCATGGTGCTCTACTTCCGCAAGCCGGAGACGGCTGCCGACCTGAACGACTCCGCCTCGAGTGATGCAGCCTGACATCCTGAACTCGGCCCAGGTCGAGGAGACCGCCGCCGCCATCGCGGCCATGCAGGAGCCCGACGGGGCGATCCCGTGGACGATCGGCGAGCACACCGACGTCTGGAACCACGTCGAGTCGGCCATGGCGCTGCTCGTCGGCGGCCAGGTGGACGCGGCCGAGCGCGCCTACGACTGGGCGGTCTCGATGCAGCGCGCCGACGGCTCGTGGCCGATGAAGATCGTCGGCGGCGAGATCGAGGACCACTCGGGCGAGACCAACATGTCGGCCTACCTCGCGGTCGGTGTCTGGCACCACTGGCTGATCCGTCGTGACGAGGAGTTCGTACGCCGCCTGTGGCCGACCGTGCGGCGTGGGCTCGACTGGGTCGTCAGCATGCAGCTGCCGTTCGGCGGCATCGCCTGGTCGCAGGAATGGTCCGACGGTTCGCCCGCGAAGGTCAACGCCGACGGCTTGCTGGCCGGCTCGTCGAGCATCTACCAGAGCCTCCGTGCCGGAGTGGCGCTCGCCGATCTGCTCGACGACCCGCAGCCGGAGTGGGAGCTGACCGGTGGCCGGCTCGGCCACGCGCTGCGCGAGCACCGCGACCTGTTCCTCGACAAGTCCGAGTTCTCGATGGACTGGTACTACCCGGTCCTCGGTGGCGCCGTCCGCGGCGAGGCCGCGCACGAGCTGATCAACTCGCGCTGGGACACGTTCGTGGAGCCCGGGCTCGGCATCCGCTGCGTCTCGAGGAACCCCTGGGTGACCGGCGCCGAGACCTGCGAGCTGGTGATGGCACTGGACGCGATCGGCGACCGGCCGCGCGCCCTTCAGCTGCTCGCCGACATGCAGCACCTGCGCTCGGAGCAGGGGAAGTACTGGACCGGCTACGTCTTCCCCGACGACGTCAACTGGCCCGCCGAGCACACGACGTACACCGCCGCGGCCGTGATCCTCGCCGTCGACGCGCTGACGCACCTCAGCGCCGGCGCCGACATCATGCGCGGCACGACGTTGTCCGCGGACTTCGCCGAGATCGCGCTCGAGTGCGGCTGCGAGTCAGCCGACCGGGTCGCCCGCGTCTCCTGACGTCCGCTCCAGCACTCGCATCGAGCCCAGCGCCTCGACCTCGGTGAAGGCGCCGCTCTCGAGCGCGGGGCGATAGATCTGCTCGTACGGCGGTCGCCCGCCGTCCGCAGGGTCGGGGAACACGTCGTGGATGACGAGCAAGCCGCCTTGTTGTAGCCAGGGCGCCCAGCCCCGGTAGTCGGCCCGGGCCGGCTCTGCACCGTGCCCACCGTCGATGAACAGCAACGCCAGCGGCGTACGCCAGTGGCGGGACACCGTGGTCGATGAGCCGATGACGGCGATGACCTGGTCCTCGAGACCGGCGTCCTCGATGGTGCGGCGGAAGAAGGGGAGCGTGTCCATCCGGCCGGTGCGCGGGTCGACGAGGGTGTCGTCGTGGTGCTCCCAGCCGGCCTGGTTCTCCTCCGAGCCGTGGTGGTGGTCGACGGTGAAGACGACTCCGCCGCTGGTCTCGCGCGCGGCCGCGCCGAGGTAGACCGCGGACTTGCCGCAGTAGGTGCCGACCTCGAGGAGCGGGCCCTTCGGTGCCTGCTGGCGGGCGTAGCGGTGGAGCAGCAGCCCCTCGTCCTCGGGCATGAAGCCCTTTGCAGCGCGTGCGTGCTCCAGCCAGTCAGTCACGGGGCGAGACACTAGTATGTAGAACACGTTCTTGTTTCGTTGGTTCGGACCGCAAGGAGTCGCATGTCGCTGGGCATCTCCGACGACCACGCCGAGCTCGGCGCGAGCCTGCGGTCGTGGGCCGCGTCGATCGCCCCTCTCGATGCCGCGCGAGCGGCCGAGGGCGATCCCGGTGCCGCCTTCGACGACCTCTGGAAGGCACTGACGACGATGGCGGTGCCGACGATCGGGCTGCCAGAGTCGGTCGGCGGCGGCGGGGGATCGACGCTCGACGTCGCGGTCGCGCTCGAGGCGTGTGCCTACGCGCTCGTCCCGGGCCATCTCTTGAGTACGGCGGTCGCGTCGGCGTTGCTGCCGTCGTCCTCCGCGCCGGCGCTGGTGTCGGGAGCGCGGGTCGCGGTCGGCCTCGGGGACGTGGTGCTCGATGCGCCGGGGGCGGACCTGTACCTCGTGCCATCGGCGTCCGGCTACGTCGTCTCCTCCTCTGCCTCGGTCTCGCCCGGGCTTCCGTTGCTCGACCTGACCCGCCGAGTGGGGGAGGTGACCGTTTCGGACGGTCTTGTGATCCCGGGACTGACGGGCGAGCTCGTCCGCCGCACGTTCGTCACCTTCGCGGCCGCCGAGGCAGCTGGTGTCGCCCGCTGGTGCCTCGACACGGCGGTCGAGTACGCGAAGGTGCGCGAGCAGTTCGGCGCGAAGATCGGGTCCTTCCAGGCGATCAAGCACCTGTGTGCGCAGATGCTGGAGACCGTCACGTCGATCGAGGCGGTCGCGTGGGACGTCGCCTCCGTGGCCTTCGGTGCCTCCGCCGACGACGACCAGTGGGCGTTCGCGGCCGACGTGGCGGCCGCCGTCGCCTTCGACGGAGCCGTCCGCGTGGCCCAGGACTGCATCCAGGTGCTCGGCGGGATCGGGTACACGTTCGAGCACGACGCGCACCTCTACCTGCGCCGGGCGCTCTCGTTGCGGGCGCTCGTCGGGTCCTCCGACGATGCGGCCGCGCGCCTTGCGGATCGAGCCGTGGCCGGTGAGCGTCGCCGGTTGAGCGTCGAGCTGGACGGCCGCGATTCCGCGATCAGGCCGTGCATCCAGACGCGCGTGGCCTCGATCGATGCTGCTGACTCCCGGGCGGGCCTGGTGGAGACCGCCCTGCTGATGCCGCACTGGCCGTCGCCGTACGGCATGGGAGCGGACGCCGTCACGCAGCTCGTCGTGGACCAGGAGCTCGAAGCAGCCGGCATCGTGCGGCCGGACCTCAAGATCGCCGGCTGGGCGGTGCCGACGATCCTGGAGCACGGGACCGACGAGCAGAGGGAGCGCTTCGTCGGGCCGTCGCTGCTCGGCGAGATCACCTGGTGCCAGCTGTTCTCCGAGCCGGACGCCGGGTCGGACCTCGCGTCGCTGCGGACTCGCGCCGTCCGCGACGGCGACGGCTGGCGGTTGACCGGGCAGAAGGTGTGGACGTCGCTCGCGCAGGACGCCGAGTGGGCGATCTGCCTCGCGCGCACCGACCCGGACGCGCCGCAGCACTTGGGCATCACCTACTTCCTGGTCGACATGGCCAGCGACGGCATCGACATCCGGCCGCTGCGGGAGCTGACCGGGGATGCGCTGTTCAACGAGGTCTTCCTCAACGACGTGTTCGTGCCGGACGGGCTCGTGGTCGGCGCGCCGGGAGACGGCTGGAAGCTTGCACGCACCACGCTGTCCAACGAACGGGTGGCGATGGCGGGAAGCAGGCTGGGGGTCAGCACGGAAGGCTGCGTCGCGGCCGTGGGCTCATCGTCGTTGGACCGTGCTCGCGTCGGTCATCAGGTCGCGCTCGCCACGGTGTGCGCGTTGCTCGGCGTCCGGTCGACGTTGAAGGCGCTGGCCGGCCAGGGCCCCGGTGCAGAGTCGAGCGTGGCCAAGCTCCTCGGCGTACGCAACCGGCAGGAGGCCTCCGAGCTTCTCGTCGAGCTGCTCGGCCCTTCGGTGCTGCTCAACGGGGACGAGGCGCAGGCTGCCGTGCACGAGATGCTGGTGACGCGTTGCCTGTCGATCGCGGGCGGGACGACGCAGATCCTGCGGAACGTCGCGGCGGAACGGATCTTGGGACTGCCGCGCTAGTCCGGACTGGTTGACTGGCTCGATGGTCTTCGACGTCGTGCTGCCGCCACCCGTCCGGCCCGGCGACCGTGTCGCCGTGGTGTCCCCGTCCTGGTGCGCTCCCGCGGTGTTCCCGGCCATCCACGAGCAGGCGCTCGAACGGATCCGGGACCTGGGGCTCGAACCGGTGGAGTATCCGTTCACCCGGGTCCAGGGCACTCCCGCCCAGCGGGCCTCCGACCTGATGCTCGCCTTCGAGGACGAGTCGATCATGGCGGTGATGGCGACAGTGGGTGGCGACGACCAGATCACCGTACTGCGCCACCTCGACCCGGCCCGGATGCTGGCGCACCCGAAGCGGTTCCTGGGCTACAGCGACAACACGAACGTCTCCAACTGGCTGTGGTTCCACGGCATGGGTGGGGTGTACGGCGGTTCGACCGCGGTCCACCTCGGGCCGGGCCCGCGGGTGGATCCGTTGCACCTGGCCTCCTTGCGTGCCGCACTGTTCGGCGGGGACCTTCAGTTGTCGCCGCCGGCGCGAACCTTCGACTACGGCGTCGACTGGGCTTCGCCGCTGGCCCTCGTCGAGTCTCCTCCGGACCACCCGGCGTCGCCGTGGGAGTGGTCCGGGCCCTCCCGGCCGGTGACCGGCACCACGTGGGGTGGCTGCCTCGAGACTGTCGAGGCGACGCTCGCCGTCGGGCGCTGGATGCACCCCGTGTCGGCGTACGACGGGTGCGTGCTGACCTTGGAGGCCTCCGAGGAGATGCCGCCCGCCGAGGAGTGCTTCCGCATGCTGCGCAACCTGGGCGAACGAGGCATCCTCGGCGCCGCGGCCGCGCTGCTCTGGGCGCGACCGCCCGTCAGCTCCCGCGAGACGCCGAAGACCGAGGGAGAGTCGGCCGCGCTCCGCGCCGAACGACGCGACGCCGTGCTGCGCGCCGTGGCCGACTACAACCCAGATCTCGTCGTGGTCCTCGACGTGGACTTCGGGCACACCTCACCGCAGCTGGTTCTTCCGTACGGCGGCAACGTGACCGTCGACGGAGAGCAGCAGCTGATCACGGCCCACTTCGGATGATGAGGGCCTCGAATGCGTTCCCGAACCGCTGGGTGTGCGCGACGGTCGTGAGACCCTCCGTTTCATCGAGGGAGCTGATGGAGGCGAGGGTTGGTTTCACCAGCACACCGACCAAGGACTTGCCTCAGCCGCTCGGCTTCTGCGCACGATCCACGACGCCAGCCGTGACTGGGTGCCACCGCCGGAGAGCGTCTGGGGTGCGCCGTCCGTTCCCGGTGGCGACCTGGTGTTCTGCCACGGCGACCCCGGACCCTGGAACTTCATCTGGCGGGAGAACGAAGCGGTCGCCCTGATCGACTGGGACTACCTCCACCCGGCCCCGCGACTCGATGACGTGGCCTATGCGCTCCTCTGGTTTGTGCCTCTCCGTGCTGACGAGCTTGCACTCGAATGGCATCACTTTCCGGAGGTCCCGGATCGCAGGCACCGGATCGGGGTCTTCGTCGAGGCCTACGGTGACCTCCCCGACTTCGACATCGTGGAGGCCGTCACGACCCGCATGCAGGCGACCAGCGACCTGATGCGTGCGCTTGCGGAGCAGGGTCAGGAACCGCAGCGCACGTGGGTCGCCGAAGGAGCCCTCGAACAGGAGGCGGCGGAGATTGCCTGGGTCAGGAACCGCAGCGACTTGATCAGTTGACTCCTGATATGGATGGGCACAGCTGAGTGGCGGGGTAGAGGTCGACGCCGATCGGGGCGGTCAAGATCATCTCGGCCCGGTCGCGGTCGAGTGGGTGGGTGCCCGTGCGGTCGCGCAGGTAGTAGCGGCCGCGGGGTGTTTGCCAGAGATAGCGACCGGGGCCGGCCTGTCGGCAGCGGTAGCCGCCGAAGGTCTTCCAGCGGTGGTGGGCGCGGCGCAGCGGACCGGAGTTGTGGCTGCCGGTCTGACCCGGTGGCCCTCGGTGGTCGTAGGGCAGTGGATGGTCGTAGTCGACCCGCGCCCGGGTGCCGGGTGGTGCATAGGGGAACACGTCGCCGCCGGCGACCTGCCAGGTGTGGTCTCGGAGCCGGTCGGGGTGTTCGTACTCGTTGATCCGGATCCGGTCGTTGAGGTCGCGCACGGGTTGCAGGCTGACATCGGTGTGGCCGAGGAGGTCGGTGAGGTGCTGGACAAGCATCGGGCCGAGTCCCTCGACCCTGGCCACCCCGCACTGAGTGCTCAGGGCAGCCTCGGTGAGGTGGACGTGCACGACAGCTTTGGGGCGCAGGGATGCGAGTTGGCGGGTGGTGAGCGCGGCCAGTCCGGCGAGGGTGTCGACCAGGTGCGCGGGTGCCCAGACCGGGCGGGGGTCGACCTCGTCCTCGGGTGCTGCCTGGTCCTCGGGCGTTGGCTGGTCCTCGATCTCGGTGTGCTCGAGGAGGAGCTGCAGGAGGTCGGCGGGGCGGGCGAGCCAGCCGAAGGCCAGGGCGCGGAGCTCGTCGCGGTTGTGGTCGTGGCCGCGGGTGGTGGCGAGGATGTCGGCGACGCGGTCGACCAGCGCGTCGACCCATACGGCGTCACCCTCGCTGACGCGGGCGATGACGTTGCGGAGTCCGGTTTCGTCGGCGCGGGAGAGGGCGACGTAGCGACGATGGGCTTCGAACGCGAGGCGCTCGGCTTCGTGGTCGGGGTCGGCCTCGATGGTCTTGGCGCGCGCCAGCTCGAGCACCACCGCGGGTGGCTCGCCGGCGATGGCGGCAGCGATTGCCCGATCCACGATCCCGACGCGGTCGACGGCCAGGTGTCGGCTGGTCACCGCGACCTTCCGCGCCACCCACGGTTCGCAGTCCAGGGCGCGGACGACGGCGAACGTGAGCGGGAGGCGGTGGCGCAGGTCGAGGATGTCGGCGATCGCGGCCCGGGTGGTGGCGTGGTGGGTCTGACGGGCGAAGGAGAGCTCCGCGAGGGCGAACTCGCGCATCGGTGGCGTGCCGTCGCCGCCGGGCTGGATCATCTTCTCCCGTGCGTGCGCGGGGAGGCCGGGGTCGTGCACGGGCAGGTCGGAGTGCAGGTCGGCCCAGTGCGCCGCCACGAGGAGGTCCTCGAGCTCGGCGAACCGCCGCGCACGCGTCGCCGACTCGGCCAGCGCGAGGGTGGCCACGGCGTCCAGGTGATCGAGGCGCCCGTCGAAACCAGGGCCCGGAGTGGGTCCTGGTGTGGTGTCGACGAGGGCGGTGGCCATGACCCGATTCTACGTCGAACACACGCACGAATTCAAGAGGGTCAAACATCATTTCCGCAGGTCAGAGGCCTCATAAGGAAACACGCAGCGGTCCCCGCTCCCTTCATCCATCCGGTCCGACGAGCCTAGCGAACACCACCGACAACAAACTCTCGCGGAGGGTGTCGGACACTCGGACCATGGATCACCTGACAGTCGCCGGCACGTCCTACGCGGTCGGAAGAGCAGAACGACAGGACCTGACGAAGATCGTCGAGCTGCTGCGGGACGACACGCTGGGCGCGACGCGAGAGCTGGACGACCTCGCACCGTACGAGGCCGCGTTCGAGGCGATAGACCGCGATGCGAACCATTTCCTCGTCGTGGTCAAGGACGCCGACGGAGCGGTCGTCGCCACGATGCAGCTCACGGTCCTGCCGGGCCTTGCCCGCGGCGGTGCCACCCGCTTGCAGATCGAGGGGGTGCGCATCGGTGACTCCGTGCGGGGAACGGGACTCGGGACAGCGCTGTTCGAGTGGGCCCACGACTACGGCCGTCGGCGCGGTGCGGTCATGGCCCAGCTGACGACGGACAAGACCCGGGTGGACGCGCACCGGTTCTACGATCGGCTCGGTTACGAGCCCAGCCACCTGGGCATGAAGCGGTCCTTGCTGAACGGCTGAGCGCGCTACTCGGCATGCAGGGTCGGCCGAACCAGCGGCCACACTGGTGACTGTGCCCCTGGACATCATCGTGGCGACCGGTCCACTGCTCGAGGACTGGCGAGCGATCCACAACGCCATCATCCCGACGGCTCCGCTGACCGTCGACGACGTCGCCGAACGAGCGGGTCGTCATCGGCTGACGCTGGCCTACGCATCCGCCTCGACCCTGCCGGAGGCCGTGCGACGGTGATCGTGCGGATCCTGCCCGAGCACCGCTGCCAGGGCCACGGAGCCGCGTACCTCCAAGCCGAGCTCGCCCACGCCCGGAGCGCCGGGGCCAAGCGGATCGAGACTGTTGTGCTCGCGTCCAACACGGACGGCCTTGCGTTCGCGCACAGGCACGGCTTCGTCGAGCACAACCGCTACGTCCTCGAAGGCCACACCATCGCGTTCGTGGACCTGCACCTCACCACCTGAGCTGTCACGCGGCTACGCCTTCTCCAGCACCAGCCCGGCGAGCACGTCCGGGTCGGCGAGCAGGTCGATGGCGACGATCTTGTCGTCGACGATGGTGAAGTCGAAGATGACCTTGGCCTCGCCGCGGTACATCCAGGCGGCGCCCGCGAGACCGTCGACGATGGTGAGGAAGGCGGGCTGGGCGCCACCGTTGAAGCGGTTGGCCACGTCGCGGGGGCCGACCAGCAGCGGCACCGGTCCGCCCATGGCGACGCAGGTGGCGTCGGCGCGGCAGACGACGTCGGGGTCGAGCAGGTCCAGCAACGAGTCGAACTCGCCGGCTCGCGCGGCCTTGAGGAAGGCGTCGACGACCTCGCGCCCGGGTGCCGTCGCGGGAGTGGTCCCGCGGATCCGCCGACGTGCCCGGGAAGCGAGCTGCCGGGTGGCGGCGGGGGAGCGGTCGAGCATCTCGGCGATCTCGTCGAACGACACCGCGAACAGGTCGTGCAGCACGAAGGCGACCCGCTCGGGCGGTGCCAGCTCGTCGAGAACGACCTGCATGGCACCACCGACGGCCTCGGCCACGACAGCGTCGTCCTCCGGGGTGGGAGATGAGTCGGGGCGCTCCAGCTGCGTGTCGACGAGGTCCTCGCGCCGCGCCGTGCGAGATCGCAGCTGGTCGAGGCAGATGCGACTCACGACCGTGGTGAGCCAGCCGCGGAGGTTGTCGACGTCCGAGACGTCGGTGCGCTCGAGGCGCAGCCACGTCTCCTGTACGGCGTCCTCGGCGTCCCCGCCAGGCCCGAGGATCCGGGTCGCGACTGCAGTCAGGTGGGATCGATGCTCTTCGAAAGTCTCCATGTCACATTCCTCTGTTCGCATCCGTCACCAGTCTGACGAATCAATTGCGCCGGTTGTGACCGGCCGAACCCAAGGAGAAATCATGAGCAACCACTCGATCGTGATCCCCGTCGAGGACATCGCCACCGCGACGGCGTTCTACACGACCGCCTTCGGCGTGGCACCGCACACCGACACGCCCTATTACGTCGGGTTCAACCTCGACGGCCAGGAGGTCGCGCTGAACCCCAATGGAGGTGCCGACAAGATGACCGGCCCCGTCGTCTACTGGAACACGGACGACCTCGCCGCCAAGGTCGCCGAGGTCGAGGCAGCGGGCGGGACCGTCGTCCGACCGATCTCCGAGGTCGGCGGCGGCACCTCCATCGCGCTGCTGACGGACCCGGCCGGCAACCAGGTCGGCTTCATCACGCAGTCGTGACCTGATCCGTCTCGGCCACCTCGTCGACCTCGTGGTCGACGGGGAGGCCGGCCCGCCAGCTGTTCCAGTGCCAGCCGAGGTAGCGCTCGATCCCGCGCACGACGTGCGCCGAGCGGATCGACGGGAAGACGTCGAAGGCATGTTGAGCGCCGGGGAGCTCGGCGTACACCACTGTCTTCTTGGAGACCCGGCGCAGCTTCTCGACGAACGCTCTGGCCTGGCCGACGTCGACCAGGGAGTCGCTGTCGCCGTGGATGACGAAGAAGTCGGGCTCGTCGCCGTCGATGCGCAGGATGGGCGAGGCGGCCTCGAAGGCCTCAGGCTCCTCGTCCCACCGCTTCTTGAAGATCTTCGGCGCGAGGAACCCGTCGCGCATGCCCGTCGCGCTGCTCAGGCCGGTCGACCCGGCCAGGTCGTAGACGCCGTAGTGGGGGACCGCCGCCTGCACGCTCGTGTCGGCGTCCTCGAAGCCCGGTTGCCACGTCTTGTCGTTGGGCGTGACGGCGGCCAGGGCGGCGAGGTGACCACCCGCGGAGCCACCGGTGATGACGATGTAGTCGGGGTTGCCGCCGTAGTCCGCGATGTTCTCCTTGATCCAGGCGATCGACCGCTTCACGTCGATCACGTGGGCGGGGAAGGGGTCGTTCGGCGCGAGGCGGTAGTTGATCGCGACGCACACCCACCCGCGCTGCGCCATGTGCTGCATCAGCGGGATGCCCTGCTGGTCCTTCTTGCCGAGGGTCCAGGCGCCCCCGTGGACCTGGAGGAGCACCGGGGCGTCGGCCAGCTGCTCGCCGTCCGCCGGACGGTAGATGTCGAGCATGGAACGACGGCCGAACTCGGCGTACGCGATGTTCTTCTCGACCTGGACCGCGCGGTCCTTGAAGTTGAAGGGGTTGACCAGCTTGCGCCACGGCGTCGCCAGCTCCGCTGGGGTGGGTACGGCGTCGAGCTGGCCGACGTAGTCCACGCCGAGGCCCGCCACGAGCGCGTCCTCGACGTTGTCCTTGACCTGCTGGGACTGCCGGATGATGTGCGCGAGGCCGGCGGAGCTTGCCGCGGCGAGCGCGAAGCCGAGCTTCGTCCTCAGCCTGGAGCGCCTGGACGGTCGCAGCTGGGCGGCCGAGTCGAGCGCCGTCATCGCCAGCATCTGGGGAGCGAGCTCCCCGAAGACCCAGCCGGGGAAGAAGGCATAGAGACCGGCGCGGGGGCCGGACGGCGGACGGAGGGCATTGGCGGTCAGGGCGGCCACGATGGCCTGCCGTCGCAGATAGCTCACGGCGGCGATGGTATCCGTCACAGCCCCGGAACTAGAACGTGTTCCCGGCGTTGACCTAGCATGCCGCCCATGGATCGCCTGTCCGGACTCGACGCCAGCTTCCTCTACCTGGAGTCGCCGGCCCAGCTCATGCACGTGTGCGGTCTGGTGATGGTCGACCCGGCGACGATGCCCGGCGGCTACTCGTTCGCGGCCATGCGTTCGGGAATCGACGAGCGTGTCCGCGACGTCGCCCACTTCACCCGCAAGCTGAAGAAGGTGCCGCTGCGCCTCGACCACCCCCTCTGGGTGCAGGACTCGCACTTCGACATCGACCACCACGTGCACCGGCTCGCACTGCCCCGGCCGGGCGGCTACGCCGAGCTCACCGACCTCGTCGGGCACCTCGCGGGCCTGCCGCTCGACCGCTCACGCCCGCTGTGGGAGATGTGGGTGATCGAGGACTGCGACGACGACCGGGTCGCGGTCTTCACCAAGATGCACCACGCCACCGTCGACGGCGTCTCCGGCAGCAACCTGCTTTCGCACCTCACCAGCCTCGAGGCCGACTCCGAGCCACTCGGTCTCGGCGGCAAGGGCCGCTACGGCCGCTCGCCGGGCGACGTCGAGCTCCTCGGCCGGGGCGTCCTCAACCAGGTGACGCGCCCCTTCTCGATCCCCAGACTGATCACACCGTCGACGCAGCTGATCGCCGGGTCGCTCAACCGCGCCCGGAAGGGTACGGCGATGGCCGCGCCCTTCTCCGCGCCGCGCACGTCGTTCAACGGCACCATCACCGGCCACCGCTCGATCGCGATGGCGACGATGAGCCTCGCCGACATCAAGGCCGTCAAGGAGGCCACCGGCTCGACCGTCAACGACGTGGTCATGGCGATCACCGGCGGCGCGCTGCGCTCCTACCTGGCTGACCGGAACGAGCTGCCCGCGACCTCGTTGCTGGCGACCGTGCCGGTGTCGGTGCGGAGCGAGACGAAGCGCGAGAAGGGCGCCAACAAGGTCTCGGCGCTCTTCGCCAAGCTCGGCACCGACCTCGACGACCCGCTCGAGCGACTGCACGAGCTGACCGCCGCCAACCGGCACGCGAAGGACCACCAGAAGGCGATCAGCGCCGATGCCCTCCAGGACTGGGCGGAGTTCGCCTCGCCCAACACGTTCGGGCTCGCGATGCGCGCCTACGCCGGGCTCCGGCTGGCCGAGAAGCACCCGGTCGTGCACAACCTCGTCGTCTCCAACGTCCCCGGGCCGCCGGTGCCGCTCTACTTCGTCGGCGCCCGGATCGAGGGCATGTACGCGTTCGGCCCGGTCTTCCACGGCGCCGGCCTCAACATCACCGTGATGAGCAACAACGGCGAGATGCAGGTCGGCGTGATCGCGTGCCGCGAGTCGGTCGCCGACGTCGACGACCTCGCTCAGCGGTTCCCGGCTGAGCTGGGCACGCTCACCGACGCAACTCGCCCTTCCGTGCCGCAACCGTGACGGCTGCCTCGACGAAGGCCGGCACGAAGACCTCCGACTGGAGCACGCACGACGCGTGACCGGCGGGGATGTCGTGCACGGTGGCACCGGGGATCCGGCGGGCCAGCGCGTACTGCCGCCCCGGCGGGATCACCCTGTCGTGCTGGGTGACGACCACCGCGGTCGGTACGTCGATGCGCGCGAGCCACGGCCGTGTGTGGTGTCGCCCCAGGGCGGCCAGGGCCTGGCCGACCGCCCACGGGCTGGTCCGGCGCAGCTCGGTCAGCGCCCACTCGTGGATGTCGCTCGGCGCCAGGTCGACGGCGCTGGCCGCTCGCCGGGCCGCGTGCGTGAGGGTGCGTGATCGCGACAGCCCGCGCAGGCCGACCATGGTCAGGCCCAACGAGGCGTGGAAGCCCTTCTCCCACGGGGTCGGCCGGAAGTAGTCGGTCGTGGCCGCGAGCACCAGGCCCTCGATGGTCTGTGGGTGCTGGCGCCAGACACGCTGCGCCACGATCGAGCCCATCGAGTAGCCGCCCACGATCGGGTCGCGCAGGCCCAGCACCTCGATCACGGCGGCGGCGTCGTCCGCGCAGTCGGCGAGCGAGAACTCCTCGGAGTGGATGCCACGCCCGTGCCAGCGCTGGTCCATGGTCACGACCCGGAAGTGCCGGGAGAGCGGCTCGATCGCCGGATACCAGCTCAGCAGGCCGGTCGTGCCGATGGCGTGCAGCAGCAGGATTGCGGGGGAGTCGGGCTCGGGTCCCGGCGTGTCCGTCACGAAGGTGGCCCCGCGTCCGGGCAGGTCCAGCATGTCGCCGTACGGAAGGCGCGCGTAGGGCATGTAGACACCCCGCCGGACGGCATCGAGCGGGGAGACCATGTCCGCTAGAGTAGAACAGGTTCTAGGTTTCGTCGGTAGCGGAGGTCACTGTGTCGGAAGAGGTGGAGGCGGTCTCGGCCGTCGTCGCGGACGCCATCGGCCGTTCGACGGACTGGGCCTCCCTGGCCGCCTCCGGTCTGCTCTCCCTCGTCGTGCCGACCGATCACGGCGGCGAAGGTCTCGGACTTGCCGAGCTGGCGGTCGTGCTTCGTGCGGTCGGGCAGCACGCCGTCCAGCTGCCCGTCTGGGAGACGCTCTGCGTGGGCGCGCTGACCCTGGCCGCGGCCGGCAGCGACGACCAGCAGAAGTCCCTGCTGCCGGGCATCGCCAACGGTGATGTCGTGCTGGCCGCTGCCCTGCGCGAGGTCGGTGCGGGATTCCCGACCATGCCCGCCACCGTCGTCATCGGCGACCGGGTCACGGGTCGCAAGATCGCGGTGCAGTACGCCGACCGTGCGGCCGCCCTTGTCGTCAGCGGCGTGTCCGACGGCCGTCCCGTCGTGGGACTCGTGGACCCTCGTGCTCATGGCGTCACCCTCATCGAGTCGGCCTCCAGTCGTGCCCTGCTGGACGGCGTGTCGAGCACACGGTCGTCCTCGACGACGCTCCGATCGACCTGCTGCCCGGGTCGGACGCCTTCCGGATCGCGCACGACAACGCGGTCGCCGGGCTCGTCGTGCTCGCTGCTGGGCTCCTTGCCGGTGCCCGCGACCTGACCGCCGACCACGTCAAGCAGCGCACGCAGTTCGGTCGCGCACTGGCCGAGTTCCAGGCCGTGGCCATGCAGGTCGCCGACGTCTACATCGCCTCCCGCACGCTCGACCTCGCGGCCGACAACGCCGTGTGGCGGATCGCGGAGGGCCTGGATGTGCGCGACGACCTTGCGGTGGCGGCGTACTGGACCTGCGCCGAGGCGCCCGCCGCGATCCACACCTGTCACCACCTGCACGGTGGCACGGGCGTCGACGAGACCTACCCGCTGCACCACCACTACTCGTGGCTGACCGACATCACGCACGCGCTAGGCGGGCCGGCGGGCACGTTGCCGCTCGTGAGGATCGAGTTGCCGGAGGCCAAGAACCTCGAGCTCACGTCGTCGCAACGGGCGCTGAAGAGCGAGGTGCGGGACTACTTCACCGGCCTCGTGTCCGCCGGGGCTCGGGCCGAGATGGCGCGGGACCGGCACGGCGCGGCGTACGAGAAGACGATCCGGCAGATGGGCGCCGACGGCTGGATGGGCGTCGGCTGGCCGGAGGAGTACGGCGGTCGCGGGCTCGGCGAGGTCGAGCAGACGATCTTCGCCAACGAGGCGCAGCGTGCCGACGTGCACCTGCCGGCGGTGACGCTCCAGACCGTCGGACCGACGCTGATGAAGCACGGGACGCCTCGCCAGAAGGAGCTGTTCCTCGGCCGCATCCTGGCCGGCGACCTGCACTTCGCGATCGGCTACTCGGAGCCCGACGCCGGCACCGACCTGGCGTCGCTGCGGACCACCGCGAGGCGCGACGGCGACCACTACGTCGTCAACGGCCAGAAGATCTTCACCACCGGCGGTCACCAGGCCGACTACGTCTGGCTCGCGGTGCGCACCGACCCCGACGCGCCCAGGCACAAGGGCATCTCGATCCTGATCGTCGACACGTCGGACCCCGGCTACTCGTGGACGCCGATCATCACCGTCGACGGCGCCCATCACACCAACGCGACCTACTACAGCGACGTGCGCGTCCCCGTCGACATGCTGGTCGGCGAGGAGAACGCCGGCTGGAAGCTGATCACCACCCAGCTCAACCACGAGCGGGTGATGCTCGGTCCGGCCGGGCGGCTGGAAGGGCTGCGCGATCGCGTGGCGGCGTGGGCGGATGCGGTCGGCGCACGCGATGTCCCCGACGTGCGGGCCGCCCTCGGCGAGGTGACCGCGATCTTCCGGGTCAACGAGCTGCTCAACTGGGAGGTCGCGCGGGCTGCCCAGGTCGGCGAGATCAGCGTGGCGGATGCGTCGTCGTCGAAGGTGTTCGCGTCCGAGCGCGTGCAGTACGTCGGTCGCGTGCTCGCCGACGTCGTCGCCCGGCACGGCGACCCGTCGGACCCCGCGACCGCCGACCTGATCGGCCACCTCGACGGGCAGGCCAAGCGCAATCTCGTCATCACGTTCGGCGGGGGAGTCAACGAGGTGCAGCGCGAGCTGATCGCGATGTTCGGCCTGGGCCTGCCGAGGGTGCCCAGATGATCGACGGGGTCCTGCACGACGAGATCATGGCCCGCGTCGACGAGCTGATCGCGGCCGGCGAGACCGCGCCGCGCGTGGCGCTCGACGAGGTCAACCTGCCGATGATCCGGCACTGGGCCGAGGCGATGGGGGACACCAACCCACGCTGGACGTCCGTGGCGCCCCCCGCGATGGCGCAGGTCTGGACGATGTACGGCCTCGACCCGCACCGGCCCGCCGGCGATCCCCTGCACGCGACGATGCAGCTGCTCGACGGGGCCGGCTTCACCTCGGTCCTCGGCACCAACTGCGACCAGACCTACGCGCGCTACCTCGTGCCCGGCGAACGCCCAGAGATCACGACCCGCCTCGTGTCGGTCGTCGGGCCGAAGCAGACGGGCGTCGGCGAGGGCTACTTCGTGACGACGCAGAACACGTGGTGGGTCGAGGACGAGGCCGTCGCGACCATGACCGTTCCGGGTGCTGAAGTTCAAGCCCGGTGCTCGTGCGGCACGCGGTTGATCCGGCGCAGACCGTGCGTCCGGTGGTCAACCGCGACACCGCCTTCTTCTTCGACGGTACGGCGCAGGGCGAGCTCCGCATCCAGAAGTGCAACGCCTGCGGCGTGCTGCGCCACCCGCCCGGCCCGGTCTGCCCCGACTGCCACGCGATGGACCGTGGCCACGTCGTGGCCAGCGGCCGCGGGACGGTGTTCTCGTTCCTGGTCCACCACGCACCGCAGGTGCCGGGGAAGACGCTGCCCCTGCCGCTCGCGCTGGTCGAGCTGGAGGAGGGCGTCCGGATGGTCGGCGCCGTCCGGACTCCTGACGGCGCCGCGCTCGAGATCGGTGCGCCCGTGCACGTCGTGTTCGACCGGATCGACGACGACCTGACGCTGGCCTCCTGGGAGATTGGCCTCGATCGCGGGTCGCCTGGTTTCGACACGGGCGCTGGGCGCCCTGCTCAACCGACGGCTCCTCCGACCTACCCAGCTCGTCCCTCCCGATCACCCCGACCCTGATCGTCTCGGCCGCCCTCGCCACCCGCGACTTCCAGGACGTCCACCACGACCGCGACCTCGCCGTCCAGCGCGGGTCCAAGGACATCTTCCTGAACATCCTCACCACGACCGGCCTCGTGCAGAAGTACGTCGTCGACTGGGCCGGACAGCAGGATTGGCCCGACGCTCGAGTCACCGCCTGCGCCCTGCGGCTGGGCGCGCCGGCCCACCCGGGCGACACGCTCGAGCTCACCGGCACCATCGCATCGCGGACCGACACCGAGATCGTCGTGGACGTGATCGGCACCGTGTCGTCGGGGAACCACGTGACCGCGCGAGTGACGGTGCAGCTGTGATCCCCTTCAGCGGCGCGGCCGCGATCGCCGGGCATCGGCGCGACCGAGTTCTCCAAGGAGTCCGGCCGTTCCGAGCTCCAGCTCTCCTGCGAGGCGACGCTGGGCGCACTGGCCGACGCGGGTCTGACGCCCGCCGACGTCGACGGGCTCGTCACCTTCACGATGGACAACTCGTCGGAGATCGCGCTGGCGCGCGAGCTCGGGATGGGCGAGCTGTCGTTCTTCTCCCGCATCAACTACGGCGGCGGCGCGGCCTGCGCGACCGTCCAGCAGGCCGCGATGGCGGTCGCGACCGGGATGGCGACGACGGTGGTCGCCTATCGCGGCTTCAACGAGCGCTCGGGGACGCGCTTCGGCCAGGTCTCGCTCGGAGCGGCCGCCCAGGTCAACACCAACGGCCTCGACAACGCCTGGACCTACCCGCACGGGCTCTCCACACCGGCCGCGACGGTGGCCATGCAGGCCCGTCGCTACATGCACGACGTCGGCGCCACGTCCGAGGACTTCGGGCGCGTGGCCGTGGCCGATCGCCGGCACGCAGCCACCAACCCGGCGGCGTTCTTCTACGAGCAGCCGATCACGCTGGCCGACCACCAGGCCTCGCGCCTGATCGCCGACCCGCTCCGCCTGCTCGACTGCTGCCAGGAGAGCGACGGGGCCGTTGCGATCGTGGTCACGACGACCGAGCGCGCCCGTGACCTGGCGGCGGGCGGCGTACCCGTCGTCGCGGCAGCGCAGGGGAGCGGCGCCGACCAGTTCGTGATGACGTCCTACTACCGCGACGACATCGGCATCCCGGAGATCGGCGTCGTCGGCCGCGCGCTCTGGGCCCAGTCCGGGCTCACGGCCGCGGACATCCCGACCGCCGTCCTCTACGACCACTTCACGCCGTACGTCCTGATGCAGCTCGAGGAGCTCGGTTTCTGCGGCCGCGGCGAGGCGCCCGGCTTCATCGCCGACGGTGCGATCGAGCTCGGCGGCCGGCTGCCGATCAACACCCACGGCGGCCAGCTCGGGGAGGCCTACATCCACGGCATGAACGGCATCGCCGAGGCCGTGCGCCAGCTGCGCGGCACGTCGGTCAACCAGGTCGACGGCGCCGAGCACGTGCTCGTCACCGCCGGCACCGGAGTGCCGACGAGCGGGCTGATCCTCGGGACGGATCGCTGAGGCACACTGGCCGGGTGACGTCCCCACGCATCGTGCTCCGCCCGACTGTCGCCGCGGACCGTGACGTCGTGATCGAGATGGAGACCGACGCCGAAGTGCGTCGCTATCTCGGTGGTCCACGCGATGAGAGCGAGGTGGCCACCGCTTTCGACCAGTACGTCGCCGACGGACTGCCGCCTCGGCGGGGTCACTGGGCGGTCGCGCTGGTCTCCTCGGACGAGTGCATCGGCTACGTGCTGCTCGATCGCCGCGATCCGGCTCGCCCCGGGCACCTCGTGGAGGGCGGCTCGGAGCTCGAGCTCTCCTACGGGCTCCGCCGGTCGGCCTGGGGCCACGGCTACGCGCTCGAGGCGTGCCGGCTGCTGCTTCCCGACGCGGCTGCGACGATGCCGGACCAGCCGGTCGTGGTCGCCACCCAGGCAGCCAACGCACCCTCGATCGACCTGGCCCTGCGCCTCGGCTTCGAACCGGTGGCCACGTTCGAGGAGTTCGGTGCGCAGCAGCAGCTGTTGAGCGGGTCGCTTCACTCGTTCCGCGTCGACTGAGCCGTGTCCATGGTCTCCGTCTCGACCGGCCAGGGCGTCCAGGTCTCGCGCAGGCCGACGACCCGCTCCCACGGGACGACGCGCAGCTCGTGCCGTGCGTGTCTCGAGTCGCTCGCGGTGGAGTGCCTCGTCGCTGCAGACGACGTGGATGACCCGGATCTCGGCGTTGTGCTCTGTTGCGAGGTCCAGCCACGCCTGCCGCGCCTCAGGATGGTGATTGACCGCGTCCGCGATGACGGTGTGGCCGAGGCTGAGCTGCACGTCGACGATGCGGTTCGCGACGGCGTACGCCGCCAGGCCGATCGGCTCAGACGCGTCGACTCCGGCCTCATGCAGCCCGCGCTCGATGGTGTCGACCGAGATGACGGCGCATCCGAGGTCGGCCGCGAGTCCCTTGGCGACGGTGCTCTTGCCGCTACCGGGCAGGCCGGTCATCACGATCAGCGTCACGACGGCGACGGTAGCCGTTTCCCCAGCTCGGGCCGAGGATGGCGGTATTCCACGGCTGCCCAGTGACCGTCAGATACCGCTGTCATCGACACCGCCAGTCGCCGCGGACGAACAGGAGCGCCAGGACGTCAGTGCAAGTTGTCGGCGAAGAAGCCCAGCACGGCGTCCACGCCGTCCTGCTGCCGGTGCTCGGTGACGGTCGAGTGCCCCTTGCCCTCGAACTCGACCCGGATGAACGCGTCGCCCAGCTCCTGGGTGAGCGTGTCGAACCGCTTCCCGACCGCGGGGTCCTTGCGGTAGCGCAGCCCCAGGACCTGCTGTCCGGCGGCGCACTTGCCCTTGACGATGTCGAGGTCACGGGCCGAGAGGTTCACGTCGCGCGAGCGCTGGCCGCCGACGGCGAACGGCGTGCTCGGCTGGCACAGCACCGGCGCCGTGACCGGGGCGTCGACCAGCATCGCCAGCGCATAGCCGCCGGTGAAGCACATGCCCAGCGCGCCGACGCCAGGACCGCCCAGCTCCTCGTGCAGGTCACGCGCCAGGGAGCGCAACCACCCGGCCACCGGGGTGGTCTCTCCGGTGCGGAGCTTGGTGAACTCCCTGCTCACGCAGACCTGCCGAAGCGCGTTCGCCGTCGACAGCGGCGTCATCTTCTCGCCGTCGGTTCCGAACAGGCTCGGCATCACCACGGTGTAGCCCGCGTCCACGACCTCCTGGCCGAACGTCGCCACCTCCGGCGTGATGCCGGGGATCTCGTGGATCACGATCACGCCGGGGCCGGTGCCTTGCCGGTACGTCGGGTGGCTGACGCCGTCGTGCGTGTGCGAGCCCTGCGTCCAGTCGTCCGGGAAGGTCATGGGCGTCAGTGTGGCCTACAGGTGACGACACAGTCCGCGAGCGCGGGCCGACGGTCGTCTCCGACGGTCGCGTTGACGATGATCTGTTCGCCCTGGTCCCAGGCGTCGACGTGGATCGTCTCGCCGGGGAACACCACCCCGGCGAACCGAGCGCCGAACGAGCGGACCCGCGACGCGTCACCGTCCAGCAGCGCTTCGGTCACCTCGCGCAGCACGATCCCGTAGGTGCAGAGTCCGTGCAGGATCGGCGCCGGGAAGCCTGCTGAGCGAGCGAACTCCGGGTCGACGTGCAGCGGGTTGCGGTCGCCGCACAGCCGGTAGAGCAGCGCCTGCTGCGCAGTCACGTCGTACGCCGTCGACGCATCGGCGGGACGTGAGGGGATCTCCACCGCGTCGGACGAGCCACGCGACCCGCCGAAGCCACCCTCGCCGCGCACGAACATCGACGAGCGGACCGTCCACAGCTCCGCGCCGGATGGCGAACGGGCGATGCCCTCCTGCCAGATGACCGCGGCCCTGCCCTTGTCCCACACGTCGGAGATGCGGGTCGAGAGCGTGGCCGTGCCGGAGGTCGGGAGCGGCGCGCTGACCGAGACGGACTGGGCGCCGTGCACGATCTGCGAGAGGTCGAGGTCGCAGCCGGGCAGCTCGAGTGCTGGGGGGTCGGTCTCGTGGAACGCCGCGGCCACGATCCCGAAGCTGGGCAACACCTGCAGCCCGTGGGTCTCGAGCGTGTGCCGCGGGTCGGTCGCGCCGATGGCCAGCGCGTAGAGCTGGACGTCCGGCTCGGACCACGAGAACGTGCGGTCGGGGAGCTCGGCGCCGATGGCGATGTCGGGATCGATGGGCATCAGTCGGTGCCCTTCGCGATGTCCTCGGCGGCCAGGTAGCCGAACACCAGGGCGGGCCCGATGGTCGCGCCCGGACCGGCGTAGGTGTGGCCCATGACCGCTGCGGACACGTTGCCGGCGGCGTACAGACCGGGGATGAGCGTGCCGTCGGGACGCAGCACCCGCGCGCGCTCGTCGGTGACGAGACCGCCCTTGGTGCCGAGGTCGCCGGGCACGATCCGGACCGCGTAGAACGGGCCCTCGTCGATCGAGTGCAAGCGACGGGTTCGGCTTCACCCGGGGGTCGGAGTAGTACTTGTCGTAGACACTCTCGCCGCGGTGGAAGTCCGCGTCCACACCGGTCGACGCGAACCCGTTGAAGCGGGCGACGGTCGCCTCGAGCGCACCCGGCGGCACCTCGATCTCGGCGGCGAGCTCGGCCAGGGTCGCGCCGCGACGGATCGTGCCGAACTTGTACCAGCGGCCGGGGAACGGGGTCCGGGGCGTGAGCCCGGCGAAGAGGTAGCGGTTGCGGTAGCGCTGGTCGATGATCATCCAGGCGGGTACGGCGCTGGGGCCGGCCTCGTGGGCCTTGTAGATCTCCTTCGTCGCCTCGACGTAGGGCATCGCCTCGTTCATGAACCGCCGGCCGCCCGAGTTCACGATGATCGAGCCGGGCAGGTTGCGCTCGGCCAGGCAGAACCATGGACCGCTGGGCAGTGGGATCGTCGGGCCCCACCACGCGTCGTCCATCAGGTCGGTCGCGGCGCCGATGGCGATCCCGGCCTCGTGTCCGGCGCCGGTGTTGCTCGCGGCCCCGGTCGTCCAGGCGGCGTCCGTGGGCTGGGGCAGGAACTTGTCGCGCAGCTCCTGGTTGCTCTCGAAGCCGCCCGACCCGAGGATCACGCCGCGGGTCGCGCGGATCACCGACCGCTCGCCGTCCCGGAGCACCTCGACTCCCACCACGCGACCATCCTCGGTGACCAGCCCGACGAGGGGAGTGCCGTAGAGGACATCGACGCCGTGGTCGATCAGGCCCTGCCGGAGACCGATCACGATGGCGTTGCCCATGGCATGCATCCGCTGCCGCCGGAGCCCGCTGACGATCCGCTTCACCAGCACCTTGACCATGGTGACCGGCCCGCGCAGCGTGCGCAGACCGAGGCTGATCTTGCGGAAGTCGGCCTGCGTCACGATCAGGTTGGCCGGCGCCTTGGTGTAAGGCTTCGTCAGCCGGCCGAGCTCGTCGCCGAGGAACGACGCGTCCATCGGCACCGGCTCCACGCTGCGCCCACGCGGGCGTCCGCCTGGCTGCTCGGGCAGGTAGTCGGCGTACTCCGGAACCCACGCGAAGCGGGTCGGCGTCTGCTCGCGCAGGAAGTCCATGACCTCGGGGCCCCGGTCGAGGAACGTGTCGCGGCGGACCTTCGGCACGGTGTCGCCGACGATCGAGTCGAGGTAGAGCTTGGCGGCGTCGAGGTCGCCGGGGTCGACCTGCCCGGCGTCGCGCAGCGCGTAGTTGCCAGGGATCCAGACCCCGCCGCCGGAGCGGGCTGTCGACCCGCCGAAGGTCTC
Organism: uncultured Actinomycetota bacterium; assembly: GCA_963742685.1. Lineage (GTDB taxonomy): Bacteria > Actinomycetota > Actinomycetes > Propionibacteriales > Nocardioidaceae > Nocardioides. Next base: position 22,452 of record CAVUNB010000029.1, on the reverse strand, counting down.
GCTGCTCTCGACGACAACCGTGCGGAGTCCGTGCTTCGCCGCAGCCGCAAGCGCGGCGGCCATTCCGGCCCCGCCGGCGCCGACAACGACGACATCCACCTCGTCGGGGGGAGTGGTGCTCATGGCGCAAAACTGTAACAGGTTCTAGTATGGCCGCATGACGACGCCTTCACCGGTCCTCGACGCGATTCGAGACCTGCTGCCCGGCTTTCGTGAGCGTGCCGACGAGTCGGAGCGCCTGCGGCAGGTCCCCGAGCAGTCGGTCAAGGAGCTCGAGGAGACCGGCTTCTTCCGGATGCTGCAGCCGTCGCGCTTCGACGGGCTCGAGTCCGACCCGGTCGACTTCTTCACCGCCGTGCGGCTGATCGCCTCCGCCGACGGCTCGACCGGCTGGATCTCGAGCGTGCTCGGCGTGCACCCGTGGCAGGTCGCGCTCTTCGCCGACGAGGCGCAGCAGGCGGTGTGGGGCAGTGACACCAGCACCCGGCTCAGCTCGTCCTATGCGCCGACCGGCAAGGCCGTGCTCACCGACGGCGGCTACACGCTCAGCGGCAAGTGGTCGTTCTCGTCCGGCTCGGCGCACGCGGCCTGGGTGCTGCTGGGTGGGCTGGTCTTCAACGCCGACGGAAACGTCGTCGACTTCAAGACGTTCATGATCCCGCGCGCCGACTACGAGATCCTCGACGTCTGGAACGTCGTCGGGCTGCGCGGCACCGGCTCCAACGACATCGTCGTCGACGACGTCTTCGTGCCCGAGGCGTTCACGCTCTCGATGAGCGACACCGGTCGCTGCTTCGGCCCGGGCCAGGAACACAACCCCTCCGACCTCTACAAGCTGCCCTTCCACTCGCTGTTCACCAGCACGATCACCAGTCCCATCGTCGGGATGGCGACGGGGGCGTACGCCGAACATGTCGAGATGCAGCAGCAGCGGGTCCGTGCGGCCTACCTCGGCGAGAAGGCGTCCTCGGATCCCTTCGCGGCCGTCCGGATCGCCCGCGCCGGCAGCGAGATCGACGCGGCGTGGGCGCTGCTGATGGCCAACATCCGAGAGGAGCAGGCGCACGTCGCCAAGGGGGAGAAGATCCCGCTCCAGCTCCGGCTCAAGCTGCGACGCGACCAGGTGCTCGGCACCCAGCGCGCGATCGACGCCATCGACGCACTGTTCGAGGCGTCCGGCGGTCGGGCGCTGGCCGAGGGCACCTACCTCCAGCGGGCCTGGCGCGACGCCCACGCGGGACGCGTGCACGCCGCGAACGACCCGGAGCGCGCGCTGAAGATGTACGGCGAGCTCGAGTTCGGCCACAAGATCGACCCGGGGATGTACTGAGTGAGTCCCACCAAGGAAGACCTCCGGCAGACCGTCACGGTCAACGGCACCGACATCGCGTTCTACGAGCAAGGCAAGGGGTTCCCCCTCGTCATGCTGCACGGCGGCGGACCGGGCGCGTCCGCCTGGTCCAACTTCGGGGCTGCCCTGCCGGGCTTCGCCGAGAGCTTCCGCACGATCCTGATCGACCAGCCCGGCTTCGGCGCCTCCGGCAAGCCCGAGGTCGTCGGCAACTACTACCGGCACGCGGCCGAGCACGTCATCGGCGTGCTCAACCATCTCGGCATCGACCGGTTCCACGTGCTCGGCAACAGCCTCGGCGGCGGTACGGCGATGCGACTGGCGCTCGAGCACCCCAAGAGCGTCGCCCGGCTGGTGCTGATGGGACCCGGCGGCCTGTCGCTCAACCTGTTCCACGCCGACCCGACCGAGGGCGTGCAGCGGCTGATGGAGTTCGGCGCGAATCCCACTCGCGAAGCGCTCCGGGCGTTCATCTCGACCATGGTCGTCAACCAGGACCTCGTCACCGACGAGCTCGTGGAGGAACGCTTCGCCGATGCGACCGCGCCGGGCGCCCGCGAGGCGATGCGCTCGATGGGCATGTCGTTCTGGAACCCGGAGACCTTCGAGGACGGGATGCTCTGGCGCGAGGCCCACCGGCTGCGCCAGCACACGCTGCTCACCTGGGGCCGCGAGGACCGGGTCAACCCGCTCGACGGCGCCATGGTCGCGCTGAAGCTGATCCCCAAGGCGCAGCTGCACGTCTTCCCCAACTGCGGTCACTGGGCGCAGATCGAGGCCGCGGACGAGTTCCGCGAAGTCGCGGTGGCGTTCCTGAACCGCCACGTCGAAAGGACGAAGGCATGATCGACATCCGCTCCATGGGCTACGTCCGCGTGGCCAGCACCGACCTCGACGCCTGGCGCGCGTTCGCCGAGAAGGTGCTCGGCCTCGCCGTCGGCCGCGGGCCCAGCCAGGACAACCTCTACTACCGGATCGACGAGGTCTCGGCCCGGCTGGTCGTGTTCCCGAGCGACGTCGACGAGCTGTCGGCGACCGGCTGGGAGCTGGCCGACCACGACGCGCTGCAGCAGGCGCGTGAGCACCTGCAGAAGGCCGGTGTCGACTTCGAGGAGGGCACGACCGACGAGCTGGCCGAGCGACGGGTGCAGGAGCTGATCCGCTTCACGGACCCGTTCGACAACGTCTTCGAGTTGTTCCACGGCATCACCTACGAATCACGACCCGTCGTCACGCCGTACGCCGCACGGTTCGTGACCGGCGACCAGGGGATGGGGCACATCGTGGTCCCGGTCAGCGACGACGTCGAGGCACTGGAGTTCTACCGCGACGTGCTCGGCTTCCGGCTGCGCGACTCGATGTCGATGCCGGGGGAGTTCGTCGGCAAGGAGCCCGGGACGAAGGTGTGGCTGCGGTTCCTCGGCATCAACCCGCGCCACCACTCGCTGGCGTTCCTGCCGATGCCCAACCCGTCCAAGTGCGTCCACATCATGCTCGAGGTCGACAAGCTCGACGACGTGGGCCGCGCGCTGGAGCGGGTGCGCAAGCACAAGGCGCCGCTCTCGGCCACGCTCGGCCGGCACATGAACGACGAGATGGTGTCGTTCTACGTGAAGAGCCCCGCCGGCTTCGACATCGAGTTCGGCACCGAGGGCCTGCAGGTCGACGACAAGCGCTGGGTGGCCAGGGAGAGCACCGCCGTCTCCTACTGGGGACACCAGTTCGGCGGGTGAGCCCCATGGGCGAGACTGTCCGCGTGACTGACCTACCCGACGGCATGGCCGACGACGCCCGCGCGTCCTGGCCGCCGAAGGAACTGATCGACTCGTTCCTGGGCACCTTCCCGCACGACTTCGAGTGGCGACCCGGCGAGACGATCGAGGTCGACGGCGAAGAGGCGCAGAACCAGGCCCGGCTCTTCCGCGACGTGCTGGGCCGCTACGCCTCGGGCGTCACGGTCGTCACGACGATGTCGGCCGGGCAGCCGGCCGGGATGACCTGCCAGTCGTTCACGAGCGTCTCCCTCGACCCGCCGCTCGTCGCGTTCCTGCCGACGAAGCAGTCGCGGGCGTTCGCCGCGATCCAGCGCGCCGGCACCTTCTGCGTCAACTTCCTGGCCGACGGCCAGGAGCAGCTGTCCAACCAGTTCGCCTCGAGCGGTGACGACAAGTTCGACGGCGTGGAGTGGTCAGCCAGCGCCGGCACCGGTTCGCCGTTGCTGGCCGGGATCGTCGGTCACGTCGACTGCACGGTGCACTCCGTGCACGAGGCGGGTGACCACTTCCTGGTGATGGGCAAGGTCGTCGACCTTGCCGTCGGTGAGGCCGAGGACCCGTTGCTCTACTACCGCGGCGCCTACCGCACCTAGGTGGATCACTCGTCCTCCGTCCGAGAGGGTGCATCGGGCAAGTGTCGTGCACGCACGGCCTCGCGTCCGGTGATTCGACGACATCGCCGGCGCAGCTCAGAGCGAGAGCCGGGCCCGGTGCTCGTGCGGCCGCCCCCACAACGCCCCGAGCGCGTGCGCCCGCTTGAACACCAGGTGCGCGTCGTGCTCCCACGTGATCGCGATGCCGCCGTGCAGCTGGATCATCTCGCCCGCGAGGGCGTTGAAGGCCTCGGTGCAGTACTCCGCAGCGACGGCCGCCCTCTCGGGCGCATCTTCTGCTCCGCCGACCAGTCCGTCGACCGCGTGCAGCATCGCGGACCGGGCGAGCTCGAGCCGGACCAGCATGTCGGCCATCCGGTGCTTCAACGCCTGGAACGACCCGATCGGGCGGCCGAACTGCACCCGCTGCTTGCTGTACGCGACGGTGTCGTCGAGCGCGCGCTGCATCCCACCGACCTGCAGGGCCGCCGTGAGCACGAGCGCCACGTCGCGGACGTGGTCGGGGAGCAGGTCGACGTCCCGGTCCACCGTCGAGATCTGACTGGTCGGGTCCATGGCGGGCACCCGGACGGGGGTCTCGTCGACCTCGACGAGGCGGCCGTCGGCGTACGCCAGGACGATCCGGGCCTGGGCGCCGAACAGCACGTGGTCGGGGGTGGCGATGGTCGCGATCTCGCCGGTGGCGATCCTGGTCAGGAGTCCGCTGGCGTCGCCCTCGGCGAGGAGTGCTGCCGCGGCGAGCGCTGTCGGAAGCAGGGGAGAGGGCGCCAGCGAGCGGCCGAGCTCCTCGAGCACGACGCAGGTCTCGGCGAGGGTGAAGCCGGCACCGCCGTGCTCCTCGGGGATGGCCAGCGCGGCCACCCCGATCTGCTCGCACAGGGTCTGCCACAGCCCCTCGTCGAACCCGGCCGCCGACGCCATCGCGGCCCGCACGCCGGCGCTGTCAGCGCGCTTGTCGAGCAGCGAGCGGACGATGGTCGCGAGCTCGGCCTGCTCCGGCGTCCGCCTCATGCTCCGTCCTCGCGCAGGGCCGTCTTGAGCACCTTGCCGGACAGGTTGCGGGGAAGCGCGTCGACGACCTGCACCTCTCGCGGCACCTTGTAGTTGGCGAGCCGCTCGCGCGCGAAGGCGAGCACCTCGTCGCTGGACGCCGACCCCACGACGTACGCCCGACCGACCTCGCCCAGGCGCTCGTCCGGGACCCCGACGACGGCCACCTCGATGACTCCGTCGACGCGCGCCCAGCACCTGTTCGACCTCGGCGGGATAGACGTTGAACCCGCCCGAGATGTACATGTCCTTCATCCGGTCGGTGATCCGGAGGTTGCCGTCGGCGTCGAGGGTGCCGACGTCGCCGGTGTGCAGCCAGCCGTCGGCGTCGATGGCCTCCGCCGTCGCGGCGGGGTCGTCGAGGTAGCCGAGCATCACGTGGTCGCCGCGGACGAGCAGCTCGCCGGCTTCGCCCGGAGGCGCGTCGATCCGGGTCTCCATGCCGGGGACGGCCCGGCCGCACGTCGTCGCCACGATGTCGGCGGTCTCGTCGCCGCGGCACATCGTCGTCACCACTGCTTCCGTCATGCCGAAGGCGGTGACGACCTGCTCGATGGCGAGCTCCTCACGCATGCGTTCGATCAGCACGACCGGGACCACCGCGGCTCCGGTCACAGCCAGCCGGAGCGACGAGAGGTCGTGGCGGTGGTGCGCGTCGGCGGCCAGCAGGGACGTGAAGATCGTGGGTGCGCCCGGCAGCAGCGTGATCCGCTCGCGCTCGATCAGGGTCGCGACCTCGTCGACGTCGAAGGTCGCCAGCGGGTAGAGCGTGGCGCCGGTGAGCAGACCGGTGACGATGCCGACCTTGTAGCCGAAGGAGTGGAAGAACGGGTTCACCACGAGATAGCGGTCCTCGGGACTGACGCCGCCCAGCTCGCCCCAGACCCGGGCGACCCCGACCGTCTGGCGGTGCGCGCTCATCGCGCCCTTGGGCTGCCCGGTCGTGCCGGAGGTGAAGAGGATGTCGGCGACGTCGTCGGGGGAGACCGCGTCGGCGAGAGCGTCCACGTCGGCGTCCAGCACGCTCGGGACGTACATGTCGGCGAGAGATCCGAGGCTGATGCGTGCTTCGGTGGCGTGGTCGCGCATCGTGAAGAAGGTCTCGACGTGGGGGAGGTCGGCCGCGGCCTGGAGATCCTCCCACTGGTTGCGACCCAGGAATCCGTCCTCCACAAAGACCCAACGCGCGCCGCTGCGATGGACCAGCGGCGCGGCCTCGTGGGCGGTGTAGCGCGAGTTGAGCGGGACGACGATCCCGCCGACGTAGGTCGTGGCCAGGGCCGCCACCACCCATTCCAGGCTGTTGGGTCCCCAGATGGCGACTCGGTCTCCCGGCTCGAAGCCGAAGTCGACCAGCGACCGAGCCACGTTGCGCACGCGCTCGTGCAGCTCGGCGAAGGTCAGCCGGTCGCCATCCATGGCGTAGGCGAGGCGGTTCGGGTGGGTCGTGGCCGCGGCCCGCAGGACGGCCGGAATCGTGTCGGTCACGGAACTCCTCTGCACCCGTACGCCGGAAACCAAGCAATTGCTTGGTAGGGTATCAGCATGACCGCCGCCACCGACGAGGAGTTCCGGGCCGAGATCCGGAGCTGGCTCGCCGACAACCTCGCTGGTGAGTGGGCGGCGTACCAGGGACTCGGCGGGCCGGGCCGGGAGCACGAGGCGCACGACGAGCGCCTCGTCTGGAACCGGCACCTGGCAGCGCACGGCTGGACCTGCGTGGGCTGGCCGGCCGAGCACGGTGGACGCGGGCTGAGCCTGGCGCAGCAGGTGATCTTCCATGAGGAGTACGCCCTCGCCCAGGCGCCCGCTCGGGTCAACCACCTCGGCGAGGAGCTGCTCGGGCCCACGCTGATCGCCCACGGTTCCGAGGCGCAGAAGGCGCGTTTCCTGCCGCGCATCAAGGACGTCACCGAGCTCTGGTGCCAGGGCTACTCCGAGCCCGAGGCCGGCTCCGACCTCGCCAACGTGCAGACGAAGGCCCGGCTGGCCAACGACGAGTGGGTCATCGACGGGCAGAAGGTGTGGACGTCCAACGCCCACGTCTCCGACTGGATCTTCGTCGTCGCCCGCACCGAACCCGGATCGCAGCGGCACCAGGGTCTCTCGTTCCTCCTCGTGCCGCTCGACCAGCCGGGCATCGAGGTCCGGCCGATCGAGCAGCTGACGGGCGGCTCGGAGTTCAACGAGGTCTTCTTCACCGGCGCCCGCACTGCCGCCGACCTGGTCGTCGGCGAACCGGGCCGGGGTGGGCGGTCGCGATGGCGCTGCTCGGTTTCGAGCGCGGGGTCTCGACGCTGGGTCAGCAGGTCGGGTTCGAGCGCGAGCTCGACGACCTGGTGACGCTTGCGAGGAGCAACGGCACCTTCGACGACCCGGTGCTCCGCGACCGGCTGGCGCAGGCCAAGGTCGGCCTCGCGGTGATGAGGGCCAACGTGCTGCGCACCCTCGACGAGCCCGCGCCGGGTGCCGAGTCGATCGCCAAGCTCGTCTGGGCCAACTGGCACCGCGACCTCGGCGAGCTCGCGATGGCGATCGCCGGACCCGACGGCCTCACGGCCGATCCGCCCCTCGACGCCCATCACTTGGATGCATGGCAGCGTCTCTTCCTCTTCTCCCGCGCCGACACGATCTACGGCGGCAGCGACGAGATCCAGCGCAACATCCTCGCCGAGCGCGTGCTCGGCCTACCGAAGGAGCCTCGCGGATGACGGTCACCACCCGTCCGGAGCAACCCGTGCCCGACTACGTCGCGCCGCACAACCTGCTCGCTGGCAAGGTCGTCGTCGTCACGGCGGCCGCCGGAGCCGGGATCGGTGCCGCGGTCGTACGCCGAGCGCTGGAGGAGGGTGCGCAGGCCGTCGTCTTCTCCGACACCCACGAACGCCGCGTCGCCGAGGCACACGCCACGCTGGCCGAGGAGTTCGGCGCCGACCGCGTGCGGTCCCAGGTCTGCGACGTGACCCGGGAGGCCGACGTCACGGCGCTGCTCGACGCGGCGGACGAGGTCGGCGGTGTCGACGTGATGATCAACAACGCGGGGCTCGGTGGCACGGCCGCGATCACCGAGCTGACCGACGAGCAGTGGAGCAAGGTCCTCGACGTCACCCTCACCGGCACCATGCGCTGCGTCCGCGCGGCCAGCAACCGGATGATCGCCGCCGGCACCCGGGGCGTGATCATCAACAACGCCTCCGTCATCGGCTGGCGGGCCCAGGAGGGGCAGGCCCACTACGCCGCCGCCAAGGCAGGGGTGATGGCGCTGACCCGCTGCGCCGCCCTCGACGTCGCTTCGCACGGCATCCGGATCAACGCGGTCTCGCCCTCGTTGGCGATGCACCCGTTCCTCGCCAAGGTCACCAGCGACGAGCTCCTGCACGAGCTCAAGCAGCGCGAGGCGTTCGGCCGGGCTGCCGAGCCGTGGGAGGTGGCCAACGTGATGGTCTTCCTGGCCAGCGACTACTCGTCCTACCTCACCGGCGAGGTCCTTTCCGTGAGCAGCCAACATGCCTGAGCCCACCGCAGCCAGCACCGGCCGGCGCAGCGAGCTGCTCGGGATCGCCGCCACGCTCTTCGCCGAGAAGGGCTTCAAGAACACCACGGTCCGCGACATCGCCGAGACGGCCGGGATCCTCAGCGGCAGCCTCTACCACCACTTCGACTCCAAGGAGTCGATGATCGACGAGATCCTCTCGACCTTCCAGGACGAGCTGTTCGCGTCGTACGACGACGTGCTGGCCTCCGACGACGACGCCCGCACCAAGCTCGACCGGGTCGTCCGGCTCTCGTTCGAGGCGATCGACCAGCACCCCGCCGAGGTCGCGATCTTCCAGCAGGAGGCGGACTACCTCGGCACCTTCGAGCGGTTCGGCTACCTCGCCGATCGCGGTGCCCAGTCGCGCGACATCTGGGTCAGTCTCCTGCGCGAAGGCATCGAGACCGGCCTGCTGCGCGAAGACCTCGACGTCGACCTCGTCTACCGCTTCATCCGCGACACCGTCTGGGTCGCCGTCCGCTGGTATCGCCCCGGTGGCGAGCTGAGCCACAGCGACGTGGCCGACCAGTACCTCACGATCCTGACCGAGGGCATCACACAGCGGGAATCTCGATGAACCAGGCCTTCATCGTCGACGCCGTCCGCACCCCGGTCGGCAAGCGCGGCGGCTCACTCGCCGCGATGCACTCCGCCGACCTCGGCGCCCACGTGCTGTCGTCGCTGGTCGACCGCACGGGCATCGACCCCGGCCTGGTCGACGACGTGATCATGGGCTGCTGCGACACCATCGGCTCGCAGGCGGGCGACGTCGCGCGCACCGCCTGGCTGGTCGCCGGGCTGCCCGATCACGTGCCGGGCGTGACCATCGACCGGCAGTGCGGCTCGTCCCAGCAGGCCGTGCACTTCGCGGCCCAGGGCGTGATGTCCGGCACCCAGGACCTCGTCATCGCGGGTGGCCTGCAGAACATGTCTGCCATCCCGATCAGCGCCGCGATGCTCGTCGCCGACCAGTACGGCTTCACGACTCCCTTCGCCCAGTCGCCCGGCTGGGTCGCGCGGTACGGCGACGTCGAGGTCTCGCAGTTCCGCTCGGCCGAGATGATCGCCGAGAAGTGGGGCATCAGTCGCGAGGACATGGAGCTGTTCGCCCTGGCGTCCCACGAGCGTGCTCGTACGGCGATCGCGGAGGGCCGCTTCGTCGACGAGATCGCTCCAGTGGGCGACTTCGCCACGGACGAGTGCCCGCGCGACACATCGCTGGAGAAGATGGCAGCCCTGCAGCCGCTGGCGCCCGGCGGCCGGATCACCGCGGGGGTCGCCAGCCAGATCTGCGACGCGTCGTCGGCGGTGCTGATCGCCTCCGAGCGCGCCGTGGCCGAGCACGGGCTCACCCCGCGCGCCCGCGTCCACCACCTGTCGGTGCGTGGCGACGACCCGATCTGGATGCTGACGGGCCCGATCGCGGCCACGAGACACGCGCTTGCCAGGACCGGCCTGACGGTCCGGGACATCGACCTGTTCGAGTGCAACGAGGCCTTCGCCAGCGTCGTGCTGGCGTGGATGAAGGAGCTCGACGTCCCGCACGACAAGGTCAACGTCAACGGCGGCGGGATCGCGCTCGGTCACCCGATCGGCGCCACCGGCACCCGGCTGATGACGACCCTGCTCAACGAGCTGGAACGCACCGGTGGCCGCTACGGGCTGCAGACGATGTGCGAGGGCGGCGGTCAGGCCAACGTGACCATCATCGAACGGCTTTAGATGTCCTTGGTTTCGACACGTTCCTCGCTGCGCTCGTCACTGCTCAACCAGCGGTAGTGGCAGCTTCGGCACCAGCGTCCGGCACTCCGGGCCGGCGCAGCCCTCGAGCGTGTCGAGGTAGGCGGCGAGCACTCGACGGACGCGGCGGTAGTCCGGATCCAGCGCCACGTTGGTGAGCTGGTCGGGGTCGGTGGTGCGGTCGTAGAGCTCGACGAAGCGCGGGCCCTGCCAGCGCACCAGGGTGTAGCGCTTGGTGCGGACGCCCCGCCAGCGCCAGGCGTTCGCCTGGTCCTTGCCCTTCGAGCCGGCCTGGATGAGCAGACCGCGGTCGCGCTGGCGGCGGTCCTGGACGGCGTACCCCAACAGGCTGCGGCCGTCGATCTCGACCATCGGGTCGGCGTCGGCCAGCTCGGCGATGGTCGGCGCGAGGTCGACCATGGCCACCGTCTGCCTGCGGCGCTCACCGGCGGGAATCTCGGGCCCGCGCATCACGAGCGGCACCCGGAGTGACTCCTCGTAGGGCACGTTCTTGCCGACGAGGCGGTGCTCGCCGAAGAGGTAGCCGTTGTCGCTGGTGAAGAGGATGACGGTGTCGTCGAGCGTGCCCGCTGCCTCGAGGGCGGCCACGATGCCCGCGACGGCCTCGTCAAGCGCGGCGAGGGTCCGCAGGCGCTGGGTGAAGAGGTTCTGCTGCGCGGTCGGTTCGACCGGGGGAGAGGCCTGGATGTCCCGCCGCTTGTCGCTGACGTTGTTCTCGTTGAACGAGCGAGAGCCCAGTGACGGCAGCACGATGTCGCCGAAGAGCCCGGCGTGCCGGTCCGCGGCGGGCGGCGGGCCGGAGCAGTCGGCCTCGCTGTTGCCCTGGCAGGTGCCGTGCGGAGCGATGAAGCTTGACCACAGGAAGAAGGGTTCGCTGGTCGAGCTGAAGTCGGCCACCAGGTCTGCGGCCTGGTGCGCGACCACGTCGGTGTAGTAGTCGGTCTCGCCGAACTGCACGAGGCGGCCGTTGTCGTACTGCAGGAACGAGGTGTAGTCGGACAGCGTGCCGACGATCGGCTTCCACTGGTCCCAGCCGGGCTCGATGCTGTCGTTCTCGTCGTAGCCGTGCATGTACTTGCCGATGAAGCCCGTCCGGTAGCCGGCCTGCTGCAGCCACACCGGCAGGGCGGTGGCGGGGTCGAAGCCCTCGTGGCCGCCCCACGGCGGCGAGTTGGTGCGGACGCCGTTGTTCTGGGCGTACTGCCCGCTGAGGATCTGAGCGCGGGCCGGGCAGCAGTTCGGGTGCGGCGCGATCATGTTGTTGAAGGTCAGGCCGGCCTTGCCGAGCAGCTGCCGGGTCTGCGGCATCCACTTGAGCTCGAGCTTGGTCTGGTCGTCGGAGGTGATCAGCACGATGTTGGGCTGGTCGCCGATCGTGACGCCGGACGTCGAGGGCGGCGGCGTGGGCGCCGGATCCTCGTCCTGGCCCAGCGAGCAGCCCGACAGGACCAGCCCCGTGATGAGGAGGGCGACGAGGGCGAGAGCGGGCGGGCGTGACACGAGCCGAACCCTAACTCTGCAATGATCGGTCGACATGATGGCCTTCCCCGCACACGGGTTCGTGCTGCTGGCCATGCCCAAGTGCGCGTCGACCTCGATCGAGTCCGCGCTGGCGCCGTACGCCTCGCTCGTCATCGACAGGCCGCCGAGCCGCAAGCACCTCGGCTGCTCGGGATTCACCAAACGGATCGCGCCCGGACTCGCCGCGGAGGGCCATCCGCGCGAGAGCTACGAGCTCGTCACCATGTTCCGCGACCCGATCGCCTGGCTCGAGTCGTGGTGGCGCTACCGCGGTCGGCTCGACGACGGGAGAGACAACTCCACGCACGACCTGACGTTCGAGCAGTTCGCACGCCAGTACGTCGACGGCGACCCGACGGCGCCGACGCCACGCGGCCGTCCCGGCCAGTTCCTCACGATCGACGGCGTCGTGGAGGTCGACCGGGTGTTCGCGGTCGAGCGGCCCGACGCGTGGTTGCCGTGGTTCAACCAGCAGCTGGGCACCGACGTGAGCGTCGAGCGCCGCAACGTCTCCGAGGAACGGGTCGCCCCCGAGCTGTCGGACTCGATGCGGGCCGAGCTCGTCGACTACTTCGAGCCGGAGTACGCCGTCACGTCACGGTTGCAGGAGACCGGGGAGTGGTCCGGTGCTCGCGGGACGGGCCTCGACGTACCGACACGACCCCGCAAGGCGAAACACCTGCGAAGCGGGCACGCTCAGAAGTCGTAGCCGAACGCCGCGAGGTCCTTGGCGTAGACCTCGCCGATCCGGTCGCGCGCGGCGGGGGAGTAGTAGTCGCGGTAGGACCCGTGAGACGTGGTGTTGCGGCGCGGGATCTCGGTCACCGCGATGCCGAGCTCGCGCTGGACCGTCGCCATGTCGTCGGCCAGCGACTCGGTGCGGCCGATGAAGTCGGCGCGCTGGTCGCCGTCGACGAGGTAGTCGACCTGCGGCATCGCGAGCCGGTCGATCTCGGCGGTGCCGCGGAGGATGAACTCCTCGAAGTCGGCGTACGCCGCGACCGCGCGCCACAGCGGGTTGCCGTCGCGCGTCGAGCCCCATTGGCCCTCCTGCGGCCGGCCCGAGGCGGGGCCCCAGCGCCGGTCCCAGGTCTCGATCATGGTGTACCAGGACACCATCCGGGCCCACGGATTGCGCACGAAGCCGAACGACCAGTAGCCCTCGAGCTCGGGGTGCTGGGTGAGGATCCGCCGCAGCCGCGCGTGCCGCTGCTTGCCCACGGAGCGGGCGTCCGGGCACATCTCGCGGAGCAGCTGCTCGACCGACGCGCCGCCGGTCTTGGGGATGTGGACGAACAGCATCCGGCGTTCGTCGGAGATCAGCACGGGTCGAGGTTAGACGACGATCTCTACCAAGCAATTGCTTGGGTAGGGTGGCGGTATGACTCTTCTGGAGGGCCGCATCGCCATCGTCACCGGAGCCGGCCGCGGCATCGGCCGGGCGCACGCGCTCGAGCTCGCCCGGCAGGGCGCGAAGGTGGTCGTGAACGACTTCGGCGTCTCGCTGGCGGGGGAGAAGGCCGATTCACCGGCGCACGAGGTGGTCGCCGAGATCATCGCGAAGGGTGGCGAGGCGGTGGCCAACGGCGCCGACGTGGCCGACTTCGCGCAGGCCGAGGACATGGTCACGCAGGCGATCGACACCTTCGGCGGACTCGACATCCTGGTCAACAACGCCGGGTTCGTTCGCGACCGGATGCTCGTCAACGCGACCGAGGACGAGTGGGACGCCGTGATCCGGGTCCACCTGAAGGGGCACTTCGCGCCGCTGCGGCACGCTGCGGCGTACTGGCGGCTCGAGTCGAAGGCAGACCGCCAGCGCGTCGCCCGCGTCGTCAACACCTCGTCCGGCGCCGGGCTGCAGGGTTCGATCGGGCAGGCGGCCTACTCCGCGGCCAAGGCCGGGATCGCCGGCCTGACCCTCGTGGCCGCGGCCGAGCTCGGCCGCGTGGGCGTCGGGGTCAACGCCATCGCGCCCGTCGCCCGGACGCGGATGACCGAGGGCGTCTTCGACGCCGCACTGGATGCCGGGCTCCCCGAGCCCGAGGACAACTCACCCATCGTCGCCTGGCTGGCGTCGGCCGACTGCGAGCTGACCGGGCGCGTCATCGAGATCGAGGGCGGCAAGGTCACCCTCGAGGACGGCTGGCGGCACGGCGCCTCCCGCGACCTCGGCCGGCGTTGGGACGCCGCCGAGGTGGGCGCAGCGATGCGCGAGCTGGTCGCCGAGGGCGCCGTACCGGAGCCGGTCTACGGCACCCCAAAGGGTGATCTCTAGGGTCACCAGGGTGAACCGATTCCACGCACGCAACAGGTCCGAGGCGAAGCTGAGGTCCACGCCTGAGCGGGTGTGGGACGTCCTGACCGACCCGGAGCTGCTGCCCGTGCTCACTCCCTACCTCAAGCGCATCGACGTGGACGGCGACCGCTGGACCTGGCACCTGACCCGGATCCCGGTGATGAGCGCGACCGTCACCCCCACCTTCACCGAGGTGATGACCTTCGAGAAGCCGACCCACATCGGCTTCGCGCACGACTCGTCCCAGACCGAGGAACGCACCGGCGTCGAGGGCAGCTACGAGCTCACACCCGACGGCACGGGCACGCGGGTCGCGATCGACCTCGAGATCTGGTGCGACCTGCCCCTGCCGCGGCTGTCGCGGATCGCCGTGGAGACCGTCATGCACGGCGTCGTCGCCGCCATGGGCCGGCGCTTCGCAGCCAACATGCTGCGCCACCTGGGGGAGTGACGTGCGGATCCTCGTGCTGGGCGCCACCGGCTACGTCGGCTCGCGGCTGATCCCCGCCCTCCTCGAGGAGGGTCATGTCGTCGTTGCGGCGTCGTCGTCGGAGCCCTCGCCGGCGCGGTTCGCGTGGGGGGCAGCGGTCGACTGGGTGCAGTGCGACGTGACCTCGGCTGCCGACGTGGCCGCCGCACTCGTGGACGTCGATGCCGTCTGCTACCTCGTGCACTCGCTGAGCATGCGCGGATTCTCAGGGCCTGACCTGCTGGGCGCCGAGGTCGTCCGCCGCGCCATCGATGCCTCCTCGGTGACTCGACTGGTCTACCTGAGCGGGCTCGTGCCGGACGTCCCGCGCGGCGAGCTCTCGGCGCACATCGCGTCCCGTCTCGACGTCGAGGAGGAGCTCTTGCGCTCGTCCACCTCGACGCTCGCGCTGCGCGCCGGCGTGATCATCGGAGCGGGCTCGACGTCGTTCGAGGTCATCCGGCAACTCGGCTCGCTGCTGGTGGTCCAGCCGGTCCCGTGGTGGCTGCGCTCGAGGATCCAGCCGATCGCGGTCACCGACGCCGTGCGTGCGCTGGTCGAGGCCTTCGGTCCCGAATCGACTCTGAGCGGAGCGGTCGACATCGGCGGCCCCGACGTGCTGCGCTACCCGCGACTGCTCGCCGCCTACAGTCGCGCCGCCCGGCTCGTCCGCGTGCGAGTCCCGGTGCTGCTCGTCCCGACCCCGGTGGTCGCGGCCGGTGCTGCCGGCCTGGTGCAGGCTCCGTTCTGGACGGTCACCGCCCTGGTGGCATCGCTGCGCAACGACATGGTCTGCCGACCGGAGGCCACCTGGCGGCCCGCGTCGGGCGAGCCGCTGATGACCGTGCGGGAGGCGATGCATCGGGCCGTGAGAGGGATCGGTCTCGAGGGTCCGATGCCGAGCGATCCCGACTGGACCCGGCAACGGGCGCCGCTCCTCGATCGCCTGCACGCGCCGAGGTCCCTGCGGGCCGGTGCGAGTCTCGCGTGGCACCGGCTCCGCTCGTTGTGACCGACTGGCTCGCTACTCCGCGCCGATCCGCTTCAGCAGGTGGGCGAGGTCGGGGTCGCCGCCACGGAACGTCCGGTAGGACTCCATCGCGTCGACCGATCCGCCCGGGCCGAGCAGGGTGCGACGGAAGTGCTCGCCTGCCTCGCGGGTCATGCCGCCCTGAGCGACGAACCACGCGACGGTGTCGGCATCCATGATCTCGGACCACAGGTAGGAGTAGTAGGCCGCGGAGTAGCCGCCACCGAAGATGTGGTGGAAGTACGTCGACCGGTAGCGCGGCGGCACCGGCGCGTAGCCGACTCCCGCCTTCTCCAGCGCCGCGAGCTCGAACGCCTCGACGCCCTCGGGATCGGTCGGGAGGTCGGCAGCCGGCGTCTGGTACCACGCCTGGTCGAGGATCATCGCGCTCAGCAGCTCGGCGTAGCGGTAGGTCTCCTTGCCGGAGGTCTCCAGCAGCTGCGCGAGCATCTCCGCCGGCATCGGTTCGCCGGTCTCGTGGTGGCGAGCGTAGGCGGCGAGCAGGCTGGGCTCGCGGGCCCAGATCTCGTTGACCTGGCTGGGGAACTCGACGAAGTCGCGGGGCACCGACGTGCCGCTGCGGCTCGGGAAGCGGACGTCGGAGAGCAGGCCGTGCAGGTCGTGGCCGAACTCGTGGAACAGCGTGATCACGTTGTCCCAGGACAGCAGGCTCGGGCTGCCGGGAGCGGGCGGCGGGAAGTTGCAGGTATTGGTGACGACGGGCGAGTCGCCGAGCAGCTGGCTCTGGTCGACGATGCTCGTCATCCAGGCGCCGCCCTGCTTCGTCGAGCGCGTGTAGGGGTCGATGACCGCGACACCCAGGTGGCTGCCGTCCTCCTCGCGCACCTCGTAGACCCGCGCGTCGGACGTGTAGCCGACGAGGTCGTCGCGCCGGTGGAAGGTGATGCCGTAGAGCGCCGTCGCGGCGGCGAACACGCCATCGGTGAGCACCCGGTCGAACTCGAGGTAGGGGCGCAGCGCCCCCTGGTCGAGCTCGGCCTCCTGCTGCCGCAGCCGGCTGTCGACGTACGCCCAGTCCCAGGCCTCGAGGGTGGCGCCCGGTTCGAGCTCCTGCAGGTGGGCCTGGAGCTGCTCCCCGCGGGCGCGGACGATGTCGTAGGCGGCGGGGCCGAGGCGTCCGAGGATCTCGTTGACGGCGTCGGTGCTGCCGGCACAGCCGTCCTCGGCGGCGTAGGCCGCGTGGTGCGGATAGCCGAGGAGGCGGGCGCGCTCGTCGCGCAGGGTGGCCATGGTGAGGAGTACGCCGCGCGTGTCGTGCTCGCCGGCGGTCAGACCACGCTCCGCGCTGGCCCTGAAGACGCGCTCGCGGACGGCGCGGTTGGTCAGGCTGGCGAGGACGGGCTGGCCGGTGGTGTTGGTGATCGTCAGGAGCCAGCCGTCCTTCTCCTCCTCCTGGGCCGCCTCGCGTGCCGCTGCCTTCTCGCCCTCGTCGAGGCCGTCGAGCTCCGCCTCGTCGGTGATGAGGACACCCGCCGCGTTGCGACCGGCCACGAGCAGCTGGTCGAACTTCGTGGACAACGTCGCCAGCTCGGTGTTGAGCTCGCGCAGCCGCGCCTGCTGGTCCTCCGGCAGCGCGATGCCGCCGCGCTCGAAGTCCTTGAGCTGCTCGCTGAGGAGGTGCGCCTCCTGCGGGTCGAGGGTGACGTCGCCGCTGTCTCGGCGGTCGCGGAGCTGCGTCAGCCGGGCGTAGAGCGCCGCGTTGAGCAGGATCGCGTCCTGGTGCTGGGCCAGCTTGGGCGCGATGTCCTCCTCGATCGCGTCGCGCTCGTCGTTGGTGTCGGCCGCCTTGGCGACCCAGAACGCGTTCATCGCTCGGGTGAGCAGTGAACCGGAGCGCTCCCACGCCTCGAGGACGTTGGCCACGGTCGCCGGCTCGGTGTTGTCCGCGATCGCGTCCAGCTCGAGAAGGTGCGCGGCCATGCCCTGCTCGATCGCCTCGCGGAAGTCCGCGTCACTCAGGTTGGCGTAGTCGGGCAGGTCGAAGGGCAGGGTCGACGGGCTCAGCAGCGAGTTGGTCATGGCGCCATCAAAGCAAACGGCCCGGTAGCCCTCTCGGCTGAGGCGATGAATACTTGATCGCGGCGTCCAGTTCCAGGACGCCGCTGCCCAGGGGTGGTGCCCATGTCTTCCATCGTCATCGCGACCGTGCCGATCCACGGGCACGTCACGCCACTCCTTGCCGTCGCTCGCCATCTCGTCGATCGCGGAGATCGGGTCAGGTTCATCACGGGCAGCCGATTCACCGAGGCGGTGGCGGCCACGGGCGCCGAGCACATACCGCTCCCTGCCGAGGCCGACTTCGACGATCGCCAGGACTGGGCGCAGACGTTTCCCGAGCGCGCTGCACTGAAGGGCGCCAAGGCCGTCGCCTTCGACATCGAGCACGTCTTCATCCAGCCCGGTCGTGCGCAACACGATGCGCTGATGGAGGCCCACGGCCAGGAACCGGCCGGTGTCATCCTCACGGACCCGGCCTACGTCGGCGGCGCGTTCATGCTCGGCCACAAGCCGGGAACGCGGCCCGCGGTGGTCGTCTGTGGCGTCCTTCCGTTGACGATCTCGAGCCGCGACACCGCCCCCTACGGGATGGGTCTGACCCCGCTGCCCGGCCCGGTGGGCCGCGTCCGTAACGCGCTGCTGAGCGCGGTCGCTGCTCGCACCGTCTTTCCCCGGGCACAGCGGATTGCCAGCGAGATCAATCGGGACCTGCACGGCACGCCGCTTCCGTTCCCGGCCCTGGACTGGCCGCGTCACGCCGAGGCGATCGTCCAGTTCACGGTCCCGGAGTTCGAGTACCCCCGATCCGATGCTCCCGCCACCCTGCACTTCGCCGGCCCGATCTCGGCGACCGGGTCGCAGGCGCCGCTTCCGTCGTGGTGGGACGACCTCGAGGGCGACCGACCGGTCGTCCACGTCACCCAGGGCACGATCGCGAACAAGGACTACCGGCAGATCATCGCCCCCACACTCGAAGCCCTGGCCGACGACGACGTGCTGGTGGTGGTGTCCACCGGCGGGCGACCTCTCGACACGCTTCCGCCGCTGCCGTCGAACGCCCGTGCCGCCACCTATCTGCCGTACGACGAGCTGCTCCCCAAGACCGCTGTCTACGTGACCAACGGCGGTTACGGCGGCGTCCAGTACGCACTGCGCCACGGCGTCCCCATCGTCACGAGCAGCGGTCACGAGGACAAGCCGGAGGTCGCGGGTCGGGTCGTCTGGTCCGGCGTCGGTCGTCGACTCAAGTCCGAGGCTCCGCCGCCCGCCGCGGTCGGTGAAGCCGTGCGCTCCGTGCTCCGTGACCCCCGCTATCGCACGAGCGCACAGCGAATCCAGGAGAGCATGGCCAGGACCCCCGGAATGAGCCTCCTCACCCAGGTCGTCGATGAGCTCGCCAGCGCCTGACCAGGGTGCTCGACGTGCAGACAGATGGATCGCTCGTCGGCTGCGTCCTCGCCGGCGCCGGCTGGCTGGCCGTCTGGTGGCATCAGCAGCTGGCGCACGGGGCGACCCAGGACAACGAGATGAACATCGTCGCCGGGCTGACCTGGATGGATTCCGGGAAGCTGTTGGTGGCGCCCCTGCTTGTGGTTCTCGTTGGACTCGTGCGCCTGCACAGCCGGAGGACGGACCCGGACCGTCGGTCGAAGGCAGTGGCCGTGCTGACGGTTGCAACTCTCGGTCTTCTCGTGCTGGCCGCGATGGCGGAGTTCTGGGTCTTTCCCTGGGGCAGCTATGACCGCACGTTCGAGGGCGCGACCGGGTTCCTCGGCTCCAACACCAGCGGCGCTGTGCAGGGCGTGGTGTCCCTGGCGTTCGCAGCGCTGCTCGTGGCGTTCTGCGTCGACCTGGCCCGAGCCCGAGAGCTCCCGCTGTGGATCGCAGTGGCGCTCCCGGTCGGTGGGCTGGCCACGGTCTTTCTGTCGCCGGTGCTCTTCGTCCCGGCGCTGGCCTGGTTAGCGCTCGGCGTCGGGCTCTGGCGGGAGCCTCGTACGCAGGCGGTTGCGTCCGCTCGGCCTATGTCCGTCGGTGGAAGCTGACCTTGCCGTTGGGGTGTCTGGTGGTCTCGTAGCGGTCGTCGTGGATGACGCGGTGGTGGCGGTGACACAGCAGCCTGCCGGTCGCGGTGTCGGTGGGTCCACCTCGGGACCAGGGTTGGTCGTGGTGGACGTGACACGCGGCGGGTGGCAGATCGCAGCCTTCTGCGGTTCGCCGGGCGCGACGTCGAAGGACACGTCGCGCAGCGCGTGCACCTCGCTGGCAGCCGTGCGATAGGTGCGCGTGAGCCCGCGCGCCTCGATCATCGGCTCGACGGCGTCGCTCACCCTCGCTCGCCGTGGTCGGAGCGGATCTCGACGTGGTCCTCGGTGAGCGCGAGGCGGACCCGGCGGGTCAGCGCCAGCGCCTCGCGGTAGTCGCGCGGCAGCTGCACCCGGCCGGCGCGATCCATGACGGCATACTCCTCGGCCGTGGCCGGAGCGTCCGCAGTCTCCTCGCTGCGCAGCACCTCGCTGCTGGTGCGACCGTCCCGGATGGCGACGGTGCGCGCGACCTGGTCGCTGACCGCGGCGTCGTGCGTCACGACCACGACGGTGGCACCCAGCTCGCGGTTGACGGTGCGCAACGCGGCGAACACCTCCGCAGCCGTCTGGCTGTCGAGCTCACCGGTGGGCTCGTCGGCCAGCACGAGACGCGGCCGGTTGGCCAGTGCGACCGCGATCGCCACCCGCTGCTGCTCACCTCCGGACATCTGGACCGGCCGACGGTCTGCGCAGTGCGCCACCCCCAGCAGCTCCAACAGCTCGCTCGTGCGGTCCCGGCGACTCTTGCGGGGAGCGCCGGCGATCGTCATGGGCAGGTCGACCACCTGGGCCGAGGTGAGGTAGGGGATGAGGTTGCGCGCTGCCTGCTGGCGGACGAACCCGACGACGTGGCGCCGGTAGTGCACCTGCTCGGCGCGCGAGATGTCGACCAGGTCGTGACCCGCGACCCGGGCGCGACCGGCGGTCGGCGCGTCGACGCCGGCGAGCACGTTGAGGAGCGTGGACTTGCCCGATCCCGAGGCGCCGACCAGGGCGATCATCTCGCCCTCGTGCACCAGGAGGTCGAGGCCCTGCAGGGCCTGGACCTCGACGGTGTCGGACTGGTAGATCCGCACCAGGTTGTCGCACACGACCAGGGCATCGTGCCCGAACTCGAGGCCGTGGTGAGGAGCAGACGGGAGGGCCAGCACCGGTCCCACCATCTGCTTCCTCCCTCTGGGCTCGAGCGCCGGCCGATCGTAGCAGCGGGATCTCGCCGGCCCCTGCACCTAGGCTGACCCGGTGAGCGGCACCCTGGTAGCGAAGAACCTGGCCGGCGGCCACGGACACCGCACCCTCTTCGAGTCCCTGAACCTGACGGTCGCGCCGGGCGACGTGGTGGGTGTCGTCGGCGCCAACGGGGCCGGCAAGACCACCCTGCTGCGGCTCCTCGCGGGCGAGACGACGCCGATGGCCGGGACGGTCTCGACGGCACCGGCCGACGCGTTCGTCGGCTCGCTCCCGCAGGAGCACGAGCGCGTCCCGGGCGAGACCGTGGCGGGCTACCTCGCCCGCCGTACGGGCGCAGCCGCGGCGACCGAGGCGATGGAGGCGACCGCGGCAGCGCTCGAGTCGGACGACCCCGAGGCGGGCGACAACTACGCGACCGCGCTCGATCACTGGCTGGCCAGCGGCGCCCCCGACCTCGAGGACCGGGCTCCCGCCACCTTGGCCGAGCTGGGACTCACCGTCGGCACGGATGCGCTGATGACGTCGCTCTCCGGTGGTCAGGCCGCTCGCGTCGCGCTGGCTGCGCTGCTGCTCAGCCGCTTCGACATCGTGCTCCTCGACGAGCCCACCAACGACCTCGACCTCGACGGTCTCGAGCGACTCGAGTCCTTCGTCCGCGGCCTGCGTGCCGGTGTCGTCCTCGTCTCCCACGACCGGGAGTTCCTGGCCCGCTGCGTCACCCGCATCGTCGAGCTCGACCTGGCCCAGCAGCAGGTCGCGGTCTACGACGGCGGCTACGACGCGTTCCTCGAGGAGCGGGCGGTCGCCCGGCGCCACGCGCGCGAGGCCTACGACGAGTTCGCCGACAAGAAGGCCGACCTCGTGGCTCGGGCGCGCACCCAGCGCGAGTGGAGCTCCCAGGGCGTTCGCAACGCGATGAAGAAGTCCCCGGACAACGACAAGATCCGGCGCAAGGCGCAGACCGAGTCCTCGGAGAAGCAGGGCCAGAAGGTGCGCCAGATGGAGTCGCGGATCGCGCGCCTCGACGAGGTCGAGGAGCCCCGCAAGGAGTGGGTGCTGCAGTTCGACATCGCCGCGGCTCCGCGGTCGTCGAGCGTCGTCGCCACCCTCGACGCCGCGACGAAGCGCCTGGGCGACTTCGTGCTCGGCCCGGTCTCGCTGCAGATCACGGCGGGGGACCGGATCGCCATCACCGGCCCCAACGGCGCCGGCAAGACGACCCTGATCAGGCTGCTGCTCGGTCACGCCACACCTGACGAGGGACGCGCCTCGATGGGGGCCACGGTCGCGGTCGGCGAGATCGACCAGGCGCGCACGTCCCTGGCCGAGGACCTGCCCCTCGGTGACGCGTTCGAGGTCGCCGTACCGGCCATGACGCCTGCGGAGGTACGCACCCTGCTGGCGAAGTTCGGCCTCAAGGCCGACCAGGTCGCCAGCCTCGTCGAGCGCCTCTCGCCCGGCGAGCGCACCCGGGCTGCGATGGCCCTTCTCCAGGCCCGCGGGGTCAACCTGCTCGTGCTCGACGAGCCGACCAACCACCTCGACCTGCCGGCGATCGAGCAGCTGGAACAAGCCCTCGAGTCGTACGACGGCACCCTGCTGCTCGTCTCGCACGACCGTCGCCTCCTGGCGAACGTGAAGCTCGACCAGCGGTGGGAGGTCGACGCCGGCCGGGTGATCGTGCGCTGACCGCTCACCCGGATTGGCGGGTTCGCCGGGCTCGGGGTGCGCGAGCGCTCGGTCGTCACCTGGC
>CAVUNB010000028.1:0-24471 GCA_963742685.1 uncultured Actinomycetota bacterium | reverse complement strand
ACCCTAGTGCGCCAATCAGGCCACCGGGGGGCGCTTGCGTTGAGGAGCGGGGCGCGTGGGGTCGTCGTCGGGCCGGTCGAAGTCGTCCGGTACGACGATCGGGCGAATCCTGCGCCCAGGCCAGGAAGGCGACGGCCACGGCCAGGAGCCCAGCCCGGTCCACAGGTTGGCGTTGACGCCCCCGGTCTTCTCGGGCTCGTGCTCGCCCAGCAGGCCGGCGAGCGTCAGGATCACGCCGTACAGGCCGAGCAGCGCGCCGATGATGTTGCGGATGTCGAAGGCGCCAGCTACGTGGGTCTTCTTGGTCGTTTCGTCAGACATGTGACCCTCCTCAGAAGGCGAAGTTGAGGACGATGACCATCACCGAGGGCGATGCCGGCCAGCGGGACCGTACGCCGCCACCAGGGCATGGCCGCCTCGTTCGGATCCGTCCGGTCCTCCCTGGGGGTCTCGGAGTAGACGAGACCCTTGAGCTCGGACGCTGGCTTCGGCTTGGTCACCAATGACACCAGGATGCTCAGGACGATGTCGACGACGAAGGCCGTCGACGCCGCGAGGAACGCCGCCCCCTGGCCTGGCAGTCGATCACGCCGGCCGCGGCCGAGCCCGGTCGACCGTGACGGCCGACATCGTGCCGGCCACCAGGCCGACCCAGCCGGCAGTGGGCGTCATCCGCTTCCAGAACATGCCGAGGATGAACGTCGCGAACAGTGGCGCGTTGAAGAACCCGAACAACGTCTGGAGATAGTTCATGACGTTGTCGTAGCCCATCGCGATCTGAGCGGTGAAGATCGCGATCACGGTGGCCCCGACGGTCGCGAGGCGGCCGATCCGCAGGTAGTAGTCGTCGCTGTGGTCCTTGCGGATGTAGCGCTGCCACAGGTCGTAGGAGAAGACCGTGTTGAACGCCGAGATGTTGGCGGCCATGCCGGCCATGAAGGCGGCGAGCAGTCCGGCGATCGCCAGCCCGAGGAGCCCGTTGGGCAGGACGTCACGCATCAGTAGGAGCAGGGCGTCGTTGTACGCGACCCCGTCCCCCGAGGCACCGCCGGCTCGGTGAGCCGCCGTTCTTGAGGTCGACCATCTCCGTCACGAGGACCGCGGAGATCATGCCGGGCACGATCACGATGAACGGGATGAACATCTTTGGGAAGGCGCCGATGATCGGCGTCTTGCGGGCCGAAGAGATCGAGTCGGACGCCATCGCCCGCTGGACCTCGACGAAGTTCGTCGTCCAGTAGCCGAAGGACAGCACGAAGCCGAGGCCGAAGACGATGCCGATCACCGAGAGCAGCGAGGAGTCGAAGCCGGCCAGCGCCTGGCCCGGCCACGAGTTGAGCTGCTGGGATGCCGGCGCGACCGCCGCGTCCGCAGGCGCGTTCTCGGCGGCCGCGGTGATCTTGTCGGTGAGTCCGTCCCAGCCGCCGACGCGGTGCAGGCCGATCAGGGTGAGCGGCACCAGGGAGGCGACGATCACGAAGAACTGGAGCACCTCGTTGTAGATCGCCGCGCTCAGGCCGCCGAGGGTGATGTAGGAGAGCACGATCGCGCCGGCCACGACGAGGGCGATCCAGATCGGCCAGCCGAGCAGCGCGTGCACGATGCCGGCGAGCAGCGCGAGGTTGACGCCCGCGATGAGCAGCTGCGCGACGGCGAAGCTGATCGCGTTGACGAGGTGGGCGCCGGTGCCGAACCGGCGGAACATGAACTCGGGCACGGACCGGACCTTGGAGCCGTAGTAGAACGGCATCATCACGACGCCGAGGAACAGCATCGCCGGCACCGCGCCGACCCAGAAGTAGTGCACGGTCGGCAGCCCGATCTCCGCACCGTTGGCCGACATGCCCATGATCTCGACGGCACCGAGGTTGGCCGAGATGAAGGCCAGGCCGGTGACCCACGCCGGCAGAGACCGCCCGGAGAGGAAGAAGTCGATCGAGTCCGAGACCGAGCGTCTGGCCATGACCCCGATGCCGAGCACGAACGCGAAGTAGATCGCGACCAGCAGGTAGTCGAGCCACGACGCGTCGATCAGCGTCGCCATGGGCGTGATTGCTTGCACGTGAGACCTCCCGAGGTGGAGTGGACCGCCCATCAACCTAGACGGGCGAGACGGCCCGACGCACCCCCTCATGGGGTGTGCTCGGCAGAACCTCCGGTCGGGAGGCAACCGATCGCGGGTGGGGCAACGAACTACCAGATGTGGACCACGGACAGGCGCTGGGCACCCGCCTCGCACAGCACGACGAAGCAGCGCTCGAGGACGTGTACGCCCTCTACGGCCCGAGCGTCCTGGCCTTCCTCCGCCGCCACGTGGGCCCGGACGAGGCGGAGGACGTCCTGCAGCGGACCTTCTTCGACGTCTGGCGCCACGCTGGCCGCTACGACTCCTCGCAACGCTTCTCCACGTGGTTGTTCACCATCGCGCACCGACGCGCCGTTGACAGCCTGCGAGCGAGGCGGCATCCCGTGGTCGACGTCGCGTCGGTGCGCGATCTCGTCGGCGAGGACGGCCGCGACACCGTGGCCCAGCTCGCCGACGCGGCCGACGTGCAGGCAGCCCTGCGCCAGCTGCCCGAGCACGAGCGCGACGTGCTCCTGCTCGCCTACTACGACCAGCTCACGCAGCGCGAGATCGCCGAGCGACTGGCCGTGCCGATCGGCACGGTCAAGGCCCGGGCGGCGCGTGGCACCCGGCACCTGGCCACCGTCATGCGAGAGAACGGACGATTCTCATGACCACCCCGCCGACCCACCCCGACCTCCTCGGTCTCCTTCGGGGCGAGCTCGGCAACGCCGAGGTGCTCGCAACGGCCAACCACCTGGACGACTGCGAGGCGTGCCGGCAGGAGCTGGCGCTCACGGCGACCGGGCACGCCCTCGTCACCAGCAGCGCGCGGACCCTCGGCCCGCTCGCGCCGACCGGCGGGCCACCGACGGCTCCGCTGCCGGACCTGGCCGGACTGCCGCGTCATCGGCGCCGTACCCGGGTCACGTGGGGACTGGCCGCCGCCGCCGTGGCCGCGGCCGTCTGGGCGGGCGGCTACGTGGTCGGCGGTGCCACCGGTGATCGTGCAGAGGTCGCCGTACCCACCCCGAGCGTGAGCCCGACGGGGAACACCGTCTCCGCAGTCCTCCGGCCGGTGGAGGGCTCGGCCGGCGGCACCGTGTCGATGACGGAGGGCGGGACCGCCGCCGTCATGCGGATCGAGGCCGACGACCTCCCGACGCTGAGGGCCGGCCAGTTCTACTACGCGTGGCTGCTGGACCCCGCCACCAACAAGATGCTGCCGCTGGGGCAGGTCGGCCCCGGTGGCACTGCCTCCTTCGAGGTCACCCCGGCCCTGCTCGCGGCCTACTCGGCCGTCGACGTCAGCCTCGAGACCGACGACGGGGACCCGGGCCACTCGCCCCACTCGGTCCTGCGCGCTGTCTATGCATGAAACCAACCCCACGAAAGGAACACCCATGAAGAAGGCAATCATCGGCACCCTGGCCGCCCTCGCCGTGGCCGCCACCACCGTCGCCGCCCCCGCCCAGGCACTCACGGCTACCGAACGGGCGGGCACGACGAGCCTGGCCGAGGTCCTGGCCGCTGACGGCACGAAGTTCGACAAGTCCTGGAAGGACTTCGACATCCTCGAGGCCGCCGTCGTCGCGGTGCTCGGCAACGACAAGTCATCCGCCGTCGGTGTGCTGGCCGACGGGAAGACGAGGCTGACCGCCTTCGCCCCCACCGACCAGGCGTTCCGCCTCCTGGCCCAGGACCTGAGCGGGAAGAAGTTCACGTCCGAGAAGCGCGTGACCGCCTGGCTCGCCAAGAACGCCGGCATCGACACGATCGAGACCGTGCTGCTCTACCACGTCGTCGCGGGCGCGACCCTCGACTCGAGCAAGGTGCTCAAGGCCGACGGCGCGGAGCTGACCACGGCGCAGGGCGGCACCGTGACGGTCAAGGTCAGTGGCTCGGGCAAGAAGACCGCCGTGACGCTGGTCGACCAGGACCCGAACTCGAAGGACCCGAAGGTGATCGTGTTGGACATCAACAAGGGCAACCGTCAGATCGCCCACGGCATCAACCGGGTGCTGCGTCCGCTCGACCTCTGAGAGCCGCGGCCCGACCGCACGGCCAGGCCCCCGATCAACCCCTGGGTCGGGGGCCTGGTGCTGTCCGGACTACTCCCACTCGATGGTGCCCGGCGGCTTGGAGGTGATGTCGATGGTGACGCGGTTGATGTCAGCGACCTCGTTGGTGATGCGGGTGGAGATCTTCTCCATCACGTCGTAGGGCAGGCGCGCCCAGTCAGCCGTCATCGCGTCCTCGGAGGTGACTGGTCGCAGGACGACCGGGTGGCCGTAGGTGCGGCCATCGCCTTGTACGCCGACGGACCGGACGTCCGCCAGGAGCACGACCGGCATCTGCCAGATCTCGCGGTCGAGCCCGGCCCGCGTGAGCTCCTCGCGGGCGATCGCGTCGGCCTCGCGGAGCAGGTCGAGCCGCTCGCGGGTCACCTCGCCGATGATGCGGATGCCCAGGCCAGGGCCGGGGAACGGCTGGCGCCAGACCATGGTCGACGGCAGGCCGAGCTGCTCGCCGACGGCGCGCACCTCGTCCTTGAACAGCGTCCGCAGCGGCTCGACGAGCTCGAACTGCAGGTCGTCGGGCAGTCCCCCGACGTTGTGGTGGGACTTGATCGTGGAGGTGCCAGCACCGCCGCCGGACTCCACCACGTCCGGGTAGAGCGTGCCCTGCACGAGCCACGCGGTGGCGTCGCCTCCGGCCAGCCCACCGAAGACGCGGACCTCCGCGGCCTCGAAGGTGCGGATGAACTCGCGCCCGATGATCTTGCGCTTCTCCTCCGGGTCGTGCACGCCGGCGAGAGCATCGAGGAACTGGTCGGCCGCATCCACGACGTCGAGGGCGTTGAAGACCTCCTCGAAGTCGCGCCTGACCTGCTCGGTCTCGCCCTTGCGCATCATCCCGTGGTCGACGTACACACAGGTCAGGCGATCGCCGATGGCGCGCTGCACGATCGCGGCCGCGACGGCGGAGTCGACGCCACCGGAGAGAGCGCAGATGGCCCGGCCGTGCTCGCCGATCTGCTCGCGGATCCGCTCGACCTGCTCCTCGACGATGTTGACCATCGTCCACGTCTGGCGACAGCCGGCGATCTCGTGCAGGAAGTGCTCGAGCACCTGCTGGCCGTGCTCGGAGTGCAGCACCTCCGGGTGCCACTGGACGCCGGCCAGGCCGCGGGCCACGTCCTCGAACGCGGCGACCGGGGTGACGTCGGTCGAGGCCAGCACGGTGAAGCCCTCGGGGGCGCTGGCGACCGAGTCGCCGTGCGACATCCACACGTTGTGGGTCACCGGGATGCCGGCGAGCAGCGTGCCCGACGTGGAGACCGAGACGGGAGTGCGGCCGTACTCACGCGCACCCGTGTGGGCGACCTCCCCGCCGAGCCCCTTCGCCATCAGCTGGAAGCCGTAGCACATGCCGAAGACCGGGACCCCCGACGTGAAGATCGCGGTGTCGATGCCGGGTGCGCCATCGGCGTACACCGAGGACGGACCGCCGCTGAGGATGATCGCCTTCGGCTTGCGCGCGAGCATCTCGGCCACCGGCAGCGAGTGCGGCACGATCTCGGAGTAGACCCGGGCCTCGCGCACCCGCCGGGCGATCAGCTGGGCGTACTGGGCACCGAAGTCGACGACGAGGACGAGGTCGTGGTCTGGGTTCGCGGTCACTGCCGGAGTCTATCGAGCATCGTGGGTACCCCCGGACATGGCACCAGGGCCCGACCGGGGAGGGGAGGATGGTCGAGCCCTGGGTCAGTCCCGAGCAACTGCGGACAGCGCCTGGAACGAGAGACCCGATCACTGGGAGGGAGCGCTGACACCAGGTCTCTCACCCGTGCCAACGAGTGCCGCCACAGCGGGTTACGCGGTCGAAAAGAAAAGTTCAGCTGACTCCGACGATCGGCAGCCGCAGGGCCGCCGGGGCGTCGACCGGCACGGCGGGGCGCACCGGCTCGACCGGTGCGATCCGGACGTAGGCCGCCCCCAGCTCGGGCCGCGCGTCCTCCTCGCCCTTGTTCGGCCAGAAGGACATCGCCCGCTCCGCCTGGGCGGTGATCGTCAAGGACGGGTTCACGCCCAGGTTGGCCGAGATCGCGGAACCGTCCACGACGTGCAGCCCCGGGTGGCCGTAGGCACGCTGGTAGGGGTCGACGACGCCCGTCTCCGGCGAGTCGCCGATGGCGCAGCCGCCGATGAAGTGCGCGGTCAGGGGCATGCCGAGCGGCTCGCCGACCGCTCCGTAGGCCTGCTTGGCGTTCATGACGCGCGCCAGTCGGCGTACGGCCTCGTAGGCCGCGGGAATGTAGGTCGGGTTGGGCGCACCGTGGCCCTGCACCGACGACATGTAGCCGACCGGTCCCCGCTGGCGCCACACGGTGGTGATGGAGTTGTCCAGGGTCTGCATGACCAGCGCCACGACCGTGCGGCGCGACCACGTGTTCAGCGAGTAGAGGTCCTTGAGGCCGCCCTTCTGCTTCCACAGCTCCTTGCCCCACGTCTTCCACCGGGGCTCGTCCGCCACCTCGGGGACCAGCACGGTCGCCATCAGCGGCATCACGTTGCGGCCGGGGCCGTAGCGGACCGGCTCGATGTGCGTGTGCTCGTCGGGGTGGAAGGAGGACGTGATCGCCACCCCCTCCGACCAGTCGACCGCGTCGTCGTTGGCCGTGGCCCAGAGGATGGCCTCGGAGTTGGTGCGGGTGAGGACGCCGAGGCGGTCGGAGATCGCCGGCAGCGACCCCTGCGACTTGAGCCGGTGCAGCAGCTTCTGGGTGCCGAGCGACGCGGCGGAGAAGACCACCTGGTCGGCGGTGAACGTCTTCACTGCGGTGTTGCGTGACAGCTTCGCCTTGGTCCAGCGAGCCGTCACCTCGTAGCCGCCCTCCGCGCGCGGGCGCACGTCGGTGACGGTCGTCAGCGGGTGCACGACGGCGCCGTTCTGCTCCGCCAGGTAGAGGTAGTTCTTCACCAGGGTGTTCTTGGCGTTGTGCCGGCAGCCGGTCATGCAGGAGCCGCAGTTGATGCAGGTGTTGCGGTCAGGCCCCGCACCGCCGAAGAACGGGTCGGCGACCTGGTCGCCCTCGGCCTGGCCCGGAGCCCCGAAGAAGACGCCCACCGGGGTCGGGTGGAAGGTGTGGCCGACACCCATCTCGTCGGCGACCTTCTTCATGGCCACGTCCGCGGGCGTCGTCCTGGCGTACTCGGTCACGCCCAGCATCCGCTTGGCCTGGTCGTAGTAGGGCGCGAGCTCCGACTTCCAGTCGGTGATGTGCGCCCACTGCGGGTCCGTGTAGAACGGGTCGAGCGGCTCGTAGAGCGTGTTGGCGTAGACGAGCGATCCGCCACCGACACCGGCGCCGGCGAGGATGAAGCAGTCGTTCACGATGTCGATGCGCTGGATGCCGTACATCCCCAGCTCGGGCTGGAAGATGAACCGCTTCGCGTCCCCTCCGTTCTCGGGCAGGTCGTCGTCGGTGAAGCGGGCGCCGGCTTCGAGGACGCCGACCGTGTAGCCCTTCTCCGTGAGCCGGAGCGCCGAGACCGATCCGCCGAAGCCCGATCCGATGACGAGGACGTCGTAGTGCTGGCTCACGCTCGACCCAGCTTCTTCATCAGCCGCAGCTGGGCGGACATCAACTTGGCATAGCCCTCGTCCGACATCCCGAACATCGGGGCGAACCGGATCCCGCGCTGGGTCGCGACGGACTGCGACTCGGTGTAGCGGTGGATGCCTTCGCTGCCCTGCCGACGGCCCATGCCCGACTGGCGCATGCCGCCCATCGGCGAGTCGATGCTGGCGAAGGTCGCGCCGAACGCCTCGTTGATGTTGACCGTGCCGCACTTGATCTCGCGCGCGATGGCGCGGCCGCGGTCGCCGTCCTGGGTGTAGATCGAGGCGTTCAGGCCGTACTCCCCCGCGTTGGCGCGCGCGATCGCGTCGGCCTCGTCGTGGAAGCGGTAGAGCGAGATGACCGGGCCGAAGGTCTCGTTGCCGAAGCAGGTCATGTCGGGCGTGACGCCCTCGAGGATGGTCGGCTCGAAGAAGAACGGGCCGAGGTCGGGGCGCGCCTTGCCGCCCGTGAGCACACGGGCGCCCTTGGCGACCGCGTCGTCGACGTGTGCCTGCACCGTGTCGAGCTGGTCCTGGGAGATCAGGGTGCCCATGTCGACGCCCCACTCCATCGAGGCGCCGAGCGACATCGCCTCGGTGCGGGCGACGAAGCGCTCCACGAACCGGTCATAGATCTGGTCGGCGACGAACATCCGCTCGGTCGAGACGCAGAGCTGTCCCGCGTTGGAGAACGATGCGCGTACGGCGCCCTCGGCCGCCTTCTCGATGTTGGCGTCGCGGAGGATCAGGATCGGGTTCTTGCCGCCGAGCTCGAGCGAGGCGCCGATCAGCCGGTCGGCGCACTGCGCGGCGATGAGCTTGCCGGTGGCGGTCGAGCCGGTGAAGCAGATGTAGTCGGAGCGCTCGATCATCGGCGTGCCGATCACGCGACCTTCACCGGCGACGACGTTCCACACACCCTCGGGGAACCCCGCCTCGGCGAGCAGCTGGGCGCCGAGCAGCGCCGAGAGCATCGTCTGGGCATCGGGCTTGGTGACGACCGTGTTGCCGGCGAGCAGGGCCGGCAGGCCGTCGCACAGCGCCATCGTGAAGGGGTAGTTCCAGGGCGAGATGATGCCGACGACACCCTTGGGCACGCGGTTGACCTCGACCCGCGTCAGGCCCGGCACGACGCCGAGCTTGCGCTGCGTGTCGAGGTGGTCGTGCGCCGTACGCGCGTAGTAGCGAGCGGTCAGCGCGATGTGGAGCGGCTCGTCGAACGCGTGCTTGCGTGCCTTGCCCGACTCCAGCACGATCAGGTCGATGATCTCGTCCTGGCGGTCGAGCACGAGGTCGTGCAGGCGCAGCAGCATGGCCGCGCGGTCGTCGATCGACGTGCGGGCCCAGCCTGCCTGGGCGCGACGGGCCCGGGCGTAGGCCTCGGCCACGTCGTCGATGCTCGACTGCGGGATGTGCGCGATCGGCTGGCCGTTGAGCGGCGACGACACCGCCACCGTCTCGCCGGAGGTGCTGACCACGCGGCTGGTGAGGCTCGCGACGTAGTCGGGCTCGAGGGCGTAGGAGGCCTTCGGGTCGTGCTCAGGGTCTGCCGGGCCGTCGACGAGGTGGTGGCCGGACGCGGGATTCTGCTCGCTCATGTTCCCGAGACTAGGCCGGGATCACGCACCTTGCTACCCGTCGGTCACATTGTCCCGCCATTCGACACCGGAAGCATGTTTGTAAACGGCTCACACGATGTCGGTTGCCGCCACCCGCGCCTCGTCGGCCTCCTGGTCGGTGATCTTCAGCTGGGACTGGCGCTCGGCCTCGACCCGGCGCAGCCAGTGGTCGATCTCCTCCTCGACGCGAGCGTCGTCCCAGTCGAGGGCGTCGGCCATCAGCAGCGCGGTCGGGCGGGCGCTGACGATCCCGCGGTCGAAGGTCTCGATCGAGATGCGCGTACGCCGCGTGAGCACGTCGTCGAGGTGACGCGCGCCCTCGTGCGAGACGGCGTAGACGATCTCGGCAGCGAGGTAGAGCGGGGCTCCCTCGAGCGGCTCGGCCAGCTCGGGACGGGACCGGATCAGCTCGAGCACCTCGTCGATGAGCCCGCCGTAGCGGCCGAGCAGGTGGTCGATCATGCCGACCTCGATGCCCGACTCCCGGGAGAGGGCGACGCGCTGGTTGGTGCGAGCCTCGTAGCCCCAGGCACCGAGCAACGGCACCCGTTCGGTGATGCTCGGCGGCGCGAGCTGGAAGTCGCGGATGGCGTGGTCGACGGCGTCCTTGGCCATCACGCGGTAGGTCGTGAGCTTGCCGCCCGCGATCAGCACCAGGCCCGGCACCGGGTTGGCGACCGTGTGCTCGCGCGAGAGCTTGGTGGTCTCGCCGCCGTCACCCTTGGGTCGCTTGACGATCGGCTTGAGCAGCGGCCGCAGGCCGGCGTAGACGCCGACGACGTCGCGGTGGTCCAGCGGGTCCTTGAGCATCTTGTTGACGTGGCCGAGGAGGTAGTCGATGTCGGTCTTGCTGGCCGAGGGGTGCGCCAGGTCGAGGTCCCAGGGCGTGTCCGTGGTGCCGATGATCCAGAACGCGCCCCACGGGATGACGAAGAGCACCGACTTCTCGGTCTTGGTGATGAAGCCGCAGTCGGAGCGGATGCGATCACGCGGGACGACCAGGTGGATGCCCTTGCTCGCGTCGACGTCGAGCGTCGCGTCGCCGCCGATCAGCACCTGGACCTCGTCGGTCCACACGCCGGCGGCGTTGATCACGACCTTGGCGCGGACCTGGAACTCGACGTCGTTCTCCAGGTCGAGCGCGGTGGCACCGACGACACGATTGCCCTCGCGGATGAAGCCGGTGACCTTGCACCGGGTCGCGATCTGGGCGCCGTTGTTGGCCGCGGTGCGGGCGATCGTCATGACCAGGCGCGCGTCGTCGACCTGGCAGTCGTAGTAGCGGATCGCGCCGTGCAGCTCGTCGGTCTTGATGTCGGGCGCCATCCGCGCGAGCTGCTTGCGGAAGATGTGCTTGTGCTTGGGCACGCCCATGTCGTACTTGCCGGCCATCGCCATCGCGTCGTACAACGCGACCCCCGCGCCGACGTACGGCCGCTCCCACGCCTTGGTCAGCGGGTAGAGGAACGGCACCGGACGCACCAGGTGCGGTGCGAGCTGCGTGAGGAGGAGGCCACGTTCTTCGAGGGCTTCCTTGACCAGCTTGAAGTCGAACATCTCGAGGTAGCGCAGTCCGCCGTGCACGAGCTTGGAGCTGCGCGACGAGGTGCCGGAGGCGAGGTCGCGCTGCTCGAGCAGGCCGACGCTCAGTCCGCGAGTGACCGCATCGAGTGCCGCGCCCGCGCCGACGATGCCGCCGCCGACGACCAGCACGTCGAGCTCGGTGGTCATCATCGCCGAGATCGCACTCGTGCGGTGGTCGGGACTGAGTTGGTAGGTCACGCCCTCATCTTGTCAGGGCTCTAGCATCGCGACCGTGCCCCCTCGTTCGCCGTTGCCCGCGCGCCACGGGCTCAGTGCGGCCTGGGTGCGCACGCCGGACCGGGACCCACTTCTTGAAGAGCGCTGGCCGACGATGGGGACCTGGCTGCGGCACAAGCTGCCAGCGCACGTCGACGTCTCGGCATTCCTGGCTTCCACGCGATTCGTGTACGGCGACGGCCGCGCCGTGCTCGACGACGACCCCGTATCTCCCGCACACCTTCGTGTGGTTCCACCGGGACCTCCGCGACGAGGTCGAGGTGCCGGGCCGGCTCACCATCGTCCATCGCGACGAGCGCATCATCGTGGTCGACAAGCCGCCGTTCCTCTCGACCATCCCCCGCGGTCAGCACGTGCAGCAGAGCGTGGTGGTCAGGTTGCGCGACGAGCTGGGTCTGCCCGAGCTCTCACCGCTGCACCGGCTGGACCGGGTGACGTCGGGCTTGTTGCTGCTGGCTGTCGAGCGACGCTGGCGCGGGCCCTACCAGGTGATGTTCGAGCACGGCACCGTGCGAAAGACCTACCGGGCGCTGGCTCCGTGGCGAGCAGACCTGGCTCTGCCCGTCACGGTTCGCAACCACATCCACAAGACGCGGGGAGCCTGGCGGGCCGAGGTGGTGCCCGATGGCGTCGTCAACGCCGAGACGCTGATCGAGGTCGAGTCTCGCTCGGGAGACCTGGCCGTCTATCGGCTGACACCCCGCACCGGCCGCACCCACCAGCTGCGGCTCCATCTCCACGGGCTCGGCATCCCGATCGAGGGCGACCCGCTCTATCCCGTCGTGCGCGAGACCGCCATCGACGACTTCTCCCGCCCGCTCCAGCTGCTTGCGAGCGAGCTGGCCTTCACCGACCCCGTCGATGGGTCCTCCCGGACGTTCGTGAGCGCCCGGACGCTGCCCCTGCTCCCCGAAGGTGCGTGACCGTCGACGGGAGCTCCGTCCCAGCGGAAGCTGCGGATCGTGGCACACGCCCCCGACGGGGAGGGAGCGTACCGAGGTCCGCGGCTCCAGTGCGCGAGCCGCACCCGCCTCCAGAAGGCCTTCAGGTGCCTCCACAGGATGCGCCTCTGCGCTTGACTCGAACATGTGTTCGAGAGATAATCGATCATGGCCACCGACCTCCTCACTCCCACCGCGATGATCGCGGAGCTCCGGGAGACCACCGCGACGTTGCGGTCGGCGCAGACGAGGGTGTTCGTGCTGGCCGCCGAGTGGGCCGATGCCCACCCCGACGACAAGGCGAGCCGCGGCGGCGCCTGCATCCACGGCTGTCCCACCGAGGGTCTGCGCGGCGAGGACTTCGGTGGCGGCTGCGCCAACGGCTGCGTCGGCGACCCCGACGGGTTCGACGATCCGTTCATCCCCGCTGTTCGCTGGGACGCCCCGGCCGCGTTCGGCGCTGCGATCGGCCGGTCCACCAACGCCGCATCGTTCCTGATCCGCGATGCCCTCGTCGTACGACACCGCCTGCCCCTGCTGTGGGGTCGCGTGCTCAGCGGCGACGTGGACCCGTCCCGGGCCCGGATGGTCGCACGCTCGATCGGCGGCCGCCCGCGGGACGTCTCCGACGACATCGACCGCCGGGTCACCCCGATCGCACACAAGATCGGCCTGACCTCGCTGGAGAAGAAGATCGACGAGGCGATGCTGCGGCTCTACCCCGAGCAACGCGAGATGGAGCAGCTCGACGCCCTCGACCGGCGCTTCGTCCGGCTCGACGAAGGCTTCATCAACCACACCGGCATCGCCGACATGGCGATCCGTGGGGACTGGAAGGACCTGTTCGACTTCGACCACACCGTCGGGCGGGTCGCCGCTGCACTCGCGGCCAAAGACGCAGCGCTGGGCCTGCCACCTGAGCCTCTCGACGTACGGCGATCACGTGCTGTCGGCATCCTCGCCGATCCCGCCGCAGCGTTGGCCCTGCTCTCCGGCGCCGACGCGCCCGCGCCGTCGAAGCGAGCCGACCTGGTCCTGCACATCACCGACGCCAACCTCGTCGGCCTCGACCCCGTGGCGCGCAACGCGACCCGCGACCGGGCCGTGCTCGACCAGCTCGTCCGTGACTGGTGCGGCCGCAGCGACACTCACCTCACCGTTCAGGCCGTGATCGACCTTGCCGGTCACGACGAGACCGACGTCCACCGGATCAAGACCCGCACACAGGTGCGCGCCGACCTGGTCGCCGCGACCTGTGTCTTCCCGTGGTGCACCAAGCCGGCCCGGGCTTGCGACCACGACCACATCGTCGCGTTCAACCATGACGACCCCGCCAACGGTGGAGCGTCGTGCGACTGCAACATCGCGCCGCTGTGCCGCCATCACCACCAGCTCAAGACGCATGCGGGTTGGCGCTACACCCCGGTCGAGACCGGGACCTGGCTCTGGGCGGATCCCCACGGCCAGCAGTTCCTGCGCGACCGCACCGGCACCCTCGACGTCACCCCCACCGATCAGTCACCAGGCAGCGGCTGCCGACATCGAGTCCGCCGCCAATAGGGCTCACCAGGTCAGTTCGATCTCCAGCTCGTTCTCGTCCCCGAGCTCGACCTCGACCTTGAGGTTGACCTCGTCGGGCACCCGGACCGTGATCCGGTTGCCACCACGCTCGAACTCCACCGAGTTGTTCCTCGCCAGGGCGTCTGCCAGGTCCCGCAGCCGTGCGGCTGCGTCCTCACGGCTCATCCGGCGAGTTTCGTCGATCTCGAAAAGGTCCATGTCGTCTCCTTGGTTGTGATCGTGTCTTGCTTCGGTCCAAGCGCGTGGTCAGCCGTCGGTGACCCAGTCCCTGTGTGCGAGCCATGGTCGAGAGTGCCCGCCCCCGTGCAGCCTGCAGCATCTGGAGCCGCCGCAGGGCGACGCCTGCTGATCGACGAGTAACGGCTCCGGCGGTGGGCCGCGTACCGCGACATCGCCGGTGTCCGTGACCGCTCCAGCGACGCCATGTCCGGCTCCCCGGCGCGCCACCCACGTCTCCGGGGATCGGTCCGTGGAAGCGCAGGTCTCGCCGTCGCGCGCATGGCCTCGGCGAAGTCCGTCCCGTGCACCAGTAGCCGCGGCAAGTCATCGGGTCCAGCCAGTCATCGGCTCGGCCGCAGCGCGATGGTGGGTCGCAGTCGGACGAGGTCGTCAGTGCCGTGGCGCGTCGCTGAGAGGGCCGACCAGAGTCGGGCAGGTCGCCGGGCTAGGAGGCCACTGCTTCGTGCAGCGGTCCCAGCATTGCGCCGAACCGGATGGCTGGCACCACGCCGGAATCGTGCTCGGACCCATTGCCACAAGGAGACTTCCAGCCCTTCGGCGGTGTGTGGCCCCGGATCCTCCCAAGGAGGCACGATGGGAACCGCCGCAGCCGCCAGGAACTGGGCAACGGACACCTCACGTTGGAGCCATGGAAGTGGGTCCGGACGTAGTTGCCGCCCCACGGTCACGACGCGCGTGACCACCGCCGCTGGCCTGAGCCGAACGCGGACGCTGTAGCCCTCGGCAATGACTTCGGGATCGTCGGCGGGCAGTCCCAGTGAGCGAGCGCAGGCCACCGATGCCACCACCGCATCGGCGGTGCTGGGGATCATCCGGACGCCGGTGTCCAGCGCACGCAGTTGGCCTCGTAGCGGACCGGCATCGCAACTCGCCCCTCGGCGTCACACACATTCTGCAGAGCCGCGAGGTTCTCGGAGAAGGTCTGATCACGCTCGTCATCACTCACCGTGATCGACACGGAGGTCGTGGCCAGGTAGCGGGCGCGATGCTCGGGTGAGAGGTCCCAGGTCCACGGGAACGACCGGAATTCGAGCTCATCCAGTGGCAAACCGGAAGGTAGCGAGTGATCCCGTCGAACGTCCCCTTGTTGCTCCTGTCGTGCTGGTCGTTCGGCCCGTCGAGGTCCAACTCCCACTGCTCGACCGGATCCGCGACGTTGTTCCAGACCAGGCCCAGCCACCCGCCGGGCTTCAGGACTCGCCGCACCTCCTCGAGGGTCGCCTCGGCGTCGAACCAGTGCCAGGCGTCGGCGACCAGTACCGCGTCCAGTGACTCGCCAGCCACGGGCAAGGACGTCGACTCGGCGGCGTGGGGTCGGGCTGTCGGGTTGTTGCGGGCCAGGACCTCGCGCATGAGTTCGTCAGGCTCGACGGCATCGACCTCGAGTCCCTGTGCCACGAGCAGAGAGGTCAGCTTGCCGGTTCCGGCGCCCACTTCCACCACCCGGGCAGGGCGACCGGGAGCCAGCCAGTCCACGGCTGCGGACGGATAGCTGGGACGCCACCGGTCGTACTCCTCGGCTACCCGCCCGAACCACAGACCACGCTTCGTCCCCGACATGGGGCGAGCGTACGAGTCACCCGATGACCGGCCGCGGCGAGCGCCGTGTGCTGAGCCAGCCCACCCAGACAGCACCGAGTACGGCGATGCCCGCGCCCGCCAGTAGCGCGGCCGGGATCCCGCCCGACCGGGCGACCAGGCCCAGGCAGATCGGGCCGAACCCGAGGCCGAGGTCGATGAACGCCGACGCGGTGCCGGCCGCCGCTCCGCGCTCCGAGGGTGAGGCGGTCGCGAAGATCGCCGAGAAGAACGCCGGCGTCGAGAACGTCACCCCGACCGCCGTGACCACGACGCCGACCATCAGGCCGACGGGGGTGAGCCACAAAGCCATCACGGTCATCCCCGCCGCGATCGCGACCAGGGACGCCATCCCGAGAGGCAGCGGCGGCAGGCGGTCCGGCACTCGCGCGAAGACGATCCGGCAGACCACCACGACGAGGCCGTACACCAGCAGCGCCAACGAGGTGTTCGTCATCCCGACCTCGGCACTGTGCAACGAGGCGAACGCGAGGAAGCCGCCGACGGCCGCCAGAGAGGAGAAGAAGCCGAGCGAGGCCGGGATCCCCGGCCGGTGGATCAGCTTCCCGTGGCCCTCGAGGGATCGGTCATGCTCAGGCTCGACGATCAGCAGCGTCAGGCCGACGGCCACCGCGCAGAGCACGGCCGCTGCGGTCCAGGCGACGGCGTACCCCCAGCCCGCGAGGAGCGCCTCGGCCAACGGCGGGCCGAAAGCGAGCCCGAGGTAGAGGCCGAGCGAGTTGTAGGAGATCGCCTCGCCCATCCGGTCCGGCGGCGCGATGTCGGCCAGCAGCGCGAACGATCCCACGAAGAACGCGGCCTCGGCGACGCCCTGGAGCAACCGGATCGCCACGAGCCCCTCCAGCGACGACGTGAACGGGATCAGCAGCATGCCGATGCCGGCGAGCACCGCGCCCAGGATCATCAACGGGATCCGGCCCCGGCTGTCGGACAGTCGGCCGGCGAATGGGCGGCAGAGCAGCGCGGTCACCCCGAAGGCGCCGAAGGCCAGTCCGGCTCCTGCCTCGTCGGAGCCGATCGGACCCGTCGCGTAGAGCGGCAGCGTGTGCACCGCGACACCGACGGCCGTGAAGTAGGCCAGGTCGGCCACCCCCAGCAGCACGAAGGCCCGTGTCAGCAGGCGGGTCTCCACGTGGCCAACATTCAGCCGATCACGACTTCGACGCGCTGGAACTCCTTGAGCTCCAGGTAGCCCGTCGTCGCCATCGAGCGCCGCAGCGCACCGATCAGGTTCATCGTGCCGTCGGCCACCCGGGACGGGCCGAAGAGGATCTCCTCGATCGTGCCGACCTGGTTGAACTCGACGCGCTCGCCGCGCGGCAGCTCGGGGTGGTGCGCCTCGCCGCCCCAGTGGAAGCCGTGGCCGGGTGCGTCGGTCGCGCGCGCCAGCGGCGAGCCCACCATCACCGCGTCGGCACCGCAGGCGATCGCCTTGGCGATGTCGCCCGAGCGGCCGATCGAGCCGTCGGCGATCACGTGGACGTAGCGGCCGCCCGACTCGTCGAGGTAGTCGCGTCGGGCCGCGGCCACGTCCGCGACGGCAGATGCCATGGGTACGGCGACGCCGAGCACCGTCCTCGTCGTGTGGGCCGCTCCCCCGCCGAAGCCGACGAGCACCCCGGCAGCGCCGGTGCGCATGAGGTGCAACGAAGCCTGGTAGGTGGCGCAGCCGCCGACGATGACCGGGACGTCGAGCTCGTAGATGAACTCCTTGAGGTTCAGCGGCTCCACCTGCGAGGAGACGTGCTCGGCGCTGACGGTGGTGCCGCGGATGACGAACATGTCGACGCCCGCGTCGACGACCGCCTTGGCGAACTCCTTGGTGCGCTGGGGCGAGAGCGACCCCGCGACGGTGACGCCCGCTTCACGCATCTGCTTCAGCCGGGCGGTGATCAGCTCGGCCCGGATCGGCTCGGTGTAGATCTCCTGCATCCGGCGGGTCGCGTCGCTGCCCGTCAGCCCGGCCACTTCCTCGAGCAGGTCCGACGGGTCGTCGTACCGCGTCCAGAGGCCCTCGAGGTTGAGCACCCCGAGGCCGCCGAGCTTGCCGAAGGCGATCGCGGTCGCCGGCGACATCACCGAGTCCATGGGTGCGGCCATCACCGGCAGCTCGAA
This sequence comes from uncultured Actinomycetota bacterium, assembly GCA_963742685.1. Taxonomy (GTDB): domain Bacteria; phylum Actinomycetota; class Actinomycetes; order Propionibacteriales; family Nocardioidaceae; genus Nocardioides. The sequence continues at coordinate 6,865 of CAVUNB010000028.1, read as the reverse complement.
CCGATAGGCGTCGATCTGCCACGCGGTGCTGACCTCTTCGGGGTCGCGGGTGCGCCGCGAGGGCACGATCGCGATGTCGTCGAAGGAGTAGGCGCGACGGGCGCGCTTGGCTCGGCCGATCTCGATCTCAGTCACTGCGGCAGCCTAGCGGTGCTCAGGCACCGGAGTAGTTGGGTGCCTCGACCGTCATCTGTACGCCGTGGGGGTGGCTCTCCGTCAAGGAGGCCGACGTGATCCGGACGAACCGGCCACGCTCCTGCAGCTCGGGCACGGTGCGCGCCCCGGTGTAGAACATCGACTGGTTGAGCCCGCCGATCAGCTGGTGGGCGACGGCGCCGAGCGGACCGCGGAAGGCGACCTGGCCCTCGATGCCCTCGGGCACGATCTTGTCGTCGCTGGTGACCTCGGCCTGGAAGTAGCGGTCCTTGGAGTAGGACTTCTTGCCCCGGCTCGACATCGCGCCGAGCGAGCCCATGCCGCGGTAGGACTTGAACTGCTTGCCGTTGACGAAGACGAGGTCGCCGGGCGACTCCTCGCAGCCGGCGAGCAGCGAGCCGAGCATCACCGAGTCGGCACCGGCCACGAGCGCCTTGGCGATCTCGCCGGAGTGCTTCATGCCACCGTCGGCGATGACCGGGACACCGGCAGGCTTGCAGGCCAGCGACGCCTCGTAGATCGCCGTGACCTGGGGTACGCCGACGCCGGTGACCACGCGCGTGGTGCAGATCGAGCCCGGCCCGACGCCGACCTTGACCGCGTCGGCCCCGGCGTCGACGAACGCCTGGGCGCCCTCGCGGGTGGCGACGTTGCCGCCGATGACCTGGACGTGCTTGGTCGCGGGATCCGACTTGAGGCGGCGGACCATGTCGAGGAGCAGGTGCACGTGGCCGTGGGCGGTGTCGGCGACGAGGACGTCGACGCCCGCCTCGACGAGGGTGGTCGCGCGCTCCCAGGCGTCGCCGAAGTAGCCGATCGCCGCACCGACCAGCAGTCGGCCGTCGGCGTCGTTGGAGGCATGCGGGAACTGCTCGGACTTCACGAAGTCCTTGACGGTGATGAGCCCGCCCAGGCGGCCGTCGGGGTGGAGGAGTGGAAGTCGCTCGCGCTTGTGGGCACGCAGCAGGGCCGTCGCGTCGTCGCGGGAGACGCCGACCGGCCCGGTGATCAGGCCCTCGGACGTCATCACCTCGTTGACCTTGGTGGTGGCCCACTCGGCCACCGGCGTGAAGCGGAGGTCGCGGTTGGTGATGATCCCGAGCAGCCGGTCGTCGAGGTCGACGACGGGCAGGCCGGAGACGCGGTACTCGCCACAGATGCGGTCGAGCTCCTCCAGCGTCGCGTCGGGCCCGATCGTGACGGGGTTGGAGATGATGCCGGTCTGGGTCCGCTTGACGAGGTCGACCTGGTAGGCCTGGTCCTCGATCGAGAGGTTGCGGTGGAGCACGCCGATGCCGCCTTCGCGGGCCATCGCGATCGCCATCCGCGACTCGGTGACGGTGTCCATGGCCGCACTGATCAGCGGCACCTTGAGCGAGATCTCGCGGGTCAGTCGCGAGGTCGTGTCGATGTCGGCCGGCGCCAGGTCGGACTCACCCGGCAGCAGCAGGACGTCGTCGTAGGTGAGGCCCAGCGCGGCAAACTTCTCGGGGATCTCCACCCCCAGGAGTCTAACGGCCGCTCAGTGGCGAGTTGATTCGAGGTCGCGCAGCGGAACGCGGACGCTCAGCACGTCGCCCGACATGCGGATCCGCCCGCGCAGTCCCGAACCGAGCACCATCGGGAGCACGGCCTGGTTGTCGGCGCCGGTCATCAGCACCAGCTCGTCGTCGCCGAGGCGAGCAGCGGCCCGCGCCGCCTCCAGCAACAGCCGGGAGCCGATGCCGCGGCGCCGCCACGCCGGGTCCACGTCCAGGGCCAGGCGCCGGCTGCCGGGGGTGACCAGCTCGGCGAGCAGGGCGCGCCCGACCGCCGTACCCTCCACCTCCGCCGTCACCCCGTGGCTCGTGGTCACGTAGTCCGGCGTGGTGCCCGTGCCCAGCCGACGGCCGGGCCCCGGCGCGGACACCTCGGCCTTGGCGCGCTGCAGCACGTCGCTGACGAGGCCGGCCATCGTCGTGCCGCGGGCGTGCTCGGTCGCGGTGAAGGGCGCCAGGCGATGGATCTGCACCGACACGTCGCCGACCGTCATCTCCATCGAGTCGTGGGCGCCCGGCTCACCGACCTGCTCGGCGTCGGCGTCGAAGAGCGCTGCCACCACCTCGGGGAAGCGGGCCGGCTGGCTCAGGATGGCGCGAGCCGCCTCCACGTAGCGCGACGGCTGGTCGACGAGCGCCTCGTCCGTGCACGGGTGCGAGACGACAGCACGGGCGCCGGCCCGCTCGACCAGGGCCACGACGTCCTCCGCGCCCCAGGTGGGCGGCACCTCCAGCACCAGCTCGTCGGTGACCGCCTCCACCCCGGGGAAGACCTGCATCGCCAGGATGTTGACACCGGCAGTGCCGCACTCCTGCGCCAGGGTCGCCAGGGCGCCCGGTCGGTCCGGCATGGTCGTTCGCACTCGCCACAACATGCGTCCACTCTCGGCCCGGATGTTGCCGGACTGGATCCCCGATGTTTCGCCCGGGGAAATCTTCGGGGCGCGACCCTGCACAATGGCCCGATGCCGCCGCCCCGACCAACCTCCCGCGTGGTGGTCGGCCTGGCGATGGTCGTCGCCGTGCTCGGCCGCATTCCGTCCCTGCAGTGGCCGCTCCGCCCGGACGAGGCCGGCTTCCTCCTGGTGGCCCGGGCCTGGCACCCCGAACCCGACAGCATGTTCGGCACCTACTGGGTGGATCGGCCGCCGCCGATCATCGCGCTCTTCAAGCTCAGCGACTGGCTCGGCGGGCCCTACTTCATCCGGGTCTTCGCCGCCCTGGCCGCGGCGCTCTTCGTGCTCGCGGCCGCGGGCACGGCGCGCCGTCTCGCGGAGTACGCCGGGGCGCGCAGCGCCGACCGGATCGGCGCGTGGGTGGCCGTCGCGACGGCGGCCCTGACCTCCCACGCCGCCATCGACTCCGTGGCCGCCAAGGGCGAGATCCTCGGCCTGCCGTTGGTGATGGGGTCCTGCTGGTTCGCGATCAACGCGCTCATGCGCCGCTCCGTGTGGCACGCGGCTGCGGCCGGGGCGCTGGCGGTGCTCGCGGTCGGCCTCAAGCAGAACCTCTTCGGCGGACTGGTCTTCGGTGGCGTGCTCCTGGTCGCCGCCCTGGCCACGTCGCGACTGGAGCGCCGTGACTTCCTGCGCCTCGCCGGTGCCGCGATCGCGGGTGCCCTGCTGCCCGTCCTCGCCACCGTCGGGTGGTGCCTGGCCGCCGGCGTCCGGCTCTCGACCCTGGCCTACGTCACCCTCGGCTTCCGGGTCGACGCCAACTCCGTGCTGGCCAGTCAGCCCTCGAGCACGGTGGACGCACGCATCCACACGTTGCTGGTCATCGCTCTGTTCTCCGGGCTGGCGGCGCTGGGCGTGTGGTTCGTGCTCCGGCTGCCTCGCCTGCTCCGCCGCGCGACCGTCCCGACCGCCGCGGTCGCGGCGATGCTGGTCGTCGACACGGCCGGCGTCTTCCTCAGCGGCAGCTACTGGCGCACCTACCTGCTCGTGCCCATCGCACCCGCCGCCCTCTGCCTCGGCCTGCTGCTCGCCGACGAGCAGCTGATGACCCGGCACTGGCGGCACTGGGTCTCCCTCATCACTCGGGTGCTGGTGGCCTTCACGTTGCTGAGCTCGGTGCTGGCCCTCGTCGAGTGGGAACGCACGATCGACGCCTACCTGCCGACGGAATACCTCACCGGCCGCGCCATCGGCGGCGCCGCGCAGCCCGGCGACACCCTTCTCGTGTACGGCGGGCGCGCGGACATCCAGTGGGCGAGCGGGCTGCGTTCGCCGTACGAGCATCTGTGGTCGCTGCCGATGCGCACCCTCGACCCGGACCTCGAGGAGCTGGAGAGCGTGCTGACCGGGCCGGCGGCGCCCACCTGGTTCGTGCAGTCCAAGCGGCTCGACGAGTGGTCCGAGGCCGGCACCGACGGGATCCGGGAGGAGCTGCTCGAGGACTACCAGCTCGTCGCCATCGCCTGCGGCGCCTACCGGATCTATCACAAGCGCCGACTGGAGCGGCCCGAGCTCCGCGTCGACTGCGAGCAGCCGTTCGACCGGCTGGTGCTGTTCTGAGCCCGGATGCACAACGCCCCGCCCGGATCACCGGGCGGGGCGTCGTCGCTATCTGGGTCAATCAGTGACCGTGTCCGTGGCCGTGGCCACCAGCAGCGGCCGGCTCCTCGTCCTCGGGCTTCTCCACGATCAGCGTCTCGGTCGTGAGCAGCATGCCCGCGATCGAGGTGGCGTTGACCAGCGCGGAGCGGGTGACCTTGACCGGGTCGAGGACGCCCTGGGCCACCAGGTCGCCGTACTCCTCGGTCGCGGCGTTGTAGCCGTTGCCGAGGCCGAGCTCGCGGACCTTGGTGGTCACGACGTAGCCGTTGACGCCACCGTTCTCGGCGATCCAGCGCAGCGGCTCGTCGGCGGACTTGCGAACGATCCGCACGCCGATGGCCTCGTCGCCGGTGAGTCCGAGGTTGTCCTCGAGCACGGAGACCGCGTGGATCAGGGCAGAGCCACCGCCGGGGACGATGCCCTCCTCGATCGCGGCGCGCGTCGCGGAGACGGCGTCCTCGATGCGGTGCTTCTTCTCCTTCAGCTCCACCTCGGTGGCGGCGCCGACCTTGATCACGCAGACACCGCCGGCGAGCTTGGCGAGGCGCTCCTGGAGCTTCTCGCGGTCCCAGTCGGAGTCGGAGTTCTCGATCTCGGCCTTGATCTGGTTGACGCGACCCTCGACGGCGCTGGTGTCGCCGGCGCCGTCGATGATCGTGGTGTTGTCCTTGGTGATCACGATGCGACGGGCGGTGCCCAGCACGTCGAGACCGACCTGGTCGAGCTTGAGGCCGACCTCGGGAGCGACGACCTGGCCGCCGGTGAGGACGGCGATGTCCTGCATCATCGCCTTGCGACGGTCACCGAAGGCCGGGGCCTTGACCGCGACCGCGTTGAAGGTGCCGCGGATCTTGTTCACGACCAGGGTCGAGAGCGCCTCGCCCTCGACGTCCTCGGCGAGGATGAAGAGCGGCTTGCCCGCGGCGATGACCTTCTCGAGCAGGGGCAGCAGGTCCTGGATCGAGCCGATCTTGCCCTGGTGCAGGAGGATGTAGGCGTCGTCGAGGACGGCCTCCATGCGCTCGGGGTCGGTCACGAAGTAGGCCGAGATGTAGCCCTTGTCGAACTGCATGCCCTCGGTGAACTCGAGCTCGGTGCCCATGGTGTTGGACTCCTCGACCGTGATCACGCCGTCCTTGCCGACCTTGTCGAAGGCCTCGGCGAGCAGCTCGCCGATGTGGGCGTCGCGGCTGGAGATCGTGGCGACCGAGGCCATGTCGGCCTTGGACTCCACCTCACGGGCGGCTTCGCGCAGCGCGTCGCCGACGGCCTCGGCCGCAGCGTCCATGCCCCGCTTGAGACCCATCGGGTTGGCGCCGGCCGCGACGGCGCGGAGGCCCTCGTGGACCATCGCCTGCGCGAGCACGGTCGCGGTCGTCGTACCGTCACCGGCGACGTCGTTGGTCTTGGTGGCAACTTCCTTGCACAGCTGGGCGCCGAGGTTCTCGAACGGGTCGTCGAGCTCGATCTCACGCGCGACGGTCACACCGTCGTTGGTGATCGTGGGGGCGCCCCACTTCTTGTCCAGGACGACGTAGCGGCCCTTCGGGCCGAGCGTCACCTTGACGGCGTTGGCGAGGGCGTCGACGCCGCGCTCGAGGGCGCGGCGGGCGTTCTCGTCGAATTCCAGAATCTTGGGCATTCAGGTGCTCCTAGTGAAAGAGAACCGCCCGGGCGTCATACGACGTGCGACCCGTGGGTCGACACTCGTATGACGTCCGGGCGGGGAGATCAGGAAACGACAGCGAGGACGTCGCGGGCGCTGAGAATCAGGAACTCGTCGCCGGCGTACTTGACCTCGGTGCCGCCGTACTTGCTGTAGATGACCTTGTCACCGACAGCGACGTCGACCGGGACGCGGTTGCCGTTGTCGTCGACGCGACCGGGACCGACAGCCATGACCTCGCCCTCCTGGGCTTCTCCTTGGCGGTGTCCGGGATGACCAGGCCAGAGGCCGTGGTCTGCTCGGCGTCGAGCGGCTTGACGACGATGCGGTCCTCGAGGGGCTTGATGTTGACCGACACTTGTCGACCTCCACTTTCCACGTTGGGCTGAACTGGGACTCGAGAAACGGATGTTCCTCGCACGCTTGGGCTTGCCGTGATGCGCGCCGTCGCGGGGATCGCACGTCATTGCAAGCGCTGGCACCCTCATGGTGAGAGTGCCAACTCAGACGTTAGCACTCCCCCCAATCGAGTGCCAGAGTGGATCAGACGAAGGCGCCCTGCGCGACGAGTGCCTTGAAGGTCTTGGTCCTCGTCTCCCGGTTGCCCTTCTTGCCCGTGGTCACCTCGGTCTCGCCGGTCAGGCGCGTTCGGACCTCGAACTGACCGGTCGCCCGCTCCGGGTCGACCTCGAAGATGACGACCTGCGGGTCGTTCTCGTCCTCGGCCGCGCCCGCGGGCAGGGCGTCGTTGAGCGCGAAGCTCTCCTCCGGTCCCTGCAGGTCGAGGAGGTACGTCGACGTGGACTCGTCCACCTCGTAGGTGCCGTCCGGCCCGGCGAACTCGGTCGGCGCTCCGGTCAGCACGGTGACGACCATCCAGTTCTTTCCCTCGGGCGCCCAGCCCAGCCCGGCGACGTAGGGCCGCTGGGCCGACGAGGTGACCAGGC
>CAVUNB010000027.1:0-38005 GCA_963742685.1 uncultured Actinomycetota bacterium | reverse complement strand
GCTCGCGCCACAGCCAGTCCTCGCCCGGCCACACGGTCCAGGTGGTCCGCAGGCCGTCGGGGTCCTCGTCGATCGCCGGAGGCTCGTCACTGCTGAAGACCTGCGGTCGGCCGTAGACGAAGGACACGTCGGCGTACGACGTCAGGAGAGCGGCGGACCGGGCCAGCGAACCGGGCGGCAGGCAGTCGTCGGCGTCGAGCTTGACCACGTAGTCACCGGTGGCGAGCCCCAACGCGCGGTTGAAGTTGGCGATGTGACCGCCATTGCGCTCCTGGACGACGAGCTGCACGCGCGGGTCTGCCTCGGCCAGACGGCGCGCCACGTCGCGCGTGTCGTCGGTGGAGCAGTCGTCCACCACGACGACGTCCACGTCGACGCCGGTCTGCGTCAGCGCCGACCTCACACACTGCTCGAGGAAGCGGCCGTAGTTGTAGACGGGGATGACGACCGACACCCTTGGCACGGGACCGGCCACGACTGCGTCGGGCGTCAGGTTCTTCACGGCGTCCACCCCTCGCGTCGCCGGCGGGCGTGGATCTCGCCCTGTCGGGTGAGGCGGAGCTCCCGCGGCACGAAGGCGGGGTTCTTGCGGCTGAGGCGGGCGCCCAACCTGCGGCGGCGGGCGAGCATCCGCCACTCGCGCGTGGTCTCGATGTCGTCGTCGAGGCCGCGGGCGAACTCCACCAGCTCCGCCACGGGCCAGTCGTTCGTCAGACCCCAGACGTAGGCACGCGCGGCCAGTCCGACCGCCTCGACGGCCAACGCCCGGCGGCCCGACAACAGCAGGCTGTCGCCGGCCGGGTAGTCGCCGGCGGCGTCGTCGAAGACCCGGGACCGGGCCTCGAGGTCGTTGATCAGACCGCGGCCGCTCTCCACCCCGAAGACAGAGGAGTGCATGTTCGTCTGGTGCTGGCGGTACAGCGCCTGGACCGAGTCGCCGAGCACGCCGACGTTCGCCACCGCTCCCGCGCGCAGCCACATCAGGAAGTCACCCGCGTGCGGGTGTTCGGGGTCGTAGCCGCCGATCTCGTGCTGCACCGAGGAGCGCAGGAGCACCTCGGGCGAGTAGGCCACGTTGGTGCCCGAGGCGAAGACGCGCTCCGCCCAGTCCTGGCCCTCCCAGACCGCCCAGCGCGACGGGCGGTGCCGCGGAAGCTGCGGCGGCTCGTCGCTGAAGGTCTCGATGGCGCCGTACACCATGCCGACGTCCGGGGGTGCTCCATCAGCGCCACCGACCTGGTGAGCGCGTCGGGCGCCATCACGTCGTCGGCCGACAGCAGGCCGATGTAGTCGCCGCGGGCCTTCGAGAGCCCGTCGTTGTAGGTCGCGATGTGGCCGCGGTTGATCTCGTGGGGGAGTACGTCGACGCGCGGGTCGGCGGCCGCCAGCGCGCGTGCCACGGTCACCGAGTCGTCGGTCGAGGCGTCGTCGACGATCAGCACCTCGACATCGACGCCGCTCTGGTCGAGGGCACTGCCGACTGCCTGCGGCAGGTAGCGCCCGTAGTTGTAGCAGGGCACCACCACCGAGACGGTGGGTCGCGTGTGGAGTGGTCGCGGCTGGCGGATCCGCATGGCTGTCACCCGACGCGGGGCCGGGGAATGACCGGCGCCGCGATCTTCAGCTGGGGCGGGTCGGCGACCTTCGTGATCGAGCGGCTGGCCGCGAGCTCGAGGTCGCCGTACTTGAGGCTGTCGGCGTCCCGCGAGACCGCGAGGTCCCGCAGGCTCAGCTCGAGCGCGATGGTCAGCTGGTGGTCGTCGACGTGCTCGCCGTGCAGGCCGCGGCGGGGCACGAGGACAGGAAGCTTGCCGTTCTCCAGCGCCATCAGCGCGATCCCGGTCCCGGCGTGCGCGACCACGACGTCGGCCTCGCGGATGGCCCTGGCCATCTCCTGTGCCGGCACCTTGGCCCGCCCCTCGATGAAGAGCCCGGAGACGTCGGTGCTGCCGGTCTGCCACAGCACCTCGGCATCGGCGGGCACGATCGGCACGAGGCGCTCGAGCAGGCGCCGGAAGCCGTAGCCCTCCTGCGTGCCGAGGCTCACCACGACGTTCCGGATCGCGTGGGGTACGGCGACCGCGGACTCGTAGAGGTCCCACGGCGAGGCAAGGTATTCCCAGTGCCCCTTGGTCAGCCCCGTCGACTGGCTGAAGGTCCGCACCCCCGGCATCATCGACAGCACCCGGCCCGAGAGCGACGGGGAGTCGAGGCGGGTGGCCGACTCGATGTAGACGGTCTCGATGTTCCTGGCTCGCGCCTGCGGGAGCACGGCCAGCGCCAGTGCGGCCCCGGTGCTGACGGCCAGCGTCACGTCGTACTGCCGGAAGAGGCCACGGGTCGCCGCGGTGTTGCGCAGGATCGCCTTCGCGTCGCGAGGCGGGCACGGCGACACCCAGTGCACGCGCTCGCCCTCGAGCAGCGACTCCGTCTGCGGGGTGCGCGGCGTCACCCACACGACGTCGTCGCCGACGCCGAGCCGCGGCCGCAGGGTGTGCAGCTGCATGATGTGGCCGCCGTCGTTGGCGACGAGCAACGTGGTCATCTGACTCCCCCGGACACGGCTTCGACCAGGACCTCGGCCACGCGGGCCTGCATGTCCTCGGTCAGGTGCGGGAACATCGGCAGCGAGAGGATGCGGTCGGCCGCTGCCTCGGCGATCGGCGCGGTGCCGGGTCCGAGTCCCAGGCCGCGGTAGGCGGCCGTCAGGTGCACCGGGGTCGGGTAGTGGATGCCCGCGCCGATGCCGGCCTCCCCCAGCGCCTGCAGCACGCGGTCCCGCTCGTCGACGCGGACGACGTAGAGGTGCCAGACGTGCCCTTGCCGGGTCGATGGCACCGGGGCGCTGGATCCCGGCGACGTCGGCCAGCAGCTCGGCGTAGCGCTGCGCGGCGCGGCTGCGCAGGTCGTTCCACTTGTCGAGGCGCCCGAGCTTGGCGCGGAGGTAGACGGCCTGGATGGAGTCGAGGCGCGAGTTCATCCCGATCACGTCGTGGACGTAGCTGACCGACGAGCCGTGGTTGGCGAGCAGCCGCACCCGGTCCGCGATCTCGGGATCGGCGGTCGTGACGGCACCGGCGTCGCCGGCGGCGCCGAGGTTCTTGCCGGGGTAGAAGCTGGTGGCGGCGACCTGCCCGAGCGGCCGACGACCCGGCCACGCCAGTGGCGCCCTGGGACTGCGCGGCGTCCTCGACCAGCGGGATGCCGGCGTCCTCACAGATCTCGGCGAGCTCGTCGAGCGGCGCGAGCTGTCCGAAGAGGTGTACGGCGACGACGGCGGACGTCGCCTCGGTGATCGCCTCGGCGACGGCCACCGGGTCGATGAGGAGGTGCTCCTCGTCGACGTCGACGGGCACGGGCACCGCGCCGATGCGGGACACCGCCTCGGCGGAGGCGATGAACGTGTTGGCCGGGACGATCACCTCCGACCCGGGGGTCACCCCGGCCGCACGGAGTGCGAGCTCGAGGGCGTCGGTGCCGTTGGCGACGCCGACGCAGTGGTCGACGCCGGAGTAGGCGGCGTAGTCCTGCTCGAAGGCCGCGACCTCGGGGCCCCCGACGAAGGCGGTGGCTGCGAACACCGCGTCCAGCGCGGGTCGCACCTCGTCGGCGATCTCGGCGTGCTGGGCGGCCAGGTCCACGAAGGGGACTCTCATCATCGAACCTCGTACTCGAAAGCGGCCAGCCGTTGCTCGAGGACGGCGAGGCGAGCCTCGACACCGGACACGAGTGTGTGGCGGACCGACGTGATCAGGTCTGCAGGGCGTTGGGATGCGGCACCGTCGGCCGCACCGGAGCCGTCGACACCTTCGGCGACGGCGAGCAGGCGAAGGACACCGTCGCCGGTGAGGACGTCGACGTGTCCCACGGCGCGGTCGACCCGGATCACGCGGCCGGGGACCCGGCCGTCGTAGACCGGGGCGTCGGGGACGGGGGTGGCGCGCAGCACGTCGATCCGGATGGCGCCGAGGAACGTGAACGCGGACGGGAACGGCCCGTCGAGGGAGCGGACGAGACGGTCGATGCTTGCCGTCGAGTCTGCCCAGTCGATCTCTCCGTCGCTCGGCACGCGGCTGCAGGAGTGGCTGGCCAGGGACTCGTCCTGCGGCTCCCCTCGATCACCGGCGAGGCGGCGTACGACCGCGTCGGCGAGGAACCGGCGCTGCAGCTCGTTGAGCTCGTCGTAGACCGAACCGGTGGTCGACTCGGGTCCGAGCGGGACCGGGTGCTGCAGCAGGACGCCGCCCGCGTCGAGGTCGGGCTCGAGGCAGTGGACGGTGATCGCGGTGGCGTCCTCGCCGTTGAGGATCGCCCAGTTGACCGTGGCCCGGCCGCGGTAGCGCGGCAGCGGCGCGTAGTGCACGTTGATGCAGGGCACGCTGGTCACGACGGCCGCGGGCAGGATCCGGTCGTAGGACGAGACGACCACTGCGTCGGGCCGCATCGTCTCGATCAGGTCGACGACCGCGGACAGCCGGGTGTCCGCCTGGACCGCGATCCCGGCCTCGAGCGCCCGCGAGACGACGCTGTCGAAGCCGGGGCGGACGAGCGCGCACACGTCGAAGCGCTCGAGCACTGCCTCGAGGGCCGACGCAGTCGTGGGGCCGAGCCCGACGAGGAGGACGCGAGGAGTGGTCTCAGTCGACATCGAGCACCTCGCAGTCCGGGTGCGGGTCGACGTGCTCGAGGTCGTTGACCGACCGCTCGTCGGCGGGAGTGAGCAGCACCTGCGCCACCTTGAGCCCGCCGCACTGGAGCCGGACGATCGCCTCGGGACCGATGTCGGACGGCAGCACACCCATGTGACCGCGCGGCGGCGCCTGCGGCGGCCACACGCCGACGCCGGCCTCCGCGAGCGCGGCCCGGTCGAAGTCTCCCCAGTACTGCACCACCGGCGTTCCCGGCCAGCACCGGGCGATCCGGTGCGCGTCCAGCGCGTCGATCACGTCGCCGTCGGTCGGCGTCTGGGCGACCAGGATCACGTCGAACGACTCGGTGTCGGGCAGGTCGAGGATGTGGCTGCGAAGCAGGACGTGGGCGCCGGCGCGGGTGAGGCCGAGCCCGACGAACGGCGCGAAGTCGTTGTCGCAGATGAGCCCGATGCGGGAGCGGTGGACCGCCACGCCGGCCTGCGCCAGCTGCCAGACGGCCATCATCCCGAGGTAGGAGAAGACGTCGACGTGGGGGTGGCGCTCGTTGGTGCCGGCGAAGGCGATCCCGTGAGCGCCCAGGGCCGCGATGTCCACGTCGGCGGCGCGCGCCGCGAGCTCCCACGACTCGTACATCAACGGCACGACCGCGCCGGGCTTGAGCTGCGCGGCCATCCGCTCGTCGATCGGCCGCACGTGACCGGAGTTGGTGACGACGTCGGCCGCCGCGAGGTGCTCGGGAGTGAGCTCCTCGACCACCTCGATCACCTCCGCGACGCCGAGTCGCAGCGGCGAGGTCCAGCGTCGCTGCCTGGACCTCGGCGATCGTTCCGTAGCGGGTCGGCCGGGTGACGGCGATGACTCGCCGCGCGCCGGCCAGGGCTGCGAGCACGGGTGTGACGACGTAGGCGCCCGAGGCCGCCTCGGTGACGACACAGCGATCGCTCAGGTCGAGGTGGCACTCCGCGACCGCGTCGCGCACCAGCCGCTCGAGCCGCGCGGGCGCGAACCCGGGTCGACTCGGCTCGGCGCCCTGCCTGGACTGGGGGATCTGGACCCCGGCCTTGCTGTCGAGCCTGTTCATCGCCGCGCCCCCGAGGAGCGCAGCGCGTCGATCACGCGGTCCTGCTCCGACTCGGTCAGCTGGTGGAAGACGGGCAGGATCAGCGTCGAGTCGGTGAGGCGCTCGGTGACGGGGAGCGGTGCTCCCTCGCGACCCGCGTGGGCGGGGTGGCGGTGGGCGGCCATGATGCCGCGGCGCGCGGAGATCCCGGCCTCGGCGAGGTGCGCGAGCACGCCTTCGCGGTCGAGCGGGTGGTCGGGGCCGACCTCGACCCAGCAGGACTGGTAGTTGGTGGTCCCCCAGTCGGGGTCGGCGACGATGCGCAGGCCGGGCAGGTCGTCGATCGCCGTGGCATAGGTCTTGGCGAGCTGGCGCCGACGGGCGACCAGCTCGGGCAGCCGGCCCAGCTGGACCAGGCCGATGGCGGCCTGCAGGTCGGTCATCCGGTAGTTGAACCCGACCTCGTCATAGCTCTCGGCGGGGGCGAGCACGCTGGCGTGGCGCTCGGCCGCCGAGACGCTCATCGCGTGCTCGCGGAGCCGGCGGGCGCGGTCGGCCCACTCGGGGCGCGAGGTCGTCAGCATCCCGCCCTCCCCGGTGGTGAGCAGCTTGCGCGGGTGGAACGACCAGGCCGCGATCTCCGCGCCGGCACCGACCGGGCGGCCGTAGGCCGTGGATCCCGCACCGCACGCGGCGTCCTCGATGACCACGATGCCGAGCGGGTCGCACAGCCCGCGCAGGGCCGCCAGGTCGAGCGGCACGCCGCCCTGGTCCGCTGCGATCACCGCGCGTGTGCGCGCGGTGATCGCCGCGGCGATCGTGTCGGGCGTCAGGTTGCCCGTGGTGGGGTCGACGTCGGCGAAGACCGGCCGCGCACCGACGTACACCGGTGCATTGGCCGTCGCGACGAAGGAGAAGGAGGGGACGACCACGTCGTCATCGGGCCCGATGCCGGCCACGACGAGCGCCAGGTGCAGTGCCGTCGTGCAGTTGCTCACCGCGACGGCGTACGCCGCCTGCTGGCTCGCGGCGAAGGCGGACTCGAACTCGGCGACCCGCGGCCCCTGGGCCACCCAGCCGGAGCGGATCACCTCGGCGACCGCGGCGACCTCTTCCTCGCCGAGCCACGGCTGCATCACGTTGATGCGGCTCATCACGGTCTCGTTCATCGGACCAGGGCCCGGCCGGCGGCCACCTCGGAGCGCAGCGGTCGCCACCATTCGACGAGCTCACGCAGTCCGTCCTCGAGCCCGACCTCGGCGACGAAGCCGAGGTCGCGCTTCGCGGCCGTCGTGTCGGCGAGGCGCCGGGTGACGCCGTTGACGGCGCGGTCGGGGCCGTGCTCGACGGGCAGGTCCGAGTCCATCGCGCGCAGCAGCGTCCGGGCCAGCTCGAGCAGGCTGGTCTCCTCGCCGCGGGCCACGTTGTAGATGCCCTCGCGCACGTCGCTGGCCGCGGCCAGGACGTTGGCGCGGGCGATGTCGGTCGTGTAGACGAAGTCCATCGTCTGCTGGCCGTCGCCGAAGATCAGCGGCGGCAGGCCGTCGGCGATCCGCTCCATCCAGCGCACCAGGACCTCGGTGTAGAGGCCGTGCACGTCCATCCGCGGGCCGTAGACGTTGAAGTAGCGCAGCAGCACGTGGTCCAGGCCGTGCATCGCCCGGAAGCTCCGGACCAGGCCCTCGTTGAACGTCTTCGCGGCGCCGTACAACGTGTCGTTGTCGTGGTGGTGGTGGCGCTCCGGCGTGGGGAACTCCTCGGCCAGGCCGTAGACCGAGGCCGACGACGCGGCGATGAGCTTGTCGACGCCCGCCTGGGCAGCGGCCTCGACCACGTTGAAGGTCCCGTCCACGAGCACCTCCAGCGCCAGTCGCGGCTCCTCCGCGCACTGGGTGATCCGGATGGCGGCCTGGTGGAACACCAGGTGGCAGCCGCGTGTCACGTCGTGCACGAGGTCGCGGTCGCGGATGTCGCCCTCGACCAGGGTGACGCGGTCGGTCTTGAGCGCCGCGTCCAGGTTGGCGGCCCGGCCACGGACCAGGTTGTCGAGGACGACGACCTCGAAGGCACCGGCGTCGACGAGCTGGTCGACGAGGGTGGAGCCGATGGTGCCGGCGCCCCCGGTGACCAGCACGCGAGCACCTGCCAGAGCGGTCATCGGACGGACTCCAGGGCCTTCTGCGCCTGGCGCTGACCGGGCACGGTCGGCACCTCGGGCCGGATCATCAGGCCGTCGGCGGCCAGGCTCTCCGAGGCTGCGGCCAGCACGGACAGCACGCGCAGGCCGGCGGCGCCGTCGGTGCTCGCGGGGCGGCCCTCCCGGATGCTGGCGGCCAGCTCGGTGACCACGCCCATCAGTGGCTCGCGCTCGGGCAGGGCCGGCGACCAGGTGTCGCCCAGCCGGTAGGAGATCCCGGCGTCGCGGCGCTCGGCGCCCGCTTGTCCCAGCGCCGAGGTCTGACCGAGGTCGACGCCCCGGTCGTAGACGCTGAGGCGCTGCTGCGGGTTCAGGTCGTCCCAGACGAGCGTACGGCGAGAGCCGCCGATCACCATCTGGCGGATCTTGGTCGGGCTCATCCAGTTCACGTGGACGTGGGCGAGGGCGCCGCCGGCCAGCGGCATCGAGATGTGGCCGACGCAGGCTCGGCCCGCGCCGAGCGGGTCGGCGCCGATGGCGGAGACGCCGCCGGGCGCGAGTCCACCCGGCAGGACGAAGTCGAGGATCGAGAGGTCGTGGGGCGCGAGGTCCCACAGCACGTCGACGTCGGGCTGGACCAGGCCGAGGTTGATCCGCACCGAGTCGATGTAGAGCACGTCACCCAGCTCGCCGGCCGCGACCAGCTCGGCCATCTTCAGCACCGCCGGCGTGAAGCAGTAGGTGTGGTCGGCCATCAGGACCAGGCCCTGCTCCCGGGCGAGGGCCACCATCGCCGTACCCGCCTCGACGCTGTCGGCCAGCGGCTTCTCCACCAGCACGTGCTTGCCGGCGAGCAGGGCGGCCTCGGCGACGCCACGGTGCGTGCGGGCCGGCGTCGCGATGGCGACCGCGTCGATGTCGTCGCGGGCCAGGACCGCGTTGAGATCGGCGGTCACGTCGCATCCGGCGGCGTCACCGACGACCTGCCGCGCCCGGTCCACGTCGAGATCGCAGACCGCCCGGAGCGCCCAGTCGGGCGAGCTCCGGAAGTTGCGGATCAGGTTGGGGCCCCAGTAGCCGGCCCCGATCACGGCTACGCCCAACATCTTCTCTGACTTCATGACATGCCCCACCGACACAGCCCAACCCCCTGAGCAGACGTGCCACACCGGAAGCGGTGTGGCGATCACATCGTTGACTGGCTCCCGGGCGACAACTCGCCCTCGGCCCGTCTATTCGCCAATTTTGGTGACCGGCGCATCCATGGCGCCGAACACGATCTCGAACGAGCGCAGGTTGCGCATCGAGAACACCAGTCGGTTCATGTCGAACGTCGACCAGCCCTCCTCGACCGCCATGCCCTCGGCGACCGTGTGCAGCGCGTTGTAGAGCGTCCACGGCTCCTTGCGCATCTCGGCGTGGAGGGTGTCCTCGAGCACCTCGCGCAGGAATGCCTGCTGCGCGCCACGACCAGCACCTGCGGCCAGCTCGAGTGGCACGCCGTTGTCGCGGCCGAGCTCCGACAGGGCAGACCACTCCACGACGGCCAGGTGGTCGACCCGGCGTCCGGTCCATGACTCGGCGGCGGCCACGGATGAGCTGGGCGCACCGTCGGACACCCCGTCGAGCACGCGCCCCCGGAGGGGGAGCCAGTCGACGTTCACCTGACTGCGGTCGCCCGAGACGGTGACGAACATCGCCGACACCACGGTCGGGTCGCCCGACATCCACGTCAGCTCCGGACTGTTGGCAGTGCCGTCGCCGGTCCCGAGCATCAGCATCGTGACCGAGCCGTCGGTCGCAGCCGCGGGCCGGACACCGAGTCCGTCGAAGGCGCCGTCGATGCGCGTGAGCGCGGAGGACAGTCGCAAGTCGAAGGCCGCCAACACGACCAGGGGCACCAGCGCCAGGCAGGCGAAGATCGCGAGGAGCCGTCGCGCCGTGCGCGAGTGCCTCGTGGGCGGCACGAGGCCGATCGACACTTCAGGTGCAGGTGGCGGATCGACCGAGCGCCGCTGTGCGGGCACGCGGACCTTCGACGTCTTCGCCGGAGGCGGAGCCGGAGGCTCGCCCCTGTGCTTGGCCTCTGCCCTCATGCTTGCCCCTCCCCCGGTCACTGTCGTGAACGGTAGGAGTCGACGGGCTCGGGCGCATACCCGATCTGGAGGAGATCAGGAGTTGAACTTCTGCTGCGTCTTCTCCAGGCCCTCGGTCATCAGCGACTCGACCGCGTCGGCCGCATCCATCACCTGGAAGGGCAGGTCCTTCTTCTCGGCGGTGCTGTAGTTGGACAGCACGAAGTCGGCGACGTCCTGGCGGCCGGGCGGGCGGCCGATCCCGGCCCGCACCCGGTAGAAGTCGCCAGTGCCGAGGCTGCCGCGCATGGAGCGGAGTCCGTTGTGGCCGTTGTCGCCCCCACCGAGCTTGATCCGCAGGGTGTTGAACGCGATGTCGAGCTCGTCGTGGATCGCGATGATCCGCTCGGGCGGCACCTTGTAGAACGTCGCGAGCGCCTTCACGGAGCCGCCGGACTCGTTCATGTAGCCACGCGGCCTCGCCAGGACAACGCGTGGGCCGGGCACTCCCGGAGGCGACAGCCGACCCTCGACGACGTCGGCCCGGCCGGTCTTGTGCGCGCGGAAGGGGCTGCCCATCCGGTCGGCAAGCTTGTCGGTCACGAGGTAGCCCACGTTGTGGCGGTGTCCGGCATAGGCCGGGCCGGGGTTGCCCAGGCCGACGACCAGCCACACGTCATCGCTCATGTGCTCATCATCCCAGCCGGAAATGGCGGCGCGCCGCACCGGGAGACCCGATGCGGCGCAGCCAGTGGAACAGGTGGATCACTCCGCGGCGTCGGCCTCGGGGGCGTTGCCGGCCTCGATGGCGGCAGCCTCGACCTGGGCCTCGGCGATCTCGGCGTCCGGGACGTCGTGCTCGATGCCGGCCTCGGCCTCGGCCTCTTCCAGCTCGGCCTCGAGCGCCTCGGCAGAGATCTGCTGGGTGACGTTGACGATGAGCAGGTCCTCGTCGGCGGCCAGCGTGGTGCCCTTCGGGAGGACGAGGTCCTTGGCGTGGACCTGGGTGCCGACCGGGGCCTTCTCGAGCAGGACCTCGATGAACTCGGGGATGTGAGTGGCCTCGGCCTCGACCTGGATCGTGTTGTTCTCGGTGACGACCAGGGTGTCGGGAGCGGGGTCGCCGACCACGTGGATCGCGACGTCCACGATGACCTTCTCGCCGCGGATGACCGTGACGAAGTCGATGTGCTCGATCTGACGCTTGATCGGGTCGACCTGGACCTGCTTGGTCAGCGCGAGGTGCTCGGTGCCGTCGAAGTCGAGCGCGAGCAGCGCGTTGGCGCCACCGTGCTTGAGCGCCATCATCGTCTGGTGACCCGGCAGCGTGACGTGGAGGGGCTCGGCGCCGTGGCCGTAGATGACGCCGGGGATCTTGTTGTCGCGGCGGATCCGGCGGGCAGCGCCCTTGCCGAACTCGGTGCGGGTCTCTGCTGCGATCTTCTCGGTCTCGGACATGTGGCTCTCCTTGGAAGGTAGGACGTGTGGTGGGCCTGGGCCGGAAATGACAAACGCCACGCTCCGGATCGTGAGCGCGGCGAGGTGTTCGGGCCGGCCCTGTCGATCACGGAGTCCCTGGGTCTGACGGGCTCCCTCGCCGAGGCAACCTGAGAAGACTAGTCGCCCGGCGCGGTGTGGGTCGAATCCGCGCCCCGGATCCGCTCAGATGCGGTCGAGCGTGGCGCCGGCCCGGCTCAGGTGCTCGAACCACCGGATGGCCGACAGCCCGACGGCGAGGTAGACGACACCGATCAGCAGCTCGGTCCCGACCAGGCCCTGCACCGCTCCCCAGGTCGCGCCGTCGCCCAGCATCCGGGTCGCCTCGATCGCGTGGGTGAGCGGCAGGCAGCGCCCGATGACGGCCATCCAGCCGGGCAGGTCGTCAAGAGCCACGTTGGTGCCGGTGAAGATCAGCAACACCAGGAAGAACACGTTGCCCATCGTCGCGCCGTCGCGGTAGACGAGGTTGATCGCGCCCATCACCAGCCCGAGGCCGGTGGAGGCGAGCGAGCCGACGGCCACGACGAGCGCGATCTGCAGCCAGGCGTCGCTGGGGATGTGGGCGTCGAGGAGCAGCGTGCCGCCGACGACCCCGAACATCGCGACGAACCAGCCGTTGAGGATGACCGGCATCGAGCGGCCCAGGAAGAGCGGGATCCGCCGCGCGGGGGTGGCGAGCACCAGCCCGAGCGTCTGCCCGAACCGTTCACCACCGATCGTGAACGTCATCGCGAACATGCACGGGATCGCGGCGTAGTTGAGCGCGTTGCCGATCACGTAGAACTCGTCGTTGCCGACGCCGGCACTGCGGCCGATGTAGGCGAACAGCAGGATCTGGCAGATCGGTGAGATCAGCAGCGAGGGGATGAAGATCCACGGGTTCATCCACCCGAAGAGCGCCCGATAGCTCATCAAGCCACCGATGAAGAAGATCCGGGCGCTCGTCATGACAGGGCCAGGGTCGCGTCGCGGCGGGCCGCGTTGATGAGGCGTACGCCGAGCCAGCCGGCCAGCGCCGCATAGGCCAGCCCGACCGCGCCACAGATCGCGAGGTCGCGCCACGCACTCTCGCCCGCGGCCGCGGCCCGCATCCCCTCGACCGCCCAGGTCGGGGCGAGCGCCCACGAGATCGGCCGGAGGAGGTCGGGCAGCAGGTCGAGCGGGACGACGAAGCCGCACAGCAGCCAGCCGGGATACTCGAGCGCGGCGCCGAGCGCCCACGACGTGCGGTATCGGACGGCGGTGACCGAGAGCAGGAAGCCGAAGAGGGCGATGGTGACGGTGGCCATCAGGATGCTGAGGACGAAGACCGGCCAGTTCTCGATGTGCAGGGCGATGTCGAAGAGCCACCAGTCCCACAGGATCGTGGCGACCACGCTGTAGAGCCCGATCGTGGCCATGGCGCAGGTGATCGGGAGCAGGACCAGGGAGAAGGGGGTCGGTGCGGCGACGACCAGCTCCAGCGTGCCGGCTCGGCGCTCGCGCTGGACCAGGGTCGTGGCGCTGACGGTCTGCGAGGTCCAGATCCCCAT
Organism: uncultured Actinomycetota bacterium; assembly: GCA_963742685.1. Lineage (GTDB taxonomy): Bacteria > Actinomycetota > Actinomycetes > Propionibacteriales > Nocardioidaceae > Nocardioides. The sequence continues at coordinate 25,049 of CAVUNB010000027.1, read as the reverse complement.
CGCGGCCGCGCCGATGCCGGCGTAGAGCATCGCCTCCGGGTCGCCGTTGACGCGGTAGACCAGCAGCGCGGCAGTGGCGAACATCAGCGGGAAGACGACGGCCAGGAAGCCCTCGAAGGGCGAGAACAGCAGGATCTTGAACTGCAGCCAGAAGCAGATGACGAACTGACGGACCCTATTCATCGAGTCACCAGCTCGACGTACGCATCCTCCAGCGACGGGTCTCGGTGGCTGACCCGGCCGACGCGCGTCTCCCCCAGCTGCGCGAGCACCGACTGGGTCACCTCGGCACCCGGCTCGCAGGAGACGACGAGCATCTGGACCTGGCCGCGGTCCTCCACGGCCACGGTCCGCACGCCGCCGACGCCGCGCGCGGCCGCGACGGTGTCCTCGGTGACGCCGTAGGTCTCGACCTCGAGCACGCGACCGGCGCTGACCAGCCCCTTGAGCTCGGCGGGCGTGCCCTCGGCGACGATCTCGCCGGCGCGGATCACCGCGATCCGGTCGCAGAGCTCATCGGCCTCGAACATGTAGTGCGTGGTCAGCAGCACCGTCTTGCCCTGCTCGCGCAGCCCGGCGATGGTCGCGCGCAGCTCGCGGGCCCCGACGGGGTCGATGCCGATGGAGGGCTCGTCGAGGAAGATCACGTCCGGGTCGTGCAGCAGTCCGCGGGCGATGTGCAGACGCTGGCGCATGCCACGCGAGTAGCCCTCGACCCGCTCCCCCTCGCGGCCGGTCAGCCCCACCAGCTCCAGCAGCGAACCGATCCGCGCCCGCTGCTCGCGGGGCGGGACGCCGTACAGCTCGGAGAAGTAGCGCAGGTTGTCGAGTCCGCTCAGGCGCTCGTAGAGGCCGCGGTCACCACCGAAGACGTAGCCGATGCGGCGCCGGACCTCGCGCACGTCGGTGACGACGTCGTGGCCGAGCACCGTGGCGCTGCCGGACGTCGGGATCAGCAGCGTGATCAGCATCTTGATGGTGGTCGTCTTGCCGGCGCCGTTGGGACCGAGGAGGCCGAACAGCTCGCCCGGCGCGATCTCGAAGCTGACGCCCTTGACCGCCTCGACGTCCTTGCGGGTACGCCGAAACGTGCCCGAGCGGGTGGTGAAGGTTCGTCGGAGGTCGATGGCTTCGACGGCGGCAGTCACTCGATCGACCCTAGAGCCTGGGGCCGGCCGTTCGACGGACTCCTACAGTGACCAGCGTGCCGTCCCTGACTCTCACCGAGGCCCGCGCCCGCAAGGCGCTGATCGCCGACGTTGCCTACGCCATCCACCTCGACCTGACCTCGCGCGACCACGCGACCGTCCGCACGCGCATCACGTTCACGTGCCGCGAACCCGGCGCGAGCACCTTCCTCGAGCTGGCGGACGCGACGGACGTCTCCGTCTCGGGCGCCGGCGCCGCGACGTACGACGACGGGCGCATCCACCTGCCCGACCTCGCCGCGCACAACGACGTCACCGTCGAGGCGCTGCTTCCCTACGTCACCACCGGCAACGGGTTGCACACGTTCACCGACCCGGCCGACGGGGAGACATACGTGAGCGCGTATGCCGGCATGGACATCGCGCAGCGGATCTATCCGTGCTTCGACCAGATGGACCTCAAGGCGCCGCTGACGGTCAGCGTGACCGCACCGTCGAGCTGGACCGTGATCGGCAACGGCATCGGCACCCGCGACGGCGACATGTGGACCTTCACCACGACACCGCCGCTGCCGACCTCGATGTTCGTCGTCTGCGCGGGACCGTGGGTGTCCAGGACGTGGGAGCACGCCGGTCTGCCCATGGGCTGGCACGCCCGCGCCTCGATGGCGCCGCTGCTGGAGCGCGACTTCGACGACCTGCGGCTCGTGACCGAGCAGTGCTTCGACCACTACACGCGGGTGTTCGACGAGCCGATGGCCTTCGACTCCTACGACCAGGTGCTCGTCCCGGAGCTCAACTGGGGCGCCATGGAGACCCCGGGAGCGGTGACCGTCCGCGACGAGGTCCTCACGCCGGGCCCGCCGTCGGCGATGGAGACGACGTGGCGCAACAGCACGATCGCCCACGAGATGGCGCACATGTGGTTCGGCGACCTCGTCACCATGACCTGGTGGGAGGACAGCTGGCTGAGCGAGTCGTTCGCGGAGTACATGGGCAGCGACGTCGCCCAGCGGATCGCCGGGGCGCGTGACTCGGAGATCATCGACGCGATCCTGCGCACTCCCACGGGCTACCTCGCGGACGCGCGTCGCTCCTCCCACCCGGTCGCCGAGGACGCGGAGGCGATGGTCGACGTCGACACCGCCTTCGGCAACTTCGACATGATCACCTACGCCAAGGGCGGCGCCGTGCTCCGGCAGCTCGTCCACTGGCTGGGGTCGGAGGCGTTCCTGGCCGGGGTCAACCGCTACCTGACCACCCACGCCTTCGGCAACGCGTCGCTGGCGGACTTCCTCGATGCGCTCGACTCGGCGACCGATCGCGACGTGCGGGGCTGGGCCGAGGCATGGCTGCGGACGAGCGGCTTCGACACGATCGAGGTGACCCGCGAGGACGGCGTTCCGGTCGTACGCCGCAACGGGACCCGACCCCACCGGCTGACCGTGGCCGCCTTCGCGCCCGACGGCACCCCCGTCGGCACGCGACTGCTCGACCTGGCGGACGAGCCGGTCCGGCTGCCGGAGTTCGCGGGCTGCGCGGTCGTGCCCAATGCCGGCGCCGAGACGTTCGCGGCGTTGTTGCTGGACGAGGACACGTGGAGCTTCGTGCGCACGCACCTCGGCAGCATCGGGGACGACGTCACGCGCGCGACGCTGTGGTGGACGGCGGTCGCGGCTACCCGCAGCGGCGAGCTCCCTCCTGCCGACCTGCTCGGGCTGATCGCCACCCACCTCCCCGCCGAACCGCACCCGGCGATCACCGAGGGCGTGCTCGAGCTGGCGGGTGACTACGTGGTCCCGCTCCTCGACCCTGACGACCTGCCGCCTGCACTGGAGCTCCTGGCCTTCGCGTGCCGCAGGGTGCTCGACGCCGGCTCCGCACCCACCACCGCCCTGGCGGCGGCACGGAGCCTGGCGCGCGTCAGCACGGATGTGCCGGAGCTCGAGGACTGGCTCGCCAAGGGACGAACTGCGACGGGACTCGAGGTCGACCAGTCGCTGCGCTGGCTGGCGATCACCCGGCTCGCCTCCCTCGGCGCGGACCCTGCACTGATCGACACCGAGGTCGCGCGCGATCCCACTGCCTCGGGGGCGCTGTCCGCCCGCACGGCACGAGCGTCCGTGCCGACATCGGCAGCGAAGGGGTCGGCCTGGCTCGCCCTGTTCGGCACCGACCTCTCCAACCACGAGTTCATGGCGACGTCGACGGGCTTCTGGAGCCTCGGGCAGCACGAGCTCGTCGAGCCCTACCTGCGTCGCTATGCGTCGCAGGTGCCGGCGCTTGTCGCCCGGCGGGGGCAGGCCTACGCCGACGTCGCCGGTCGCTGGGCCTTCCCGACGATGCCACTCCCGACCGTCGACCTCGAGGTGCTGCGCAAGGCGATCGCGGAGCAAGTGGCGAGCGGATCGCTGCATGCGACCCTTGCGCGTGCCTGGGCCGATGCCGTCGACGACCTGGACGTGGCGCTGGCTCTGCGCTGACCGCCGCTGTTGAGCAGGCGCGCCAGCGCCGTGTCGAGACCAAGGTCCCCTAGGCGTAGGGGTCAGTGATCTGTCGGAGCTCGGCGAGCGAATCACGGAGCGCGCGCATCTTGCGCGTGCCCAGGTGCGCCTCCCACTCGGCTTCGACCATGACTTCCATCTCGCGGGCGCAGGCCTGGGCGTCGTGCCCGCGCTGGGCCAACCGCACGAGCCGCGCCCGGGCGTCGGTCGGGTCGGCGACCCGCTCGACGTAGCCGGCCTTCTCGAGCTGGTTCACCAGGAAGCCCGCAGTCTGCTTGGTGACCTGTGCCTGCTCGGCGAGCTCGGTGACGCGGGTGCCGGCCTCGCCGATCCTCGCCGCCAGGCGAGCCTGCGCGAGGGTGAGATCCTCGAAGCCGTGAACGCGCAGGTGCTCCACGATCCGGGACTCTGCGTGCCGGGAGGAGATGAACATGAGCAGTGCGCTGGGCAGCTCCATCGCGGTTCACCCTGGGAATTGCGTTGACAATATGGACAGAGAGACTGACTATTTTAGTCAGTGTCACTGACTATATTCTGAACGACGCGGGAGGTCGTCATGGACACGCAGTCCGTGTGGACGCACATCCATGCCGAGCGCCGAGCCCTGGCCGCAGATCTCGCCAGCCTGGCGCCCGAGCAGTGGCTGGCCGACTCGCTGTGTGCGGGGTGGACCGTCAAGGAGGTCGCCGCACACGTGATCTCCCACCCGCAGATCGGCTGGGCCGCGATGCCGGGGATGGTGGCGCGCAACTTCGGGCGGAGCTACAACGCGATGATCTTCCGTGAGGTCAAGCGCCTGGGTGCGACCGAGACACCGGAGAGCATCCTGGCCGACTTCGACACCTTCGCGACCTCGACGCGGCGCGTCCCGACAACCACCGCGATCGAACCCCTCTTCGATGCACTCGTGCACCACCAGGACATCGTCCGACCGCTCGGCCTGCGCCATGCCATGGACCCGGAGGCCGCCGCCGTCGCCGCCGACCGGTGCCGTCAGCTCGCGTTCCTGTCCGGGTCTCGCCGGGTCGTCAAGGGCACCCGCATGGTGGCCACCGACATCGACTGGACGCGCGGTCGAGGACCGGCGCTCCGCGGCCCGATGCAGGAGCTGCTGATGGTGTGCGCCGGTAGGTCACGCGTTGCCGTCGATCTCGAGGGCGACGGGTTGGAAGTACTTGTGCGCTGACCGCGGCCGCGCGCTGGGCGCGGGATCTGGACGCTTGTCGCGCCGAATGCCCCCGCTTGAGCGTCCACATGGACGCTCAAGTGGGAAAGCTGGGTGCTAGCCCTCAGGCATGCCCGTCGAACATGGAGGTGACTGACCCGTCCTCGAAGACCTCGCGGATGGCGCGCGCGATGAGCGGCGCGATCGAGAGCGTCGTGAGCTTGTCGAACTGCTTGTCGGCGGGCACCGGGAGCGTGTTGGTGACGATGATCTCGACGGCCGAGGAGTTCTTCAGCCGGTCGACGGCCGGGTCGCTGAGGATCGGGTGGGTCGCCGCGATGATCACGCCCGCGGCGCCGTCGGCGACGCACGCCTCGGCGGCCTTCACGATCGTGCCACCGGTGTCGATCATGTCGTCGGTGAGGACGCAGATCTTGCCCTTGACATCACCCACGACGCGGTTGGCGACGACCTCGTTGGCGACGTCGGTACGCCGCGTCTTGTGGATGAAGGCCAGTGGCGCGCCACCGAGGCGGGCCGACCAGCGCTCGGCGACCTTGATCCGGCCGGCGTCCGGCGAGACGACGGCGAGCTGCTGGTCGCCGTACTTCTCCTTGACGTAGTCGGCCAGGATCGGCAGCGCCATCAGGTGGTCGACGGGGCCGTCGAAGAAGCCCTGGATCTGGTCGGCATGCAGGTCGACGGTGATCAGCCGGTCGGCGCCGGCGGTCTTGAAGAGGTCGGCGACCAGACGGGCCGAGATCGGCTCGCGGCCACGGTGCTTCTTGTCCTGGCGGGCGTAGCCGTAGAACGGCATGACCACGGTGATCCGCTTCGCCGACGCACGCTTCAGCGCGTCGACCATGAGCAGGTGCTCCATGATCCACTCGTTGATCGGCGACGTGTGGCTCTGGAGGACGAAGGCGTCACACCCGCGCACCGACTCCTCGTAGCGGACGTAGATCTCGCCGTTGGCGAACTCGTAGGCCGACTGCGGCACCAGGCCGCACTCCAGGATGTCGACGACTTCGTCGGCAAGCTCGGGGTGCGCCCGGCCACTGAAGATCATGAGATTCTTCTCGGTGGTCTTCTTCAGTCCGGTCACCGGCTGAAACTCCTCGATCGGGGGTGGAGTGTCGACGTCAGGATTGTGACTCACCATGGCCGTCAGACCCAACCCCGGGGTCGGTGTCGTGAGACACCTGCTGTTCACCCGCCCGTGACGCGGCGTCTGCCTGCGGCGTACCAGGCCTCTTCGACTGTGCCCAGCCCTCGAGATTGCGCTGCGGACCGCTGCTCACGGCCATCGCTCCGGGGGGTACGTCGCGGCGAACCGTCGTACCACCGGCGGTCCCGGCGCCGTCGCCGATCGTGACGGGCGCGACGAACGTGTTGTTGGAACCCGTGCGTGCCTGCTTGCCGACGATGGTGCGGTGCTTGTTGATGCCGTCGTAGTTGGCGAAGATCGTGCCGGCGCCGATGTTGGTGCCCTCGCCGATCTCGGCATCGCCGACGTAGGACAGGTGCGGCACCTTGGCGCCGTCGCCGATCCGGGCGTTCTTGGTCTCGACGAAGGCGCCGATCTTGCCCTTGATCCCGAGCTGGGAGCCGGGGCGGAGGTAGGAGAACGGGCCGACGGTCGCCTGGTCGCCGATCACCGCGAGCTCGCCGTGGGTGCGCACGACGCGGGCGCCGGCACCGATCTCGCAGTCCTTCAGCGTGGTGTCCGGCCCGATCACGGCGTCCTCGGCGACGATCGTGGCCCCGAGGAGCTGGGTGCCGGGCAGGATCGTCACGTCCTGGGCGAGCTGCACGTCGGCGTCGATCCACGTTGTCGCCGGGTCCATCACCGTCACGCCGTCGCGCATCCACTGGGCAACGATCCGCTCGTTGAGGACGCGCCCGAGCTCGGCGAGCTGCACCCGGTCGTTGGCGCCCTCGGTCTGCATCACGTCCTCGATGGCGTGGGCGCCCACGGTGAGGCCGGCCTCCCGGGCGAGCTGGACGGTGTCGGTGAGGTAGTACTCGCCCTTGTGGTTGTCGTTGCTGATCCGCGGCAGCGCGTCGAGCAGGAACTCCGCGTCGAAGGCCAGGATCCCGGAGTTGATCTCCGAGATCAGGCGCTGCTCCGGCGTCGCGTCCTTCTCCTCCACGATCGCCTCGACGTCACCCTCGGCGTTGCGGATGATGCGGCCGTAGCCGAAGGGGTTGGCCACGATGCCGGAGAGGATGCTGACCGCGCGCTGGGCCGCCTCGTGCTCCGCGGCGAACTCGCGCAGCGACTCCCCACGCAGCAGTGGAGTGTCGCCCGCGGCGACGATCACGGTGCCGGTCGTCGTACCGGCCGCCTCGATCGCGACCCGGACCGCGTGCCCGGTCCCGTCCTGCGACTCCTGGATGGCGAGCACGACATCGGGCACGAGGGCCTGGATGTGCGGGCCGACCTGCTCGCGCTGGTGGCCGATGACGGCGACGATCCGTTGCGGCTCGATGGCCTGCACGGCGTTGAGCACGTGGCCGATCATCGAGCGCCCACCGATCGGGTGCAGCACCTTCATGGTCTTGGACTTCATGCGGGTGCCGCCGCCTGCGGCGAGCACGATCACGGTGAGGTTGTCCATGGCGGCAGTGTGTCAGGTGTCGAGTCAGGGGCATCCCCGATGGGAGACCAACCGAACTGTCGCTAGCGTGGCCCGCGTGACGGGGACTGAGGGTCGAGTGATCGAGACTGGCGCACTGACCATGCGCTTCGGGGAGATCGAGGCTCTGACCGCGCTCGACATCACCGTCGGCGAGGGCGTGACGGGGCTCGTCGGTGCCAACGGTGCCGGCAAGTCGACGCTGATCAAGATCCTCCTGGGCCTGCTGGAGCCGACGAGCGGTACGGCGACAGTCCTCGGCCACGACATCGCGGTCGAGAGCGCGGAGATCCGCCGCCTGGTCGGCTACATGCCCGAGCACGACTGCCTGCCGCCAGACGTGAGCGCCAGCGACTTCGTGGTCCACATGGGCCGGATGTCCGGGCTGCCGGCGACCGTCGCCCGTGAGCGGGCGGCCGACATCCTGCGCCATGTCGGTCTCGACGAGGAGCGCTACCGGCAGATGGGTGGCTACTCCACCGGCATGAAGCAGCGCGCCAAGCTCGCGCAGGCACTCGTGCACGACCCGCGCCTGGTCTTCCTCGACGAGCCCACCAACGGCCTCGACCCCGCGGCCCGGGTGGACATGCTCCAGCTGGTGCAGCGGATCGGCCGCGACTTCGGCATCGCCGTGCTGGTCACCTCGCACCTGCTCGGCGAGCTCGAGAAGGTCAGCGACCACGTCATCGTCCTCGACGGCGGACGGCTGCTGCGCTCCTCGGCCACCGCCGACTTCACGCAGCACACCGGCGGGCTGCTGGTCGAGGTGCTCGGCGGCGATGCGGAGCGCGATCGCCTGGGCGAGTCGCTCGCGAAGGTCGGCCTGACCTGTCGTCCACGCGGACAGCTGGTCGCCATCGATCCGCCACCGCCGGACCTGGCACGAGACGGGGCCGTGCACGACCTCGTGCGCGACGCCGCTGCCGATCTCGGCCTCGGACTGGTGCGGATCCAGCCCGACCAGGCACATCTCGAAGACGTCTTCCTCACGGAGGGTGCGGCCCATGTCTGAGACTCAGGGACGCACCGGCGTCATCCACGACATCGGCTACCGCGGCTACGACGGCCCCCGCGAGGGCACCGGCGTGCTGGTGCGGAGCCTCTACGTCACTGGGGTCCGGCACGCGTTCGGACTCGGCCGCTCCGGCCGCTCGAAGGTGCTGCCGTTCCTGCTCCTCGGCCTGGGCGCGCTGCCGGCCGTGATCGTGGTCGGCGTCGTCACCATGATCGGGCTGGACGAGCTGCCCGTGTCGTACGCCGCCTACCTCAGCCAGATCCAGATGCTGGTGACCCTCTTCGCGGCCGCGCAGGCGCCGGTGCTCGTCTCCCGCGACCTGCGGCACCGCTCGATCGTGCTCTACCTCGCACGCCCGCTGTCGCCCGCGCTGTTCGCGCTGACGCGCTGGGCGTCGCTGGCCACGGCCATCTTCATCTTCACGCTGTTGCCGACGATCGTGTTGTACGTCGGCGGGCTGCTGGCCGGCCTCGACACCGGCGAGGAGACACCGATCTTCCTCCGGCTCGGTGGCCCTGCAGGTGCTGCTGGCCGCCGTGCTCGCCGGCATCACCGGCCTGATCTCCGCATGGGCCTTGCGCCGCGGCTTCGCCGTGGTCGCCTCCATCGTGGTGCTGATCGTGGTGTCCGGCGTGGTGCTGATCGTCCAGAACATCGCCGACTACGAAGGCATCGACACGGTCGGCGAGATCGCCGGGCTCTTCTCACCCTGGACCCTGCACAACGGGCTGGCCGAGGCGTGGGAGGCCGGTGGCCGGGCGACGATCGTCCTCCACGACGCGTGGCCGCTCGCCTACCTCGCCACTGCGGTGGTCGTCTGGGCAGCCTGCCTGGCTCTCCTCGTACGCCGCTTCGTGAAGGTGGGTTCGCGATGAGCACGCTCGTCCTGGACAAGGTCTCCCGCTGGTTCGGCAACGTGGTGGCGGTCAACGACGTGACCATGACCATCGGCCCCGGCGTCACCGGGCTGCTCGGCCCGAACGGTGCCGGCAAGACCACCCTGATGGCGATGATGTCCGGCTTCCTGCCGCCCTCGTCGGGGACGGTCACCTCGATGGTGAGCCGGTCTGGCGCCATACCGACGCCTATCGCCAGATCGGGCTGGTGCCCGAGCGCGAGCTGAGCTTCGGCTACCTGACCGGTCGGCAGTTCGTGCGCGCCAACGCCGACCTCCACCGGTTGCCCGACGCGGCCGAGGCCACCGAGCGGATCCTCGGCGTCGTCGACATGGTCGAGCCGGCCGGGCGCCGCATCGACACCTACTCCAAGGGCATGCGGCAACGGATCAAGATCGCCGCGGCGCTGGTCCACGACCCGACCGTGCTGCTGCTCGACGAGCCGTTCAACGGCGTCGACCCGCGCCAGCGCATGCACCTGATGGAGCTGCTGCGCCAGCTCGGTGACGACGGCCGCACGGTCCTCTTCAGCTCGCACATCCTCGAGGAGGTCGAGCGGCTCGCTCGCCACATCGAGGTGGTCGTCTCCGGCCGGCATGCCGCCTCCGGTGACTTCGGGGCCATTCGTCGGCTGATGACCGACCGGCCGGTCCGCTACTCGATCACCTCCAGCGACGATCGTGCGCTCGCCGCCGTACTCATCGCGCGGCCCGCCGTCCAGTCCGTCAGCCTGCGTCCCAAGGGCGGCCTCGACGTGCAGGTCAGCGACCTCGGGACGTTCGCCGCGGAGCTACCACCCCTGACGCCGCAGCAACGACGTGACCCTGTTCGAGCTCTCCCCCAGCGACGAGTCGCTGGAGAGCGTCTTCGCATACCTGGTGGACCGATGAATACGACGATCATCAAGCTGGCCCTGCAAGCGCTGCTCGGGCGGCGGCGCTTCTGGCTGCTGATCGCGCTGCCGCTGGCCCTGATCGGGCTGACCGCCCTGATCCGCGCGCTGTCGTCCGACCCCGACGCGGCCTGGCCGATGATCAGCTTCCTCGGCTTCCCGCTGGTGCTGCCGCTCGTCGCGATCCTGGCGGCGTCTTCGGTGCTCGGGCCCGAGGTCGACGACGGCTCGATCGTCTACCTGCTCTCCAAGCCGGTGAGCCGCCACGCGGTGGCGATCTCGAAGTGGCTGGTCGCGCTGGTCGGCGACGCTCGTCGTCGGCTCGTTCGGCGTCTTCATCGCGGCGCTCGTCGCCGGCGGTGGCCAGCAGGCGGTCGCGTGGTTCGTCGGGGCCCTGGTGGCCGGTACGACGTACTCCGCCCTCTTCCTCGCGTTGTCCTCGGTCACCCGGCACGCCGTCGTGATCGGGCTGATCTTCGTGCTGATCTGGGAAGGACTCGCCGGCGGCTTCCTCAGCGGCGTCGCCTGGCTCAGCGTCGGGCAGTGGGGTGTCCAGGTCGGTCACGAGGTGTCGTCCCTGCTCGATGACCCCGTGAACCTGCCGTGGGCCCTGCTCGCGTCGCTGGCCGTGACGGTCGGTGGCGTCTGGTTCGCCGGCGACCGGCTGCGGTCGTTCGCGCTCACCGGGGACGAGTAGTTCCGGCCTCGTTCGTAGACGCGCGGACATTGGTGATGGCACGACTGTCCGCTGAGTCTTGGCCCGGGTTCGTACGGCGACCAATGTCCGCGCGCCTACGTGAGCCGTCGAACGGACCAAACGGTCCTGCCGCGGCCGGGTTGGAGCGTGCCCGGAAGCCGGCGAGCAGCGTTCGGTCCGCTCGACCGCAAGGCGACAACTTTGCTCCCCGAGTAGGAGTCGAACCTACGTCGCTAATCCTGATTCAAAGTCAGGCGGGCCCTGCCGGCAGACCAATCGGGGAATGTGGCGCCAAGCCTAGGGCCCGCCCGGCGGGGAGGGTGCTCGACCCGGCAGACCAATCGGGGAATGTGGCGCCAAGCCTAGGGCCCGCCCGGCGGGGAGGGTTCTCGACCCGGCAGACCAATCGGGGAATGTGGCGCCAAGCCTAGGGCCCGCCCGGCGGGGAGGGTTCTCGACCCGGCAGACCAATCGGGGAATGTGGCGCCAAGCCTAGGGCCCGCGCCATCCGTCATACGAACCTGCACCTGTTGCAGCGGCTTCGTATGACGGATCCCGCGGAGGCGACGGGGACTAGGCTCAACCACGTGGACCTGCCCGTGATGCCGCCCGTCCAGCCGATGCTCGCCAAGGCCGTCAAGGGCGTGCCGCAGCAGGGCGACTACTCCTTCGAGCCCAAGTGGGACGGCTTCCGCTGCCTCGTCTTCAAGGACGGCGACGAGGTCGAGCTGACCAGCCGCAACACCAAGCCGCTGACGCGCTACTTCCCCGAGGTCGTGGCCGCCATCAAGGAGCAGCTCCCGGAGCGGATCGTGCTCGACGGCGAGCTCTTCGTGGCGATCGGCGACAAGCTCGAGTTCGAGGTGCTGCAGGAGCGCATCCACCCTGCCAAGAGCCGCGTCGACATGCTCTCCGAGAAGACGCCCGCCGGCTTCGTCGCGTTCGACCTGCTCGCGCTGGGCGACGAGTCCTACCTCGACAAGCCGTTCGAGGAGCGACGACGAGCCATGACCGAGGCGCTCACCGGACTGAGCGGTCCGTGCTTCCTCACGCGCACGACCCGCGATCCACACGAGGCAGAGCAGTGGTTCAAGGACTTCGAGGGCGCTGGGCTCGACGGCGTGATGGCGAAGCCGCTCGCTGCGGCGTACGAGCCCAATGCCCGCACCATGTTGAAGATCAAGCACGAGCGCACCGCCGACGTCGTCGTCGCGGGCTACCGCGAGCACAAGACGTCGACACCGGAGGCGCCGCTCCTCGGCAGCCTCCTCCTCGGGTTGTACGCCGATGGCGAGCTGCAGCACATCGGCGTGAGCGCGAGCTTCACGGCGGCCCGGCGCGCGGAGCTCATCGAGGAGCTGCAGCCGTTGGTGTGCCCCATCGAGGACCACCCCTGGGGCAAGTGGAACGAGTTCCTCACCGCCAACCCCGACCGGGTCCCGGGCACCCAGAGCCGCTGGAGCGCGGGCAAGGACCTCGGCTTCACGCCGCTGCGCCCGGAGCGGGTGCTCGAGGTGAAGTACGACCACATGGAGGGCCGGCGCTTTCGCCATACCGCCCAGTTCAAGCGCTGGCGCGACGACCGCGACCCGGAGTCGTGCGGCTACGAGCAACTGGAGGAGCCGGTGAGCTATGACCTCGCTAGAGTCCTGAGTGGAGCCGACCACCAACCAAGAGGCGATGGCAAATGACTGACAACATCAACGACGGCGTCGGCACCTACGACGTGGTCCTGCTCGTAGAAGCGGCCATGTCCAAGGGCGACGCGACGCAGGTGCGATCGCTGCACAGCGACATCGAGGACCAGGTCGTCTACCACGTGCTCCTGCCTCTCGAGGACGCGTCGGCGCGCATCGAGGCCTCGCTCGGCACGCTCGGTGCGGGCGACGTGATGGCCGCCCCCGCGATGGTGATGAGCGACGTCGATCTCGACGCCGTCCGCGAGGAGTGCCGCGACCGGTCCAACGCCGACCTCGCCGCCACCCTGAAGGCGATCGAGGCAGCCGGCGGCAAGGCCTCCGGCACCGTGACTGCCGAGCCTCCGGTCGATGCCCTCGTGGCCAAGGTCAGCGAGGTCGACGCCCGCGAGGTGATCGTGCTGACCCGTCCGCACCTCGTCGCCGAGTTCTTCCACGTCGACTGGACCTCCCGCGCCCGGCGCAAGCTCGGCGTCCCCGTCCTGCACCTGCTCGAGCAGGAGAACTTCGACGAGCAGGCCGGCGGCGGCGAAGGCGTGACGGGCTTCTGAGCGCGTGAAGTTTGCCCAGCGCCGGCGCCGCTCGAGCCGGCTGTCGGTGGCGTTCCTCGTCTTCAACCTGGACGGCATGGGCGGTACGTCGAGGTCCGCGATCACGCAGGCCAACGCCCTCGCGCGGCGGGGCAACGTCGACGTACGACTCATCTCCGTCACCCGCAGCGCGGACACCCCGCACTACGCGATCGACGCGGCGGTCGGCGTGGACCACCTCGCCGACGCACGCGCCGATGACCCTCGTGCGAAGCGGCCGTCGCGGCTGGTGCCGAAGCGCTGGGACAGCCAGTTCTCCGAGCTGACCGACGACGGCATGGCCGCGCTCGCCGAGCTCGACGTCGACCTCGTCATCACCGTCACCCCGGCCCTGATGGCCGCCGCCGTGCAGCTCCTCCCGAGCGGCACGAAGGTGCTCCACCAGGAGCACCGGTCGTCCGCCGACCGCGTCGGCGGCATGGAGCCGCTGCTGGCATTCGCACCCCGGGTCGAGGCCGTCGCACTGTTGACGAGGTCGACGGCCGCCTGGCTCGGCGCCGAGCTCGGTGCCGCTGCGCCTGAGCTCGTGGTGATGCCCAACCCGCTGCCTGTCGCCGAACAGCCTCGCTCGCCGCTGACGTCGAAGACGATCGTCACCGCCGGCCGGATCGTGGCGGAGAAGCAGTTCATCCACCTGGTGCGGGCGTTCGAGCAGGTCGCCGATGACCTCCCCGACTGGCGGCTGCGCATCCTCGGCGAGGGACCGCTGCGCCACGAGCTGATCGCGCACGCCGCGAAGGTCGGTCTCGCCGACCGGATCGAGCTCCCCGGAGCGGTCGACGACATGGCACCCGAGTGGGCCGACGCCGCCATCTGTGCACTCTCCTCGAAGACCGAGGGCTTCCCCCTCGTCGCCCAGGAGGCGATGTCGGCCGGCGTCCCGGTCGTGACCTACGACTGCCCGTCAGGTCCCCGCGAGCTCGTCGAGCACGGGGTCAGCGGACTCCTCGTCGGCGCCGGCGCCAAGGCCGGGCTCGCAGCGGCGCTGCACGAGGTCGCGGGCGACCCGGCCCTGCTCGCCCGCCTCGGCGAAGGCGCGTTCGAGGCATCGAAGCGCTACGACGCCGACACCATCGCCGCGGAGTGGGAGACCCTCTTCGCTCGGATATCCATGGACGATCCCGGGGCCGCCACAGCGGGTCGACCCCCGAGAACGTCCATGGATATCCCCTTCACCCGCGACGGGATGCCGGTCAAGGTCCCCGCCGTCACCCCGGTCGAGGCGCGCGGCGAGGCGCTCCGACTGGCGATCGCGGCGGCGGACCAGGCCGGACCCGGCTGGTTCGTCATCCCGACCCACGATCGCCCGGCTCCGACCGTCGTCGTGCCCGCGCCCCACCGGGCCGCGGTGCTTGCCGCGCTGGCCCAGGTGCCCGACCACTTCTCGCTGCTCGACCCCGGCGATCGCGGCTGGCCCGTACGCCGCCTGCCCGCACGTGACCTCGTCGCCGTACTCCACAACGCGGCACCCAACCGGATCGTGCTCGAGCCCTGGCCGCGCAGCGAGGGCCGGCGCTCGTTCCTCGGCGAGGACGCGGGCGTCGAGATCGAGTTCTGGGACCGGCTGCCGGACGGCACCCTCGTCGCGCCACGCCCGAATCGGTGGACGCAGAGCGTCCCTCCGGGAACGCCCACCACAGAGGTCACGGTGGCCGGCGTCGACGTGCCGTCCCTGGCGCTGATGGCCGCACCGACCCCCTTCGACGTCGCGTTCCCGATCGACGTCGTCTATACGTGGGTCGACGGAGCCGACCCGGAGTGGAACGCGGCGCGCGAGGAACGTGAGGGCGCCGACGCCCGCAAGGAGGCCGCCGGTCACGCGAGGTTCCGCAGCCGCGACGAGCTCCGCTACTCGCTGCGCAGCCTGCATCTGTTCGCACCGTGGGTCCGCCGGATCTTCCTCGTCACGGCCGGTCAGCGGCCGTCCTGGCTCGCCGATGACCCGCGCATCACCCTCGTCGACCATCGCGACATCCTCCCGGCCGACGCGCTGCCGACCTTCAACTCCCAGGCCATCGAGACCTCGCTGCACAAGATCCCCGGACTGGCCGAGCACTTCGTCTACGTCAACGACGACGTCTTCCTCGGCCGAGCGACCCGCCCGGAGCTGTTCTTCTCCCCCGGAGGCGCATCCGCGGCCTTCGTCGGGGACGCCACGATCGGCCTGCCCGGCACCGCCGACAAACCCTTCCTGCACGCCGCGGCCAACAACCGGGCCCTGCTCGAGGACGCGTTCGGGGTCGAGATCACCCAGGTGATGGCGCACTCGCCGCACCCGCAGCGGGTGTCGGTGCTCTCCGAGATCGAGGCCCGCTTCCCCGACGCGCTGGACCGGACGGCGCGAGCCCCGTTCCGCAGCCCGACCGACGTCTCGCTGCTGTCCAACCTCGCGCAGCACTACGGCCTCGTGACCGGCACGGCCTTCGCGGCCACTGCCCAGCACGCGTTCGTCGACCTCAGCAACGCCCGGGTCGAGCGCCAGCTCAAGCAGCTCCGGGCCCGCGACCACGACTTCTTCTGCGTGGGTGACCACCACGAGTTCGCTCATGAACCGGAAGCGGTCGACACGATGCTGGCCGCGTTCCTCGAGGACTACTTCCCGCTCGCTGCCCCTTGGGAGCACTGACCCCCGACTTCTCGAGTGTTGTGTGATGTTCTCGAGTGTTGCAGGCCACTGGAACGTTCGGTTCCCCCGCATATGCGGGGGAACCGATTAGAGACCCTCACCGCCGGAAGAGGCCCGACTTCCGCGACTTCAGCCCGTCGAGCTCCTTCTCCAGCTCCGCGATCCGGGCGTCCTTCTTGCGGCGTACGTCGCGACGCCCCTCGGCCACGCGAGCGGTCGTGGCATCCATCGCGATCGCCTCGGCGAAGTCGAACAGCTCGACGTACTCCTCCTGCAGCTCACCCAGCGTCGCGATCGCGCCCCCGTCGTGAGGCGAGTCGACCAGCGTGTTCATCGCCTGCCAGGTACGGTCGGCGAGGTCACGGAGCTGGGGCGGTACGGCGATGTCGTCCCACGTGATCGCCGACCGGTTGAGCTTCGCGTCGATGAAGTCGTCGACGTCGTGCGGCTCGCTCGTCGTGAGGTCGGCGTTGAAGGTCAGCCCAGCCTGCTCTCCCGCGAGGCGGAGTGCCGTGCGCCAGTCGGCCAGCAGGTCGGCGTACCGCACGAAGGCGCGAGGCAGCGACCGCGTCGACCGCTCGGTCTCGAAGGCCGCGTTGACCCACGCGGCGACGTTGGCGGTCTCGCGCTGCCGGCGGAAGGTCGGGGTCTGCTCGGTGAGGTAGGCCGAGTCGCGCGACCGCACCACCTCGGTCGGGTGCCGCAGCATGGTGAGCGTGCTCACGGAAGCGCCGAGCTCGGCGGCGACGCGGGTCCACACCGGCAGGATCCAGAACGCACGCGGGTCCTTGACCAGGATCTGCTCGGCGTCGAGCTGCCCGCTGAGCCACTCCCGGAGCTCGGCCTCGACCTCGAGGGCGCTGCCGGCCTCGGCCGCGATCGCGCCGGCGGTCGGGCGGGTGTCGATCGTGCGCACCGGCACCGGGTTGAGCACGCGCTTGTGGAACTCGGTGACCCACGCGGGCTCGTAGTAGCCACGCGGGTTCTTCTCGTCCGCCGGGACCTCCGGCTGCGGCACGTGCAGGCCCAGCCGCTTCAGGGCGCCCGCGACGCTCGACGTGCCGGACCGGCCGGAACCGGTGACCAGAAGCAGGTGGGGACTCACGCAGGCGAGGCTAGTCGAGAGCTCCGGGTCACGTGCCCTCGATCCGGTTCCCGTCCTCGTCCCAGTGCGAGGCGACCTTCTTCGACGGCTGGACCCGCGGCGGCTCGCCGGGCATCTTCGGGTGGTCGGGCGGGTAGTTCAGCTCGACCGGGTTGGCGTCCCACAGGTCCAGGAGCGGCTGCAGAGAATGAGCGACATCGTCGATCGTCTCCCACGGATCACCGTCCGAGGCGAGTCGCGACGGGACCGTGAAGAGGTTGAGCCCGGTCGGCGAGGTGAGGGTCGCCAGTTCCTCCCACGACACCGGTGTCGAGACCGGCGCACCCGCGATGGGTCGCAGGGAGTAGGCCGACGCGATGGTCCGGTCCCTGGTGTTCTGGTTGAAGTCCACGAAGATCCGCTCGCCGCGCTCCTCCTTCCACCATGCCGTCGTCACGCCGGAGTCGCGCTTCTCCAGCTCGCGCCCGAAGGCGATCGCAGCGTGGCGTACGTCGCTGAACTCCCACCGAGGTTCGATCCGCACGTAGACATGGATGCCTCGGTTGCCGGACGTCTTGGCGTAGCCGGTCATGCCGAGGTCCGCCAGCAGCTCGCGCGCGACGCCGGCGACGCGGACAGCGTCGGAGAAGGACGTCCCCGGCTGCGGGTCCAGGTCGATCCGCAGCTCGTCGGGGTGGTCGACGTCGTCGCGGCGGACGGGCCAGGGATGGAAGGTGAGCGTGCCCATGTGCGCACACCAGACCGGGACCGCGATCTCGGTCGGGCAGATCTCGTCGGCCGTTCGCCCCGACGGGAAGGTGATCTGGACGGACTCGAGATAGTCGGGAGCTCCCTTCGGCACCCGCTTCTGGTAGAACGCGTCGGCGTCCTTGTCGAAGGGCCCGGTCGCGAGCTTCATCCCCTCGCGCACCCCGGACGTCCACCGCTCCAGCGCCGTCGGCCGGTTGCGGAGCGCCCGCATCAGCCCTTCCTGGACCGAGGTGAAGTACTCCGCCACCATCACCTTGGTGACCTCGGGCGTCATGTCCGTCGCCTCGTAGATCACCCGGTCGGGCGACGAGACGCGGACCTCACGGTCGCCGGCCTGGACCATCACGGGCTTCGCAGCTGCCATTCGGTAAACCTAGCCCGTGCCGGGCCTAGCCGACCTTGACGATGAGCTTGCCGAAGTTCTCGCCGCGCAGCATCCCGGCGAAGGCGGCCGGCGCGTTCTCCAGTCCCTCCACGAGGTCCTCGAGGTAGCGCACCTGGCCGCTGCCGACCCACTCCCCCATGTCGCGCACGAAGTCAGGCCCGTGGCTACGCGTGAACTCGGACTGGATGAAGCCTCGCACCGTCAGGCTCCGCGTGAGGATCTGCCCGAGGAGGCCGGGCATCTGGTCCGGGCCTTCCGGCTGCGACGTGAGGTTGTAGTTGGCGATCAGCCCGCAGACCGGGATCCGGGCGTAGGTGTTGAGGCGGCGGCGTACGGCGTCGAAGACCTTGCCGCCGACGTTCTCGAAGTAGACGTCGATGCCGTCCGGGGTCGCGGCCTTGAGCTGTTCGACGAAGTCGGGGGCGCGGTGGTCGATGGCCGCGTCGAAGCCGAACTCCTCGGTGAGGGCCTTCACCTTGTCGGGGCCGCCGGCGATGCCGACGGCTCGGGCGCCCTTGATCCGGGCGATCTGGCCGACGGCGCTGCCGACCGGCCCCGTGGCCGCAGCAACCACGACGGTCTCGCCCTCCTTCGGGCGACCGATCTCGAGCAGCCCGGCGTACGCCGTGAAGCCGGTCATCCCCAGCACGCCCAGTGCGGTGGTGACCGGCGCGACCGACGGGTCGAGCTTGCGGACCTGGTTGCCGTCGACGACCGCAGCTGACTGCCAGCCGGAGTAGGAGAGGACGAAGTCGCCGGGCGAAAGGCGGTCGAAGCGGGACTCGACCACCTCGCCGACGGTCCCGCCGACCATGACGTCTCCGACCTCGACCGGGGCGGCGTAGGACTTCGCGGTGCTCAGCCGACCGCGCATGTAGGGATCGAGGGAGAGGTATCGGATCGCGAGGGCGACCTGCCCGTCGGCGAGGTCCGGCAACGTCTCGGTCGCCGTCGTGAAGGTGCTCTCGTCGGGCTCGCCGACGGGTCGCTGGGCCAGGCGGATCTGGGTGGTGTCCATCCCGACAGCCTGCCAGTGACGGGTCCGGGTCAGATCGCGCGGACCCGGTTGTTGCGCGGGTTGTGCTCGAGCTCGACGAGCCCCAGCGCCTCGAGCAGCGGTGGCAGGTACATGCCGAACCGCCCGCGGTAGCCGTTGCGCTGGCCGTACCACCCACCGACCGGGTTGTCGGCCGAGCGCCCCCACGCCTCGACCGTGCCCTCGGCGGCGTCCTTCTTCTCGTCAGCGGCGCCGAGCGGCATCCAGTCGCCGTGCTCGCGGAGCATCGCGTGCAGGTCGTCGATCGCGGACGCGAGGTAGGTGAGCCTGGTGGTGCCGACCTGGCAGACCAGCAAGCCGGCTTCGTCGTCGCGATGCATCGTGTACGCCGAGGAGCCGGGCGCCGTCGTCAGCTGCCACGGGTCCTCGCTGGTGCCGGTTCCGTCCATAGGTCGCAACCTAGCGTCTCGTACGCTGGTGGAATGGGATACGAGGTGGAAAAGACCGACGAGCAGTGGCGAGCCGAGCTCAGCCCGGAGGAATACGCCGTGCTGAGGCAGGCCGGCACGGAGGCGGCCTTCAGGGGCGCCTACACCGACACCGAGACCGAGGGCACCTACTCCTGCAAGGCGTGTGGCCACGAGCTCTTCACCAGCAACACGAAGTTCCACTCCGGCTGCGGCTGGCCGAGCTTCTACCAGCCGATCACCGACACCATCGAGTACATCAAGGACACGTCGCACGGCATGGATCGTGTCGAGGTCCGGTGCGCCAACTGCGGCTCCCACCTGGGGCACGTCTTCCCCGACGGCCACGGCACGCCCACGGGCGATCGCTACTGCATCAACTCGATCTCGATCAACCTGACACCGGCTGCGGAGCAGAGCTGATCGTGACGATCAGCTCGAGGCCGTCGGGCGACCAACCATGAACGCCTGCGCGCCCATCACCTTCCAGGCCAGCGGCACCTTGAGGTAGAGCTTCACCAGCCGCGGCCCACTGGGCAGGCGACCCTTGGTGGTGTACGGCAGGAAACGCGGGATGTTGACCTCCACGTCGAAGCCGGTGACCTTGAATGCCTCGGCCAGCGCCCTGTCGTCGACGGGCGTGATGTGGTCGAGGAACATCCAGTAGTCCCTGCCGCAGTAGCGCACGTTGGGCTGGAGCACCATCAGCTTGCCGTCGGGCCGCAGCACGCGGCGTACCTCGTCAAGAGTCGAGACGATGACCTCGCGCGGCACGTGCTCGAAGAAGTTGCTGATGAACACCCGGTCGACCGAAGAGGTCTCCAGGGGTGTCATCGCGTCGGAGCGGCAGATGTGGGTCTCCACCCCGTCGGCGGCACGGATCGCGACGTCCGGGTTGAGGTCGACCGCGATCCGGTGCCCGGCGCGGATGTTGTTGATGAACTCGCAGTGACCCGCCGCGACGTCGAGGACCGTGGCGTCCTCGGGGACGAACTTCTGGAAGAAGTGCTTGCACAGCACTTCCCACAGGTCGCTCCGGATCTCCTGCTCGTCAGCGAAGCGCCGCCCGTACAGCGCCCGCAGGTCCTCGCCGTCAACATCCATGCGCAGTCCCTCCAGAGGTGCGCCCCGCGGGCGCACCCACCCCAAATGTCGGCTCATCCTAGGGTGGGGGTCGTGCGCGCTTCGCAGCGCCGTCTTCGGCGTAGGCCGCCCGACCTATATGTTGAGGCCTGATTTCCGACCCAGGAGGACTCGCCTTGTCCCGTACGACATTCGAGCACGACGTCGTCGTGGTGGGCGGATGCGGTCACGTCGGCCTGCCACTCGCCATCGCACTCGCCTCCCGGGGTCTCGACGTCGCGATCCAGGACATCGACGCTCGCGCCGTGGCCCTGGTCCTCAGCGGCGAGCTGCCCTTCATGGAGGACGGCGCCCAGGAGGTCCTCCAGAAGGCCCTGGCTGACGGCAAGCTGACCGCGACGACCGACCGGGGCGTGATCTCTCGCTCCGAGGCCGTCGTCGTCGTGATCGGCACGCCGGTCGACGAGCACCTCAACCCCGATCCGCACGCCGTGACCAAGGCGTTGCGCGAGTCGCTCGACTCGTTCCGCGACGGTCAGCTCGTCGTGCTGCGCAGCACCGTCTACCCCGGTGTCACGAAGACCATCGAGCGCCTCTTCACCGACGCCGGTCTCGCCCTCGACGTCGCGTTCTGCCCCGAGCGGATCGCCGAGGGCCGGGCGATGGAAGAGCTGTTCTCGCTGCCGCAGATCGTCTCCGGCCGCACGCAGGAGGCTCGCGACCGTGCCGCCAAGCTCTTCGGCGTACTGACCCAGAGCATCGTGGAGCTCGACCCCGAAGAGGCCGAGCTGGCCAAGCTGTTCACCAACAACTGGCGCTACATCAAGTTCGCCGCTGCCAACCAGTTCTACGTCATGGCCAACGACCACGGCCTCGACTACGACCGGATCCGCAAAGCGCTCGCGCACGACTACCCGCGCGCCGCCGACATGCCGGGCGCCGGCTTCGCGGCCGGACCGTGCCTGTTCAAGGACACGATGCAGCTGGCGGCCTTCACCGACAACTCCTACGTCCTCGGCCACTCCGCGATGCTGGTCAACGAGGGTCTGCCGCTCTATCTCGTCACGCGCATGGAGCAGGCGCACGACCTCGCCGACCTCCGGGTCGGCATCCTCGGGATGGCGTTCAAGGGCGAGAGCGACGACATCCGCTCCAGCCTCTCCTACAAGCTCAAGCGCATCCTGGAGTTCCGCTCGCGCGAGGTCTTCTGCACCGACCCGTACGTCACGGTCGACGACACCCTCCTGCCGCTCGACGAGGTGCTCGAGCGCTCCGACGTGATCGTCATCGGGGCTCCGCACAAGGTGTACGCCGACGTGTTGACCGACAAGCCCGTCGTCGACGTCTGGAACCTCCTGGGCAACGGGACGACCGTATGACCCTCGCAGTCTCGGTCGTCATCCCCGCCTACAACGAGCAGGACGGCGTGCTCGCGGTCCTCGACCGGATCTTCCAGGCCGTCGAGTCGACGCTGGAGGTGCTCGTCGTCGTCGACTTCGCCGAGGACACCACAGTGCCCGTCGTCGAGGCCCACCCCAGGTTCGGCGACGGCCTCAGCCTCCTGGTCAACACCTACGGCCGCGGTCCCGCCCACGCGATCCGCTACGGCATCGACAACGCCAGCCACGGCGTCGTCGTCGTCACCATGGCCGACGGCTCGGACGACCCGCGACAGATCGACCCGCTGGCCCGTCTCGTCGAGCGCGGGGTCGTGGTCGCCGCCGCGTCCCGCTACTCCCCCGGCGGTCAGCAGGTGGGTGGCCCGTTGCTCAAGGGCCTCATCTCGCAGGGTGCCGGACGCTCGCTCGGCGTGCTGGCCCGCGTGGGCACCCACGACGCCACCAACAGCTTCAAGGCCTACAACACCGACTTCATCCGCGAGGTGGGGATCCACAGCACGAGCGGCTTCGAGATCGGCCTCGAGCTGACCGCCAAGGCCCGCCGCCTGCGCCGGCCGGTCGCCGAGCTGCCCACGATCTGGCTCGACCGCACCATCGGCGATTCCAACTTCGACATGAAGGCGTGGATCCCGAAGTACCTCCGCTGGTATCGCTTCGCCTTCGGACCGGCCCTCACTCCCCAGCAGGTCTCCGAGCAGGCCGCGCGCATCGCCGCCCTCAATCAACGCGTCACCACAAAGAACGGAAAGTCATCGTGAGCAACGACCAGAAGGTCCTCGTCTCGGGTTCGGCCGGCTTCATCGGCGGCTACGTCGTCGAGGAGCTCCTCGGCCGCGGATACACCGTGGTCGGCATCGACAACTACTCCAAGTACGGCAAGGTCGAGAAGTCCTACGACAGCCACCCCGACTACCATTTCTACGAGGACGACTGCCGCAACGTCGACGTGATGAAGAAGCTGCTCGCCGACTGCGACCACTTCATCGCCGGCGCTGCCCTGATCGGCGGCATCTCCTACTTCCACGCCTACGCCTACGACCTGCTCGCACAGAACGAGCGGATCATGGCCTCGCAGTGCGACGCCGCGATCGAGGCGTTCCAGCACGGCAAGCTGAAGAAGGTCACCTACCTCTCCAGCTCGATGGTCTTCGAGTCCACCGAGCACTGGCCCTCCAAGGAGGGCGACGAGCGCAAGATCCCGCCGCCGCTGTCGTCCTACGGCTTCCAGAAGCTGGCCGTGGAGTACTTCGCCAAGGCCGCCTGGGACCAGTACAAGCTGCCGTACACGATCGTCCGCCCGTTCAACTGCGTCGGCATCGGCGAGGGCCGCGCCCTCGGCGACGTCGAGGTCGCCTCCGGCAACGTCAAGCTGGCCATGAGCCACGTCGTGCCCGACATCGTGCAGAAGATCGTCAAGGGCCAGGACCCGCTGCACATCCTCGGCGAGGGCAACCAGGTCCGCCACTACACCTACGGCGGCGACCTCGCCAAGGGCATCGTGGAGTGCATGAGCCAGGACGCCGCCTTCAACGAGGACTTCAACATCTCGACTCCGGAGTCGACCACCGTGCGCGTCCTGGCGGACGTGATCTGGCGCAAGATCAAGGGCGACGCGCCCCTGACCCTGGTCAGCGACGAGGCCTACGAGTACGACGTGCAGAAGCGCGTGCCGGACGTCCAGAAGGCCAAGGACGTGCTCGGCTTCGAGTGCACCACCTCGCTCGACGACATGCTCGACGAGGTCATCCCGTGGGTGGCGCAGGCCGTCGCCGACGGTCGTCTCTAAGGTCGTCGGCCGCCACATGCAGCTGCTTCGGCGGCGGTTGCCGCTCGTCGCGACGCTCCTGATCGTGCTGGTCGGGTCGGTGTTCCTGCTCACGCAGGTGCGCCACCTGTGGTTCTTCGGTGACGACTGGGCGTTCCTGCTGACGCGTGATCTCGGCGAGCGTCCGCTCGAGGACCTGATGCGGCCGCACAACGAGCACTGGAGCGCCCTCCCGGTGCTGGTCTACCGCACGCTCTCCTCCGTCTTCGGGATGCAGCACTACCTGCTCTTCGCACTGCTCCCGATCGCGGCCCACGCCCTGACCTGCGTGCTGTTCTTCGTGCTGCTCCGGCGCTACGGCACCCACCCCTGGGTCGCGGTCGGCGTGACCAGCGTCCTGGTGTTCCTGGGCGCCGGCGCCGAGAACCTCCTCTGGTCGTTCCAGGTCGGCATGCTCACCTCCGCTGCCCTCGGGCTCGCCGCGCTGCTCGTGGCGACCGGTGGATCGGGCCGCCGGACCCTGGGTGTCATCTGGCTCCTCTCGGTGTTGTCGCTGATGTCGTCCGGCATGGCCATCCCGATGCTGATGTGGCTCGGTGCGCTGACCCTGCTGCGCGAGGGTCTGCGTCGGGCCCTGCTGTTCACGGTGCCGCCGATGATCGTGTACGCCGCCTGGTACGCCGTCTGGGGTCGTGACGCCGTCACCGGGATCCCGCCGAGCACACTGGCCGACGTGGTGCCCCTGGCCTGGAGGGGCCTGTCGGTCACCTGGGACAACATGTCCGGCTTCGAGGGGGCGGGCCCGGTGCTCGTGATCGCCCTGCTGGCCGCGGCCGTCGCCCTCCAGCTCGACTCGGACCGACGCACCCTGGCGCTGTCGGGTGCGGTCTCCGTCGTGGCGACCTACCTGCTCCTGGCGCACTCGCGCGGTGGCCTGGGAGCTGAGTCGACCTCGGCCTATCGCTACTCCTACTTCGGAGCGCTGATGACACTGCCAGCCCTGGCGCTGGTGCTGCACGCCTTGTGGGACCGGATGGCGACGCGCCCGATCGAGCGCTCCCTGACGGTCGCGGCGCTCGTGGGCCTGCTGGTGGTGCCCGGTGCCATCGGGGTGGTCACCTTCCGGGAGGGCCGCGACACCCTCGTCCCCGACCTGCGTGGACGCACCATCGCGGCGAGCGAGCTCGCCCGGTCCTCCGAGCCGCTGCTGGCCAACGTGGTGGTCACC
>CAVUNB010000026.1:0-137566 GCA_963742685.1 uncultured Actinomycetota bacterium | reverse complement strand
GCAGAAGCTCGCGCTGCTGGTGGCGGCGCTGCTGATTCCCTCGGCGCTGCTCGCGGCCTTCTACCTCGAAAGCATCAATTCCGAGGTGGTCGAGGGCCGGCTCGAGCTCGAAGGCGCGCGCTACACGCGCGCCGTCGACAAATTCATGATCGAGGTGATCCGCCACCGCGCGCTCGCCAACATGTATCTGAACGGCGAGAAGAGCCGGCACGATGCGGTGCTCGCAGATCGAGGAAGCCGCGCAGCAGGCGGTCGACCGAGGTCGATGCCGTGGATGCCGACATCGGCCGATGACCTCGGCGCGCAAGCCGACTGGCAGGCCATCAAGTCCGACTGGAACTCGCTCAAGTCGCGCGTGCTGACGCTGCCGCCGGATGACAGCGCGACCCAGCACGATGATCTTGATCGGCCGGCTGCTCGAATTCAGCGAGCGCCATTGCGCTGCGCTCCGGCATGTCGCGCGATCCCGATGCCGTCGTCGGCGCGCTGGTCGAGCTGTCGACGCGAGCGCATGCCCGCGGCACTGAATCAGGCCGGAATCGTGCGCGACCGCGCCACCGCCGGCGTGCTGCGCGGCTATCTCGGCGAAGGCGACCGCACCATGATCGCGCTCAGCCGCAACGATGTCGCGCTCGATGCTGAGCCAGATCGACCGGCAGCTCGACCTGGGCAGCGGCCAACGTGCCGCAGGTGCGCGCGCGCGTCGTCGCCGCACTTCGAGAAGGCCCGCGACGCGTTCACCACCTACTCCGCATTCGTCGATCAGATGCTGCTGCAAGGCCGAAACGGTCACGGTGACCGGCGCAAACGTGTACGACGCCGCCACGCCCGCGCTCGACTCCTTCACCGCGCTGTCCGAGCGCCGGCTACGAAGTGATGTTCGCGACGATCGAGCAGCGCACCGCGCAGCAGGTGCACAGCCGCAACCTCACGGCGGCGATCGTCATCAGCATCGTGCTCCTGGCGCTCGCCCTGAGCTGGCTCATCACGCGTCGCCGTCACGCGGCCCGATGCAGAAGGTCGTGCCGGTGTTCGGCTCGATCGCGGGCGGCCACTACGACAACGAGATCACGCCGCGCGGCAACGACGAAGTCGCCACGTGCTGCGCGCGCTCGACGAGATGCAGGGCAAGCTGCGCATGCAGATCGAGACCGAGCGGGCGCAGGCCGCAGAGAACGCGCGCGTGCGCGTCGCGCTCGACAACGTCTCCTCGAACGTGATGGTGGCGGACGAGAACTTCGATGTCATCTACACCAACCCGGCGTTCGATCAGATGCTGCGCGACGCCGAGGCCGACATCCGCAAGGACCTGCCGGCGTTCAACGCGGCGAGCGCTACGCGGCGCGAGCGTCGACGTGCTCTCGAAGAACCCGGCGCAGGACCGCCGCGTACTCGCGAACCTGCACGGCACGCATACGACGCAGGTCTCGCTCGGCAAGCGCACGTTCCGCCTCGTCGCCAACCCGGTGATGACGGCGACCGGCGGCCGCGTCGGCACGGTGTTCGAATGGACGGATCGCACGCCGGAAGTGGCGGTCGAGGGCGAGATGCAGAGCATGCTCTCCGCGGTGCTCGTCCGGCGACCTCGAGCGGCGCATCGCCTCGAGGACAAGAGCGGCTTCTTCGAGGCGATGAGCCGCGGCGTCAACCAGCTCGCCGACAACATGTCGGAGATCGTGCGCCGCGTGAAGCAGGCGTCCGCCGAAGTGCACCGCGGCGCCGAGGAGATCTCCGCCGGGCAACGCCAACCTCTCGCAGCGCACCGAAGAGCAGTCCTCCTCGCTCGAGGAGACCGCCTCCTCGATGGAAGAGATGACCTCCACCGTCAAGCAGAACGCCGACAACGCCGGCCAGGCCAACCAGCTCGCCATCGCCGCGCGCGACCAGGCGGAGAAAGGCGGCGCGGTGGTCACCAAGGCCGTGCGCGCCATGGCCGACATCAACGACGCCTCGCGCCGCATCGCCGACATCATCGGCGTCATCGACGAGATCGCCTTCCAGACCAACCTCCTCGCGCTCAACGCCGCGGTCGAAGCCGCGCGCGCCGGCGAGCAGGGCCGCGGCTTCGCGGTGGTCGCGAGCGAAGTGCGCAGCCTCGCGGGCCGCTCGGCCACCGCCGCGAAGGAGATCAAGGACCTCATCCAGGACAGCGTGCGCAAGGTGCAGGACGGCTCGACTGCTCGTCACGCAGTCCGGCCAGACGCTCGAGCAGATCGTCGTCGTCGGTGAAGAAAGTCTCCGACATCGTCGCCGAGATCGCCGCCGCCTCGCGCGAGCAGTCCGCGGGCATCGAGCAGGTCAACCGCGCCGTCATGCAGATGGACGAGCTGACGCAGCAGAACGCCGCGCTGGTCGAGCAGGCCACCGCCGCTTCGCAGGCCATGGCCGACCAGGCGCGCGAGCTGAACGAGATGATGGCGCGCTATCGTGTGCGCCGTATGGCTGCCGACGGTCGCGCGCGCGCAGCTTCGGCGGCTCGCACTGACGGACACGGACGACTCGGCGCTGCTCGCCGACGCGCTCGGCGCGGACGTGCACGCAGACTCAGCGCTCTGCCGCCACGGCCCAGGCCCAAGGCAGCCCGCCGTGCGACTCCGCCGGTCACGATGGCCAGCGCAGCGCCCGTGCCGCGCCGAGCGTGCCGCCGCAAGCCAGGAAAGCGATTCGGACTGGCAGGAATTCTGAGCTCTCGGGGCGCGGAGCAGCACGTGCCACGGATACTCACCGTCGACGACTCGGTCGCGATGCGCCAGATGGTGAGCGCCACGCTGACCAGCGCGGGCTACGAAGTGGTGCAGGCCGCGCAACGGACGCGAAGCGCTGCAGATCGCCAGCGCAGCAAGCCGGTCGACCTCGTCATCACCGACGTCAACATGCCGCAGATGGATGGCATAGACGCTGGTGCGCGAGCTGCGTGGCGCTGCGCGCGCTACCGCAGCAAGCCTCTCCTCTTCCTCACCACCGAGTCGGCCGCCGCGCGCAAGCTCGAAGGCCGCGAAGCCGGCGCCACCGGCTGGATGATGAAGCCCTTCAACAGCGAGCGGCTGCTCGCCACCGTCGCGAGGTTCCTCAAATGAGCGGCACGGAAGCCGCTCGAGACCACCGAGCATCACCCAGCAAGCTGCGCGAGTTCGACTTCGGCGAGGAGGACTTCCAGGCGTTGCGCACGCTGGTGAAGCAGATCACCGGCATCAATCTCACCGAGGCGAAGCGCGAGCTGGTGTACGCGCGGCTCGCGCGGCGCCTGCGCGCGCTCAACCTTCAAGAGCTTTCGCGAGTATCGCAAGCTGCTGAAGGCCGACGGCGGCGCGGAGCTCGTGCAGCTCTGCAACGCCATCACCACGAACCTCACCGCCTTCTTCCGCGAGCCGCATCATTTCGAGTATCTGCGCACGCAAGTGCTGGGGCCGCTGGTGGCCAAGCCGCCGCCGCACCGCAAGCTGCGCATCTGGTCGGCCGGCTGCTCGACGGGCGAGGAGCCCTACTCCATCGCCATGACGGTGCTCGAAGCGTGCCCGACGTGCACCGCTGGGACATCCGCATTCTCGCGACCGACCTCGACTCGAACGTGCTCGCGCGTGCGCGCGCCGGCATCTACGCCGCCGAGCGTCTGCAGGCACATCGGCGATGCGCCGCGCGAGCGCTTCTTCACGCCGGTCGATGAGCAAGGCACGCGCTTCGAGGTCGGCCCGGAGCTGCAGGCGCCTCGTCACGGTGAAGTCGCTGAACCTCATGCACGCCTTTCCGATGAAGGGCCCGCTCGACTGTCATCTTCTGCCGCAACACGGTGATCTATTTCGACAAGGACACGCAGCGCGACCTGTTCGCGCGCATCTCGCGCCTGCAGCAGCCGGGGCAGCTGCTGTTCCTCGGCCATTCGGAGACTCTGTTCCGCACCTCGGATGCGTACTCGCTCGTCGGCCGCACGATCTACCGCAGGATGCTGAGATGAGCACCACCATCACAAGCGGCCATGCGGCCCGAGCAGCCCGAGTCCCTGCCCGGTTTCGAGCAGCTGCAGCGCTTCTGGGAGCCCGACACTGCGCGCTGGACGGTGAAGATCCTGCCCGGCGAGTACTACGTGACGCGCGCACGACGAAGCCATCACCACCGTGCTCGGCTCGTGCGTCTCGGCCTGCATCCGCGATCCGCTGGCGCAGGTCGGCGGCATGAACCATTTCATGCTGCCGGAGGATGGCTCGTTTCGCGAAGAGCCGCGGTCGACCGCGCTCGATCGGCAGGCCACGCGCTACGGCTCGTACGCGATGGAAAGCCTGATCAACGATCTGCTCAAGCTCGGCGCCGCGCGCGAGCGGCTCGAGATCAAGCTCTTCGGCGGCGGGCGCATCCTCGCTTCGATGACCGACATCGGCGCGCGCAACATCGCTTTCATCCGCCAGCTATCTGGGCACTCGAAGGCCTGGGCGTCGCGGCGCACGACCTCGGCGGCGACCGGCCCCGCAAGGTCGTGTACTTCCCGACGACGGGCCGCGCGCGCATGAAGACCCTGCGCCCCATCGAGAATCGCAGCATCGCCGACCGCGAGCAGCTGTACCTCGCCCGCCTGCGCCGCGAGCAGGACGGCGGCGACATCGAGATCTTCACATGAACGCCACGGCGCCGATCCGCGTGCTGGTCGATCGACGACTCGGCGCTCGTGCGCAGCATCCTCTGCGACGTGCTCAACGCGCGATCCGGCGCATCGAAGTCGTCGGCACGGCCGGCGATGCGCATATCGCGCGCGAGAAGATCAAGAAGCTCAACCCCGACGTGCTGACGCTCGACGTCGAGATGCCGCGCATGGACGGCCTCACCTTCCTCTCGAACCTGATGCGCCTGCATCCGATGCCGGTCGTGATGGTCTCCTCGCTCACCGAGCGCGGCGCCGATATCACGCTCGATGCGCTCGCCATGGGCGCGGTCGACTTCCTGCCGAAGCCGCGCATCGACATCGCCGCGACGCTCCAGGACTACGGCGATGAGCTGATCGCCAAGATCAAGACCGCCGCGCGCGCCAACGTGCGCGCGCTCGATTCGCGGCGCATGCGGACGCTGCGCACGCGCGAGGCGAGCATCGCCGCCACGGGCGAGGTCGCCGCAGCCGCGCACGCATGCGCACCACCGATCGCATCATCGCCATCGGCGCCTCGACGGGCGGCACCGAGGCCATCAAGGAGGTGCTGTGCCACCTGCCGCCGGATTGCCCGGGCGTGCTCGTGACGCAGCACATCCCGCCGGCGTTCAGCGCCTCGTTCGCGCGGCGCATGAACGATGTGAGCCCGCTCACAGTTTGCGAAGCGCAGGACGGCCAACAGGTGCTCGCGGGGCATGTCTACATCGCGCCCGGGGACTATCATCTGCAGCCTGGCGCGCGACGGCGCGCGCTACGTCTGCAAGGTCTGACGCAGGATGCGCCCGTCAATCGCCACAGGCCTTCGGTGGATGTGCTGTTCCGCTCCGTGGCCGAGAACGCGGGGCAGAACGCCATCGGCGTGCTCCTGACCGGCATGGGCCGGGACGGCGCGCGGGGCCTCAAAGCAGATGCGCGACGCCGGAGCCGCCACCATGGCCCAGGACGAGCATACGAGCGTCGTCTGGGGCATGCCGGGCGAGGCGGTGGCGATCGGCGCGACGGAGACCGTCCTGCCGATCGAGGAGATCGCGCCGCGGATCGTCGGCGATGGCCAGCGGCCATGGACGTCGCCAGAGGCCCTCTTCGGCGAGCGGGCTGACCGGCCTCAACTTTGGCGGCCTCCGGCCGCTAAGACGTGACATGTGCGAGGAAGTGAAATGAGCACGCAAGAGCCAGGCCAGTCCCACACCGGCCCCGGGCAGCGACCCGGAGGCCTTTGCCTTCGTGCAGGCGCTGGCCGCCGAGCTGTCCAGCGGCAAGGTCGAGCTGCCGAGCTTCCCGGACATCGCCATGCGGGTTCGCAAGGTCCTGGCGGACGACAACGTCACGCCCGACAAGATCGTGCGCGTCATCGGCAGCGAGCCTGCGCTCGCCGCGCGGGTGCTGCAGATCGCGAACTCCGCCGCGCTGAACTTCAGCGGCAAGGCCATCACGGAGCTGCGCACGGCCATCGCGCGCATGGGCTTCAACATGGTGCGCAGCGCCGCCATCGCCTTCGCGATGTCGCAGCTCAAGAAAGTCGACTCGCTCAAGGGGCTGGAGAAGCCGCTCGATGAGCTGTGGAAGCGCAGCTCGCTGGTCGCCACCATGTCGCTACGTCGTGGCGCGGCGCCTCTCGACCAAGATCAACCCGGATACCGCGATGCTCGCGGGGCTGCTGCACGGCGTCGGGCATCTCTACATCCTCACGCGCGCGGCCAAGCATCCGCGCGCTGTTCGCGAACGAAGCCGCCTATCACGCCATCGTGCGCGACTGGCATTCGAGCATCGCCAAGGCGCTGCTCGAGAACTGGGACATGGCCGAAGAGATCGTGCAGGCCGTCAGCGATTTCGAGGACCTGCAGCGCACGCACACCGGCCCCACGGATCTCACGGACGTGCTGACGGTGGGCACCTGCTCGCGACCTACCGCGACCACCCGGACACCATCGAGCTCAACATGCAAGGCGTCGCGGCGTGCACGCGCATGCAGCTCGACCGCGCCGCCTACGACAAGCTGCTTGGCGAATCCGCCGAGGAGATCGTGGCGATCCAGGCAGGCGCTGGGCCACTAGCAGCTCCGGCGCCACGTTCGAGCATGAACGCTGTCGCGGAATCCACGGGCACTTCGCTTTCCATCGACTCGCGATGAGTCCTTTGCGTTCGTGCAGGCGCTGGCCAACGAGCTGTCCGAGGGCAAAGTCGAGCTCGCCGGGCTTTCCGGACAGTCGCGGCCCGCGTGCAGCACGTGCTGGCGGACGACGACGTGAGCACGGACCGCGTGGTCAAGGTCATTGGCTCCGAGCCGATTCTCGCGACGCAGCTGCTGCAGGTCGTCGAACTCGGTGGCGTTCAATCCGGTCGGGAAGCCGGTGACGGAGCTGCGCACCGCGGTGGCGCGCGTGGGATTGAATGTCGTCCGCACCACGACGATTGCGTTTGCGGTGCGCCAGCTGCGCAGCGGCGGAAGTCGCTGAAGCCGATCGCAGCAGCAGCTCGAACGAGCTGTGGCAGCGCAATGTGCTCGATTGCGAGCCTTTGCTATGTGCTGGCGCGCAAGCTGTCGCGCGTGAATCCGGATACGGCTCTGCTGACCGGGCCTGCTGCACGGCATCGGGCGGCTCTACATCATGACGCGCGCGGTGCAGTACCCTGCCCTGTTCGCCAACCTCGCGAGCTACCAGGCGATCGAGCGGGACTGGCATTCGAGCGTCGCTTCGGCGCTGCTCGAGAACTGGGAAGTCTCGGAAGAGATCGTCAATGCCGTGCGCGACTCGGAAGACCTGGCGCGCGATGCGCGCGGGCCGGTGAATCTGACGGACGTGCTGGTGGCCGCGAACCTCATCGTGAATCACGAAGGAGATCCGGTGCTGCTGGGCGTGCGTCTGCAGAGCGTGCAGGCGGTGGCCCGGCTGCAGCTGGATGCGGAGGCCTGCGAGGCTATGAAGAAGGAGTCGGAGGGGGAGATTTCGGCGCTGCGGGAAGCGCTCGGCTGAGCCTCAGATCCCTGAAAGCGGCCACCGTGCCAGGGATCAAAGCTCTGCGTCCTGGCGGTCGACCACGATCCCCGCACTTTGATTTGCCACGACTCCCGAGGATGGCCTCCAGTAGTCGGGGCCGAAGTTGATCTCGATCACTGGCACTTGGCATCTCATGAAATAGAAGTACGGCCCCAACCGAACGGCGTACTCCATGAGCGGCCGTTCGCATCGCTCATAGGTGTCGCGCAAATTGTATTCCGAGCCTTCATCAATGACGTGCAAGGCGCCAGGCAATCCGTGCCCCGGTATCGACGAGGACACCGCGTTTACAAATGTCTGTCCGTGCCATCGAACTGACATGATGCGAGCGCTCGACGTGGGTAAGGCTCCATGCGTTTTAAGACTCCCAGCGAGGATCCCGGGGACGGAGTGTCATAGTACCTAGCTGCTCGCTGCGCCGGGAAGGCGCCGAAACGTTGTCTTTGCGCGCCAATTTTGCAGCCGCTGGAGAATCGATTCAACGAGATTGAATGTGCCAACGTACGCGCTGACCATTGGCGCGCCGAAGATTCTTCCTCAGGCCTGCGTAGTCAGCACACGTCCGGCAGTCGGTGCAGAGTACGCCCCTGCTCGCCCATAGGTATTGCCCTCGGAGGGCTTCCCCGTCAGCGCACCGAGCATCGTCTCAACGCGCTTCAACCGCGCATTGACCAGCGCTCCATTGCGATCATTGAGCTCACGGCAACGAGCGCCGCGCTTGGCACACTCCGCCCAGAAGGGCTTCAGCGAGCCAGGCGAATCGCACCAGGCCAGCAATTTCTCGAGCCCGGGCAGATTCGTCAGCAAATCCGTGCATGCGGCAAAGCGATCGTCGTTCTTCTTCGGTACGCACGATGACCCCGACACAACCCTGGCGCTCCGCCATGGCCGCTTCGAGCCCTTCAACGTCGTTGGCAACGAGAAACGCGTGCTCACGCCCGAGCAGCTTCGCAAGCTCCTCGAGAGCACCATTCTCCTGCGAAATGAGAGTCGCGAGAGTTTCGCGGCAGGCGCCGGATCCACGCTCAGACTTCCAGATGACCCAGCGCCCGCTCGAGCTGAATGAGCCGATCGGCGATGCGGTCTGGAGAGATGGTGTAGCGGCCCTGCTCGATCGCGGCGCGAACATGCGCGACGCGCGCCTCATCCATCGCCGGCTGGCTGTTCAGAGTCTGCTCCAGCGCCGCCAGCTGCCGGGCCGTGCCCGTTATCTCGACGCCCGGTCAGATCACGGGCGGCAGCTTCCTTGCCTTCGGCAGTCGCATCCCGCACACGCTCGACGGCACGCCCCGGCCCCACTGGCGCCGTGCGGTTGTTGTCTACACCGTTGATCTTGTTGGACACTGCCAACTCTCCTCGATCCTGTGCTTGGGTTATCGACCGCTTCGCGACAGAACTTTAGGGTGTGACGCGGATCACACTTCCGCTTTCGACGACGCCCTCCACGACCATCTGCGAGCAGGTTCTGCACACGCACGCGCCCGGCGGCCGCGCGTCGCTAAAAGCACGCCCTGTCGCACGAACCTCTATTCCGCCCACGGCGGCCAGTAACGTCACCTGCTGCCCGCGCTTGATCGCCGCATCGTCCTGCATGGCATCTACCGTGAGCACGCGAGCCGGCGCCGAGGGTGCGACGCAGCGTGCGGCCTTTGAGCTCAGCGACGTCCGCCAGATAACTGGCGCTGGTGCCCGGAACCTTCCGGACCTGCATCTCTACGTCTTCGGCCGTCAGCGCGCGCCTCGCGCGGCCGCGTGACGAAGTATCAAAGTTGAGACATTCGTCGCAATTGACACGGGCACATACACCGTCCAGCGCTTCTCACCCGGACAGGTGACGGCAACGGTGACCCGCTCCTTGAACACGACGCCGGCGGGGAGCGAGGCCTGCAAAGGCTCGCTGCACGGCGCCAGGCGCAAGCGCGGATCGAGGTTGCCGACGGACACCTGCACGGTATTCGGCTGCCCCGGAACTCGCGTCTGCACGAATACTTGTGCCGCTTTGCGAATCGAGTCGATGGACTGCATGCCATCGTCTGCAAACGCGGTGTGAATGCCGAGGCTGAGCACGATGGCCGCCGCGGCACGCCAGATTTTCGTCGTATGGTTCATAGCGCTGTTCACTCTGCAAGCGGCGCGCCAGCTGCATGACGGTCGCGCCAGTGGGCACTCTTCATCTACGCGCCCTGGCGCTGATGGTCATGACCGTGCTGATCCCCGGCTCGGCCCAGCTCGTGGCGGGCAACCGTCGGGTGGGCCGCATCGCGATGCGCATCTGGCTCGCGCTGGCCGTGACGGTCCTGCTGTCGGTCGTCGTCTCCTACTTCTCGCACGGCTTCGCCTTCTGGGCGATCTCCAACACCCTGGTCCTCGGCCTCGTCCGCCTGGTGCTGATGGCGCTCGCCATCGGCTGGGCCCTGCTGTTCATGGACGCCTGGCGGATCGGGCAGCCGCTCGGCCTGCAGCAACGGCAGCGGCTCGCCGTCGTCGGCATGAACGGGGTGCTGTGCTTCTCCGTGGTCGCCGCGCTGCTCTTCGGCGCGCACATGGTCGGCGTACAACGTCAGTTCATGCTCACGATGTTCGGCGACGGGGAGGTCGTGGGAGCCCACGACGGCCGGTTCAACATGCTCCTGCTCGGTGGCGACGCCGGTGCGGGCCGCTGGGGTCTGCGTCCCGACTCGCTGACGGTCGCGAGCATCGACGCCCGCACGGGCAAGACGGTCCTGATCGGGCTGCCGCGCAACATGGCCGACTTCCCCTTCGCCGAGGGCTCCGTGATGGACAAGGAGTTCCCGCGGGGCTTCGACTGCGACGAGTGCTACCTCAACGGCGTGAGCACCTGGGCGGGTGACCACACCGAGCTGTTCGACGGGTCCAGGACGCCGGGCGTCGACGCCACGGTGATGGCCGTCGAGGGCATCACCGGCCTCGAGATCAACTACTGGTCGATGGTCAACCTCGCCGGCTTCCGCAACCTCGTCGACGCCGTCGGCGGCGTGACCCTGACCGTCCGCGACCGCATCCCCGTCGGGCTGCCGTCCGACGACTTCTACCGCTTCATCGAGCCCGGCACGCGCAAGCTGGACGGCATGGACACGCTGTGGTTCGCCCGCGCCCGCGACGGCTCCGACGACTACTCGCGCATGGCACGCCAGAAGTGCGTCATGAACGCGATGCTCCAGCAGATCAGCCCCCAGGACGCGCTGCGCAACTTCTCCAAGATCGCCGCCGCCTCCTCGGAGATGATCTCGACCAGCGTGCCGAAGAGCGAGGTCGACACGTTCCTCGACCTCGCGATCAAGGCCAAGTCGCAGAAGATCGGCACCGTCAGCCTCGTGCCGCCGAAGGTCGTCACCGCCCACCCGGACATCGACGTCGTCCACGCGATGGTGGCCGACGCGATCGACCGCGCCGAGGGCCAGAAGCCCGCTCCCGCGCCCACGACCGACTCGACCGCCCCCGCCGGTGACGGTGGTGACACCGCCACGACGCCGGTCCAGCCGCCGTCCGTGACGGGTGGCTCGTTCGGCACGCTCAAGGACGGGTACGCCGCGAACGAGGCCGAAGACCTCGGATCGGTCTGCTGACTCGCCAGCCCCTAGGGTGTACGGCGTGGCTCACGGTCCTGATCGACGCGTCGTCGCGGTCGTCGTCACGTTCAACCGACTGCCGCTCGTCCAGCGACTGGTCGCGCGCCTCGGCGAGGTCGAAGGACTCCACGAGGTGCTGGTGATCGACAACGCGTCGACCGACGGCACCGGTGCCTGGCTGGCCACCACGCCGACGACCGGGGAGGTCCCCGTGCTCGCGCGCACCCTCGATCGCAACCGGGGTGGTGCGGGCGGATTCCACGACGGCCTCGGCTGGGCCGTTGACCGCGACGCCGACCTGGTGTGGCTGATGGACGACGACGGGCTGCCCGAGCGCGACTGCCTGACGTTGCTGCTCGAGCACGACTACGACTTCTGGGGGCCGCTCGTCGTCGACGAGGCCGACGGCGACGACCTCGTCTTCCCCGTCCGGCCGCCCGGCAGCGCGACTGCCTTGCGGACCGTGGCCCAGGTCAGGGCCAAGGCCCGCGACGGGGTGCTGGCCGACATCGTCATCCCCTTCAACGGGGTGCTCGTGACCCGCGAGCTGGTGGACCGGATCGGGCTGCCGCGCGAGGAGTTCTTCATCTGGGGCGACGACGTCGAGTACCTCTGGCGGGCCCGTGAGGCAGGAGCCCGCGTGGCGACCGTGACCGATGCGGTGGTGAGGCACCCGAGCGTGGGTGAGCTCGGCACGCCGATGGTCTTCGGGCGGACGACGTACAACCACAGCCCGAGCGACCTCAAGCACTACTGCATGGCGCGCAACAACCTCGTCAACCTCCGCGACTACCGCGGCCCCGTGCACGCGATGGCGTTCGTCGTGAAGACCATCTGGTTCTACACGTTCACCCGACCCAGCCTGACCCGCCTCAAGCTCAGCGCCCGCGCCATGTGGGACGGGCTCGCGGGGGAGTACGACGGCCACGAGAGGTTCCTCACATGACCGAAAGCGTGGCTGTCGTCATCGTCACCTTCAACCGTGCCGACCTCCTGGGAGGCATGCTCGACGGCCTCGCCGCCCAGACGCACCGTCCGGACGCGGTGATCGTGATCGACAACGCCAGCACCGACCACACGCGTGCGGTGCTCGACGCGCGAACCGACCTGCCCCTCCACGTCACCACCACCGGGAGCAACCTCGGCGGCGCCGGCGGCTTCCATGTCGGGATGCGTGCGGCGTACGACGCCGGCTGGGACCGCATCTGGCTGATGGATGACGACGTGGTGCCCGAGCCCGACTGTCTCGCGGTGCTGATGGCGACCGACGAGGCGTGCCTGATGGCCGTGCGCGACGACCTCGACGGCAACCTGGTCGAGAAGGCCGCGATCCGCTTCGACATGTCCAACCCGCTGGCGATCCGGCCCAAGACTGCGAGCGTCGACTCGACGTACGCCACCAGGGCCGACCTGCCCGAGCTGGTCGAGATCGAGAACGTCGCCTTCGAGGGCTTCATGGTGCGCCGGGACGTGGTCGCCAGGATCGGCTTCCCCGACCCCGAGTTCTTCATCTTCTACGACGACGTCGACTTCGCCATCCGCGCGCGCAGGGCCGGCTTCCGCATCTGGGCCGTCCGCGACGCCCATCTCGTCCGCCAGCTCGACTTCAACCAGCAGCACGACATGGCCGGTTGGAAGGGCTTCTACATGTTCCGCAACCTGTTCGTCGTGCACTTCCGCTACGGCGACAACGCGCTCGTGCGCCTCAAGCCGTGGCTGATCGCCCTGGTCGTCGTGCTGCTCAGCCCGCTGCGCGGCGGGCGCGGTGAGGCCGGGAACGTGATCCGCGCCATCCGGTCGGCGCGGGGGATGCGCAGCCTTTCCGGATCTGCCGCACCCCCTCGCTAGACTCGGGTGGCCTCTCGTACGGCACTGTCAATCTTCAGGAGTCATCCCCTTGTCGAACCCCGACCTCGTCGTCGTCGGATCCGGCTTCTTCGGCCTCACCATCGCCGAACGATGCGCCACCGAACTCGGCCTCAACGTCCTCGTGCTGGAGCGGCGCTACCACCTCGGCGGCAACGCCTACAGCGAGATCGACGAGGAGACCGGGATCGAGGTGCACAAGTACGGCACCCACCTGTTCCACACGTCCAACAAGCGGGTCTGGGACTACGTCCGGACGTTCACCGACTTCACGAGCTACCAGCACCGGGTCTTCGGCAAGTACAAGGGGCAGGTCTACTCGCTGCCGATGAACCTCGGCCTGATCAACCAGTTCTTCGGCAAGGCGCACACGCCCGACGAGGCGCGCGCGCTGATCAAGGAGCAGTCCAGCGAGATCGCGACCGAGGACGCCACCAACCTCGAGGAGAAGGCGATCAGCCTGATCGGGCGCCCGCTCTACGAGGCGTTCATCAAGGGCTACACCGCCAAGCAGTGGCAGACCGACCCGACCGAGCTGGCCGCCGAGATCATCACGCGCCTGCCGGTCCGCTACACCTTCGACAACCGCTACTTCAACGACACCTACGAGGGCCTGCCGGTCGACGGCTACACCGCCTGGCTGACCCGGATGGCCGACCACCCCAACATCGAGGTGCGGGTCGACACCGACTGGTTCGACGTACAAGAGGAGTTCAAGGGCAAGGTGCCGGTCGTCTACACCGGCCCGGTCGACGAGTACTTCGACAACTGCGAGGGCCGCCTGTCCTGGCGCACGGTCGACCTCCAGCAGGAGACCGTCGACGTCGACGACTACCAGGGCACCGGCGTGGTCAACGCCAACGACGAGGACGTCGCGTGGACGCGCGTGCTCGAGTTCAAGCACCTGCACCCGGAGCGCACCTACCTGCCCGGCAAGTCGATCGTGGTGCACGAGTACAGCCGGTTCGCCGAGGACGACGACGAGCCCTACTACCCGATCAACACCGCCGACGACCGGGCCAAGCTGCTGAAGTATCGCGACCTGGCCAAGAAGGAGCCGATGGTGCTCTTCGGAGGTCGTCTCGGCACCTACAAGTACCTCGACATGCACATGGCCATCGGGTCCGCGCTGTCGATGTTCGACAACAAGCTCAAGCCGCACTTCTCCGACGGAGCGCCGCTGACGAGCGGAGGAGTGGACGAATGACCACCACGACGACCAGCACCCGACTGCTGCAGCGCCAGGTCCTGCCGATCGACGGCGACACCGACGTCTTCCGGTTGTACGTCGACCCGGAGGCCTAGGTCCTCGACGCGGACAAGTACGAGGTCGGCTCGAGCCGGGCGGCCCAGAACATCAACAGCGCCGCAGATGCGCCAGTCGACCTCGACCGGCGTGAGCTCCACCCCGACCAGATCCTCGACCGTGAGGCCCTGCTCCTGCCGGCCGAGCAGCGGATCTCCTTCGGGTCCTACTTCAACGCCTTCCCGGCGTCCTACTGGCGCCGCTACACGTCGTCACCGACGTCACCCTGACGCTGAAGGTCGAGGGCGCCGGCGCCACCGTGACCGTCTACCGCTCGATGGCCAACGGCCGCTCGCAGCGGGTCGAGACCGTGACGACGGGGTCCGAGCCGACGTCGACCTTCGTCTTCGCGCTCACGCTGAAGCCGTTCGTGGACGGCGGCTGGTACTGGTACGACGTCGTCGCCGGCGAGCAGGACGTCGTCGTCCGCTCGGCCGAGTGGACCTCCGAGGTGCCCGAGGACCGGGTCGAACACGGCACCGTCGACCTCTGCATCACCACCATGAACCGGCCCGACTTCGTGGCCAAGCTGATCGGCCAGCTCGGCAGCACGCCCGAGCTCCGTCCCTACCTCGACGAGGTCATGGTGATGGAACAGGGCACGCAGCTGATGCAGGACTCCGAGTTCTACCCCGCGGCCGCCGAGGCGCTCGGCGACACGCTGCGCGTGATCGTGCAGGGCAACCTGGGCGGGTCCGGCGGCTACGCCCGCGGCCAGCTCGAGTCGGTCCGCAAGGGCACCGCGACCTACGCGATGATGATGGACGACGACGTCATCTGCGAGCCCGAGGGCATCATCCGCTCGGTCACGTTCGGTGACCTGGCGCGCCGCCCCACCATCGTGGGCGGTCACATGTTCTCCATCTACGCCCGCACGCGCCTGCACAGCTTCGGCGAGGTCATCAACCCCTGGCGCTTCTGGTGGCTCTCGGCCCCGGGCGTCTTCCAGGACTGGGACTTCGGCGCCCGCAACCTGCGCTCGACCCGCTGGCTGCACAAGCGCGTCGACGTGGACTTCAACGGCTGGTTCATGTGCCTGATCCCGCGCCAGGTGCTCGACGAGATCGGGCTCAGCCTGCCGTTGTTCCTCAAGTGGGACGACTCGGAGTTCGGGCTGCGCGCCAAGGCCGCCGGCTACCCGACCGTCTCCCTGCCGGGTGCCGCCGTCTGGCACATCCCGTGGACCGACAAGAACGACGCGCTCGACTGGCAGGCCTACTTCCACCAGCGCAACCGCTTCGTGGCGGCGTTGCTCCACTCGGCCTACGAACGCGGCGGCCGGATGGTGCGCGAGAGCCTCAACCACCAGGTCGCCCACCTGGTCTCCATGCAGTACTCCACCGTCGAGCTCCGGCTGATGGCCATGGAGGACGTGCTCAACGGTCCCTACGGCCTGCACGAGCTGCTGCCCGGCAAGCTGGCCGAGGTCAACGCGTTCCGCAAGCAGTTCACCGACGCGCAGCTGCAGACCGATCCGGACACCTTCCCCGCCGTACGCCGCCACAAGCCGCCGCGCAAGGGCAAGGACGACTCCGGCGTGCCGAGCCGCTCGGCGATGCTGATCCGTGCGGCCACGATGCCGCTGCGCCAGCTCAAGGCGGTGCGGCCGACCGCGAAGAGCAACCCCGAGGCGGAGATCCCGGCCATGGACGCGAAGTGGTACCGCATCGCGCGCTACGACTCGGCCATCGTCTCCATGCCCGACGGCAACTCCGCCGCGCTCTACGAGCGCGACCCGGAGAGGTTCCGCGACCTGATGAAGCGCACGCTCGAGATCCACTCGAGGTTCCAGCGAGAGTGGCCGCGGCTGGCCGCCGAATACCGCGCCGCGCTCGGCGACATCACCTCGCCGGAGGCGTGGGACAAGACCTTCGAGCCCTGGACCGACCACGGCCGACCGAGGCGCCCTCGAGTGAGCCTGAACCCGTCGAGAGCACCACGGCATGACCAGCACCCCCACCCCCACTCCTGCTCCTGCTCCGACGCCGGTCCGGCGACGCAGCACGCCGGAGGAGCTCGAGGCGCTGCCCCTGCAGCCGCCCGCGGCGACCGGGCTGGCGGAGGTCGTACGCCGTCGCTACCTGCTGAAGATGCTGGTGCGCAACACCATCCAGTCGCGCTACCAGGGCACCGTGCTGGGGTGGGTGTGGAGCTATCTCCAGCCCGCGATCCGCTTCTGCATGTTCTATTTCCTGTTCCAGGTGATGGTCGGTCGCGGCGGCAGCATGGAGAACTTCGCCGTGCACCTGTTCGCGGGCATGGTGGTGGTGCACTTCTTCACCGAGACCTTCAACGGTGGCACCCAGTCGCTGGTGCAGAACCGCTCACTGATCACCAAGCTGGCCGTGCCGCGGGAGATGTTCCCGGTGGCGCGGATGCTGGTGGCCGCGCTGGCACACCATCCCGATGCTGGTGATCCTGGTCTTCGTGTGCGTGCTGCTCGGCTGGGTCCCCGACGTGGACGGCATGGCTGCCGCGCTGCTCGGCTTCACGCTGACCGCACTGCTCGGGCTGTCGCTCGGCCTGGTCTTCAGCGTGGCCAACGTCTTCATGCGCGACTTCGGCAAGATCGCGCAGACGCTCACCCAGTTCGTGAACTTCAGCGTGCCGATGATGTATCCCTTCACGCTGGTGCAGGACCGGTTCGGTGAGCCCATTGCGTCCTACTACCTCTACAACCCGATGGCCGAGGCCGTGCTGTTGATCCAGCGCGGCTTCTGGACCGGGAGCACCAGCGATCCGGCGTACACCCAGGCCATCCACCTGCCGTCGCACCTCTACACACGCGGACTGATCATGACCCTGATCGCGCTGGTGTGCGTCGTGCTCGCGCAGCGGCTCTTCTCGCGCCTCGAGGCGCGAGTGCCGGAGCGTCTCTGATGACGACGATGATCCAGGTCGAGAACGCCACCAAGTCGTTCACGCTGTCCTACCACCGCTCCCTCAAGCAGCTCGCGCTCGCCAAGGCGCGCGGACGCAAGACCCATGACGTGTTCAACGCCGTCGACGACGTCAGCTTCTCCGTGCACGAGGGCGAGGCGATCGGGCTGATGGGGCTCAACGGCTCCGGCAAGTCCACCCTGCTCAAGCTGGTCAGCGGCGTGATGCGTCCCGACG
Source organism: uncultured Actinomycetota bacterium (assembly GCA_963742685.1). Classification (GTDB taxonomy): domain Bacteria; phylum Actinomycetota; class Actinomycetes; order Propionibacteriales; family Nocardioidaceae; genus Nocardioides. The sequence continues at coordinate 120,055 of CAVUNB010000026.1, read as the reverse complement.
CCGGCTCCGTGCGCACGCGCGGACGGATCGCCGGCCTGATCGCGACCGGCGCCGGCTTCGACCCGCAGCTGACCGGGCGCGACAACCTCTTCCTCAATGCCGCGATCCTGGGCATGTCCCGCAACGAGACCCTGCGCAAGTTCGACGAGATCGTCGACTTCGCCGACCTCGGCAAGTTCCTCGACACCGAGGTGGCCTACTACTCCTCGGGCATGAAGGCCCGGCTGGGGTTTGCCGTGGCCATCAACGTCGACGCCGACATCTTCATCGCCGACGAGGCGCTGGCGGTGGGGGACCGGCCCTTCAAGCGCAAGTGCAAGAAGCGCATGGACGAGATCGTGAAGTCCGGCGTGACGATGTTCTACGTCTCGCACGCGCCCGGTTCGGTGCGCAACCTCTGCAGTCGCCTGCTGGTCCTGGAGAAGGGCAGGCTCGTCTTCGACGGCGACGTCGATGAGGGCATCACGTTCCTGGAGTACGACGACGATGACGACGACGAGGTGAAGGGCCGCAGCACGTCCGACGACGGGCTCGGCGCCGACATCTGAGCCGAGTCGGCGCTAACGCACCGCCGAGTCGGCGCTAACGCACCGCCGAGTCGGCGCTAACGCACCGCCGAGTCGGCGCTAACGCCCCGCCGAGTCGGCGCTAACGCCCCGCCGAGTCGGCGCTAACGCACCGCCGAGTCGGCGCCAACACCCCGCCGAGTCGGCGCGTTCATCTGGTTGTCCACAGGCGGCCGAAAGCTGGTGAGGGTACGCCGGATGGCGGGCATGACGAGTCCATGTTGCCCGAACACCGACTCCCACAGGGCTGGCCGCTGCCCGCCGACGAACCCTTCACTCTCAATCAGGCGAGAGCTGCCGGCGTCCGGCGCCAGCTCCCGACCCTGTTGCGTGCGCGCGTCCTGCGAAGGCTGCTTCGCTCGGTCTATGTCTCGAGCGCCGTGGCCGACGACATACGGCTCCGGGCAACCGCGGTCTCGCTCGTCATGCCGCCGGGGTGCTTCGTCACCGACCGCTGCGCGGGTTGGCTGCACGGAGCCGACATGACCCTCGCACCGAACGAGGACGTGCTGGTGCCGCGCGTGACGTTCTTTCGAGGTAGTGATGAGGGTCGGCTCCGCAACGAGCTGTGTCTGAGCGGCGAACGCAGGGTGGTCCCGGATGAGCTGGTCGAGATTCACGGCGTCCTCGCCACGACACAGCTCAGAACCGCATTCGACCTGGGACGCCTCCAGAGGCCGGACGTGGCACTGGCGGGCATGGACTCGCTCGCTCGGCTCAAGGGCTTTCAGGTCGCCGAGCTGATCGAGGGTCTCGAGAAGTTCAAGTCGCAGCGTGGTGTGGTGCAGCTTCGCGAGCTGGCACCGATGGTCGACCCGGGCTCGGAGTCGTTCGGAGAGTCGGCCACTCGACGACGCTGGCACACCGCCGGCTTGCCCTGGCCGACCACCCAGATCCCGATCGTGGTGGACGGTGTCGAGGTCTTCCGGATCGACCTCGGGCTGGAGGACCTCCTCATGGGTGTCGACTACAACGGTCGAAAGTGGCACACCGCAACCTCCGACGCGTCTCACGACCTTGAGCGGATCGGGCTGCTCACGCAGCGCCACGGGTACGAGATGGAGGTGTTCGACCACACCAATGTCTTTGGTGTGGGTCAGGACGCAGCGGAGCGGCTGTTGAGTGCGTTCCATCGCGCCCGCGAAACATTCCCGGACCGCCGCCGGCGCGTCCGCTACTGATGTCGCCCTCGGCCGTTGTTTGCGCCGACTCGGCCGTGTGTTTGCGCCGACTCGGCCGGGTGTTTGCGCCGACTCGGCCGTGTGTTTGCGCGACTCGGCCGGTGTTGCGCCGACTCGGCCGTGTGTTTGCGCCGACTCGGCCGTGTTTTCGCGCCGACTGGGCGAGAAAACTTGACATTTCGTGAAGTCACCGGCGTGGCGACTGGAAATTACAACGTTGTAGTTACTCACTTTCTCTGGCGAACCAGTGTGACTGGTGTGATTGTTGCTTCTCGTGTGACCTTCCCCTTCGCACTTGGAGTAGTAACTGATGCGTCCCGTCCAAGCCCGTTTCATCACCGCCTGCCAGCAATTGCTGGCTCTCGGTGTGGTCCTTGCTGTGCTCACCCCGGCAGCAGGTGTCCTGTCCCTCGACATCGTCGGCGGCCATCCGGCACCCGCCGGCGCCCCGTCGCTGACCGGCGCCCTGGCCTCGGCCACCGTGCCGACGTCGGCGGTGGAGTCCGAGGTCACCGAGGTGCCCCTCACGACGTCGACCGGCAACGCCCGCTCGCTCGCCGGCTCGACGCTGATGCGCGGCTCGATCTCCGCCACCCACGTCACCAGCCGCCCGCAGGCCATCACCGGCTACGGCGCGGTCGGTGTCACCTGGGCCCACGGCACGGAGATCAGTGAGGACGGCATCCAGGTGCTCGTCCGCACTCAGCAGGACGGCGAGTGGAGCGACTGGAGCGCCATCGACTACCACGACGACCACGCCCCCGACCCGGGCACCCCCGACGCGCTCACCGATCGCCCGGGCACCGACCCGCTGATCATCGGCGACGTCGACCAGGTCCAGGTCAAGGCCGCGATCACTGGTGCAGGGGACGGCGAGAGCGCCACCGCGCTGCCGGCCGACCTCAAGCTGGCGGTGGTGGAGCCCGGCACGGCCGAGGACACCGAGACCGAGACGCCGGCCGAGAACACCGGCGGGAAGTCGGACTCCGGCGAGTCGTCGTACGACGACGAGTTCGAGGACCGCAGCGAGGGCGCCATCTCGCTCCGCGCGGCCAAGACCACCCCCGCCATGCCGACGATCTACAGCCGGGCCCAGTGGGGTGCCGACGAGTCGATCCGCAACAAGTCGGCCCTGCGCTACGGCACGGTCAGCGCCGGCTTCGTGCACCACACGGTCAACGCCAACGACTACACCGAGGCGCAGGTGCCCGGCATCATGCGCAGCATCTACGCCTACCACGTGAAGTCCCGCGGCTGGAGCGACATCGGCTACAACTTCCTCGTCGACCGGTTCGGTCGCATCTGGGAGGGCCGCTACGGCGGCGTCGACAAGAACGTCGTCGGCGCCCACACCCTGGGCTACAACGACTACTCCTTCGCGATGTCGGCGATCGGCAACTTCGACGTCGTCGAGCCGCCCGAGGTGATGCTGCAGGCCTACGGCGCGCTGTTCGCCTGGAAGCTCGCACTCAACGGCGTCAACCCCGCCTCGACCGCCCAGCAGGTCGGCAAGTCCACCTTCCAGGCGATCAACGGCCACCGCGACGCCGGCAAGACGGCCTGCCCGGGCAAGTACCTCTACGCCAAGCTCGCGAACATCCGGGCCTACGCTTCCGCAGCCGCACCGGCCGCGCCCGTGCCGCCGCCCCCGCTCGAGATCGCCGACCCGGCTCCGCAGTCCAACCTCGTGGGCGCGAGCTACCCCGACCTCGTCGTCCGTCGCGCGAGCGACGGCCAGGGCCTGATCCTGCCGACCGGTGGTCTGACCTCCTTCAGCAAGGCGACCGTGGTCTCCGGCAAGGGCTGGTCCAACCGGCCCGAGGTCCTGATCTCGCCCGACCTGACCGGCGACGGCCTGCTCGACCTGGTGTCGACCAGTGAGCAGGGTGTGCTCCGCATCCGTCCGGGCAAGGGCAACGGCAAGTTCAAGGCCACCTCGAAGGTCGTCAAGACGACCAAGGACCACACGTTGATGACCGCCGTGGGCGATCTCAACAAGGACGGCCGCAACGACCTCGTCGCTCGCCACAAGGGCCGCATGATCGCCCTGCTCGCGACGACCAAGGGCGGGTTCAAGCGCGTCCAGCTCGCCAAGGGCATGGGCAACTACAGCCAGTTCATCGGCGTCGGCGACCAGAACGGCGACGGCTCGCCCGACCTGTTCGCTCGCGACATGCAGGGTCGGCTCTACCAGTACAACGGCTCGGGCACCGGCACGTTCGGTGCTCGCGCTGCCGTGGCCGGGTCGTGGTCGGCGTACAACCGGATCACCGGTGGTGCCGACTTCAACGGCGACGGACGCGGCGACCTGGTGGGCCGGACCAAGAAGGGCAAGGTCTTCATCCACCTCGCTCGCACGGACGGCTCCTTCTCCTTGCCGATCGGTCCCGCGGCCAACGTGCGGGCACTGCGCTCGCTGACCTCGGCCGGCAACCTCGTCGGAGACGCCGCTCCCGACATGATCGGCGTCAAGGGCAACAGCCTGGTCGTCGTCCCCAACAAGGGCACCTACGAGCTCGGCGCCCCGATCGAGACGGGCGCGTCCTTCTCGGACGCCAACCTGATGATCAACGCAGGTGACTGGGACCGGGACGGTGCGGGCGACGTGATCGCCCGTGGCAGCGACGGTGGGCTGTGGCTCTACCGCGGCAACGGTGCCGGGCAGCTCGGCGAGCCGACCCAGATCGGCACCGGGTTCGGCGGCATCGCCGGCCTGACGGCCGTGGGCGACGTGACCGGCGACGGCTACCCCGACCTCCTGGGCACGCCGTCGGGCGGTGCGCTGTCGGTCTTCGCCGGCACCGGCACGGCCATCTCGGCGGGTCGCACGGTGGCCGGACGCACCGTCGCGCGGACCGGCCTGCCCGCGGACCTGTCCCCGTTCGACTGGGTGATCCCGGTGAGCGACATCAAGGCCAACGGGACCGGCGACTACCTCGTCCGCCAGCTCAGCACGGGCTACCTCTACCTCTACGCCGGCACCCGCGCCGGCGTGGCGCCGCCTCGCTTCCTCGGGGAGGGAATGGGGGCCTACAACCTGGCCGGCTGAGAGCGCCGAGTCCGGTCAGAGTCGATGCGTGGCGCGTTCGGCGTCGTACGTCGACTGCGACCGATCGGACGCGAGATGCCGGACAAGGACCAGCGAGCCGCCCCTTGTGAGTGGCTCGGTGATGGTGACGATTCCTGGTGGGGAAGCCGGGTTCGTGACCGAGAAGAGACGGCCGCCGTCGGTGAGAACACTCCCGGCGGCGGCCGCCTCCATGAGCTCTCCCTGCGTCAGCCGGACGTCGCCGGCCTCGAACGCCATGTCAACGGCCACGTCGGCGTCGGTCGGCGGGTCCCACGGCGAGAACGCGTCGGGCTGGGTCCAGATCTCGATGCCGACGTCGTGCACCCCGGCCGGCACGGATTCGGCGAACCGCACCCCGAGCGGGCGCAGGCTGCACGCGAAGACCGGCAGGTCGTCGGCCCGGTCGGCCCAGGTGCCCAGGGTGTCGGGGCCGCAGACGACCGCATCGGGGTCGTCGTCGTCCGTGACGGTCAGCCCGACGGTCCACGCGGCGGCCAGGAAGACCGGCCCGAGCCAGTGCGTGGGCAGGTCCAGGCGGAGCCGCATCCCGCGCTCGAGGTCGCCCTCCTCGACGAGCAGCCCGGCGGCCTTGGCCACCCAGTTGGCGTAGGTCGTCAGTGACAGCTCGACCCGCTCGTCGGTCGCGTGGTCGTAGAACGTGATGAACGGGCGGCCCGCGTCGCCGCGCAGTTGTCGGGTCAGCTCGGCTGAGAACGTCGTCACACTCGCCACCCTAGGGTTCCTCCCCGCGCCGTCCCCGCGGTGGCCTACTGTCGCGCCCATGATCGACCACTTCTGGGCCGTGATCCCCGCGGGCGGTGCCGGCACCCGCCTCTGGCCCCTGTCGAGGCAGGGCTCGCCGAAGTTCCTGCACGACCTGACCGGGAGTGGGCGCACGTTGATCCAGGCCACCCACGACCGGCTGGCGCCGTTGGTCGCCGACCGGATGCTCGTGGTCACCGGGGCGGCGCACCGGCAGGCGGTCGTCGAGCAGCTGCCCGAGCTCGGCGCGGACGCCGTGGTCGCCGAGCCCACGGCGCGCGACTCGATGGCGGCGATCGGCCTGGCCGCCGCCCTGCTGGAGGCCCGCGACCCCGACGCGGTCATGGGGTCCTTCGCCGCCGACCACGTCATCACCGAGACCGACGAGTTCTGGGCCGCGACCGCCACCGCCGTCGAGGCCGCGCGCGCCGGCTGGCTGGTGACGATCGGCATCGAGCCGACGCACCCGGCGACCGGGTTCGGCTACATCAACGTCGGCGACGCCATCGACGGCGTGCCCGGCGCGTTCGCGGTCCGGGAGTTCGTCGAGAAGCCCTCCGCAGCGGTCGCTGCGGCGTACGTCGAAGCGGGATACCGCTGGAACGCCGGCATGTTCGTCGTGCGGCCCGGAGTGCTCCTCGACCTGCTCGCCGAGCAGGACCCGGAGTTCACCGCTGCCCTGCGCGGCATCGCCGCGGATCCCTCGACCCTGGCCGAGGTCTGGCCGACCCTGCCGAAGATCGCGGTCGACCATGCCGTCGCCGAGCCGGCCGCCGCGGCCGGGCGCGTGGCCGTGGTGCCGGGCACCTTCGGCTGGGACGACATCGGTGACTTCTCCTCGCTCCAGGGCATGCTCGTCGGCGACGACCCGGTCACCGTCCTCGGGGACGCGGAGCTCGTGCGGACCGTCGACGCCAGCGGCCTCGTCGTCCCGCACGGCGGCCGGGTGGTGGCCGTGGTGGGGCTGAAGGACGTCGTGGTCGTCGACACCGGCGACGCCCTGCTCGTCACCACCCTCGAGCGGGCGCAGGACGTGAAAGCAATCGTGGCCGCCCTCAAGGAGGACGGCCACGAGCACCTCATGTGAGGTGAGGGACTACTTGACGGTCGGCTCGGGGGAGTCGAGGTAGGGGTACTTCTCCATGAAGGTCTCCAGTGCGGCGCCGCTCGGGGCCGAGCAGTACTGGAAGACGCCCACCTGCTTGTCGGCGGCCGTCTCGCCCGCGCCACCGATCGACCAGTGCGTGAACGCGACGTGCTCGCCGCCGGGGAAGGCCTCGCCGTCCTCGGAGGTCCACGGCACGGCCTTGAACTTGTCGCGGAGGTTGTCGGTGCCCTTGAGCTTGTCGGCGATGCCCCGCAGGTCGTCCATCATCGAGTCGCTGTCGGCGACGGTCTTGTCGTACCAGAGGACGGTGTAGCCGTGCTCGAGGTTGTGCACGAGCTCGCCCACGTCGGGGCGGTCGGTGGTCGTGTAGAGCTTGCGCTCCATGCCGTCCCAGACGTTGTAGTGCTGGCCGAAGGCCGGGGGCGTGTCCTCGTACTGGAGCGGGGTGCCGGGCTCGACGTGGTCCTGGGTCCCGCTGGCCTTCTTGGTGGTGATCTCGCCGCACGCCTTGGCGTCGGCGCCGATCTCGTCCAGGTTCTTGGAGGAGAAGCCGCGCAGGTCGTACCAGTCCTTGATCGGCTGGTAGGCCGCGGCACCGACGATCAGCAGGGCGACGGTGACACAGACGCCGACGATGGCGAAGCCACGTCGCTTCTCGGCACCCTTCTGCTTGTTGCGGATCGAGTCGATGACCGCCTGACGGTCGGTCCTGTCCTTCTTGGCCACGGCTTGTGAGTCTCTCGAAGTTGGTGGGCTCGCCCAGTGCACAGGCGGGGTCGGGGGCAGAGTCTACGGAGTCGTCCGTGAGACGCGCGCCACGACTCCCGATTCCCCGGATCGCCAGTCCGTCAGCCGCCAGCCGTGGGCGAAGCAGACCGCCGCGACGGTCGCCCGGTCGGGCCGGCCCGCGATCTCCAGGTCGTACGCCGCAGGCCCGGTGTCGTCCCGGAGCGCGACCGCCGTCCAGCCGCTGGCGTGCACGCGACGGATCGCCGCCGTCAGCTCGGTGACCTCGACCGGCTCGCCGAACGGCAGCCGGTCGTCCTCGGCGCCGGCCAGCGCCCGGATGACGGCCTCGCGGGCGCCGTACCCGAAGAGATCGGCACCCTCGACCCGGATCAGCGAACCGGCGCCCGGTCCGTCGGCACCGACCGGCAGCACCAGGTCGGCACGGCCACGGACGACGGCGACGGGTCGGCCGCCGAGCTTGCCCTTGACCAGGTCGGCTGCCCCGGCGATCTCGTCGGCGACCGCGGCCAGGGTGACGACGAGGTCGTTGCCGTAGGCGTCCACCCGGCCGGCGTAGTCCTCGGCGACGCGCAGTCCGGCCGCGCCGATGGCGATGTCGGTCTGGCCCTCGCGCCAGGCCCGCCCCGCGGTGTCGGTGAGGACGACGGCGACGTTGGCGCCGGTGAGGTCGTGCAGTCGAGCGCGCAGTGCCCGGGCGCTCGCGTCGGGATCGAGCGGCAGCAGCACGATCGAGCCCGCCTCGACGTTGGAGGCGTCGATGCCGGCCGCGGCCATGGTCAGGCCGAGCCGGTTGCGCACGATCTGGGTGGGGCCACGGCGGGCGACGACGCGGAGGGTCTCCTCCGCGAGGGCGTCCTCGCGCTCGCCCGAGCGGACCCGGCCCTCGGCCTTGCTGACCACCTTGCTGGTGACCACGACGACGTCGCCGTCCACCAGACCGGTCGCGGAGGCGATCAGGGCGGCGAGGTCGGACTCGATGGTGATCTCGGGCAGTCCGTCGGGCGCGGTGACCTCGAGGTGGTTCACGTCGGACGGACCAGCCCGATCGCGGCCGCGGCCATGGCTGCCGTCGCGTCGTGGTCGGTCATCATGAGGGGTACGGCGACGCACGCCAGGCCGGCGGCCTCGACCGCGGCGACGTGGTGGGCGTCGGACTCGTCGACCAGCCAGCCGTCGAGCACTCCGCCGGTGGCCCGGGACCCGTAGTGAGCGGCCACGGCGGCCGCCGTCACGTCGACGCCGATGGCGGTGAGCATCTGGTGGGCCATCCCTCGGACGTGCGTGTCGCCGACGATGGGGGACAGGCCGACGACCGGGGCGGACGTGGCGGTCAGCGCTCCCCGGATGCCGGGCACGCCGAGGATCGTGCCGACCGACACGACCGGGTTGGACGGCGGCAGGATGACGAGGTCGGCGCCGGTGATGGCGTCGAGGACGCCGGGCGCGGGGGTGGACTGGTCCAGTCCGACGAAGGCCAGCGCCTCCGCGGGGACCTCGGCATGGAGGCGCACCCAGTACTCCTGGAAGTGGACGACGCGCTTCCCGCTCGGCGCTTCGGCGTCGGCGATCGCGACGTGCGTCTCGACCCGGTCGTCGGACATCGGCAGCAGTCGGACCCCGGGCTGCCACCTCGTGCAGAGGGCCTCGGTGACCTCGGAGAGGGAGTAGCCCGCCTCCAGCATCTGGCTCCGGACGAGGTGGGTCGCGATGTCGCGGTCGCCCAGTCCGAACCACGTCGACTCCACGCCGTACGCCTCGAGCTCCGCCTTGGCGCTCCAGGTCTCGTCCCTGCGGCCCCACCCGCGCTCGAGGTCGATGCCCTCGCCGAGCGTGTACATCACCGTGTCGAGATCGGGGCAGACCTTGAGGCCGTGGATCCACAGGTCGTCGGCGGTGTTGGCGATCACCGTGACCTCGGCGTCGGCTGCGACGCCGGGGAGTGACTGACGGGAGATGCCGTGGAGCAGGCCCTGGAGGAACCTCGCGCCACCCATGCCGCCGGAGAGAACGGTGATCTTCTGCATGCAACCAGCCTGCCCTACGGTGCATCCCCCGTTCGTCGCTGTCCCATGGCCCGTTCGGGCCATACCAGATTCGGGCTTGACTTCGTGGGTACGACAGGCATGTAATTCCGATAGTGTTGTTCACACAGTCCGACACGTACCACCAAGGGTCGAAAGGGCGAAAGCCATGAGAGCAGAACTGTTTCTCCTTGAGCCGGACGCCGAAGACATGGGTTGGCAGGACCGTGCGCTCTGCGCGCAGACCGACCCAGAGGCCTTCTTCCCGGAGAAGGGCGGCTCGACGCGTGAGGCAAAGAAGGTCTGCCTGACGTGCGACGTCCGCAACGATTGTCTCGAGTCCGCACTGATGAACGACGAGCGCTTCGGCATCTGGGGCGGTCTCTCCGAGCGGGAGCGTCGCAAGCTGAAGAAGCGTGCAGTCTGAGAGCAGGCACCAACCAGGCACCAACCGGCAACCAACACCAGTCGCGCCCCGGGTCGTCCTCGACCCGGGGCGACTGCATTTCGGGGGGCAACCTCCTGCTCGCTAGGGTGCTCCGGGTGACCGTCACCGCCCTGCTCGTCAGCCATGACGGGGCGCGATGGTTGCCCGCCGTGCTCGACGGCGTGGCGGCCCAGAACCGGCCGGTGGACGCCTTCGTCGCGGTCGACACCGGGAGCAAGGACGAGAGCGCGGAGCTGGTCCGGGCGGCCTGGGGCGGCGGGTGCGTGCACGTGGTCGAGAGCTCGACGACGTACCCGCAGGCCGTGCGCGCGGCCCTCGCCACCCTGCCTCCCGTCGCCTCCGACGACGAGTGGATCTGGCTGCTGCACGACGACGCCAACCCGGAGCCGGACGCCCTGCTGGCGCTGACGCTGGCCTTCGAGGAGTATCCCGACGCCGACATCCTCGGCCCCAAGCTGCGCGAGTGGCCCTCGCTGCGACGGTTGCTCGAGGTCGGCCTGACGATCACCGGGACCGGGCACCGCGAGACGGGGCTCGAGCGCGGCGAGTACGACCAGGGACAGCACGACGAGCCGCGGCGGGTGCTGGCGGTCAACACCGCCGGCATGCTCGTCCGCCGCCGCGTGCTCGAGGAGCTCGGCGGCTTCGACGACGAGCTGCCGATCTTCGGCAACGACATCGACTTCGGCTGGCGCGCCGCGCAGGCCGGGCACCGCACCATGGTGATCCCGCAGGCGGTCGTCTTCCACGCCGAAGCGGCGCACCGCGGCGTACGCCGAACGCCACTGACCGGACACCACACGCACTACCAGGAGCGCCGGGCCGCCCTGTTCACGATGCTCGCCAACGCGCCCGGTCGCGCCCTGCCGTGGCAGGTCGTCCGGTTGTTCCTCGGCTCGCTGCTGCGCGTGCTGGGCTACCTCGTCGTCCGTTCCGTCGGGGAGGCGCTCGACGAGCTCGCCGCAGTCCTCTCGGTCTACGCGCGTCCGCGGCACCTGCTCGCCGCCCGCCGCGCACGGGCCGGTCGGCAACGCGACGGCGCCAAGAACGCGCGCCCCTTGCTGGCGCCGGCGTGGCTGCCCTACCGGCACGGGCTCGACTTCGTCACCGACCTCGCGGCCGCCGCGACCAACCAGGCCGCCGACGTCGCCGAGCGACGCCGGGCCGCCAAGCTCGCCGCCGAACCGGTGCCGTCTGGCGGGGGCGGCTCGCGCTCGCACGCCGACGAGGAGGACGAGCTCCTCCAGGACTCCGGCATCGTGGCGAAGTTCGTCACCAACCCGGTGGCCATGGCGCTCACGCTCTTCGCCGTGCTGGCGATCGTCGCGGCCCGTCCGGCCTTCGGCACGATCACGGGCGGCGCGCTCTCCCAGGTGCCGGCCGACGCGGCCGACTGGTGGCGGCTGCACGTCGAGACGCGCCACCCGCTCGGCACCGGCACCGACGTGCCCGCGCCGGCCTACGTCCTGCCGTTCGCGCTGCTCGCCACGATCTTCGGCGGCAGCACCGGCGCGGTGATCTCGACCCTGATGCTGCTCGCCATCCCGTTCGGGGCGTGGGGTGCGTGGCGGCTGCTGAAGGTGGTCGGCCACCTGGTCGACACCCGCGACCTGCCGCGCTGGGTGCACGTCTGGGGCGCGGTGACCTACGGCCTGGTGCCGGCCACGTCCGGCGCCTGGGGCGAGGGACGGTTCGGCACGGTCGCCGTCGCCGCCCTGTTGCCCTGGACCGCACGAGCCGCGCTCGGCTTCGCCGACCCCGAGCGCGACGGCCGCTGGCGCGCCGCGTGGCGCACCGCCCTGCTGGTGGCACTCGGTGCCGCGTTCGTCCCCGGGGTGTGGCTGTTCGCGCTGCTGGTCGCCGCCATCGTGCTCGGTGGCGCCGCGTTCGTCGCGCCCCGCCTGCTGAAGGACCGGGACGCGTGGGGGCCGCCGGTGGCCGGCCTGCTCGCAGTCCCGGTGCTGCTCGCGCCCTGGCTGCTGCCGCTCATCACCACCGGCTCCGCGCCCGGACTGCTGCTCGAGGCCGGCCGGCTCCCCGGTGATCGCGTGGACTTCGTCGGGCTGATCACCGGCCGGCTCGGTGACCTCGGTGCGCCGTGGTGGCTCGGCGCGCTGCTCGCCGTACTCGCCCTGTTGGCGCTGTTGCCGCGCTCCACCCGGGTGCCGGTGATCGTCTGCTGGCTGGTCGCGCTCGCGGCCGCACTCGTGGTCGCGGTGCTCGGCTGGGTGCGCCTGTCGCTGCCCGCCGTCGAGACGCGGCCGAGCCTGGGGTTGTTCGTGGTGATCCTCCAGGGCGTCGCGGTGATCGCGACGGTGATCGGGGCGGAGGCCTACGTCCGCCGCCTGCACGACGGCCGGTCGCACCCGTTCTGGCAGCGGGGAGTGGCCGCGCTGCTCGCGGTCGTCGCTGCCGCCGTGCCGCTCGGTGGTCTCGGCTGGTGGCTGGTCAACCAGGACGACGCGCTGACGCGCACCGAGCAGGCCGTCGTCCCGGCCTACATGGAACAGAGCGCGCAGCTCGGCGACGAGCACGGCGTGCTGGTCATCCGCGGCTCGGTCGACACGGGGGTCGACTACCGCATCCGTCGCGGTGACGGCATCACCCTCGGCGAGGACGAGATCCTCTCGCTGGCCGATGTCGACGGCGACTTCGACGCCCAGGTGCGCGCCCTCGTCTCCGCACCCACGTCCGCGGTCGTCAAGGCGCTGGGCGACGCGGGCATCGAGTACGTCGTCCTGCCCTCGCCGGCCGACGGGATCGTGGCCGCCGGGCTCGACGCGACCGCGGGCCTCGACCAGGCCAGCGCTGAGGACCGCTCGACCCGGGCCTGGCGCGTCGACCGCCCGCTGGCAGCCGCCGACGTCGAGAGCCGCACCACCGTCTTCCGGATCCTGCTGCTGGTCCTCCAGGGCCTCGCGATCCTGGTCGTGCTGGTGCTGGCGCTCCCGACCCTGAGGAAGGCGCGCGATGAGTGACCACTCCACGCACTCGCGCCGTGCCCGCATCGGGCCGGTCGAGCTCCTCGCTGTCCTCGTGCCGCTCCTGACGGTCGCGGCGCTGGCCCTGGTGCGACCGATCGACGAACCGTCCTCCACGCACCCGCCCACCGACGTGCCGCTGACCCGCGCCACCCTCGTCTGCCCGACCGCGCTGCCGGGCACGGGCACCATCGCCCTGGCCAACGCCGACGGGGTCACCGGTGACGTCACGACGAGGATCCCCAGCGAGGACACCGTCTCGCTCGACGGCACGACGCGCATGGGCATGAAGAAGGCCCTCGTCGCCCAGGCCGAGGGCGAGCTCGCGGCCGGCTTCGCCGGGGTGAGGTACGGCGACGCAGCGGCCGTCACCTGCAGCGCGCCGGCGCCGGAGCAGTGGTTCACCGGTGTCGGTGCCGCCCCCGAGCACTCCTCCACGCTGGAGCTGGTCAACCCCGACGGCGGTCCCGCGGTTGCCGACGTGACCGTGCTCGGTCCGGACGGCCCCCTCGAGGTGCCCGCCCTGCGCGGCGTCACCGTCCCGGGCGGGCGGACGCTCCGGTTCGACCTGGCCGACGTCGTGCCGACGCGCGACGAGCTGGCCCTGCACGTGCAGGTCTCGCGCGGCCGCCTGGGCGTGGACGTGGTGGACCAGGTCGACGAGCTCGGTCGCGGGGCGCGGAGCCGGGACTGGCTGCCGTCCCAGGGCGAGGCCGGCACGACGGCGTACCTCCTCGGACTGGGGGGCAAGCCCGCCGATCGCACGCTCGTGCTCGCCAACCCGGGGGAGAGCGAGGCGCGGGTCCAGCTCAAGGTGATCACCAAGGAGAGCGAGTTCACGCCCGCCGACACCGACGAGATCCGCGTCGCGCCCGGCTCCACCGAGACCGTCGACCTCACCGACCTGCTGCGGAGTCGCGCGGCCCAGGGCGCGCTCGGAGTGCGTCTCGACTCGACGCTCCCCGTGACGGCCTCGCTGCGCAGCGTGGCCGCGGGCGACCTCTTCCATGCTGTTGCCGGAGTGCGGATCGGGGCCCGGGCTGCCCTGGCGATGCCCCGCGGGCCGTCGCGACTGGTGCTCTCGGGTGCCGACGGCGTCGGCGTGGCGACCTACGTCGTGACCGACGAGGACGGTGAGGAGATCGCCCGCGAGCGCGTCGAGCTGACCCCGGGCGCGGCCAGCCGGCTCAAGCTGCCGCGCGATGGTGCGGTGATCGACCTGATGGTCGAGCGCTCGGGCGTCGTCGCCGCACTCGAGGTCGGGCCGCCCGGTCTGGCCGTGCTGCCGATGTCCGAGCTGGTGCTGGACGGCAGGGTGCCGGACGTCCGCCCGGCCCTGCGATGAACCTGCGCTGAGCGTCAGTCCTGGTAGCGCGGGTCGACGTCCTCGGGGGGCAGGCCCAGGAGCTCGGCGAGCTGCTCGACCACGAGCGTCAGCACCATCGCCTCGAGCTCGGCGCGCGACTCGCAGCGGTGCTCGATCGGTCGCCGGAAGAACACGAGGCGGGTCGGGTCGCCCCCGGTGCCGCGGATCAGCGACGACAACGGGACCGTCTCCTCGCCCCAGTCGTCGGGGAGGAGGGGCGTGTCCTCGACGGCGTACTCCACCAGCCCCAGCTGCTTGTGCCAGCGGGCGTCGATCTCGGTGACGATGTCGAGGACGAGCCGGTCGAAGCGCTCGCGACGGGTCGGCCGCTCCGGGATGCGGGGATCCTTCGGCACGATGCCGGGGCCGCGCTGCCCTCGTCCGCGACGATCGCGGGTCAACCGCCTGGCCTCATTCACAACCGCGAGCCTAAAGGTCTGGTGCCGGGTGGACGGGTAGCGTCGCCGACGTGAGTCTCCGTCGCTGTTCGCGCACTGCCTGCGGTCGCAGCGCCATCAACACGCTGACCTACGTGTACGCCGACTCGACCGCCGTCCTGGGGCCGCTCGCGACGTACGCCGAACCGCACGCCTACGACCTGTGCGAGCTCCACTCCGAGCGTCTCTCCGCCCCCCGTGGCTGGGAGGTCCTGCGGCTCGCCTCCGACATCAAGTCCCGTGGCCCGAGCTCCGACGACCTGCTGGCCCTGGCCGACGCCGTCCGCGAAGCCGCCCGCCCGCCCGAGCCGGCGCCTCCGATCCACTCCGCCGACGATCCGCGTCTCGGCGAGAAGCGCGGGCACCTGCGGGTCTTCAGCTCGGAGTAGGTACCCGCTGGTTGAGCAGCGAGCGCCAGCGAGCGTGTCGAAACCAAGGGCCGAAGGGGTGGCCGTGAAGGAGCACCAGCGTCGACCGTCCGGCAGTGCGCCGTACTGGCCTGCCGGCACCCGGATCATCTGGCGGGAAGGCTCCGGTCCGCTGGGGACGGGACCGCCCGTTGTCGATCCGTCGGTGCCGCACTTCGCCTCGCCGGTGACGGTGGTCCGTGACGACGCCTCCGGTCTGGTCGCGTGGCTGCCTGTCGGGACTCCGGTGCGCCGGGCCGCGCGCGCCGATGGGTTGGGCAAGCGCGAGGACCCGGGCACGCTGTTCACGGCGTCGCTGGTCGAGGAGCGTGGCGTGCACGCGGTCTACGACCAGCTCCGGATCGCTCCGACCGGGCGGCCGTGGTCGGTGTGGGTGTTCTTCGCTTCGGGTGTGTTCGCCGGTTGGTACGTGAACCTCGAGCGGCCGCACGTCCGCGACGGGCGCACCGTCTTCACCAGTGACCACGTGCTCGACCTCGTGATCTCGCCGGAACGCGCCGTGGTTCGCAAGGACGAGGACGAGCTCGTGCTCGCCGTCGAGCAGGGCGTGTTCACGCCAGCGTTCGCCGCGGCCATCGCGGCCGACTGCGCCGACGTGGAAGCCGTCGTCGCCGCCTGGGGTCCGCCGTTCTGTGACGGGTGGGAGCGATTCCGGCCCGACCAGGCGGCTGATCCTGCGCCGAGCGCCGAGAGCTGGCAGGAGTGAGCTGGTGATGCGTCCGGGACTGAGCTCGGTGGCCGTGATCCTTGGTCTTCTCCTCGTGCTCGCGTCGTGCGACTCGGAGGAGCCGGCGCCCGCCAAGGGGCCCGAGCCGGCCGAGGTGTTCCACGCGTCCGACGTACCCGTCGGGTCGAGCGGCAGCCTGGTGGCGACGGTCGACGGCGAGCTGGTCACCTGCCGGGGCTGGGGACCGGCCGATCGCGAGACCGGTGCCGCGGCCGGCTGCGAGACCGTCTACGACATCGGTTCGGTGAGCAAGCAGTTCACCGCTGCGGCCGTGGTCAAGCTGCAGATGCAGGGGCGGCTGCGGGTGTCCGATCCGATCGACCGCTTCCTCGACGGTGTCCCCGTGGACAAGCGCGGGGTCACCGTTCGGCACCTGCTCACCCACACCGCGGGCCTCGTGGCGGCGCTCGGGGACGACTACGAGCCATTGACGCGGCGGGCCATGATCACCGGGGCGCTGACCTCTGAGCTGAGGACCCTGCCGGGCGACCGCTACCACTACTCGAACCTCGGCTACAGCCTGCTGGCCGCGATCATCGAGGAGGCCTCCGGTCTGGGCTACGAGGAGTATCTGGCGCAGGAGCTCTTCGCGCCCGCCGGGATGACGCACACCGGCTACGTGCTGCCGGACTGGGATCCCGGTGACGTGGCCGTCGAGTACGACGCCCAGGACCGTCCCCAGGGCCGCCCGTACGACCATCCGTGGGCTGCGGACGGTCCGTACTGGAACCTCCGAGGCAACGGCGGGTTGCTCTCCACCGCCCACGACATGGGCCGATGGCTCCTCGCCCTCGAGAGCGATCGGGTGTTGGACGAGCGGTCGAAGGAGGAGCTGTTCCGGCCGCGAGTGCTGGAGGAGCCCGGTGGGGACACCCGCTACGCCTACGGATGGGTGGTCGCGAACACGCCGCTCGGCACGGTGAACTGGCACAACGGTGGCAACGGCTGGGCGTACGCCGAGCTCAGCCGCCTGCCGGAGAGCGGAGCCGGCCTCTTCTGGGTCACCAACCACTACCGCAGCGCGGCTGGCGGATGGAACTTCGACAGGCTCCGCCCGTCGCTCACCGAACGAGTGGCCGAGAGGCTGGTCGACGCGGCCGCTGGTTGAGCGGGTCGCGCCGCGACCGTCGCGAGACCCCGGCATCCGTCGCCGCTGGTTGAGCAGCGAGCGCCAGCGAGCGTGTCGAAACCCAAGGCGCCGCCGGTTTGCTCGCCGCTGGTTGAGCAGCGAGCGCCAGCGAGCGTGTCGAAACCAAGGCAGCACGCCCGCGCTCGGCGGGCGATAGGTGCGCCCGCCTCACCGCTGGTTGAGCAGCGAGCGCCAGCGAGCGTGTCGGAAACGGGCTGAAACCTGTTTTCCCCAGACCCCCGATCCGGCCCGATTCCGGGGTCGGATTGTCGGTGGTCCCTGCTTGGCTTGACCCATGACAGCGACCGCCACCACCACCACACTGCCGGACACCCCGGCCGAGGTGCTGGCCGCGCTGAGGCACGAACAGGACGACCGCCGGGCCTCCGAAGCCAGGTCGATGTCGTTGGCCGCGCACTGGGTCGCACTGCACCCCGCCGTGGATTCCTCCGACCCGCAGGCGTGCTTCCAGTCCCCGAAGACCCTCGCCGGTCAAGGGTCGCCGGTGATCGATGAGTTCTGCATCCCCGACGTCGCGACCATGCTCGGCCTGACCTGCGACGCCGTCGGGTCCTATCTGACCGACGTGATCGAGCTCCGCTACCGCCTCCCCCAGCTGTGGGCCGGTGTCCTCGCCGGTCTGGTGACACCGTGGCGGGCCCGGGCGATCGCCCAGGCCACCGTCGCCCTCACCCCCGAGGCCGCGGCGTTCGTCGACGAACAGACCGCGTGGTGCGCGAACAAGCTCACCCCTCCCAGCTGATCCGGCTCGTCGACCACGCCCGCGCCCGGTTCATGCCCGACCAGCTCGCCCAAGACATCGCCGATGCGGCCGACCGCCGGCACGTCACCTTCACCACCGACCAGGTCTCCTACGACGGCACCATCCACCTCGACGCCGACCTCGAGGTCCCCGACGCCCTCGGCCTCGCCGAAGCAGTGTCGGCCGGCGCCGCCCACCAGCTGCTCCTCGGCTCCGACCGACACCCTCGACGGCCGCCGCGCCACCGCCCTCGGCGACCTCGCCCGCCACCAGCTCGCGTTCGGCTTCGCCGACCACGACGACTCCGATCGGGCCGCTGGTTGAGCAGCGACGAGCGCAGCGAGGAGCGTGTCGAAACCAAGGCACCCACGCGGCACCAGTCACGCAGATCGTGCTGCACGCGCACCTGTCCACCGACGCCATCACCCACCACGACCACCCGCCGCGTCGGGTGAGTGTCTGACCGGGTACGTCGAACAAGCCGGCCACCGGGTGCTGACCGCCGACCAGATCGCCGCCTGGTGCGGTCGCCCCGACGTCACGGTGGTCGTGAAACCCGTCATCGACCTGAGGCAACGCCTCGAGACCGCCGGCTACCAACCCACCGACCGGATCCGCGACCACGTCATCGCCCGCGACCGGACCTGCGTGTTCCCGTGGTGCGGGCGCAACGCGAGACGTTGCGACCTCGACCACATCGTCCCGTTCGACCACCAGCATCCCGACCGCGGCGGACCCACCGCGACCGACAACCTCGCCCCACTGTGCAGGCGACATCACCGCCTCAAGACCAAGGGCCGCTGGCACTACCGATGACCGAGCCAGGTGTGTTCGTCTGGACCAGCCCCCACGGACACCACTACCTCCGCGACCACACCGGATCCCAACCCCTCAACCGTGCCCACCCCGACCATCCGGCCGAACCCACCGGCCACCCGCCCGACCACTGACCACACCGCCCCACACCCCGCAGACCGAGACACACTGCGGGGTCACAGGCACGTCACGAGGCTCCACGGCGCGCTGGGCCGGTCGGGATCGCCCCGGCGGGCCGCAGGATCGCCTCCGACCAGCGGGTTCCAGAAATCGCCGTCGGTGTCCGCGTTGCTCTGCAGACGTTGTGACCGGCTGAGGCGTGACCCCAACGAAGTAGTTGCGAGATCACAGGCACACGTCCTCGGACGTTTTCGGTCGTCGTCTGTGACGTCATCGACCTTGATGGCTGACCCCGGCAGTCGCTTGGTCGGTCTCCGCCTGTAGCCGAAAGGCCGTGACGAGGCATCTGCTCTCGTTGAGCGCGCTCCACGATCCGGCGACGATCGGTGCAACGCTGGACGCCTCTCCGACGACATAGGGGTGTGACCGACCTGGAACTGAGCGACTCGGAGACGCCGGTGCTCGAAGAGACCTACCGCGACCTGCGGCTGCCGCTGGTCCGGCTTGCCTTCATGCTGACCGGCTCTCGCGAGACCGCCGAGGACGTCGTCCAGAGCGCCTTCGCCTCGGCCCAGCCACGCTGGCACCAGATCGACGACCCACCGGCCTACCTGCGTCGCAGCGTCGTCAACCTCGCCAAGGACGGCCAGCGGCGCGAGTTCCGGCGCCGCAGGATGCTCGGGTTCGACGCCGAGACGGTCACGGCGATCCCCGAGATCGACGAGACCTGGGCGCTGGTGCGAAGCCTGCCCGCGACGCAGCGTGCCGTCGTCGTCCTGCACTACTACGAGGACCTGACCCTCGTGGAGATCGCACACCTCCTCGACCGCCCCGCGAGCACCGTCCGCTCCGATCTGCGCCGCGCTCTCGCCCGACTCCGGAAGGCCCTGCCATGAAGACGGACCTCGAGCTCGACCAACACCTTCGCCGTACCCTCGCCGCCGTCGCCGCCACCGTGACGGACGAGCCGACGCGAGCGCCGGCGCCGACGAGGAAGAACCGGAGACGACGCCTGCTGATCGCCGGTGGTGTGGCCATCGCGGCGATCCCGCTCGCTGCGGCCGCGGTCGTGCGATTCGGGCCGGAGTACGTCGACGAGATCCCGCCCGCCGATCCGATCATCAGCGGCAGCATCGACGGCGAGCGCTACTGGGTCGTCGACGGCCGCGATGTCCCGCGCTGCGAGGGGAGCCCGTCCGGCATCGAGCTGATCGCCGAGACGCACAACATCGTCGGCCAGGAGTGGAACTCGTCCGGTGCCTTCTTCGGCGAGCCAACGGCGAACGGCTGCAATCCGACGCGGAGCGACAGCCCACCCGAGGACACGTACTACGCGGACGGTGGCGTGATGGTCGGCGACGCGATGCTGTGGATGGGCGCCCTGCACCCGGACGTCGACGAGGTCCGGACAGATCTGGGTCAGGGACAGGAGGACGTCGACACCTTCCAGCACGAGGGTGGGACCTACTACGTGTTGGAGGTGCCGCCGGGGACCACGACGTTCACCATCGACTACCTGGTCGATGGGCAGGTGCTGGTCCCGCCCAGCGGGGAGAGCGCTGAGCACGTCATGCCCGACGAGTGAGGGCAGAATGCGGGAGTGCCCACCCAGACGCCTGCCCACGTCCCCACGCACGTCGGCGTGGTCATGGACGGCAACCGCCGGTGGGCCAGGGCAGCCGGCCACCTCAACGCCAGCGTCGGCCACCGGGTCGGCGCGGAACACGTCGAGGAGCTGCTCGGCTGGTGCGTGGATGCAGACATCCAGCACCTGACGACGTACGTCCTCTCGGCCGACAACATCCGCAAGCGCTCGACGGTGGAGGTGGGGTTCCTCTTCGACCTCCTGACCGACACGCTTCCCGATCTGGTGCGCCGGTCGGAGCAATGGTCGCTGCACGTCTCCGGCGATCTCGCCATGTTGCCGACCAAGGCCAGGCAAGCGCTCGAAGCAGCCGCAGCGTGACACCGCCGGCCGCCCCCGCCACCTCACGATGGCGATCGCGTACGACGGCCGGGCCGACATCGTGGAAGCCATTCGCCAAGCGATGCGCGAGGGAGCGGATGCGACAGACCCGGACACGATCACCGCTCACCTCGGCGGCGGGCCGCACAAGGAGATCGACCTCGTCATCCGCACGAGCGGCGAGCACCGTCTCTCGGGCTTCCTGCCGTGGCAGACGGCCCACTCCGAGGTGATCGTTTCGGACAAGCCCTGGCCCGCGTTCACGGGCGAGGACTTCGTCGCCGCCCTGCGTCAGTTCTCCGACCGGACCGACCCCGGCGACCACCCGGCGTCCTGACTACGCTGATCCCATGCCGACGAGCTCCAGCACGCTGGACCCTGCCAACATCAACGCGATCTTCAAGGCGTACGACGTCCGCGGCACCGTTCCGGACCAGCTCGACGAGGATCTCGCCCGCGCGACGGGCTCCGCGTTCGTCGAGGTGATCGGCGCCCCGACCATCGTCATCGGCTACGACATGCGGCCCAGCTCGCCGGCTCTCGCAGGTGCCTTCGCGGCCGGTGCGACCGAGGCGGGAGCCGACGTGATCATGATCGGCCTGGCGTCCACCGACCAGCTCTACTTCGCATCCGGGCAGCTCGACCACGCCGGCGTGATGTTCACCGCCAGCCACAACCCGGCGCAGTACAACGGCATGAAGATGTGTCGCGCCGGTGCCCTGCCGATCGGCACCGACACGGGTCTGGCGGACATCGCCGACTCCGTGAGCCGCGGTGGCCACCAGCCCGCCGCGGCGGTCGGCAGCATCAGCCAGCAGGACGTCCTCGAGGCGTACGCCGCACACCTCCTGTCCCTCGCGCCGGTGGCCGGACGCACGCTGAAGGTCGTCATCGACGCCGGCAACGGCATGGCCGGGCACACCGCGCCGACCGTGTTCGGGAGGCTGGGTGAAGGCCAGGTCGAGGTCGTGCCGATGTACTTCGAGCTCGACGGCACCTTCCCCAACCACGAGGCCAACCCGATCGAGCCGGCCAACCTCGTCGACCTGCAGAAAAGGGTCCTCGCGGAGGGCGCCGATCTCGGTCTCGCCTTCGACGGCGACGCCGACCGCTGCTTCCTGGTCGATGAGCGCGGCGAGGCGGTCTCACCCTCGACGCTGACCGCTCTCATCGCCGCCCGCGAGCTCGCCAAGGAACCCGGCTCGACGATCATCCACAACCTGATCACCAGCCGCGCCGTTCCCGAGCTGGTCACCGAGCTCGGCGGCAACCCGGTCCGCACCCGGGTGGGGCACTCCTACATCAAGGCCACCATGGCCGAGACGGGCGCGATCTTCGGCGGCGAGCACAGCGGCCACTTCTACTTCCGCGACTTCTGGAAGGCCGACTCCGGCATGCTCGCCGCGCTGCACGCCCTGGCCGCCCTGGCGGAGACCGACCAGCCGTTGAGCGGGCTGCTGGCGGCGTACGAGCGCTATGTCGTCAGTGGCGAGATCAACTCGACCGTGGCCGACCAGGCGAGCATCGTCGACGGCATCGAGAAGCAGTTCGCCGACGCCGACGGCGTCACCACCGACCGCCTCGACGGGCTGACCGTGAGCCACGTCGACTGGTGGTTCAACGTCCGCCCGTCCAACACCGAGCCGCTGCTGCGGCTCAACGCCGAGGGTCGAGACCGTGCCACCATGCAGCGCGTGCGCGACGAGATCCTCACCATCATCAGGAGTGCTGCATGAACATCGACCAGGGTCTGCTGGACATCATCGTCTGCCCCGACTGCCACGGGGAGCTGAAGGTGGAGGCGGAGGAGCTCGTGTGCACGGCGTGCGGCCTGGCCTACCCCGTCCGTGACGACATCCCGGTGCTCCTCGTCGACGAGGCGCGCAAGCCGGCCTGACCGGTCCGGCTGAGAGAGGCGACATGGCCACCTGGTTCGACGAGTCCCGACTCGATGACGAGCGTGCGCTCGCGTCGATCGACCTGCGCCTGCGCACGCTGGCCGAGAGCGGAGCGCGCGTGCGTCGCGAGTCGCACGACGCCGAGGCCGCGACCGCGGAGGCGATCGAACGTGATCGATCGGCGTCCCGACCGCGTGCCGTGATCGCGGCCGGACCCGACTCCCGGTTGCTGCGAGCCGTGCTCGAGCCGTGGTGTCCCGTCCCGTTCGTCGCCTGGCCCGGCCCGGCCCTGCCCGGCTGGGCGGGCAGCCTCGACCTGGTGGTGATGCTGGCGCCCGAGGGCTCCGACACCGGTTCCGCGTCGGCCGTGGCCGAGGCCGTACGCCGTGGTGCGCAGGTCGTCGTCGCCTGCCCGCCGACCTCCCTCGTCGCCGACCACGCCGCTGGTCGCTACACGACGGTCCTGCCGACGGTGACCGGCGACCAGCTCGCCACGGCCGTCGTGATGCTCGACTACCTCGAGCAGGTCGGGCTCGGTCCGCGGGCCGACGCCGAGAGCGTGGCCAGCGCTCTCGACGACGTCGCGATGTCGTGCTCGCCGCACCACGACCTGGCCGTCAACCCGGCCAAGATGCTCGCCATCGCGCTCGCAGACGCCACCCCGATCGTGTGGGGCGGCTCGGTGCTGGCCGCGCGCGCGGCCCGCCGCGTGGCGGAGTCCCTTCGCCGCTCGAGCGGCCGCAGTGCGCTGGCCGGTGATGCCGAGCACCTCCTGCCGCTCATCGAGGCGGCGCGCCAACGCGACGTCTTCGCCGACCCGTTCTCCGACGACGGGGGAGACCTTCGACCGCTCCTGGTCCTCCTGGACGACGGTGCCGACGACCCGGTCGTGCGCGAGCAACGCGGCCGGCTCCAGGCGGCGGCCGCGAGCCGCGGCGTACGCGTCGAGACGCTCACCGCCGAGGCCGAGACCGAGGTGGCGCGCTACGCCTCCCTGATGCTGCAGGGCACCTACGCGGCGGAGTACCTCCGCTTGGGGCTCGTCGACGACTGACCGGTCGATAGGGTGACGCCGTGAACGACGTGAGGGAGATCGCCTGATGGCCGGAGGACTCTTCGCCCTGCTCGACGACGTGGCGGCGATGGCCAAGCTGGCGGCCGCCTCGGTCGACGACATCGGCGCTGCCGCCGGCCGCGCGAGCGCCAAGGCGGCAGGTGTGGTGGTCGACGACACGGCCGTGACCCCGCAGTTCCTCGAGGGCTCCGCTGCCGCGCGTGAGCTGCCGATCATCAAGCAGATCGCCATCGGCTCGCTCCGCAACAAGCTGCTCTTCATCCTGCCGGCGGCGCTGATCCTCAGTCAGTTCGCCCCCTGGCTGCTCCCGATCCTGTTGATCTTCGGTGGCACGTTCCTCGCCTACGAGGGCGCCGAGAAGGTCTGGCTCAAGCTCAGCGGGCACGACGAGCAGGCAGAGGAGGCGGAGGCGGAGCTCAAGGAGTTGGGCGAGATGACG
This sequence comes from uncultured Actinomycetota bacterium, assembly GCA_963742685.1. Classification (GTDB taxonomy): domain Bacteria; phylum Actinomycetota; class Actinomycetes; order Propionibacteriales; family Nocardioidaceae; genus Nocardioides. The sequence continues at coordinate 96,004 of CAVUNB010000026.1, read as the reverse complement.
CCCGAGCACGAGAAGGAGACGGTGGCGGGCGCGATCCGCACCGACTTCATCCTGTCGGCCGAGATCATGGTCATCGCCCTCAAGGAGGTCGTGGACTCCTCGCCCGACGCGGGGTTCGTCTCCCGCGCCGCGATCCTGATCGTGGTCGCCCTGTTCATCACCCTCGCCGTCTACGGCTTCGTCGCGTTGCTGGTGAAGATGGACGACATCGGCGTCCACCTCGCCACCAAGGACTCCTCGTTCTCCAAGAGGGTCGGCTACGCCCTGGTCGCCGGCATGCCCAAGGTGCTCGCGTTCATCTCGGTGATCGGCACCGCCGCCATGCTCTGGGTCGGCGGCCACATCCTGCTGATCAGCCTCGACGAGCTGTCCACCTCGTTGAGCGGCGGCATCGCCGACGCGCTGCATGCGCCGTACGGCCTGGGTGCACCACCTCGAGGAAGAGGTGCACCACGCGCTGGGCTCGATCGGCGCGGTGGCCGGCTGGCTGACCAACACGGTGCTCTCGGCGATCGTCGGCCTCGTCGTGGGCGCGATCGTGGTGGCGGTCATGCACGTGCTGCCCTTCGGCCACGGCAAGGGGCACGAGGAGCAGGACGACAAGGGCCACGAGGGGGCCGTCGAGGATTCTGAAAATCGGTGAGCCCGGTCATACGCTTCTGAGGTCCGCGTGGGAGATCCCGACGATGCACAGATGTGCGGCGCAGACTCACCAGCTTCAGATTCCGGGAGACAAACGATGGACTTCAAGGTCGCTGACCTCACCCTCGCCGCCTACGGCCGCAAGGAGATCGAGCTCGCCGAGCACGAGATGCCCGGCCTGATGGCCATGCGCGAGCGCTACGGCTCGGAGCAGCCCCTCGCGGGCGCCCGCATCGCCGGCTCGCTGCACATGACGATCCAGACCGCCGTGCTGATCGAGACCCTCGTGGACCTCGGCGCGGACGTGCGCTGGGCCACCTGCAACATCTTCTCCACCCAGGACCACGCCGCCGCGGCTGTCGTCGTGGGACGCGACGGCACTGTCGACGCGCCCGCCGGCACCCCCGTGTTCGCGTGGAAGGGCGAGTCCCTCGGCGAGTACTGGGACGAGGCAGAGAAGGTCTTCGACTTCGCCGAGGGCGGACCCAACGTCCTGCTCGACGACGGTGGCGACATCACGATGCTCCTGCACCTGGGCGTCGAGTTCGAGAAGACCGGCGTCGTGCCGTCGCAGGACAGCACCGACAACGAGGAGTTCAAGGAGGTGCTGCGCGTCCTGGCCCGCTCGGTCGAGGCCAAGCCGCAGCACTGGACCAACATCGCCCAGGACATCAAGGGCGTCTCCGAGGAGACCACCACGGGCGTCCTGCGCCTGTACGACCGCTTCCGCGAGGGCACGCTGCTCTTCCCGGCGATCAACGTCAACGACTCGGTCACCAAGAGCAAGTTCGACAACAAGTACGGCTGCCGCCACTCGCTGATCGACGGCCTGAACCGCGCGACCGACGTCATGATCGGCGGCAAGGTCGCGGTCGTGTGTGGCTACGGCGACGTGGGCAAGGGCTCCGCGGAGTCGCTGCGCGGCCAGGGTGCTCGCGTCATCGTCACCGAGATCGACCCGATCTGCGCGCTCCAGGCGGCCATGGACGGCTACGAGGTCAAGCGCCTCGACTCCGTCGTCGAGACGGCCGACATCTTCATCACCACGACCGGCAACTTCGACATCATCACGGTCGAGCACTTCCACAAGATGAAGCACCAGGCCATCGTCGGCAACATCGGTCACTTCGACAACGAGATCAACATGGCCGGCCTGGCCAAGATCCCCGGCATCGTCAAGGACGAGATCAAGCCGCAGGTCCACCAGTGGATCTTCGAGGACGGCAAGAAGATCATCGTCCTGAGTGAAGGTCGTCTGCTCAACCTCGGCAACGCGACGGGTCACCCGTCGTTCGTGATGTCCAACTCCTTCACCAACCAGGTGCTGGCGCAGATCGAGCTCTACACCAAGTCCGACGACTACGAGCTCGGCGTCCACGTCCTGCCCAAGCACCTCGACGAAGAGGTGGCGCGTCTGCACCTCGACGCCCTCGGCGTCGAGCTGACGGAGCTCACCAAGGAGCAGGCCGCCTACCTCGGTGTCGACGTTGCCGGCCCGTACAAGTCCGATCTGTATCGGTACTGACGGCAGACTTGCCCGTATGAGTCCTACCGAGCAGCCCACGCGGGGCAGCGTCCTGGTGGTGGACGACGATTCGTCGCTCGCCGAGATGCTGTCCATCGTGCTGCGCCAGGAAGGCTTCGAGAGCCGGATCGTCACGCGTGGCGACGAGGCACTCGAAGCCTTCCGCGACTTCAAGCCCGACCTGGTCCTGCTGGACCTGATGCTTCCTGGCAAGGACGGCATCGACGTCTGCAAGGAGATCCGCGCCGAGTCCGGCGTGCCGATCGTGATGCTGACGGCCAAGGGCGACACGATCGACGTGGTCGTCGGGCTCGAGTCCGGCGCCGATGACTACGTCGTCAAGCCGTTCAAGCCCAAGGAGCTGATCGCCCGCATCCGTGCGCGCGTCCGCACCAACGACGCTCCGACCAGCGAGGCGCTGACGATCGGCGACCTCAGCATCGACGTGGCCGGCCACTCCGTGACCCGCGAGGGCAAGGCGGTCAACCTGACGCCCCTCGAGTTCGACCTGCTGGTCTGCCTGGCGCGCAAGCCGTGGCAGGTCTTCACCCGTGAGGTGCTGCTCGAGCAGGTCTGGGGCTACCGCCACAGCGCCGACACCCGGCTGGTCAACGTGCACGTCCAACGGCTTCGCTCCAAGGTCGAGCACGACCCCGAGAACCCCGAGATCGTGGTGACGGTCCGCGGCGTGGGATACAAGGCTGGTACGGCGGCGTAGGCCGACCATGTCCACCTCGTTGGCAGGGCCCCAGGCCAGCCGCCCGCTGGATCGAGCGAGTCACGCCGTACGCCGCGCGCTCACCTTCTGGCGCCGCTCGATCCAGGCCCGGGTCGTCGCGAGCACCGTGCTGCTCTCGGCGGCTGTCGTCGGGATCGTCGGTGCCTTCCTGATCCAGCAGACCCGCGACGGGCTCGTCGACAACCGGGTCGACCAGGTGATCGCGGAGGCCGAGAACGAGACGGTCGACGCCCGCGCGAAGCTCAGCGCCGTCGAGGGCATCGAGGTGGACGAGTCCAAGCAGCAGGACGAGCTCATCCAGCCGATCATCAACCGGGGGGCCTCACGCGGGTTCGCGGTGATCCTCTCGCCGGCCGCGGGCACCGGTGGCCGGTTGTCCGACGGTGGTGCGAAGTTCACGCTGGGCCTCGACCTGCAGAGCGTGCCGGAGCCCATGCAGCAGAGGTTCGACGACCCGGCTGCCACCGCCTGGACCTTCACCACCATCCGGACCACCCGCGACATCCCCGGGCTGCCGGAGGGCCCGGGCATCGTGGTCGGCAGCCAGGTGACGCTGCCGGCGGACAACGGCACCTACACGCTCTACTACCTCTACTCGCTCGACGAGGAGCGCGAGACCCTCGCTCTGGTCGGCCGCGCCCTGCTGACCGCCGGCTCGTTGTTGCTGTTGCTGGTGGCGGGGCTGGCGTGGCTGGTCGCTCGCCAGGTCGTGACCCCGGTGCGGATGGCGCGTCGAGTGGCCGAGCGACTCGCGGCCGGTCACCTGCAGGAGCGCCTGCGCGTGACCGGTGAGGACGACCTCGCGCGCCTGGCGACGTCCTTCAACCAGATGGCGAGCAACCTGCAGAAGCAGATCCGCCAGCTCGAGGAGCTCAGCCGTCTCCAGCGCCGCTTCGTCTCCGACGTCTCGCACGAGCTGCGCACGCCGCTGACCACCGTGCGGATGGCCAGCGACGTGCTGCACGACGCTCGAGGCGACTTCGACCCGGGCACGGCCCGGGCGGCCGAGCTGTTGCAGACCGAGCTCGACCGGTTCGAGACGCTGTTGGCCGACCTGCTCGAGATCAGCCGCTTCGACGCCGGCGCCGCGGTGCTCGATGCGACCGACGTCAACCTCGTCGACGTGGCGCGCCGCGTGGCCGACACGACCCGGGCCCTGGCCGACAAGCGGGACACCCGGGTGCTCGTGGACAGCCCCGACCATCCCTGCCTGGCCGAGGCCGACGTACGCCGCGTCGAGCGGATCGTGCGCAACCTCGTCACCAACGCCATCGACCATGCCGAGTCCCGCGACATCCACATCCTCGTCGGCGGCGACGAGCACTCGGCCGCCATCGCGGTCCGCGACCACGGTGTCGGCCTCGGCCCCGGCGAGTCCGCGATGGTCTTCAACCGGTTCTGGCGGGCCGATCCGGCGCGCGCCCGCACGAGCGGCGGCACCGGCCTCGGACTGTCCATCTCGCTGGAGGACACCCATCTGCACGGCGGCTGGCTGCAGGCGTGGGGCCGTCCCGGCGAGGGCTCACAGTTCCGGTTGACGCTGCCCCGCAGGCTGAGCCAGCCGCTGCGCCACAGCCCACTACCGCTGGTCCCGGTCGACGCCAAGGAGACCGCATGAGATTGAGCCGATTCGCTCGCGTGCCGCTCGCGCTCTGCGGCGTACTCCTCGCAACGGCGTGTGTGCGCATGCCCAGCGAAGGGCCGGTCACCGAGGTCAACAGCGAGACCTCGACGGGCGGCGGGACCGGCATCTCCTACGACCCCCAGCCGCCCCAGGCGGGGGAGTCGGCATCCGGGATCGTCGCCAGCTTCCTGGAGGCGATGAAGGCGAAGCCGAGCAGCGCCAACGTGGCGCGGGAGTTCCTCACCGTCGAGGCGCAGCGCCGCTGGACGCCGGAGAAGTCGATCGTCACGTATGACGAGCTGGGCGATCCGGTCGGCGAGCAGGAGGTCGCGATGCCGATGGCGGGGATCGAGGAGTACGACGCACGCGGCGCCTGGCAGCGGTCGCGCGCGCAGGAGGTCAAGAGGTTCGCCATGACGATCGAGAACGGCGAGTGGCGCATCGACGGCCTGCCCGACGCGCTGATCGTGCCGGAGACGTGGTTCGAGGACGAGTTCCGTCGGATGTCGCTCTACTTCTTCGATCCCACCGCCCAGATCCTGGTCCCCGAGCCGGTGTTCGTCCCCGATGGCGATCAGCTCGCATCCTCGCTGGTCAGCGGGCTGCTCGACGACGCCACGTCGGATCCGCGGGTCACCCGCACGTTCGTGCCGCCGGGCTTCAAGCTGGGGCTCTCGGTGCCGATCACCAGTGCCGGGATCGCCGAGGTGTCCCTGGTGGGAGACGCGGCGGCCATCGAACCGGACACCAGCGCAGCGGATCCTCACCCAGCTGATCTGGACGATGCGGCAGGAACAGCGCATCCGCGCCGTTCGGCTGACCATCGGCGACGAGGACGAGGGCCTGACCGGCGCGGCCACGCAGGTCAACCTCGATGTCGGCGACGCCTTCGATCCCACCGGTGCCCTGTCCAGCGGTGACCTGTTCGGCCTCGTCGACGGTCGCGTCGTACGGGGCTCGATCGGCTCGTTGCTGGGCACGTCAGGTCCGATGGGCATCAACCGTCTCGGCGTGCGCTCCATCGGGGTCAACCTCACGGGCGAGCGCGTGGCCGGTGTCTCCGGCGACGGCAGGAGCGTGCTGGTCGGGCCGGTCGACGTCGAGGGGCGCGCGGTCGAGGTCGCCAGCGGTGCGCGAGACCTGCTGCCGCCGGCCTGGGACTTCATGGACCGCATCTGGCTCGCCGACCGGGCGGTCGGGGGAGCAAGCATCAGCGTCGTGGTCGGACAGCAGTCGCCCCGCGAGATCGAGGTGCCCGGCGTGAGCGGCCACGACGTCCGACACCTGCTGATCTCCCGCGACGGCAGCCGCCTGGTCGCCGTCGTGCGTACGCCGAAGGGTGATCGCATCCTCGCCAGCCGGATCCTCCACAGCGAGGCGGGGAAGGTGCTGCGTGCCTCCCGGGCCGTGGTCCTCGACTTCGTGCCGGATGCCGCGAACCTGGTGATCCGCGACATCGGCTGGCGGTCGCCGACCGCCATCTCGGTGCTGACCGACATCACCGACGACCTGTCCCAGGTCGAGACGATCTCGGTGGACGGGTCTCCCGGCGACCTCGGGATCGAGGGCGCTTCCCGGCTTCGTGGCGGCACCCGTCAGCTCGTCAGCTCGCCGGTGCAGGGTGCCGAGGTGTTCGCCATCGCCCCCGAGGTCGTCAGCGACCTCACGGCTCCCGAGCGGCCGATCGGGCCGTTGCCCGACGGACTCTCGTCCCTGACCTACGTCGGCTGAGCGACCCCCTCCACAGGCGGGCGCAGTGGCCTTGTGGCGGGCACCGCGCGCTGCTGCGATGGCTGCATGCGAGACGTCCTTCTCGACCTGGTGACCGGCAGCGAGTGCGTCGGCTGCGCACGGCCCGGACGGATGCTGTGCCCGGCGTGCCGGGCGACGCTGCCGGCGGTGCCGCGTGTCCGCTGGCCGCAACCGACGCCTCCCGGCCTGGTGACGCCGTGGTCGATGGCGGACTACGACGGCGCGGTCCGGGCGATGATCGTGGGCCACAAGGACCGTGGCCAGTTCGCGTTCCGGCGGGTCCTGGCCGGCCTGCTGGTCGCATCGGTGCGGGCGGCCCTGGCGGCCCGACGACGAGCCGATCGTGCTGGTGCCGGTCCCGTCCCGTCCCGGCTCCAGTCGCCGGCGCGGCTATGACCCGATGGGCGCCCTGGTGCGGCTCGCGGTCGCACGGCTGCGTGCGGAGTCGTACGACGCAAGCGCGGCGCCGCTCCTGGTGTCGAGCCGGCGCGTCGTCGACCAGGCGGGGCTCTCGGCGAGCGAGCGGGCGAGCAACCTGGCCGGCTCGATGTCGTGCCCTTCGCCGGGTCTGGCGCGGCTGGCCAGGCGACATGCCCGGGCGCGGGTCGTGATCTGCGACGACGTGCTCACGACCGGCGCGACGGCCGCAGAAGCCCAGCGAGCCCTCGGCGCCGTCGGTCTGAGCGCGGTCGCCATAGCCACGGTGGCGGCGACGCGGCGCCGCATTCCGGACCAAACAGGGGGATACCTTTTGTCCCGAGCCCCGAGGGGCTAGCGTCGGTCCATGGAGTCCGTCCGGGTCCGTGGTTGCGTCATCCGGACTGGTGCGCTCGCGTGCCGCCCCGGAGGACAAGCCGATGCCAGTCGCAGGCGAAACGGTCCACGTAAGGCTGGAGACAGCCGATCACGGTGCGGCTTAGACGTAAGTCCTGCCTCGGCGCCGCCGTCAGATACGGCGTCCGTCGGGAGAGGGTCAGTAGTGGCATCCAAGCTGCGAACACTCCCGCAGGCGATTGTGGGGACGAAGACCAGGTCGGCCGGGCGGGCTCCATCTCACCCTGTCAAACAGAGTGCAGGAGTGAGGCGTGACAAGCAGTAAGTAGCCCTGCTACAAGGAGGTTCACATGGATGTTGTGGTCACCGGCCGACACTGCGAAGTGTCAGACAGGTTCCGTGAACATGTCTCAGAAAAGCTCTCCCGCCTCGAGAAGCACGACCATCGGATCATCCGTGTGCAGGTCGAGGTCGAAGAGGAGAAGAACCCCCGACAACATGACCGAGCCATCAAGGTCGAGCTGACCGCCTTCTCCAAGGGCCCGGTGATCCGCGCCGAGGCCGCAGCAGAGGACAAGATGGGCGCCCTCGACCTTGCGATGGACAAGATGGCCGCCCAGATGCGGCGTGCCGCGGACCGCCGCCGCGTCCACCGCGGTCGACACACCCCGGTCTCCGTCGGCCAGGCCCTCGCTGGCAGCGCCGACGCCATCCTCGTCACGGAAGACACGGCGGACGAGACCGTCACCGAACGCCAGGTCGGACCGATCACGGTCACCGGCGACGGACCCCTGGTCGTCCGCGAGAAGTCGCACGCGGCCGCCCCGATGACCCTCGACACGGCCCTCTACGAGATGGAGCTCGTGGGCCACGACTTCTTCCTCTTCGTCGACAAGGAGAGCGAGAAGCCCTCCGTCGTCTACCGCCGCCGCGGCTACGACTACGGCGTGATCTCGCTCGAACTCGACTGACAGGACCATCCGAGCAAGACCGGTCACGCCCGGGTCTGTCATGATGCGGGCGTGACCGAGGCAACAGGAACGCCAGGGACAGAGCCCATCCGCGTACTCGTGGTCGATGACCAGGAACTGTTTCGTCGTGGGCTGACGATGCTGCTCGGGCAGGACACCGACATCGAGGTCGTGGGGGAGGCCGCAGACGGCGTCACCGGCACCGACCTGGCGGAGTCCCTCGCGCCGGACGTGGTGCTCCTCGACGTACGCATGCCGAGACGATCGGGCGTCGACGCCTGTCGGGCGATCAAGGAGGCCGTGCCCTCGGCCAAGATCATCATGCTCACCGTCTCCGACGAGGAGGGTGACCTCTACGAGTCCGTCAAGAACGGCGCCTCGGGCTATCTCCTCAAGGACTCCTCCATCGAGGAGGTCGCGCAGGCCATCCGCGTGGTCAACGAGGGCCAGTCGCTGATCAGCCCGTCCATGGCGATCAAGCTGATCGACGAGTTCAAGCAGATGTCCAAGCCGGAGAAGGAGCAGACCACTGCGCTCAAGCTCACCGACCGTGAGCTCGAGGTGCTGCGCCTGGTGGCCCGCGGCCTGAACAACCGCGAGGTGGCCAAGGAACTGTTCATCTCGGAGAACACCGTGAAGAACCACGTCCGCAACATCCTCGAGAAGCTGCAGCTCCACTCCCGCATGGAAGCCGTCATGTATGCCATGAAGGAAAAGCTGCTCGATCTGCCGTAGGCCACAGCGCTGTCGGTGCCGCGTGGTTGCATGCTCCTTGTGCCCGACTCGCTGAGCCTCGCCCAGGCCCGCCGCATCGCGCTGGCCGCCCAGGGCTTCACGGACCGACCACACGCGACGCCCACGCTGGCCACGCTCCAGCGCACGCTGGCGCGCACCGGGGTGCTGCAGGTCGACTCGGTCAACGTGCTCCAGCGCGCCCACTACATGCCGCTCTACTCACGGATGGGCGCCTACGACCAGGACCTTCTGCGCCGCGCCTCGCAGCGCAAGCCGCGGCGGATGGTGGAGTACTGGGCGCACGTCCAGGCCTTCATGCCGGTCGAGCTGTGGCCGGTGATGCAGCACCGGATGGATCGCTATCGCGGCGAGCGCGGCAAGTGGGGGTTCAGCGCTGACACCGAGCTCGAGCCGCGGATCCTGGCCGCGGTGCGGGAGCGGGGGCCGGTGACGGCGCGCGGCCTCGACGAGGAGTTCAGTGCGCCGCGGCTCAAGGACAACTGGGGCTGGAACTGGTCCGACGCCCGGCGGGTCCTCGACTACCTCTTCCTCGCCGGCGACGTCGCGATCGCGGGCCGCACCAGCCAGTTCGAGGTGCTGTACGACGTCCCCGAGCGGGTGCTGCCGGCAGACGTGCTCGCGCTGCCGACGCCCACCAAGGCCGAGGCCGACCTCGAGCTGGTGCGGCGGGCCGCCCGCTCGCACGGCGTCGGCACCCTGCGCTGCTTCGCCGACTACTACCGGATGCCGGTGGCGGACACCAAGGTCGCGGTCGAGACGCTGGTCGAGGCGGGCGAGCTCAGCGCCGTACGCGTGGAGGGGTGGCGCAAGCCGGCCTTCCTGCACGCGGACGCCAAGCTGCCGCGACGCGTGGGCGCCCGGGCCCTGCTCAGCCCGTTCGACCCGGTCGTGTGGGAGCGCGACCGCGCCGAGGCCCTCTTCGACTTCTTCTACCGCATCGAGATCTACGTCCCTGCCGAGAAGCGGATCCACGGCTACTACGTGCTGCCGTTCCTGCTCGGCGACTCGATCGTCGCCAGGGTCGATCTCAAGGCCGATCGCGCCACCGGCCGGCTCCTGGTGAAGGGTGCCTATGCCGAAGCGGGAGCCCCTGCCGAGACCGCCGAGGAGCTCGTTGCCGAGCTGATCAGGCTGGCCGGGTGGCTCCAGCTGACCAGCATCGAGGTCGAGCCCCGAGGGGATCTTGCGCCCGCACTCGCCGCCACTTCGGCCAGCGCTGGGTGGCGTGGGTAGCATGATCGACGGCCCATCCGGCCGCCCCATTCTCTGCAACACCCACTTTCAAACGGAGTCGCATCACCGTGCCTGCCATCATCGACAAGCTCCTCCGCATCGGCGAAGGCAAGATCCTGCGCCAGCTGGAGACGATCTCCAAGGCGGTCAACGCCATCGAGGACGACTTCGTCAAGATGACCGACGCCGAGCTCCAGGGCATGACCCAGGAGTTCAAGGACCGGCTGGAGAAGGGCGAGACGCTCGATGACCTGATGCCCGAGGCGTTCGCGGTGGTCCGCGAGGCCTCCAAGCGCGTCATCGGCCAGCGCCACTACGACGTCCAGATCATGGGTGGCGCGGCGCTGCACCTCGGCAACATCGCCGAGATGAAGACCGGTGAGGGCAAGACCCTGGTCTCCACGCTCCCGGCCTACCTCAACGCCTTGTCCGGCAACGGCGTCCACGTCGTCACGGTCAACGACTACCTCGCGAAGTACCACGCCGAGTGGATGGGTCGCATCCACCACTTCCTCGGCCTCACGACCGGCGTGATCCTGCCGAGCATGCGTCCCGACGAGCGTCGCGTGGCCTACGCCGCCGACATCACCTACGGCACGAACAACGAGCTGGGCTTCGACTACCTCCGCGACAACATGGCCGACGACATCGCCGACTGCGTGCAGCGTGGCCACAACTTCGCCATCGTGGACGAGGTCGACTCGATCCTGATCGACGAGGCGCGGACGCCGCTCATCATCAGCGGCCCGACGCAGGACGAGGTGAAGTGGTACGCCGAGTTCGCGACCATCGCCAAGTCGCTGCGCAAGGACACCGACTACGAGGTCGACGAGAAGAAGCGCACCATCTCGGTGCTCGAGCCCGGCATCACCAAGGTCGAGGACCACCTCGGCATCGAGAACCTCTACGAGTCGGCGAACACCCCGCTCATCTCCTTCCTCAACAACTCCATCAAGGCCAAGGAGCTGTTCCGCAACGACAAGGAGTACGTCGTCATGGAGGGCGAGGTGCTCATCGTCGACGAGCACACCGGCCGCATGCTCGCCGGTCGTCGCTACAACGACGGCCTCCACCAGGCGATCGAGGCCAAGGAGGGCGTGACCGTCCGCGAGGAGTACCAGACCCTCGCCACCGTCACCCTGCAGAACTACTTCCGTCTCTACGAGAAGCTCTCCGGCATGACCGGTACGGCCATGACCGAGGCCAGCGAGTTCGACAAGATCTACCGGCTCGGCGTCGTCCCGATCCCGACCAACAAGCCGATGACGCGCCTCGACCAGGGTGATCTCGTCTACCGCACCGAAGAGGCGAAGTACGACGCCGTGGTGGAGGACATCGCCGAGCGCAACGCCAAGGGCCAGCCGATCCTGGTCGGCACGGTCTCGGTCGAGAAGTCCGAGCTGCTCTCCGGTCTGCTGAAGAAGAAGGGCGTGCCGCACACCGTCCTCAACGCCAAGGTCCACGCCGACGAGGCGAAGATCGTCGCGATGGCCGGCCACAAGGGTGCGGTCACGGTCGCCACGAACATGGCCGGTCGAGGCACCGACATCATGCTCGGTGGCTCGGTGGAGTTCCTCGCCGACCAGGAGCTGCGCAAGCAGGGCCTGGAGCCCACGGGCGAGACCGCCGAGGACTACGAGGCCAAGTGGGCCGAGACCCTCGAGAGCGTCAAGGCCACCGTCGCCAACGAGCACGACGAGGTGAAGGCCCTCGGTGGCCTCTACGTCGTCGGCACCGAGCGCCACGAGTCGCGACGCATCGACAACCAGCTGCGTGGTCGCTCCGGCCGTCAGGGTGACCCGGGCGAGTCCCGGTTCTACCTGTCGTTGCAGGACGAGCTGATGCGCCTGTTCAAGTCCGACTGGGTCGATCGTGTGCTGCAGGTGCTCAAGGTGCCCGACGACGTACCGATCGAGAACAAGCGCGTCACCGGCGCCATCGCCAGCGCGCAGGGCCAGGTCGAGTCGCAGAACTTCGAGTCCCGCAAGAACGTCCTGAAGTACGACGACGTGATGAACCGCCAGCGCGAGGTCATCTACGGCGAGCGCCGTGGTGTGCTCGAGGGCGCCGACCTCGAGTCGCAGATCCGCACCTTCATCGACGACACCATCACCGGCTACGTCACCAGCTACACCGAGGGCTACGCCGAGGACTGGGACCTCGACGGCCTGTTCAACTCTCTTCACCAGATCTACCCGAGCGAGCTCACTGCCAAGTCGGTCGAGAAGGCCGCCGGCGGTCGCGCCGGGATGAGTCGCGAGGCCCTGATCGAGGACCTGAAGAAGGACATCCAGACGGCCTATGACCGTCGCGAGGCGGAGATGGGCGAGGAGGTCATGCGTGAGCTCGAGCGGCGCGTGATCCTGTCCGTGCTCGACCGGAAGTGGCGCGAGCACCTCTACGAGATGGACTACCTCCGCGAGGGCATCTACCTCCGGGCCTACTCGCAGCGCGACCCGCTGGTGGAATACCAGCGCGAGGGCTTCGACATGTTCGCCGCGATGATGGACGGCATCAAGGAGGAGTCGGTCGGCTTCCTGTTCAACCTCCAGGTCGAGGTCGACACGGACGACGACGACACCGTCACCGAGTCCGACGTCGCCGGTCGGCCGGCCGCCGCGCCCGCGCTGGACCCGACGACACCGCAGATCGACTTCGCGCAGGCCCAGGCCCACGCGCACGACCACGACCACGAGCACCACAACCACGCGCCGCAGATCCGCGCGAAGGGGCTGGAGCGCAAGGCGAAGCCGCAGAACCTCAACTACTCCGCCCCCAGCGAGGACGGCGAGGCCGAGGTGACGAGCGGTCCGGTGGACGACGACCCGTTCGCCGGCACCGGCCGCAACGCCGACTGCCCCTGTGGTTCGGGCAAGAAGTACAAGAAGTGCCACGGCGCCCCCGGCGGTGCCTCAGGTCGCGCCACCCTGGGCGGCTGATTCCTGCCGCTGGTTGAGCAGGCGCGCCAGCGCCGTGTCGAAACCAAGGCGACCTGTGAACCGTCACGCCGTGTCTGACTGGGTTTCGACACGCTTGCCTGACCTCGCAGGCTCGGTCAGGTCGCGTGCTCAACCGGCCTGAGCGACGTCGGACGCGCTCCGCGCGCCCAACTGCTCAGGCCCACTCCAGGGCCACGCACTGCCAGCGACCGTCGACGACCTCGAAGCGAGCGGCCAGGGCACGGGACCGGGCGCCGTAGCGCACGTGGGCGGCGGCCTCGAGTGCGTCGTCGCGGACCAGGCTGGTGTGCGCCGAGCGCAGGACCGGGCGGATGGCACCGCGCCCGCGGCCGACGGCCGAGGTCGTGCCGGCCGCCTTGGTGACGAGCTGGGCCCGGCGAGCGAGGTCGGTGTAGACGTCGGGGGAGCAGTGCCGCAGCAGCTGGCTCGTCGGCCGGTCGCCGCACGCGATCTCGACGGCGCAGGCCAGGAAGCGGCGTACGAAGCGGTCGAGCCCCACCCGACGGTCGGCCGCGACACTCACGAGGTCACCGGGCCTGGTCGCCGGTCGCGCCCGGACGTCGGTCTCCGGCGGATCGAGGCGCGGCGTGAGGTCGAGGGCGAGCGAGCCCTGAACGCTCGCCACCGGCACGGCGCGCCGGATCGGGATCACATCGCCGGTCATGGGCGTGCCTTTCGCTTCGATCCCGGCTCGAGGGTGAGACCGGGGCGGATGAGGTCGGGGTCGCTGCCGATCGCGTCGCGGTTGGCGGCATAGAGCTCGCGCCAGGCCGCGTCGATCTCGCTCACGTCGGCACCGGGTCCGAGGCGTGCGGCCGCGATGGACCAGAGCGAGTCGCCGGCCCGGACGGTCACGCCTGCAGGGGGCCGGGCCATGGCCACGGGCTCCGGTGCCTGCCGGTCCGCGGGGACGAGACGCTCGGCGACAGCCCGGTCGGGCATCGGCAGGCCGACCAGGGAGGGATCGCCCGAACCGGCACCGGCCAGCGCCGGGCTGCCCACCCCGGCCACCACGGCCGCGCCACACGCCGCCAGCACCAGTCGGCGGGCGAGTCCCGCGGCGCACTGGCGGGCGACCCGGCCGCGCACCACGTCGACGACGGTGGCCGTGGTGACGAGCCACAGCCACCCCGCGCACGCCACGAGCGCAGCGGAGGAGACCGCGACCAGCAGGTCCTCGAACGTGCCGTGCCACGCCGCAGACGAGGCCAGCGACGCGGCCGCACCGGCGACCGTGGACCACGTGCCGAGCACGGCACACGTGGTGAGCAGCCAGACCGCCAGACAGCGGCCCGCCGACGATTGCTTCCCCCGAGACATCTCGAACCTTTCGTTTGCATCCGTTTGCATCATCTCAACCAATTTTGCCTGTGATGTCAACGGGTTGTGCACAGGGCGGTTAGGGTCGGGCCATGGCTCCGCATCCGTCCTGGGACGAACAGCTCTTCGCCCTCTTCGACGACCTGGAGGGGCAGGCCTCGGCGCTCTACGAGCTCGAGCGCGACGCGGAGCTCGTCGACCGCAGCCGCGCGGAATACGGCCAGGTGACGCTGGACTCGCGACTGATGGCCAGCGTCGGCGACCGGCTCGGTCTGACCGTGGCCGGAGTCGGCCGCGTCGAGGGCGAGCTCCAGCGGTTGGGCCTCGGCTGGTGCCTGGTCAGCGGGCACGCCCAGGACTGGATCGTGCGCACCGCGTGCATCGAGGTCGTGCACGGAGCCTCGGACCGCTCGGTGCCGGAGGTGGCGTGGTCGCCACTGCACAAGCTCGGCGTCTCCTCGGCGCTGCGCCGACTCGCGGAGTCCCAGGTGCGCTGCGTCGTCCACCTCGTCGACGGCGGCCAGCACGAGGCCGTCGTCCGGCGCGTGGGCGCCGACTTCGTCGAGATCAGCTCACCCAGCGACGCCCTGGTCCTGATCGCCTACGACGCGATCAGTGCGGTGCAGAGCCGCGACTAGCGGCACTCAGGTCGCGTCGACGTCGTAGGGCGGACGCTGGCCCTCGGCGAGGGTCGGCTGCGCGACCGGGCGGCCGTCCTCGTCCTCCATCGCCTCGATGATGTGACGCCGCACGATGGTGCGCGGGTCGAGGTCGCGGAGCTCGAGGTCGGCGTAGTCGGGCCCCAGCTCCTCGCGGATCTCGTCGCGGGCGGAGTTGGCCATGGCGCGCGCCTTGCGGAGCATGATGCCGGCCTGCTTGGCCAGCACCGGCAGTCGGTCCGGGCCGAACGCGATGACCGCGACGAACGCGATCAACGCCATCTCAGCCAGCCCGACCCCGAACATGGATCAGAACTTCGCGCTCGGGGTGAGGCCGAGCTGCATGCCCGCCAGGCCGCGACCGCGGCCGATGAGCGCGTCGGAGATCTTGGTCAGCTCGAGCGCCGCCGCAGCCGTGGGGTCGGACTCGACGATCGGCTTGCCGGCGTCGCCGCCCTCGCGCAGGGATGGGTCGAGCGGGATCCGGCCGAGCACCTTCACGTCGTAGCCGAAGCGCTGCGAGAGGGTCTCGGCGACGCGATCGCCGCCGCCGCTGCCGAAGACCTCCATGGTCGAGCCGTCGGGCAGGGTCAGGAAGCTCATGTTCTCCACGACGCCGACGACGCGCTGGTGCATCATCGAGGCCATCGTCCCGGCCCGCTCGGCGACCTCGGCCGCCGCCTCCTGAGGCGTCGTGACGACCACGACCTCGGCATTGGGCAGGTGCTGGCCCAGCGAGATGGCGACATCGCCGGTGCCCGGGGGCAGGTCGAGCAGGAGCACGTCCAGGTCGCCCCAGTAGACGTCGGAGAGCATCTGGACCAGGGCCCGATCGAGCATCGGTCCGCGCCAGGCGACGACCTGGTCGCGACGAGGCTTGAGCATGCCGATGGAGATGACCGAGACGCCGCTGGGGGTCGGCACGGGCATGATCAGGTCTTCGACCTGGGTCGGGCGCGCGTCGGCCACGCCGAGCATGGCGGGCACCGAGTGGCCGTAGATGTCGGCGTCGACGATGCCGACCCGCAGCCCCGTCTTGGCCATGGCGAGCGCGAGGTTGACGGTGACCGACGACTTGCCGACGCCGCCCTTGCCGCTGGCGATGGCGTAGACCTTCGTCAGCGAGCCGGGCTGGGCGAACGGGATCTCGCGCTCGGCCTTGCCGCCGCTGAGCACCTCCTTGAGGCCGCCCCGCTGCTCGGGGGTCATCACACCGAGCGTCAGGTCGACGCCGCTGACGCCCGCAACCGCGGTGACGGCGGCGGTCACGTCGCGGGTGATCGTCTCCTTGAGGGGACAGCCGGCGACCGTGAGGAGCACGGTGATGGCGACATCGCCGCTCTCCGAGACGGTGACCGAGTCGACCATGTTCAGCTCGGTGATGGGGCGCTTGATCTCGGGGTCGTTGACCTTGGCGAGGGCAGCGGTGATCTGTTCGACGGTGGGGGTACTCATGATGGGTCCGAGTCTACGAGCCGACCGGGCGGCTCAACCCTGCCGGTGGCTCATCCTGGTCGTCGTCTTCGTCACCTCGGGCGAGATCCTCGATGTCGGCGTAGAGGCCCTTGAGCTCCGAGCGCAGGAAGTCGCGGGTCGCGACCTCGCCCACGGACATGCGCAGCGAGGCCACCTCGCGGGCCAGGAACTCCATGTCGGCGTGGGCGCGCGCGTTGGCCTGGCGGTCCTGCTCGGCCACCACCTTGTCCCGGAACTCCTGACGGTTCTGGGCGAGGAGGATCAGCGGTGCGGCGTACGACGCCTGCAGGCTCAGCATCAGGGTCAGGAAGATGAACGGGAACCGGTCGAAGCGCAGGTCGGCGGGCGCCAGCGTGTTCCAGAGCATCCACACGATCACGAACAGCGTCATGTAGATCAGGAACGACGCCGTGCCCATGAAGCGCGCGAACTGCTCGGCGAAGGAGCCGAACGCGTCGGCGTCGTAGCTCGGCCGTCGCATCAGCGGCGTTCGGCGGGTCTCGCGGGGAGTGTCGAGGCGCCCGCGGGCGCGAGAATCGCTCATCGGCTGCCACCACCCGCGATCGGACCCGGCCGCTCCGCCTGGTCGCGCCAGTTGTCGGGCAGCATGTGGTCGAGCAGGTCGTCGACCGTCACCGCACCCAGCAGGCGACCGTCCTCGTCGACGACCGGAGCCGCGACCAGGTTGTACGTCGCCAGGTGGGCGGCGACCTCATCGATCGTCGCGTCCGGGCGGAGCGGATCCATCGACTCGTCGAGCACCGCGGCCACCAGCGTCGAGGGGGGCTCGCGCAGCAGACGCTGGATGTGGGCGGCGCCGAGCAACCGGCCGGTCGGCGTCTCCAGCGGCTGACGACACACGTAGACGAGCGCCGCCAGCGCGGGCGTGAGCTCGGGGTTGCGCACGTGCGCGAGCGCCTCGGCGATGGTGGCGTCGGGGGAGAGGATCACGGGCTCGGGCGTCATCATGGCGCCGGCCGTCTCGTCGGCGTAGGACATCAGCCGCCGGACGTCCTCGGCCTCGTCCGGCTCCATCAGCCCCAGCAGGGTGGCGGCCGTGTCGGGGTGGAGGTCGGCGATCAGGTCGGCCGCGTCGTCGGGCGACATCTCCTCGAGGACGTCGGCGGCCCGCTCGGAGGTCAGGAGCTCGAGCACCTGGACCTGGTCCTCCTCGGGCAGCTCCTCCAGCACGTCCGCGAGCCGCTCGTCGTTCATGGCGGCCACGACGGCGATCCGTCGCTCCCGCGGCAGGTCGTGGATGACGTTGGCGGCGTCGGCCGGACGCATCTCGTTGAGGGTGGCGATCAGGCGCGTCGCGCCCTGGGTCTCCTCGCGCCGGCTCAGGCCCTCGACGTCGCGCCACTCAAGGGTGTGGGTCTGGCCGCGGCGCCGGAACCCCTTGGACGGTTCCTGTACGGCGATCCGCGAGAGCACCCAGTCGCGGTTGCGCGCCTGCTCCATCGCGACGTCGTAGACCGTGCCCTGGACGCCGGTCTCCTTGATCACCACGCGGCGATCGAGCATCTGCCCCATGACGAGCGTCTCGGTGGAGCGCTGCTCGAAGCGGCGCATGTTGAGCAGGCCGGTCGTGTAGACCTGACCGCTGTCGATGTTGGTGACCCGGGTCATCGGCACGAAGATCCGGCGGCGACCGAACACCTCCGCCACCATGCCGAGCACACGCGGCTGGTTGGTCGACTCCGAGCGCAGCGCCACCACGACGTCGCGGACCTTGGCGACCTGGTCGCCCCTGGGGTCGAAGATGGGCAGGCCCACGAGACGGGCCAGGTAGACCCTGGTCGGAGTACTGCTCATGGCAGCGAAGGCTACCGGGGAGCACGCGTCCCGGGGCACGACTCGACGGGCCGGGGTGCGCGCGAGATGTGGCGGTGCTGCTGACGTCACTTACTATCGGTGGTATGGCAACTCTCCGGATCAAGATCGCCGCCGTGCTCGTCGCCCTGTGCGCGACGTTCGCGCTGGGTGCCTGCGGCGACGAGTCCGGCACCGACGAGGCCAGCGAGTCCACCTCCGAATCGACGACCGAGACGCCGAGCGAGTCCCCGACCGAGCCGGGCGCGCTGCCCGAGTGCTCGGACGTGTGGGTGGACGGTCAGGACCTGCCCAAGGACTACACGGCCTGCACCACCGAGGGGGAGACCATCAAGCCTGCGAAGAAGAAGTGCGGCTACGGCGCCACGTTCTACGAGCAGGACGGCCGCTTCTTCGCCATGTTGGGCAACGTGATCACCGATGCCGGTGACCTCGAGACCAGCGACGAATACCAGCAGCTCCTGGCGACCTGCCAGGCCTGACGGCAACGAATCACGCCGAGCGGCCATCACAGCACTACACGCACGCCCACTCTCATCAACGCGTTCACAGCATCGTCTTAACCATCAAGGGGACAAGTCACCACCATGAAGTCACGGATGACCATCACGGTCGCGGCCTCGGTCTTGGCGATCATCGCGCCGCTCACGACACTCGCCACCCAGGCCAACGCCCAGGACAACGCGGGGGAGCAGTCCGCGAAGGCGCCGACGCCCACGCCCACGCCGACCACTCCGGTGCCGACGACGCCCGTGCCGACCACGCCGGTCCCCACGACCGCGACGTCGGTCCCCACGACGCCGCCGCCGAGTCCCTCCGAGGACCCGACACAGAACGCCGGCAAGTGGCAGCCCAAGAGCGGCGTCCGGTTCAACGAGCCGCGCCAGGCGAAGAAGTCCCACAAGATCAACCGCTACATCCGCAAGGCGATCGCCAACAGCCCCAAGGGCTCGCAGATCCGCCTGGTGACGTGGAACTACAGCAACGCCCTCTTCGTCAACGACGTCATCGCCGCGCACAAGCGCGGTGTCAGCGTCCGGATCATCATGGCCAACGGCCTGGCGAAGGGCCAGGGTCCCGGCAGCTACTACCCGCGCACGCGCGATGCCCTGGCCAAGGGCAACAAGAAGCGCGACCCGGACATGACCAGCTGGTTCCGCACCTGCATGAACTCGTGCCGCGGGAAAGAGGGCATCCAGCACGGCAAGTTCTTCATGTTCAGCCGCACCGGCGGGGTCAACAACGTGGTCATGTCCACCTCGGCCAACCTGACCGACGCTGCGGCGTACGTCCAGTGGAACGACCTGCTCACCGTCACGGACCGGCAGGTCACGTGGGACAACTACACCAAGGTCTTCAAGCAGATGTCGCGCGACAAGCCGGTGAAGAAGGCGTTCTACACCTTCGAGGACGGGCCGTACTCGGGTTGGTTCTTCCCCAACATGGGCAAGCTGAGCAACTACAACGTCATACGGATGCTCGACAAGGTCAAGTGCAAGGGCGTCGTCGGCGAGGCCGGCAAGAATGGCCGTACGGTCATCCGCGTCTCGCAGGCGGTGTTCAACGGCAAGCCCGGCTCGGCCGTCTCCGGCAAGCTGCGGGCGCTGAAGGAGCGCGGGTGCAACATCAAGCTCGTCTACGGCGTGCTGAACAACCTCTCCCGCGAGCACCTCAAGGACATCCCGAAGAAGACCATCCTCGAGGACACCAACGGTGACGGCTACGTCGACCGCTACATCCACATGAAGGCGCTGACGATCTCGGGCAACTACGACGGGAAGCGCTCCTCACACATCGTCTACCAGGGCAGCGCCAACTGGTCCGGCATGAGCACGCTCTCCGATGAGCAGGGCTTCATCATCCGCAGCAAGACGCTGGAGAAGCAGTACTCGAAGTTCATCAACTACCTCTTCAAGAACCCGCCGCCGCAGGGCCAGGACCTGATCAAGGAGATCGTGCTGCGTCGCGAGCCCGGGTTCGACCCGTTCGCCAAGGTCCGCCGGGAGATGGGCCTCGGCAACATGCAGCCGGTGCTCTGAGCCGGAATCTGCTCGACAGCGACAACTTGAGGACGCCGTAGCGCGTCACTCATGGCAGGGGCCACGCCGGTCACGGTCTGGCCCCTGTGACGTTTGTGAACTACCGTGACAGATGTTGCAGAAGTTGTCATTCATTCCGTGTTGTCTATCTCGGAGGTTGTCATGAAGGCGCACGTCGCCCTCATCGCCCTGATCGCGAGCCTGCTCACGCCGCTCGCTCTGGCTGCCCCCGCGGGCGCCGGAGTGTCGACGGCCACGACGGCGAGCGCCCAGTCATCGGTGCAGTCAGCTGCCCAGTCCTCCGCCCCGCGGAAGAAGAAGCGTGCCACGGTCGAGACCCTGTCGGCCGGTGGTGAGCACGGTTGCCGCCTGCCTGGCAACGGCTCGCTCGTCTGCTGGGGACGCGACCAGTACGGCCAGCTCGGTGACGGCACCGTCGGTCCCGACGTGACCGCGCCGCAGCCCGTGAAGGGTGGCAACAGGTGGCGGGCGGTGTCCGCCGGCGGTGCCTCGACCTGCGGCATCAAGAACAGCGGAAAGCTCTTCTGCTGGGGCGTCAACCACCGCGGCCAGGTCGGCGACGGCACCACCAAGGTCCGTGCGAAGCCCGTCGTGGTCGCGAAGGACAAGAAGTGGAAGAGCGTCAACGCGAGCTGGTTCAACACCTGCGCCATCACCAGCCAGTCGAAGCTCTACTGCTGGGGTGACAACGCGACCGGCCAGCTCGGCAAGAGCGGCATCAAGTCGTCCGCCAAGCCCCTCAAGCTGCCGGGTCGCGACTGGGCCACCGTCTCCGTGGGTAGCCGCTTCGTCTGCGGCACCAAGACCGACGGCTCGCTGTGGTGCTGGGGAGGCAACCTCTTCGGCCAGCTCGGCCTCGGCACCTTCTCCGGCAAGCCCAAGCCCACCCGGGTCGGCACCTCCAACAACTGGGTCGAGGCCTCGACCTCCTGGTCCCACGCCTGCGCCCTCGCCACGACGGGCGCGGTCTACTGCTGGGGTCGCAACACCTACGGCGCCCTCGGCAACGGCAACGTCACCACCACCGGCAACCCGCAGCTGGTCCTCGGCAACCGCAAGGCCATCGACATCACGACCTACGAGGGCGGCTCCTGCCTCCTCGACAACGCGGGTCAGGTCTGGTGCTGGGGCAACAACGCCTACGGCCTCATCGGCGACGGCAGCAAGCCGTTCACCGCGGAGCCGGAGGCCGGCCCGACCGGCATGTCCCAGATCGAGGGCGGCTGGCGGCACGTCTGCGGACTGACGGCAAGCGGCGCCACCTGCTGGGGCGCCAACGACCGCGCGCAGCTCGGCAACGGCACGCTGACCAGCAGCCCCTCACCGATCGAGGTCGAGCCGCTGCCCCCGGCGGACCCCGCCGGCGCGACCGACTTCCGGATCGCCACCGTCAATGCGCTGGGCAACGGGCACACCCGCCCCTACGCCGGTGACGACTCCTTCGGCCCGGCCACCACCCGCATGGGCTGGATGGCCGACCAGCTCGACGCCAGCGCGATCGACATCATGGGGCTGCAGGAACCCAACTCCGACCAGATGTTCCACTTCCTCAAGGCCGCTCGCGGCACCTGGGACGTCTACCCGCGGCCCGAGTCGGGCGACGACGCCGTCGAGGCCAGCCTCGCCTGGCGAACGAGCGTCTGGGAAGCGGTGGAGAAGAGCACGCTGACCACCCAGTTCATCAGCAAGGAGCTGCCCCGCCCCGTGGTGAAGCTCCGGCACCGGGTCACCGGCAAGGAGATCTGGGTGATGAACGTCCACAACGCGCCGTGGGAGTACCAGTTCAAGCGCGACAAGGCCACCAACGTGCAGATCGACATGATCAACCAGCTGCGCGCCACCGGCCTGCCGGTGTTCTTCATCGGCGACATGAACGAGAAGCGCACCCTGCTCTGCAAGGTGCTCTCCAAGACCGATCTCGTCAGCCCGTTCGGTGGCGCCTACGACCCGGCCACCGGGAAGTGCACCAACCCGCCCAGCCGCATGCGCGTCGACTGGATCTTCGGCTCGCCGGACGCCGCCTACAGCAACTTCGAGTACACCCGGCCGCCGCTGCTCAGCATCGTCACCGACCACAACATGGCACTCGTCGACGTACGTCTGCCGTAGGGTCTTCCTCGCGCTGCCGCACTACCGGCCAACCGGGGCCGGCTGCACAGTGTCGATTCTTGGTAGGGGAAGGGGAGTGGGCGTGGCTGAGCGCGTCGTCCTCCACATCGGCTCGATGAAGTCGGGCACCAGCTTCATCCAGAACGTCCTGGGCAACAACCGCGACGAGCTGGCCCAGCACGGGATCTCCTTCGCGGGGGAGAGATGGCGCGACCAGGTCGCCGCCGTGCAGGACCTGATCGCGCACGGCGGCCCCAACCAGGCGCCGCTCGATCCGGCCGGCCCGTGGCAGACGCTGGTCGCGAGCATCAACGCCACGCCCGGCACGGTCGTGGTGTCGATGGAGTTCCTGGCTCCCCGTGCCACCCGCAAGATCGAGATCATCCGCGACTCCCTCGACGGCCGGCTCGAAGTCGTCCTGACCGGGCGCGACCTGGCCCGCAACATTGCCGCGATGTGGCTGGAGTCCGTGCAGAACGGGTCCGCCAAGACGTGGGACGACTACCTCGGCGCCGTACGGACCGAGGACAACCACTCGCCCGTCGCCCGCGACTTCTGGAGTCACCAGGGCCTGGCGGCGATCGCCCGCCGGTGGAGTGAGGCGGTCGGTCCCGAGCACTTCACGCTGATGACCGTCCCGCCCAAGGGCGCGCCCAGCAACCTGCTGTGGGAGCGCTTCGCCCAGATCCTGCGACCTCGACCCGACGGCCTTCGAGCTCAATGTCCGCGCCAACCCGTCCATCGGCCTGGCCACCGCGATGACGCTGCGCCACCTCAACGAGATCCTGGGCCGCGACGGCACACCTGCCGCCGACCACAAGTTCTACGACCTGCTCGTCAAGCACCTGCTCGCCAAGCGGGGGCTGGTGTTCCGGGAGGGTGAGCCGACGCTGGGTGTCGACCAGCGCTGGGTGATCAAGCGGGGCGCTGCTGAGGTCGCCACCTTGCGCAAGCAGGGGCATCGGGTCATCGGTGACCTCGACGAGCTGCTGTCACGGCCGGTACGCGGCGTCCACCCCGGCAAGGTGTCGGTGCACCAACAGCTCGACGCGGCGATGGAGGCCCTGGCCCGGATGACCGAGATCGGGATGGAGCGCGAGGTCAAGCACCGCCAGCGCCTGCGCCGAGCCAGGAAGAGGAACGGATGAGTCTCCCCGACGTTGCCGTCATCACGATGGCCCGTGACGAGGGCACGATGCTGCGTCGCTGGGTCGAGCACTACTCCCGCGAGGTCGGTGCGGAGAACCTCATCGTCGTCGACGACAACAGCTCAGACGGGTCAACGGACGACCTGCCCTGCCCGGTGCTGCGGATCCCGCCGCTGACGAAGAAGAAGTCCTTCGAGCCTGCCCGCATGGCCCTGCTCGGCGGCCTCGCGGCGGGGCTTCTCGAGGCGTACGACGCAACGATCTTCTGCGACGTTGACGAATTCATCGTCGCGGACCCGAAGGCTCACGAGTCGCTGCGGCACTTCGTCGCCGCGCGACCGGGTCGCCGCGCCGTGGGCGTGATGGGTCTCAACCTCGTCCATGACGTGGCCCAGGAAGCGCCACTGGTCGACAGCGAGCCGATCCTGGGGCAGCGCCGGCTGGCGAAGTTCCTGCCGCTGATGTGCAAGCCGTCGCTGAAGTGGGACCCGGCCCACTGGGCGCTGGCCTCGCACGGCATCAACTGCCCCTTCGAGGTCGACCCTGAGCTGTTCATGTTCCACATGAAGTTCGCCGACCGCGACCACCTCAAGG
Source organism: uncultured Actinomycetota bacterium (assembly GCA_963742685.1). Classification (GTDB taxonomy): domain Bacteria; phylum Actinomycetota; class Actinomycetes; order Propionibacteriales; family Nocardioidaceae; genus Nocardioides. Next base: position 71,829 of record CAVUNB010000026.1, on the reverse strand, counting down.
CGGTCGCCGACCACCGGCACGAGATGTTCCGCACCGACGGTCGCGCTGCCCGCACCAGCTGGGAACGCAGCGGCGGCGACATGGTCGACCTGCTCGACGAGATCACCGCCGACATCGACCACGACGGGATCAGGCCGTTCGGCCCGCCGCTGAAGAAGCTGCCGAGCATCGTCGAGAAGAGCGCTCCCGACGTGTGGCGCGCGGTCGGCGGCGGCCAGGTCCAGGCCATGCGCAACCGCCCGTTCGTGCGCATCCCGGACCGGTTCCTCGGCCGGGTGTGACCCGTGATCAGTGACATCCGGGTCGACGACGACGGGGTGAGGTTCGCCGCCACCGAGGACGTGCTCTGCAACCTGTCGTTCGACGGGCGCCGCATCTGGTCCTTCTGGTCGCTGCGCGACAGTGCCGCTCTCGGCGGGGACCTCTTCGTAGCGTGGCCCGAGCGGTTGACGCTGCACCTCGTGGGCGTCACCCAGCTCGGTATCGCGCTCGGCGACGGCACCCCCGTGTTCGACCAGGAGGTCCGGTTCGGCACCGAGGACCGCCGGCTGACCGTGGTCGGCCGCGACGGCGCTCCGCTCGGGATCGACATGTACGGCAAGCTGGTCAAGACGTTCGAGACCAAGGACCAGGGCGAGCTCGCGCCGCTGCTGGACGCGCTCGAGACCGTGCTCGGGCTGCTGCACGAGCAGGGGCTGGAGGCGTTCCCCGCCTATGGCACGCTGCTCGGCGCCGTACGCGAGGGCACGTTCCTGGGCCACGACAACGACGCCGACGTCGGCTACGTCAGCCAGCACACGCACCCCATCGACGTGATCTCCGAGTCGCACCGCGTGCAGCGCGCCGTCGAGCGGCAGGGCTATGCCACCAGCCGGCACAGCGGGGGAGCGTTCAAGATCGACGTGCCCGATGCCGACGGGTCGGTGCGGGGGCTCGACGTGTTCGGCGGGTTCTTCTCGGAGGGGCACCTCGCGCTGCTGGGCGAGATCTGGGCGCCGTACGAACGCGAATGGATCTTCCCGCTCGGGACGGTCACCCTCGACGGCCGGTCGCTCCCGGCCCCCGCCGACCCCGAGCGACTGCTGACGGAGACCTACGGGCCCGGCTGGCGCGTGCCCGACCCGGCGTTCCGCTACGAGAAGGACCCCGACGTCCAGCGTCGGTTCGACGAGTGGTTCCGCGGCACCCGGCTGCACCGCGCCGCCTGGGACCACCGCTACGGCCTGGCCCGGTTGCTGCCGCCGTACCAGCCCCCGCACGACCTCTCGCGCCACGTGCACGAGCGCGAGGACCCCGACACGTGGGTGCTCGACGTCGGCTGCGGTCGTGGCCGCGACGTCCGCTGGCTGGCCAAGCAGGGGCGGCCGGCGGTCGGGCTCGACTACTCGGGCGTGGCCATGCAGTTCATCGCGGCGAAGGCGGTCGAGCAGGGCTGGCCGGCGGAGCTGCGCACCATGAACCTGCTCGAGCTGCGGCACGTGCTGGCGTGGGGCGCGCTGCTGTCGTCGCGACCGGGGCCGCGGACCGTGCTGGCGCGCCACCTCATCGACTCCACGTCGCCCTACGGGGTGGACAACTTCTGGCGGCTCGTCTCGATGGTGCTGCGGCCCGGGGAGCGGGTGCACCTCGAGTTCCTGACCGCGGAGATCAGCGATCCGGAGGGGCGGCCGTCGCTGGTGCGCGCGTTGTCGCCGGCCGAGGTGATCGCGGACGTCGAGCGGCGTGGTGGAGTGGTCACCGACCGGGTCGACCTGGTCGGCCAGCCGATCGACTACGGCTATGGGGCAGAGTTGTCCGAGGGCAAGCACTGGCGGTCCTGCCGCCTGGAGGTGGAGTGGCGATGAGGATGTCCAAGAAGGACCTGTCGGCGCGCGTCGACGACCTGGAGGCCCAGGTCGAGGCGCTGTCGGCGCGGGTCGAGGAGGGCGCGGTGCTGAACCAGCGGTTCGCCGAGCTGCTCGACGTCGTCACGGAGCTGTTGCCGGGCGCCGACCAGTCGAAGGTCCAGCAGTACGTCGACGAGCTGGGCTCCTAGCCGGTGGCCCGTCGCGTCTTCGTGCACATCGGGCTCCCGAAGACCGGGACGTCCTACCTGCAGGCCATCGCCTGGCCCGGCCGGGCGCAGCTGCGCGAGGCCGGGCTGTTGCTGCCGGGTGCCCGCAAGAGCGACCACCTGTTCGCGTCGATGATCGTGCGCGACGACCCTGGCGTCGCGCGACGCGGGGCGGGCGCCTCCGAGGCGTGGGACCGGATCCTGGCCGACGTGGCTGCCTTCGACGGCGATGCGTTGATCAGCCACGAGTTCTTCTGCGCGGCGTCGGCCGAGCAGGCGCACCGGATGGTGGCGCAGCTCGCGCCGGCCGAGGTGCACGTCGTCATCACGACGCGTGACCCGCTGGGACTGCTCACCAGCAGCTGGCAGGAGTCGCTGAAGAACAAGGCGACGACACCGCTGGCCGACTACGGGCGCACCGAGAGCGACGATCCCCGCGACGTGTGGGACTGGCGGTCCCTCGACCTCGGACTCGTGCTGGACCGCTGGTCGCCGGCGGTGCCGGCTGAGCGGCTGCACGTGATCGCGCCGTCCCCGGCGGGCGCACCGCGCGAGGAGCTGTGGGAGCGCTTCTGCGGCGTGCTCGGGATCGCGCCCGACACCTGCGACACCTCGCGCGGGTTTGCGAACGCCTCGATGGGGGTCGCTGAGGCGGAGACGCTGCGTCGGATCAACGAACGGCTCAAGGGCTTCAACAACGCTCGCGCGCGCGGCGTGTGGCTCCGGTCGTTCCTGGCCGACGAGCGACTCGTGCCCCGGCGCGGGGAGCGGTTCTGGCCGGCGGACGACCAGGTCGAGGACGCCCGGCGCCGAGGGGCGCGCGCGGTGGAGACGATCCGCGCTGCGGCGTACGACGTGATCGGCGACGTGGAGCTGCTGCTCGTCCCCGACGACCTGCCTCCTCGCCGCCACCCGGAGTCGGTGACCGACGCCGAGGTCGCCGACGTGGCCCTGGATCTGGTCGCCACGTTGCTGGGCGATCTCCAGCGTCGTTCCGAGCGCACGAGCGCCCCTGCCGACCCGCCCACGCGCCTCGCCAGGCTGCGTCAGGCCATCAAGGGCGTGTGACAACTCTCATGTGGGACGTCGGGTCCATGCCCCGGGCAGCCGCCTAAACTCCGCGGTAACAACGCCTTGCCATGACGTAGACGAGTGAAGGGACGCCCCATGGGTCGCCTGTGCCAGACCGACGGACTCAACGAGGACCAGACCGAGATCCTCAAGGCGGTGCGGCAGTTCGTCGAGGAGCGGATCATCCCGGTCGCGCAGGAGCTCGAGCACGCTGACGAGTACCCCACCGAGATCATCGAGGGACTCAAGGAGCTCGGCGTCTTCGGCCTGACCATCCCCGAGGAGTTCGGCGGCCTCGGCGAGTCGCTGCTGACGTATGCGCTCGTGGTCGAGGAGATCGCCCGCGGCTGGATGAGCGTCTCCGGCGTCATCAACACGCACTTCATCGTCGCCTACCTGCTGATGCAGCACGGCACGGACGAGCAGAAGCAGAAGTACCTGCCCGGTATGGCGACCGGCGACGTGCGCGGCGCGTTCTCGATGTCCGAGCCGGCGCTCGGCTCCGACGTCTCCGCGATCTCGACCAAGGCCACCAAGCTGGACGACGGGTCCTACTCGATCACCGGCCAGAAGATGTGGCTGACCAACGGCGGCACCTCCACCCTGGTCGCGGTGCTGGTCAAGACCGACGAGGGCGACGACTCGGTCTACAAGAACATGACCACCTTCCTGGTCGAGAAGGAGCCCGGGCTTCGGCGAGACCGCCCAGGGCGTGACCGTGCCCGGCAAGCTCGACAAGATGGGCTACAAGGGCGTCGAGACGACCGAGCTCATCCTCGAGGACCACAAGCTCTCCGCCGACCAGATCCTCGGCGGCGAGCCCGGCAAGGGCTTCTTCCAGATGATGGACGGCGTCGAGGTCGGTCGGGTCAACGTCGCGGCCCGCGCCTGCGGCCTGGCTCTGCGTGGCTTCGAGCTCGGCATCGCCTACGCGCAGCAGCGCAAGACCTTCGGCAAGATCATCGCCGACCACCAGGCGGTGCTCTTCCGCCTCGCCGACATGGCGACCAAGGTCGAGACCTCCCACACGATGATGGTGCGCGCCGCGCGGCTCAAGGACACCGGCCAGCGGATGGACGTCGAGGCCGGGATGGCCAAGATGGTCGCGGCCGAGCTGGCCAACGAGGTCGTCGAGGACTCGTTCCGCATCCACGGCGGCTACGGCTACTCCAAGGAGTACGAGATCGAGCGCCTCATGCGCGAGGTCAAGTTCATGCTGATCGGCGAGGGCACCTCCGACATCCAGAAGATGATCATCGGACGCAGCCTGCTCAAGGACTACAAGCTCAAGGCCTGACGCGTCGTCTCTGGATAGGGTGACGCGCATGTCGCGCCGCCTCGTGCTCCACGTCGGAGCCATGAAGTCGGGCACCTCGTTCATCCAGTCGCGGCTGTTCGCCAACAAGCGGATGCTGCTCGATGAGCGCGGCATCCTGGTGCCCGGGATGAACTGGCTCTCGCAGGTGATGGCGGCCAGCGACGTGCTCGGCGTCGGCGAGGCGCAGTGGGCCAAGATGGCCGGCAAGGTGAACGCGTACGACGGCACCTCGGTGATCTCGATGGAGTACCTCGGGCCGGTGCGCGCGGTCGTGGCACAGCGCGTGGCTTCCTCCTTCCCGTCGCACACGATCGACGTCGTGATCACCGCTCGTGACCTGAACCGGTCGATCGCCGCGATGTGGCAGGAGACCGTCCAGAACGGCCGGACCTGGACGTTCGCCGAGTACCTCGCCGGCATCGAGGCGTGGCGGCCGGGTCACCGCGACGAGTCGCTCTCCGCGCCGGAGTCGGGGCGGACGTTCTGGCGGCAGCAGAACCTCGTGCGCATCGCCCGCACCTGGGGCGAGCTGGCCCCGGTCTCGGTCGTCACCGTTCCTCCGCCCGGTGCGCCGCGTGAGCTGTTGTGGGAACGCTTCTGCTCGGTCCTCGGTACGCCGCCCGCCGGCTTCGCCCCGGCCCGCATGGACAACGAGTCGGTCGGTGCCGCGTCGACCCTGGTGATCCGCCGGTTGAACGAGCTTCTCAACGGCGCCGGGCTGTCGTTCCCGGCGGGGACGGACCTCCGCAAGGGACTGCTGGCCAAGCAGGTGCTGGCCGCCCGCAAGTCCGCCGAGCCCGCCATCGGCCTGCCGGTCGCGCCGTGGGTCGTCTCGCACGCGGCGCACATGGTGGCGGCACTGACCGAGCTGGGCGTCTCGCTGGTGGGGTCGTGGGACGACCTGACGCCGGTCGACGTGCCGGGCGTCGATCCGGAGTCGGTGGATCCGGACCTGATCCTCGACGCCGCCATTGCGGGACTCGCGGGCGTGCTGGCCGAGCAGATCCGGGCCTCGTCGTGAGCTTCGACCTGCGGTTCTTCTACGACGAGTACCCCCGCATCGAGGAGGCCTTCGGTGCGCTCGCGGACACGTCGCTCGCGCCTCGAGGGCCGGCCATGCTGCTCCAGGTCGTGCGCGAGCTGGACCTCCGACCCGACTCGGTCGCGCTCGACGTCGGCTGTGGCTCCGGCGCGCACTCGTTCCGGCTGGCCACCCACTTCGGCCTGCAGGTGCTCGGTGTCGATCCGGTGCAACGCCACCTCGACCTGGCCCGCGAGTCCCGCCGGGACGTGCCCGAGGAGATCGCGTCCCGGGTCACGTTCGGACGGGGGAGCGCCGCCGACCTGCCCGTCGCGGATTCGTCCGTGGACCTGGTGTGGTGTCGCGACGTGCTCGTCCACGTCCTGGATCTCGACGCCGCGTACGCCGAGTTCGCCCGGGTGCTCAGGCCCGGCGGCCGCGCCGTGATCCACCAGTTCGTCGCGACGCCGCTGCTGTCGGCCGCCGAGGCGGCCGCGCTGTTCCCGGTGATGGGGGTGGTGCCGTCCGCCATGGACCCGGCTGTCACCGACTCGGCCATTGCCCGGTCGGGCCTGGTGGTGGACGCCTCGCTCGACCTCGGGTCCGAGTGGGGTGAGCACGCCGAGGAGGAGTCCGGCCAGGCCTCCCAGGCGCTCCTCCGCGCCGCTCGGTTGCAGCGGGAGCCGGACCGCTATCGCTCGGCGTTCGGCGCTGCGGCGTACGACGTGATGCTCGGCGACTCGCTCTGGCACGTCTACCGGATGCTCGGGAAGCTCTCCGGCCGGATTGTGGTGCTGACCCGCCCGTGACCCGACTGATCCATCTCAATGGTCCACCCGGCATCGGCAAGTCGACCCTGGCCCGTCGCTACGTGGCGGACCACGCCGGCGTGCTCAACTGCGACATCGACGTGCTCCGGACGCTGATCGGCGGCTGGGAGGGCGACTTCGCCGGCGCAGGGGCCCTGATCCGTCCGGCCGCGTTGGCCATGATCGGCGCCTACCTCGCCGAGGGCCATGACGTCGTGCTGCCCCAGATGCTGATCGACCCGCGTCAGGTGGCCCTGTTCTCGGGCAGCGCGACCGAGGTCGGGGCAGAGTTCGTCGAGCGCTTCCTGATGGACTCGCCTGCCTCGTCCGTCGCCCGGTTCGCGCGCCGCGGTGTCGGCGAGCCCGACCCGTGGCACGACCAGGTGCGGACGATCGTCGCCGCCGACGGGGGCGATGCGGAGCTGCGCCGATGCCACGCAGGGCTCGAGCGGCTCCTCCTGGAGCGGCCGGGTGCGGTGGTGATCTCCAGCGCGGAAGGCGCCGTCGACGAGACGTACGAGAGCTTGCTGGCGTCGCTGGGCTGACCGGACGGCGGCGCCCGGGGCGGAGGCGGTCAGCCGGTGAACGTGCGGGGCAGACCCATCTCGGCGTTTAACAGATCGGCGAACGATTCGCGGGCAGCCGGGTCCACGTATCGTGATTCGGCGTCAAGGGCGTAGAGCCGGTCATCGACGTACCGCGGGAAGACGTGGACGTGCAGGTGCCAGACGTCCTGGCAGCCGGCCGGCTCGTTGTGCTGCCTGGTCGAGATGCCGTCGCAGTCGTAGGCATCACGCATCGCTCGTGCGACCTTCGCCGTCAGGTCCCAGACGGCATGGCCGATCTTCTGTGGGACGTCGTAGAGGTTCTCGACGTGCGCCCGCGGGATCACGAGCGCCGCGCCAGCATTGTTCGGCCACCACTTCGGCGAGATGCGCGCGAACGCCAGGTCGGTGACGGCGAAGACGTCGGTCGGCTGATTTCGCTCGTTGTGCACGCCGTGTTGCAGGCGACAGAACGGGCACTCGTAGCCGGGAGGCTCATGGGTCCACACGGGCGCATTGTGGCCCACACGAGCCTGCAGACGTGCCTGTGACCCCGCAGGGTGTCTTGGTCTGCGGGGTGTGGGGCGGTGTGGTCAGCGGTCGGGCGGGTGGCCGGTGGGCTTGGCCGGGTCTTCACGGTCGATGGGTTGGGAGCCGGTGTGGTCGCGGAGGAACAGGTGCCCGTGGGGGCTGGTCCAGACGAACACACCTGGGCTCGGTCATGCGGTAGTGCCAGCGGCCCTTGGTCTTGAGGCGGTGATGTCGCCTGCACAGTGGGGCGAGGTTGTCAGTCGTGGTGGGTCCGCCGCGGTCGGGATGCTGGTGGTCGAACGGGATGACGTGGTCGAGATCGCAGCGTCTCGCGTTGCGACCGCACCACGGGAACACGCAGGTCCGGTCGCGGGCGATGACGTGGTCGCGGATCCGGTCGGTGGGTTGGTAGCCGGCGGTCTCGAGGCGTTGCCTCAGGTCGATGACGGGTTTCACGACCACGGTGACGTCGGGGCGACCGCACCAGGTCCGGATCTGGTCGGCGGTCAGGACCCGGTGGCCGGCTTGTTCGACGTACCCGGTCAGACACTCACCCGACGCGGCGTGGTCGTGGTGGGTGATGGCGTCGGTGGACAGGTGCGCGTGCAGCACGATCTGCGTGGTCGCCGGGTTGGGCTTCGAGGAGTCTGACTCTTCGTGGTCGAAGCCGAACGCGAGCTGGTGGCGGGCGAGGTCGCCGAGGGCGGTGGCGCGGCGGCCGTCGAGGGTGTCGGTGGAGCCGAGGAGCAGCTGGTGGGCGGCGCCGGCGGTGACGGCTTCGGCGAGGCCGAGGGCGTCGGGGACCTCGAGGTCGGCCTCGAGGTGGATGGTGCCGTCGTAGGAGACCTGGTCGGTGGTGAAGGTGACGTGCCGGCGGTCGGCCGCATCGGCGATGTCTTGGGCGAGCTGGTCGGGCATGAACCGGGCGCGGGCGTGGTCGACGAGCCGGATCAGCTGGGAGGGGGTGAGCTTGTTGGCGCACCACGCGGTCTGCTCGTCGACGAACGCCGCGGCGTCGGGGGTGAGGGCGACGGTGGCCTGGGCGATCGCCCGGGCCCGCCACGGTGTCACCAGCCCGGCCAGGACACCGGCCCACAGCTGCGGGAGGCGGTAGCGGAGCTCGATCACGTCGGTGAGGTAGGACCCGACGGCGTCGCAGGTCAGGCCGAGCATGGTCGCGACGTCGGGGATGCAGAACTCGTCGATCAGCGGGGAGCCCTCGCCGGCGAGGGTCTTCGGGGATTGGAAGCACGCCTGCGGGTCGGAGGAATCTGCGGCGGGGTGGAGTGCGACCCAGTGCGCGGCCAACGCCATCGAGCGGACTTCGGAGGCCCGGCGGTCGTCCTGCTCGGCTCGCAGCGCGGCCAGCACCTCGGCCGGGGTGTCCGGCAGTGTGGTGGTGGTGGCGGTCGCTGTCATGGGTCAAGCCAAGCAGGGACCACCGACAATCGGGCCCCGGAATCGGGCGGAATCGGGGGTCTGGGGAAAGCAGTTTCAGAAAGTTTCCGACGCCCGCCGAGCGCTGGCGTGCTGCCTTGGTTTCGACACGCTCGCTGGCGCTCGCTGCTCAACCAGCGGTGAGGCGGGCGCACCTATCGCCCGCCGAGCGCTGGCGTGCTGCCTTGGTTTCGACACGCTCGCTGGCGCTCGCTGCTCAACCAGCGGCAAGCCAGACCCGTTGGGTTTCGACACGCTCGCTGGCGCTCGCTGCTCAACCAGCGGCGAGCAAACCGGTGGTGCCTTGGGTTTCGACACGCTCGCTGGCGCTCGCTGCTCAACCAGCGGCGAGCAAACCGGCGGCGCCTTGGTTTCGACACGCTCGCTGGCGCTCGCTGCTCAACCAGCGGCGAGCAAACCGGCGGTGCCTTGGGTTTCGACACGCTCGCTGGCGCTCGCTGCTCAACCAGCGGCGAGGATGCCGGGGTCTCGTGACGGTCACTGCGCGACCCGCTCAACCAGCGGCAAGCCGCGCGACCTCCGAGCACCGGGGAAGCGCCCACCACGCGGCGTACGGCATAACCCCCTCGACCAACGGTTGACCCTGCTGGCAGGGTGGTGCCCAGACCACAAGGAGGATCCGCTGATGTCGAACGAAGACCTCAAGGCCAAGATGCGTGAGGCCCTGGACAAGAAGAACAACAAGGAGAAGGGCGTCCACCAGGACGGCCCGACCCCGGAGAAGGCGCACGGCGCCGAGGTGGAAGGTGGCGCCGCTCCGAAGGTGCACCGCCGCAAGGCCGGTGGCGGCGGCGCCTGAGCCAGCCGTGAGAAGGACCACGTGAGCACCCGCGTCCATCAGGGCGCGGGTGCGGCACGATGTGGCCCGTGACCAAGACGAATGCGGGCAACTTCTTCGAGGACTTCAGCGTCGGCCAGGTGATCGAGCACGCCACGCCGCGCACCATCACCGAAGGGGACCGGGCGCTCTACCAGGCGCTCTACCCGACGCGGTTCGCGCTCCCCAGCTCCGCGGAGTTCGCCCGGCAGGTCGGTCTGAGCACGCACCCCGTCGAGGAGCTCATCGGCTTCCACGTCGCCTTCGGCAAGACCGTCCCGGACGTGTCCCTCAACGCGGTCGCCAACCTCGGGTACGCCGAGTGCCGGTTCCACCAGCCGGTCGTGCCGGGCGACACGTTGCGCACCACGAGCGAGGTCATCGGCCTCAAGCAGAACTCCAACGGCAAGACCGGCGTGGTCTGGGTCCGCTCGACCGCGACCAACCAGCGCGGCGAGGTCGCGATCGACTGGTGCCGCTGGGTGATGGTGCACAAGCGCGACGTCGAGGCGCCCACGCCGGAGACCTTCGTGCCCGACCTGAAGACTGTCGTGGCCCCCGAAGACCTGAAGATCCCCGCCGGCCTCGACTTCACGTCCTACGACTTCGCGGCCGCCGGCGAGCCGCACCGTTTCGGCGACTACGAGGTCGGCGAGAAGATCGACCACGTCGACGGCGTGACCCTCACCGATCCCGAGCACATGCTCGCGACCCGGCTCTGGCAGAACACCGCGAAGGTGCACTTCAACACCCAGGCCCGCCCCGACGGCAACCGGCTGGTCTACGGCGGCCACGTCATCTCGATGGCGCGCGCCCTGTCCTTCAACGGTCTCGCCAACGCGCAGCTCATCGCCGCGATCAACGCCGGCGCGCACGTGTCCCCGGCCTACGCCGATCGCACGATCTATGCCTGGTCGGAGGTCCTCGAGAAGGCCGGGACCGAGGCCCCCGGTGTCGGCGCCCTCCGCCTCCGGCTCGTGGCCACCAGGGGTCGCGACGAGTCGATGACGCTGCGCGACGAGGACGGGAAGTACGCCGACGGCGTGCTGCTCGACCTCGACTACTGGGTGCTGATCCCCGTCTGAGAAGGCGCGGGCGCCGGGGCGAAGGCCTTGGCCAGCGGCAGCAGCAAGAGCACCAGCACCATGGGTACGGCGAAGCCGACCCGCAACGAGCCGGCGCCCGCGAGTCCGGTCAGCACCGAGCCGAGGAGCGCGCCGACGTAGTTGAACTGGTTGAACCGCGCGATCACGGCGTCGACCCGCGCCTGCCGTGCGGCACCCGTCAGGGACTGGCCACCGGCGAGCACCGCGGCCGCCGAGTAGCTCAGCGGCGCGATCACCGCGACCCCGAGTCCCAGCACGGTGAAACCCAGCACAGCGATCGGCCACGTCGGCGCGAGCACGATGATGCCGAGCGCACCGAAGGCGACCACGGCGCCGTACCGGAGAACCGCCACCGGCCCGAAGCGCGCGACCAGTGTGTCGCCGGCGAGCCGCATGGCGCCGCTGGCGACGAGGTAGGGCAGCGTCGCGAGCGCGACGAGACCGGACGGGGTGTCGAAGGCGTCGTCGAGGTAGGTCGGTCCCCACGTGGCCGCGGCCGTGTCGACCATGTAGAAGAGCACCAGCGCGGCGCCGACCAGCAGCAGCGGTCGCCACGGGACGGCTTCCGCGACGGCCTGGGCAACGGCGTCGACGACACCGCGATCACGGCGCAGGAACGGCGCGAACGAGACCACCAACGGCAGCGCGGCCACCACGGCCGCCCACCTGAAGTCGACCGTGCTCGTCGCCAGGGTGATGACCGAGCCGACGATGCCGCCGAGCGTCCACATGCCGTGGAAGGACGGCAGGATCGGCCGCCCGTAGCCGTGCTCGATCGCGACGGCCTGCATGTTGGTGCTCGCGTCCACGACGCCCAGTGCGACGCCGTACGCCGCCATCCCCGCCACGAACACGGGGAACGCCGGAGCGAGCACCAGCACCGGCACCGCGACGGCGGCGAGCAGCAGCCCGGTGCGCAGCACGAGGGCGCTGTCGGTGGAGCGGGCAGCACGTTCGGCGAGCACCGAGCCGACACCGGCGAGCACGACCATCATCAGCAGGATCAGCGACAGCGTGACCTCGCTGAAGTCCCAGCGGTCGCGCACGTCGGGCAGTCGCGTGGTGAGCGAGATGAACACGAGGCCCTGGGTGAAGAAGGCCGCGCCGTCCGCGAGGCGCGCGGTGCGCAGGTTCTCCATCCCCAGATCGTGGCAGCAAACCCGGCCCGGAACGTGCCAAACTCGCAGTCATGTCCGCAGACGCCTCCTACTCCAGCGAGCTCTGGCTCGTCCGCCACGGTGAGACGGAGTGGAGCCGTGACGGACGTCACACGTCCACCACCGACCTGCCGCTGACCGAGCACGGCGTCGAGGTCGCGCACGCGCTGGCCCCGCGCCTGGCCGGCACCGAGTTCGAGCAGGTGTTCACCAGTCCCCGGCAGCGCGCCCGGATCACCGCCGACCTCGTCGGCTTCGGCGACGCCGAGGTCGACGAGGACCTGGTCGAGTGGGCGTACGGCGACTACGAGGGCATCTCCACCGCGGTGATCCGCGAGACGGTGCCCGGCTGGACGGTGTGGTCGCACCCGACCCCCGGCGGTGAGACGGCCGAGCAGGTCACCGAGCGCCTCGACCGCGTGGTCGCACGCGCGCGCTCCTGCGACGGACGCACCCTCGTCTTCGGCCACGGTCACGCCCTGCGCGCCCTGACCGCCCGCTGGCTGGAGCAGCCGGTCGACGAGGGCAGGTACTTCCGGCTCGACACCTCGACCCTCTCGGTGCTCGGCTGGGAGCGCGAGACGCCGGTGCTCCTGCGCTGGAACTCTTGACGCCTTCCGCGCCCCCGACGACGGTTGAGCCATGCTCCACCCCGGCTGCCCTCGATGCGCCCTCCCACTGACGGAGGCCGGTAACACGTGGGCGTGCCCCGAACACGGCCCCACAGCGCCTCTGTGGCGCCCGCAGGAGTCGACGTACGACGCGTTCGTGCACCATCTCGAGCAGGCGGGCGAGTTCCCGACGTACCTCCCGTGGCCGCTGGGTCCGGGCTGGCAGGTCACCGACTTCGCGGTCGTGGTCCAGACCGGTCGGGAGCCCCGGGCGACCATGAGCTGCGTGTCCGGCACCAGCGCACTGGACGGTCCGGTGGACGTGATGGTCGTGTCGGAGGAGCCGGGCACCGGCCTGGGTGCGCGGGTGGCGCGGCTCGACGGTCCCGATCCGCGTGACATCGGAGAGGGACCGCCCGTCGTGAAGGTCCGCATCGGTCCCGGCCCGGTGCCGCTCTGGGCGGTGTCGACGAGCGACTCCGACGAGGAGTTCGACCGGTTCGTGATGGTGGGGGAGGCGTCGGGGCGCTGGCTGTGGCTGGTGCTGCGCCCGGCCTCGGCGATGCTGCTGCTGCGGGACGAGTGGATCCTGCGCGACGTGTCCGGGATCGGCGCCCCGTTGATCGAGCTGCCCTTCGGCGGTCCGCCGCCGGTGTGGTGAGGCGTCAGCGAAGCAGGTAGAACCGCCAGAAGCCGAACTCCTCGATCGGCAGCACCTCCATCGCCTCGAAGCCGGCGTCGAGCGCGTAGGCCCGCAGGGTCGACGGCCGCATCACGGTGCCGGTGCCGACGCTGGGCTGCGACGACATCGAGTCGGGGAGACAGACGAACAGGCTGAAGCCGTACATGATCCGCTCGAGCTCGTCGCCGTCCGGCGCGAAGGCGTCCGCCACGGCCTCGTCCATGATCACCATCACGCCGCCCGGCTTGAGCGCCCGCCGTGCCGCCGCGAGCACGTCGACCGGCCGCGGCATGTCGTGCACGCACTCGAAGGCGAAGGCCACGTCGTACGTCGCCTCCGCGAGCGCCGCAGCGTCGCCAGCGGTGAAGCTCACCCGGTCGGCGACCCCGGCCTCGGTCGCGTTCGACGTCGCCATCTCGACTGAGGGCGCGTCGATGTCGACGCCCTGGAGCACGGCAGCCGGATATGCGCGGGCCAGCGCGATCGTCGACCAGCCGCCGCCCGAGCCGACGTCGAGGACGCGGGCACCGGTCGATCGACAGCCGGTCGTGGACCTCGGGCACCCCGGCCAGCGCGTCGGCGAGCCGGTGCTCGTACCACGGCCGGTTGGCGTCGGCCTGGCTCTCGCGGGCGTCGTCGCCGAGGTCGTCCCAGCTGACGCCACCGCCGTTGCGGTACGCCGCCAGGAGCTGTGGGAGAGCAGGCCCGACGGCTCCGAACATCCGCGCGATCGGGGCCAGGTAGGCGAGGCTGGTCGGGTCGGTGAGCACCTCGGCATGTGCGGCGTCGATCGCGAAGACCCGCTCGTCGGCGGCCCCGTCGGCCGCGACCTCGAGCAGCCCGGCGACCGCCTGCTGCTCCAGCCACTCGCGGGCGTAGCGCGGATGGGTGCCGGTGCGCGCGGCCAGGTCGGGCGCGGTGGCCGGACCGTCGGTCGCCAGCGAGCGGTACCAGCCGAGTCGATCACCGAGATGGACGGACATCACCTCGACGCAGCCGAGGAGGGAGCCGAGAAGTCGTTCCGCAACATCATCCGTGGTCGTGGCCATCCACCAGTGTGCCCCGCGAAACCCTCCTCGCGCCATGGCGCGGATAGCCTGCGAGGGTGCGCATCGACCTCCACACCCACTCCTCGGTCAGTGACGGGACGGACGATCCGCGCACGCTGATCCGCAAGGCGGCGCACGAGGGGCTCGACGTGGTGGCCCTCACCGACCACGACACCGCGGAGGGGTGGCCCGAGGCCGAGGCGACGGCCGCCGAGGTGGGCATCACCCTGGTCCGCGGCATGGAGATCAGCACGCGCCTCGGCCCGGCCGGGGTGCACCTGCTCGGCTACCTCCCCGACCCGACCTACGCACCGCTCGCGGCCGCCCTCGACAAGATCCTCGACGGCCGCAACTCGCGCGTGCCGGCGATCTGCGCCAAGCTGCGCGACCTCGGCTTCGACATCACGGCCAAGGACGTACGCCGCCGCGCTGCCGACGCCGCGGCCACCGGTCGGCCGCACGTGGCCGACGTGATGATCGCCGCCGGCGTCGTGGCGACGCGGGACGAGGCCTTCGAGCGGTTCCTCAACCCGGGCCGGCCCGCCTACGTCAACCGCTACGCCGTACCCCTCGCCGAGGCGATCGCGCTCGTGACCGCCTCCGGGGGAGTCGGCGTCATCGCCCACCCGTGGGGCCGTGGCCGGTCCGGAGTCCTCACCGAGGCCACGCTGGCCGGCCTGCGCGACCAGGGCCTGGTCGGCATCGAGGTCGACCACCAGGACCACCCGCCCGAGACGCGCGAGACGCTGCGGGCGATCGCGCGCAACCTCGACCTGGTCGTCACCGGCTCGAGCGACCACCACGGCACCGGCAAGGTCAACCACGAGCTGGGGTGCAACACCACCGCACCCGAGCAGTTCGAGCGCCTGCTGGAGATCGCCGCGCAGGCAGCCACGGCCAGCGGTCGGCCCGTGCCGGGCGTCCTCGCCTGAGCCCTACTTCCGGCCCATCGACTGGAAGCGCTGCAGCACCCGGCTGGGGACGGCGCGGGTCAGGGCCACCACCGTCTTGTACTGCGCGCCGGGCACCGAGTAGGTCCGGCCCTTGTCGAAGTCCGCGAGTGCCGTCCTCACCAGGAACTCCACGTCGAGCCACATGAAGTTGTCGCCGCGCTTGACCTCCATCCGCTCGTGGAACTCGGTCTTGGTGAAGCCGGGGCACAGTGCCATCACGGTCACGCCCTTCGGCTTGTACTCGTTGTGCGCCCACTCGCTGAAGCTGTTCACCCACGCCTTGGCGGCCGAGTAGGTCCCGCGCGGCAGGAACGCCGCCACCGACGAGACGTTGATGATGCCGCCGCGTCCCCGCTCGGCCATCGGCCCCAGCGCGGCGTGCGAGAGCCGCAGGACGGCGGTGACGAGCACGTCGAGCATGCCCGCCTCCTGCTCGATGCTGTTGTCGAGGAAGCGGTGCTTGAGGCCGAAGCCGGCGTTGTTGACCAGGAGCTCGATCGGGCGGTCGCGATCAGCGAGCCGAGCCTCGACCGTGGCGCACTGCGCCTGGTCCACGAGATCGGCCACCAGCACCTCCACCTCGATGTCGTACGCCGACCGCAGCTCCTCGGCCACGGACGTGAGGCGAGCCTCGTCGCGGGCCACCAGGACGAGGCCGTGGCCGCGGGCGGCGAGCTGGCGGGCGAATTCGAGGCCGATGCCGGCGGTCGCGCCGGTCACGAGTGCAGAAGTCATGCGCACAGCAAACAGGTGTCGTCACAACGACGGCAACCGGGTCGGGCATGATGGGACTCGATGACCACGACACTCGCGATCGCCAACCAGAAGGGTGGCGTCGCCAAGACCACCTCGGTGGCGTCGATCGGCGCTGCCCTCGTCGAGCTCGGCCACTCGGTCCTGCTCGTCGACCTCGACCCGCAGGCGTGCCTGACCTTCTCGCTGGGCATCGACCCCGAGGATCTCGACGTCTCGATCCACCATGTCCTCACCAAGGGCCTGGACCCGGCCGAGGTCATCATCGCGACCGACGACGGCGTCGACCTCCTCCCCGCCACGATCGAGCTCGCTCGCGCCGAGGCCGACCTGCTCACCCGCACCGGTCGCGAGCACGTCATCAAGAGCGCCATCGAGGCCCTCGCCGACGACGACGTCCACTACGACTGGGTGCTCCTGGACTGCCCGCCCTCCTTGGGCGTGCTCACGGTCGCTGCGCTCACTGCCGCCGACGGCGTCCTCATCCCGCTCCAGTGCGAGACGCTGTCGCACCGCGGCGTCGGTCAGCTGCTCGACACCGTGCACGACGTGCGCCGCTTCACCAACCGCAAGCTCGAGATCTGGGGAGTGCTGCCGACGATGTACGACGGCCGCACCAACCACGCCCGCACCGTGCTCGAGACGATCAGCGACACCTACGACCTCGAGGTCGTCGAGCCGCCGATCCCCAAGACCATCAAGTTCGCCGAGGCGCCCGCCGCCGGCCGCTCCATCCTCGCGACCAGCCGTAGCAGCAAGGGCGCGCAGGCCTACCGCGACGTGGCCGCCAACCTGGTCAAGCGTGCCGAGCGGCCCCGATCGGGCAAGGCGTCCGGCAGGTCCGCACGGACGAGCAAGGCCGCGAAGGCCTGATCCGCCATGAGTCGCCACCGGTCCACACGCCCCCGCTACGGCCGGATCGTGCTGGCCCTGGCGGCCCTGGCCGTCACCGCCTTCTCGGTGCTCGGGGGAGTGGGCGTGATCCCCACTGCTCCCTCCTCGGCCGAGGGTGAGCGCCTGGCCGCCGCGATCAAGCCCGCCAGCGCACCGAGCGACGACGCCACCCTCGAGCTGGCGAACTTCGGACCCAGCGCCCCGGCCGAGTCCGCCGAGGAGATCGACCCGGAAGCCCTGCCGGCCGACACCGGCCAGGGTCGCCGGATCGTGTTCAGCGAGGAGGCCCAACGGGTCTGGCTGGTGCGGAAGGACGGCAGCGTGCGGCGTACCTATCTGGTCTCGGGCAGCGTCGTCGACAACCTCCACCCGGGCCGCTACTCCGTCTACTCGAAGTCGCGCTGGGCGGTGGGAGTGGACGACTCGGGAGTGATGGAGTACTTCGTCCGGTTCACCGAGGGCGAGGAGGCCGCCATCGGCTTCCACACCATTCCGACCAAGCTCGGCACCGCGCTCCAGAGCCGCGCCCAGCTGGGCACGCCGCAGTCCCACGGCTGCATCCGGCAGGCCAAGGCCGACGCCATCTCGTTGTGGAACTTCGCCCCGGAGGGCACCACCGTCGTCGTGATCTGAGTGCTTGTACCACCCGCGAGGATTTGGCGACGCGCCGGGGCAGTTGCCATGGTGTCCGGATGGCACACACCCCCAAGGCCTTCGCTGCCGCCTGCGCGCTCACCGTCAGCCTCGCTCTGACGCCCGTCCTGACGGGTGGTCCGGCTGCCCAGGCCGACCCGACTCCGACGCCGGCGCCGACCACCGCCGTCGAGGCGCCCGCAGCTCCCGAGGCCCCGGTGAAGCCGCGCAACGGCTTCGGCCTGCGCCTGACGACCTTCAACATCCTGAGCAGCTCGATCGCCCGTGGCGGCATCGACCGCGCCACCCGCGCCGCCCGCTGGGTGCAGGACCAGGGCGCCGACGCCGCGGCCTTCCAGGAGGTCGCCAAGGACCAGCTGCGTCAGATGCAGACCGTGATGCCGAAGTACAACTTCTTCCCGCGCCGCGGGCTCGGCACCCGGGGCTCGGCGATCCAGATCGCCTGGAACTCCAAGACGGTCAAGCAGATGGAGACGGGCTACATCATGCGCCCGTTCCTGGGCTGGTCCCGACCGATTCCCTACGTCCGCCTGCGTGACCGCGAGACCGGCCGTGGCTTCTGGGTCGTCGCGATCCACAACGCCCCCGGCGGGCAGGAGCGCGACCGCGACGTGTCGACCGCCGCCGAGATCAAGCTGATCAAGAAGCTGCTGGCCGGCCGCGACCGCCCGGTGTTCGTGATCGGCGACGTCAACGAGCGTGCCGAGTTCTGCCAGAAGGTCGCCGCCGCGACCCCGCTGGTCTCGATGAACGGCGGCTCGGACAAGAACCCGTGCCCGGTCCCGCGCTTCGGCGGCCCGGACTGGATGCTCGGCTCCGGCGCCGAGTTCTCCGGCTTCGAGAAGGTCTACAACGGCATCAGCGACCACCCGGCGCTGACCGCCAAGGCCTGGATCCCGTCCAAGAACTGATCCACCCGCACGCACGAAGAGGCCCGCCCGAGCTCAGCTCGGGCGGGCCTCTTCGTCTGTCCTCGTGGACTCAGGCTTCGCTGGTCGCGGCCCCGGCGGGGGCGCCACCGCCGGAGCGGGTCCGGCGCCGACTGCGGTTGGTGCGGGTGGCGGCCGGCTTGTCGCCGTCGGTGGCGACCGCAGCGGCCGCGGGAGCGCCGGCCGAGTCGCCGGTGACCGACGAACCGCTGCGCGTGCGGCTGCGGTTGCGGTCGTTGTTGCGACTGCGGGCGGGACGGTCGGAGCCCTTGTCGTCGCGTCGGCCTCGATCGCTGCCACGGTCCTCGCGCGGCTTGCGCTCCACCGGGGCGGCGTCGACGATGCGGCCCCTGGTGCCGCTCGGGATGCCCTGGTCGTGGAAGAGGTGCTCCGAGGTGGAGTAGGTCTCCGTCGGGTCCGGGAACGGCAGGTCGAGGGTCTTGTTGATCATCTTCCAGCGCGCGATGTCCGGCCAGTCGACCAGCGTGATCGCCGTACCGGAAGCACCGGCGCGGCCCGTGCGACCGATGCGGTGGATGTAGGTCTTGTCGTCCTCGGGGCACGTGTAGTTGACGACGTGGGAGACGCCGCGCACGTCGATGCCGCGGGCCGCGACGTCGGTGCACACGAGCACCTTGAGCTTGTCCTCGCGGAACTTCGCGAGCGCCTTCTCGCGGGCGATCTGCGCCATGTCGCCGTGCAGCGGAGCGGCGGCGAAGCCACGCTCGGCCAGGTCGTCGGCGATGCGCTGCGACTGACGCTTGGTGCGGGTGAAGACGATCATCTTCTCGGCGTCGTCGGCCTGCAGGACGCGGCCGATGATCTCGGGCTTGTCGAGGTCGTGGGCGAGGTAGATGAACTGCGCGGTCGCGGGGACCGTGGCGTTCTCGTAGGACGACTCGGCCCGGATGTTCATCGGGTGGCGCATGTGCGTGCGCGCCAGGGCCACGATCGCGGCCGGCATGGTGGCCGAGAACAGCATCGTCTGCCGCGTCTCGGGGGTGAGGCTCAGCAGGCGCTCCACGTCGGGAAGGAACCCGAGGTCGAGCATCTCGTCGGCCTCGTCCAGCACCAGGGCGTGGACGTGGGAGAGGTCGAGGGCCTTGCGGTTGGCCAGGTCGATGAGCCGACCGGGCGTGCCGACGACGACGTCGACGCCCGACTGGAGCGTGTCGAGCTGGGTGTCGTAGCCCACGCCGCCGTAGACGGTGAGGACGCGGAGGCCGAGGTCCTTGCTGGCGATGGCGAGGTCGCTGGAGACCTGGAGCGCGAGCTCACGGGTCGGGGCGACGATCAGCGCCTGCGGCTTGCCCTGCGGCAGGTCGGCGTAGGCCGGGTCGTCCTTGGTGACGCTGCGCTGGAGCACCGGGATGCCGAACGCGAGGGTCTTGCCGGTGCCCGTGCGGGCCTGGCCGATCAGGTCGGTCCCCATCAGGGCGACCGAGAGGGTCATCTCCTGGATGGCGAAGGGAGTGGTGATGCCTGCGCGCTCAAGCGCGTCGCAGATCTGGGGAGCACCCCGAGTTCACGGAACGTGGTCACGATATGTCGCTTTCTGGTCTCAAATCCTCGTCGTGCGGCGGACTCGGAGAGAGAAAGCCAGCCGCGCACATGCGTCGGGGCCGGGTCAGGCATGTTCAACACACGGCCCTCGATGGGCACAGTCTATCGCCTAGGGTTCACCCATGTCTGAATCGTCGGCCCCCACGCCGACCTCGCCCCCGCAGGACCCGACCTACACCCTGGCCGTCATCGACCTCCTCGGCGCGATCGCCTACGGCGAGCTCACCGCCTTCGAGCGGCTCGCCGAGGACGCCAAGCTGGCCCCCACGCTCGAGGACAAGGTGGCCATCAGCAAGATGGCGGCCGCCGAGTTCGGCCACCTCGAACGCCTGCACGCGCGGCTCCGCGAGCTCGGTGGAGACCCGTACGCCGCCATGGCGGCCTTCCAGGTCGGGTTCGACGAGTTCCACGCGCACACCCAGCCGGCCGACTGGTACGAGGGCCTGATCAAGGCCTATGTCGGCGAGGGCATCGCCGCCGACTTCTACCGCGAGATCGCGGCCTACCTCGACCCCGACACCCGTGACCTGATCGTGGCTGCCCTGGCCGACGCCGGTCAGTCCGCGTTCGTGGTCGGGCGGGTGCGGGCCGGGATCGCCGAGGACCACCGACTCGGCGGTCGCCTCGCGCTGTGGGGCCGCCGGTTGATGGGCGAGGCGCTCACCCAGGCGCAGCGGATCGCTGCCGAGCGTGACGCCCTCAGCGCCCTCCTCGCGGGCGGCGTCGACCGCCCTGGTCTCGACCTCGCGGCTCTCGGGCGGATGTTCACCCGGTTGACCGAGAACCATGCCCAGCGGATGGCCGACCTGGGCCTCGACGCCTGAGACATGAAGAAGGGCCCCACACCGAGGTGTGGGGCCCTTCTACGTGAGATGCGTCAGACGGCGCGCTTGCCGCGGCCCGTCACGCCCGAGGCGATCACGACCAGGACGGCTGCCACCAGGACCTGCCACAGGTGGCGCCACCAGTCGACGCCCTTGGTGACGTCGAAGGCGTCGCCGTCGTAGTTGCCGTTGACGCCGAAGATGGCGTAGTAGACGTAGCTGCCGACGAAGGCACCGACGATGCCGCACACGATCGTGAGCCACACGGGGATGTTGTCGCGGTCACCTGGAGCCACTGCCTTGCCCAAGAAGCCGATGATCGTTCCCACGATCAGCGTGACAATGATGGTTCCGAGCATCTTTGGATTCCTTCCAAGAGTCGCGCCGCCATGGCGCGATGGTGTCGAACCGGTCGACGTGAGGCTCATCATGGGCCTCAGGGGGTCGCCGATCAATCACCGACGCCCGCGGGGCGACACGGCGGTCTGCTCAGCGGAAGCCGACGGTGCCGTGCGTCCCGGAACCGATCTCGACATAGGCGATCTTGTTGCCGGGCACCGCGAAGCGGCGGCCCTTGGAGTCGGTGAACGCGAGCAGGCCGTCGGAGCTGACGGCCTCGGTGAGCTGCGCCTCGAAGTCCTCGGGGCTGATGTCGGTCTCCACGACCAGTTCGCGGGGGGCGTGCTGGACGCCGATCTTGACCTCCATGGTCACTCCTTCGTTCGGTGGGGTTCGACATGCCAGGGAGTCGGCACGCTCGCGTCGCTCGCTGGTCTCCCAGCGGCGGGCTGTTCGGGGGTGGTCAGTGCTCGTCGGTCTTCGGGTAGCCCCGGATCCCGCGCCAGGCCAGGCCGGCCACCAGGGCGGCGGCATCCTTGAGCGGGATCGCCCCGCTGCTGACGCCGGCCTCGCCCAACCAGAACCGGGCACTGACCTGGGCCATTCCCACCAGCGACACAGCGAGCAGCCGCGACGCCTCGTCGGGCAGCCCGGTGTCGTCGTGGATCACCTCGGTGATCATCGCCGCGCACTCGCTGGTGACCCGGTCGACGTGCTCGCGCACGGCGGGCTCGCTGGTCAGGTCGGACTCGAACACGAGCCGGAAGGCGCCGGAGTCGGAGGCGACGTAGTCGAAGAAGGCCTCCATGGCGGCCTGGACCCGCAGCCTGTTGTCCGTCGTCGAGGCCAGCGCCGGGCGGCAGTTGTCGATGATGTCGTCGCAGGAGGCGTCGAGCAGCGCGAGATAGAGGTCGAGCTTGCCGGGGAAGTGCTGGTAGAGCACGGGTTTGGAGACGCCGGCGCGGTCGGCGATGTCGTCCATCGCCGCGGCGTGGTAGCCCTGCGCGACGAAGACCTCGAGGGCTGACTCCATCAACTGGGCGCGACGCTCTCGTCGGGGCATCCGGCCGCCTCGGGGGCGGGCCGCACTGGAGTCGAAGCGGTCTGCGCTCACGTGTTGTTTCCTCCTGGCAATTCACTGAGGTCGCAGCCTACTCGCAGGTATCCGACGGTCTCGGAGACTCTCCCTCTCCCGTCCGGATGCCGGGACGTGGCGGCCGGCGGTGCGGGCGCGGGGAACATGGATGTCGTCGGCGGTGTTGCGCCAAGCGACCCCGTCCCGTGTCCCACACCTGAGGAGTACGCCGTGTCGTTCCCCCCCTCGTCGAGCCAGCCGCCGAGCTCACCATCGACGAGGTCCGCCGCTACAGCCGGCACCTGATCATCCCCGACGTCGGAATGACCGGGCAGAAGCGGCTGAAGAACGCCAAGGTGCTCGTGATCGGCGCCGGCGGCCTCGGCTCGCCCGCGCTGCTCTACCTCGCCGCGGCGGGTGTCGGCACGCTCGGCATCGCCGAGTTCGACACGGTCGACGAGTCCAACCTGCAGCGCCAGGTGATCCACGGCGTCAGCGACATCGACAAGCCGAAGGGCCAGTCCGCCAAGGAGTCCATCGCGGAGATCAATCCGCTACGTCGAGGTGATCCTGCACCCCGAGCGGCTCGACAACGACAACGTGCTCGACGTGTTCAAGGGCTACGACCTGATCGTCGACGGCACGGACAACTTCGCGACCCGCTACATGGTCAACGATGCGGCGTACTTCCTGAACATCCCCTACGTCTGGGGCTCGATCTACCGCTTCGACGGCCAGGCCTCGGTGTTCGCACCGATGCTGGGCGAGGACCTGCCCTGCTACCGCTGCCTCTACCCCGAGCCGCCGCCGCCGGGCATGGTCCCCAGCTGCGCCGAGGGCGGCGTGCTGGGCGTGCTGTGCGCGAGCATCGGCGCCATCCAGGTCAACGAGGCCATCAAGCTGCTCACCGGCATCGGCGACCCGATCGCCGGCAAGCTGATGATCTACGACGCGCTGGAGATGGAGTACCGCAAGCTCAAGGTCCGCAAGGACCCCAACTGCGCGCTCTGCGGTGAGCACGCCACCGTCACCGAGCTGATCGACTACGACGCGTTCTGTGGCGCCGTCTCCGACGAGGCCGCCGAGGCGGCCGTCGGCTCGACGATCTCGGTGACCCAGCTCGAGCACATGCTCAAGGAGCGTGACAACGGCGAGCGCGACTTCGTCCTGGTCGACGTGCGCGAGCCCAACGAGGCCGAGATCAACCACATCCCCGGCGCGGTGCTGATCCCCAAGGGTGAGTTCCTCAACGGCAACGCCCTGGCGCAGCTGCCCAGCGACAAGCAGATCGTCATGCACTGCAAGTCGGGCGTGCGCTCGGCGGAGACGCTGGCCATCGTCAAGGGCGCGGGGTACGCCGATGCGGTGCACGTCGGCGGCGGCGTGGTGGCGTGGGTCAGCCAGATCGACCCGAGCCAGCCGACCTACTGATTCTCAGGTGATCCAGGCGCACGGGTAGCCCGAAACGGCTACCCGTGCGTAACCCGTTCGGGCTACGCGTCGTTGGGCCCGCATGCGAACCTCACAGAGAATCCTCGCCACCCTGACCAGCACGGCAGCCAGCGTCGCCCTGATGGGGGGCGTCGCCGCGACCACCGGTCCCGCGTCGGCTGCCGACACGACTGCCTGGGCTCCGGCCGCCACGGCCGGGATCACGCCCGGCGTGCAGACCAACACCGAAGGCTCCGGCCAGTGCACCGCCAACTTCGTGCTGACCGATGCCGCCGGGAACGTCTACGTCGGCCAGGCAGCCCACTGCTCCGGTCTCGGCGCGGCCACCGACACCAACGGCTGCGACGCCGGCGCGCTTCCCCTCGGCACCCCGGTGACCTTCAACCGCAACGGCAGCGTCGTCTCGCCGGGCACCCAGGTCGGCGCCGGCACGCTCGCCTACAGCTCCTGGAACACGATGCAGTCGCTCGGTGAGACCGACGCCAACGCCTGCGCCTACAACGACTTCGCCCTGGTGAAGGTCAACGCCGCCGACGCGGGCAACGTCAACCCGAGCATCCCGTTCTGGGGCGGTCCGGTCGGCATCAACACCACCGGCACCGCTGCGGGAGACCGGGTCTTCAGCTTCGGCAACTCCGGTCTCCGGGGCGGCGCCGAGGAGCTCTCGCCCAAGACCGGCATCAGCCTCGGCGACGACGCGGCCGACGGCGGCTGGACGCACCCGCTCTACACCGTGACCCCGGGCATCCCCGGAGACTCGGGCAGCGCCTTCGTCGACGCCAACGGCGCCGCTCTCGGCACCCTGTCGACCCTGGGCCTCGCGCCGCTTCCGCTGTCCAACAACATCGGCGACTTCGCGCACGAGCTCGCGCTACGCCCAGCAGCACTCCGGCATCGCCGGCCTGCAGCTGGCGGAGGGCACCGAGCCGTTCAACCCGATCCTCTGATCGGTCCCGACGACCGGCACCACGCCTGAGATTCCGGCGGCTCCGTCTGTGGGGGACGGGGCCGCCGGTCCGCATTGCCCGACTTTCAGGGTCTAGGCTCCCGCCATGACTCAGGGGGAGGCATGGACCGGTGTGTGGCGCGCCGTCGCCGCCACCGTGGGTGCCTGCCTGCTGGTGACCCTGGTCGGCTGGGCTGCCCTGATCGGCCCGTCCAGGTGTTCACCGGTCCCGGGCCGTCGCCGAGCACCGTGACGACCACCACGACCGAGGCTCCTGCCGACGAGGTCGAGGAGAAGGATCGTGAGGACGTCGCGCAGCAGGAGTACGGAACCGCCACCACGATCATCGCCAACGTGATCGGCGGTGCGATCCAGCTGTTCTGCCTGGTGGGCATGGTGTTCGTGGCCTACTGGCTGGGTCGCCGGGCCGTGCGCGCCTGGCGGTTGCGCCGGCGCTTCGACGTACCACCCGACGTCGACTTCGAGACCGTCGAGCCCGGCCACCCGCAGCGGGTCCGGAAGGCCATGGCGGCCGACGCCGAGGAGCAGCTCCGGATGCTGCTCGAGGGCGTGCCCCGCAACGCGATCGTCGCGTGCTGGCACCGGTTCGAGATGCAGGCGGTGGACGCGGGGTTGCCGCGACACCCGTGGGAGACGTCAGCGGAGTTCGCGCTGCGGATGCTCGAGCGCGCGGAGGTCGACTCCGGCGCGGTCAGCCGGCTGCTCGACCTCTATCGCGAGGCCCGCTTCTCCGAGCACGACCTCGGCGAGCCCGACCGGGCCGCCGCCGTTGCGGCGCTCCGGGAGATCCATGGCCAGGTCGTCGCGCGACGGGTGGGCCGGTGATCGGGCCGGCGGTGCTGCGCGGCTGGGTTCCGCGCGTCGGCGTGCTGGTGCTGGTCGTGGTGGTCGGTCAGCTCGCCTTCACGGCGCTCGACTTCGACCCGCAGCTGCGCGACTGGGCGCTGATGGCGTCGGCCTGCCTGGTGCTGTTCTGGCTGGCCCTCGACGTCCTCGGAGTCGGCGACGCGTCCTGGGACGACCCGCTGGCGCCGTACCTCCGACCGGATGCCGCCGACGACAGCGTCCACCACCGGGTGGTCACCAACCACCTCGCCGCCCGCGACCCCGGACCGGCGCTGCGCAACCTGCTGGTCGACCTGGCGCGCGGACGCGACCCCGATCTGCAGGACCCCGAGCTGCGTGCCCTCGCGGAGAGCCCTGCACGTCGGCTGAGCGCCACCGACATCGACCGCTACCTGACCCGAATCGAGCAGCCACGTGACCACGAGTGACGCCACCCTGACCGCCCCTGAGGCCACCGCCATCGCCCAGGAGGTCCTCACCCAGGTCGGCAGGGCCGTGGTGGGCAAGCAGCAGCCGCTGAGCCTGGTGCTGGCCGCGATCCTGGCCAAGGGCCACGTGCTGATCGAGGACTTCCCGGGCCTCGGCAAGACGCTGGCGGCCCGGACGTTCGCGCAGGCGCTCGGGCTCGACTTCTCGCGGGCGCAGTTCACCCCCGACCTGCTGCCGGCCGACCTCACCGGCTCCTACATCTACGACCAGCGCGTCTCGGAGTTCTCCTTCCGTCCCGGGCCGATCTTCGCGGGACTGCTGCTGGCCGACGAGATCAACCGGACGCCGCCCAAGACGCAGGCGGCGCTCCTGGAGGCGATGCAGGAGGGTCAGGTCACCGTCGAGGGCGAGACGCACCTGCTGCCGGTGCCCTTCCACGTGCTGGCGACCGCCAACCCGGTCGAGTACGAAGGCACCTACCCGTTGCCCGAGGCGCAGCTCGACCGGTTCCTGCTGCGCGTCGCCTTCGGCTATCCGACGGCCCAGGAGGAGTACGACGTCGTGGCGCGGCGCCTCGAGCGCCAGCGCGAGGAGGTCTCGGTCGAGGCCGTCACCGACGCCGCCGGCGTCCGTGCCCTGCAGGCAGCCGTCGAGCGGATCCAGGTGGACCAGAGCGTGGGTCGCTACTGCGTAGCCGTCGCCGAAGCCACACGCGCACACCCGGACGTCCTGATCGGCGCCTCGCCGCGCGGCAGCCTCGGTCTCGTGCTCGCCGCACGCGGCTGGGCGCTGATCCGGGGCCGCGACTACGTCATTCCCGAGGACGTCAAGGCCGTCGCCACCTCGGTGCTGGCCCACCGGATCACCGTCAAGCCCGAGCTCTGGATGACCCAGGCGTCGGGGTCTCGCGTGGTCGAGGCGGTCATGTCGAGCGTGCCCGCGCCCGGGGCCCTGGAGCGCCGGTGAGCGACTCATGACCGGCTGGTCGCCGACCCCGGCGCTCGGCCGGGCGACCCTGGTGGCGGCGGCCGCCTTGATCGGGGCGGCCCTGACAGGCTCGCCCGTGCTGGTGATCCTGGCGGCGCCGTTCCTGGTCCCGGCCGTCCTCGGGTTGCTCGGCCGCCCGACGTCCGAGCCGGGGATCAGGTCGCAGCTCGGCGTGAGCCGGCTGCACGAAGGGCAGGGCACGACGTCGACGCTGCACATCACGGGCGGCGACGAGGTCGAGCAGGTCACGCGCGTGCTGACCCGGACGGCGTACGTCGCCGCGAGGCCCTCCTCCGGGGCGCTGAGCGTGCTCGCGGGTGACGACAGCAGCGTGGTCGAGCTCGGCCCGCGCCGGTGGGGCAGACCGTCCGTCGGCGACGAGCAGGTCGCGCTGACCAGCGCCTGGTGCGGGTATCGCCACGGCCCGCTGCGGGTGCCGCCACAGCAGCTGACGGTGTGGCCGCAGGCTGCGGCGTACGACTCGACGGCGGAAGCGCCGCAGCCCGACGGACTCGTCGGTGCGCACCGGTCGAGACGGGTCGGCAGCGGCACCGAGTTCGCCGGGATCCGGCCCTTCGCGCCCGGCGATCGGCTCCGCCGGATCAGCTGGCCGGTGTCGTTGCGCACCCGCGAGCTGCAGGTCGTCACGACCCGCGCCGAGCAGGACGCGTCGGTGCTGATCGTGGTCGACGCGCTGCGCGACATCGGTGTCTCGGGCGGTGTGGACGGGCGGGCGAGCAGCCTCGACCTCACGGTGCGCGCGGCCTCGGCCCTGGCCGACCACCACGTGCGGCGCGGTGACCGGGTCGGCATGCGGGTGGTCGGCCCCGGCAGTGCGCGCGTGCCGTTCGGCAGCGGGCCGCGCCATCTCCACCGGATCACCGGCACCCTCGCGCGGATCATCCCGGAGACGGCATCGGTGCCCGACGAGACGCTCGAGCTCGGCGTCACCGGCGGCTGTGTGGTCTACGTGCTGTCCACGATGCTGCACGCGCCGATCGTCAACGCGGCCGCGCTGCTGTCGGCACGCGGCATCTCGGTCGTCGTCATCGACACGCTGGGGGAGCGGTCGCTGGACGAGCTGGGTGGACGGACGTCGCCGGGCGGGCTGGCGTGGCGGATGCGGATGGTGCAACGGGCCAACCTGCTCCAGCGGCTGGCCGCCCTCGGCTGCCCGATCGTGCCGTGGCGCGGTCGCGGCACCGTCGACCAGGTGCTGCGCCAACAGGCTCGACGCGGTCAGGTCCCCCAGGTGCGCGCCCGATGACGGCGTGGCGGACCTGGAGCCGCAGCCAGCTGGGCTGTCGAGCCGTGATGGCCGTGCTGCCCCTCGTCGCACTGCTGGTCGCTCCGGTGCGGCCGGCCCTGCTCGTCGTGGTGCTCGTCGCGGCCGGCTCGCTGCTGTGGGCGATTTTCCCGGAGCTGGCCGCCGGGCCGATCGTGCTGTTGTCGGTGATGGCGTCGTGGGCCCTGGTGGTGCCCGATCCGGTGCAGCCGCGCGTCCTCGTGGCCGCCCTGGCGTTGTCCGGCGCTCACGTGGCCGGGCTGCTTGCGGCGTACGGACCCGCGCGCGTCGCGCTCGACCGGCGGCTGGTCGTCGTGTGGGTACGCCGCAGCCTGCTCGCCTTCGTCGCGGCTCCCGTCGCCTACGCCGCCGTGGTGTTCCTGGACGATCCGGCGGCACAGATGTGGCCGCTGGCGGTGGGTGTGCTGGCGGTGCTGGTGCTCGCCGTGGGTCTACGTTTTCGCCGGCCGTCCGGACCGGCGTCGACCTAGGGGACAATGGCGTCATGTTCTTCGCCGCGGTCCACCAGGTCCTCCCGCCGGTCGCCAGGGCGATCTGGCGACCGAAGGTCACCGGGATCGAGCACGTGCCGCGCTCCGGGGCGGTGATCCTGGCCAGCAACCACCTCAGCTTCATCGACAGCACGATGATCCCGGTGGTGGCGCCGCGCAAGGTGGTGTTCCTGGCGAAGTCCGACTACTTCACCGGCACCGGGATCAAGGGTGCGCTCGTGCGGGCGTGGTTCGAGGGCCTCGGCATGCTGCCGGTGGACCGGGACGACAGCAAGTCGGCGGTGGCCAGCCTGGAGACGGCGCTCGAGGTGCTCGGTCGTGGCGAGGCGTTCGGGATCTATCCGGAGGGCACCCGGTCCCGCGACGGGCGGCTCTACCGCGGGCGCACGGGCGTCGCGCACCTGGCGCTGAGTGCCGGCGCGCCGGTCGTGCCGGTGGGACTGAAGGGCACGCAGGACGTGCAGCCCGTGGACGCGAGCTTCCCGCGACTCGCGCCGGTGAGCGTCGCCTTCGGGGAGCCGATCCTGCCGTCGGGCTACGACGGGGTGCCGCTGGGCCGGGCGCGGCGCGAGCTGACCGACCGGATCATGGCGGCGATCGCCGAGCTGAGTGGCCAGGAAGAGGCCGGGGTCTACAACGAGCGCGCGCCCGAGGCGTGAGGCGTTGACCTCGGTGTCGGTGTCGTCTGTTTGAGTGCAGTCATGGCCGCGACCCCCACGCCCACCACGCGCTATCGCCTCGTCCGGGCGACGGCGGCGGTCGTGGCGCCGCCGACACTGGACGAGCACCAGCAGGCGGTCGTCGACCACGCGGGCGGGCCGCTGCTCGTGCTGGCCGGTCCGGGCACCGGCAAGACCACGACCATGGTCGAGGCCATCGCCGAGCTGATCGAGCAGCGGGGCGTCCACCCCGACC
Source organism: uncultured Actinomycetota bacterium (assembly GCA_963742685.1). Lineage (GTDB taxonomy): Bacteria > Actinomycetota > Actinomycetes > Propionibacteriales > Nocardioidaceae > Nocardioides. The sequence goes on along the minus strand of CAVUNB010000026.1, from coordinate 42,224 downwards.
AGGTCCTGGCGCTGACCTTCTCCCGCAAGGCCGCCGAGCAGCTGCGCGACCGCGTGACGGCCCGGGTGGGACGCACGACGTCGGCGGCGACCTGCTCGACCTTCCACTCCTTCGCCTACTCGCTGATCCGCGCCTACAGCCCGCTCGACCTGTACGACGCCCCGCTGCGGCTGCTCTCCGCGCCCGAGGCCGACGTCGTGCTGCGAGAGCTGTTGACCGACAACCCCGAGGCGGTCGCCTGGCCCGAGTCGCTCAACAGCGCGCTCGGCACTCGCGGCTTCACGCGGGAGGTCCATGCGGTGCTGTCGCGGGCCCGGGAGAAGGGCCTCGACCCGGCCGGCCTGGAAGCGCTCGGCGCGGCCAACGGGCTGCCCGAGTTCGTCGCCGCCGGTCGGTTCCTCGAGCAATACCTCACGATCCTCGACAACCTCGGCGCGACCGACTACCCCGACCTGATCCGGCGGGCCGTCATCACCGCGGAGGCCCATCGCGACGAGCTGAGGGCGAGGTTCAGCCACGTCTTCGTCGACGAATACCAGGACACCGACCCGGGCCAGGTCGCCCTGTTGCGCGCGCTCGCCGGAGACGGCCGCAACCTCACCGTCGTGGGCGACCCCCACCAGTCGATCTACGGCTTCCGGGGCGCCGACGTGCGCGGCATCCTCGACTTCCCCGGACAGTTCCCCACGTCGTCGGGCGAGCGGGCGCCGGTCCTGGTGCTGCGCCGCACCCGCCGGTTCGGGGCGCGACTGCTGCTGTCCGCGGGCCGGATCGCGGCCCGCCTGCCACTGACCGGAAGCATCGGTCCCGAGGCCCGCGAGGCGTTCCTCTCGCCGGAAGCCGTCCCGGGTCCGCACGGTGAGGGCCGGGTCGAGATCCACACCTTCGACACCGACCGCGCCGAGTCCGAGCACCTCGCCGACCTGCTGCGCCGCGCCCATCTCGAGGACGGCATCGACTGGTCCGAGATGGCCGTGCTCGTCCGCTCCGGCCAGGCCTCGATCCCGCCGCTGCGCCGCGCGCTGGCGGCTGCCGGCGTGCCGGTCGAGGTGGCCTCCGACGAGGTGCCCCTGGTGCGCGACCCGGCGGTGGTGCCGCTCCTCGACGGACTCCGGGCGGTGGTCAACCTCGACAACGACGACCCCGACTCTCCCGACTTCCTCGACCCCGGACGCATCGAGTCGCTGCTGCTGTCGCCCCTGGGCGGCCTCGACGCCGGCGACCTGCGCGCTCTCACCCGTCGCCTGCGCTCCCGCGACAAGGCCGGCGACGCACCCCGCACCAGCCGGGAGCTGCTGCGCCTCGCCGTCGTGGGCGACGACTTCCTTGCCGACCTCGACGGGCCCGAGGTCGAGCGCTGTCGCACGCTGGCGTCCCTGCTGCGCTCGGGGGCCGCGCTGCTCGAGCAGCGCGCGAGCGTCGAGGACGTCCTGTGGCACCTCTGGGCCGGCACCACCTGGCCGGAGCGGCTGCGTCGCCAGGTCGACCAGGGTGGTGCCGGCGCACGCCGTGCCCACAAGGACCTCGACTCGATCTGTGCCCTGTTCGAGGTGACGGCCCGCGCGGTCGAGCACCGCGACCACGTCGGCGTCGCCGCGTTCTTCGCCAACCTCGTCGCCCAGCAGATCCCCGGCGGCACGCTCGCCGAGCGGGGCGTGCGTGGCTCGGCCGTGCGCCTGCTGACCGCCCACCGGTCCAAGGGGCTGGAGTGGGAGCTCGTGGTGGTGGCGCACGTGCAGCAGGAGGGCTGGCCGGACCTGCGTCGCCGGTCGAGCCTGCTGGGTGCCGACCGGATCGGTCTCGACCCGTCGGGCACTCCCGACCTGGTTCCACCGGTGACCGCGCGGGCGTTGCTGATGGAGGAGCGCCGCCTCTTCTACGTCGCCTGCACGCGCGCCCGCAAGCGGCTCGTCGTCACCGCCGTGAAGTCGACCGACGACGACGGCGAGCAGCCGTCCCGGTTCCTCGGCGAGCTCGAGATCAACCCCGTCCACCGCGACGGACGGCCGCCGCGGCCGTTGTCGCTGGGCGGCCTGGTCGCGGAGCTGCGGCGGACCGTCGCCGACCCCGCCACCTCGCAGCCGCTGCGCGAGGCGGCGGCCAAGCGCCTCGCAGCGCTCGCGGCGGAGGACGTCGGCGGCCGCCAGCTCGTCCCGCAGGCTGACCCCGCCACGTGGTGGGGGACCCGCGCCGCGTCGAGGTCGCCGCGACCGGTGCGCGATCCGGAGCGACCGGTCCCGGTGTCGGCCAGCATGCTCGAGGCGTTGATGACGTGCCCGGCCCAGTGGTTCTTCAGCCGCGAGGCGGGCGGCGTCTCGGCCGCCCACCAGGCCGTCAACCTCGGACAGATCGTGCACGCGCTGGCCGAGCGGGTGGCCACCAAGGAGCTCGCGGCCGACGTGGACACCCTGATGACCGAGGTCGACGCGGTGTGGGGCCGACTTGCCTTCCGCACGCCCTGGTCGCGCAAGCGCGAGCACGACCGCATCCGCAAGGCGATCGCCCGCTTCGTCGAGTGGCACGAGTCCAACCCGCGCCAGTTCGTCGACTCCGAGACGCGGTTCAAGACGGTGGTCGAGGTGCACGGGCAGGAGATCACGCTCAACGGCACCGCCGACCGGCTCGAGCTCAACGCCGACGGCGAGGTGGTCGTGGTCGACTTCAAGACCAGCCGCAGCGCGCCGACAGCCCCGGCGGTGAAGGGCAACCTCCAGCTCGCGCTCTACCAGTACGCCGTCGATTCGGGTGCCCTCGACGAGGAGATGGGCAGGTCCACGCGCTCCGGTGGCGCCGAGCTCGTGCAGCTCGGCATCCAGGACGACACGACGGTCGCCAAGGTCCAGGTCCAGGACGCCCACACCGACGGCGGGCCCGAGCGCGAGCTGCTGCGGGCCGGCCTGGCGCGCGCGGCCACGCTCATCCGCAACGAGACGTTCCCGGCGGTCCCCGGTCAGCACTGTCGCGACTGCACGTTCGTCTCGATCTGCCCGGCCAAGGGCGCGGGCTCGGTGACCGTCCAGTGAACGCCCCGATCCGGCTCGAGACCCCGGCCGACCTGCAGGCCCTGATGGGTGGGCACCCCGCCAGCCCGGAGCAGTGGCAGGCGATCACCGCCGAGCTGCGTCCGACCGTCGTCGTCGCCGGCGCCGGGAGCGGCAAGACCACGCTGATGGCGCAGCGCGTCGTCTACCTCGTGGCCACCGGACGGGTCCGGCCCGAGGAGGTCCTCGGGCTCACGTTCACGACCAAGGCCGCAGCCGAGCTCCGGAGCAGGGTCACCACGGCCCTGACCAAGGCCGGCCTGCTCGACCAGTCCGTCGTCGCCGAGGGCGAGGACGTGCTCGAGCCGACCGTCGCGACCTACCACGCCTACGCCGGCAGCCTGCTGACCGATCACGGCCTGCGGATCGGCCACGAGCCCGACACCCGGGTCGTCTCCGACGCCTCCCGCTACCAGCTCGGTGCCCGCGTGATCGACCGCTTCACCGGTCAGGTCGAGCTGCTCTCCGACCATCCGGCGACGGTCATCCAGAACCTCCTCGCCCTCGACGGCGCCATGAGCGAGCACCTCGTCGATGCCGACGACGTACGCCGCGTGGACGGCGAGGCACGCCGCGGCTTCACGCTCGCCCGGGCGGAGGAGGTCGCGGGCAAGGCGCGCAAGACCTATCTCGACGCGATCGACAAGGCCGTCAACGCCCTCGACCGGCGGGCCGAGCTGCTCGAGCTGGTGGCGGGCTATCGCCGGCTCAAGGCCGACCTGGGGCTGATGGACTTCGGTGACCAGATCGCGCTGGCCGCCCGACTCGTCGCCCAGCAACCCGACGTGGGCGTGGTGGAGCGTGGCCGGTTCAAGGTCGTGCTCCTCGACGAATACCAGGACACCTCAGTCGCCCAGGCCACCATGCTCGCCCGGCTCTTCTCCGGTCCCGACCCGGAGTCCGGGCTGGGACACCCGGTGATGGCCGTCGGTGATCCCAACCAGGCGATCTACGGCTGGCGGGGCGCGTCCGTGTCCAACATCCTCAACTTCGCCGACACCTTCCCGGCCGCCGACGGCGAGCCCGGCCGACTCCCGCTCACGGTCAACCGGCGCTCCGATCGGCGCATCCTCGACGTCGCCAACCGATTGGCCGAGCCGCTGCTGGCGACCTACGGCGACAAGGTCGCCCGGCTCCGTGCCCCGGACGGCACGCCCGACGGCGTCGTGGAGACGCACGTCTTCGAGCGGGCCCTCGACGAGCTCGAGTGGCTCGCCGGGGCCGTGCACAGCGTCCACGACGCGGGCACGCCGTGGGCCGAGATCGGGGTGCTGAGCCGCGACAACGCCCAGGCCGAAGAGGTCTACGACGCCCTGACCGGGGCCGGGATCCCGGTGGAGATCGTCGGTCTCTCCGGGCTCATCCGGCTGCCGGAGGTGGCCGAGGTGGTGGCGACGCTGTCCCTGCTCCACGACGTGACGGCCAACACCGCGGTGCTGACCCTGCTGGCCGGTCCTCGCTGGGCGATCGGGCCGCGGGACCTTCGGCTGCTGGCCGAGCGGGCGAGCGAGATCGGCGGCGGACGCGACCGCGGCGAGGCCGCCTCGATCGCCCAGCAGCTCCTCCGCATCGCCGACGGGATCGACGTCTCCGAGCTGCCGGCGCTCAGCGACGCGCTCGCCGACCCGGGCGACGCGCCCTACTCGCCCGAGGCCCGCGAGCGCTTCGGTCTCCTGGCCGGGGAGCTGCGTCGGCTGCGTGCCCACGTCGGCGACCCGCTGCTCGACGTCGTACGCCGGGTCATCGACACCACCGGTGTCGACGTCGAGCTGGCGTCGGCGACGGCCCCAGCAGCAGCAGCCCGGCGCGACAACCTCGACCTGTTCGTCAAGGCAGTGGCGGAGTTCCAGTCGGTCGACGGCGACGTGACCCTGCCGGCACTGCTGGCCTACCTCACGGCCGAGGACGACCAGGGCAACGGGCTCGACATCGCCACCCCGACCGCCGCCGACTCGGTCAAGCTGCTGACCGTCCACCGCGCCAAGGGTCTCGAGTGGTCGTCGGTCTTCTGCGTCGGCGTCGGGGAGACCCGGTTCCCGAGCAACCGCTCCCGCACCCTGTGGACCTCCTCACCGGCGGTGCTCCCCGCACCGCTGCGCGGCGACCGCGCAGACCAGCCACAGCTGCACGGCTACGACAAGGGAGCGCTCGACGCCTACCGCGCCGACACCCGGGAGCACGACGCCGAGGAGGAGCTGCGGCTGGGCTACGTCGCCTTCACCCGCGCTGCCCACCACCTCGCCGTCACGTCCTACGTCTGGGCCCAGCGCGCGACACCGTTCGGACCGTCCGCCTACCAGCAGGTCGTTCGCGAGCAGCTCGAGGAGTGGGGCGCACCGGTCGGCGCCTGGCTCGACAAGCCCGCGGGCAAGCCGCCCAACCCCAACGACGAGATCGACCCGTCGCGACCGTGGCCCGTGCCCGGCCCGGGAGAGGAAGCCCGCCGACGCCTGGCTGCGGCCGAGCTCGTCCGCGCGAGCGATCCGACGGCCGCCGACGAGGGCCTCGACCTGGTCGAGTCCGCCCGCGTCGCCGACTGGGACGACGACCTCGGCCAGCTGCTCGCAGAAGCGCGGGCCGCCCGCGCCACCGACATCGCCGTCCCGCTGCCGTCGAGCCTGTCCGCCACCGGCCTGGCCCGGCTGCACGACGATCCCGACGCGCTCGCTCGTGAGCTGGCCCGACCGATGCCGCGCCCGCCGTCGCACCAGGCCCGCTTCGGCACCGACTTCCACGCCTGGGTCGAGGCGCGCTTCGGACAGCAGGCGCTGATCGAGCCCGACGACCTGTGGGGCCGCGCCGACGCCGGCATCGACGACGCCGGCGAGCTGCAGGACGTGATCAGCAGCTTCGAGAGCGGTCCCTTCGCCGACCGTGCGCCCTACGCCGTCGAGGCGCCGTTCGCGATCGTGCTCGCCGGGCAGGTGGTCCGGGGCCGGATCGATGCGGTCTACCGGGAGGGCGACGGGTCCTTCCTGATCGTCGACTGGAAGACCAACAGGTCCGAGACCGCCGACCCGCTCCAGCTCGCGATCTACCGCCTGGCGTGGGCCGAGATCCATGACGTGCCGGTGACGTCCGTGCGCGCCGCGTTCCACTACGTCCGCACCGGCCGGACCGTCGAGCCCGACGACCTGCCCGGCCGCGACGAGCTCGAAGCCCTCGTGACCGGCTAGGCCGAGTCCTCGAGGGCGGCCGTGAGCGCGATCTCGATCATCGCGCCGAAGGTCTGCTCCCGCTCCGCCGACGTCGTCTCCTCGCCGGTGACGATGTGGTCGCTGACCGTGCACACGACCAGCGCCTTGCGGTCGTACGCCGCAGCGAGGGTGTACAGCGCACTGGCCTCCATCTCCACGGCGAGCACGCCGTGCTCGACCATCGGCGTCATCAGCTCGGGTCGCGGCGAGTAGAACGAGTCGCTGGACATGATCAGCCCGACGTGGGTCGTCACGTCGGGCATGGCCAGCGCGGCGTCGTACGCACGACGCAGCAGGCCGAAGTCGGCCACGGGCGCGTAGTCGTAGCCACCGAAGCGGTGCGTGTTCATCGACGAGTCGGTGCAGGCACCGCTGGCGAGGATGACGTCGCGGATGGCGACGCTCTCGGTGAGCGCGCCGCACGACCCGACGCGGATGACCGACTCGGTGGCGTACTCGCGGAACAGCTCGTTGACGTAGATCGCCAGCGACGGCTGGCCCATGCCGGAGCCCTGCACGGAGACGCGCTGGCCCCGCCAGGTGCCGGTGAAGCCGTACATGCCGCGCACCTCGGTGTAGCACTGCGCGTCGTCGAGGAAGGTCTCGGCGATCCACTTGGCCCGAAGCGGATCCCCGGGCATCAGGACGACGGGGGCGATGTCTCCGGCCTGGGCGCCGATGTGCGTGCTCATGAGGAGCACCCTAGAGGGCCCGGCCGGCCCGAAAATGGTGCGGTCGTAGCCTGTGCTCGTGACTCGCGAGCTGCCCCATGTCGCCCTGTCCGCCCACGCTCACGACCGGGAGGGAATGCGGCGCACCGACGACGCGTGGCTGGCCGAGCGGTGGGCGGACGACTCGACCCAGGTGCTGGTGCTGGCCGGCACCAGGCTGCGCCCCGTCGACGGCTCGGTGCAGTGGGTCCGCCCCGCCGAGGCGCCGGAGGGCAGGCGCTTGCTGCTCGGTCACGCCGACGGGGTGACCAGGTTCGCAGTGATCGCCCAGCCGGGCGACGTACCGGGCGAGAGCGACGAGTGGCAGGGGCTGCGAGCGTTCTTCCCGCGGCTGGTCGCCGGTGACGAGAGCTTGCGGGTCGAGGTGCCGTGGCTGTTCCACGCGCTGGGGCTGGCGGAGTGGCACTGGGCGACCCGGTTCTGCCCGCGCTGCGGCGGCGCGCTGGAGTCGACGCACGCCGGGCACGAGCTCCGGTGCACGTCGTGCGGCAAGTCGCAGTTCCCGCGCACCGACCCCGCCGTGATCATGGCCATCACGTCGGGGGAGCCGGGCACCGACGACGAGCGCATCCTGCTCGGGCGCAACGCGCAGTGGCCCGAGGGCCGGTTCTCGACGCTCGCCGGTTTCTGCGAGCCGGGCGAGACGCTGGAGGACGCCGTACGCCGCGAGGTGATGGAGGAGACCGGAGTGCTGGTCGGCGAGGTGACCTACTTCGGCAACCAGCCGTGGCCGCTGCCCGCGAGCCTGATGCTCGGGTTCACCGGCAAGGCGCTGAGCGCCGACATCGAGGTCGACGGCACCGAGGTGGCCGAGGCCCGGTGGTTCAGCCGGGCGGACCTGCGCGGCGAGACCGAGCAGGCGATCGTCGTACCGGCCGGGGTGTCGATCTCGTCGTCACTCATGGAGAGCTGGCTCGGAGAGCCGCTGAGCGCCGGCTGGTGAAGGGCCTCAGGCCAGTGAGGCGAGCTTCGCCTTGATCTGCGCCAGCGACGGGTTGGTCTGGGCCGAGCCGTCGGCGAACACGAGGGTCGGCACGGTCTGGTTGCCGTTGTTGACCTGCTCCACGATGAAGGCGGCGTCGGGGGTCTGCTCGATGTCGACGACCTCGTAGCTGATCCCCTCGCGGTCGAGCTGACCCTTGAGCCGGTGGCAGTAGCCACACCAGGGAGTGCTGTACATCGTGAAGCTCATGAAGGGTTGTCCGTCCTGACGTCTAGGGTTTCGATTGTTCGCTAGGCCCAACCATCCACCCCGGGGAGTTGTTCCACACCCATGCCCACGCCCGACGAGCTGCTGGCCGCACTCGACCCCGAGCAGCGCCAGGTCGCCGAGGCCATCCGCGGACCCGTGCGGGTGCTCGCGGGGGCCGGGACGGGCAAGACCCGGGCGATCACGCACCGGATTGCGTACGGCGTCGCGACGGGCGTCTACGCGCCGACCGAGGTCCTCGCCGTCACGTTCACGACGAGGGCGGCCGGCGAGATGCGTGGCCGGCTGCGGACCCTCGGCGCCGGGGGAGTGCAGGCCCGGACGTTCCACTCCGCGGCGCTGCGCCAGCTCCGCTACTTCTGGCCGCGCGTGCACGGCCACGAGCTGCCCGAGCTGATCGACTCCAAGATCGGGCTGCTGGCCGGCGCGGCCCGCCGGCAGCGAGTCCAGACCGACCAGGCGCTGCTGCGCGATCTCGCGAGCGAGGTCGAGTGGGCCAAGGTCAGCAACGTCTCGCCCGACGACTACGCCAAGGTCGCCGACGACCGCGGCCGCTCGGTCTCCCACCTCGATGCCGACTCGGTGGCCCGGATCTACCAGGGCTACGAGGAGATCAAGCGCGGTCAGACCCGGATGGACATGGAGGACGTGCTGCTCTTCGCCGCCGGTCTGCTGGCCGACGAGGAAGCTGTCGCCGCCCAGGTCCGTCGGCAGTACAAGTGGCTCGTCGTCGACGAGTTCCAGGACGTCTCGCCCCTCCAGTCGGCGCTGCTCGACCTGTGGCTCGGCGGCCGCGACGAGATCTGCGTGGTCGGCGACCCGGCCCAGACGATCTACTCCTTCGCCGGCGCCAACGCGTCCTACCTCCGCGACTTCGCGAAGAAGTACCCCTCGACCACCTCGGTCGAGCTGGTGCGCAACTACCGCTCGACGCCGCAGATCGTGGGGGCCGCCAATCAGATGCTGGCCGGCACGCCCAGCAAGGGTGTGGAGCTCGTCGCCCAGAAGACCGCCGGCCCCGAGGTCACCTACCGCGCCCACCCCGACGAGGTCGCCGAGGCCGCGGCCGCGGCCGACAAGATCGCGACGCTGCGCTCCGCCGGCATCTCCGCCGGCGAGATCGCCATCCTGTTCCGCATCAACGCGCAGTCCGAGACGTTCGAGGACGCCCTGACCCAGCGCAAGATCCCCTACGTCGTCCGTGGCGCGGCCCGCTTCTTCGACCGGGCCGAGGTCCGGCAGGCCGTCACCCTGCTGCGCGGCACCGCGCGAGGAGGACAGGCCGACGGCTCCATCACCGAGCTGGTCGAGGCCACCCTCTCCGGGATGGGCTGGACGACCGAGCCGCCCGGCACCCGTGGGGAGACCCGCAACCGTTGGGAGTCGCTGCAGGCGCTGGTCGACCAGGCCGCCGAGTTCGTCCGGGAGCACCCGGGCGCGGAGCTGGGCGACCTCGTCGACGACCTCGACCGACGGGCCTCCGAGCAGCACGCGCCGCTCGCCGACGGGGTCACCCTCGCCACGCTCCACACCGCCAAGGGGCTGGAGTGGGACGCCGTGTTCCTGTGCGGCATGCAGGACGGCACCCTCCCGATCACCTACGCCGAGACCCCTGCTGCGATCGAGGAAGAGCGCCGCCTGCTCTACGTCGGTGTCACCCGCGCCCGCAAGCACCTCTCGATCTCGTGGGCGCTGGCCCGCAACCCCGGTGGCCGTGGCTCGCGCAAGCCGTCCCGCTTCCTCAATGGAGTGGCGGAGGTCGAGCGCTCCGCCGCCGTGACCACCACGACGAGCCGCAACCGCAAGGCCCGGCACTGTCGCGAGTGCGGTGGCGCGCTCGCGTCCCCGTCGGAGAAGAAGATCGGCCGCTGCAGCGACTGCCCGGCGTCCTACGACGAGGCGCTCTTCGAGCGCCTGCGGGAGTGGCGGCTGGCGCGCGCCGCCGACGACAGCGTCCCGGCCTTCGTCGTGTTCACCGACGCGACCCTCCAGCTCATCGCCGAGCACCGGCCCAGCGACGAGCGGGGCCTGCTCAAGATCAGTGGCGTGGGGGCCTCCAAGCTGGCAAAATACGGCGGCGACGTGCTCGCCCTGCTGGGCGGCAAAGAAATCTGAAGAAATACCCATAAAATCGTTTGCCCATTACATGGGGCAGCGGCTACTTTTACTCCCATCACCCGTCGCGCATGACGACCCTTGACACCGGTCAGCGCCCAATCACCTGAGGAGGTGGATCGCAATGAAGAACACCACTTGGCAGAAGCCGGCCATCGCGCCGAGCTTTGGCATGCCCATCTGCGGTTCGCCGTCCCACGCTGCTCGCACGCACGTCGTCGATGCAGTCCGCGTGACGGGCGACCTCTACCCGGGATCTGACGCCTGGAGTCCGCCATTCAGTTGAGACACTGAATCGGCTCACCTCCAGGCCGCGGATCCCCACCGGGATCCGCGGCCTTTTCGTTTCTCTCGAAGAGCCCGCGGACCGGATCCCCAGATTTTCTGCACCAGCGATCAGGTCAACGAGAAGGAGGTGACACACATGACCATCAGTGTTCTCGACCGCAACCGAGCCGATGAAGCCGTCCAGGGTGATCTGGGCGACCTCCACGACGCGGCTGCCAAGGTGGATGACGAGCTACTGCCCTGCCGTACCAACGACTCAGAGCTGTGGTTTGCCGAATCCCCGTCCGACGTCGAGTACGCCAAGACCCTGTGCCAGGAATGTCCTGTCCAGGCCTTGTGCCTCAGCAGCGCTCTCGAACGGCGTGAGCCGTGGGGTGTCTGGGGCGGCGAACTCTTCCTTCAGGGCGTGGTGATCCCGCGCAAGCGTCCCCGCGGTCGACCCCGCAAGACCGAAGCCGCAGCGTGACGCTCGCCGGCACCTTCTCAAGCTGAACCGGAGCTCCACCAGCCATGAACAACACAACTTTCAAAGGAATCGACATGAACACGATGCAGGAAGACCTGGCGCGCGCGCAGATGTCCGCGCGCCTGGGAGAGGCGCAGCAGCTGCGACGCGGCCACCAGCTGGCCCTGGCCCGTCGTTTGAGCCGCAAGGCCGAACTGGCCGCGCAGCAGGCGCGTCTCGCCCTCGCCCGCGCGATCTAGGACCAGCCTCGCCCTGATCGCGGGTGATGCAGCAGAACCGGCACGACCACCACGGTCGTGCCGGTTCTGGCGATTTCGGGGGCCTTTCGAAGCGCGCCGGGCGTAGCCTGCGGGCATGCGCAACTGCGACATGTGCGGGCGGCAGGCCGAGGAGTCCGAGACCCTGACGTGGACGACGTCGGTCGAGAACGGTCGGCAACGCACTTACTGCGACGAGTGTTCACGCACCCACCTGCGCGCGATCGAGGGCAAGCTCGACAGCGCGTGGTGGTGACCGAGGCACCGAGTCAGCCGGCCCCGACCGCCAGACCCCACGAGCAGCCGCAGTGCGGGTGCCGTGGCCAGCGGATGATCTCCGGGTGCAGCTCGGCGCGGATCGTGACCGTCGCCGACCACGTCGTCGGCAGCTCGCCAGCGCTCCATGAGGTGAGGTCACGCACCGCCCAGCCGAGGCCGACCATCAGCAGGGCAGGGTCGAGATCGGCGTACGCCGCAAGCGCGGGCGTGGCAGGCAGTCCGGCGGCCTCCAGGCACCGCAGGCAGGCGGTGACACCCGGGCTGCACGAAGGGACCCACGCGCACCGACTCCGCGCTCAACCGCACGACCAGGTGCGGGAGCGAGTCGACCGACCACCGATCGGCCGCGGCCGGGTCGTCGTGGTCGGCGAGGAGGAGAGCGACGCCCGCCTTCGCTGACGCACGCAGGCCGGCCAGGGCCAGGACGGAGGTGATGCTCTCGGAGCAGGAAGGGGGCGCGTGCACCTGGGCGCGGATCCCGGACGACGTCGAAGCCATGGCGACACTCAAGCAATCACTGGCCCGGTCCGCATCCGGTCATCCACAGGCAGGTGAACGCCTGCGCGGAAATGTCAGCGGCGGCGCCACCGCGAGGGTGACGCCGCCGACTGCTCAGCTAGGGGGCGAAGCTCACGCCTTGCCGAGAATACGGTTGAGGTTGGTGCTGCAGACGGGGCAGACGGCCTTCGCCATCCGGGTGCCCTTGTCGTTGACCCTGACCTCGCCCTCGGCCTCGCGCTTCTCCTTGCACTTGACGCAGTAGAACTCGCCGCTCCAGGTCTCCGCCATGACGGCCTCCTTATTTTCTCGCCTCGTCACGACGGGATTGGTGGGGAAGCCCGTCGGGGACGCACGGCGTGGCCGCTGGTCCGATTCGGACCTTACGCCAACCCGGCGCGCTCACGTACGGCCGCAACACGCGCGGTCAGTAGGCTGGCGCCCATGTCTCGCAACAACTCGCCGGAATACGTGCATCTGCGGCTCGATCGACCCTCTCCCGGGGTCGTCCGGATCACCCTCGACAACCCCGACATGCGCAACGCGATGAGCGACGAGATGACCGCCTCGTGGGTGCGGGCCATCGACGAGATCGCCGCCGACCGGTCCGTGCGGGCCGTGGTGGTGACCGGCGCGGGGTCGGCCTTCTGCTCGGGCGGCAACACCGGCTGGATCTCGAGCGAGCCCGACGCGAGCGTCGACCACCTCCGCAACCGGATGGTGCCGTTCTACCGGGCCTGGCTCTCGATCCGGAAGCTCGAGGTGCCCACGATCGCGGCCGTCAACGGCCACGCGATCGGCGCCGGCCTCTGCCTCGCGCTCGCCTGTGACATCCGCTACGCCGCCACCGGGGCCAAGCTCGGCGTCCCCTTCGTCAAGCTCGGGATGCACGCCGGCATGGCCGGCACCTACCTGCTGCCCAACGTCGTCGGCCCGGCGCACGCGCGCGACCTGCTGCTCACCGGCCGCGTCGTCGAGGCGGACGAGGCACTGCGCCTCGGCCTGGTGTCGCAGGTGATCGAGGCTGCGTCTTCCACGACGAGGTGCTCGCCATCGCCGCCGGCATCGCCACCACGGCGCCGATCGCGAGCCGGCTCACCAAGATCGCGCTGGCCGACGGCGGTCACGCCGACTTCGAGGCGCCCTCCAGTGGGAGGCGCTGGCCCAGCCGATGACCCTGGCGACCGCCGACCTGCAGGAGGGGATCGCGGCCGGCCGCGAGAAGCGGGCGCCGGTCTTCGCGGGCACTGACCGGCACGGAGGCGTGAGAAGAGGCCCTGATCCGCTGGCGTCCGACGCCTGCCTTCCCCTGCTGGTCGCGCCCGACGGGCCGAGGGCCTCATCTGGGCGCAAACCTATGAGACGCCGGTTCGCGCGGTCAATGCGGTCCGTCCACGCCTGTGGAGAGGCCTGTGGACAACGTGTGCACGACGGCCGGGAGCGGGGGACGAGCGGCCCCGGCGGGGAGAGGATGTGGGGACACGCCCGGCCGCGCGGCGTACCGCGCCGTGACCAGCCACATGGTGAACACCGGGCTGTGGAGCAGAAGAAAGCTGAGCAGGAGACGCGACGAGTGAGTACGCCGGCGGCCCGGTCGCCACCCTGCGGCGCATCGCCTTCCTGCTCGAGCGTGCGCGCGAGGACACCCGCCGGATCCAGGCCTTCCGCACGGCCGCGCGCCGCGATCCTGCCGCTGCGCGACGACGAGGTACGCCGCGCGGGTCGACGCCGGCACGCTCACCGACCTGGCCGGCATCGGCCCGAGCACGGCCGCCGTGATCGCCGACGCGTGCCGCGGCGTGCTCCCCGACCGGCTCGCGGCCCTCGAGGCCGAGCACGCCGGCCCGCTGGCCAGCGGCGGCCGCGAGCTCCGCGCGCAGCTGCGCGGCGACTGCCACTCCCACTCCGACTGGTCCGACGGTGGTTCGCCGATCGAGGAGATGGCGATGACGGCGATGGAGCTGGGCCACGACTACCTCGTGCTCACCGACCACTCGCCGCGGCTCAAGGTCGCGCACGGCTCAGCCCGGAGCGGCTCACCCGCCAGCTCGGGGTCGTCGACGCGATCAACGAGCACCTCGGCGGCGCCTTCACGCTGCTGAAGGGGATCGAGGTCGACATCCTCGACGACGGCTCGCTCGACCAGACGGACGAGCTGCTGGCGCGGCTCGACGTCCGCGTCGCGAGCGTCCACTCCAAGCTGGCGATGGAGGCCGACGCGATGACGCGGCGGATGATCGGCGCCGTACGCAACCCGCGCACCAACGTCCTGGGCCACTGCACCGGTCGCCTGGTGACGGGCAACCGGGGCGTGCGCAACCAGAGCCAGTTCGACGCGAAGGCCGTCTTCGAGGCCTGCCGCGACAACGACACCGCCGTCGAGATCAACTCGCGCCCCGAGCGTCGCGACCCGCCGACCAAGCTGCTCGAGCTGGCCCGCGACCTCGGCTGCCTGTTCTCCATCGACTCGGACTCGCACGCGCCCGGTCAGCTCGACATGCTCGACTACGGCTGCGAGCGCGCCGAGGAGGCCGGGATCGACCCCGACCGGATCGTCAACACCTGGCCGCGCGAGCGACTGCTGGAGTGGGCGGACCAGCCGTGAGCTGAGGTGCCGGCGAGGTTCGACCATGAGTTCGACTGCCCCCGACGTCGAGGTCCGTCGTTCGCGCCGCCGGCGCCACGGTGTCGGCCTACCGCGAGGGCGACGTGATCGTCGTGCTGATCCCCGCGCTCGATGAGCAAGCGCGAGGAGGCCAAGTGGGTCGCCGACATGGTCGCGCGGATCGAGCGCAAGGAGTCGCGGCGCAAGCCGAGCGACGAGGAGCTGCTCGCCCGCGCCGCCGCGCTCAACGACACCTAGCTCGGCGGGCTGGCCGCGCCCGGGAGCGGTCCGCTGGGTCTCCAACCAGAATCCCGCGTGGGGGTCATGCACGCCGGGCGACCGGACGATCCGGCTCTCCGACGGCTCCAGCAGATGCCGCCGTGGGTCGTGGACTACGTGCTGATCCACGAGCTGGCGCACCTGCTCGAGGCAGGCCACGGCCGAAGTTCTGGGCCTGGGTCGACCGCTACCCCAAGTCCGAGAAGGCCAAGGGCTACCTTGCGGGCTTCGTCGCCGCGCGGCTCGAGCTGCCCGACGGCTGCGAGGACGTGACGCGCCCGCGCCACCAGCGTCTATGCGGCGGTACATGTCGGCGAACGTCTTCGGCAGCGCGTCGACCGGCCACCAGCGCACGTCGAGCGACTCGTCGCTGACCACGTGCTCGTCGTCCGGGGTGGCGATCGCCAGGAAACGTACGTCGAGGTGGTGCACGGTGCCCGGTCGGAGCAGAACTCCACGGCGTGCTCGTCCAGCGACAGCGGGGACGGGTCGAAGTCGAAGACCGTCGAGTCCGGACTCCTCCCTCAGCTCGCGCCCGGCCGCATCGGCCAGGGTGGCGTCGCCGGGCTCGATGTGGCCGCCGAAGGCCAGCCAGGCGTCGGCCTTGCGATGGTGGTTGAGGAGTACGGCGTCGGCCGTCCGGTGACACGACGATCGCGCCCGCCGTCAGGTGGTCCGGCAAGCACACCTTGCGCAGGCCGTCGGCGTGCGCCTGCAGGTGCGCGACGTAGCGATCGCGCAGTGCCTGGTCACGCGGGCTCGGCGGCGTCCAGCCCGCCAGCAGGGCGAGCGCGTCGTCGTGGATCACTCCTGCGGACGCTCGTCGCCGGCGTCCGGCTCCGCCGGTCCGTCGAGCAGCTCGCGCAGCCCGGCGTCGAAGTCCTCGTCGGAGAGCGACTCCGGCGTCGCGGCGTCCTCGCGGAACCCGAGCGGGTCGTCCAGGTCGGCCGCGGTGGGCAGCAGGTCGGGGTGCATCCACACGCCGTCGCGACCCTCGGTGCCCTGGCGGGTCCGCAGCGAGCCCCACAGCGTGGAGGCGTCGCGGAGTCGCCGCGGGCGGAGCTCGAGGCCGACCAGCGCGGCGAAGGTCTCCTCGGCCGGGCCGCCGGCCGCGCGCCTGCGGCGTACGGTCTCCTGCAGCTTCGCGGCGTTGGGCATCCGGGTCTCGGTCGCCTGGGACACGACCTCGTCGACCCAGCCCTCGACCAGGGCCAGGGTGATCTCGAGGCGTTCCAGGGCAGCCTGCTGGGCCGGGGACTTGTCCAGGTCGAAGAGTCCACCCTCCATGGCCGACTGCATCGACTCCGGGTTGGTCGGGTCGATCTGGCCGAGCTTCTCCTCGATGCCAGCGGTGTTGATCTCGATGCCCTCGCCGTACGCCGTGACGGCACCGATCAGGTGCTCGCGCAGCCACTTCGCGTTGGCGAACAGCCGCTGGTGGGCGGCCTCGCGCAGTGCGAGGTAGAGCAGCACGTCGTCGGTGCTGACGTCGAGCTCGGCGGCGAACTTCTCGACGTTGCCGGGCAGCAGCGCCGCCTTGCCGTCGGGGCCGAGCGGGAGCCCGATGTCGGAGGCGCCCAGCACCTCGCTCGACAGCGCGCCGACGCCCTGGCCGACCTGTGAGGCGACCATCGCGCCGGTGGCCTTGCCGAGCATGCCGAGCAGGGGACCGGCCATCGCGCGGGCCTCCTCGGGCAGGGCGTTGCCGAGGGCGCCGACGGCGGAGCCGGCGATCGGCTCGACGAGCCGCTTCCAGACGTCGGTGGTCTCGACGATCCACTCGGCGCGACTCCAGGCGGCCGTGGTGGTGACGCCGGAGGGGAAGTCGGTGGCGTCGTCGAGCCAGTGGTCGGCCAGCCGGACCGCGTCCGCGACCGCGTCGCGCTGGGCGGCGGTCGGCGTGGGGTCGGGCTCCTGGGCGGAGACCTTGCGCGCCATGTCGGTGACGACCGCCCAGTTGACCGGGCCGTCGTGGGGCTGCATGAATGCCTGCATCTGGTTCATCAGGGCGCCCAGGTCGGGCATGCCGCCGCCCGCGCCGGAGATCCCGCTGAACAGCTGCTCGAACGGGGTGCCCTTGAACGGGTTCTGCTCGTCCGGTCCGTCGCCGGGTTTCTCACTCATGGCTCAACCGTACTCACCGCGCCCCAGCGCGATACCTACACTCGGAGGCATGACGCAGGCCGCTCCGCACACCGCCGTTCGTCTCGTCGCGATCCGCGACGAGCCCCTCGACGTCAACGAGGTCGTGGCCGCCCTCGACGACGACGCGGCCGGAGGGCTGACGCTGTTCGTCGGCCGCGTGCGCGATCACGACGACGGCCAGGGCGTCACCGTCGCTCGACTACAGCGCACACCCCACGGCCCTGACGCGGTTGCAGGAGGTCTGCGACCGGGTGGCGGGGGCGTACGACGTGCACGGGCTCGTCGCCGTACACCGCGTCGGGCACCTGGCGATCGGGGACATCGCCGTCATCGTCGCGACCACAGCCAGCCACCGCGGCGTCGCCTTCGACGCGTCGCGGGCCCTGATCGACACCCTGAAGTCGGAAGTGCCCATCTGGAAGCACCAGCGTTTCGCGGACGGTGCGGAGGAGTGGGTCGGCCTACCCTGACCTCGTGGAGATCCTGTTCTGGCTCGTGCCGCCCGCGCTCGTGACCCTGGGCGCCATGGTGTGGGTGAGCTGGCTGGGCCGCGAGGGCCGTGGCGAGGTCGATCGGGACGTCGCCGTACAACGCCTGCAGAAGGCACTCGAGAAGGACCACCGCACCAAGCTGCCCGCTCAGCCGGCGCGCGTGGCCGACCGCAGCACCGGGATCGCGGTGCGTCCCACCCGCCGCTGAGGGCTCAGCAGGTGTGCGGGTCGAAGCCGTAGGGCAGCTCGAGCCGGTGCGACTTCATCAGCGCGTCGTCGGTGAGGATGTCGAGGGTGCGACCCTCCGCGGCGACGATGCCGTCGGAGAGCACCACGGCCCGCGGGCACAGCTGCAGGGCGTAGGGCAGGTCGTGCGTGACCATCATCAGGGTCACGTCGAGGCCGGTGAGGATGTCGGCCAGCTCGCGGCGAGAGGCCGGGTCGAGGTTGGAGCTGGGCTCGTCGAGCACGATGATCTCCGGCTCCATGACCAGGACCGTCGCGACGGCGACACGGCGACGCTGGCCGAACGACAGGTGGTGGGGCGGACGGTCGACGAAGTCGGCCATCCCGACCAGGTCGAGCGCGGCCAGCACCCGGCGGTCGAGCTCGGCACCGCGGACCCCGAGGTTGCGCGGACCGAAGGCGACGTCGTCGCGGACGCTGCCCATGAAGAGCTGGTCGTCCGGGTCCTGGAAGACGATGCCCACGCGCCGGCGGATCTCGGCCAGGTTGTCCTTGACCACCGGGAGGCCGGACACGGTCACGGTGCCGCGGCCGGGGAGCAAGATGCCGTTGAGGTGCAGGACCAGCGTGGTCTTGCCGGCTCCGTTGGGCCCCAGCACGGCCACGCGTTCGCCGCGGTGGACGTGCAGGTCGACGCCGAACAGCGCCTGGTGACCGTCGGGGTAGGCGTAGGCCACCGACTGCAGGTCCAGCACCGGAGCGGTCATCGGCGCACGCTCCCGTCGTAGCCGCGCGAGATCATCGCGAGGTGGACGCGCTCGCCGCGTTCGAAGGAGCGGATGAACAGGGCTCCCGCGGAGCGGCCGATCACCGGCCAGTGGCGCGGGTTGCGGGCGGTGAAGCCGCGGGACTCGCGCGCGGTCTTCATCCTGCGGAGCTCGTCGGTGACGACGTCGAGGTAGCGGACCATGAAGCCCATGATCTGGACGAGCTGGACCGGCACCCGCAGCCGTTCAAGCCCGACCAGCAGGTCGCGCGGCTCGGTGGTGGCGGCCAGCAGCAGGCTCGCGAGCACGCCGAGGGTCGCCTTAGGACGAGACCACCACCGGCCACGAGCAGCCCGGGCTCGCTCAGCGACAGACCGAGGACCTCCACCTGCGGTCCATGGGCGACGAACGGGAGCAGCGCCGCGAAGACGAGCACCGGCGTCTCGACCACCATGCCGCGCGCGAGGTAGAGCACCGGGACGCCCGAGACGGCGACGAGGACGGCGAGAGACTGCGGCGTACGCCACGAAGGCCGCCGGCCAGGCCACGGGCGTCGCCACCACGACCAGCATGAAGCCGACGAGGCCGGCGACCTTCAGGTGCGCGGGTGCCCGGTGGAGAGGGGAGTGGCCGTGGAAGTGGAGCCGGTGGCCGTGCGGTGCGCCCACGTCACTCGCCGCCCGTCCGGACCGCGTCGGGCGTGCGCTCTCTGCGCGAGGAACAGCAGCGACGAGCACCCCGAGCACGACGAGGCAGCCCAGCACTCCGGCGAGTCCGCCGGACCACCGGGCGTGGTCGACCCCGGCCGTCTCGTAGCCGGCGAGCGGACCGCCGCTCGTGCCGGACGCCTGCTCGGCCCCGGAGAAGCCCAGGTCGCCGGCGACCCGGTTGAGCCCGTCCGGGCTGCCCGAGGCGTAGAAGCTGATCACGCCGGCGAGGAGTCAGGGCACGACCAGCCCGATCAGCAGGACGGTGCGTGTCGAGACAGCTCTCATGACGCCCACCACCCTGGTCTCGAGCTCGCGTACGCCGACCACGCGGCGGGCGCCGTACACGAGATCCGGCCGGACCGAGACCAGGCTGGCCACGACCAGGAAGGTGATGACGGCCTCGCCGAGCCCGATCAGCGTGTGGACGCCGACCATCGCCGTCAGCAACGTGTCGAAGGGGATCGGGATGACCCCGCCGACGGCGTAGAGGACGACGAACGTCGCGGCGCTCAGCACCACCGAGACGACGGCTCCGAGGGCGGCGGCCGGCGCGACCATGGACAGCCGCTTCGGCAGCACGAGCTGGACGGCCCGGAACACGGTGTAGCCGACGACCACGGTGACGATCCCCATCAGCACGACGTTCGTCCCGAGGGCGGTGATGCCGCCGTCGGCGAACAACAGTGACTGCACGACGAGGACCACGGTCAGGCACAGCACGCCCGTGTAGGGGCCGACCAGCACCGCGGCGAGAGCACCCCCCATGAGGTGCCCGCTGGTCCCTCCCGCGACGGGGAAGTTGATCATCTGCGTCGCGAAGACGAAGGTCGCGACGAGTCCGGCAAGTGGGGCAATGCGGTCGTCGAGCTCACGGCGGGCGCCGCGGAGTGCGATGCCGATGACGGTGGCCGCGGCGGCTGCGGTGGCCAGCGAGGTGGGGGCGTCGAGAAATCCGTCGGGCACGTGCATGGATGACCTCCCGGTCCTTGTTGCACGCCATGTGCAACAACCTCAGTTCGGCGCGAACCCGTCGACCGGATTGGCGACTGGATCAGAAATTCAGGACGGTGCGGATGACCACGCCGGCACCCACCGCGCAGATGCCGATCGCGGCGCCGTACCGCAGGTAGGTGCGGACGTGTCCGCCGAGCAGGCCGCGGCGAAGAGCCACGCCCTCCAGGCGCAGGACCAGGTCACGCGCGAGGAGCCCGACCGCGGCCAGGGACAGCGCCATCCCGATGCCGAAGGCGAGCACGAGCGCGAAGCCGAACCAGGCTCGGCCCAGGGCGACGGCGGCGAGGAGCAGCAGGAGTGCCGACGGGCTCGGCACGAGTCCGCCGACCAGGCCCATCACCCAGACGCCCCAACGTCCGGGAGTGGCTTCCGGCTGGCTCGGAGTCGTCTCCACGGGCGTGGCCACCGCGACGGAGGTGTGCGACGCGTGCCCGTGCTCCTGGGCGGGGGCGTGCCCGTGCCCGTGGCCGTGGCCGTGTCCGTGGCCGTGGCCGTGTCCGTGGTTGCCGCCGTCGACGTCGGAGCGGAGCCGGGCGAGCAGGTAGAGACCGAGTCCGACGATGAGCAGCCCGGTGGCGAGGGTCAGCCAGGGGTAGAGACGGGCCGGCACGAAGGCGCTGCTCAGTGAGACCAGCAGCCCCAGGAGCAGGACCGACCCGGTGTGCGCGGCGGTGACGGCGCTGCCGACCGCGAGCGCGGAGCGCCATGAGGAGTCACCGCGCTGGGAGAGGTAGAAGGCCATCACGGTCTTGCCGTGGCCGGGGGAGAGGGCGTGGGTCGCGCCCAGGGCGAGCGCCGCGAGGAGCGCGAGTCCTGCGGCGATCCACCCGCTGTCGCCGAGCAGCGACGTGGCGCGCGAGGACAACCAGCTGCCGGTGGTGGCCGTCGGGGCGTCGCTGTCGCTGCCGGGCAAGGTGCCCGCCGGGCCGCCGGGGGAGACGACCAAGGTGGCGGAGGTGACGTCGAGCGGTGACTGCAGGAGGTCCTCGGGGTAGGAGGTGAGGCGGCCGCTCGTGCTCTCGTCCGGGACGTTCGAGCTGGTCAGCGTCATCTCGTTGCCCACGGCGGTCACCTCGCGCCAGCCGACCGAACCGGGAGCGGTGTTGTCCCGGAAGGAGACCTCGCCGCCACCGATGTCGGCCGCGCCGGTGAAGTCGCAGGTGATGCGCGTGATCGGCAGCCCACCCTCGCCGTCGGAGATGCTGGCCGACGAGCTCTCGAGCGTGAGGGGTACGGCGCTGCCCGCCGCCGTGAGATCGAGGCCGCGACCCGTCGTGGCGCACTCGCGCTCCGCGAGGGCCGGCAGGTCGTCGATGGCCCCGCCGAGCTGTGCGGTCGGGATCTCCGCGAGGTCGACGACGTGATCGACCTCGATGCCGCTGGGGGAGACCAGGATGCCGGTGTAGCGGTTGACGGTGAAGTTGCCGAGGGGATGTGCCGAGGCCGGTGCCGCGGTCACGAACAGGCAGGCGCAGATCGCCCCGAGGGCGAGCAGAAGGCGGAACACGCGGCTCATCGCGACACCTCCAGGGATGCCAGGCTGGTGCGTGCCTGGTCGCGTTGCCACGGCGACATGCCGGGGTCGGTGTCGAGTCCGCGTCGCAGGTGCTCGCGGGCCTCGGTGGTCATTCCCAGCGCCGCCTCGATGGTGCCGCGGTGGATCCAGAACCTGGCCTCCGGGGAGCCGAGCCGGGTTGCCGCCCGAGCGATCGGGAGCGCCTCTGCGTCGCGACCGCTGCGGTGCAGGGCCCAGGCGAGGGCGTCGGCGACGTGGACGCTCGTACGGCGCGCCCATTCCGCCCGGGCCTGCGCGAGCGCCTGCTCGGGCGACCCGTGGTCGGCCTCGAACAGTGCGGTCTCCAGGTCGGCGTCCACTCCGCTCGCCTCCAGCAGCTTGATGGTTGCGCGGACCACCGCGAACTGGGCGTCGGCCTCCTCGGTCCGGCCGAGGTGTTCGAGGAGCTCACCGAGCTCGGTGAGGTATTCGGGCAGGGGTTGTTGCGCAACCACGTCCTGCCAGGTCTGCACGGCACCCTCGAGGTCGCCGCGCGCCGTCTGCAGTCGGGCCGAGGAGACGAGGGCCGGCAGGTAGCCGGGCACGGCCTGCAACGCGGTCGCCAGGTCGCGATCCGCAGCCGGCAGGCGGTCCTGCTTGCGCAGGATGTCGGCGCGGAGAGTCAGGACGTAGGACTTGTCGGCACGAGCGCCGGAGGCCGAGGCGCGACGCAGGATGTCGCCGGCGCGGTCGAGGTCGCCCCGGAGCTCGTAGGCGTAGGAGTAGCGAGCGGCGATCGGCGTACTCGGCTGAAGTCGATCGGCGGTCTTCACCGCCCGCAGCTGGGCGTCGTACCTGCCGAGCTCGCTCAGCGCGTCGACGCGGATGGCGAGGGCTCCGAGGTCGCGCGAGTTGATGGCCAGGGCCTTCTGAGAGCTGGCCAGGGCCTGGGAGAAGTCATGACGGGCCGCTTCGATCGCGGCGCGGGCGACCAGGGCCGAGAAGTTGTCGTCCGGCTCGATGCTGAAGGACTGGGCGGCGGCCTTGTCGGCCTTGTCGTAGTAGCTGAACAGGCCGGTGACGCGGGCCTGTTCGACGTACGCGACCGCGAGGTTCGCCCACGAGACGTAGTCCCCGGGCACGCGCTTCAGGGTGTCCTGCAGCGAGGTGATGGTCGCGGTGAGGTCCTGGCCGGAGTTGGGCACGACGCGCGTGATCGTCGCCGTGATCGGTGCGGTCGACGGCTCGGACGTGGTCGCGACCCCGATGCCGCCGGAGACAGCGAGGGCGGTGCCGATGCCGATGACGATCAGGCTTCTGCGCATGTGGTCAGGCTCCTACCGAGGCGATCATTGGTTCCGCCCGGCCGCGCAGCTGGTGGCCGCGCGGCCGGGCAGGTTGGGGGTGTCAGTCCTTGCGGCGCCGTGCGACGCCGCCGATGCCGGCGATCAGGGCGAAGAGCCCCACACCGGTGAATGCCATCGAGGTGCTCCGGCTCGGCACGATGGAGAGGCCTCCGTCCGTGTCACTCGACTGCCTGGCCGCGCCCCCGGTGGAGGGGTGCGGGTCGGCGTTGCTGCCACTGGCCGGGAGGGCCAGGTAGGGGAAGGTGTCCCCGAAGGCAACGTCATTGGCGTCGACGCCGTCACCCAGGTCGCTCGGGCTTCCGACGAGCTCGCCCTCGACGACCTGGAGCGCGATGTCGATGACGTCGTCACCGAGCCTGCGGCCGTTGGGGAAGCCCTGGTTGTCCCCACCGATCACACCGAGCCGGTTGGGCACGGCCGTGACCGGGGTGGACATGTTGAGGCGAAGCTGCTCGCTCGGGGTGATCTTGCCCTTGGGCATGTTCAGCCCCTTGACACCCGTGAGGAACACCGACACGAGGTCGTTGCGCGGGGTCTTCGGAGCATCGATGCCGTAGACGGCCTCGATGAGCTTGGGCAGCTCGGGGTTGGTGACGTACTTGAGCGCCGCTGCGTCACCCGTCGGCTTGAGACCGTTGAACGCGTCCTTCAGCTTGAGTGGGATGACGACCTCGTTGACCAGCGGGTTGCCCAGCCGGGAGATCTGCTGGAACGAACCGTTGGCCGACTTCTTCTGCGTCGTCGACCAGACACCGATCACCGGGTTCTTCTTCGCGTTCTGCTTCTTCGCAAGCCAGCTCTGGGGCACCTGGAGGGCGACCGAGTTGACGTTGAACCCTGCAAGAGTGTCGTCGCCGGCCTCGGAGAGGTCGCCGCCGTAGAGCAGGTCGAAGACGCGCAGGTCGAGGAAGAACGAGTCCTCGGCCTGACCGACGAAGGACTTGACGTTCTTGCCGGCCTTGATCGTCGCCTCGTTGCGCAGCTTCCCGTAGTCGGGCATCGATGCAGCACCGATGTTGGACGGTGCGACGCGACGGCTGTTGACGACGGTCTTGGTCTTGCCGTTCTTGGAGATCCTGACCAGCTTGTAGGTCTGGTAGTAGTTGAGGTTCTTGTCCTTCAACGACGTCACCGGACCGGTCGCGGCCAGGAAGGTGTCCTTGGAGACGTAGTGGTCCTTGAACGTCCACCGGAACGTCACGTCGGGCTTGGCATCCGCGTCGTTGTCGACGTGGATGTCGTACTGCGCGTCCGTGGCGAAGCTGTAGAAGTTCGGGCCACCGGCCGGCTCCTGGAAGGGCAGCCAGCTGGCCGCCAGGGTGACGGTGCTCTGCTTCTCCGGACTCCGGAACGCATAGACATCGGTCGTGTCGTACTGGGGCGTCCCCGCGATCAGCGGTGCCTCACGGTGGCTGGACGCGGTGGCGGCGAGCGGGCCGAGCCCGGCGAAGCCGACAGCTGTCAGCATCCCGCCGGCGCAGGCCAGGGCAACCGCCCCTTGTCGCTTGGTAGGTCGTGAGCGAGTCATCTGCAACTACTCCTTGGTGTCGGCACGTGCCGGAGTTGGGGTGCGTACGCCGAAACGTGCTGCCCGGACTCGTCCATGAGCCGGGATGTGCTGTGTTCGGAGTCACCTGTGTGCCGGATTGGTCGGCGCCGAACGGCGGTCCGCGTGCCCGCGGCTTGCAGGCATTTGAGAGGGTGGCGTCATGAGTCAACGGACGCTTGCAGCGATGCTGGCCGTGCCGTTGCTGATCGGGCTCTTCGTGGTCGTCGGCACGCAGCCGCTGCCCTACGTCACCTACCGCCCGGGGCCGACGGTCGACATCCTCGCCGCGCGCGACGGCAAGGAGATCGTGGAGGTCTCGGGGCACAAGACCTATCGCGATGACGGCGAGCTCCGCATGACCACGATCTACGTCGACCAGCCGCAGGACGACGTGACGCTCGAGGAGCTGCTGCGGGCCTGGGTCGACCCGAAGGAAGCGGTCTATCCCTACGACGCCGTCTACGCGCCGGACGAGACCGACGAGTCGAGTGACGCCGAGTCGGCCGTCCAGATGGTGTCCTCGCAGGACTCGGCCGTCGCCACCGCCCTGACCGAGCTGGGCTACGACGTGGAGCCGGAGATCGAGGTCCTGCACGTCGAGAAGAAGCTGCCCGCCGACGGCAAGCTCAAGGTGCGCGACATCCTCCTCTCGGTCGGCGGCACCGCGATCAACTCCGCGGAGGACGTGGTCAAGGCCGTCGACGAGGCACCGCTTGGCCAGCCGCTGACCTTCGTCGTGCGCCGCAAGGGCCAGGCGGTCACGGCGAGCGTCACTCCCCGCGAGGTGGACGGCGACACGCGCATCGGAATCACCCCCGGCCCGGGCTTCACCTTTCCCTTCGACGTCTCGGTCAACATCGGCGAGAACATCGGCGGCCCCAGTGCCGGTCTGATGTTCTCGCTCGCGATCTACGACACCCTCACCCCCGGCTCGCTGAGCGGGGGAGAGGTGATCGCCGGCACCGGGGAGATCAATCCCGACGGCACCACCGGCCCGATCGGCGGCATCGCCCAGAAGATCGCCGGCGCCGAGGCCGCGGGGGCACGCCTGTTCATGGTGCCCGTGGACAACTGCTCCGACACGACCGACCTCGACCCCGGCGACATGCGCCTGGTGAAGGTCGAGACCATGCACGATGCCGTCGAGGCGATCAGCGCCTGGGCCGACGACCACGAGGCAGCCCTGCCGACCTGTGAGGACCCTGCATGACAAAGGACGCCGCATGACCGAGATCTCCCTCCCGCAAGACCCGGCCCTGGCCGCCGCGGTCCTCGAGATCGAGTCGCACATCGCCGAGGCCGGCTGGGACCAGCCCGCCCGGCTGTATGCCCTGGTCGACACCAAGCGGATCGTTGCGCAGGAGCCGACGCTCGCGTCGCAGATGGGACTGGACTCGGCGGCCGCCGAGGGATCCTTCACGCCCGTCGAGCAGGACGCCCTGCCCGACCAGCAGCTGGAGGTCATCCTCGAGACGATCGTCTGGCCGGCTGAGGTGACCGGGTGCGCCGCGGTGGTGGAGCGTCTGGTGCTGCCACCGGGAGTGGATGACGACATCCCCGACGACCCGGCAGCCGCCGAGGAGTTCGCGCGCGAACACCCGTTGCGGCAGGAAGTGCGGATCGTCGCCGGCGCCACGCGCGCGGGAGCGACGTACTGCGCCCTCCGCCTGCGGGCCCATGACGACAACCAGTCGGTCGTGGACGGCACGGCGCTCGTCCCGGGTCTGCTCGACCTGCTGCGGAGCACGTTGGAGGTAGAGGCATGAGTGAGCGGAGCGAGCGAATCATCAAACGGAGCGTGGAGTGTGCCTCATGGGCGCACGGAGCGAAGCGAGTACGCACATGAGTGGAATGTTCGATGCGGAGCCCGAGCGCAAGGAGGAGCCGCCGCCCGGTCGGACCGGTCGCTCGCGCACGCTGATCATCACCGCGGCCGTGCTGGTCGTGCTGTTCCTCGGACTCACCGGCTTCTCGTCGTTCTGGACCGAGCGCCTGTGGTTCAAGGCGGCCGGCTTCGGCAACGTCTTCCAGACGCTGCTCTGGACGCGCGTCGGTCTCTTCCTCGTCTTCGGCGGCGTGATGGCGGCGGTGGTGGCGCTCAACCTGGCGCTCGCCTACCGGGCCCGGCCGCTCCTGATCAACAGCGGCGACGCCAACCTCGCGCGCTACCGCGAGGCCGTCACGCCCGTGATGGGCTGGCTGTTCGGCGGCATCTCGGCCCTGATGGGCGTCTTCGCCGGCGCCTCGGCGTCGGGTCAGTGGCGTGAGTACTCGTTGTGGCGGCACTCCTCGCCGTTCGGTCACACCGACCCCTACTTCAACCGCGACGCCGGGTTCTACGTCTTCGAGCTGCCGTGGTGGCACTACATCACCGACTTCGTGATGGCCGTTGCGGTGATCGGCCTGATGGCCGCGGCTCTCGTGCACTACCTGTACGGCGGCATCCGCCTGTCCGTCCCGCGCGACCGGCTCAGTGGTGCCGCGCAGGTGCACCTCTCGGCGCTGCTCGGCGTCTTCGTGCTCGCCAAGGCCGCGGACTACTGGCTCGACCGCTTCGACCTGGTCACCGGCTCGGGCTCGCTGTTCACCGGCATGGGCTACACCGACGACCACGCCGTGCTGCCGGCCAAGGAGATCCTCACCGGCATCGCGCTGATCTGTGCGGTGCTGTTCTTCCTCAACATCTGGCGCCGCACGTGGCTGCTGCCCTCGATGGGCATCGCGCTGCTCGCGCTGTCGGCCGTGCTGCTGGGGCTGATCGTGCCGGGCATCGTGCAACGGTTCCAGGTCAGCCCCAACGTCCCCGACAGGGAGGGGAAATACATCGCCGCCAACATCGAGGCGACGAGAGAGGCGTACGACCTGGACCAGATCGAGGTGTCGCCGTACGTCCGGGAGGCCGACACCAACGACGGCGACCTGGAGGCCCTCGACGCGATCACGTCCTCGGTCCCGTTGCTCGACCCCAAGGTCGTCAGCCCCACGTTCGAGACGCAGCAGCAGGTGCGGGCCTACTACTCGGTCAGCGACGTCCTCGACGTCGACCGCTACAACATCGACGGCAAGGAGCGCGCGCTCGTCCTCGGCGTCCGCGAGCTCGAGCAGTCAGGTCTGGGCTCGGACGCGCGCAACTGGTCCAACCTGCACACGGTCTACACGCACGGCAACGGCATCATTGCGGCGTACGCCAACCAGCGACCGGAGGACGACGAGCGCCAGTCCCTCAACATCCAGTGGGCCGAGGGCCAGGAGAGCAACGAGTCGGCGCTCACCAACCTCCAGGAGGGCGGCTACGAGTCGCGCGTCTACTACGGCGAGCGCAGCCCGTCCTACTCCATCGTCGGCAAGCCGGAGGGCGGCAACGACGTCGAGCTCGACCTGCCCAAGGGCGAGCGCGACGACGAGAACCAGACCACGACCTACGACGGTGACGGCGGGGTGCCGATCGGCGGAATCTTCAACAAGCTGATCTACGCGCTGAAGTTCGGCGATGCCAACCTCGTCCTTTCGGGTCGGGTCAACGACCAGAGCAGGATCCTCTACGACCGCGACCCGCGGACGATGGTGGAGAAGGTGGCTCCATGGCTGACCGTCGACTCCGACCCCTATCCCGCCGTCATCGACGGGAAGATCCAGTGGATCCTCGACGGCTACACCGTCACCGACCGCTTCCCGCTCTCGCAGCGGGAGTCGCTGGAGACGATGACGGACGACTCGTTGACCCAGACGCCGGGCTTCCAGACGTTGCCGACCGACGAGATCAACTACATGCGCAACGCCGTCAAGGCGACCGTCGACGCCTACGACGGCACGGTGACGCTCTACGCGTGGGACGAGGAGGATCCGATCCTCAAGGCGTGGAGCGAGATCTTCCCCGGCGTCGTGCAGCCGAAGGCCGAGATCTCGGACGCGTTGATGGAGCACCTGCGCTACCCCGACGACCTGTTCAAGGTGCAGCGCTACCAGTTCGCGCGCTACCACGTCACGGACGCCAAGGACTGGTACGAGGACAACAACCGGTGGGAGGTCCCGAAGGACCCGCAGGCGGAGAACCAGCTGCAGCCGCCCTACCGCCTCTTCACCGACGGTGTCGACGGCGAGGCGAACTACTCGCTCACGTCGGTCTACGTGCCCTACAAGAGGCAGAACCTCGCGTCCTTCGTGAACGTCGACAGCGACGCGACCAGCGATACCTACGGCAAGATCTCCGTGCTCGAGCTGCCCAACGAGCTCACCGACGGGCCGGGACTGGTCGCCAACGAGATCAGCTCGGACGAGGACGTCCGCGAGGAGGTGTTCTCGTTCAGTCAGGGCAACGTGACCCCGGTCTACGGCAACCTGCTGACGCTGCCGGTGGGCGACGGGTTGATGTACGTCCAGCCGTTGTACGCGAAGCGTTCGGACACCGAGTCGAGCTTCCCGATCCTGCGGTTCGTGCTCGTCTCCTACGGCGATCGTGTCGGCATCGGTACGACGCTGCGCGAGGCGATAGCGGACGTGCTCGGTGTCTCGGCGACCGAACCGGAGCCAGAGCCCGAGCCCGAGCCGGACCCGGGTGAGGGCAAGCCCGACCCGACGCCGGCGGGGACGGTCGACGACCAGGTCCGCGCGCTCCTGGCGCAGGCCGAGGACAAGTTCGCGGCCGCCGATCTCGCCCAGAGCAAGGGCAACTCGGTCGGCTGGGCCAGGCTCATGGAGGAGGGCCGCGACCTCATCGCGGAGGCGGTCGAGCTCTCGGGCGTGGGTGGCTGACCTCGATTTGAGATCGTCGCCGTCCATCCCGTAAGGTTGTGTTCACCGACGCGGGGTGGAGCAGTTCGGTAGCTCGCTGGGCTCATAACCCAGAGGTCGCAGGTTCAAATCCTGCCCCCGCTACAAAGAAAGTCCAGGTCAGCCACAGGTTGACCTGGACTTTTTCTTTGGGGGAATCATGCGATCCCATCGTTTACCCATCACATTGACAGGTGTGCAGCGCCGTCCAGCCGGGCGGCAGCGGCGTTGGTTCCGGTCGCTTCGGGTTCGCTCGGCACTGCTCGCGCACCTCCTGGGCATGAGTACGACGAAACTGGGGCTCGAGCCCCTGATCGGGGTCGAGGAACTCGCCGAGTACCTCGGTGTCCCCGTGCAGACCATCTACGACTGGCGGCTGTCCGGCCGGGCGCCGCGGGCCTACAAGTTCGGCAAGCACCTGCGATTCGCGGCCAGCGACATCGCCGAGTGGCTGGAGCAGCGACACGAGGATGGCCCTCATGAGTAGGCCACGCATCCCGATCGGCACCAGTGGCTCGATCTCCTTCATCGTCCGGGGCAAGACTCGGGTCGAGGCCCGGGCTCGCTTCCGCGACTGGGACGGGCAGACCCGGTTGATCCAGGCGACCGCGGCGTCGCGGCCGGCGGCCGAGGTGGCGTTGAAGAGGAAGCTCGCAGAGCGCAACGCCTTCCAACCCGTCGACACCACGCTGACGCCCGACAGTCCCGTTCACTGCGTTGGTGGACTACTGGCTGGCCGACCTCGACCTGGAAGCCCGGATCGCGCCGGCGACCCGGTTCAACTACGAGCGCGACCTCAACCGGCTGGTGCTGCCAGCGTTCAAGGGCTTCACCCTGCGCGAGATCGGCGTCGCCCGCTGCGACGCCCTGCTCAAGCAACTCGGCAGCAACTCGTATTCGTCGGCCAAGCGGGCCAGGACGGTTCTCCGGCAGTCGTTCGCGCTGGCGGTCCGGCACGAGGTGTTGGTGCGCAATCCGATCGACCATGTCTCCCGGCTCCACAAACCGAAGCGGACCCCGACCGCGCTGACCGCGTCGAAGTCAACGCCATCCGCGCCGTGATCAGGGCCTGGGAGCAGTCTGCGGGCACCTCGGGTCCGAACCCGGACGGTCAGCTCGGCCAGATCGTTGAGGTCATGCTCGGCACCTCGGCGCGGATCGGCGAGGTGCTCGGCGATCCGACGCCGCGACCTGGACCTGACGACGACGCCGGCCGCGCTACGGATCTGCGGCACGGTGATCTCCGAGCGCGGCGTCGGGACCTACCGTCAGGAGCACCCGAAGACAGACCGCTCGAACCGGGTGATCGCGTTGCCGTCCTTCACCGCCGAGGCGCTGCGCCGGCGGCTGGCGATCATGGCCGACCACTCGCTGGATGCGCTTGGTGTTCCGGAGTCGTGAGGGGACACCGCTGCACCACGGCGAACGTGCGTCGCCAGCTCCGCAAGGTGCTCGGCGACGCCGGGATCGAGGGCGTCAGCCCGCACATGTTCCGCCGCACCGTCGCGACCGTGATCAACGAGCAGGCCAGCCTGAACCTTGCCTCTGAGCTGCTCGGACACACCGACCCCAGGGTGACGATCGAGCACTACATCCGGCGCAACGAGCAGGTGAACCCGCTGACCGCGGAGTTGCTCGACGCGGCGTTCGCGCGAGATGACGATGAGTAGGCGATAAGATT
Organism: uncultured Actinomycetota bacterium; assembly: GCA_963742685.1. Taxonomy (GTDB): domain Bacteria; phylum Actinomycetota; class Actinomycetes; order Propionibacteriales; family Nocardioidaceae; genus Nocardioides. The sequence continues at coordinate 11,083 of CAVUNB010000026.1, read as the reverse complement.
GCATTATGACCCTGCTTGCGGAGTATCAGGATGCGCGGCGTGACGAGGATGTCGCGCGGCTACGGCGCACCATCGCCTTGCGGGCCATGCTCGCCAGCGGCATGAGCCAACGCCAGATCGCCAACGCGCTCGGCATCAGCCAGCCGGCCGTCAGCCAGCAGCTCAAGTTCGCGCCAGACTTGGTCGACCTCCACCCTGAGCAGCTTCTTGAAGCAGCGGCGCCCGTGATCAAGACGCTCGCCGCCGACCGCGGCTACAGCCAGCTCGCCGTCTTCGGCTCGATCGCTCGCAAGCAGGGACGGAGGGACTCCGACATTGACCTGCTCGTCCAGTCGCCGTCTGGGTCATCCTCGTTCGACTTCGTCGAGTTCAAGATGTTGCTCGAGCAGGTGCTCGGACGTGAGATCGACCTGGTCGATTACGGCGGGCTCAAGCCCCGCCTCGACGACGACATCCGTCGAGAGGCTGTGCTGCTCTGATGGATCGCAGGGCCGCCAAGGAGTTGCTCCACATCCAGGGCTGGTTGGAGCGCGTCGACGAGATCCTCGCCAGGGGTATGGAGGCCTATCTCGGCGATGCCCTCCTGCAAGAAGCCGGCGATTCCTTGATGATGAAACTCGGTGAAGCAGCCAACCGCCTCTCGAAGCTCGACGTGCTCGCCCCCGACGGCGTCAGGTGGGCGACTGCGGTGGCGAACCGCAACTTCTTGATCCATCAGTACGACGAGATCAACCGTGAACGAACCTGGGTGACCCTGTCGGTGAACCTGCCGGAGTGGAATGCGTCGCTTCAGCAGTTGTTCGAGCAGGCGCAGGCGTTCATCGACTCCGAGTCAGATGACAGCAATTGACCCGTGGCGTCGGCCATCCAGGGCGCTCGCTGCGCCCCTGTCAGGGAAGTCCGGCGCGGTCGAACTCCTGTTGCAACCGCGGCCGACGCCGGTGGATCTCGCGCAGGTCGGCGATGAAGTCATGGACTTCGGCTGAGCGCTCTGTTCCCGCGGAGAGCTTCCGCATCTTCGCCAGCCGTCGCGCAGCGAGCCGGTAGTGCTGGGCGCCGGCCTCGATCAGTTCGTTCTCGACGAGGCGCTGATGGATCGGCAGGACGGCGAGCGGGTCGACCTTCTCGTACGCCTTCACCAGCTCGCTCCACGTGTGGTCGCTGTCGAGGGCGAGCGAGTGCGCGAGGTTCCACGCGAACTGGGGCTCCTTCAAGGTGAGCAGCGCGAAGAGCACTGCGTCGCTCGGGCTTGCCGCGAGTGTCGCGACCACTTCGTCGCGGAAGTCGGGCCACGACTTGCCGGCCGCCTTGTGCAGCCGCGCGGCTGAGGTCGACGAGGGCCATTTGCGGAACACGGTGAGCCGGGCCTGCAGCGCCTCGGTCGGCCGGTGCTCCTCGAGGAGCCCGCACCAGTAGCCCGCCGCCTTGAGTGATTGGTGGCCGCGGTCGAAGTCAGTGGCCTGCTTCGCCCAGTCGATGGCCAGGTCGATCTCACCGATCTCGTCGAAGGCCTCGGCGGTGTCCTCCAGCCAGGCCGCGACCTTTCGGTCCTTGGCGTGGGTCCGGATGATCGCCTCGATGTCGTGATCGAGGACCGCGAGTCGCTGGGCGTTCCAGTCGAGGGTGAACCACTCATGCGAGTGGCCCGACGTCCAACGATCGTCCTCGGAAGGCCGGGGGCCGAGCCTCGCCTCGACCTCAGCCAGCCGCTTTCGGTACGCCGCCATGCCGACCTCGCCAAGAGCAGGTGCGTACGCCACCGGATCCAGCTCGAAGTAGTCGACCTCGTCATCGCCGAACTGGAACTTCATCATCCAGTCGATCAATTTGCTGACCGGCGTCTGCCGCGCTGCGGCCGCCTTCGGGTGGAGCTCCAGCAGTCGACGACAGGCGTCGCCGATGATGCCGCTGGAGTCGTCGGCTCGGGCGATCACCTTGATCGCGGAGGCGAGTGACTTGTGGGTCACCGAGTAGATCTCGCCCGGTCGGTGTCGTCGGGATCGCGGCTTCGAGGATGTCGACAGCCTCATGCATCTGCTGCCCGTGAGCGTTGGCGGCGCTCCACCGATAGACGTCCGAGCGCGTGCGGATCAGCGGGAGTACGGCGTCAGCGAGTGTGGTCACCTCGACCCGACCTGTCGTTCCGATCGCCAACCCGGACGCTCCGTCACCATGCCTAATCCACCTTTCCCCGCCTCCAACAGCTGCCTGCCTCACGACCTCGCTCGGCCGTCATGATCCCATCCGATCTCCACCACGCCATCGCCCGTCCCCTCCCATTCAGCACTCTTGAGCCATTACTCTTGAGCCATTACGCCTCTGGCAGATCGAGGTTCAGGGTCGCGAAACGACTCCGGGTTGACCCGATCTGCGCGCGCGGTTCTCGGGATGCCTCAGGGAAGGGCGGGATCTGGATGGTCGGTCGAAAACCGACCTTCCGCGTCGTCGTCGATGAGCCCGTGGTCGCACAGCCACTCGACGGCTCGGCGCTGGGCTCGAACATCACGGAGGTTGTGCCACGCAGAGATCAGTTCGGGGTGGTGCTCATAGAGCTCGTTCTTGAATCGTCTGAACGGTCCCCGTCCTCGCAGAGCATGACTCAAGCGTTGGCCGACCTTGCGGTCGCTGATGCCCTCGGCGAAGTCGGCCATGTCCTGAAACCACACGTACGACGGAAGCGGGTCGATGGCGATGAGATCCAGCTCATCGATCTCGACTGGGTTCTCCCCGTCGATGCCCGTATCGCTCGTCCAGAATGCAATCTCGCCCGTTCGCGGGTCGATCAGCCATCGGTGGTCGTAGTCAGTCTGATCCGCGAGCGCCGTTGCGATCTCGTCCACGTCGATTGCCGCTGAGGTCGAGCATCCGTTCAGGCTAGAACCCGGGCGTCGCGTGCGACAGATCAGAGGGCAGGCGGTGGCACTTTCGCGGCTGGAAGGTCGCACTGCGGCCCCCGCGCCGCCTCGAACTGGTCCCTGTCACGGCGCATGTTGGCTCTCCCCTGCCAAAGCAACAAAGAACCGCCCACGGTCTCGGGTCCGTGGGCGGTTCTAGATACAACCTACGAGGCGATTGTCCCCAGCACGGGTACAAGCAATACACGAGTCTCCAACGAAACGCTGTCCCAAGAATCCCGTCAGAGTCTTGGCGATTCGGTCGTGGACGATCAGGCAAGCCGCTTCGCGGCGGAGTGCCCCACCCGTTGCGGCGAGAGTCAGCAGGTCTCAGACAGCTTCACCGTGATGAGTTCGACCAGCGTCACGATGTCAGTCACGGAGCCGGCGGCAGGGTCCTGTGCGCAGACCTTCCATCCGAGGTCAAGCATCTGGAACCGATCCTGTCCGGTTCCGTCTGTCTGCGTGAGCAGAAAGCTGCCGCGTGCCTGAAGCAGGTTCTGCGCCTCCTGCAGGTTGACTCCGACCAGTGCCGGCATGATGAACGTCTCCGCCACGACTGCCCGGGGCTGGCGCTTCTTCTTGCTGTGCTTGTCGCGTGAGGTCGCGGTTGGGTCCTCTGTCGGTGTTGCGGCCGCGTCACTTCCTGAGGTCTTTTCGTCGTCGACAGCTTGGGGATCGAGAGCATCGTCCGCGTCGCAGGTCCGGTCCACGGTGATGCGGGGAGCAACCGAGATCACGCTGCCGCCGTCCGGCTCCTGGCTGCAGACGGTCCAGTTCGATTCGTCGATCACGCCGAACGATCCACCGCCGAGGACCTCCACCTCGTCGCCGAAGCCTGCCCGCTCCACGTCGCTGGTGGCGATGTCGAGGCGTTTCCCGACCACGTCGGGCATGGTGACGGGTTTGTCATCAGCGCAGCCCGCGAGTGACAGCACAATGGCAATGGCGAGCGACATGACGGAGACGGCGCATAAGATTCTTCCAATGAAAGGTACCCTGACGACTATGCCGACGCGTTCCTCCGGCAGCGCTGCCGTCACGTCAGAGGCCGATCTTGTTGACCGCGTAGGTGGCCTCGTCGAGGGTGAACTGTTCCCCGTACGCGCTGGATAGCTGGTCGATGAGGCCTTGGCGAGAGAAGGACGTGTATTCGAGGTACTTCTTCGCGGACGAACGCCTGTTCCTTCCAATCCGCGCCCAGCTGGTCGACGGCCCACGTGGCGTCTTCAACCTTGAAGCCCTCGCCGTACTCCGACGACAGCTGTCCGATGAGGCCCAGTCGGCTGAACGCCGTGTACTCCAGGTAGCTCTCGCAGACCACAGCGCGTTCTCCATGGCGAGCGTGATCTCCGATCGGCTCGGATCGCTGGGAAAGCGTCCTTTGCGTCGGCCACCCGGTCCCTGTCGGTGTCCTTGCTGAAGTCAGGGTCCTTGGGGAAGGCGTCGATGGGATCGGCGACTCCGTCGCCGTCGGTGTCCTTGCTGTACTTCGCGTCCTTCGGGAAGGCATCCTTGAGTCCGCGACCCCGTCCTTGTCCGTGTCGACGTCGTTCTCGGTCTGGACCTTCGGGTCCTTCGGCGACGTCCTCCTCATCGTTGACCCCGTCCGCATCGGTGTCGACCGGCTCAGGTTCTAGAACAGGCTCAGCGGTCTCCGACGGTGACGCAGCCGAACTGGCCGATGGTTTCGAGGTGGTGGCTTCGTCCCCCGGCGTCTCTTCGTCGGGAAGAAGGCTGCCCACGACCGTCAGCGCAATGAGGACGGCGGCGGTGATGGCCCACCACCGGGAGTACCAAGGCTTCTTGCTGGCAGCGTTCATAGCGACGGGCTGCACGGCCGAGGAGCCCCACGCGGGGGGAGCCGCAGCGGGTCGCTGGACGACCGGGCCATCCAGCGGCTTCGTCTGTTCGCTCCAGGACTGGCCGTCCCACCAGCGCAACTGTGCGCTGTTCGTCTGGTCCGTATACCAACCAGGTGCAGGCGTGTTTGTAGGCACAGACATCGTTCCCCCATGGTGCAACGTAGAGCGCGTCCAAAGCTGAACAGCGCGCTGTCACCATCGCACTGACCTGGAGGCCCTGTTCACGAAACGGGGATTGACGTCTGACCTTGAAGGTGCAAGCAGAAGCGGCGATAACATGCCTGACCGCGGGTCAGGGTGAGACGCAAACGCGGCGGAGTGACGCAACTTGCTTAGGCGGCATACGCGGCACGAGTGGTCAGACTTCCTTTGACTCGATCGAGCCGTAGATGTCCAGGTCAAGCAGGATGCCGTGCTCGACCAAGGGCAGTCAGCGTCAGGGGTGAGATCGAAGCCCTCGTTGAGGCTGTTCATGAACCAGCCACAGAACAGGTCCATGTGAAACCTGTCGGCGAGTTGTTGCCAAACGTCGAGATCCGGGTCAGTTGCTCAAGGAGTTCCGTGACCTGCGCATCGATGTCGGCAGGTCTGACTCGGTCCCCGCGTAGTGCCAAGATCCGAATCGCGCGATCCGCGTTGTACCGCGCCCGCTCGGGACCATTTCACCTCGGGCGTGGGCCATGGCGGGGGCACCTCCCAACAAGCGAGTCACTTCGTCCGGGATTAGGTCGTCGCCTCTGAGTCGAGAGTGACGACTGCGCGGCTAAGTCGGGTCATGGAACGCAAGGCTAAGGATCTCCGGACCCGCGCATCCATCAATGGTCGCGCGGCCGTCCGCGTATCCGCCCGTTCAACGGCACCCACCACGCGGCGGATTGACGTACATGGTTCGAGGCCCTACTCAGCCTGGCTCTTCCTGGAACAGCGCTTGCAGATTGCACACTCGTCTGGGTGACGAACGAACTCGGTCTCCAATGGTCCTCGCGACGATCGTCGGTACCGCTGTTGCGGCCGCGGCATTGGTCCTGGGCATCTTGCAGTTCATGAAAGACGACTCCGACGCAGCCCGCGTTGCCGAGTGCAGGGCGAACCATGGCTCCCCAGAAACCCCTGATTCTGTGTTCGCTCAGGGGCGGTGGACTGAATGTTCGTGGCCGCCGCCCGCTGGCGCCGCGTCAGATGGTTTCGCCGTAATCAATCTAAGCAGGGTCGACAACGGAGCTGATGCAACCGCCGACTACGAGGGTGCAGATCTGTTCGAATCCACCTGCTGACAACCTCGAACTCAAGTACCGACACGACCAGCAGGGGAATCAGTCGATCTCTCCGATGTTGCGCGCTGACGTAGGACAAGTAATGGAATTGGTCTTCCGATCAAACGCGCCAGCGGCGCTCGAGCCGACGTCGCTGCCTCCGTATGTTCCTCTATCGCACCAGGCAAGTCGCGGAAAATCACTTGGCGATCCTCGTGCCCGTCGCGGTTTCAGCAATGCACGTCGCATGCCGCCCGATTCCGGATCCATAAGGCGGCAAAAGCCGTGACGGCAGGTGCGTCGCCGGACGAGTCGTCGGAGCGGACTCGATGATCGGCTGCGACGTCGACGTCGGACTCGGCATAGCCTGTGACCGCCAGATCGCGGCAGCGACGGACCTTCTAGCGCGGCTCCCCAACGCGGGACGTTCGGAGAGACTGGGGTTGCGCGCCGCGTCAGCCGCGAAACAATGTGTGCGTGTCACCGTCCTCGTCTCGCCCATGGGTGAAGGCTCTCGTTCTGCTGCTGCCTTGGCTGTATTTCGGGGTGGCCGCCCAGTTCAGTGAAAGGGCTCCACCAGCAGCCGCACATCGTGCTCGCCGGCACCGAGCGTTTCGCGCTCGAGGTCGTCGCGGCTGGTGGAGTCGATTCGGTCCGCGTGGGCCTCGTGCTCGACTTCGTCTTCGTGGTCGCCTTCGTCACGGTCACGGCGACGATCTTGGCTCGCGATTCGGGTCGCTGGTGGCTTCCAGTCATTCCGGCGACGCTGGATCTGGCCGAGAACGTCCTCATCGCCGTACTGATCGACCAGAACATCACCCAGCACACTGGCTCGTTCGCTCTATGCCGTGGCAATATTGAAGTTCGTCGCATATCTGGTCGTCGGAGGTGTCGTGCTGGTCCGCCTGTTCCGCCTGCGCGGTTCCCGCAACTAGAAGTCCTGCAGACAACACGCTGCACCCAGTTCTAGGCTAGGGTTTCGGATTCAGCAGATTCGGGAGCCGCCATGTCAATTCAGACTTATGACGCGCGTGAATTCAAGTCGACATACTTCGCGCTCCGCATCGGCCTGATTTCTCCTGCCGTGTCGGTACTGCTAGCACCACTATCGGTCTTGGTGATCGACCATTCCGCGCCTCCCTCGACCTCTACTCCTGGTACACCGACGCGCGAACCATCTTTGTCCTCGGACTTGCCGCCGCCGGCTGTCTGCTGATCGTGGTCCCAGGGGACACCCTGACGGAGCAGACACTGCTCAATGTCGCTGTCGGTCTGGGTCTGCTGGTGGCCGGGGCAGCATGCTGGCCCAAGGACCCTGCCGGTGAATCACTAGTCTCTTACGATCCTGAAGTGGCGCGCCTTACGAGTATGCGATCGGAGCCCTGCTGGCCCTGGCGCTGATCGTATGGGCAGTCCGGCATGTTCTTGCCGTCCAAGCTCGTCGGGAACGGATGAAGGTGCGCGGCAACGCCAAGACGGCACTCCACGCCGCCCTCGCCCCTTTGCTGGTAGTAGGCGGATTCGTAGCCTTCGCCAACGATCGAACCTGGCTCGCCGAGCACATCCACGGGCCTGCTGCCGTCGGCACGTTCGTACTGCTTGGCTGCGTCGCAATGCTGCGCACCACACTTGGGCTCAAGCTGCTCTCGGCACATCGGCGACACGCCGGTGGATGACTCCCTCAGCTCGGCACATCTCGAGCAAGCCAAGCGAGCCGACGCGCGCATGACCGGACTCGACGCGATCTACACGGCAGTGGCGATCGGAATGATCGTTGTCGTCGCGATCGCCGCAATACTCGCCTCGAACCAGGGCGAAACCAGGATTGGTCCTAGTCGTCGAAGCATTGCTCCTCGCACTGTTCGGCGCCTTCTGGGGTGTCCAAACCCGGGAAGCCTGGATGATCGAGGAGAGCCGGCAGCAGGAAATGGAGCGCTGAAGCGGAGCTGAGCGGCTCCTCGATCGTGGTACTTCACCGCCGACAAGCGGGGTGTGACGCTGCCTACGAACCCAGGTCGGACGTCCTGGTTGCCCTCGGACGGTCCAATGATCACCTGAAGCGGGAAATCGCCTCGCCCGTGCCGGATGCGCCCTAGCGTTCGCACATGGACGTCTCAGTTCGCGATCTCCTTCACGGTCAGCCTGGAGCCGTTCTCGTCGTCGGGAGCGTTCGGCTTGGGGCTCGTCAACTTTCTCCGCGCCAAGAGACTCGACGAGCGCGATCTCTTTTTCTAAGGTTCACGAACGACTCATAGAGCCGGACGTAGTCGCCGGGCGTCGCATCCTCTACACGTTGAAGACCAAGGAGGAGGCAGCGGCCCTGGTGTATCGCGAGGAAGAGATGACGAAGGTGTATCGGGTGCTCGCCATGTTCGACATCCTCGCGCTCGAGACCGAGCATGGGTGGATCGACGAGCGCACGGTTCTCGACGAGTGGGGCACTCGCTCAGGAACTCGGTCGATCCTGCAGCACACTTCATCGCGGCGAGATACGACCGTGCAGTGGCACAGTTGGCCGCACTACCGAGCCTTGGCGGCGAAGGCCCAAAGAGCGGCAACCGCACATGGGTAAAGGGTCCGACGCTTGGCAATCGACCTGACCAAGTCGGATTGAAACCTGTGAAAACGTGTACGGTCCAGCACCTACTTGTGCCACGAGCCACGGAACAACCTTCACCGGCGGCGGAATGCCGCTGGTTATGGGCGAGCGCATCGGCGCTGAAGGGGCTGGTGGTCGGCTTGGATGAGGTCGATCCACGGAGCGCTTCAGCAACCTCTACGGTTGCGCCATGTCGAATCTGACCGTTCAAGATCTTGCTCATGAGCTAGCCAGCCTGCTGAACGGGGTCGTCCAAGGCTGGGTAGTTGAGCCTGCGGTGAACGCAACGCCGCGAGACGAGCGCGTGGGTTTTGCTCAAGTCCCGCAGAACCGTTTGAGGCACTGGATCGAATCGATGGATCGTGCGGTCCGTTCCAGCCTCAGCCTGCAGAGTGGATCGGGCGATCACGCAAGACGAGGTCCGATTGATGCAGCGCATCGTCGCGGTGTTCCGCGCTGACCTCGAAACAGTGGGCGACGAATTGGTGGCCCAAGATCCGTGGCGCGCACTCGCTGGAACCAGGTTCTTGCGTGCGGCGGCCCGACTGTCCCCGTTTTCGACTACACCGCTTATCGACTGGATCAACACGTTCGGCTCGGCTGCGCGCCAAACGTACGAGGGGTCGAGGTTCACTGGAAACGTCGTGCCTTGTTAAGCACCTGCCGTCGTTCAAGTCGCGGGCTGGCGATCGATTTCCACCCCTTCGACCACCCCATTCCTCTTGAGCGGGCCCTGCTTAGGGAGAAGTGGCTTAAGCCCTTCCTGCAGGACGGCAAGTTCGCACTGGTCATGGTCATAGCGGCGCGGCCCAGGCTTCGCCGATGTCTCTGGTGTATGGGAGGACTCTCAGCAAGTTTTGGCCCCCATCGAGAGTCTCGAGGGCCTCTATGGGTTCCTCCGTCCAGGAACATCGATTCTCTCCGCATCCCAAGCGGGTGGATATTCACTTCGCACTGTCGACCGGTGTCCACCTTTGTGCCAACTCTCAAGGCGTGTGGCGATATCAGAATTGGGACGGGCTCCGGCGCGTACTCGAGCGCCGAATGAGCGCCTCTGTTTAGCACGCGCTACAACTGGTGGCCGGGTCAAGCTACGAGCGCCGAGGGTCACTGTTCGTGTTCCTGAACGGCGGCGTCGATCGTCAACCGTTCCCGACCACGCAGATCCATCTCGATCCGCGCGGACGCTTCGGTCGAGCGTTGCGGGGACTGCTCGGCGACCCACAGGCCACTCGAGTCCTACGCGCCGCGTCAAGCATTGATGGCGCGGTCCTCTTCGACAGCCACGGCAGCATCGTGGATGTGGAGCATGATCTCTGAACTGATGTCTCAAGCTCTTGAGGGCGTTGGCCTAAGCTAGCTCGCGCGGTTTGCTGGGCGAGAAGCACCGCGGCATGGAACGCGAGCATTTACGGCCTTGCAATCAAGGTCTCAGACGACGGTCCAGTCGATGTCTACGAGGCCGGACATCACGTCTTCCATTCGGGGCTAAGTCCGCGATCGCCGCAACTCCGGAGAGCAGGCGCCCTCGGTGGAGGCACCTGCAGCGCAGCAGCCGAAGCCCACGCGCGGGTCTGGGCAGCTGTGGCATGTTGTACACGTGGACCAAGGCTGGCGGTGGTGAGTGCGCGGCCCTGATTGCGGCATTCGTATCGCTTGCTACCGTTTCGATGTCATTGCGCAGTGGTCGACGCCAGGCCGAGTCTTCGGCGAGGTCAGCCAGAGAGCAAGCCCAATCTGCCGCGCAGGAGGCGAGCGTTCAGGCAAGTAAGGATGCCGCTCGGGCGGACCGCTCAGCGAAAGAGCAGCAGCAGTTCTATGAACGGCAGATCCACGAGATCCTTGACTTCTTTCGCGAGCAAGCCGCCAAGGACGCCACTGGTTCCGCTGTCGGTGCGCTGGCCTTGCAGACCATCGGCGATTATCGCGTGTGGCTTGCCGACTTGGAACGATGGGTCTGGTTCGAACCCGCGTGATGACAACGCAGACGGCAAACCCAGAAAACGCATAGTTAGGCTGCTTCGCGTAACCAGCAGAATTCGACTCGCGGGATCCTAATCTATCTGGATCCGCAGTGGGGCCCGTCGAAGAGATTGCCTGGATGATCGATAACGTTCGACGAGGTCGGGCCGCAGACATGGAGGCGGACTTTGCGAGCCTCTTGTCCCTAGCACTCGAAGTCTCAGCGGCACTCGGTCGACCAGCTTGGAGTGTGAATTGCGGGATCTCGGTCTTCCACGGCTGGTCCCAACGTGATGACGATGTCGGACCTGGCTACGCTGAGTCGCTGGGACGATTCGGATAGGTGCCAGCACGGTTTCTCACGCGACAAGTTTTGTAAAGGTGGGCGCGGTGATCACGTGCCGCGATGCGCGCTTAGTCGATTCACGATCCATTCGGCATCTTGATGTCGTCTTAGTGCGAGCCCGTTGGCCAGCAATACGTACTTAGTCGTCGGCGCCAGATAACATT
>CAVUNB010000025.1:0-138226 GCA_963742685.1 uncultured Actinomycetota bacterium | reverse complement strand
AGGACCGAGGTGGCGACATGCTCGTGAGCGGGCGCGCGCTGGTCGCCACAGGCCGCCACGTGGTCGCGTTCGGCGGCGCGCGCTCGTCGGGCAACGGCAGCATGAAGCTCCTCGCCGACGCCTGGACCTGGTCGATCCCCTGATCAGCCCGCAGCGGTCCCTACGCCGCGACTCGGGCTGGCTCCAGCATCGCGCGCATCTGCACGCCTGCCAGGAGCAGATGCGGCCCGGGTCGCGGAGTTGCGCTTTGCGCGATGAGCGGCGGCGTGTTGAGCCCTAACCCCAGCATTCCTGCTGCGGGTCCAGTACGTTCCGATCGATCCGATGACTCCTTCGCCGTCCCTCTGGCTGGGCGACCTCCTCGGCGAGCAGGCGCTGGGGCTCGAGCTGCTGACCGGAAGTCCTGACGCGGCGAAGCGCCCGGTTCTGGGCGCGGCGGTGGTCGAGGTGAAAGGGCCGACAGAGTGGGTCGCCGAGCGCTGGGTCATGCTCACCGCCGGGGTCGGCCTTGGGGAGGAGCCGGAGGCGGGCCGGGCGTTGGTGCGGGAGTGCGACGCCGCGGGCGTGTCGGCGCTCGGGTTCGGTGTCGAGCCGGTGTTCGATCACGTGCCCGAGGCGTTGCTCGAAGAGGGCGCGGCGCGCGCGTTCCCGATCTTCGCCGTGCCGAAGGACACCCAGTTCCGCGAGATCGTCAGCTTCGTGGACACTGCACTCAGTGGCGGGGAGGCGCCGCTGTTCCGACGCCTCTCCTCGCTGCAGCGCTTTGTCCTCGACGCGCTCCATGATCCGGAGCCGGAGGCGGCGGTGGTGGAGCGCTTGGCGCGGTTCCTGGACGCGAGCGTCGCGGTGCTCGGACCCTCCGGTCACCCCGAGCTCGCCGTCGGCAAGGTGCCGACGGAGGCCGTGTGGGAGTTCGTCAAGAGCCGCGTGCCGAAGCTCGTGGAAGCCGACGTCGACGGCTGGCACGTGGTCGCGATGCCTCTGGCCTCGGTCGCCGCGGAGCCGTCGCGGTGGCTGCTGCTGGCGAGCCGCAGCAGCGGGTTCGCCGCTGCGCTGGCCCGGTCCGCCGCGCAGACGACCGCGCCGCTGCTGGCGGCCATGGAGCGGCTCCGTGAGGTCGTTCGCAACCAGGAGGACGCCGTAAAGGGTGCACTGCTGGAGGCGTCCCTGGATCCGATCGACGCGCGCGACCTGCCGGCGCTCGCCGCCCGCGCTGCCGGGTTCGGGGTCGACTTCTCCGGACCGGCGCGGATCGTGGTCCTGCGTGAGTGCGGAGCGCTGGGCGAGGCGGTCGATCTCTCGGTGCTGCAGCACGAACTCGAAGAGGCGCTCGGACCGGCGAACATCCCCCACCTCTTGACCGGGCGCGACGGCGCCGTCGTCGCCCTTGTCCAGGCAGGCGACCTAACGCCCCTGCTGGCGGACCTGCTCGCCACGCAGCCGGGCGCAGTGGCGGGGATCGGGCGGCCATTCGAGAGCGTCGCCGCGGCGCGCTACTCGCATCGCGACGCCGAGCTCGCGGCGCGGCGGGCCTCACGCCAGGCCGGACCGCGCGTCCTCGCGTTCGAGGACTTCGACCTCGGCACCCTGCTCGTCAGCGAGGCGCAGCCCGCGTGGCTGGGTCCGAAGGTGGACGAGTTGATTGGGCCGGTGCGCGCGAACGACGCCCTCTATGAGGCGCTCACGAGCTGGTTCGAGCACGATCTCGACATCGCGGCTGCGGCGGCCAGACTCCACCTGCACCCGAACTCGCTGCGCTACCGGCTCGCGAAGATCGAGGAGCTCATCGGCCGCTCGCTGCGGCTGCCGTCGACGATCGCCGACCTCCACATCGCGCTGCTCGCCGAGCGTACCGGCGAGCTCCCCGACTCGCTAGGCGGGCACCTCGATGACGGTCGGCCCCGGCCGCTCGAGCGCCTCGGCTAGGGCGCGCGGCAGCGCCGCCGGGTCGTCGATCCGCACGCCCGCGCCGCCGAACGCCTCACCCAACCGCGGCAAGTCCGGAACCTGGAGATCCACGCCGATCGGCTCGATCCCCGCCTCCTCCATCTGCGCACGGATCTCGCCGTAGCCACCGTTGTTCGGAACGACAACCGGCAGCGGGAGGCCGAGCTCGGCCGCGGTGATCAGCTCGCCCACCGTGAACAGCAGGCCGCCGTCGCCGACGAGCGCGATGACCGGCCGGTCCGGCGCGGCGAGCTTGGCGCCGATCGCCGCGGGCAGCGCATAGCCGAGCGTGGCGTAGCCGGTCGGGTAGATGAACCGCTGCGCCGCGTCCATCGGCAGGAAGTGCACTGCGCCGTAGTACGCCGCCATCGTGCTGTCGCCGCTGAGGATCCCGTCCGCTCCGAGCGCGCCCGTGAGCGCCCCGACGAGATCAAGCCACGGCGCGCCGTCGCGCAGAGCCTCCGCCCGGATCGCCGCGCGCACCGGCTCGAGGTCCTCCGCGGGCCGCTGCGCAACGGCCTCGGAGAGCAGCTCGAGCACCGCCGCGGCGTCACCGGCGATCGCCACGTCTGCCGCCGCGTTCTTGTGCAGCTGACCCGCATCGACGTCGACGCGCACGAGGCTGCCGGAGAGCTGCAGCGGCGGACCCCAGAGGTCGGACTCGCCGAGCTCTGTGCCGACGGCGAGGATGACGTCCCGTTCCTGAAGCCACGTCTGCGCCGCGGGCAGCCGGATCGACGCGCCGAGCGAGAGCGGATGGCGCTCGGGCATGACGCCCTTGCCGTTCACCGTGGTGACGACGCCTGCGCCGAGGCGCTCCGCGAGCTCCTGCGCGACCGCGGCTGCGCCGCGCGCTCCGCCGCCGAGGATGAGCCCCGGGCGCTCGGCAGCCGTCAAGGCCGCAGCGGCCTGCTCGACCGCGGCCTCGTCCACCTCGGCCGTACCGGCGCCGGGTGCCACCGCACCGGCCTCGCCGGCCGCCTCCAACACGTCGACGGGGACCTCGACGTGTACCGGCCGCGGCCGTTCGGCCGCGAAGTGCTCGAAGGCCTCCCGGATCGCGTCCGCGGCTTCGGCGGGCGACGTTGCCCGCCTGCTCCACGCGACCAAGGCGTCCATCGCCGATCCCTGGCTCTTGCTCTCGTGCAGATAGCCGGTGTCCCGCCCCTCCACGCCGGTGGGCATCGAGGGGGACACCACCAGCATCGGCACGGAGTCGGCGTAGGCAGTCGCGGCGGGCGTGGCGGCGTTGATCAGGCCCGGGCCGCTCGTGGTGACGACGACACCCGGCCGGCCCGACACACGCGCGTACCCGTCGGCCGCGTAGCCGCCGCCCTGCTCATGGCGCGGCGTCACGTGCCGGATGCCGCACGCCGTCAGGTGGCGGTGGATCGACAGCGTGTGCGTGCCGGGGATGCCGAAGACGAGATCGACCCCGCACGCTCGCAGCGCGCGAGCGACGGCCTCGCCCCCCGTCATCGACTCGCGCACGACCTCGACCGTCATCTCAGCGCCCTCAGCGAGATCATCTCGTAGCACGCGCTCGCGGCCAGCCATGCCGTGATGGCACCCGAGTCATACGTGGGCGCGACCTCCACGCAGTCGAACCCGCGGAAGTCGATCCCGGTCAGCGCCCGCACGTACGCCAGCGCCTGCGCGCTTGTCGGCCCGCCGACCTCGGGCGTCCCGGTCCCCGGGGCGAACGCCGGGTCGACGAAGTCGATGTCGAAGGACAGGAACGCCGGCGCGTCGCCCACGCGGGCACGCACGCGGTCGGCGTAGTCCGTCGGCGACAGACGCTCGAGCTCGCTCCAGGGAAGCGAGTCGTAGCCGAGCGCCCCCGGCGCCTGCTCGTCCTCGGCGCCGTACAGGGTCCCGCGCATCCCGGCCTGCACGGACCGGTGCGGATCCACGAGGCCCTCCTCGACCGCGCGCCGGAACACTGTTCCGTGGAAGTAGCGGGCGCCGTAGTAGGAGTCCCAGACGTCCGAGTGCGCGTCGAGATGCACGAGCGCCAGCGGGCCGTGGACCCGCGCCGCGGCACGGAGCTCGGCCAGGGCGATCGAGTGATCACCGCCGACGCAGAGTGGCGTGACGCCGGCCTCGTGCAGCGGCACCAGGTGCTGCTCGATCCGGCTGAGCGTCTCCTCCTGATAGCCGGGCACGGTCGGGGAGTCGCCGTAGTCGACCATCGAGAGCCGCTCGGCCACGTTGACCTTCAGGTGCGGGTTGTACGGCCGCAGCAGTACGGACGCGCTCCGGACGGCCTCGGGCCCGAAGCGCGCGCCGGACCGGAACGACACGGCGTCGTCCGTCGGCACGCCCACGATCGCGAGGTCGACGTCCTTCGTCGTCTCGCGGTGAGGCAGCCGCATGAAGGTCCGAGGGCCGGTGAAGCGCGGCGTCAGCCAGGAGTCGGCCGGTCCGTATCGGGTGATCTGGGGCGCGGTCATCAGCCCGCCTCGATCGCGCCGAAGAACCGGCGCGTCCGGTCGTGCTCGGGCGCGTTGAACAGCTGCTCGGGCGGCCCCTCCTCGACGATCTGGCCCTCGTCCATGAAGATCACGCGGTCGGCCACCTGCGGGCGAAGCCCATCTCGTGGGTGACGACGACCATCGTCATCCCCTCGCTCGGCCAGCGTCTGCATCACCGCCAGCACCTCGCCGACCATCTCCGGGTCGAGCGCCGAGGTCGGCTCGTCGAAGAGCATGATCTTCGGCTCCATCGCCAGCGCCCGGGCGATCGCCACGCGCTGCTGCTGGCCGCCCGAGAGCTCGCTCGGGTAGGCGTCGCGCTTGTCGAGCACAGCCCGACCTTGGCGAGCAGGGCGCTCGGCGCGGTCGCGCGCCTCGCGCGGCGTCGCGCCGCGCACTTTCGACGGCGCCGAGCGTCACGTTCTCGAGCGCGGTCCGGTGCGGGAACAAGTTGAAGCGCTGGAACACCATGCCGATCTCGGTGCGCAGCGCATCCAGGTCGGTGCCCGGGCTCGTGGACGCGGCAGCCGTGCACGCAGCCGACCCGGCCGTCGAGGCGGATCTCGCCGAGGCCACGTCCAGCAGCGCAGACAGCGCAGCAGCGTGCTCTTGCCCGAGCCCGACGGCCCGATGATGACCTTCTTCTGCGCCCGTCCGATGTCGAACGAGACGCCGCGCAGGACCTCCGTGCGGTCGAAGCGCTTCGTGCACGTCGCGCGCGGCCATCAGCGGCTGGGCGGTCGTTTCAGCGTGCATCGTGCGCGTACTCCAGGGATTCGAGGCTGGTCTGCTCCTGCCCGGCGTTCTGGCTCCGCGAGCGCCACTGGAAGCGGCGCTCGAGGTAGGACTGGCCGAGCATAAGAGGCTCACCATCACGAGGTAGTAGACGGTGGCGGCGGCGTACAGCTCGGCGAACCGGAAGTTCACGGCGACGTCCTGCTGCGTCACGGTGAGCAGCTCGGCGAGGGAGATCACCGAGGCGAGGCTCGTCAGCTTGAGCAGGGTGATGAACTCGTTCGCCGACGGTGGGATCATGACGCGCACCGCCTGCGGGACGATCACGTAGCGATAGCCCTGGCGGTGGTCATGCCGAGCGCCCGCCCGGCGTCACGCTGACCCGGATCGACGGACATCAGGCCAGACCGCGTGATCTCCGCCATGTAGGCCCCTCGTGCAGCGCGAGGGCGACGAACGCGGCGATGAACGGCGTGAACCACTCGGACTTCAGCTCGGGGATCAGCTGCGGCAGCGCGTTCCACACGAAGAGCAGCTGCAGGAGCAACGGGACGGCGCGGAAGAACCACAGGTAGCCGACGACGCCGCCGCGCACGACCCGGAACCGGCTCGTGCGGCCGACTGCCAGCGCGGCGCCGATGACCTGCGCGCCGCACCAGGCGGTGACCGTCAGCGCGATCGTGATCAGCGCCCCGTCGATGAGGGCCGACGACGTCAGCGCGTCGAGGAATATGTCGGTGTCCCACTCCATGGCGCTACAGCTCGGTCCCGGTCTCGGGCAGGCCCCAGCGCCTGGCGATCTCCGTCAGCGAGCCGTCTTGGCGCATCTTCTCGACCGCCGCTGTCAGGCCGTCGCCGAGCTCCGCGTCGTCCTTGCGGTGATAGATGCCGAACGTCTCGGCCGCGGGGTCCCGGAAGGCGATCTCGAACTTGCCGGGCTGGGCCTTCGAGCGGAACGCCGCCTCGGTGTCCTGCGTGTAGACCGCGACAGCCCGGCCCACGACGAGCTGCTGGACCGCGTCGGACGCCTTCGGGTACGTCTGGATGTTGATTCCCTCCTTGCCCTCGGCCTTGAGGTCGGAGTCGAGCTTCTTCAGGGTCCGCTCGTACTCCGTCGACACCTGGGTCGCGGCGGTCTTGCCGGACAGGTCCTCCAGGGACTGGATCCCCTCGGGGTTCCCCTCGCGCACGAGCAGTACCCGGCTGGACTCGTAGTAGGGCACTGCGGGGAACGTCTTCGTGCGCTCCTCGGTGATGAAGATGCCGCTGGCGACGACATCGCAGCGGTCACCCGACAGGGCCGGGAGCAGACCGTCGAACGAGGTCTGGCTGAACTCGGGCGTCACGCCCCACTGCTTGGCGATCGCCGAGATCAGGTCGACGTCGAAGCCGACGGGCGTGCGAGCGCCGGCCGTCTCGAAGTACTCCATCGGAGGGAACGAGACATCCATGCACGCCGTGATCTTGCCCTCGTCGGCGATCGGCGCGGGGGCGGAGCCGCCGCCCTTCGCCGCTGGGGCATCACTCGAGTCGTCATCACCACAACCAATCGCTGCGAGCGCGAGCGCAAGCGTCGCCGCGCCCGCCGACACCCACTTGCCGGGGCGAGCCATCTCCTCATCCTCCTCCTCGATGCTGCCGGGACTGGCGTCGTATGTTCCGACCGCTGCGAGGATCCGGCAATCGGAGTGTCGCCAACGTCTTCGCGCCGTTTAGTAGATCTCACAAGAGGGCGCCGTCAACGGCTGACCCAACCGCCGGCAACATCCAGATCGTCCAATGTCCATATCGCCCAGGCGACCGGACGATCTGGATCGTCCGAAGCGGTATCGGTAGCGGTGGCAAGGCGCCACTCGTGCGCCGGCAGTCCCACCACCGGCTCGGTGAGGTCCCGGTCGGAGGTCGGCAGTGGCTGGCCTGTTCAGCGGCTCGGTCGCGGCATAGGCTCGGCGGAAACGGTCCGTACAAGCTCACGGGGAGGCGCGGTGGTTCGACTCCACGCCGGGCAGGGCCGGGCTTCCGAGACCATCCCAGTGAGTCGAGGAGGAACGTGCACGCGAACGTACGGCAGTACCGGATCTCTCCGGATCGGATCGACGAGACCATGCACCTGGCCGACGAGCATCTCGCCGACCGACTGGCCGACGAACCGGGATTTGTGGCAACGAGCTCATGGCGGCCGAGGATGGGAGCATCTGCGCGATGACGATCTTCGAAGATCGCGACGCCGCCGAGCGGTCTCAGCAGCTCGCCGCCGAGTTCATCCGCGATCGCCTCCCGGGGATCGAGATCGAGCGCACGTCAGCCACGACCGGTGAGGTGATGGTGAGCCGAGCGCGCCAACGCGTCCTTGAAGCAGCTCACCACTGACATATCTGGGGCGCTGGGTGTCTATCGGGTCGTCCGACTGGTGTGGGACGGGAGACTTCTCGTCCGGCCCGCGATCGCTGAGTGCTGCTTTGCGCGAGAAGTGCGAGCGACTCGGCCGATTCAGGGCAACCGGTGCTCGTGCCAGGGGCGCGGGTCGGTCCGCAGATGCGAGTAGAGCACGAGATCCTGGTTGCGGCCGTCGTTGAAGAACGCGCCGCGAGCGGTCCCCTCCAACCTGAACCCGCACTTCTCGGCGATCTGACGGGAGGCGGCGTTCTCGGGGACGATCGCGAGCTGAATGCGATGTCTTTGCGTCGTGGCGAACAGGTAATCCACGAGGAGCTGAACGGCCTCCGTTGCATAGCCGCGACCGGCGAAACGGTCCCCGTAGAGTTGGTAGGAGAGTTCGAACGCGTCCCAGTAGCTGACGGGTTTGAAGTACTCGATGTGGCCGGCCATTGCGTCGCCGTCCGGGACGATGATCAGAAGCGTGCCTTCGTCGCGCTGCCAGAAGCCGTGCTCGGCGAATTCGCGTCGGAAGGCGGGCTCGGAGAGGACGCCGAGGGGGAAGTGGGGACCCCGGTCGGCGATGTTCACGTGCGCGACATACATGGCGTCGAGATCGGACTCGCGTACGGGGCGGAGCTGGATTTGCCGTCCTTGCAGCATGGGCCGTCGGCGCCGATTATGAAGGTTGCGCAGTCGCGCCGGCTGTGCTGCCTTGCGCGACGAGCAGCGCCGCGCTCGCCGTCGATCAGAGCCGCAGCGAAGCGCTGACGGGGATCATCGGCGCGCGTCGGGCGTGGACGGTCTCGATGATCTCGCCGCTGTCGATGCCTTGCAGGTAGACGGAGGTGATGCCGAGGTTGCTGTGTCCGAGTTGGCGCTGGATGACGATCAGTGGGACGCCTTCTCGCGCCATCTCGACGGCGTGGGCGTGGCGGAGCTGGTGCGGCGCGAAGCGGCGTCGCACTCCTGCCGCGGCGGCGGTGCGCCGCAGCTCGGCGCGTGCCGCGGCGGGTGACCAGTGGCGTCCGCGCGTCGTGCCGTTGATGACGCACAGCAGCGGACCGACCGGGAGTTCGCGCCGCAGCGTCAAGCCAGGGCAGGAGTTGTTCCCAGCCCCAGGCGTCCATGCCGACCTCGCGACGGCGCCCGCCCTTGCCGCGCCGGACCAACAGCGAGCCGCGGCGGTGATCGAGATCGCCCTCGGCGAGCGCGAGCGCTTCCTGGATGCGCAGCCCGGCGCGCCACATGATCACGATCAGCCCGCGTAGCCGACGGCCGTGCGCCCCGTCGCCAGCGGTGCGCATGACGGCGATGATCTCCTCGACCTTCGGCGGATCGGCCGGGTAACGCAGACCCTTGTTGCCCGGAGCGTGACCAGCATGGAATCCCGGCAGCGTCGCCGGCGAACGGCGTCGACCGGCACGATCGAGCAGAAGCTCGGACATGACCCCTCCTCGGGTTCGCTGAGCGAACCCGACTATCGGCGCCACTCGACACGGTCGCTGCTCTCGCTCGAACCGCTGGCTATCGCATTGGAACCCGAGCAGCGGCGAGAACCGATCCGGGATCAGTGTCGGAGCTGCCTCATTGCGGCACGCCGAGGGCGGGCAACGCGATGAGCCAGCGACTGCTGGCGCTGACCCGCGCGGGCTGTGCGGCCCGCGCGGGCTTGACCGCCCCGCTCGCGGTCTCCTAGCGGCTGAGCACGCGCGCGACGGCCGAGCCGACCAGCACGCCGAGCGCGATCGCCACGATCACCGCGATCGCGCCCGAGGCGGTGACGAAGCCGTCGCCGGTGTCGGTCGCGATCTGCGTCGTGCCGATCAGGCCGAGGCTGCCCGGCACGAGCAGCCAGAACGAAGGCAGGAAGACGACGAGGCTCGGCGGCCCGCCGCGCCACTGGACGATCGCCGCGCCGAGCGCCGCCGTCAGCCCGCCCGCGAAGCCGCCGAACGCGGCGCCGTAGGCCTCCTGGCCGCCGGTCTGGGCAAGGAACGTCAGCGCGAGCAGGCCGAGGATGAACGGCAGCACCGCGGCCGGAGCGCTGAGATTCAGGCAGACCCCGACGCCGAGCAGCACGAGACCGACCCACGGCGCCCACGCGCCGAGCTCATCGACGCGCACGTTCGCCAGCTCTTGGGCGGGCAGGCCGATCACGCGCGCGGCGGCCAGGATGCCGGCGCTGAACAGCAGCAGCTGGATCGTGCCGAAGACGAGCCGGGACGTGCCGGCGACCATCGCGCCCGCGGCGAGCTCGGACATTCCGGTGACGATCAGCGCGCCCGGCAGCAGCACCGCGAGCGGCGGCAGCAACGTCCGCAGCGGGCCCTCGAGCAGGTCGTGGTCGGCGGCGAGGAAGACCGCGCAGCCGACGAGGAACGCCGCCACGACCGGCAGCAGCGGGAGCGCGAGCTTCGAGCGCGCGGCGACCTCGATCAGCACCGCCACCAGCACGCTGCACAGCACTCCCGCGAGCAGGTTCGCCGGTGCGGGCTGCAGGATCAGGCCGATCCCGGCGGAGACGGGGATCAGCCCCGCCGCGACCGCCCAGCGCGGGAGCAGCGGAGCGGCGGCCAGCACGCCGTCGAGGCGGGTCACCGCCTCGTCCGGCCCGCAGGTTCGGTTCAGCACGGCGTCGACGATCCGAGCGACCGCCGCCGACTGGTCGAACCGGAGCGGCACGCCGACTGCGCGGAAGCCGGTGGCGTCCTCGCCGTCGAGCGAGACGAACAGCCCGGTGGGGGTCGCCGCGCACTGCACGTCGTCCTCCCCCAGCGCCCGGCCGATCCGCCGCAACTCGGATTCGACCTCGTCGACCGGCCGCCCGCTCGCCAGCCCGGCGGTGCCGAGCGCCAGCAGACAGCGCCGAATCGACGTCGACATCGCCGGGAGTGTGACTGAAGATCGGCTCGAAGCGGCCGAACAAACGGGCGATGATGAACGCGCTCGCACGCACGGTGAAGATGGTCTTCGCCGCCGTCTTCCTGGCCGCGCGGCCGAGTTCTCCTTTCGCCTTGGAGGCGATAGCGAGCCGGCGGCGGCCGCGACTGCTGCTCCCATGCAAGCCAGCAACTCACCGCAGCCCACCCAACCCGCTCCCACACCCTGAAAGCCCGACCCCCGTCCCTTGCCGGCCGACAGCCTCACAGCGAGTCAGCTCACCGCCGGTCAGGGGTACCGCTGCCGGCGCATTCGAGCTACCGGACGCGCCTCACACCGCGGATGCGGCTCCGGTCGGTGACGGTGAAGCGGACGGAGCCGGAGGTGCTCACGATGCGCGCGCCTCGGAGCGCGCGGTACGTGAGCAGGTAGGTCCCTCGCTTCAGCCGCCGGCCGTTGACCTTGCCGTCCCAGCGGAACGAGTTGCGGCCCTTGCGCGTAGCGCCGAGTGGTACGCGCCCGACCTGCTTGATCCGCGGCACGGTGCGTCCCAGCAGCTTGCGCTTGCCGGTCACGCGCACGACGAAGATGCCGATCGTCTGGGTCCTCGTCGTCGTCGACACACTCGGCTTTAGCACCACCTTGGTGAGCGAGGTCTGCAGCGACTGCAGGCACGTCGTCGCGCACGTGACGGCAGGGACGTCGAGCGCGCTCGATTCCGCGATCGAGAGCCCGCCCCAGCTCGACTGGAACGCCCGCGTCTGCGGTGTGGGGGCGTCGGCCCCGAGGTCGATCGGCGGATTGAGGATGGCCTGGAGGCCGGGCGTGAGGTCGTAGACGGGCAGCACGCGGCGCCCGGCGGTGGTGCGCACAAACCCGAGCTGGAGCCCGCCCGGCGACCAGGCCGGCATCCGCTCGGGATCGGCGGTCGTGATCGGCGTCGGCGCCGGGGTCAGCGCCGTCTCGGCTGGGAACGAGATCGTCTGAATGTCGGCGTCAGCGCCGGTCGCCTTGTCGAGCGCGACGTACTGATCGCCACGCCGGAAGACGGGGTGGCTCACGGGCGTCGCGGCGTCGCCGAAGTCGGCGCGCAGCTGGCCGCTCACGCGCAGGCCGACGAGCGTCGACGCCCCGGTCAGCAATGCGCCCGTGTTCGCGTCGGTGCTGACCCAGGACACGCCAAGGTTGGTGATCGGGAGCGAGTCCATCGCGGCGTGCGTCGCGTCGAGATTCTGGCCGGCCGGGGCGGGCTGAAAACCCAAGGGGAAGCCGGTGGAGCCGCCAATCGTGTTGTCACTGTTCACGGCCTGGAACTTCAGGATGCAGCAGGTGGTGCTGTCCGGCCTCACGCCCCAGGTGAGCGTGCGGTTCGTGCGGTTGGCGAACGCCGGGCCGGCGGGAGCCCCGTTTCCCGTGGCCATCGTCGTGATCACGCCCGTCTGTCGGTCGACCATGAAGACCGTGCGCTCGGACGGCACGACGATGTCCCCGTTGAGCTTGGGCAGGAGCCGCATGCGCACCCACACCAGGTACCGCCCGTCGACGGAGAGCGACGGGTGGAGCTCATCGTCGGTGGTGTTCACGCCGGCCGGGACGGCGAGCCTGCTCCCGGTGCTGGCGTTCACGAGCCCGATCTCGAACCCCTTGCCGGTCTCGTAGCGGTCGTAGGCGGCGATCAGACCGGCGGCGGATGCTCCCGCCGGCGCGGCGGCGGCCGCCGTCAGCGCGATCCCCGATGCCAGAGCCACCATCCGTAGCCTACGCACGTCCATGTCCGCGCTCCTCGTTCGCTCACCCTCCGGTCATGCCAACAGTACGCCAAGCGCGGATGCCGCGTGCAAGGACTGTGCCTAACGCGGGCCGGCGTGGGCCGTCGTCACGGCGCGCTGCTCCGTTCGCCTGCCAGGGGCAGTCCGGCATCGCGGACGCTGCGTGTCGCGTTGCGCGAAACGCGGCAGTCGACTCCCGCCCAGCTGCCGCCGGAGCGGGAAATACGAGGCCGGAGGCAGCGAATTGTTGAGTCAGGTCCCGGACCACGAGCGATCCGCGGGAGCGAGACTCCGATCTTCCGGGATCGGTACTCCGATTCGCGACGTCACACAGGAGCGGGCGCGACACCGGCGATTGTCTTCGCGCCCCTACCGAGGCCGTCCAACGAGAACACGCCGGGGCGGTGATGGAGTGGGTGGGCGGCCGCGGCGTGGCCTCCAGGGGCACTCGGGCGCGAGCTTGCGAGCGCTGCCCCGGGAGGCCACGACGACGGCCGACCCCAGCCACGCCAAGGCCGCACCCGTTGTTCGCGCGCTAGCCGGCGCGGCGGCGCAGCGCGATCCCGGTCAGCGCCTCGCGCACGACCCGGTCGGCCACCAGGGCCGACGCGTCGCTGGTGCCAACCGTGGTCGGGATCACCTCGACCACGTCGGCGCCCACGAGCGAAAGCTCGGCGGCGACGGTGCGGACGCCCAGCAGCAGGTCGATCGCCGTCATGCCGCCGGGCTCCGGCGTACCCGTGCCGGGGACGAACGCCGGGTCGAGCACGTCGACGTCCACGGTCAGGTAGACCGGCCCCTCACCCACCGCCTCGATCGCGCGCCGCACGACCTCGCGGATGCCGAGGTCGCGGACGTCGTGCATGAAGTAGCTCGTGATGCCGTGCTCCGCCTGCCAGGCGAACTCCTCCTCGCCGGGCCAGTAGCCGCGGAGCCCGATCTGGGCGTAGCGCGCGCCGTCGAGCTGGCCGCCGTCGATCAGGCGGCGGATGAACGTGCCGTGCGAGCGCACGACTCCGAACACCTCGACGCCGGTGTCGGTGTGGGTGTCGAAGTGCACCATGCCGACAGGTCCGTGCACGCCCGCGCATGCGCGCACGGCCGGCTCGGTGACCGAGTGGTCGCCGCCGAGCACGACCGGGAGCACACCCGCCGCGAGCACTTGGGCGACCGTCGCCTCGATCGCGGCGTGCGAGGTGTCCACGTCGGCGGGGATCACCGGCGCATCGCCGAAGTCGACGACCCGCAGATCCGAGAACGCGTCGACCTTGACCTCCAGGTGGGGGCCGGGCGGCGAGCTTGCCCCGCGGATTGCGCGCGGCGCCAGCCGGGCTCCGGGGCGGTCGGAGACGAGATCGTCCATCGGCGCCCCGACGATCGCCACGTCGAACCCCTCGAGCTCGGCCGGGTCCTCGGTGAAGTGGGCGCCGCCGAAGGTCAGCAGCCCTGCGTAGTCGGGCTTCTCGCCGTACTTTGCCCAGCGCTCCCGGGGGTCGATCACACTGCCTCCCGCAACACGTTGATGGTCTGGAACGCCGGGTCGCTGGCGCCGTGCAGCCGCGCGCCGCTGGCCGCGAGCGCGCGCAGGTACGCGACCGTCTCGGCCGAGATCCGCTCGCCGGGCAGCAGGGCGGGCACGCCGGGCGGGTAGCTGGCGATCGACTCGCACGAGATGCGGCCGACCGCGTCGTCCACCGGCACCTGCTCGGCCTCGCCGAGGAACGCGTCGCGCGGCGAGACCGCGACCTCGTAGCCGAGCGCCGCCGCCGGCGGCACGATCGGCGCCGTCGCGCCCGGCTCGCTCAGCCGCTTGACGACCTCGTCGACGTCGCCGGCCAGGCGCCGCAGCGCGGCGGCCGACTCGCCGAGGCCGACGACGAACACGACGGTCGCCTGCATCGGCAGCTCGACGTGGACGTCGTAGGAGCGGCGCAGCGCGTCGGCGATGTCGTAGCCCGTGCACCCAGTGCCGCGCACGTCGAGGACGATCCGCAGCGGGTCGTAGCCGGCCACGCCCATCTGGCCGATCAGCGACGCGTCGACGAGCGCGATGCCGTCGATCGTCTGGAGCTTCGCGCGCGCGACGTCGATCGCCTCGAGCGTCTCGTGCAGGAGCTGCTCGCCGTGCAGCGACAGCTGGCGGCGCGCGCCGTCGAGCGACAGCATCAGCAGCGACGACGGGCTGGTCGAGCGGAGCAGCCGCAGTGCGCGTCCGATCGCGCCGGGGTCGATCCGTCCGCTGGAGCCGATGTGCAGCATCGCGCTCTGCGTCAGCGAGCCCGCGATCTTGTGGGTGCTCGTGAGCATCGCGTCGGCGTCCTGCGACAGAGCGGTCGGCGGCAGCCCTTCGTGGAAGCCGAAGTGCGGGCCCCACGACTGGTCGACCACGAGCGGCACACCGGCGCGGTGCGCGACCTCCGCGCAGCCCGCGACGTCGGCGGCCATGCCGTAATAGGTCGGCGAGACGATGAACGCCGCCTTCGCGTCCGGCGCGGCGCGCAGCGCCGCCTCGAGCGCGTCCGGCGTGACGCAGTGGGTGATCCCGAGCTCACCGTCGTACTCGGGCGCGACGAAGCTCGGCAGCCCGCCGCTCAGCACCAGCCCGTCGACGATCGACGCGTGCGAGTTGCGCTGCGCGACGATCCGCGTGCCGAGCGGCGCGAGCGCCAGGCACAGCGTGTGGTTGCCCTGCGTGGCGCCGTTCGTGAGGAAGAACGTGCGCTCTGCTCCGAACGCCTCGGCGGCGAGCCGCTCGGCGCGCTCGTACGGCGTCGGCGACGGCCCGAGGTCGATCCCGTGGATGTCCTGCGGGACGTCGGTGGCGAGCGCATCCGGCCCGATCGCCCGCCGGACGCCTGGGTCGGCGCCCGGACCGCCCTTGTGGCCGGGCACGTGGTAGCGCCCCGGCCCGCGGAACGCATAGGCGACGACGGCATCCAGGTAGGGCGCGGTGGGTTGTTCGTTTACCTCCACGACCGGCGATCCTACGGCCGTCCGGCACCCGCGGGCAATCGTGTGCCGTCCAAACTCGGCTGCGGGCGCTGTGCGCCCGCCCCGGGCAGTCTCAGAACGGGAGCCAATGTGGCGGCAACACGGCCCGGAAACGGCCGCGGTACTCGGGCACGAGTGCGCGGGCGTGCCGGCCGGCGGGGCGGGCGTCGATGTGCTCGCGCAACTGGTCGACCAGCATCAGCCGCATGCTCGGGGCGACCTGGAAGTCGGCCGCGTTGGGGCGCTCGCCGCCGATCACGCCTTCGGCGAGCAGCGCGTCGACGCGGTCGAGCTGGGCCGGCAGCGCGTCCAGGCACCTGCGGGCGGTCTCCTCGGACGTGCGCAGCTGCAGCCTGACGACGGGTCGCATCGCCGGCACGGCCTTGCGGACGACGTGCTCGGGAATGCCGAGCAGCGGGCCGTCGATGAACGTCGCCATGGCTTCGGGGTCCTTGCCGGTCGTGTAGCGGGCGAGCTGCCGCACGCCGTCCTGGAGCTCGGAGTCCGCCCAGGCCTCGGCGGCCTCGATCGCCACACGATCCGCTTCTGGGAAGAGCGGCGGCTCGGGCACGAACTGCTCGAGCGCGCGGGCGATCTTCATCGTGCCGGAGATCCTGCGGCCCTCGAACGTCATCACCGGCACGGTCGAGCCGCGATAGCGCATCAGCGGCAGGATCACCTTGTGCGTCATGTTCGGCAGGTCGACGCGGGTGAAATCGACGCCCTTGAAGCGCAGCATCAGCTCGGCGGTGATGACGGGATGCGAGCCGACGACGCCGACGAGCTTCGCGCGCATCAGTCCACCAAGCTCGGTCGCCGGCGCTGTGCGCCCGCCTCGGCGACGAGCGCGATGTGGACGGCGGCGATCGTCGCGGGCTGCTTCAGCGAGCGGCCCAGCACCTGCTCCGCGCGCGCCAGCCGGTAGCGCAGCGAGTTGCGGTGCATGTGCAGCGACGCGGCCGTCGCGGCGATGTCGAGGTCGTGCGCGAAGTAGGCGCTGAGCGCCTCGTGCAGCGCCGGATGCGCCCGCAGCACCGAGAGGATCTCGTCCACCTTCGGGTCGAGCCGGTCGGGCGCGATCTCGCTGACCATGAACGTCGCGAGGTCGAAGTCCTCGAAGCGCGTGATGCGCTGCGCGGGGTCGACGGCGAGCTCGGCATCCCGCAGCGAGTGATGCGCGTCGGCGATCGCGGCGACCGGCCGCCCGATCCCGATCGCAACATCCGGTAGCGCGTCGCACGCGGCCGCCAGCGCGGCCTCGACCGCCTCGTCCGGCCCCTGCACGAGCACGGCGAGCGAGTCGGTCGCGCGTGTGGGCGAGTGCGGGATGCCGCGCGTGGTCGAGCTCGCCGACCAGCTCGCGGCGCACGCCCGAGAGGTCGAGCGGCGAGCGCACGACAACGAGCCGCGCGGGGGCGCGAGAAGTCCAGCCCGAACGCCGCGGCGCGTGCCGCCAGCGGCAGCAGGTCGCGCGCCTCGGCCGGCTCGAGCGCCTCCTCCAGCAGCGCCGCCTTGACGGCCTGCTCCTGATCGCGCACGACGTCGCTGAGCCGTGCCATCGCGGCCAGCAGCGGGGCCGTCGCCTCCGCGGCGGGCTTGGCGAGCTTGTCGATGAAGCCGCGCCGGGGGCTCGCCAGCACGAGCGAGCGCGTCGGCTGGTCGGCGCGCGCGACGATCGGCATCGCCACGGCGTGCCAGCCGGCGACCTCGAGCTCGAGCTGACGAACGTCAGTCTTTCAGATCCCGGTCAGACCCGGTGCACCTTGTGCGGGGCAGCCTGCGCGACCGGCTTGATCACGAGCTCGTCGATGTTGACGTGCGAGGGCAGCGTGGCGATCCAGCGGACGGCCTCGGCGATGTCTTCGGCGACGAGCGGGTTGGCGACTCCGGCGTACACCTTGTCGGCGGCAGCCTGGTCGCCGCCGAACCGCACCAGCGCGAACTCGTCGGTCCGCACCATGCCCGGCGCCACCTCGGAGACCCGGATCGGCTCCCCGTTCAGCTCGAGCCGCAGGGTCTCGGTGACGGCACGGGTGGCGTGCTTGGCCGCGGTGTAACCACCCCCGGTCTCGTAGGTCTTGCGGCCCGCGAGCGATCCGATGTTGACGATCAGTCCGTCGCCGCTGGCACGCAGCGCGGGCAGCAGGGCCTGGGTGACGCGCATCAGACCGAGCACGTTGACGTCGTACATCGCGCGCCAGTCCTCGGGGTCAGCCGACTCGACCGGGTCCGCGCCGAAGGCTCCACCGGCGTTGTTGACGACGACGTGCACGACGTCGAGGTCGGCAGCCAGCGCGGCCACCGAGGCTGCGTCGGTCACGTCGAGGGAGACGGCGACACCGCCGATCTCGCTCGCAAGGGCTTCGATCCGGTCCGTACGCCGAGCGGCGCACACCACCCGGAAGCCCTCCGCTGCAAGGGCTCGCGCGGTCGCGGCGCCGATCCCGCTCGACGCTCCGGTGACGACGGCGGTCTTCTGGTCAGTCATGCGGTCCATCATGCCGAGTGGGTTACAACACTTCGGGGTGGGGGCACGCACCGCTGGTTGAGCAGGCGCGTCAGCGCCGTGTCGAAATCAAGTGCCCCTCACCGCGCACACCGCTGCGAGCAGGCGCGTCAGCGCCGTGTCGAAACCGAGGTGCTCGTCCTGCGGTGGGCCCTGATTGGATGCTCCCGTGATCATCGCGGCGGCAGACGGCTCGGCAATCGGCAACCCAGGACCCTCGGGCTGGGCGTGGTACGTCGACGACACGTGCTGGGCCTCGGGCGGCTGGCCCCACGGCACCAACAACATGGGCGAGCTGATGGCCGTCCTCGACCTCCTCCAGCAGACCGCGCACCTCGACGAGGAGCTGCACGTCTTCTGCGACAGCACCTACGTCATCAACGCCATCACCAAGTGGATGGCCGGATGGAAGCGCAAGGGCTGGAAGACGGGCAGCGGCCAGCCGGTCAAGAACGTCGAGCTGATGAAGGCTCTCGACGAGGCGATGCAGGGCCGTCGGGTGAAGTTCGAGTGGGTCAAGGGCCACGCCGGACACGCGCTCAACGAGGCGGCCGACGTGCGGGCCAACGCCGCCGCTTCGGCGTACCGCGACGGGCGCGTGGCCGACCCGGGCCCGGGCTTCGCCGGCAGCAGCGTCGCCCACCCGGCCGCCACCGTGGGTCAGATCGAGGAGGAGCCGGACCTGTTCAGCGACCTCGATGACGCCGCCGAGCTCAGCGACGAGGAGCAGGTGATCGCGCTCGAGCGGTCGCTGCTGACCGACGAGGTCCGCTCCGACCGGGCCGCCGTGGCCGCGCTGCTGCACCCGCAGTGGCAGGAGATCGGGGCGTCCGGCGTGCTGTGGGAGCGCGAGGCCACCCTCGACCGGATCGGCCCGTTGGCAGCCCCCGTCACCCTCGACACCGTCAACGTCTCGAGGCTGGCGCCCGACCTGATCCTGCTGCTGTGGCGCGCCTCGTCCGACGACGGGAGCCGTCTGCGGAGCTCCTTGTGGCAGCGCACCGGTGGCCAGTGGCAGCAGCGATTCCACCAGGGCACCCCTGAGGGCTGACACGTTCGAGGTCGTTCACGGGGTCCGAACGGGTGGTTTCCCAGCCGGTTCGGCCCCTCGAAAAGCAACAAAAGGAACAGGTCGGCAACAGGCGTAACCAAGAAGTTCGAACGGCAACGACGCTGGCTGGGCGATGTTCTGCTTCGCGGGTGACCCCTCTTTCTTCCGGCCTTCGCCGCGGCGCCCTTGCGGTCGCCCTCCTCCTGCCCATGCTCGGCGCCCTCGGTCTCGCGACCCCGGCGAACGCCGGCACCACCACCTTCACCAACCCGAACCTGATCACGATCCTGGACGCTGGGGCGCTGCGGCACCTCCCCCTATCCGTCGACCGTCGCGGTCAGTGGCATGACGGGCTGGTCACCGACGTCAGGCTGACCCTGACGAACCTGTCGCATTCATACTTCGGGGACCTCGACGTGATGTTGGCCGCGCCGGGCGGAAGAACCTGGTGGTCCTCTCGGACATCGAGAATGGCCGCCCGGGTACAGGACCCGCACGTTCACCTTCGCCGATGGTGCACCCCGCTCACCTACAACGTCGGTCCGGCACGTACCGACCCGCGGTCGATGGTGCCGGCGATAGCTTCGCCGGCCCGCGCCCGCGCCTCCGGTGCGACGACCTTCGCCGCGGCGTTCGGAGGGACGGTCCCGAACGGCACTGGCAGCTGTTCGTGATGGACGACGAGGGAACAGATGTCGGCTCCTGGGTTCCTGGATCACTGGAGATCACCGACAACGGTCAGATCATCACGTTCTCGACCGCCGCCCCGAACCCCGCGCACGTGGGCGACACCTACACGCCGGTCGCGACCTCGAACGCCGGACTCCCGGTGACGTACTCGATCGACCCGGCCACCACGAACAACGCGTGCCGCCTGGCCCAGGACGACCAGACGCTGTTCTTCCAGCACAGCGGCACCTGCGTGGTCGCCGCCGACGCGGCTGCTGACGCGACCCACCTCGCCGGGCACAAGACGCAGTCGATCACCGTCGTCGCCGCGCAGTCCGACCTGGCCACGCTCGCGATCAGCCCCCTCGACGCCTCCACCACCGCCGGCCAGCCCGTGCACTACTCCGTGCAGGGCACCGACTCGAGCGGCAACGCCATCCCCGGCCAGCAGGCGACCTACTCCTTCACCCCGACCGGTGGCGGCACCTCGGTCGTCTGCCCCGACGCCGACTGCGCACCCGAGGCCGACGGCACCTACACCGTGACCGCCACCGCCCCCGGCGCCACCGGCCCGGTCACCAGCTCCACCACGCTCACCGTGCTCGCCGACGACGTCGCGGCGCTGTCGATCAGCCCCGAGGACGAGACCACCCCGGCCGGCACCCCGGTGCAGTTCACCGTGTCCGGCACCGACCAGTTCGGGAACGCACTCCCCGACCAGACCGCGGCGAGCGACATCGTCGCGACGCCGGTCGGTGGCGGCGCCGATACCGCCTGCACCGCTGGTCTCTGCGACCTCACCGTCGCCGGTGTCTACTCCGTCAGCGCCGAGCAGACCGGCGCCGGTGCCCCCGCCGGCGACGCCACGACCCTGACCGTGACGCCGGCCGCTCTCGACCGGCTCGACCTGTCGCCGGACGATGACTCCACGACCGCCGGCGACCCGGTGGTCTACACCGTGACCGGCTACGACGAGTTCGACAACGCACTGGTCGACAGCGGCGCGACCGTGACCGCCACCCGGGGCGCCACCACGATCGCCTGCCCCAACGGCGTGTGCGCGCCCACCTCGGTCGGCACCTGGACGGTCGACGCCGCCAACGGCTCGATCACGGACTCGACCACCCTCGAGGTGACCGCGGGCCCGCTGGCGACGCTGGTCGTCTCCCCGGACGTCACCACCGTGACCCCGGGCACCTCGGTGACCTACACCGCGACGGGCGCCGACACCTACGGCAACGGCCTGGGCGACCAGACCGAGGCCAGCACGTTCACCTTCGAGCACGCCGACGGCTCGGGTTCGCCCACGGCCTGCCCCGACGCGGTCTGCACGCCTGCCGACACGGGTAGCTACCGGGTCACCGCCACCCGCGGTTCCGTCACCGGCACGGCGACGCTCGTCGCAGCCCTGCCCTCGGTGAAGCTCACGCTCGGCGCGCTCCCGACGGCGACGTACGGCGACAACGTCCCGCTCAGCGCCACGGCCACGAGCCCCGACGGTGCGCCTTCCGGCGCCGTGCAGTTCAGCCTCGACGGCAACCCGGTCGGGTCGCCCGTCGCCCTCGACGGGGAAGGCGTCGCCACAGCCCCGGCGCTCAGCAACGTCCACGCCGGCGTCCACACGGTGAGCGCGACCTTCACGGCCACCCCCGCCGGTGCCTACGACAGTGCGACAACGGCGCAGAAGCTCGTCGTCGCCAAGGCCCCGACCACCACGAAGGTCACCGTGACCTCCTCGCTGACCGCCGTCGTCGACGGCGGCGCGGCCGGCACGCCCGACGGCTCGGTCACCTTCGCGATCGACGGCGCCGACGTGGGCACCGTGGCGCTCGCCGGCGGTACGGCGACCTGGCAGGGCGACAACACCGGCGGTGACGACTCCGTGGTCACCGCGACCTACTCGGGTGGTGCCGACTACCTGTCCTCGGCGGTCTCCACGGCCCGCCAGGACCCGACGGTCGTCGCCAAGGAGTCGGGCACGGCCCGCAACGGGTGGCACGCAGCGCCCGTCACCGTGACCTTCACCTGCTCGCCCGGATCCGCCCCGATCACCTGCCCCGCGCCCGTCACGCTCGGCACCGACGGTGCCGGGCAGACGGTCAGCCGCACCGTGGTCGCCGCCGACGGTGGCATCGCCGTCGTCACCAGCGCCCCGGTCTCGATCGACGTCACCGCGCCGACGGCCGGCGTCGTCGGTCCCGAGGCGGGCCGGACCTACAACGGCATCGCCCCGGAGGCAGCCTGCGCCGCCGCCGACGCCCTGTCGGGCCTGGAGTCCTGCAAGGTCACGACGGTCGGTGGCCTGCCCGGCTCGGTCCGCTCGACGGTCACGGCAACCGACCTGGCCGGCAACACCACCACGGCGACGGTGGGCTACGCGCTCAGCGACCTGTGGGTGACCCGCAGCGAGCAGGTCCGCGGAGCCTGGAACGTCCCGATCGGCGGCCGCCGCACGCTGCAGTTCGTCAACAGCGGCTTCCCGGAGCTCAAGGCGAAGGGTGCCCTGTCGGCGAAGGCCTTCCGGTTCGCCGGCCGCCTCGACGGCGTGGGCCACTGGACCAGTCGTCTCCGCGTCCCGTCCGACGTCCGGCCGGGGACCATCCTCAAGCTCACGATCAAGCGCGACGACGGATCCGTCGAGCGGGTGAAGATCCGCGCCGTACGCCGCGGCTGACCGCACCACTCGAACGTCCCCACGACGAGCCGTCGCCACCGTGCGACGGCTCGTCGTCGGCGTTGGGCGGGTGATGGGAGGGCTCGGGGAATCGCTGACGCCACATCGGTGTTGAACAACGATGGTGCCCGTCTTGTCTGTCGGGCGTGCCGTTCGACGAGAGGATGCCGCGTGGACCGGGTCGCGATGATCAGCCTGCACACGTCCCCGCTGGACCAGCCGGGGATCGGGGATGCGGGCGGCATGAACGTCTACGTCATCGAGCTCTCCCGCCGGCTCGCGGCACAGGGCATCGCCGTCGACATCTTCACGCGCGCGACGTCGTCGGAGCTGCCACCGGTGGTCGAGGCGTTCGACGGCGTGAACGTGCGCCACATCGCCGCCGGGCCCTTCGAGGGCCTCACCAAGGGCGAGCTGCCCGGCCAGCTGTGTGCGTTCGCCCGCGAGGTGCTGCGCGCCGAGGCCAACCAGCCGCTCGGCCACTACGACGTCGTGCACTCGCACTACTGGCTCTCCGGCCAGGTCGGGGCGCTCGCCCGCGACCGGTGGGGCGTGCCGCTCGTGCACTCGATGCACACCATGGCCAAGGTCAAGAACGAGGCGCTCGCGATCGGCGACACCCCGGAGCCGCTCGCACGCGTGATCGGCGAGGAGCAGGTGGTCGAGGCGGCCGACCTGCTCATCGCCAACACCGACCTCGAGGCCAAGCAGCTGATGAACCTCTACGCCGCCGATCCCGAGCGGGTCGAGGTCGTGCACCCGGGCGTCGACCTGTCGGTCTTCAAGCCGCAGGACAAGGCGGTCGTACGCCGCCGGCTCGGACTGCCCGAGGACGCGATCGTGCTGATGTTCGCCGGTCGCATCCAGCCGCTCAAGGCGCCCGACGTGCTGCTGCGCGCGGTCAGCGTGCTGCTCGACCGCGACCCCGGTCTGCGGTCCCGCCTGGTCGTGCCGATCGTCGGCGGGCCGTCGGGCAGCGGGCTCGAGCACCCCGAGTCGCTCGCCCAGCTGGCCGCCGAGCTCGACCTCGACGACGTCGTGCGCTTCGTGCCGCCGGTGGCCCAGCGGGAGCTGGCTCTGTGGTGCGCTGCCGCGACCGCGGTCGCCGTACCGTCCTACAACGAGTCGTTCGGCCTCGTCGCCGCGGAGGCGCAGGCGACCGGCACCCCCGTCGTGGCTGCCGCTGTCGGCGGCCTGACCACGGTCGTCGCCGACGGGCGCAGTGGCCTGCTGGTGGAGTCGCACGACGCCCACGACTGGGCGAACGCGCTGCGCCGGCTGATCGACGACCCTGCTCTCACGGCCCGCCTCGGCGCCGGTGCCCTGGAACACGCCCGCGACTTCTCGTGGGAGCGGACCGCCGAGCGCACCCTCGCGGCCTACCGCGACGCGCGCACGCTGATGCGTGATGAGATGACTGTGTGACCTCAGTTTCGGACACCATTCGGGGCTATCTCGACGCCAACGAGATCGACTACGAGTCGACGGCTCCCGGGAGCTTCTCGCTGACGCTGCCCGGTGAGAAGAAGCTGCAGACGCCGGTCCGGCTCGACGTCGGCGAGCACGCGCTCGGCGTGCACGCGTTCGTGTGCCGCAACCCCGACGAGAACCACGCCCGCGTCTACCGCTGGCTGCTCGAGCGCAACCTGAGGATGTACGCCGTCGCGTTCGCCGTCGACCACGCCGGCGACATCTACCTCGATGCCCGGCTTCCGCTCAACAGCGTCACCGACGACGAGCTCGACCGGCTCCTCGGCTCGGTGCTCGCCCACGCCGACGAGTCGTTCAACGCCATCCTCGAGCTCGGCTTCGCCAGCTCGATCCGCAAGGAGTGGGAGTGGCGGCTCTCGCGCGGCGAGTCGACCGCCAACCTCGAGGCGTTCCGCGGGTGGCTCGAGTCCGGGGTCGACCCGGCGTCACCCTCGGTATGAAACAGCTGTACTGAGTATTTCCGGCGGCTCAGTGCGCGCGTGACACGGTTGTACGGATTCGGTGACCGGCCCCGCTGGGTGTATGGCACAGCCGTACCGAATCCCACACACGTGTGTCAGCTGTCGCGTCGGACCGGGCGGTATCTCCGTACGACTGTGTCACGGCCGTGACGGTGTCGCCTGGACAACCAGTACACCTGTGTCACGGCCATCGGCCCGCGAGCCGGTCAGCGGGCGGCCAGCACCGCGCCGAGAGCGAGCACGGCCGGCACCGCCTGGATGAAGAGGATCTTGCGGCTGACCGTCGCGGCGCCGTACAGGCCGGCGACGATCACGCAGCCGAGGAAGAACACCTTGAACGCGAGGTTGTCGTCGATCAGGCCCCACGCGAGGCCGGCGACGAGGAACCCGTTGTAGAGGCCCTGGTTGGCGGCGAGCGACTTGGTCTCCTCGGCGAACTCCTTCGTCAGCCCGAACGCGCCGCGTCCCGCCGGCTTGGTCCACAGG
Source organism: uncultured Actinomycetota bacterium (assembly GCA_963742685.1). Taxonomy (GTDB): domain Bacteria; phylum Actinomycetota; class Actinomycetes; order Propionibacteriales; family Nocardioidaceae; genus Nocardioides. The sequence continues at coordinate 113,713 of CAVUNB010000025.1, read as the reverse complement.
AACATCTCGAGGACCAGGAAGTAGGCGTGCAGAGCGGCAACCAGGCCGACGAGGATGTTGGCGACGACAGTCATGCCCGCAGCATGGCAGGTCAGGCGGCTCGCGGGGTGGGCTTGCGCCGAGTGATCAGCACGCCCACGATGCAGAGCCCTCCGCCGACGAACGCCAGCGCGGGCGGCACCTCGTCGAGGAGGAACCACGCCATCAGTGCGGTGATGAACGGGACCAGGAACGTCGACTGCGCGAACTTCCCGGCGTCGGCGTGGCTGAGGGCGTACGCCCAGGTGGTGAAGGCGATCGCGCTCGGGAAGATGCCGAGGTAGAGGATCCACCAGAGCGTGTCGGCGCTCGCGTCGCCGAGCACGTCCACCGTCTGCCCGGCCCACGGCAGGCAGACCGCGGCACCGACGACGGCGTACCAGAACGTCAGGTCGAGTGCGCCCATGTGCGGCAGCAGCTTCTTCTGGGTCAGCACGCCGACGGCGAAGGTGAGGGCGGCGACGACGGCGAGGAGCACGCCGACCAGGTCGCCGTTCTCGCCCTGCGAGGACGCGCGGCCGATGATCACCACGCCGGTGAACCCCACACCCATGCCGATGAGCAGCCACTTCGTCAGTCGCTCGCCCAGGAAGAACGTGGCGAGCAGGGCGACCAGGATCGGGCCGATCTGGACGATCAGCGCGGCGGTGCCCGCGTCGATGCGGCGCTCGGACTCGTTGAGGGTCAGGTTGTAGACGCCGAACCAGCTCGCGCCGCCGGCCAGGATCAACGGCCACTCGCGCTTCGTCGGCAGTCGGGGCAGCCGGCCCCTCATCAGCGCGAGGAGCGCGAGCGCCATCACGATCAGTCGGCTCAGCGAGAGGGCGCCGGGCGGGACGGACTCACCGAGGTGCCGGATGCCCACGAACGCGCTCGCCCAGAGCACCAGGGTGGTGGCCACGGCTGCCAGCGGCAGCCACGCCTTCGGCGCTGCGGCGATCGGCGTCTCCACGGGCTGGGTCGGCGTCGTGCCGGGCGTCGTTGTCACAAGTCAAGGCTACGGACGGCCATGACCAGACGCGAGCGGATTCCGGACAGCGAACCCCGACTTCCCGCCTGCGGATCACAGGTCGAGCTTGTACCCCAGCCCGCGCACCGTGACGAGGTACTTCGGCTCGCTCGGGTCCGGCTCGAGCTTGGCCCGCAACCGCTTGACGTGGACGTCGAGGGTCTTGGTGTCGCCGACGTAGTCGGAGCCCCAGACGCGGTCGATCAGCTGGCCACGCGTCAGCACGCGGCCCGGGTTGCGGAGGAACATCTCCAGCAGCTCGAACTCCTTGAGCGGCAGCCGCTGCTCGGAGCCGTCGACGGTGACGACGTGGCGCTCGACGTCCATCCGGACCGGCCCGGCCTCGAGCGTGTCGGGCAGGAGGTCGGGCTCCTGGCCGCGGCGCAGCACGGCGCGGATGCGGGCGACGAGCTCGCGGGGGGAGTAGGGCTTGGTCACGTAGTCGTCGGCGCCGAGCTCGAGCCCGACCACCTTGTCGACCTCGTCGTCCTTCGCGCTGACCATGATCACCGGCACGCTGGACGTCTGGCGGATCTGCCGGCAGACCTCGGTGCCGGGCAGGCCGGGCAGCATCAGGTCGAGCAGCACGATGTCGGCTCCGTTGCGCTCGAACTCGGCGATCGCGGCGATGCCGTCCGCGGCGATCGCCACCTCGTAGCCCTCCTTGCGGAGCATGTAGGCGAGCGCGTCGCTGTAGCTCTCTTCGTCCTCGACGACGAGTACCCGGGTCACCGGCGTACCTCCTGCTGATCGGTGTGGGCGCCGCTGGCGGCGTCGTGCTGGGTCTTGGTTCGTGGGCTCTTGGCGGGGGTGTCGGGCGTACGGCGCGGGGGCTCGATCATCGTCACCGGCTCCGATGGCACGTGGCTGCTCGGGTGCGGGCTCAACGGGAGGGTGAGGGTGAAGGTCGACCCCTGCCCCTCGACGGACCAGACGCTGACGTCGCCGCCGTGGGTGGCCGCGACGTGCTTGACGATGGAGAGCCCGAGCCCGGTGCCGCCGGTGGAGCGGTGGCGCGCCGGGTCGACGCGGTAGAACCGCTCGAAGATCCGGTCGATCTCGCGGGCCGGGATGCCGATGCCCTGGTCGACGACCGAGATCTGCGCGGTGTCGCCGAGTGCCTTGGTGCTGACCAGCACGCGCGATCCCGCGTCGGAGTAGGCCACGGCATTGGCGACGAGGTTGCTCACCGCGGCACTGATCTGGTCGAGGGAGCCGAACACCTCGAGCTCGTTGTCCCCGGTGGTGACCAGGGTGATGTTCTTGGCGCCGGCGTCGATGGTGCTGGTGTCGACGGCGGCGGCGACCACGTCGTCGAGACACACGCGGACCGGCGCCTCGAGCGGGTCGTCGCCCTGGAGCCGCGACAGCTCGATGATCTGCTGGACCAGCTTGGTGAGCCGGTCGCTCTCGGTCAGCATCCGCGACGCGAACCGTTCCACGGCCTCGGGGTCGTCGGCCGCCTCGGTGACGGCCTCGGCGAGCAGCCGGATCGCGCCGACCGGCGTCTTCAGCTCGTGGCTGACGTTGGCGACGAAGTCGCGGCGTACGGCCTCGACCCGCCGCTCGCGCGTGCGGTCCTCGACCAGTGCGAGCACCAGCCGGGAGCCGAGTGGCGCGACGCGCGCGATCACGGTGCGCGCGCTGGCGTTGGTGGTGCCGAGGTGCAGCTCGGTCTCGCGGATCTGGCCGTCGCGGCGGACCTGCCGGATCAACGACGTCAGGTCGTCGACGAGGACCTCGTTGCCGCGCACCAGCCCGAGTGCGTACGCCGGTGCGGAGGCCTTGAGGACGCGGTCGTCGGGGTCGACGACGACGGCACTGGACCTGAGCACGGAGAGCACCGCGGCCACGCCGGGGGGCACGAGGGGCTCGTCGACGTGGGGCAGGCGGGACTGCTGGCGATCACTGATGTGCCAGGCGAGCACGCCGCCTCCGGCGATGATCGCCCCGATGACGGCCGCCAGCGCTGCCTGCGTCGTCGGGTCCACACCCTGATCGTACGCATCGTGACAGGTCGAACCGGCCGTGTGGACGTCGAGCGCCGACTGTTCATTCCTCGTTCACCTGAGACGGCCCGAGGGGCCTTTCACCGCTCGTAGGCTCGGCTCATGCGTGAAGCTTTCCATGACCAGCTCGATGCCGTCTTCACCGATCTTGCCGAGATGTGCGGCCAGGTGGAGATCGCTGTGAACCGCGCCACCGCGGCCCTCTTGACCGGCGACGCCTCGATTGCCGAGGAGGTGATCAGCGCAGACCGGGCCATCGACGCCAACCGGGAGCGGGTCGAGGACAACGCCTTCGCGTTGCTCTCGCTCCAGCAACCCGTCGCCGGTGACCTGCGCGTGGTCGTCTCCGCGCTGCGGATGGTCAGCGAGCTCGAGCGGATGGGCGACCTCTCGGTCCACGTCGCCAAGATCGCGCGCCTGCGCGTGCCGAACCTCGCCGTACCCGACTCGATCCGCGGAACCGTGGTGAACATGGCCGAGGTCGCCGAGGACATGGTGCGCCGGGTCAAGGCGATCATCGCCGACCGCGACGTGGAGGCAGCCATCGCGCTCGGCCGCGACGACGAGATCATGGACCAGCTCCGCCGCAAGAGCTTCGCGGAGCTGCTGGGTGACGACTGGGCCCACGGTGTCGAGGCGGCCGTCGACATCGCGCTGCTCGGTCGCTACTACGAGCGGATCGCCGACCACGCGGTGTCGGTCGCCAACCGAGTCGTCTTCGTCGTCACCGGCGAGCAGGTCTCGCGGCGCGAGGGCTGAATCGGGCCGTGTGGCCAATTCCCCCGCATATGCGGGGGAATCGAACGTTCCCGGGGCCTGCAACACTCGAGAACGTCACGGAACCCCCGGGAAGTCCGGAAGACTCAGCCGGATTTCGACGCGCCCGTCACGGCCTCGTGCCTGGGCCGTGGGGCTCGCTCGATCTCCCTGAGCGACGCCCGGACCTCGTACCTCGGTCCGTGCTGCTCAGCGACCCTGGTTCGCGACTGCCGCGGCAGCCTCGGCAGCCGCCTCGGGGTCGAGGTACTCGCCACCCGGCACCGTCGGTGCCAGTGACTCGTCGAGTCGGTAGACCAGCGGCATGCCGGTGGGGATGTTCAGCCCCGCGATGTCCTCGTCCGAGATCCCGTCGAGGTGCTTGACGAGCGCGCGGAGCGAGTTGCCGTGGGCGGCGACGAGCACGGTCTGGCCGGACTCCAGGTCGGGGACGATCGACGACTCCCAGTAGGGCAGGAAGCGGGCGATGACGTCCTTGAGGCACTCGGTGCGCGGCATGTCGGCGCCGAGGTCGGCGTATCGCGGGTCGCCCGCCTGGGAGAACTCGCTGTCGTCGTCGATCGGCGGCGGCGGGGTGTCGAACGAGCGGCGCCAGAGCATGAACTGCTCCTCGCCGTACTCCTCGAGCGTCTGCTTCTTGTCCTTGCCCTGGAGCGCGCCGTAGTGGCGCTCGTTGAGGCGCCAGGAGCGCTTCACCGGGATCCAGTGGCGGTCAGCGGCGTCGAGGGAGAGGTGCGCGGTGGTGATGGCGCGCCGCTGCAGCGAGGTGTGCACGACGTCCGGGAGCAGCCCGGCCGCGACCAGCAGCTCGCCTCCGCGGACCGCCTCGGCGCGGCCCTTGTCGGTCAGGTCGACGTCGACCCAGCCGGTGAAGAGGTTCTTGGCGTTCCAGTCGCTCTCGCCGTGGCGGAGCAGGACAAGGGTGTAGGTCATCGAGATGCCTTCCGTGGCTCAGTGCTCGGCTTCGGGCTCTTCCGCGTCGGTGGTCTCCTCGGCGGGCGCGGGGCCGTCGAGGTCGGCGTAGTAGCCGCCGTTGTCGACGACGGGTACGTCGAGGACGACGCGCTCGCCGTTGTCGAAGCCGAGCGCCAATTCGATGAAGTTGCCGGCCTCGAACTCGCCGGTGATCTTGAGGTCGGCGGCCGGCTCGGCCAGGTTGACCAACGATCCCTTGGCCACGACGACGGGCTCGAACTCGACGGGAGTGCCGTCGGTCATGCCGAGCTCGGTCAGCGAGACGTCCTCGTCGAGGTCGCTGTTGGACAGCGACGCGATGAAGGTGCCCGACCCCGGCTCGGTGGAGACGACCACGGCAGCGAGCACGGCGACGGTGCCGTCACGGTCGTTGGTCCCCGTGCTGGGCGTGTAGTAGCGGTCGGTCGCGTAGTCGAAGCCGCACGAGGAGAGGCCGGTCGTGGCCAGCGCGACGGCGGCGGTCGTGAGCGCGAGGGAGCGTCGGAACTGCATGGCGCACAGCCTAGCGTCGACTCAGGTCAGACCGATCGCCTGTCCTGCGATGAGCTGGGCCACGACAATCGCGCCCGTGAAGACCCCCGAGAGCGCGAGCAGCCGAGGGGCGCCGGTCTTGAGCGCGATCCGCAGCGGGAGGGAGCGCAGGCCGTCCTTGTTGTCGGGAACGAGACCGGGCAGCGCACGCAGGAAGTGCACGCCCAGCCCGAGCAGGCCGGCGAGCACGGTCATCACCATGGTGGGCGGCGTGTCCGGGCCGGCGCCGTTCCAACCGCCGTACGCCAGGTAGGCGGGGTAGAGGGCGAACTGCAGGACCCAGGGCAGGAAGGACAGCACGCTGCCACGCAGGAAACGGTTGCCGACGAGGCCGATCAGCAGGGCGATCAGGTAGGCGCCGCCGGCGCGCGTCCCGGCGCTGAGGGAGAGGGGTACGACGAGCAGCAGCGCGCAGGTCAGGCTGAACCAGGCCGTGCCCGGGTCGAGCAGCCCGCTGCCGATCGGCTTGGCGGCGATGTCGTGGCGCTCGTCGCGCACGCGGTCGACCAGGTCGTTGTCCCAGCCGAGCATCGTCTGACCGACGAGCACCGTGGCGAAGACCAGACCGATCTCGCGCAGAGGCCGACCGGCGATGGCGGCTGCTGTCGCCAGGCCGAGCGCGGTGAGCAGCGCCTGCCTGGGGTGCGCCGCCTTCACCAGGAGCACCGGCAGCGTCTCGCCCAGGCGGAACGGGCGCTTCACGGCGTCGCCGGCGTCCTCCGGCGGCGCCGGAACGGGGGTCGGCGTCGGCGCCGCGGCAGCGTGCGGCGCAGCAGAAGGAGCGTCCGCGGGCGCGCGCTTGCGCTGGCGCTTGAGGGGCGGCATGGCACGCAGTATGTCCACATCGGTGGCCCGGGAGCGGACATTGCGGGTGTTTGGTCGGGCGAAACTTATCCCGGCGGACCACACGATGCGCTGTCTGTCAAGACCGCATGTGCCCTCTGACCTGCACAAACGATGTCAGGAGCACTTCGACAGCGTGTTAGACTGGTCACCTAGGAAGGGGTACAAATACATGACTTTCACCGTCGGCGAAACGGTTGTTTACCCAAATCACGGGGCCGCTGTCATCGAGGACATCGAGATGCGGACGATCAAGGGTGAGGACCGCGAATACCTCGTACTTCGGATTGTTGCCCAGCAGGACCTGGTCGTGCGAGTCCCGGCCATGAACCTCGATCTCGTTGGCGTTCGCGACGTCGTCGACAAGGAGGGTCTCGAGCGCGTGTTCGACGTCCTTCGTGCCGCGCACGTCGAGGAGCCGACCAACTGGTCGCGTCGATACAAGGCCAACCTCGAGAAGCTGCACTCCGGTGACGTCATGAAGGTGGCCGAGGTCGTCCGCGACCTGTGGCGCCGTGAGCGTGACCGCGGCCTGTCGGCCGGCGAGAAGCGGATGCTGGCGAAGGCTCGCCAGATCCTCGTCTCGGAGCTCGCACTGGCCGAGCACACCAATGAGGACAAGGCTGAGGCCATCCTCGACGAGGTGCTCGCGTCCTGACGCACCACTGAACTGCTCCACACGAGGCCCCGGCTGCTGCCGGGGCCTCGTTGCATTTACGGTGGGCGGGCCATGACCGACTCGTTGTACGACCCGTATGAGGAAGAGCCGCCGCCCGCACTGGGGATCGTGCTCGACCGGGACCGCGGCTCGCTGCCCTACTCGCTCATCCACGGGGAGGCGCTCGTCGCGTGCGCGGCGTGGGCGCTCGGTGAGGCCGGCGTGACGCCGCTGGACAGCGGCATCACCTGGGGCGCCGTACGCCGCGCCGACGAACCCGTCGTCCTGCACGACGCGCTCTGCCCGATGACGCCCGCGGGCTTCATCGCCTCGTGCGTACGCCGCGCGCTGGCCGACGACGTCATCGTGGTCGCCACCAGGCCGGTCACGGACACGATCAAGCGGGTGGCGGTCGGCCTGGTCGGCGAGACGGTGGACCGCGACGGACTCATCTCGATCGTGTCTCCCGTGGTGCTGCCGCCCTCGGTCGTGGTGACGCTGGCCGAGGAGCCCGCCACGGACCTGGTGGCGCTGGTCGCGACCCTGGCCACGGATCACCGGGTGGTGCTCGTCGAGGCGCCCGCCTCCGCCCGTCGCGTGACCTCGCCCGAGGAGATCGCACTGCTCGAGGCGCTCACCGCAGGCTGAGCAGCCGCTCGGCGAGGTCAACGTCCTCCGGGAAGGTGATCTTCAGGTTGGCCGGGCTGCTCGGCACGGCGGCGATGTCGAAGTCGCCGTGAGCGGCCAGGACTGCTGCGGTGTCGGTGCCCTCGAAGCCCGACTCGGCCGCGGCGCGGTGGGCGGCGAGGAGGAGGTCGGCCCGGAACACCTGCGGAGTCTGTACGCCGCCGAGCTCGCCGACCACGGGTCGGAGATCAGTCGTCAGCAGGTCTCGCACGGGGACGACCGGGATCGCGCCCGTGTGCTCCCGCGCTGCCGCCAGCGTCGCCTCGAACAGTGCGACGCCGGCAAGCGGGCGGGCGCCGTCGTGGATGGCGACCAGGTCGAGCTCGCCGGCCTCGATCGCCGGCGCCAGCAGCTGGAGTGCGGCCCACTCGGACGCGTGCCGGGTGGCGCCACCGTCGACGAGCAGGACCTCCGCGTCGCCGAGGTGCGGAGCGAGCGACTCCGCCACGGCGCCGCGGTCGGCGGGACGGACCACGATCACCACACGGCGTACGTCGTCAGCGGCCAGGGCGTCGCGCACCGACCAGGCGAGGACGGGGCGATCGCCGAGCGGGAGGAGCACCTTGTTGACGGTCGCTCCGACGCGAGTCCCGGAGCCTGCGGCGACGATGACGACGGCGGCAGGCATGTGGGAAGCGTAGGGCCTTGGTTTCGACACGCTCGCTGGCGCTCGCTGCTCAACCAGCGGCGGTCGGGCTGGCGCTCGCTGCTCAACCAGCGGCGGTCGGGCTGGCGCTCGCTGCTCAACCAGCGGCGGTCGGGCTGGCGCTCGCTGCTCAACCAGCGGTAGGGCCGTGAGGTCGTGAGGACAAGTTGACTCCTGCGTGAAACAAATGGACGCGAACGCGAAACCTCGCCTTCCTACGGTTCTGGCATCCCCCTGAACCGAGGAGTCGTACGCATGACCACCACCGCCCTGCCGCCTGAGACCGCCTACCGAGGCGGCGTCACCATCGACCACTGGACCCCCGAGGACGACGAGTTCTGGGAGTCGACCGGCAAGGTGGTCGCCAAGCGCAACCTGACCTGGTCGATCTTCTCCGAGCACCTCGGCTTCTCGGTCTGGCTGCTCTGGTCGGTGAGCGCGGCGCTGCTGCCCAAGGCCGGCTTCACGTTCACGGTGAGCCAGCTGTTCCTGCTGGTCGCGATCCCCAACCTGATCGGCGCCCTGATCCGGCTGCCCTACACGTTCGCCGTGCCGAAGTTCGGTGGCCGCAACTGGACCATCGTCAGCGCGCTGGCGCTGCTGGTGCCGACGCTGCTCTTCGCCTGGGCCGTGCAGCACCCGGAGACGCCGTACTGGGTCTTCTGCCTGATTGCCGCGACCGCGGGCCTGGGCGGCGGCAACTTCGCCAGCTCGATGGCCAACATCAACTTCTTCTACCCGACGAAGAAGAAGGGCATGGCGCTCGGCCTGAACGCGGCCGGCGGCAACCTCGGCGTCGCCGTCATCCAGTTCTTCCTGCCGATCGTCGTGGGCGGCGCGGGTGTCTTCGGCCTGGTCAAGGCCAGCGAGGGTGGGTTCCACCTCGAGCGCGCGGGCTACCTCTACGCCGTGCTGGCCGTGATCGCCGCGGTCTCCGCGTGGTTCTTCATGAACAACCTCTCCGGCGCCAAGTCGAGCCCGCGTGAGCAGCTCAAGGTCCTCAAGTACAAGCACACTTGGGTGATGTCGTTCCTCTACATCGGCACGTTCGGCTCCTTCATCGGCTACTCGGCCGCGATGCCGCTGCTGATCAAGCTCAACTTCTGGAACCAGCCGCTCCCGACCGTCCCGGGCATCGGCATCAACTTCGCCTACTACGCCTTCCTCGGGGCGCTCGTCGGCTCGATCGCCCGCCCGTTCGGCGGCTGGCTCGCGGACAAGTACGGCGGCGCGCGGGTCACCCTCTGGACGTTCGTCGCGATGATCGCCGGCACCCTCGGTGTGATCTACACGTTGACGCTGCTCACCGCCGTACCCAAGCCCCCGGTCGGCGCCACCGCGCCCGACCCGGCGACTTTCCAGTACAGCGACGCCGTCGTCACGGCCGTCAACGCCAACTCCGACATCTTCCCGTTCTTCCTCGCGGCCTTCCTCTTCGTCTTCGCGGCGACGGGCATCGGCAACGGGTCGACGTACCGGATGATCCCCGCTGATCCTGGCCAACGAGGCGAAGAGGAACGCGTCCTCGGACGGCGTCGACGCGGCCATGGTCAAGGCCACCAAGGAGTCCAGTGCGGTGATCGGCATCGCCGGCGCGATCGGCGCCCTGGGCGGCTTCCTGATCCCGATGACGTTCGGCGCCCCGTGGATCGAGGACCCGGTCTCGGCGGTCAAGGTCGCCTTCGGGGTGTTCACCGGCTTCTACGTGGTCTGCCTGGCCACGACCTGGTTCGTCTACGTGCGCACGGTCAGCATCCGCGGCCGCGTCCCGAGCCTGGCGGGTGCAAACGTCTGATGACCACCACGCACTGTCCCTACTGCTCGCTGCAGTGCGGCATGCGCGTCTCGAAACGCGGTCCGGCCGTCCCCGAGATCAGTGAGTGGGCGGAGTTCCCGGTCAACCGCGGGGCGCTGTGCCGCAAGGGATGGAGCGCTGCTGGTCTGTACGCCGGGCGTGAGCGGCTGACGACGCCGTTGCTGCGCGACCGGGCGACGGGGGAGTTCACGCCGGTCAGCTGGGACGAGGCGCTCGACACCATCGCCACCCGACTGCTCGCGCTGAAGGCCGTGCACGGACCCGACACGGTCGGCGTCTTCGGCGGCGGCGGGCTGACCAACGAGAAGGCCTACCAGCTCGGAAAGTTCGCCCGGGTCGCGCTCGGCACCTCGCAGATCGACTACAACGGCCGCTGGTGCATGTCGTCGGCCGCCTCGGCGGGGACACGCGCCTTCGGCCTGGATCGCGGGTTGCCGTTCCCGCTGGCCGACATCGAGGAGGCCGACGTCGTCGTCCTCGTCGGCTCGAACATGGCCGAGACGATGCCGCCCGGCGGCCCGCCACCTCGACGTCCTCCGGGAGCGGGGCGGGCAGGTCGTGGTCATTGATCCGCGGCGTACGGCGACAGCGGACCGTGCCGACGTGTTCGTCCAGCCCGTCCCGGGTGCCGACCTCGCGCTGGCGCTGGGCGTGCTGCACCTGCTGGTGGCGGGCGGGCTGGTCGACGAGTCGTACGTCGCAGCGCGCACCACCGGCTGGGACGACGTGCGCGACTCGGTCGGTGCGTGGTGGCCGGAGCGCGTCGAACGCGTGACCGGCGTGCCGGCCTCCGAGGTCCGTGCGCTGGCGGCGCTGTTGGCGGGAGCCGAGAAGGTGATGGTGCTGACCGCGCGTGGGGCCGAGCAGCACTCGACCGGCTCGGACACGGTGCTCGCGTGGATCAACGTCGCGCTGGCGCTGGGGATGTGCGGCAAGCCCGGAGCCGGCTACGGCTGCCTGACCGGGCAGGGCAATGGCCAGGGCGGGCGCGAGCACGGCCAGAAGTCCGACCAGCTGCCCGGCTACCGGATGATCGACGACCCGGCCGCGCGGTCACACGTGGCGGGGGTGTGGGGCGTCCCTCCCGAGTCTCTGCCCGGCAAGGGGCGTTCGGCGTACGAGCTGCTGGATGCGCTGGGGACAGAAGCCGGGCCTTCGGCCCTGCTCGTCTTCGGGTCCAACATCGTGGTGTCGGCGCCCAACGCGACGCACGTGACGTCCCGCCTCGAGGCGCTCGACCTCCTCGTCGTCGCCGACATCGTGCTCTCGGAGACGGCGGCGATCGCGGACGTCGTGCTACCCGTGACGCAGTGGGCCGAGGAGACCGGCACGATGACCAACCTCGAGGGGCGGGTGATCCTGCGGCAGCGGGCGGTCTCGCCCCCGACAGGCGTGTGGTCCGACCTCGACGTGATCTCGGGCCTGGCGTCGCGCCTGGGCTCCCGATCCCGTTCGCCACCGACCCCGAGGAGATCTTCGAGGAGCTCGGCCGGGCATCGGCCGGGGGCAAGGCCGACTACGCCGGCATCACCTACGACCGGATCCGTGACGAGCACGGCGTCTTCTGGCCGTGCCCGACGCCTTCTCATCCCGGCACTCCGAGAATCTTCCTCGACTCCTTCGGCCACCCCGACGGCCGCGCGCGCTTCCACGCGGTCGAGCACCGTGGGCCGGCCGAGGTGCCGGACGGCGACTACCCCGTCCATCTCACGACCGGGCGGGTGCTCGCGCAGTACCAGTCCGGAGCGCAGACTCGTCGGGTGCGCGACCTTCCCGACACCGGGCCCTTCGTCGAGCTGCACCCGATGCTGGCCGGCCGGATCGGCGCCGTCGATGGCGAACCGGTCACCATCGCGACCCGGCGCGGATCGATGAGCGCGCCCGCGCGGGTGGTCGCGACCATCCGGCCGGACACGATCTTCGTGCCGTTCCACTGGGTCGGCGCCAACCGCCTGACCAACGACGCGCTCGACCCCGCCTCGCGGATGCCCGAGTTCAAGGTGTGTGCCGCGGCGGTGACCACCCCGTGACGGAGCGCCTCGTCGTGATCGGCGGCGGCATGGCCGCGGTGCGGTTCGTGGAGGAGCTGGTCTCTCGGTCGTACGCCGGTTCGGTGACCGTCCTGGCGGACGAGCAGCAGGCGCCGTACAACCGGATCCTGCTGTCCGCCGTGCTCGAAGGCACCCACAGCGTCGACGCGATCACGTTGCGCTCTGCCGCCTGGTTCGCCGATCGCGGGGTTGACCTGCGCCTCGGTGCGCGGGTGCTCGAGGTCGATCGCGAGGCCGGTGAGGTGATGCTCGTCGACGGGACGCGGATCGGCTTCGACCGGATGGTGCTGGCGACCGGCTCGATCCCGACGCTGCCGCCGATCCGGGGCCTGGTGCGGTTCGACGGGTCCCTGCATCCGAAGGTGCATGCCTTCCGGTCGCTGGCCGACTGCCGAGGGCTCGACGAGGCGGCGGCTCCCGGTGCGCGCGCAGTCGTCGTCGGCGGGGGACTGCTCGGCCTCCAGGTCGCGCGGGCGCTGTCGATCCGTGGTCTGCACACGGAGATCGTGGAGGGCGCAGAGCATCTGTTGGCCTCCCAGCTCGGTGAGCCCGGCGGTCGCGTCCTCGCACGCGACCTGCGCCGTCTGGGCACCGAGGTCTACACCGGTGCGCGGGCGATCCGGATGACCGACGACGGCGTGCGCCTCGACAACGGCTACGAGCTGAGCGCCGACCTGGTCGTCCTGACGGCAGGCGGCAGGCCGTCGACGGCGCTCGCCCGGCGAGCCGGCCTGATGGTACGGCGAGGGGTCGTCGTCGACTCCTCCCTGCGCTCGGTCACCGACGACCGCATCCACGCGATCGGCGACTGCGCCGAGCACCGGCGTCGCATCACCGGCTTCGTGCCGCCGGCCTGGGAACAGGCGGGCGTCCTGGCCGACGTCCTCACCGGTGGCCCCACCCGCTACGACGGCTCACGCAGCGTCGCGCGGCTGCGCGCGACCGACCTGGAAGTCGCGGTGTTGGGCGACCCCGAGCGGGCCACCGGCGAGATCGTCGAGATGACCAACCCGATCGCCGGCTCGCACCGCCGGCTGGTGATCGAGGGCGGGGTGATCGTGGCCGCGGCCCTCGTGGGCGACCTGTCCCGGGTCGGACTGATCACCCAGCTCTACGACCGAGGGACCGTGCTCGGTCCCGACGAACCGGGTCAGCTGCTCCTCGGAGAGGCGGCGGCCGAGCCGGTCGCGCTGCCCGACGACGCCGAGGTGTGCGCGTGCGCCGGCGTCTCCGCCGGCGCGATCCGCGCGTGCTCGAGCTTCGACGCGTGCCGCGAGTCGACGCGGGCGACCACCGGGTGCGGAGGCTGCGAGTCGGTCGTACGCCGACTGCTCGGCGATACGTCGCCCGCGCCCGTCGCCGTCTCCTAGTGCCGAGTCGGCGCCAACGGTTGCGCGAGCCGGCGCTTAAGACCCACGCGAGTCGGCATCCAACGGGGCCGACTCGCCGGGTGGTTGACGCCGACTGGCGGGTGGTTTGCGCCGACTGGGCGGGTGGTTTGCGCCGACTGGGCGGGCTAGCGCCGGGTCGGGTGCGGCTTCCGCAGCGAGTCGGGAAGGAGCGCGGCGCCGGGCGCGTACTCGGTCTTGGCGACGTAGTCGCCGGGGTTGGAGAAGGCGCAGCGCTGGAGGCTCAGGCAGCCGCAGCCGATGCACGAGTCGAGGCCGGTCTTCAGCCGCTCGAGGGCCGCGATCTGCTCGTCCAGCCGGGCCCGCCAGTGCTGGGAGATCCTGTGCCAGTCGGCCTTGTTGGGCGTCCGGTTGGCGGGCAGGCGGGCGAGCTCGGCCTTGATCTCCTCGAGGGTCAGGCCGACGTTGGACGCCGCCCGGATGAAGGCGAGCCGACGGAGCACGCTGCGCTCGAAGCGCCGCTGCCCACCGCCCGACCGAGTGGCCTCGATCAGGCCCTCGGACTCGTAGAAGCGCAGGGCCGATGCGGCGAACCCGCTGCGCTCGACGATCTCGCCGATCGGCAGCACATCACGCTTGTCCATGATCTCCCCTTGAACTCAAGTTCACTTTAACTTGAATGATTGCTCCATGACCACAAAGACACAAGCGCGGGTGGCACTCGTCACCGGAGGAACCGCGGGCCTGGGGCTCGCACTGACCAGGGCGCTGGCAGCCGACGGCTGGCACGTCATCACGGACGGGCGGCACGAGGGCCGCATCAAGGAGGCGGAGCTCCCGGCCAACGTCACCGCCCTCGTCGGCGACCTCACCGACGCGGATCACCGCTCCGCGCTCGTCAACGCGGTGTGGGAGCACGGCCGCCTCGACCTGCTGGTCCACAACGCCAGCACCCTCGGCCCGCTGCCCATGCGGCCGCTCACGGAGGTGACCATCGCCGACCTGCAGGAGGTGTGGCGGACCAACATCGGCGCCCCGCTGGTGCTGACCGGCGAGCTGATGCCGTGGCTGCGCCCGGGAGAGTCGATCCTGCTCTCCATCAGCTCCGACGCGGCCGTCAACCACTACGAGACCTGGGGCCTGTACGGCGCCAGCAAGGCCGCTCTCGACCATGTCACTCTCACCTACGGTGCCGAGACCGGCGTTGCGGCGTACGCCGTGGACCCCGGGGACATGCGCACCCAGATGCACCAGGACGCGTTCCCGGGCGAGGACATCTCGGACCGGCCACTGCCGGAGACGGTGGTGCCGCACCTGCTCCGCCTGCTCGACCAGCGGCCCGAGTCCGGGCGCTACCAGGCTGGTGACTTCTGATGACCACGCTCAGCGAGGCGCCGGGCGTCCACTTCGAGGCCTCCGCGTTCGCGCCGAGACCGGCCGAGTGGCGCGGGCTGGCCCGCGACGAGGTGCGGCTCCTGGTGGGGACGGGCGACGGCATCACCCATGCGAGGTTCCAGGACCTGCCCCAGCACCTGCGGGTCGGGGACGTGCTCGTCGTCAACAACTCCGCCACGGTCGCCGGCGAGATCGACGGGACCCTGCACGGCGCCGACGTGGTGCTGCACCTGGCAGCCCTGCTCGACGAGGGAGACCGGGTGGTCGAGCTGCGCTCTGCCCCCGACGCGGCCCGTGCCGTGCTGGATGCGTGGCCCGGGGACGTGGTCCGGGTCGGCGACGTGCTCGTGACCCTGGCCGAGCCGTGGCCGACCGGTGCGGACTCGTCACCGACGGGCAAGGGCAACAGGTTGTGGCGGGCCCGTGTGCGGGGCGACCTCGACGCCGCCCTGGCTCGCGGAGGCCGCCCGATCGCGTACGGCTACCTCGACCGGCGCTACCCCCTCGACGCCTACCAGACCGTCTTCGGCACGCGGCCCGGAAGCGCCGAGATGGCGTCGGCCGGGCGGCCCTTCACCGAGGAGCTGGTGACGTCGCTGGTCTCACGCGGCATCGCGTTCGCACCGGTCACCCTGCACACCGGCTTCTCCTCGCAGGAGGCCGGCGAGGCGCCCGGGCCGGAGTGGTTCGAAGTCCCGGAAGCCAGCGCGAGGCAGATCAACGCCGCGCGAGCTGGCGGCGGTCGCGTGATCGCCGTCGGCACCACCGCCACCCGGGCCATCGAGTCTGCAGTCTGCGAAGGGGCCGTCGTCGCCCAGGCCGGCTGGACCCACCGCGTCATCACCCCGGGCGCGCCCCCGGAGGTGGTCGACGGCCTGATCACCGGCTGGCACGACCCGCACGCCTCTCACCTGCTCCTCGTCGAGGCCGTCGCCGGACGCGCGCTCACGCAGGCGGCGTACGACGAGGCCGTGGCGCACGGCTACCTGTGGCACGAGTTCGGGGACTCCGCGCTGTTGCTGCCGTGATCTGTGAGGGAAGTGAGTGAGGGTTTTCCTCCCCGAAACATGAGGAAACACCGGACAACACATCGGTTTCCTACCGTCACTGCATGACGCACCTGCGCCCCACTCTCGTTGTTGTCGGCCACGGCATGGTCGGCCACCGTTTCGTCCAGGCGGCCATCGAGCGCGGGCTCACGGAGACCCACGACATCGTGGTGCTGGGTGAGGAGCCGCGGGCCGCCTACGACCGGGTCGCGCTGACGAGCTTCTTCGCCGCCGACAGCGCGCACGAGCTGTCGCTGCTGCCGGAGGGGGAGTACGCCGACCCGCGGGTGCGCCTCGTCCTCGACGCCGCCGTCACCGCGATCGACCGGGTCGGTCGCGTCATCACCTATGTCTCGCCCGCACCGCGGGCCACGGCGGAGCCGCTGACCAACCCCGGCGCCGTCCACACCATCCACTACGACGCCGTCGTGCTGGCGACCGGCGCGGCACCGTTCGTGCCGCCCGTCGAGGGGCGTGAGAAGGACGGCTGCTTCGTCTACCGCACCATCGAGGACCTCGAGGCGATCCGCACGGCCAGCCAGGGCGCGACCAGCGGCATCGTGATCGGCGGCGGGCTGCTCGGCCTGGAGGCGGCCAACGCGCTCGTCCAGCTCGGGCTCCAGACCCACGTCGTGGAGATGGCGCCGCGACTGATGCCGGTGCAGCTCGACGGCGCCGGCGGCTCGACGCTCGTGCGCCACATCGAGAAGCTCGGAGTCAGCGTGCATGCCGGCGTGCTGACCGAGGCCATCACCGGTGACGACTCCGTGGCCGGGCTGCGGCTCCGGCCGGCCGGCACCGAGGAGGGCCACGAGACGTCGACCATCGACGCCCAGGTCGTCGTCTTCTCCGCCGGCATCCGGCCCCGCGACGCGCTGGCCCGCGAGTGCGACCTCGCCGTCGCCGAGCGCGGCGGCATCGCTGGTCGACGAGCAGTGCCGCACCTCCGACGCCCAGATCTTCGCCATCGGCGAGTGCGCGGCTCCCGGCGGCAAGATGTACGGCCTGGTCGCCCCCGGCTACGCGATGGCCGAGGTCGTCGTCGACGCGCTCCTCGACGGACCGGGCACCTTCACCGGCGCCGACATGTCCACCAAGCTCAAGCTGCTCGGCGTCGACGTCGCGAGCTTCGGCGACGCGTTCGCGGCCACCGACGGCGCGCTCGAGCTCGTCTACTCCGACGCCGTCGCGGGCGTCTACAAGAAGCTCGTCATCAGCGAGGACGGCACCCGGTTGCTGGGCGGCATCCTCGTCGGCGACGCATCGGCGTACGGCGTCCTCCGCCCGCTCGTCGCCAGCGGCATCGCGCTCCCGGCCAACCCGGAGGAGCTGATCCTGCCCGCGAGCCGGGGCGCCGCGTGCAGCTCGGCATGCCCGACGAGGCGCAGGTCTGCTCGTGCAACGACGTCGACGAAGGGCCAGATCAAGCACGCGCGTCAGCGAGGAGGGGTGCGAGACGGTCGCGGACGTCAAGAAGTGCACCCGCGCCGGCAGCACCTGCGGCAGCTGCGTCAGCGTCGTCAAGAACATCATCGAGGAGCACTTCGAGAGCGTCGGCAAGGTCGTCGACGAGGGCCTCTGCGAGCACTTCCGCCTCAGCCGGCAGGAGCTCTTCGACGTGGTGGCGGTGCACGGCTACAAGCGGTTCGACGACATCGTCGAGTCGCACGGCACCGGCCGCGGCTGCGACATCTGCAAGCCGGCGATCGCGCGCATCCTGGCCAGCCAGTTCAACGGGCACGTGCTGGACCGCGAGCACCGGCAGCTTGCAGGACACCAACGACGCCTACCTCGCCAACATCCAGCGCAACGGCACCTACTCGGTCGTCCCGCGCATCCCCGGCGGCGAGATCACGCCGGACAAGCTGATCGTGATCGGCGAGGTCGCGCGCGACTTCAACCTCTACACCAAGATCACCGGCGGCCAGCGGATCGACCTGTTCGGCGCCCGGATGGAGGAGCTGCCCGCGATCTGGCGCCGGCTCGTGGACGCCGGCTTCGAGTCCGGCCACGCCTACGGCAAGTCGCTGCGCACCGTGAAGTCGTGCGTCGGCTCGACCTGGTGCCGCTTCGGCGTGCAGGACTGCGTCGGGCTCGCGATCGCGCTCGAGCTGCGCTACCGCGGGCTGCGCAGCCCGCACAAGCTGAAGGGCGGTGTCAGCGGGTGCGCCCGCGAGTGTGCCGAGGCGAGGGGCAAGGACTTCGGCGTCATCGCCACCGAGAAGGGCTGGAACCTCTACGTCGGCGGAAACGGCGGCGCCGTACCGGCCCATGCCCAGCCTGCTCGCCGGCGACCTCGACACCGAGACGCTGATCGCCTACCTCGACCGCTTCCTCATGTACTACATCCGCACGGCCGACCGGCTGCAGCGCACGGCCGGCTGGATCGACTCGCTCGACGGCGGGCTCGAGCCGGGTCCGCGAAGTCGTCGTCGACGACTCGCTCGGGCTCGGCGCAGAGCTGGAGGCGGAGATGGCCAGGCACGTCGGCGGCTACTTCGACGAGTGGCAGGCCACGCTGGAGGACCCGGAGAAGCTCGGCCGGTTCGTCTCCTTCGTCAACGCCCCGGACACGCCCGACCCGAGCATCTCCTTCACCGAGGAGCGCGGCCAGATCCGGCCCGGCGGTTCCGGACGAGCCGGTGCTGCTCGGCGACGACCATCCCCGTCGGTGCTCCGGTCGACGACGGTGCTCGAACATCGGAGGCGCGTCCGATGACCCGGCCGGCGACCGCACCTGGGAGAAGCCGTGTGTCCCGTGGACGACCTGGAGATCGAGCGGGGCGTCGCCGCCGCTGGTCGCACGGCCAGGCGGTCGCGATCTTCCGCACCCACGACGGCGAGTCTACGCGCTCGGCAACCATCGACCCCGTTCGCCAAGGCGTCGGTGCTGGCGCGCGGCATCGTCGGCACCCGCGAGGGCGTCCCGTTCGTCGCGAGCCCGCATGCACAAGCACGCCTTCGACCTGCGGACCGGCCGTGCCTCGACGACGAGCACGCAGCGTCCCGTCGCTACGAGGTCGCTGATCGAGGCGCGGCTCGGTCGCACATCGGTGGCCGGCGGCGTGACGGTGGCATGACCGGCGACCGACCCCCGCTCGACGGCTATCGGATCGGGGTGACCGCCGCCCGCAAGGTCGAGGAGCAGATCGCGCTTCTCGAGCGCCGCGGCGCAAGGTCGACTGGGCGCCGGTGCTCTCCAGCGACCCCAACCAGGTCGACGATGCCGAGCTGCGCGCGGCGACGGAGGCCGTCATCGCCGAGCCGATCGACATCTTCGTCGCCACCACCGGCATCGGCATGCGGACGTGGTTCGACGCGACCGAGGCGCTGGGGGCTGCACGACCGGCTTGTCACCGCGATCAGCGCCGCCGAGGTGCTCGCCCGCGGCCCGAAGAGCGTCGGGGCCCTGCGCAGGCGCGGCATCCGCGAGCTCTGGGCTCCGCGACTCGGAGTGCTTCGAGGACGTGCTCGCCACCTGCGCGGGCGTGACCTCACCGGCCTGCGCATCGTCGTACAGGAGCACGGTCAGTCGCTGTCGATGGTCGCCCACGCGCTGCAGCGCCAGGGCGCGCGCGTCGACGTCGTGACGGTCTATCGCGTGATCGAGCGCCGAAGACCCCGAGCCGATGTTCCGGATGGTCGACCTGATCGCCGAGCGGAAGCTCGACGCCGTCACCTTCACGTCCGCGCCCGCGGTCGCGGCGCTGATGTCCGTCGCGGCCTCACCGGTCGCCGCGACGAGGTCGTCGCCGCCTTCCAGGCCGACGTCATCGCGACCTGCGTCGGGCCCGTCACGGCCGCCGCCTTCGAGATGTGGGGCGTGCCGACGATCACGCCCGAGCGGTCGCGGCTGGCCGCGATGATCAAGCTGCTGGAGACCGAGCTGCCCTCCCGCCGCGACGGGCTGCCGATCGACCTGGCCGCCGGCCACGGCTGCTGCTCCACGGCGACATGGTGCTGCTCGACGGGACCGAGGTCCGGCTCTCGCCCGCGCCCCTCGCCGTGCTCCAGGCGCTCGTCGTCAACCCCGGCCACGTCGTCTCCCGCGGCGCCCTGCTTGCCGCGCTGCCCAGCGGCACCGCCGGCTCCGAGCACGCCGTCGAGATGGCGGTCGCTCGACTGCGGGCCGCGCTGGGCACCAGGTCGTGCAGACCGTCGTCAAGCGCGGCTATCGGCTGGCCGTCGCGAGCTAGCCGGTCGCCACCACGAGCGCGGTCGCGATCGCGGCGACGCCCTCACCGCGCCCGGTGAGGCCGAGCCCGTCGGTGGTGGTCGCGCTGACCGAGACTGGGGCGCCGACGGCGGCGGAGAGCGCGTCTTCGGCTTCGGTACGGCGCGGGCCGAGCCGGGGAGCATTGCCGATCACCTGGATGGCGACGTTGCCGATCTCGAAGCCGGCCGCGCGCACGCGACGCGCCGCCTCGGCGAGGAGCGTGGCCCCGGAGGCGCCTGCCCACTCGGGTTCGCTGGTGCCGAAGTGGGAGCCGAGGTCGCCGATCCCGGCGGCCGAGAACAAGGCATCGCACGCAGCGTGGGCGGCGACGTCGGCGTCCGAATGACCCTCGAGCCCCTGCGGCTCGCCCGGCCAGGCCAGGCCCGCGAGATGGAGCGGAACGCCCGGGACGAGGCGGTGGACGTCGGTGCCGATGCCGATGCGGGGGAGGCTCACGCGCCGATCATGCCGGGTCATCGGCAATGATGGACAGGTGGAGGAGAGTCGAGGTCGCTGGGCGGCGGCCGGAGTCGTGACGATGCTCGTGGGACTCGCCACGAGCTATGCCGCGGCCATGGCGCTCACGATCCGCGAGTCGCCGGTCGTCGCGGTCGCCGAGCTGATCATCCGCATCACGCCCGGGCCGGTCGCCGAACGACTCATCAGGTTCGTCGGCCAGCTGGACAAGCCGCTCCTCATCATCGGCATCATCGTGTTCCTGATCGCGATGGGCGGCCTCGCGGGCACGCTCGCGCGACACAGCGTCTTCAAGCCGATGCTCGTGTGGCTGGTCCTGGCCACCCTCGGCGGTGCCGCCGTCCTGGTGCAGCCGGGCGCCAGCGTGGTCGACGTCCTCCCCGTGATGGTCGGCTTCGTGACCTGGCTCGCCGTGCTGTCGGCGCTGGCGGGACCGCTGATCGCCGAGCGTCACCACCCGGAGCTCGAGTCGCGTGAGCGGCGGGTGTTCATGATGGTCGCGGGCGTCTTCGGGCTCGCCGCGATCGGGATCGCGGGCGCCGGCCGGGTCGTGGGTCGCGGTCGCCGGCACGTCGCCGAGAGTCGGCGGCTGCTCCGACTCGACGGGGTGACGCGGCCGCTGCCACCGGCCAACACGACCCTCGGCCTCGAGGACGTCTCCCCGTGGCAGACGCCCAACGACGACTTCTACCTGATCCACACGGCCATCTCGGTGCCGGCGATCGAGCCGAAGGACTGGACCCTGCGCATCCACGGCCTCGTCGACCGCGAGCTCACGCTGACCTACAACGACCTGGTCTCGCGCCAGCTCACCGAGTCGTGGATCACCCTCGGCTGCGTCAGCAACGAGGTCGGGGGAGACCTGATCGGCAACGCCTGGTGGAGCGGCATCCGCGTCGCCGATCTCCTCGAGGAGGTCGGCCTCGACCCCACGGCCGACTGCATCCTCCAGACCTCCGAGGACGGCTGGAACTGCGCGACCCCGCTCTCCGCGCTGACCGACGACCGCAACGCGATGCTGGCCGTCGCGATGAACGGCAAGCCGCTGCCGATCGAGCACGGCTTCCCGGTGCGCACGATCGTGCCCGGGCTCTACGGCTACGTCTCGGCCACCAAGTGGGTCGTCGACTACGAGGTCACCCGCTTCTCCGAGGTGGCGGCGTTCTGGACCGAGCGCGGTTGGTCGGAGCAGGGTCCGGTCAAGATCGCGTCGCGGATCGACGTACCCCGCTCCGGGAATGACGTGAGCGTCGGCGAGGTCAACGTCGGCGGTCTTCGCGTGGGCACAGCACACCGGAATCGCCTCGGTGGACGTCGCCGTCGACGGCGGGGAGTGGCAGCCGGCCGAGCTGGGACGGACGCCCACCGATGACTCCTGGGTGCAGTGGGCGCTGACGGTGTCACTCGACGAGGGCGACCACGAGCTGCGGGTGCGGGCGACCGACAAGAACGGGCTCGAGCAGACGAGCGTGCGCCGCGACGTGGTGCCCGACGGCGCCACCGGCTGGCACACGATCCAGGTCCGCGCCACGACCTAGCAGGCTCCTAGTCCGACCAGACGTGCCGCACCTCGTCGACGATGTCGGCCGACTGGCGCATCCCGGCGCGTGCCCCATCGGCCCGTTTGGCCGGGTCGAGCAGGTTCTTGCCGAACGCCGCCAGCGCTTCGGGGTCGGGGGTGATGACGCTCCACCGGCTGGGGGCGACCTTCTCCAGCTGTGCGCGGATCGACGTCTTCTTGCTCAGCGCCTGCGGCAGTGGCGCGAGGACGACCACCCGCTCGGCGCCGGCAGCGAGGTCGACGTTGGCGGTCGAGCGCATCCCGCCGTCGATGTAGTGCTTGCCGCCGATCGCGACCGGCGGCCACACGGTCGGCACCGCGCAGCTCGCCGCGACCGCGCTGACGACGTCGACACCGCTGTCCCGGGTGAAGACCGTGAACTCTCCGCTCTCCACCTCGACCGCGGTGATCCTCAGGTCACGGTCTGGCCAGTCCTGCGTGTTGATCCGGGAGCGGATCACGCCCTCCCGGTCGACACTGCCGGGCTCGTGGGCCTTCAGGGCCAGCTTGCCGACGCGGGCCAGCTTGGTGCGGCCGTCGCCGGGCAGGACGTAGGGCGGCACCATCTTGAGCAGGGCGAGTCGCGAGAGTCGTCCGCCCAGCTCGGCATCGGCCGGCTCGAGCTGTCCGTCGTAGAGATCGGCGATCGACGTACCGCTCGTGATCTGCACGCCGACGA
Organism: uncultured Actinomycetota bacterium; assembly: GCA_963742685.1. Classification (GTDB taxonomy): domain Bacteria; phylum Actinomycetota; class Actinomycetes; order Propionibacteriales; family Nocardioidaceae; genus Nocardioides. Next base: position 90,946 of record CAVUNB010000025.1, on the reverse strand, counting down.
CGGAACCGGCGGACGTGCCGATCACGCGATCCGCGTCGGTCAGGTCGATCCCCGCCTCGGCGAGCCCGGCCAGGATGCCCAGCTCCCACGCGATGCCGGTGATGCCGCCGCCGCCCAGGACCAATGCAGTGCTCATGGGCCAAACCTAGCCAGTCGCAGGTCAGCGATTGATCACGTAGACCACGCCGCCGCTGGCGTTGATCCAGATGTCCTCGAACTGGTCGCGGTCATAGACCCGGCGTACGGCGGTGTTGCCGGCGCCCGCCGGATCGTTGACGACGACGTCGCCGTCGGCCTCGAACCCGACGATCACCAGCAGGTGCCCGTTGCTGGCCGAGATCGGCGCCCCCGTCAGCTGGTTGCGCCCGAAGGCGATGGAGGCGACCAGCGGCACACCGGCCACGATGAAGTCCTCGGCGGCACGCAGGTCCGGCAGGCGGGTGACGTAGGCATCGCCCGCGGTCAGGGTGCTGGCGTAGGCGGTGTTGAACGCCCAGTTGCCGGTGCCGTCGTAGGAGTGGTCGTAGACGAGGCGCGCGGTGTGGTCGACCTGCGGGTCCGCGTGGCCGGCCGTGACGTCGGCGAAGGGCCCGGGCTGCAGGCCGTAGTAGGCCAGCACCATGGCGGTCGACGTCGGTGAGCACCAGGCCTCGCCGCCACCGCCCCACTGCGGGTAGTGACCGGAGTGCGTCATCTGGGAGAAGGTGGGTACGTCGAGCACCGACCCGGCCGCGGAGCCGGGAGTCGACGTCGGGGTGCTGCCGCGGGGGACCAGTGCACTGGCCATCGCGCCCACGCGGTCCAGGCGCACGACCGGCTTGGTGGTCGCGTTGCGGTAGAGGCTCACCCGCACCTGCCACTGCGTGAGCGTCGTCGTGGCCTGCCAGGTGTCGACGCTGACCCGGGCCAGGTCGTCGGGCTGGCTGCCGAGGGACCGGCGTTGCCGGCTGGGGTTGTCGAGGGTCCACTCGGCCATCGAGTCCCAGCTCGAGAGGGTGCCGTCGGCGGCCTGGCCGCGGACCTGCACCTTGACCACCGAGTCGCCCTCCGTGACGGCCTCCCACGTCGGGATCAGCTGGGTGAGGGCGAAGCCGGGCACCGACCACGGCGACGTCCAGCTGCCGACCTGGTAGGCGCGGCCGCCGAGCTTGCCGGTCCTCGGCTTCTTGGGCACGAGTGAGCCTGCCTGGACGCGGACGCCCTTGAGCTCACCCGAGCGCCACTGGGCGCCGGTCGACCACGAGGCGTTGGCGATGCTGGACGTTGCTCGGCGCTCCGGGCCGTCCGCCGCGTGCACCGGGCCGATGCCGACGGCCAGCAGGGAAGCGACGAGAGCGCCGACGGGCGCGAGTGCAAGGCGACGTACCACCCGGAGACGGTAACCCGAGGACGCCCCATCTGTCCCACGAGTCACACACGGGCCGGGTGCTCGGACGCGAATCGGGACCGTCTCGAAAACTTTGTCTTTCGTACGCCAAATTGTGTACTGATCCGGCGGACGGGATGGTCTGTCGCGGTTTACGGTGAGCGCCGGTCGAAGCAGGTGTCCTCGGCCCTCCGAGCCGAAGGTCCTCCTCCTGTGTCGTTGTTGACTGCGCCCCGTCGCGCCCGGGGCGCTCGCCCCACCATCCTTGCCACTGTCCTCGCCGTCCTCGCCACGCCGCTGGCGCTCGGCGTCGCGGCTCCCGCGCAGGCGGCCCAGGCTAATCACCTGGTGATCAGCGAGGCGTACGGCGGCGGCGGCAATGCTGGAGCCGTCTACAAGAACGACTTCATCGAGCTGTTCAATCCGACCGATGCCCCCATCAGCGTCGCGGGCATGTCCGTGCAGTACCGCAGCAACAACGGGGCTGGCGCCGGCGCGGTCACCCTGCTGACCGGCTCGGTGCCTGCACACGGCTACTACCTGGTCCAAGAGGCGGCAGGGGCGGGAGCCCAGCCTCTGCTGCCAACGCCGGACGCTACCGGCACGATCGCCATGTCCGGCACGGCCTTTCAGGTCTGGCTGGCCAACAGCACGACCGCTTTGACGCCTCCCGGTGGGAACAATTCCGCGACGCCCAACATCATCGACTTCCTCGGTGTGAGTGCCAATGCCTTCGAAGGCGCCACGGCACCAGGCGTCGCCAATGCCACCTCCAGTGCTCGCGTGCCCGACCCGGGCGAGGACAGCAACGACAACAGCGTGGACTTCGCCACGGGTGCCCCGACCCCCAAGAACTCGACCAATCGTTTCCCCGAGCCGGTCAAACCCCCGGTCGTGATCTCCGAGGTCTTCACCCACGGGGTCGTCGACGGTGAGTTCGGCGAGGACTTCGTCGAGATCTTCAACGCTGGGGCGGCCGACGCCAACCTCGCGGAGGTGGCCTACTCGGTCTCGGGCGGCGCCGCCACCGCCTTGACCGGGACCTTGGCGCCGGGCGCCTACCTGGTCGTCCCGGTCACGTTGGACGATGCCGACGGCAGTGTCCAGCTGACCTGGACCGAAGACAGCAGTTCGATCGACCTCGTCGGCTGGGGTGCGGGCACGCACGAGGGCGCCACCGCGGCTCCTGCCGGTTCCGCCACCCAGAGCGCGCAGCGCAACCAGGACAACACCGACACCAACGTCAACGGCACCGACTTCAGCGCCCAGACGCCGACCCGCGGTGCGGCCTACGAGCCGCCGGCCCTGCCGCTGACGACCATTGCGGCCATCCAGGGAACCGGAGCGGGCACCCCGCTGGCCGGACAGACCGTCCGCACGGAGGGCGTCGTCACCGCCAGCTTCGGCAAGACGGCTGAGGACTGGCAGGGCTTCTACCTCCAGACGGGCGGCACGCCTGCGACTCCGGGCGCGTCCGACGCCATCTGGGTCGCAAGCGGAACCCTGACCGCTCCCGCTGTCGGTGCGTCCGTCTCGGTGACCGGCACCGCTTCGGAGACGTTCGGCCTGACCACGCTCACAGTGGTTCGAGCCAGCGACATCGACGCCATCACGGCCCTGCCTACAGCGATCGCCCGGGACACGCTTCCCGGCGCCGACTGCGTCGTCAACGGCGACGACACCACCAACTGTGCGACGGGGTCGGCACTGGCCGCGTTGCGCGAGGAACACGAGAGTGAGCTGTTCCAGCCCGTCGCTCCTTTCACGGTGAGCGACTCCTACGACGGCAGTCCCTGGGCCAACTCCAGCTCCAACAACTTCGGTGAGATCGGGCTCGCGGCCAACGCCACCGAGCCGCTCTACCTGCCCATCGACCGCGCTCACCCCGTGGACGATGCGCAGCTGTTCACCAGCCTGCAGGCCTACAACGACGCGCACATGATCACCCTCGACGACGGCTCGAACCGTTCGTGGTCGGGCTCGGCCAACACGGCCCTTGCTTTCCCGTGGATGAAGGCCGACTACGTCGTGCGGGTCGGCGCGCTGGCGACCTTCCACGAGCCGTTCGTCTACGACTTCCGCTTCGGCAAGTGGCGCCTGCAGCCGCAGACGGCAGTTGCTCCCGGCAGCACGGGTGAGGCCAAGATCAGTTTCGCCCAGAACCGCCCGGCCGAGCCGGACCCGGTTGGCGGCAACGTGAAGATCGCCACTTTCAACATGCTCAACTACTTCGTGCACGCTGCGCAGGACTGGGACAACCTCCCCGACAACCCGCCGATCGGCACCAACCGTTCCTGCACCTATTACACCGACCGCGCGGGCAACCGCCTCACGGCCAACAACTGCACGTGGAAGGACCTCCGCAACAACCCGCCTTCCACACTGCCCGACATCGGCCCCCGTGGCGCCGCGACCGAGGTGAGCCTGCTTCGACAAGAGGGCAAGGAAGTCGCGGCCATCAACACCATGGCCGCCGATGTGATGAGCCTCGAAGAGGTCGAGAACCCGGTCAAGATCGGCTTCGCCGACCGCGACGCAGCGCTCACCCGACTCGTCGCGGCGCTCAACGCCGACTGGGCGGCCAATCACGACGATGACGATGACGCACTGGGGGCTCGCTGGGCCCTCGTCGCGAGCCCTCGTCCCGAAGCTCAGCCCACCATCGCCGAGCAGGACGCGATCCGAAACGCCTACATCTACAACCCGCGGGTCGTCACCACCGTCGGCCGGTCGCAGATCTTGGTGAACTCCCCGGCGATGCGCAACGCCCGTGAGCCGCTGGCACAGGCCTTCCGCCACGTCGATGGCACCCGCGACGACGGCTTCATCGTCATTGCCAACCACTTCAAGTCCAAGAGCGAGCCCGACGATCTCGCCACCGTGGCCGGCACCGACAACGCGGACGCGGGCACGGGCGCCGGCTTCTACAACGGCGACCGGATCCGGCAGGCGCGCGCTCTGGACGCATTCGCCAAGTCGGTGGCCGAGGACAAGGGCATCCCTGCGGTGTTCATGACCGGTGACTACAACGCCTACGGCGCCGAGGACCCGGTGCGGGTCCTGGAGGACGCTGACTGGACCAACCTCGAGCCGATCAACGGCGAGTCGTCCTACTCGTTCGGTGGCCTCGCGGGTTCGCTCGACCATGTCTTCGCCAACCCGGCCGCCCTCTCCATGGTGACCGGTCAGACGATCTGGCCGATCAACGCCAACGAGTCGGTCTACTACGAGTACAGCCGCCACAACTACAACGTCGCGGAGCTGTTCGACGGCACCGATCCGTTCCGTTCCTCGGACCACAACCCCGAGATCATCGGCATCAACGCGCCCATCAACCCGGGTCCGACCGATGTCGACACCGTCCAGGTGCTGGCGTCCAACGACTTCCACGGGCGCCTGCTCGACGACCCGGCGAGTGCATCCGCCGGTGCGGCCGCGATGGCCGGCGCGGTGAAGGGCCTGCGTGACGAGAACGACAACACCGTCTTCGCCATGGCGGGCGACATCGTCGGCGCCTCGACGTTCGAGTCGTTCATCCAGAACGACAAGCCGACGCTCGACGCGATGAACGAGGCTGGTCTCGAGGTCTCCGCTGCCGGTAACCACGAGTTCGACCAGGGCTACGACGACCTGATGGACCGGATCATGACGGCGTACGACGCCACCGACAATGCCGAAGGTGGCGCCAACTGGCCCTACATCGCGGCCAACGTGCGGCTCGGCACGCCCACCGGCCCCTACGCGCTCGAGAGCGACCGGACCGACGGCAACTTCGCCAACTCCAACGGCGCGACCTGGTGGAAGGACTTCCCGACCCTCAACGGCGGCGACGGCATCCGTGTCGGCTTCGTCGGCGCGGTGACGGAGGATCTCGACTCGCTGGTCGCGCCTTCGGCTATCGACGGGTTGGCCATCACCAGCATCGTCAACGAGGTCAACGACGCCGCTGACGCCCTCAAGGTGGACGGCTGTGGCGGGGTGCCCTGCGATGTCGTGATCGAGCTGGTCCACGAGGGCGCTCCCAGCCCGTCGTGCACCACGATCAAGACCGACACGACGTCCACGTTCGGCCAGATCGTCCACGGTGCCAACGACAACGTCGACGCCATCGTCTCCGGTCATACTCACCTGAAGTACAACTGCAAGGTCGACGTGGCGGGCACCATCGACCGCCCGGTCGTCTCGGCTGGCCAGTACGGCGCCAACCTCAACCAGCTCGAGTTCGACTTCGCGACCGGCACCGACACCCTTGTCGGCATCCGCCAGCACGTGCTGGCGATGAAGGACTACGACGAGGACGCCGACACCTTGGCGATCGTGAACGCCGCCGTCGACGTGGCTGCGGTCAAGGGTCAGGTCGAGCTCGGTCAGGTCGGGGGGCCGTTCAAGCGGGCCCGTCGTACCGACACGCAGACCGCAGGAAACCCGATCGTGGAGAACCGTGGCGGCGAGTCGACGCTCGGCAACCTCGTGGCGGAGATCCAGCGCTGGAAGACAGGCGCCGACATCGGGGTCATGAACCCGGGCGGTCTGCGCGATGACCTCATCGGCACCGATGACCTCGCGGGACCGGTGACCTACCGCGAGGCAGCCAACGTGCAGCCCTTCGCCAACACTCTGGAAACCACCGAGCTCACTGGTGCCCAGGTCAAGCTGCTCCTCGAGCAGCAGTGGCAGCGCGACCCCGACGGCAACATCCCGTCGCGCCCGTTCCTCCGTCTGGGCACCTCGAAGGGCTTCACCTTCACCGAGGACTCCTCCAAGGCTGAGGGCAACCGGATCACGGGCATGTGGCTCAACGGGGTTGCCATCGACCCGGCGGCGACCTACACCGTGTCGGCGAACAGCTTCGTGGCGTCCGGCGGTGACAACTTCCGGGCCTTCACGCTGGGCACCGACACCCAGGACACCGGGTTCACCGACCTGCAGGCCACGGTCGACTACCTCGACGAGTTCGCGAACACGTCGGAGGGCGACTCGCCCCTGCCGGTCGACTACGCCCAGCACGCTGTGGGGGCTCGCGTTCCCGCCGGTCCGCACGCGGCCGGAGCCACGGTCGTCATCCCCGTCGACTCGCTGTCGATGACGGGCGCTGGTGACCTGGTCGACACCGTCGTCACGGCCTCCTACAACGGCGTCGACCTCGACCTGAACCGGGCTGTGACCAACGGGCTGCCGACCCAGCCGTTCGACACCCCAGGTACGGCGACGCTCTCCTTCACGATGCCCGTCGCACCTGGCGGCATCGCGTGGATCAAGTTGTCGGGTGCCTCCGGGACCGTCGCCTGGCTGCCCGTCCAGTCGGTCGACGGCCGCGCTGACAGCACCGTCACGGCACCTGCCGTCTCGGCCGCCTACGACCAGGCCGGCTCGGTCGTCGCCACCGTGACGCCGAGCGGTGCGACCGGAACGGTGACGTTCGCCGAGGGTGCGACCACGCTCGGCACGGTGCCTGTGACTGCGGGTGGGACGGCGACGTACGGCTTCATCGCCAGGAGCCTGTCGGTCGGTGACCACACGCTGACGCTCAGCTACAGCGGCGACGCGACGACCAGGCCGTCGACCTCGACGGTGGTCGTGACGATCACCAAGTCCACCAGCACGGTCACCGGCACGGCCGCCGACTTCGCGTGGGGCCAGGCCGGATCGGTCGTCGCCACGGTGGCGTCGGCCGACGCGACCGGGATGGTCCAGCTGTACGACGGCACGACCAAGCTGGGCGAGGGCACGGTCTCCGGTGGTACGGCGACGATCGCCCTCGCGGCGAAGTCGCTGTCGGTCGGTGCTCACGCGTTGACGCTGAAGTACCTCGGCGACACCAACCACGAGCCCGACGAGGGCCCGGTGTCCGTCACGGTCACCAAGGCGGCCACGGCCACGACCGCGACGGCCACGCCGGCGTCGGTGGTCCAGGACAGCGGCACCAGCGCCATCGCCGTAGCCGTGACCGCGTCGGGCTTCGTGCCGACGGGTTCGGTCTCGGCCTGGCAGGGTGCCACCGAGCTGGCCACCGCGACGCTGGTCAACGGTCAGGCCTCGCTCACGGTCGGTCCGTTCGCGACCACCGGGGACAAGTCGATCGAGGTCCGCTACGCCGGTGACGGCAACGCGACGGCGTCCACCTCCACGGTCACCGTGACCGTGACAGCGAAGCCGGCGCCGCAGCCGATCGCCACCACGGTGAGCGGCACGACCACGCCGATCACCTACGGCGCTGCCGGCTCCGTCACGATCGCGGTCGCTCCGTCGGCCGCAACGGGCCAGGTCGAGCTGTTGAACGGCACGACCAGCCTCGGCACAGCCACCCTCGCGGGCGGCACGGCCGCGATCGGGGTGCCGGCCAAGGCGCTCGAGGTCGGGACGCACACGCTCGTCGTGCGCTACCTCGGCTCGAGCACCCACAACGCCTCGCAGAGCACCTTCCCCGTGACGGTTGCGAAGGCCAAGCCGACCGTGAAGGTCAAGGACGCCAAGGGCAAGGCGGGCAAGAAGACCAAGGTCGTCACGCATGTCTCGGCCATCGGCTATGACGTCACCGGCAAGGTGAAGCTCGTGGCTCGCCTGATCGGCTCGAAGAAGAAGGTCACCGACACGGTGACCCTCAAGGACGGCAAGGCAGTGACCAAGCTGGTGCTGCCGAAGGCGGGCAAGTACAAGCTGACCGTGGTCTACCAGGGCGACGCGCACACGCTCACGGGCCAGGCCAGGGCCACGCTCACCGCGCGCTGAGCCCAGCCTCGGGCAAAGCCTCGACGCCCCCTCCTCCGGAATCTCCGGGGAGGGGGCGTTTTGGCGAATCGGGGATGGCTCGCCGCGCCCCTAGACTTGGCGGGTGACACAGCAGCAGGAGAGCCGGTTGAGGCTCCACGACACCGCGACCCGTGAGGTCCGCGACTTCGTCCCCCTCGAGGAGGGGAAGGCGGGGATCTACGTCTGTGGACTCACCGTGCAGTCCGAGCCGCACGTCGGACACGTGCGCTCGGCCGTCAACTTCGACGTGCTCCGCCGCTGGCTGATGGCGAGCGGGTATGCCGTCCACTTCATCCGCAACGTCACGGACATCGACGACAAGATCCTCGCCAAGGCCGCCGAGCAGGACCGGCCCTGGTACAACCTCGCCTACGCGATGCACGCCGAGCTGACGACCGCGCTCGCCTCCATCAACGTGCTGCCGCCGACGTACGAACCCGGCGCGACCGGCACCATCCCCGAGATGATCGAGCTGATCCAGACGCTCATCGCGCGCGGCCACGCCTACGTCGGCGAGGACGGCTCCGGGGACGTCTACTTCGACGTGCGCTCGTGGCCGGCCTACGGCGAGCTGACGCGTCAGGGCCTCGACGACATGGAGCCCGCGACCGACGCCGATCCGCGTGGCAAGCGCGACCCGCGCGACTTCGCGCTGTGGAAGGGCGCCAAGAAGTCCGAGCCCGAGTCGGCCGCCTGGCCCGCGCCATGGGGTCCGGGCCGTCCCGGCTGGCACATCGAGTGCTCCGCGATGGCGTCGAAGTACCTCGGCCCTGCCTTCGACATCCACGGCGGTGGCGTCGACCTGCGCTTCCCGCACCACGAGAACGAGCAGGCCCAGTCGCGCGCGGCCGGGATGCCGTTCGCGTCCTACTGGCTGCACAACGCCTGGATCACGACCGCCGGCGAGAAGATGAGCAAGTCGCTCGGCAACTCGCTGCTCGTGCCCGAGGTGCTCAAGCGCGTGCGCGGCATCGAGCTGCGGTTCTACATGGTCTCCGCCCACTACCGCTCGCACGTCGAGTTCTCGTTCGAGGCGCTCGACGAGGCAGCCGTGGGCTTCCGGCGGATCGAGTCGTTCCTCGAGCGTGCCGGCTCGACCGCGGTTCCGCTGGTTGAGCAGGCCCGCCAGGGCCACCTCGATTCCAAGGACCTGCCCGACGCCTTCGTCGCGGCCATGGACGAGGACCTCGGCACGCCCGCGGCGGTGGCCGTGATCCACGAGCACGTCCGCGAGGGCAACAGCGCCCTGGCCGCCGATGACTCGGCCGTGGCCGGCATCGCCGCTCAGGTGCGCGCCATGCTCGCCGTGCTCGGCCTCGACCCGGCCGACCCGGCCTGGGGCACCACGGCCGGCGCCGACGACGAGAAGCTGCGCGGCGCGGTCGACGTACTCATCACCGCACTGCTCGAGGACCGCGCCACCGCGCGGGCCGACAAGGACTGGGCCCGGGCGGACGCGATTCGCGACCGCATCAAGGCGGCCGGCATCGAGATCGAAGACACGCCCTCCGGGCCGAAGTGGAGCATTAATGCCAGGCAACAGTCAGCGCAAGGGCGCCATCAAGAAGAGCGGCAAGGGCGCCACCGTCGGCTCCGGCGGACGCGTTCGGCGCGGCCTCGAGGGCAAGGGCCCCACGCCCGCGGCCAAGGACCGGCCCTATCACAAGGCCCACAAGGACTCGAAGCGCTCCGAGCGCACCGAGACCAAGCGTCCCCCGCGTCGTTCCGCGAAGTCGACCGAGGCCGAGTGGGTCGCCGGCCGCAACTCCGTCGTCGAGGTGCTGACGGCCGGCATCCCGGTGACCGGCGTGTACGTCGCCGAGGGAGCCGAGCGCGACGGGCGACTGCGCGACGCCTTCAAGATGGCTGCGGAGCACGGCTACCCGCTGCTCGAGGTCACGCGCGCCGAGCTCGACCGGATGACCGGCGGAGCGGTGCACCAGGGCCTCGCCGCCCGGCTGCCGTCCTACGAGTACGCCCACGCCGACGACCTCCTCGTTCGCGCTGCGGAGGCCGGTGAGAAGGCACTGATCGTGGCGCTCGACTCGGTCACCGACCCGCGCAACCTCGGCGCCGTCGTGCGCTCGGCGTCCGGCTTCGGTGCCCACGGCGTGCTCATCCCCGAGCGTCGCGCCGCGGGCATGACCGCCGCCGCGTGGAAGTCCAGCGCCGGCGCGGCCGCTCGCATCCCGATCGCCCAGACGGTCAACCTCGTCCGTCAGCTCAAGGCCCTCCAGAACGCCGGCTGCATGGTCGTCGGTCTGTCGGCCGACGGCGACATCTCGCTGCCCGAGCTGGTGGCGGCCGACGGCCTCGCCACCGGACCGCTCGTGATCGTGGTCGGCTCCGAGGGCAAGGGTCTGGGCCGCCTCGTCGCGGAGACCTGCGACACGCTCGTCTCGATCCCGATGAGCAACCAGCTCGAGTCGCTCAACGCCGGAGTCGCAGCGTCGGTGACGCTGTATGCGATTGCGCAGGCTCGGAGCTAGATCACGGCGGGTCCTGATCGGACTCGTCCTCACGGCGGTGTGCCTCACCGTCGGGGTCACGTCCGGGCTGGCGTTCTTCCTCGGCGACGACCGCACCGTCGTCGTGGCGAGCCACGACGCGGTGGTCACTCCGACGTTCGACGGATACGTCTCGGTGCAGACGGGTCCGCTCCTGCCCGACGTCCGGCGAGCGACGGGCGGACCGCTCGGTGTCAGCCTGCTGCTGGGCAAGACCGAGAGCGACTCGGTCGAGGAGCTCTTCGCCCGCTACGCGTTCATCGCCAGCGAGCCGGAGTCGCAGATCGCCAAGGTGGCCGACGCCGTGCGGGACATGGCGATCTCGGCCGCCCTGCGCGGCGCCGGTCTCGGCATCGTCCCGCTGGCGACGTGGTGGCTGCTCGGCCCGCACCGGCGCGGCCAGCTCTTCCGCGGGGTGCGGACCCGGAAGGGGGTGGCCGGCGGCGTACTCCTGCTGGCGGTGCCGTTGCTGCTGTGGCAGCCCTGGTCCTCCGACGAGGACACGCAGAAGGCGCAGGGCGAGTGGGAACCGCTCGAGACCTTCATGGCGGGCTTCCCGGTGCCCGAGGAGGCCGCCGGGATCGAGATCCGCAACAGCCCCACGACCGTGCAGACGCAGCGACTCATCCAGAGCGCCGTCGACACCTATCAGAAGAGCAAGGACTTCTACGAGCAGGCCGTCGCGGACGCGGAGGAGCTCGAGCTGCACGAGCCGGCCGACGACGAGACCGTCGCGCTGGTCGTCAGTGACCGCCACGACAACATCGGCATGGACCGCGTCGCGCGCGCGATCGGCGACGACGGGGGAGCCACGCTCGTGCTCGACGCCGGCGACGACACCTCGACGGGCCAGCCGTGGGAGGCCTTCAGCCTCGACTCGCTCGACCGGGCCTTCGACGACATCGACCGGTTCGCCGTGGCGGGCAACCACGACAACGGACCGTTCGTGGCCAGCTATCTGGACGACCTGGGATGGACGATGCTCGACGGCTCCCCGGTCGAGGCACCCTGGGGCGGGCTGCTCCTCGGCGTCGACGATCCGCGCTCGAGCGGGCTCGGCAACTGGCGCGACGAGACCGGCCTGAGCTTCACCGAGGTGGGCGAGCGGCTGGCCGACGCGGCCTGCGAAGGCGACCGCATCTCGACGCTGCTGGTGCACGACGCCAACCTCGGGGGCGAGGCGCTCGCCCGCGGCTGCGTCGACCTCGTGATCGGCGGGCACACGCACGTCCAGGACGGACCTGACCTGGTCGACGGCGAGAACGGTCGAGTGGGATACACCGTCACCAACGGCACGACCGGCGGTGCGGCGTACGCCATTGCCGTGGGCAGCAAGCCGCGTCGCGACGCGGACGTCACGCTCGTGACCTATCGCGACGACCGGCCGGTCGGCACGCAGTGGGTGCGGTTGCGGACCGACGGGGTCTTCGTGGTCGGGTCGTACGTCGAGCTCGAGCTCGACGACTGACCCCACCAGGTTGGAGCGAAGGGGTTTCGACACGCGGGTCGACTCGTCCCTCAGTCCCGCCGCTTGCTCAACCACCGACGATCGAGTCCGCTGACGCGTCCTCGATCAGAAGTAGTCGCGGATGTGGAGCTGGCGACCGTCGAAGAGTGTGTCCAGGGCGCGATCGTGTGCCGAGCTGCCGGTGAGCAGGCCGGCCATCCGCAGGTCGGCGCAGGACACGGCGCCGGCGTAGAACAGGGCAGCCCACGCGGTGCGAACGTCGGGCCGCCCGGAGAGCCGGCGACGACCTCCCCATCGGCAGTCAGAGTCCAGTGCCCGTTGAGCGTCCCGAGCAGGTCACCGGCGACGGAGAAGTCGAGCGACCGCTCGGTGGACACCCCGGTGAAGGCGCCGGCGACGTCGTGGACGCGGAGCATGTAGGGATGGCTGTCCACCACCTGCCAGCCGTCGAACGGCAGCACCAGCCGGGCCGAGTCGCGTCCCGACGTGAGCAGACGGACGTGGCCGGTGACGGTTTCGAAGGAGGCGAACAGCCGCCACAGGGCCAGGGTGGCGTCGCGGGTCAGTGCGACCAGGTCTGCGATCTCGACGGCCGCGGACGAGTCGTATCCGGCGCCGCGGTTCCACGAGGCGTAGCCGACGATCTCGCCGCCGGCCTCGGCCAGCGTCACGCCGGTGAAGGCGCCGATGAACGCGTCCGCATCGGCCGGGAACGACGCGCCGTCACGGGTCAACGGTCCGTTCTGCGCTGCGGCCCAGGTTGCGTAGATGCGGCGTACGGCATCGAAGTCGGCCGCCGTGGCGCGACGGAGCGTGGTGCTCTCCGGCCGTGGGACGGACGCGAGCCGGGAGGTCGGGATCTCGACGGTGTCGCAGGAGGAGACGAGCTCGTAGCCGTAGCGGCGGTAGATGCCCGGGGCAGTCGGGAAGAGCGTGGAGATGACTTCACCGCGCTCGCGCATCCCCTCGTCGAGGACGGCGGCCATCAGGGCGTCGAGCAGCCCCGCGCCGCGGTGCTCCGCCGAGACGGCGACGCCGGCGATGCCGTTGGTGGGGACCCGGCGACCGTGGAACCAGGAGTCGTACTCGCGCCGCATGATCCTGGCCGCGAGAACGTCACCGTCGAACGTGCCCCAGCTGTGGCGGCCGGGCTGCGGGTAGTCGGCCGGGGCGGGCGGGGTGAAGCCGGCGGGGAAGTCCCCGAACGCCTCCTTGCTCAGCGCCAGCATCTGGGGGAGGTCATCCGCCACGAGCGGCCGGGGCGAGAGACTCGACATGTGGGCCAGCGTAGGGGTTGCAACAGATTGTCCCCGAGGCTCGTCATAGTGGCGTCAGGTGCATTTCTCGGTCCACCGACCACGTCCTCCAAGGAGAACCCATGACCAGGCGCAGCCTGCTCTCGCTGATCGTCTTCCTCTGCCTCGGCGCCACCGCGCTGGCTCCCGCGTCGGCCGGTGCTGCTCCCGCGGACCACCAGACGTCCCGGGCAGCCACCAGGATCAACTACCCCGGCAACGGCATCGAGATCGCCCGGCAGAGTGGCGACCAGAGCAGGCTCAAGGGCACGTCTGGCAGCTTCAAGAAGTTCGTGCTGGCCCGGCTCGACGTGCTGTTCGAGGACGCCGGCAGCAAGCCGCGGTGCGCCGCCTCGCCGACCGTGGTCGTCGACCGCTACCACTCCGCGGGCTTCGCGAGCGCTGGTGAGGGCTGGTACGGCAAGTGCCCCGGGGGCGGCTACGCGGTCATCTACGAGAAGGCCGCATCGGGCTGGCGCCAGATCCTCGGCACCCAGGAAGCACGGTTCTGCCAGGACCTCGCGTGGTACGGCGTCCCGCGCTTCATCGGCGGCAGCACGTGCATCACGGAGGCGTTCAAGGAGGTCCGCTACCGGCCGGCGACGTCCGACACGACCAGCCCGGAGGCCTCGGCGCGACGCGTCATCTCGATCCTCGGCGGCAACCCGATCGTGCCAGCGGAGGAGGTCCTGGAGCCGGCTGCCTCGGAGCAGCTGGCCGTGCTGATCGCGCGCAAGGGCTACCTCAGCGTCGATGCGTGCTTCAGTGCGGGCGACAGCGGGCCGGTGGCCGCGCACCTCGGCGATGCGGCGTACGGCTGTGCCGTCACGGCGACGTACAAGAAGGACAAGTCGGAGTCCTACATGCTGCGCATGGACGACGACTTCGTGGTGACCGAGCTCTTCCCGTTCTGAGCCCCGTGCTCGCCGTCAGCCCAACGGGACGTCGTCGTCCGCGGTGATGAGCTCGTTGGGCTTGGTGGCGAGCACGTTGTCGATGTAGTCCCGGGCGGTGTCGAAGATGCCGACCTCCTTGCCGGACCGCTCGCTGAGGTACCACCGGTGCACCAGGACCTCGTGGAAGACCTCGGCCGGCTCGAGCTTGCCGCGCGCGTCGGGCGGGATCATCCGCATGATCGGCTCGTAGATCTCGGTCAGCCACTTGTTCGCGACCAGGTGCCTGTCCTCGCGGCCGACGTCGAAGTGAGCCGTGAAGGCCGCGATGTCGTTCAGCAGCCGCCGGGCCTGGGCGTCCTCCACGGTCATGCCGGTCAGCGCCTGCAGCTCGCGGCGGTGGTGCCCGAGCTCGACGACCTTCGGCTGGATGCGGACCTGGTCGCCGTCGAAGTCGGTGACGATGTCGAGCTCGTCGACGTCGAAGCCGAGGTCGTTGAGCCGCTCGATCCGGCTCTCGATGCGCCACATCTCCTGCGCGCTGAACTCCTCCTCGCTGGTGAGCTCGGCCCACAGTGCGGCGTACTGCTCGCGCAACCGCGTGATGATGGCGAACCCGTCGACCTCGGTGCCGACGGCGCCGCTGGCCTGCAGGTCCATCAGCTCGGCGAAGATGTTCTCGCAGCCGACGGTGATGTCGTGCTCGCGCATGCGGTCGCCGACCTCGTCGTGGAGCTCGCCGGTCTCGGCGTCGACGAGGTAGGCCGAGAAGCCGCCAGCGCTGCGCCGGAACAGCACGTTGGACAGCGAGACGTCGCCCCAGTAGAAGCCGGTGAGGTGCAGTCGCACGAGGAGTACGACGATCGCGTCGATCAGGCTCGGCAGGTTGTCCGCCGTCATGCCGTGCGCGAAGAGGCTGCGATAGGGCAGTGAGAACCGGAGGTGCTCGGTGATCAGCGCGGCTGGCAGCTCCTCGCCGGCCTTGTCGACGCGGCCGGAGACGACGCCCTGCGGGACGACGGCGGGGAGGCCTACGCGCTGGAGGTCCCGCAGCAGGCGGTACTCCCGGAACGCGATGGCCTCCTGCGTCTCCTTGACGGCGTACGTCCGGTCCTTCAACCGCACGATGCGCACGATGTGGCGGGACAGGCCACGGGGCAGCGGGACGACGTAGTCGTCGGTCCACTCTTCGAGCGGGGTCGACCACGGGAGCGTGATGATCGCCGGGTCTGGCCGGCTCGCGACGATGCGCAGGGCCATGCGCGGGAACTTACTCGCTTTGCACGCAGGCGCGCTCGACGGACCCGCGCCTCACGAGGCCCGGCACTGAAATGGCCCTGGACGCACTCCATCCGACCCGGTCGGCGACGCCCGCCGCCGGCCGTGTGCGCGCCCTTCTTCACGCGGTGACCCGCGGCAACGGCATGATCGTTTGTCTTCACACACGATGATCTACGGTGTCCGCAGGCATCGGCCTGCCGTCCTGTGTCAGGAGGACATGTGCAACGTGGCGAAGTCTGGTGGGTGGAGTTCGACGAGCGGCGGCTGGTCGTGCTGCTGTCGGGAGACGACGCGTCCGGGATCCAGGTGATGCAGGTCGTCGCTCCGGCGGGTGTCGACATCACCGGTCTGGGCGTCGAGGTGGCAGTAGGCGCCAGGGAAGGACTGCCCTGTGAAGGCGTGCTTCGGTTCGCGTTCCCGCGCCCGGGGTTTACCCCTTGCACGTGGCTGACCACCGTGTACCGGGACGACCTGATCGAGCGAGCAGGCGCCCTGTCCTCCGCGAAACTCAGCGAGATCGAGGATGCCCTCCGTCTCGGTGGACAGGCGAAGGAGCCGACCGCGGCGACGACCGCGAAGCTCAGCGAGATGAGGGACAGCCTCCGTCTCGGTGGACTCGGGTAGGCGGAGAAGGAACAGACGCCCCGATGGCGTGGTCGGTCTCGTCCAGCTGATCGACACAGGCTGCCTGTGTCCTCGTCGCCCTTCCATCGAAATCACGATCTACGGCTGGAGTACCAGGCAGGCAAGCCGACGGGGTTACCGCTCGTAGTCGGAGGGCGGGCTGACCAGCGACTAGCGAGGTTGTCGGCGCTGGTGGTTCCGCCGCGGTCGGGATGCTGGCGGTCGAACGGGACGACGTGGCGAGGTCGCAGCGTCGGGCGTTGCGACCGCACCACGGGAACACGCGGGTCCGGTCGCGGGCGATGACGTGGTCGCGGATCTGGCCGAGGTGAAGCCGAGGCTGATCCAGAGGGCCGGTCGAACATGCCTGTGACCCCGCAGCCTCTCGGTCGGCGGGGTGTGGGGCGGTGTGGTCAGTGGTCGGGCGGGTGGCCGGTGGGCTTGGCCGGGTCTTCACGGTCGATGGGTTGGGAGCCGGTGTGGTCGCGGAGGAACAGGTGTCCGTGCGGGCTGGTCCAGACGAACACACCTGGGCTGGTCATGCGGTAGTGCCAGCGGCCCTTGGTCTTGAGGCGGTGATGTCGCCTGCACAGTGGGTGCGAGGTTGTCAGTCGCGGTGGGTCCGCCGCGGTCGGGATGCTGGTGGTCGAACGGGATGACGTGGTCGAGATCGCAACGTCTCGCGTTGCGACCGCACCACGGGAACACACAGGTCCGGTCGCGGGCGATGACGTGGTCGCGGATCCGGTCGGTGGGTTGGTAGCCGGCGGTCTCGAGGCGTTGCCTCAGGTCGATGACGGGTTTCACGACCACGGTGACGTCGGGGCGACCGCACCAGGTCCGGATCTGGTCGGCGGTCAGCACCCGGTGGCCGGCTTGTTCGACGTACCCGGTCAGACACTCACCCGACGCGGCGTGGTCGTGGTGGGTGATGGCGTCGGTGGACAGGTGCGCGTGCAGCACGATCTGCGTGGTCGCCGGGTTGGGCTTCGTTGCTCGTCGGTTTTGGGGCGAGGTCGCTCTGGGTCTCTTGATCGATGACGCGGCGGCTGCGATTGGCGTGTCGAGGAGCACCGGGTGGCGGCTGTTCGCAGAATCGGGTGGTGTGATCCCGTCGTGGAGTGAGCCCGTCGCGCGGGGCCGCCTGAGCTCGCTGGAACGCGAGGACATTGCGTGCCTTCGTGCTGCCGGGCACGGCGTGCGTGCCATCGCTCGTGAGCTCGGGCGTGATCCAGGCACGATCAGCCGTGAGCTCGCCCGCAACACCTCTAGTGATGGCCGATACCGGGCCAGCGTGGCCCAGCAGAGAGCCGAACAGCGCGCGCGTGATGCTGGTCGGGCTGCTAGCCCTGCGAAGTGGTATGAACCTGCGGCTGCGTCGTGAGGTTCAGGCCCGGTTGAAGACAATCACAGTCCCGAGCAGATCGCGGTTCGGCTGCGGGTGGAGTTCCCTGAGGATCCGGAGATGTGGGTGTCACACGAGACGATCTACCAGTCGATCTACATCGAGTCCCGGGCGGCTGAAACGGGAACTGGCTCGGCACCTGCGCACAGGCGGAGTCTGCGACAGCCACAACGTCAGGCAGCAACGCGTCGGGTCCGTCAAGGTGGTGGCAGCCGGATCGACAACATGGTCAGCATCGCCGAGAGACCAAGTGAGGTCGACGACCGGGTAATACCCGGGCACTGGGAAGGGGATCTGATCATGGGTGCGGAGAACCGCACCGCGATCACGCCCAGGAGTCTGACTCTTCGTCGTCGAAGCCGAACGCGAGCTGGTGGCGGGCGAGGTCGCCGAGGGCGGTGGCGCGGCGGCCGTCGAGGGTGTCGGTCGAGCCCGAGGAGCAGCTGGTGGGCTGCGCCGGCGGTGACTGCTTCGGCGAGGCCGAGGGCGTCGGGGACCTCGAGGTCGGCGTCGAGGTGGATGGTGCCGTCGTAGGAGACCTGGTCGGTGGTGAAGGTGACGTGCCGGCGGTCGGCCGCATCGGCGATGTCTTGGGCGAGCTGGTCGGGCATGAACCGGGCGCGGGCGTGGTCGACGAGCCGGATCAGCTGGGAGGGCGTGAGCTTGTTGGCGCACCACGCGGTCTGCTCGTCGACGAACGCCGCGGCGTCGGGGGTGAGGGCGACGGTGGCCTGCGCGATCGCCCGGGCCCGCCACGGTGTCACCAGCCCGGCGAGGATCCCGGCCCACAGCTGCGGGAGGCGGTAGCGGAGCTCGATCACGTCGGTGAGGTAGGACCCGACGGCGTCGCAGGTCAGGCCGAGCATGGTGGCGACGTCGGGGATGCAGAACTCGTCGATCAGCGGGGAGCCCTCGCCGGCGAGGGTCTTGGGGGATTGGAAGCACGCCTGCGGGTCGGAGGAATCTGCGGCGGGGTGGAGTGCGACCCAGTGCGCGGCCAACGCCATCGAGCGGACTTCGGAGGCCCGGCGGTCGTCCTGCTCGGCTCGCAGCGCGGCCAGCACCTCGGCCGGGGTGTCCGGCAGTGTGGTGGTGGTGGCGGTCGCTGTCATGGGTCAAGCCAAGCAGGGACCACCGACAATCCGACCCCGGAATCGGGCGGAATCGGGGGTCTGGGGAAAACAGTTTCAGAAAGTTTCCGACGCCCGCCGAGCGCTGGCGTGCTGCCTTGGTTTCGACACGCTCGCTGGCGCTCGCTGCTCAACCAGCGGTGAGGCGGGCGCACCTATCGCCCGCCGAGCGCTGGCGAGGTGCCTTGGTTTCGACACGCTCGCTGGCGCTCGCTGCTCAACCAGCGGTGAGGCGGGCGCACCTATCGCCCGCCGAGCGCTGGCGAGGTGCCTTGGTTTCGACACGCTCGCTGGCGCTCGCTGCTCAACCAGCGGTGAGCACACCCTTGGCTTCGACACGCTCGCTGGCGCTCGCTGCTCAACCAGCGGTGAGCAAACAGGCGGTGCCTTGGTTTCGACACGTTCGCTGGCGCTCGCTGCTCAACCAGCGGCAACCAGACCCCGGGGTTTCGACACGCTCGCTGCTCAACCAGCGGCGAGGGACGGGAGTCAGTTCTCCGGCAGCCCGGCGAAGGTCTTCTTCGCGTCGTTGTACCAACCGAGCGACTTCTTGGGGTGGCGCCAGCGGCTCTTCATCGCGTCGCGCGCCTCCTGGTGGGTGGCGTCTCCGGCCTTCTCCGCCTCCTTGAGGTGGCGGTCCTGAGCGTTGATGACGTCGTCGGCGGTCTCGCCCTGGTGCTCGAGGTCGCAGGGACCTCCCAGCTGGCGGCAGGTCATGGTCTTCATGGTCGTTCCTTCGTTCGGAGTTGGTGGGTTACACCTGCTTGACGAGCCGGGCGCGGAAGATGTGACAGCTACTCGATCGCCCAGATGTCGAGGCGTGGCCCGGTGCTCGCGGGGACGGCCCCGTTCGTGACGGGTTCTCCGGGCTCGGTTCCGAGGAGGTGTTCACCGAGGCTCAGGGAGAGCGGGAAGGACGGACCCGCGGCGCGACGAGCGACCACCAGCACGGACTCGTCGAGGTGCTCGCGCACGAAGGCGATGGTGTCGTCGTCGACGTACGCCCAGCGCAGGCCACCGCGACGGAGCGCGGTCCGCGAGCGGCGTACGCGCGCGAGGTCTGCGTAGGTGTCGAGGGTCGCGACGTCCCAGTCGTCCGAGCTGTTCCACGGCATCGGGCGTCGGGAGTCCTCTCCGATGACGCCCTCGAGGCCGATCTCGTCGCCGGCGAAGAGCATCGGCACGCCGGGCATCGTGAACTGGAGCCCGGCCGCGACGCGGTGCAGCGCCGCGTCGCCGCCGACCACGGTGCGGATGCGGGCGGAGTCGTGCGAGCCGAGGATGTTCCAGCTCATCGTCGTGGCCTGCCAGCCGAGCGCGCCCTGCCAGGCGCGGAAGGTCTCCACGACCGCCGGACCACTCCGCCGAGCGACCTGCACCGGCCGCCCGAAGGCCCGGGCCGTCGTGTCCTTCGATCGCAGCCACGACCAGACCGGCCACGAGAAGCCGGAGTAGTTCATGGTGCCGTGCCAGCCGTCGCCGTCGACGTCGCCGGACGCATCGTGGTTGTGCTCGCCGATGACGAGCGGGTCCTCGCGCATCGACTCCGCAGTGCGGCGTACGGCGCGGGCGACCTCGTGCGCCACGTCGAGTGCGCCGAGGCGGCCGGTCATGTTGGCGACGTCGATCCGCCAGCCGTCGACGTCGTAGGGCGGCTGCAGCCAGCGCCCGACGATCGAGTTCGGGCCCTCGACCATCGCCGAGCGCAGGTCGGGATCGCCGTGGTTGACCTTGGGCAGGGTGCCGTGGCCCATCCAGTTGGCGTAGGTGCCGTCCTCGTGGAAGTAGTAGAACGTCCGCGTCACCGCCTCCGGGTCGGCCTGCGCCGACCGGAACCACTCGTGCGTGTCACCCGTGTGGTTGGTCGTGAGGTCGCCGAGGATCCGCCAGCCGCGCGCGTGCACCGCCCTGCTCAGTCGTTCGTACGCCGCATCGCCGCCCAGCAACGGATCGACCTCGTCGAAGGTGGTGGCGTTGTAGCGGTGGTTGCTCTCACCGGGAAAGACCGGGGTCGTGTAGACGACGTCGGCGCCGACCCGCTCGACGTGGTCGAGGTGGTCGGTGATCCCGTCGAGGTCACCGCCGAAGAACTGCACCGGTGTGCGCGGGTCGGCGCCCTCGAAGATGACGGTGTCGGTCCACTGCGCGGGGAGCGCCCAGTGCGGGGTCGGACGCTCGTCGGCGGCGCTCGACCGTGCGAAGCGGTCCGGGAAGATCTGGTAGACCACGCCGTCGCGGGCCCAGTCGGGCGCGGGCGCGAAGCACGTGATCTTGAAGTCGGAGGCGTCCGGCGCGTCGATGTCGACGAAGCCGTTGCCCGCCAGCCACTGCTGGCCGTCCGGGCGGGCGATCAGGAAGCGGTAGTGCGTCTTCGGGTTGTGCACCAGGAGATCGGCTGACCACCAGACCGTCTCGCCCTCGACCGTGCTGGACATCGGGAGATACACCGGCTCCGCGTCGTACGTCGTGCGCAGCCACACGCCTTCGATCGGGTCGTCGGCGTGACTGCGCATCCGCACCGTGACGTTGTCGCCGAGCCGGGGAGCCTCGTTGTCGACGTACGCCGGCGAACCGTCGTGATGGGGGAGTCGCAGGAGGTCCGGCATGGACAAAACCCTAGTCAACTAGCATGTCCGCGCACCGCTGGGTGCGCGCCGGTGTAGCTCAGTTGGTAGAGCGCCATACTTGTAATATGGATGTCGCGGGTTCAATTCCTGTCACCGGCTCCAAAACTCCCTTGACCTGAGCGTCCGGGTGGGCGAGCGTCCTCGACCAGCTCACGAATCGAGAGACGCATGTTCATCCACCAGCACCCGCTTGCCTACCTCCTCGGCCTCGAGGGCATCGCGCTGATGCGCGCCTTCGCCGGCGAGCACGACGCCGACTTCACCCAGGCACGCATCGCGGAGATCCGTGCGCTCCTCGACCGGGCCGAGGACTTCGGCGACGGCGTCGACGTCCGGCCCATCCCGATGGCCGAGGGCTATGACTCCTGGGCTCCTCGCTACGACGGCCCCGGCAACCCGTTCTTCGCCATGGACGAGTCGGTGCTGCTGCCGATCCTCGACACCCTGCCGCCCGGCGACGCCATCGACGCGATGTGCGGGACGGGACGCTACGCGGCTCATCTCGCGGACCGCGGGCACCGCGTCCGCGGCTTCGACACATCGCCGGGGATGCTCGACCTGGCTCGCGCCAAGCTCCCGGAGGTGGAGTTCCAGATCGCCGACGTGGCCGCCTTGCCGGTCGCGAATGCGAGCGCCGACGTGGTCGTCAACGCGCTGGCCATCAACCACGTCGACGACCTGGGCCCGGCGTTCACCGAGGCCGCGCGGGTGCTCCGCCCGGGCGGGCACCTGCTGCTGTGCTCGATGGTCGGCTACTTCCTCGGGTCCCGGCTCTCGCCCTTCCTGGAGTACGACGCCGCAGGCGAGATCGGGTACGTCTCGGAGTGGAACCACTCGACCGGGGAGTTCCTCCGGGCCGCCCTGGATGCGGGCTTCGCCGTCCGCGACTGCCGGGAGCTCGTGGCCGACGTGCCACCGGACGAGTACGCGCCCGAGCCCGAGCTGCCTCAGCCCGGTCAGCCCGTGTCCATCTGGGACCTCCACCCCTGGGTGGCGACGGCGGCGGCCGCCGTACGCAACGACCGGGTCTGCCTGGTGGTGTGGCACTTCCAGCTGCCGTGACCGATGCGATCAGCGCACCTGACGGACCTCGAACTCGCACGCCGGGTCGGCGATCGCGTCCTGCGCCGCGATGAGGCGCAGCTCGCGCTCGCCCGACGCGAGCGTCTCCTTGAGGACGGCGTAGACCGACGAGGCGGTGCGGGCGAGCGCCTCGGCGGGTGAGCCGGTCTCGTGGAGGTGCGCGGTGAACATCGCCGCGGTGATGTCGCCCGACCCGTTGGCCTTCATCGGCAGGCGCGGCGTCTCGACCAGCCACGCGCCGTCGCCGTTGACTGCGAGCATGCCGATGGTGTCCTCGGAGAAGAGCACGGACGTCACCAGGATCGTCGACGGCCCCATCGCCCGCGCGAGGTCGGCCGAGGCGAGCGTCTCCTCCAGGGTCAACGGCGACGTGTCGGTGAGGAATCCGAGCTCGAACTGGTTGGGCGTGATGATGTCGGCCTTCGGCACGACGAGCTCCCGGATGATCGGCGGGATCGCGGGGTCGACGAAGCACCCGGACGTCGCGTTGCCCATCACGGGATCGCACGTGTACGTCGCAGCGGGGTTCGCCGCCTTGACCTGGTCGACCGCCGACAGGATGACCTCGGCGATCCCGGCGCCGCCCTGATATCCGCTCAGCACGGCGTCGCACTGGTCGAGCACGCCGCGCTCGGCGATGCCCGTGATCACCGCCGCGACGTCGTCCGGTGCCAGCAGTGGGCCGCGCCAGGCGCCGTACCCCGTGTGGTTGGAGAAGTGCACGGTGAACACCGGCCAGACCTCGTGGCCGAGGCGCTGGAGCGGGAAGACGGCGGCGGAGTTGCCGACGTGGCCGTAGGCGACCGAGGACTGGATGGACAGGATCTTCACGCCGTCAGGTTAAGGCTTCCCGCGATAACTAGAACGCGTTACAGTTTCACCGACGCTCGCCCAGCAAGTGATAGGTGGATCCCAGATGGCCAAGTCCCAGCCGCAGGTCAACGAGGCCGAGTACGTCGTGGTGGGGGCGGGCAGTGCCGGGTGCGCGGTGGCGGGACGACTGGCCGACGCCGGTCACAGCGTGGTGCTGCTGGAGGCGGGTGGCTCGGACAAGTCGATGATGTTCAGGACGCCCGGCATGATCACGATGATCCACGCCGACCCGAAGCTGAAGGCGAAGTTCGACTGGGGCTACTACCACGTCCCTCAAGCCAACTTGAACAACCGCAAGGTGCCCGCGACGCGCGGTCGGCTGATGGGCGGCTCGTCCTCGGTCAACGGGATGATCTTCGTCCGCGGCAACCGCGCCGACTTCGACTCCTGGGCCGACGAGGGCAACAAGGGCTGGTCCTACGACGACGTGCTGTCGACGTACAAGAAGCTCGAGAACTGGGAGGGCGGCGCCAGCGACTACCGCGGCTCCGGTGGCCCGGTGCAGGTGATCGAGAACCACCACATCACGGGTGCGGCGAAGTCGTTCGTCGAGGCGGGCAAGGCGGCGCTCGGCGTCGACCAGACCCCTGACTACAACGGTGCCGAGCAGTCGGGCATGCACGTCATCCAGGAGAACACCCAACGCGGCGTGCGCTTCTCGGCCTCTCGCGCCTACGTCACCAACAACCGCTCGCCCGGACTGACCGTGCAGTCCGGCACGACCGTCGCCCGGGTCGTGATCGAGGGCGGCCGCGCGACCGGCGTCGAGGTGATCGAGGAAGGCGGCACGCGCACGATCCGCGCCACCAGGGAGGTCATCGTCAGCGCCGGCGCCTACGGCTCGCCGCACATCCTGCAGCTCTCCGGCATCGGCCACCCCGACCACCTCGGCGAGTTCGGCATCACCGTGCACGCCGACCTGCCCGTCGGCGACAACCTGCACGACCACCTCTTCGTGCCGACGACGTGGCACGTCGACAACTCGCCCAACAAGGGCAACGCCCTGTTCTTCGGCAAGGGCATCCTCAAGGAGCAGTTCACCCGGGGCCGCACCTTCATGGCCCACTCGGTCTTCGAGTCCGGCGCCTTCGTGAGCACGTCGCACGCGCCGGCCGGGCTCCCGGACATGCAGCTGCTCGCGCTGCCGTGGAGCTACCCGGCGCCCAACCAGGACGCGCCGGTCCGGATGAAGTCGGACCAGCGGACGTCCTGGTCGGTGTTCTCGACGCTCATCCAGCCGAAGTCGCGCGGCACGCTGCGCCTGGCCAGTGCCGACCCGACGGTGGCGCCGCTGATCGATCCCCAGTTCCTCTCCGAGCCCGAGGACCTGGCGGTGCTGCGCGAGGGCCTGGACATGATCCGGGAGACGATGAACCACCCGTCGATCGCCCGGCACGTGAAGAGCGAGTACGAGCCCGGGCCGGCCTACTCCGGCGATCGCCTCACCGAGGAGATCCGCAACCGCGCGACCACGGTCTACCACCCGGTCGGCTCGTGCCGGATGGGCGTCGACGAACGCGCCGTGGTCGACCCCGAGCTCAAGGTGCGTGGCATCGAGGGACTCCGGGTCGCCGACGCCAGCATCATGCCGACGATCATCCGCGGCAACACCAACGCACCGTCGATCATGATCGGCGAGAAGTGCGCCGAGCTGATCCTCCAGAAGGGCTGAACTGATGCGTCCCGCCAGCTTGACCGACGACTTCCTCACTGGCCTCGTTGCTCGCGTGCCGTCGACCAGCGGCGGCACCTGGAAGCTGACCGAGGTCTACACCGGCGAGGTGCTGGTGGAGCTTCCCCAGTCGACCCCGGCGGACATCGCGACGGCGTTCGACCGGGCCCGCGCCGTACAGACCGAGTGGTCGCAGTGGCCGCTGCGCAAGCGGCTGAAGGTGTTCAAGAAGTTCCACACGCTGGTGATCGACGCGCAGGAGCAGCTCGCCGACATCATCCAGGCCGAGTCGGGCAAGAACCGCCGGATGGCCGTCGAGGAGACCTGCGACATCCCGATGGTGACGTCGCACTACATCAACCGCGCGCCCAAGCTCCTCGCCGACAAGGCCCACGCCGGCCCGGTCCCGGTCATCTCCGGCTCCACCGAGATCCGCCAGCCCAAGGGCGTCGTCGGCATCATCGCGCCCTGGAACTTCCCCTTCGCCACCGCCATCTCCGACGCGATCCCCGCGCTGATCGCCGGCAACGGCGTCGTCGTGAAGCCCGACAACAAGACGGCACTCTCCGGGCTGTACGGCGTGAGCTGCTCGAGAAGGCGGGACTGCCGCCCGGCCTGATGCAGGTGGTCTGCGGCGAGGGGCCCGACGTCGGCCCGACTCTCATCGACAACGCCAACTACGTGATGTTCACCGGCTCGACCGCCACCGGGCGCGTCGTCGGCGAGCGCGCCGGGCGCAACCTGATCGGCTGCTGCCTCGAGCTCGGCGGCAAGAACCCGATGATCGTGCTCCCCGACGCCGACCTCGACGACGTGGTCAAGGCGTCGCTGTTCGCGGCCTTCGGCAACACCGGCCAGATCTGCATGCACATCGAGCGGATGTACATCCACGACTCGCTGTACGACGACTTCCGCGCGCGCTTCGTGGAGGCGACCGAGAACATGGTGATCGGTGCGTCCTACGACTACACGCCGGAGCTGGGCTCGCTCGTCTCCGTCGACCACCTCGAGCGGGTGCGCTCACACGTCGACGACGCAGTGGCGAAGGGCGCGACCGTGCTGGCCGGCGGCCGACCGCTGCCGGACGTCGGCCCGGCGTTCTTCGCGCCGACGATCCTCGAGGGCGTCACCGACGACATGCTCACCGGCTCCTGCGAGACGTTCGGACCGGTGGTCGCGCTGCACCGCTACTCCGACGTCGACGAGGCGATCCGGCTGGCCAACGACACCGACTACGGCCTGAACGCGTCGGTGTGGGGGACCGACCTGGCTGCCGCGCTGGCCGTGGCACGGCGGATCGAGGCCGGGAACGTCAACATCAACGACATCCTCGCGACGGCGTACGCATCGAAGGGCACGCCGTCAGGCGGGGTCAAGCAGTCCGGGGTCGGCGCGCGCCATGGTGACCAGGGGCTGTTGAAGTACACCGACTGCCAGAACGTCGGCGTGCTCAAGAAGCAGGTCATGGGCCCGCAGCCGGGCCAGTCCTACGAGGCCTACGCGAAGCAGACCCGGACGTCGCTGAAGATCATGCGGCGCCTCGGGCGCTGACTCCGCTGGTTGAGCAGGCGCGCCAGCGCCGTGTCGAAACCAAGGACTCTCAGGCGACCTGGAGACTCCGCTTCGACAACCCCATCCAGAACCCGTCGATCACCTGGATGCCGGGCTCGTCCGGGGTCGTTGCCGCACCGAGCGTGACGAACAGCGGCGTGTAGTGCTCGACGGTCGGATGCGCGTACGGCATGCCGGGGGCCTGGGACGTGTACGCCGCCAGCGCATCGACATCGCCACGGGCCAGCGCCTCGCCGGCCCACGCGTCGAAGTCGCGCGACCAGCCAGGGGCCTCGGCGTCGATGCTCCAGTCCTTGAGGAACGGCAGCCCGTGCGTGAGGAAGCCCGACCCGATGATCAGCACGCCCTCGTCGCGCAGCGGCTTGAGCCGCTCGCCGAGCTTCATCAGCTTGACCGGGTCGGACGTGGGCAGCGACATCTGCAGGACCGGGATGTCGGCCTTCGGGTACATGATCTTCAGCGGCACCCAGGCGCCGTGGTCGAGGCCGCGGCTGGCGTGCTGGTGGACGGGCTCGTCCGTCGACATCATCGCGGCCACGCGCTGGGCGAGCGCGCTGGCGTCGGGCGTCTCGTAGGTCATCTGGTAGTACTTCGGCGCGAACCCGCCGAAGTCGTAGACCAGCGGGGCGTAGCTCGCGCTCAGGCTGACGGGTGCCGACTCCCAGTGCGCGCTGACGATCAGGATCGCCTTCGGGCGAGGAAGGTCGCGGGCGAGTGCGGCCAGCTGCCCCGACCAGACCGGGTCGTCGAGCAGCGGCGGCGCACCGTGGCCGATGTACAGGGCGGGCATTCGGTCGTTCATGACACCAGAATAGTTGATGCTTTAACTATTCTCAAGATGTGCCATGGACGTTAGGGACCCCTGGGTGGTACTGGCGGGCTCTGCCCGAGAACCTCCCTGGATTATCCCTAACGCCGAGGTGAGGCCGGCAGCGACCAGTCGATCGGGCCCGCGCCCTGGTCGGTCAGGAGCTTGTTCACCCGCGAGAACGGACGCGATCCGAAGAAGCCCCGGGACGCCGAGAGCGGGGAGGGATGGGCGGACTGGACCCACGGGATCGGGCCGAGCATCGGCTTGAGCGACTGGGCATCGCGCCCCCAGAGGATCGCGGCGCACGGTCCGCCGCGGGCGGCGAGCGCCGTGATCGCGCACTCGGTCACGGCTTCCCAGCCACGCCCGCGGTGCGACGCGGCGGCACCGGGGCCCACCGTCAGCACCCGGTTCAGCAGCATCACGCCCTGGTCCGCCCATGCCGACAGGTCGCCGTGCGGCACCGGCGCGAGACCGAGGTCGGTGTTCAGCTCGGCGTAGATGTTGGCCAGCGATCGCGGCACCGGACGCACGTCGGGCGCCACCGCGAACGACAGTCCGATCGGGTGTCCCGGCGTCGGATAGGGATCCTGGCCGACGATCAGCACGCGTACGTCGCGCAGCGGCCGCGCGAAGGCCCGCATCACGTGGTCCCCGGCTGGCAGATAGCCGCGACCGGCGGCGATCTCGGCGCGGAGGAACTGGCCGAGCACCCCGATCTTCTCGTCCACGGGTGCCAGCGCCGACGCCCAGTCGGGCGCCATCAGGCCACGCTCGACCAGCCCCTGCAGTGCGCTCACGAGTCGCCACCGAGCACCGGCCGCGACAACCGGTCGAGGAACGCGATCAGCAATGCCTCCCGCATCGCCGGCGACGCGACGTCCAGCATCGCGTTCACCGAGGCCATCCGGGTCGGCAGCTCGAGCGATCCGTCGGCCGACGCGCCGACCAGGCCGGATGCGGCGAGCAGTCCGTCGAAGTCGTCGTCGGTCAGGGACGCCGGGTCGAGCGACTCGATGAAGGCGACCACGCCCTCGTCGACGGCCACCGGCCCGGCTGCCTGGGACGCGGCCACCGACTCGCGCAGCGCCGTCGTGAAGTCGTCGAGGTGCTGCAGCGTCGCGGCGCTGACGGAAAGGTGGATCGAGGCCGGCTGGCCGTCGAACGCCAGCTGCGGCTGGACGTACCAACCCCGCGACACCAGCTCGTCGGTCAGCGTGAACGGATCGCACGACGCGTCGGTCGCCAGTGTGACGAGGGTCGACTCGGGCGGCACCACGACCCGCAGCGCGCTCTCGGCCGCGATGGCCGCGACGATCTTGTCCACCGCCTCGAACACCTCGCCCGCCAGACGGAGGTAGCCCTCGTCGCCGATCGCCGACACCACGGCCCAGGTGCCGGCAATCGGTCCGCCCGACCGCGTCGACTGCATCGTCTGGTTGAGCATCGTGTAGCCCGGCCACGCCGCCGACGCGAAGAACTGCGGCCTTCGCAGCGCCGAGTCCCGGTGCAGCAGCAGCGACGTGCCCTTCGGCGCGTAGGCGTACTTGTGGGTGTCGACCGAGATCGACGTGACGCCCTCCACGGCGAAGGTCCAGGGTCGTACGGCGCGGCCCAGCCGTGCGGCGTACGGCAGCACCCAACCGCCGATGCAGGCGTCGACGTGGCAACGAACACCCGCGGCCGACGCAGCTGCCGCAATCTCGGCGATGGGGTCGACGACACCGTGTGCGTAGGACGGCGCGCTCGCCACGACGAGCACGGTCGTGTCGTCGATGGCCGCGGCCATCGCCTCGGCGTCGGCGCGGAAGTCGGCGCCGACCGGCACGACGACGGCGCGCACGCCGAAGTAGTGAGCGGCCTTGTGGAAGGCGGCGTGGGCGGTCGAGGGGATCACCATGGTGGGCGCCGTGACGGAGGGCCGGCTGTCGCGCGCTCCCTGTACGGCGAGCAGGACCGACTCGGTCCCGCCGGATGTGACCGTGCCGACCGCGCCGGCAGGTGCGTCGAGGAGGCCGCACGCGAAGCCGACCAGCTCGTTCTCCATCGTCAGCAGTGAGGGGAACGCCGTCGGGTCGAGCGCGTTGGATCCGGCGTAGGCCGCGACCGCCTCGCGCCCGATCCGGTCGACCTCGGCGTCGCCGCCGTCGTAGACGTAGGCCAGCGTGCGGCCGCCGTGGACCGGCAGGTCGCCAGCCTGGAGCTCGTGCATTCGGTCGAGCGGGTTCACGGGGCCTCCGTAGGCACGAGTGCGGCCTCGACCTCGGCAGCGTCGAGTGAGTAGCGCGTCAGCCACCACAGGCTGAGCAGCGTCAGCGCGGCCGGGATGATCGAGAAGCCGATCGTGATCGCGGTCTGCGCCGACCCCGGCTGGGTGACGTCTCCGCCCGACGACGAGACGTAGCCGCCGAGAGCCAGCACGATCGCGAACACCCCGGGTCCGAGGGCCAGCCCGAGGGTCTCGCCGGCCGTCCACACGCCGGTGTAGACGCCCGCCCGGTTCTCGCCGGTGCGAGCCGCGTCCGTGGCCGCGGCGTCGGGCAGCATCGCCATCGGGAAGACCTGGCAGCCCGCGTAGCCGACGCCGACCAGCGCGGTCGCGGCGAAGACGACGAAGGCGGGAGCCGCTTGGGCGAGTACGGCGAGGGCAGCGCCGGCGGCCAGGATCAGCGACGCCACGAGGTAGCCCTGCTTCTTGCCGACGCGCTCCCCGAACCGCGCCCACACCGGCGTCAGCAGCAGCGCCGGACCGACGAAGCAGACGAACAGGATCGTCGACGCACCCTGGTTGTCCAGCACGTCGCCGGCGAGGTAGTCGACACCGGCGAGCATGCAGCCCGTCGCCAGCGCCTGCAGCACGAAGGTGGTGAGCAGCAGCCGGAAGTCGCGGGCGGTCGCCACGATCCGGAGCTGCTCGCGGAGCGTTCCGGCGCCCGCGGCCACGGCACCGATCGGCGCACGGCGCGTGCCGACGTACGCACTGACGACCCCGACGGCGATGATCAGCGCCATCACGACGCCCATCACGCGGTAGCCGTCGCGGCCGCCGACCCCGTCGCGGATCACCGGTGCGGTCGCGCCGGCGAGCATGATCGTGAACGCGAGGATGGCCACGCGGGCCGTCATCAGTCGCGTGCGCTCGTGATAGCTGGACGTGATCTCGGCCGGCATGGCGACGTACGGGACCTGGAAGAAGGCGTAGGCCGAGGCCGCCAGGATGAAGAAGACGAGCACCCACGCGGCCTCGAGGCCCTTCGAGCCCAGGTCGGGCGCGGCGAAGATCAGCGCGAAGGCGCCGGCGAGCATGATGCCGGCGCGCAGCAACCAGGGTCGACGCGGACCGGCCGGGTCGATCGTGCGGTCGGAGATGCGGCCGGCGATCGGGTTGAGCACGACGTCCCACGCCTTCGGCAGGAAGACGATCAGGCCGGCCCACACGGCGGCGATGCCGAGCTCGTCGGTGAGGTAGGGGAGGAGCATCAGCCCCGGGACGGTGCCGAAGGCACCGGTCGCGACGGAGCCGGAGCCGTAGCCGATGCGCACGCTGCGGGGCAGGCTGCCGCCGGAGTCGGTCATGTCGACCCGCCGCTCAGCGACCCAGCGAGCGCGAGCCCGCGGAGCCGTAGCGGCGGTTGGGGTTGGCCCCGATGGCCTCGCGGTCGGCGGCCTTCTTCTTCGCCGCCGTCTTCTTCGCAGCAGCCTTCGTGCCCTTCTTCTTCGCCGGCGGCTTCTCGGCCCGGACCGACCACTGGTCGATCCACTCGTCCATCACCCGCCAGGTCGAGCCGCGGGCCGCGCGGCCGGTGAGCATGCCGAGGTGGCCACCGGGGACGATCTCGAAGCGGACCTCGGCCGATCCGGTGAGCAGCGGCACGACGGCCTTCACGGCCCTGACCGGCGCGATGCCGTCGGTCGCGCCGCCGAACACGAGCACCGGGGCCTTGATCGACGACAGCTGGATCGTCCGGTCTCCGAAGCTCATCGAGCCCTTGCGCGAGCGCGTTGCCCTTGACCATCCGGTGGTAGAGCTGCCCGAAGGTGCGGCCCGGGTAGGCGATCATGTTGGCCGAGAACCGGTCGACCGCCTCGAGCTGCGCGAGGTAGTCGGCGTCGTCGAGGTTGGTCAGCACCGCGAGCGGCTTGGTGATCACCTTCTGTGCCGAAGCGGCGGTGAAGGCCCAGTTGACCAGGGGCTTCGGGATGCCGCCCATCGCCTGGTAGCCACGCGTGATGAGGCCACGGCCCTCGGTGAAGTTGAGGTTGAGGAGGGGGCGGACGGGCGCCATCAGCGGCACCTTCTTCACGTCGACCGGCGAGCCGACGACGGTCAGGGACGCGATCGGGAGCGCCGGCTGGTCGGCCGCGGTGAGCAGCGCGAAGATGCCGCCCAGGCTCCAGCCGATCACGTGCACCGGCCGCCCGCCGGCGTGCTCGGAGACCGCCTTGATCGCCTCGGGCAGCACCTCGTCGACCCAGTGCTCCATGCCCAGGCTGCGGTTCTTGAACGACACCTCGCCGTACTCCACGAGGTAGGTCGGACGGCCCTGGGCCACGAAATGCTCGACGAGAGAGCAGCCGCGGCGCAGGTCGAAGCAGATGGCGGGGGCGGCCAAGGGGGTCACCAGCAGGATCGGGTCGCCCGACTCGGTCGTGTCCGCCGCCGGCCGGTAGTGGTAGACCTCGCGCAGCTCGCCGTCCTCGATCAGGGTGCGCGGCATCGGCCGCAGATCTGCCAGCCCGCCGTACAGCAACTTGTGCGCGACGTTGCTGGCGGCCGAGACCACTTGGGCCGGCTTGGGAGGCAGGAGATCCATGTGCCGAAAGATACCCGCGGACTTGACCCTTGGGGTGGTTGCTAGAGGTCGGAGGCAGGACTAGACACAACACATGAAGAAGACCCTCGCCGCCCTCGGGGTGGCCGCTGTCGGTGCGGTGGCAGTGCGAGACCTGACCCAGAAGCAGCACGCGCTCAAGCGCAACTTCCCGGTGGTCGCCAACCTGCGCTACATCCTCGAGGCGATCGGTCCCGAGCTGCGGCAGTACATCGTCACCGGCAACGACGACGAGCGCCCCTTCAGCCGAGACCAGCGGCGGTGGGTCTACGCCAGCTCCAAGCTCCAGAACAACTACTTCGGCTTCGGCACCGACAACGACCTCGAGGGCAGGACCGGCTACCCGATCATCAAGCAGCGCACCTTCTCCGACGTCGCGCCGTCGAGCAGCGCGCACTCCGGCGAGGAGACCCCGCTGCCCTGCGCGAAGGTCATCGGCAAGGCCCGTGGGCGGGCCAAGGCGTTCCGGCCGGAGTCGATCGTCAACATCTCCGGCATGAGCTTCGGCTCGCTGAGCAGCAACGCGATCATTGCGCTGAACAAGGGCGCCGAGCTCGCGGGCTGCCTGCAGAACACGGGCGAGGGTGCGCTGTCGCCGTACCACCGTCAGGGCGGCGACCTCGTCTTCCAGATCGGTACGTCGTACTTCGGCTGTCGCGACGAGGACGGCACGTTCGACCTCCAGAAGCTCGTGGACCTCTGCGCCGGCGCGCCGGTGAAGATGATCGAGATCAAGCTCTCGCAGGGTGCCAAGCCCGGGCTCGGCGGGATGCTGCCCGGCGTCAAGGTGACCGAGGAGATCGCCGAGATCCGTGGCATCAAGGCCGGCGTGGACTGCGCGTCCCCGAGCCGGCACGCCGTCTTCAACGACGTCGACTCGATGCTCGACTTCGTGGAGATGGTCGCGGACGCGACCGGGCTGCCGGTCGGGATCAAGAGCGCCGTGGGCAACATGGACTTCTGGGACGACTTGATCGCGGCGATGAGTCCCGAGCGGATGGTCGACTTCGTCAACATCGACGGCGGCGAGGGCGGCACCGGCGCCGCGCCGCTGGTCTTCGCCGACTCGGTCGCCTTCCCGTTCCGGGTCGGCTTCTCCAAGGTCTACAAGCGGTTCGCCGAGGCGGGCATCTGCGAGGACATCACGTTCATCGGGGCCGGCAAGCTCGGACTGCCGGACAACGCCCTGGTCGCCTTCGCGCTCGGCTGCGACATGGTCAACGTCGGCCGCGAGGCGATGTTGGCGATCGGGTGCATCCAGGCCCAGAAGTGCCACACCGACGAGTGCCCCACCGGCGTCGCCACCCA
Organism: uncultured Actinomycetota bacterium; assembly: GCA_963742685.1. GTDB lineage: Bacteria > Actinomycetota > Actinomycetes > Propionibacteriales > Nocardioidaceae > Nocardioides. Next base: position 57,449 of record CAVUNB010000025.1, on the reverse strand, counting down.
GCGGCCGTGGCTGATGCACGGCCTCGACCCGGAGTCGAAGTCGGCCCGCGTCGCCAACTACGTCAAGACGCTCCGGCGCGACCTGCTCAAGGTGTCCGAGGCCGTCGGCGTCGCCCACCCGGCCCTCATCACCGCCGACGACATCGACCTGATCGACGGGCTCTTGTCGTCGCGGCCGCTGCGCGAGGTCTACGGCTACGGCCGCAACTGGGGCACGGTCGGGCCCGACGTGGCCGAGGAGATCACCGCGATCATGGCCGAGGCCGTCGCCATCCACGGCGGCTGAGAGCCACTCGGGCGTACGCCGACGTCAGCGCCGACGAGCGGGGCGGACCGCCTTGCCGTGCTCGGGTCGGGTGTCGGCCAGCGCGCCGAGGAAGTTGTTGGCCCAGGCCGTCACGTCGTTGTCGACGACCTGCTTGCGCATGGCGCGCATCCGGCGGGTCGTCTCCTTCGGCTCGGCGTGGAACGCCTCCATCAGGGCGGCCTTCATGCCGTTGATGTCGTAGGGGTTGACGAGGTAGGCCTGCCGGAGTTCGTCGGCGGCTCCGGCGAACTCGGAGAGCACCAGGGCGCCGTCGTCCTCGTAGCGGCAGGCGACGTACTCCTTGGCGACGAGGTTCATGCCGTCGCGATAGGGCGTGACCACCATGATGTCGGCGGCGCGGTAGAGCGCGGCCATCTCCTCGCGCGGGTAGGAGGAGTGGAGGTAGGAGATCGCGGGACGGCCGATCCGGCCCAGGTCGCCGTTGATCCGTCCCACGAGCCGGTCGATGTCGTCGCGGAGGATCTGGTACTGCTTGACGCGCTCGCGCGACGGGGTCGCGACCTGCACGAAGACGGCGTCCTCGACGTCGAGCTTGCCCTCGGCGATCAGCTCGGAGAAGGCGCGCAACCGGGCGTAGATGCCCTTGGTGTAGTCGAGCCGGTCGATGCCCAGGAACACCTTGCGCGGGCTGCCGAGTGCCTCGCGGATCTCGTCGGCCCGCGTCTGGACCGCCTCGGTGTGGGCCAGCTCGATGAAGCCGGCGGCGTCGATCGAGATCGGGAAGGCGGCCGCCTTCACGGTCCGGCCGTCGGGCAGGTAGACGAGGTCGCGGTGCGTCTTGTGCCCGACGCGGCCGCGGACGAGGCGGACGAAGTTGGCGGCGCCGCCGGACAGCTGGAAGCCGATCAGGTCGGCACCGAGCAGCCCCTCGAGGATCTGCCGGCGCCACGGCAGCTGGCTGAACAGCTCGGCCGGCGGGAACGGGATGTGGAGGTAGAAGCCGATGCGCAGGTCGGGCCGGAGCTCGCGCAGCATCTGCGGCACCAGCTGGAGCTGGTAGTCCTGCACCCAGACGGTGGCGTCCTCGGCGGCGATCTCCGCGGCGCGCTCGGCGAAGCGCTGGTTGACCGTGACGTAGGAGTCCCACCACTCACGGTGGAACTCCGGCTTGGCCACGAGGTCGTGGTAGAGCGGCCAGAGAGTGCCGTTGGAGAAGCCCTCGTAGAACTCCTCGACCTCGTCAGCGGTCAGGTGCACGGGCACGAGCTGGAGGCCGTCCTCGACGAACGGCTCCATCACGTCGTCGTCGGTGGACCCGGGCCAGCCGATCCAGGCGCCGTCGTTGGCCCGCATCACGGGCTCGAGGGCCGAGACCAGGCCTCCGGGGGATCGGCGCCAGTCGATGGTGCCGTCAGGCAGGGTCACCCGGTCCACGGGCAGTCGATTGGCGACGATCACGAGGTCGGCCTGGCCCTGTGTGGTCACGTGTTCACCCTAGTCGCCGGGGCCGACTACCCCGACCAGGGTGTTTGTTCCAACGCGACTCGCCGAGAGCGAATGACATCGGTGTTGTTCGTCGCCTACAGTGGGCTCACCAGGGACGCCAACTCAGGAGATTCAGTCATGGACGCCGCGAACGCATATCTCGCTCACGAGGGTGAGGACACCCCCGGTCTGAGCCAGCGTGACCGCGACATCCTCGAGTTCGAGCGCCACTGGTGGAAGTTCGCCGGGGCCAAGGAGCAGGCCGTCCGCGAGAAGTTCGACATGGGCTCGACGCGCTACTACCAGGTGCTCAACGCCCTCATCGACCGTCCCGAGGCCCTCGAGGCCGACCCGCTGCTCGTGCGCAGGCTGCGCCGGCTGCGCGCGTCGCGCCAGCGTCAGCGCTCCGCCCGCCGCCTCGGCTTCGAACTCTGACCCACCGTCTTGTCCGCGCCTACTTCCCCCAGTGAGGCACCCATGAACAGCTCGCGCACCCGCTCCCGCAACCAGCGTGGCGTGGCCTTCCCGTCGCCGCTGGTGATGCTCAGCATCATCGCGATCGCGATGGCCGGCTTCGCGTTCGTCGCCACCCGCGACGCCGGCCCGGTCGAGCGCAAGGTCACCACGGCCTCGGCGACGTCCTCCGAGACCGCCGAGCCCACCCCGGTCACGCCGGTGCAGACGGCCAAGCCCAAGCCGACGATCAAGCGCGGCGAGGTGTACGTCGAGGTCTTCAACAACTCCGGCATCAAGGGCCTGGCGGCCACCACCGCAGCCAAGGCCACCCAGGTCGGGTGGCAGGTCGTCGGCGAGGACAACTGGTACGGCGCCATCCCGGCCACCACCGTCTACTACCCGGCGCGACTCAAGGCCGAGGCGAAGCAGCTCTCGCTCGACCTGGGGATCAACCGCACCGCGCCCGCCGTCGAGCCGATGAAGATGGACCGACTGACGATCGTGCTCACCGCCGACGCGGCTTCCTGACGCCTGGTTGAACGCTCAGCCACCCCACGTGGTTGGCTTTCCACATGGAGTTCACCTCCGCAGCAGCCAAGCAGCGCTACGACGAGCTCGTCGCGCGCGCTGACGAGATCGTCGTCGGGCTGGACTTCGACGGTGTGCTCTCACCGATCGTCGAGGTCCCGGCGCAGGCGCACATCCACCCCGACGCGCCACAGGTGCTGGTCGACCTGAGCGACCTGGTGCGTGCCGTCGCCGTCGTCACCGGTCGCCCGGCCCGACAGGTGCTCGCCCTCGGCGGGCTCGACGAGGTCGGCGACGCGATCGGCGACCACGGCAAGGAGCTGTTCGTCTTCGGCCAGTACGGCAACGAGCGCTGGTCCTCCACCCAGCGGCGCGTGATCTCGCCGCGTCCGCCCCATGGGCTCTCCACGTTCGAGCGCGAGCTGCCGGGGTTGCTGAGGCGCAGCGGCGCGGGCGACGCGTACGTCGAGGAGAAGGGGCTCGCCGTCGCCGTACACACGCGACGGCTCGAGGACGCCAACGAGGCGTTCGAGCGGCTCCTGGCCCCGATGTCGGAGCTGGCGCACTCGCACGGCCTGATCGTCGAGCCCGGCCGCAACGTGATCGAGGTCCGCTCCGACGGGCAGCACAAGGGCCACGCAGTGCAGACGCTGGTCAAGGAGCAGGACGCCGGCGGCTTCCTCTTCGCGGGTGACGACCTCGGTGACATCGAGGCCTTCGAGGCCGTCGCCGAGCTGCGCGAGCGCGGGCTGGCCACGCTGCTCGTCTGTGCCGCTTCCGACGAGCAGTCGGCGCTGCTGCCGCTCGCGGACGTGGTGGTGCCGGGGCCCGACGGGGTGCTGGACCTGCTGCGCCAGTTCACGGCCGACGCGCGCGACTGAGCACAAATGCCAGCATGTGGACTCGATGTGCACATGTTGAGACGGCCTGCCTAACCTAGAGCCCTCATCACGAGGGACTGAGGGAACGGCCCGACGAAGTCCCGGCAACCGCCGCGAACCTCCTGTTGCGCATGCAGCAGTCGCGGAAACGGTGCCAATTCCGTCCCGGAGCGAAAGCCGCCCGGGGTAGATGAGAAGGAGGATTTCGTCATGACTGTTGTTGCAGAAAACCCGGCCACGAAGACCCTTCGCGAGGGTGCGTTCGGCAATGCCCGAGTGCTCCAGTGTCGCGAGTGCAGCCACGAGGTCGCGCTCGGCCCGCACTACGCGTGTCCGGAGTGCTTCGGTCCGCTCGAGGTGGCCTACGACTTCCCGGCCATCACCCGCGAGGAGATCGCCGCGGGCCCGGCCAACATCTGGCGCTACAAGGCGCTGCTGCCGGTGCCCAGCGACATCGAGCAGAGCCCCAACATGGAGCCCGGCTTCACCCGCCTCCTCAAGGCCGACAACCTCGGCCGCGAGCTCGGCATCGACAACCTGTGGGTCAAGGACGACTCGACCAACCCCACCAACTCGTTCAAGGACCGCGTCGTCGCCTGCGCCCTGAGCGCCGCCCGCGAGCTCGACGCCAAGGTCTTCGCCTGCCCCTCGACCGGCAACCTCGCCAACGCCGTCGCCGCTGCCGGGGCCCGCGCCGGGATCAAGACCGTGGTCTTCATCCCGAGCAACCTCGAGCAGCCCAAGCAGGTCAACTCGGCCATCTTCACCGACAAGCTGGTCGCGGTGAACGGCAACTACGACGACGTCAACAAGCTCGCCTCCGAGATCGCCGGCGAGGAGGAGGGCTGGGCGTTCGTCAACGTCAACGTCCGCCCGTTCTACGCCGAGGGCTCCAAGACGCTCGGCTACGAGATCGCCGAGCAGCTCGGCTGGCGCCTGCCCGACCAGATCGTCATCCCCGTCGCGTCCGGCTCGCAGCTGACCAAGGTGGACAAGTCGTTCCAGGAGCTGATCAAGCTCGGCCTGGTCGAGGACAAGCCCTACAAGGTGTACGGCGCCCAGGCGACCGGTTGCTCTCCGGTCAGCGTCGCCTACAAGGGCGGCACCGACGCCATCCGGCCGGTCAAGCCCGACACCATCGCCAAGAGCCTCGCCATCGGCAACCCCGCCGACGGCATCTACGTCCTCGACATCTGCCGCCGCAGCGGTGGCGCCGTGGAGGACATCAACGACGACGAGGTCCGTGAGGGCATCGTGCTGCTGGCCCGCACCGAGGGCATCTTCACCGAGACCGCCGGCGGCACCACCGTCGGCGTCCTGAAGAAGCTCGTCGACACCGGCCAGCTCGACACCACGCTCGAGACGGTGGTCATCAACACCGGCCACGGCCTCAAGACGCTCGACGCGGTCTCCGACCGGGTGAGCGCCGCGGCCACCATCGAGCCGACCTATTCTGCCTTCACCGCTGCCAATCTCGTCTGAGCTTCGAGGCTCGCTGCGCTCGCTCCTCAACCACCGAAAGAAGGGCTCCATGGCCGTCTCGGTCCGCATCCCGACCATCCTGCGCACCTACACCAACGGTGAGTCCGAGGTCAGCGCCAGCGGGGACACCCTCGCCGCCGTGCTCGACGACCTGGACGCCAGCTTCGCCGGCATCAAGGGCCGCGTCCTCGACGAGGCGGGCAACCTGCGCCGCTTCGTGAACGTCTACGTCGGCAACGAGGACGTGCGGTTCCTGGACAACCTCGACACCGCGACGCCGGACGGCACCCAGATCTCGGTGATCCCCGCCGTTGCGGGCGGCTGCTGACGCAACCGCTCGACCCAGGGCCACGTCCAAGCGAGCATGACTCCCATGAAGACCATGTCCCGCGCCCTGATCCCGGCTCTCGGCCTGATGCTGATCCCGACTGCGGCGTACGCCGGAGACACGTTCGAGCCCACGGCCGATGACGATCCAGCGCTGGTGAAGGCCTGGTCGGCGTGGGACAAGAAGGACATCGACGACTACACCACCACCGTCGCGCTCAGCTGCTTCTGCCCACAGGAGCCGGTCGTGCGCACGGTGGTTCGCGACGGCGAGATCCGCAAGGTGCTGCAGGGCAGTCGGCGGCTCGGGCACGGTCGCGGATACTCCATGGACGACCTGTACCTGATGCTCCGCGCGGCGCACGAGGACGCCGACCGGGTGGAGGTCACCTACACCCCGCGTGGCGTCCCGAAGACCATCTCGATCGACCCGGAGAAGCTGGCCACCGACGAGGAGACCTACTACACGGTCAGCCTGGTCCGCTCCTGACCACTACGGGGCACGTACGTCGATGAGTGCGGAGTGCCCCCGACCGTCGATCTTCACCTCGGCGATCGCCCCGTCACGCAGCAGCTCCTCCATCGAGGCTGCCTCGTCCTGCGGCAGGAACAGGCTCTCGATGCCGCACTCCACCTGCCAGTCGCGGTCGTGGCAGGCGAGGTAGGGCTGGTCGCCGGAGGGACGGTCACGCGAGTAGTCGTCGGCGACCATCACGCCGTCCTCCTCGACCAGGGTGAGGTAGAGCGTCCCGCGGTCGTTGTTGTTCGTCTGGTCCCGTTGCAGGTCCGGGTAGTCGAGCGTGACGTAGGCACCGCGGAACGGGTCGATCGGATCGAGCGGTGCCACCCGGAAGTCGTAGGTGTCCCCGGTGACCCGGGCGGACAGCTGGGGGGCGACGGCCACGCCGACGAGTGCGGCCTGGGTGGCCACGACGACCCCGAGGGTGATGAGCTTGTTCATCGTCCTGCTCCTGTCTGGTCGGTGTCTTCGAGGGAGGCCGCGATCTCGCGCCTCGCCCGGTCGAAGAGGAACCCGGTGGCCAGGAAGATCAGGCCGAGCACGAGGAACAGCCAGGCTCCCTGCACGATCGCGGCGAACACCGAGAAGCTCTGGAACGTCGTGAAGACGACCAGGCCGATCATTGCGATCACCGTCAGCACCGGGTTGTCGCGGAGCGTGCCGATGGCGACCAGCGCCACCGCGAGGGCGACGAAGGCGACCACGCCGGCAGCGGCGTGCGCCCAGTCGGCCAGGTCGACGCGTGAGGTGTCCGTGCCGGTGTCCCACAGGACCATCAGCCCGGCGACGGCGAGCACGCCGATCGCGACCAGCGGTTCGAGGCGGGCCCGACCGCGCGCGATCACCAGCGCGAGTCCGGCCGCGGCCGCGGCGACCACGAGCGAGATCAGCAGCCAGCCGTTCCACTCGAAGCCGTCGGTCGTCGTGTACGGCACGGCCGCGATGAAGAGGCCGACCATGCCGAGCAGCGCGCCCACCGATCGCCATACCTGCCCGAAGCGGGTCAGTCCCCGGTCGTGGATCACGGCCAACGAGATGGCGGCGACCCCGGCCGTACCGAATCCGACCACCGCGCCGGCGACGCTCCCGTTGTCCCAGAGGGGCTGCCAGATCCACCAGACGACACCGGTGACGACGCCGACGACGAGGGGCATCAGCGCCCGGAAGCCGTACGCGTGCGCCAGGGCGCCGGCGGCCCAGAGGCCGATCAGGGCGGGGGAGTAGGCCGGCACCTGCAGCGACTGGGCGGCCTGGAAGATCACCGCACCGAAGGCCAGCGACGCCATCAGTCGCAGCGAGCCGCGTACGGCGCCCGTCACCCGCGACAGCTCGGCGGCGGCGATCAGGGCCAGCCAGATGGCGGCGACGGCGACGAAGCGGAGCATCGGCGGCAGGGCGTCGAGGTTGGCGGCCACCAGCCAGATCAGGCCGACCCCCACGAAACCCGCGCCCAGGAAGAGCATGATCCGCCCGAGCGAGAAGCGGCGGTGCCGGTCGCCGACCTCGAGGTAGCGGGCCTTGATGGCGTCCGCGGTCCCGGCATCGACGATGCCCTCGGTCTGCCAGTCGGCGAGCTCGCGGCGGAGCCAGCGGTACTGATCACTGCTCACCGGGCGTTGCTGGATGGTGTCCATGGGCTCATGGTGGCCCTGATGCGCCGGTTGCGCGTGAGTACGCGCCATCAGTCGGCCTGACCCGTTCGGCCCACCGTCACCTCGATGTGGCACGTCGTTGGTCCGCCTCTGGTTGAACGACCCCATGAAGACGAGGGCGTTCGTGCGATGGGGGATCGGCGCGGGCACCCTCGGGGCGATCGCGGGCGGTGCGGCGTACGGGACGAAGGAAGTGCTGGTCCGGCAGGCCGCCATCGCGCGGAGCCGGATCGGAGACCCGCTCGGGCACGTCGCCCCGAGCGCGGACAAGACCTACAAGAAGAGGTACGGCGAGCCGATCGACCTCGTGCTGCTCGGCGACTCCATCGCCGCCGGGCTCGGTGCCGACCACCCCAAGCACACGCTCGGCGGCGGGCTGGCCAGACGCGTCGCGAAGAGGACCGGCCGGTCGGTGCGGCTGCGCACGGCCGCGGTCGTGGGTTCGGAGTCGAGCGTGCTCGCCGCGCAGATCGAGGGGCTCCCGTCGGCGTACCGGCCGGACGTCGCCGTCATCGTCGTCGGCGGCAACGACGTGACCCACCGGATCCCGACGGCCGACTCGATCCGGCACCTCACGGAGGCGATCATCTCGCTCCAGGAGCTGGGTGCCGAGGTGGTCGTCGGCACGTGCCCCGACCTGGGCGCTCTGAGACCGGTGCCGCAGCCGCTGCGCGCGCTGGGCTCACGCGCGTCGCGCCAGCTGGCCCAGGCGCAGCGCGAGGCAGCGCTGAGCAACGGCGCCCGCGCGGTCTCACTGGCACATGTCGTCGGACCGTTCTTCATCACCAACCCCGACGAGATGTTCAGCCTGGACCGGTTCCACCCGAGCACCCACGGCTACAAGCGCACCGCGAAGGCGATGCTGCCGTCGGTGCTGGCCGCGTTGGGGTACGCCGACGAGCTGCCGTTCGGCCACCACGCCCCGGCGACGGGGTAGCCGTCAGGCCGCGCGGCCCCGCAGCACCGGCAGACCGATGCGCTCGGCCTTCTCCCAGTCGTCGGTGACCAGCACGACGTCGCGACCCGCGCGGGCGAGCAGGCTGGCCGCGATCGCCGCCCGGAAGCCGCTCTTGCAGTGCACCCACACGTGACCGGCGGGCAGCCGCGAAGCCGCACCCTCGAGCTCGTGCAACGGGATGTGGAACGACTCCGGCAGGTGCGCCTCGCGATACTCGGAGACCAGCCGCACGTCCAGGGTCACGCTGCCGCGGGCGGCACGTGAGTAGGTCGCCCAGTCGGCCACGCGGTAGTCGTGGGAGTCGAACCAGGTGCTGGCCGGCCCGAGCAGGTGCGTCGCGGTGACGTCCACGCCCACCTGAGCCAGGTCGTGGATGCCGGAGGCGAGATCCTCGGACGAGTCGCTGACGAGCACGACGTCCCCGCCCCAGGGCGCCAGCCAGGCGGCGTACTGCGCGAACAGGAGGCCCTCCTCGATGTTGATCGACCCGGTGAGGTGGGCACGGGCGAAGGCGGCGCGCGGACGGAGGTCGATGACCCAGGTGCCGCGACGGATGGCGTCGTGCACGTCGTTCTCCGCGATCTCGGCCGGCGAGAGCTCCGGGGCCGCGCCAGTGCCGGCGCGGTTGAGCCGACCCACGTGACGGTAGTAGGACGGGACCGGGCCGAGACCGCCGACGAGCTCGTCGACGAAGCGGTCACGCGGAGTGCTGAAGACAGCGTTGTGGCCGCGCTCGTCGCCGATAGTGCCCTGGTTGAAGGGGGAGCCCGTCGGCACGTCGGTCGTGGCCGCGCACTGGCCGCCGAAGCCGTGGGTCGGGTGCAACGAGACGGCCGCGGCGAGCCAGTGCTCGGCGTCGTGGCGTTCGGCGAGGGCGAGTGCGCCGGAGACGTAGTCGTGGTGCACGTGGGTGTCGGCGACGGCCACGATCTGCACGCCCGCCTCCTGTGCGGCGAGCTCGATCGCGCGGCAGTCCCGGGCGATCGATGACGAGCGCCTTGGCGCCGTCATGGACTGTGCGCATTGCCCAGCTCTACCAGACGCATGAACTCCTTGAATGTGCAAAGTCTAGTGAGTTACTCATATTAGACCAGATCGCACAAGGAATGGCATCCGGAACCAGCGCGGCCACTAGCGTGTCGCCGGTGCTGACCACCCTGCTCGCCGGCCTCGGCAGCGGCCTGTCGCTCATCGTGGCCATCGGCGCGCAGAACGCGTTCGTGCTCCGCCAGGGCATCCGCCGCGAGCACGTCGGGCCGGTGGCGTTGCTGTGCTCGCTCGCCGACGCGCTGCTGATCGGGGCCGGGGTGCTCGGGATCGGCACCCTCGTCGAGCGGGCGCCGGTCGTGCTCGACGTCGTCAAGTGGGGCGGGGTCGCCTTCCTGCTCTGCTATGCCGCGCTCGCGCTGCGCCGCGCCGTACATCCTGAAGCGTTGCGGGCCGGAGAGTCGGCAACCGGGGCATCGCTCAGGGCCGCCCTCACGACCGCGGCCGCCCTGACCTTCTTGAACCCGCACGTCTACCTCGACACCGTCCTGCTGCTCGGCTCCATCGCCAACCAGCACGGCGACGACGGCCGCTGGGTGTTCGCGGTGGGTGCGGCACTCGCCAGCTTCGGCTGGTTCTTCGGCCTCGCGTACGGCGCCCGCCGGCTCGCGCCACTGTTCGCGACGCCGATGGCGTGGCGGGTGCTCGACGGACTGATCGCCGTCGTGATGACCCTGATCGCGCTGAGCCTCGCCCTCGGCTGAGCGCGTCCATAGACTCCTTCGTCGTGACTCAGGAACTGACGCACCGCCTGACGAGGATGACCGGGCGCGACCCGCACGAGTCGCACCGCGCGGCCACGCCGCTGGAGCTGCTCTACGACCTCACCTTCGTGATCGCCTTCGGGCTGGCGGCCGACGAGCTGGCACACGCGCTCGCCGCGGACCACGTCGCCGTCGGGCTCGGCGGCTTCGCCTTCGCGATGTTCGCCGTCGTCTGGGCCTGGATCCAGTACACGTGGTTCGCCAGCGCCTACGACACCGACGACTGGATCTGCCGGCTGATGGTGATGGTGCAGATGCTCGGCGTGCTCATCCTCGCGCTCGGGCTGCCCGACATGTTCGACTCGCTCGAGCGCGGCGATCACCTCGACAACCGGGTGATGGTGCTCGGCTACGTCGTGATGCGGGTGCCCATGGTGGCGATGTGGCTGCGGGCGGCGAGGGCCGACACGACTCACGATCGGGCACCTCTGGTCTACGCCGGCGACGATCGTCGTCTCGCAGGTGATCTGGTGCTGGATCGCGATCGCCGAGATGAGCATCCGCACGACGTTCCTGGTGATGATCGTCCCGCTCCTGTTCGAGCTCGGCGGTCCGGTCTACGGCGAGCGGATGGCGGCCGACCAGCGCATCCCGTGGCACGCGCACCACCTCGCGGAGCGCTACGGCCTGCTCGTGATCATCGCGCTGGGCGAGGGCCTGCTCGGCACGGTGGCCACGCTGAGCGCGATCGTCGGACCCGACGGGCCCGGCTGGACCTGGGACGTGGCGGTCCTCGGCTTCGCGGGCGTCGCGATGATCTTCGGCATGTGGTGGATCTACTTCGTGCTGCCCAACGGCGAGCTCCTCGACCGGCACCGGTCGCGTGGCCTGACGTGGGGCTACAGCCACTTCCCGCTCCTGGCCGCCCTCGTCGGAGTCGGCGCCGGGCTGCACGTCGCGGCCTACTACGTCGAGCACCACAGCGAGCTCGGCATCTTCGCCACGGTGCTGACGGTGGCGGTGCCGCTTGCGGCGTACGTCCTGGGCGTCTTCCTCCTCTACACGCTCCTCACCCGCACCTTCGATCCCTTCCACATGCTGCTGGTCGCCGTGACCGCGGGCGTGCTGGTCGCCGGTGTGCTGATGGCCCGCGCCGGCATCTCGCTGGAGTGGTGCCTGCTCGTGCTCTCCGCAACGCCGTGGGTCACGGTCGTCGGCTACGAGACGATCGGCCACCGCCACAAGGAAGCGGTGCTGGCTGCGGGCTAGTGTTCCGGCGTGACTCTTCGCCGCTCCGCTGTCTCCGTCGTACGCCGAGTGGCCGGCCAGGTCCGGCCGGGAGCGTCGTCCGCGCCGGCTGTCGAGAAGCCTCTCGACAAGAAGGCCGAGCGCCGGCAGCGGCTGATGGCGCTCGACCTCACCGAGCTGGCCGTCGAGTTCGGCACCGACAAGTGGGGCGTCCACCGCTACACCCCGCACTACCAGCGGCACCTCGAGCACCTGCGTGGCGAGAAGTTCGTGCTCCTCGAGATCGGCATCGGCGGCTACACCCGCAAGCGGCGCAGCGGGGCCTCGCTGAAGATGTGGCGATGGTTCTTCCCGAAGGCGCGGATCGTCGGCCTCGACATCGAGGACAAGTCGTTCCTCGACGGCGGCCACGTCGCGACCTACCTCGGCGACCAGACCGACGCCGGGATCCTGCAGCGCATCATCGACCAGGAAGGCGCGCCGCTCGTCGTGATCGACGACGGCAGCCACATCCCCGAGCACGTGCGGGCGACCTTCGCGATCCTGTTCCCGCTCCTGCCCGACGGCGCGATCTACTGCATCGAGGACATCCAGACCTCCTACTGGCCCGCCTGGGGTGGCGCCGTCGATCCGAAGGCGAGCGGCACGTCGATGGATCTCGTCAAGGACCTCGTCGACGGCCTCAACCACGAGGAGTTCCTCGTCGAGGGCTACGAGCCGAGCTACGTCGACAAGCATGTGAGAGCCGTGCACTGCTACCACAACCTCGTGGTCATCGAGAAGGGTGACAACGTCGAGGGCAGCAACCGCGACACGGCGGCGCACACCTTCCATGGCAGCAACGACGACCCCGCGGAGACCCCATGACCGTCCTGCTCGCCACCTTCGTCGACATGCCCGACGGCGAGCCCGGGTTCGAAGCCCTCGACAAGGCGCTGACCGCTCGCGACATCGACTTCGAGTGGGTGCAGTGGGACGACCCGTCCGTCGACTGGGCTGCGGCTTCGCTCGTGGCGATCCGGGCCACCTGGGACTACTCCGTCCGCGCCGAGGAGTTCCTCGCGTGGACTCGCACGCTGGACCCGTCGAGACTGCTCAACGGTGCCGACGTGTTCCAGTGGAACCACGACAAGGCCTACCTCATGGATCTCGAGCCGATTCCGGCGGTGCCCACCCGACTGGCGGCCAGCCACGCCGGCTTTGCCCGGGCCATCGCCGAGTTCGGCACCTGCGTGATCAAGCCACGCGTCAGCGCGGGCGGAGCCGGACTGATCATCGTCACCGACCCGCTCGACAGCCGGCTCGGCCAGACGCTGCGCAGCCACCCGTCGTTCCCGCCCGTCGGCGGCCCCTGGATCGCGCAGCCGCTCGTGGAGTCGGTTCGCACGCGCGGCGAGGTGTCGGTCTTCCTGGTCGACGGCCGCGTGATCTCCCAGGTCGACAAGCTGCCCACCGGCGACGAGGTGCGCGTGCACGAGTGGTTCGGCGGCTCGTCGCAGCCGGTGCCGGTGGATCCGGCTGTCGAGGAACTGGCGCTCACGGTCAACGACTGGCTGACCCAGCGGTTCGGCCGCGAGCTCGACTACATCCGCGTGGACCTCCTGCAGTACGCCGACCAGTGGGTCGTCTCCGAGCTCGAGCTGATCGAGCCGGGGCTCTATCTCGACGTGCTCCCGGCCAACGCAGAACCCTTCGCAGACCTGATCGCTGCACGCCTGACGTGACGCGCGGGATGGCCCGAATGGACTACCCGAAATGAACCGTAAAGACGACTTGGGCACAGGCCCGCGCCTCGTTAGACTCAACTGTCGCTCGACGGGGCAAGACCCCTCCCGGGGGTAGCCCGGGTAGCAGTTCATTTCATGCAGGGAGGGGTCTTCGAGTGTTCCGATCCATCACGCGCGCGTGCCAGTGAACGCGGGGCCGTCGCGGTCGAGTTCGCGCTCATCGCCGATGCCGCTCATCCTGCTGCTGTTCCTCATCGTGGAGTCGGCCTTCCTGATGAAGGACTACGTGTCGCGTCAGCAGCGCCGTCCGCAACGGTGCCCGCACAGCCTCGGCCGCTGCGGACGGCGGACAGGGCACATGCATCGCGAGCGCCAACCCGCCACCGTGCTCGCCGGCGAGCGTCCCGGCCTTCGCGCAAGGGGCCGCCGACGCCATCCAGACCACCGCGACCGCGCTCAGCACCAACGACATCGACTGGATCCTCGTCTACGAGCCGGGTGCCAACGGCTACCCGATCGGGCAGTCGACGCTCACGTGCGGGAGCAACTGCGTGAAGTACATCTGGGACTCGGGGATCTCGAAGTTCCGCTACGCCAGTGGCGGCTGGGCCTCCGCGTCGGTCAACGCCTGCCTCAATGACGCCGGCCGGGACAGCGTCGGGGTGGGAATGCAGGTGACCCACGGCATGGTCACGGGCTTCTTCGGGCTGAGCAAGACGATCCAGGAACGCACGCTCATGCAGTTCGAGCCGCTCGAGCAGGACCGCTGCAAGCCGGGCACACCGAACGCGCACTCGTGAAAGGCCCAGACATGAGCACACGCACCGTGATCTCTCGCCGCCGCACCCGCGAAGAGCGGGGCGCCGCGATGGTCATCGGGGCGCTGATGTTCGCGTTCCTCGCTCTCCCGTTGTGCGCCCTCGGCGTGGACACGGCCCGCTGGTGGGTCGAGGCCCAACGTGTCCAGGCCGGCCGCCGATGCTGCCGCCACGGCGGGTGTGACCTACATGCCGGATGACTTCGCCTCGGCAAAGGCCCGGGCCCTCGAGTACGCATCGCTCAACGGCTACACCGATGGACCTCCGGTACCACATCACCGTGACCGGCGGCGAGAAGCCGACCCAGCTCAAGGTGACGCATCAGCAGCGATCGGTCGACAACTTCTTCGCCAAGTCGTTCGGCGTCAACACCGCCACGATCACCCGCTCGGCGGTCGCCGACTTCAACGGCCCGGCGCCGATGGGCAGCCCCTGCAACACGTTCGGCAATGAGCCGGCGCAGCGACTGCGCCGACCGGGGTCGGTAGCTCACCACGCCGACCTACGCCTCGTGCCCGACGCACGCCGAGTTCTGGGGTGCGATGGCCGGCCCCGACGTCGACAAGAACCAGGGTGTCGCAGTTCGAGACCCGCTACTGCGGCGGCGGCGAGGACAGCTGCAGCGGCAGCACCAACTCCGAGTTCGACTCCGCGTGGCTTCATCTACATGGTCCGCGTGGGCGCCTCCGGCGTCGGTGGTGCACGTCAAGCTCCAGATCTACGACCCCGCCTATGTCGCGACCGGAGCCGGTGCACGTCGGTCACGGTCGCGCGGGCAACGACAACTCGGAACGACTACCCACCAGCTGACGCCAGGACTCGCTACTCGCAGCACGCCCACCGAGCTCTGCACGGGCGACTACGACAACGACGCGCCGGTCAGCGGTGATCGGCCCGTCGGGGGACTTGCCGTCCAGGGCCTAGCTCGACTCCCGACAGTCACGTCCTTCGGGCTGCGCGCTCCGGTCGACACGTTGCAGCCACTGCAGGCGCCGCCGGTTCCCGGCTGCGCCAGGCAGTACCCGGCTACGGTGCCTCAGCAGCAGCGTGACGTTCCCCGAACCCCAATTCGTACAAGAAGGGCGACGGCTCCTACGACGACAAGCTTGGCGCGCGTGTTCCACCACTGGGTCAACCTCTGCAGCTTCACCCCTGCGCAGGCTGGCGACTACTACCTCCAGGTCCGCACCAATGTCCCGCTCAACACCGGGAGCTACGACGGGAACGGCGGCTACGTCGACACGGGCGTCTGACACACAGGCGGGGGACGACACCGCCGCTCGCGGCACCGGCACCAACCGCTTCTCCTTGCGCGCCAAGACGTCGGCCGGTCAGTCAGTGTCCGTGGCGGCATTCGAACGCATGCGCATCTTCGCCAACAGCGACTCGGCCACCACCGAGTTCAACCTGGTGCGCGTGGTGCCGGCGGCGGCCAACAAGACACTGATCTTCAGCTTCTTCGACGTGGGCGAGTCGAGCGCGGCCGGTGGCGGAACGATGAAGGTGGTCCCTCCTGGGGACGCGACCGGCATCACCGACGAACATCAGCGGGTGCGTCGGCGTCGGGTAACGAACGGCAACCTATCGAACTGCCAGATCTCGCGGCATCTCGTCGGGTGGAGGCTGGGACGGGCAGTACCAGGAGATCCGGGTGCCGATCCCCAACACCTACAGCTGTCAGTCGACGAGTCCGGGTGGCTGTTGGTTCCAGGTGCAGGTCAGCTTTCCCGGCAACCGTGACTGACGCGACCACGTGGACCGCTCGCATCGCCGGGGAGCCGATCCGCCTCATCGAGTAGTCCGCTCACTCGCCACGAGCAGGCCCGCGCAGACGGCACACACGCCGACTCGCGGGCCTGCTCCGTTCTCGGGGCAGCTGTTTGCACTCTCATGGGTCGAGTGCTAAACATGAGGCTGGCAGTCTCATCATGAGAGTGCCAACACGGCAGGGTGACGCTGAGGTCGTCGGCGCCGGCGGGAATGGTCCGTCGGAGGCTGGGGACCGTCCGTCGCGGGCAGCCCACCTGCGCCGTACACAGACTCGACTCATGACGAAGGAAGCTCACGAGTTATGGCAAAGTTGATTGCTTTCAATGAGGAAGCCCGCCGCGGCCTCGAGCGGGGTATGAACACGCTCGCCGACGCCGTGAAGGTGACCCTCGGTCCCAAGGGCCGCAACGTCGTCCTGGAGAAGAAGTGGGGAGCCCCCACGATCACCAACGACGGTGTCTCGATCGCCAAGGAGATCGAGCTCGAGGACCCCTACGAGAAGATCGGCGCCGAGCTGGTCAAGGAGGTCGCGAAGAAGACCGACGACGTCGCCGGTGACGGTACGACGACGGCCACCGTCCTCGCCCAGGCCATGGTCCGTGAGGGCCTGCGCAACGTCGCCGCGGGTGCCAACCCGATGGGCCTCAAGCGCGGCATCGAGGCCGCTGTCTCGGCGCTGTCCGAGCAGCTGCTCGCCATGGCCAAGGAGGTCGAGACCCGCGAGCAGATCGCGGCCACGGCCACCATCTCCGCCGGTGGCGACACCACCGTCGGTGAGCTCATCGCCGAGGCGATGGACAAGGTCGGCAAGGAAGGCGTCATCACGGTCGAGGAGTCGAACACGTTCGGCATCGACCTCGAGCTGACCGAGGGCATGCGCTTCGACAAGGGCTACATCTCGGCCTACTTCGCCACCGACCTGGAGCGGATGGAGGCGGTCCTCGAGGACCCCTACGTCCTGATCGCCAACTCCAAGGTCTCCACGGTCAAGGACCTCCTGCCGCTGCTGGAGAAGGTCATGCAGTCCGGCAAGCCCCTGCTGATCATCGCCGAGGACGTCGACGGCGAAGCGCTGTCGACCCTGGTCGTCAACAAGATCAAGGGCACCTTCAAGTCGGTCGCCGTCAAGGCGCCCGGCTTCGGTGACCGCCGCAAGGCCATGCTCCAGGACATCGCCATCCTCACGGGCGGCCAGGTCATCTCCGAGGAGGTCGGCCTCAAGCTCGACACGGCCGGCATCGAGCTGCTCGGCCAGGCCCGCAAGGTCGTCATCACCAAGGACGAGACCACCATCGTCGAGGGTGCCGGCGACCAGGGCCAGATCGAGGGACGGGTCAACCAGATCCGCGCCGAGATCGAGAAGTCCGACTCCGACTACGACCGCGAGAAGCTGCAGGAGCGCCTGGCCAAGCTGGCCGGCGGCGTTGCGGTCATCAAGGTCGGCGCGGCCACCGAGGTCGAGCTCAAGGAGCGCAAGCACCGCATCGAGGACGCCGTTCGCAACGCGAAGGCTGCCGTCGAAGAGGGCATCGTCGCCGGCGGCGGCGTGGCGCTCGTCGCAGGCCGGCACCGAGGCGTTCGCCAAGCTCGAGCTCGAGGGTGACGAGGCCACGGGCGCCAACATCGTGCGCGTCGCCATCGAGGCCCCGCTCAAGCAGATCGCGATCAACGCCGGTCTCGAGGGCGGCGTCGTGGCCGAGAAGGTCCGCAACCTGACCGCCCGGTCACGGTCTCAACGCGGCCACGGGCGACTACGTCGACATGATCGCCGAGGGCATCATCGACCCGGCCAAGGTGACCCGCTCTGCCCTGCAGAACGCCGCCTCGATCGCGGCGCTGTTCCTCACCACCGAGGCCGTCGTGGCCGACAAGCCCGAGAAGGCTTCGGCCATGGGTGGCGGCGGCGGCGACATGGGCGGCATGGGCGGCATGGACTTCTGAGTCCAGCCTCCCACCCGCTCCAAGATCCACAGCAGGGCCCTCGTCCTCGGACGGGGGCCCTGCTCCATTTCCTCGTACGCCGCTGGCACACTGCGGCAGAGACCGCCCACGCCTCCACGGAAGGACCCACATGGCCCGCGAGATGCAGGTGAGCGACAGCGTCGTGATCGACGTGGACGTCGAGACGATCTGGGCACAGGTGGCAGACCCGGCCCAGATGCCGCGCTGGAGCCGCGAGAACACCGGGGCGACCACCCCGGAGGCCGGCCGGCCGCTGACGGTGGGAGAGAAGTTCGACGGCACCAACAAGCGGGGCCGGGCCCGCTGGGTCACCGAGTGCGTCGTCACGGCCTCCGAGCCCGGCCGTCGGTTCGCCTTCGACGTACGCAAGATCGGCGCTCGGACGCCCCTCGTCCGGGGTCGCATCGCCAGCTGGGCCTACGACTTCGAGCCCGTCGAGGGCGGCACTCGGGTCACCGAGACCTGGACGGACGCCCGCAAGGGCTGGCCGGACTGGACTGCTGCCGCGTTCGATCGAACCGTCACCGGCGGCAGGCTCTTCTCCGACTTCCAGCGGCGCAACATCCGTCGCACGCTGGCCACGATGAAGGCCGAGTTCGAGAGCGGCGACCGCACCGCGTGAACGGCACGACCGGCCTCCTGCTCGCCGCCGGCGCCGGACGTCGGATGGGCACCCCGAAGGCGCTGGCGCTCGACGCCGACGGCACCTCGTGGCTGCGTCGCTCCGCGCAGGTGCTGGTCGACGGTGGCTGCGACCGGGTGTACGTCGTGCTGGGGGCGGCCGCCGAGGAGGCGCGGCCACTGGTCGAGGGCCTGCCCGTCGAGGTCGTCGTCGCGGACGACTGGGCCGAGGGCATGGGGGCCAGCCTGCGCGCGGGCCTGGCCGCAGTCGGCCGGCACCGCGCCGTACTCGTGTCGCTCGTCGACCTGCCCGACGTCGGAGCCGACGTGGTGTCCCGGGTCCTGGCAGCAGAAGCAGGGCTCGCTCGAGCGACGTACGACGGGAAGCCCGGGCACCCGGTCCTGCTCGGCGTGGACCACCTTGACCCACTGATGGCGACCCTGCGCGGTGACGTCGGGGCGCGGCCCTACCTCGACGCGCACGACGTCACCCCGGTCGAGTGCGGCGACCTCGCGACCGGAGTCGACGTCGACCGCCGGTGAAGCCAACGTCCCACCAACGTGCGTGGTCGTAGCCTGACGAACATGGACCCTGCGATGCACTCCGCCGCCGACGTCGCGGCGCGCCTGGGCGCGACCGGCTACCTCGCCGACGAGGAGCTGGCGACGGTGCTGTTCCTGACCATGAAGATGGAAAGGCCGCTCCTGCTCGAGGGTGAGCCCGGCACCGGCAAGACCGCGCTCGCGGAGGCCCTCGCCCAGAGCCTCGACCTGCCCCTGATCAGGCTGCAGTGCTACGAGGGCATCGACGCCACCCAGGCCCTCTACGACTGGGACTTCCCGCGCCAGATCCTGCACCTGCGCGCACTCGAGGCCGCCGGCTCGGATCGCACGGTCGAGGAGGCAGAGAAGAGCCTGTACGACCAGCGGTTCCTGCTCTCGCGGCCGGTGCTGGCCGCGCTCCAGCAATCGCCGGCCGTGCTGCTGATCGACGAGGTCGACCGCGCCGACGACGAGTTCGAGGCGTTCCTGCTGGAGGTGTTGTCGACCTGGCAGGTGACGATCCCCGAGCTCGGCACGGTGAGCGCCGCGACGCCGCCGTACGTCGTGCTCACGTCCAACCGCACCCGCGAGCTGCACGACGCGCTCAAGCGGCGCTGCCTCTATCACTGGATCGACCACCCCGGCCTCGACCGCGAGGTCGCGATCCTCCGCTCCCGAGCGCCCGAGGTGGCCGACGCGCTCGCGCGTCAGGTCGTCGGCGTCGTGCAGCAGCTGCGAGATCGCGACGACCTGCTCAAGCCGCCCGGCGTGGCCGAGACGCTCGACTGGGCGCGGGCGCTGAACCACCTCGGCACCACGAACCTCGACCTCGCCACTGCCGCGGCCACCCTCGGGGCGCTGGTGAAGTATCGCGAGGACGCCGACCGGGTGCGGCAGGCGCTGGACCGGATGCTCACCCCGTGAGCCCCGAGATCAGCACCGAGATCGGCACCACGATCGATCCGTTGCCGGTGCTCCTGGGATTCACCCGCGCGCTGAAGGCCGCCGGGGTGCCCGTGACGCCCGACCGCGCCCACGGCTTCGTCGAGGCGACGTCCATCGTCGGGCTCGACGACCAGCAGGCGACGTACTGGGCCGGCCGCGCGACCCTGTGCGCCGGTCCCGACGACCTCACGCGCTACGACCAGGTCTTCGAGGCGTGGTTCGACCCTCGCGGGGAGCTGCCACGGCGGCGCGAGTCCGGCCTGCCGATGCCCTCGGCGCCCGCTCTGCCCACGGTGGACGAGACGGCCGGCGCCGAGGGTGAGGATGACGGCGAGGTGCTGCGCGCCGCCGCGACGACCACCGACGTGCTGCGCCATCGCGACGTGGCGAGTCTCGATGCGTCCGAGAAGCAGCGGCTGGCGGCGATGTTCGCGAGCTTGCGTCCGACCGCACCGACGCGGCGTACGGCCCGGCACGAACGCTGGCACCGTGGCCGTCTCGACGCCTCGCGCACGATGCGCGACTCGCTGCGCCGGATGGGGGAGCCCGGTGAGCTCGCCTGGCGCCGCCGACGCGTCCGCGCGCGCCGCGTCGTCCTGCTGGTCGACGTGAGCGGCTCGATGAGTGCGTACGCCGACGCGTTGCTGCGGCTGTCGCACCGCTTCGTCTCCGTGCAGCCGCGCGCGCGAGGTGTTCACGCTCGGCACCCGCCTGACCCACGTCACCCGGGCGCTGCGGCACCGTGACCCGGACCGGGCGCTGATCGCCGCCGGCGAGGCAGTGCCCGACTGGTCGGGCGGCACCCGGCTCGGGGAGACGCTGCGAGTCTTCCTCGACCGGTGGGGACAGCGCGGGATGGCCCGCGGCGCGGTGGTCGTCGTGTTCAGCGACGGGTGGGAGCGCGGCGACGCGGCGCTGCTCGGGGAGCAGATGGCTCGCCTGCAGCGGATCGCGCACCGCGTCGTCTGGGTCAACCCCCATCGCGGCAAGGCCGGCTACGAGCCGCGTGCAGCAGGGGATCGCCGCGGCGCTGCCGTACGTCGACGACTTCGTCGCCGGCCACTCGCTGGCGACGTTCGAGGAGCTCGTGGGAGGTGATCGGCGCGTGCGTGACGTGCTGAGCGAGCTGATCGCGTGGTGGGAAGCCGGCGAGACCGTCGGCGTCGGCACCGTCGTCGCGACCTTCCAGTCGGCACCCCGCCCGCCGGGGGCGTCGATGCTGGTCGGTCCCGACGGGACGGCGGTCGGGTCGGTCTCCGGCGGCTGCGTCGAGGGCGCGGTCTACGAGCTGGCCCAGGCGGTCGTCGAGTCCGGCGAGCCGGTGCTCGAGCGCTACGGCGTCTCCGACGACGACGCCTTCGCGGTCGGCCTCACCTGCGGCGGCATCCTGGACGTCTTCGTCGAGAAGGTCTCGCGGGAGACCTTCCCCGAGCTCGGCGAGATCGCCGCCGACGATCGAGGCGGGCGACCCGGTCGCCGCTCGCCACCGTCATCGAGCACCCGGACCCCGCGTGGCGTCGGCGCCGCAGGCTGATCGTCCGCCCGGACCGGCCGGTGATCGGGCACCCTCGGCTCGGCGCGGGCCGACGACGCCGTGCACGACGACGCCCTCGGCCTGCTGGCCGCACGGCCAGCACGGCGACCCTGACCTACGGTCCCGACGGCGAGCGGCGCGGCGAGGGGATGCGGGTCTTCGTCTGGGCGCTTCGCACCGCAGCCACGGATGCTGGTCTTCGGCGCCATCGACTTCGCCGCCGCCGTCGCCGCGGGTCGGGCAGCTTCCTCGGCTACCACGTGACGGTGTGCGACGCCCGGCCGGTGTTCGCGACGACCAGCCGCTTCCCGGAGGCCGACGAGGTCGTCGTCGACTGGCCGCACCGCTACCTCGACGGCCGAGGTCGAGGCCGGTCGCCTCGACCAGCGCACCGTGTCTGGCCGTGCTCACCCACGACCCCAAGTTCGACGTCCCGCTGCTGGAGGTCGCGCTGCGGCTGCCGGAGGATCCCGCCCGCCTACGTCGGCGCCATGGGCTCGCGGCGCACCCACGACGACCGGCTGGCCCGGCTCCGCGAGGCCGGCCTCACCGACGACGAGCTCGCGCCGCTCTCCTCGCCCGATCGGGCTCGACCTCGGCGCCCGCACACCGGAGGAGACCGCGATCTCCATCGCCGCCGAGATCATCGCCGGGCGCTGGGGCGGCTCCGGCGAGCGGTTGGCCGGCACCGAGGGTCGGATCCATCACGACGTGGGGTGACGACCACCTTGATAGGAAGGGCACATGCGTCTTCCCGTACCCGGACCCAGTGACCTCCTCGCCGTCCTGGGGAAGGGGGCCGACCAGGTCGACGCACTGCTCGGCGCCGTGCCGCGCATGCTGAACTCTGCTCACCCAGGCGGAGGCCCTGCTCGTGCGAGCGTCGGCCGCCATCGACCAGGTCGAGGCGGTGACGCGCGACGCCTCGGAGGTGGTGACGCGCACGAGCACGGTCGTGGACCGAGCCGCGGCGCAGGTCGACCGGCTCACCCCGCTCCTCGACGGGCTCGAGCCGCCGCTGACCAGGCTGCAACCGACCCTGGAGGTGCTGGCCGACACGACCCACCCCGACGAGGTCGCCGCGCTGGTCCGTCTCGTCGACCACCTCCCGGAGCTCACCGCCCGGGTCGAGAACGATGTGCTGCCCGTGATGGCGACCCTCGGCTCCGTGGCCCCTGACCTGCACGACCTGCTGGCCGTCTCGCGCGAGCTCAACGACATGCTCGCCAAGCTGCCGGGTCTGGGTCGCATCAAGCGACGCATCGACGAGCAGCAGGGCGAGGACGGCACCACCGCCACCGTGCGCGGCTGACTCCCGACGCGGCTACCGGACTGGCGCTACGGTTGCGATCGACCCGTGGAGCCGCGTGATGACCTCTGACGACCTGCACCGCCGCCGGCTCGATGCCGTGCGCGCCTGGACCAGCTTCGTCGAGCTCGGCGACGACGCCGAGCCGGCCGTGCGCCCGGAGATCCTGCGCAGCTGGGAGCTCTCCGGCGGCGGTCTCCCCGACGTCACCGAGGCGCCGCTGGCCGACGAGGACGACGACCGCCGCGTACTGGCGGACTCGCCGCTCCAGACCGCCGTCGAGCGGCGTCGAGGCCGAGCTGCGGCGCACCGCCGAGGACGGCGACCTGGTCATCGCCGTCACCGACGCCGAGACCCGCATCCTGTGGACCTACGGCGGCCGGGTGATGCGACGCAAGGCCGAGACCGTCAACTTCGTGCCCGGCGGCCGGTGGGACGAGGCCAGCGTCGGCACCAACGCGCTCGCCATCGCCGGCCGCACCGGCGAGCCCTCGATGGTCTTCAGTGCCGAGCACTTCGCCGCGATGGTGCACAACTGGGTGTGCTGGGCGGCGCCCGCTGCACGACCCGGTCACCGGCGAGCAGCTCGGCGTCATCGACCTCTCGACGACCTGGGACCGCACGCCACCCGATCGGGCTGGCCACCGCTCGGGTGATGGCGCGGCTGATCGAGACGCGCGATGCCCGACGTCGCGCCCGTCACCGCCGCAGCGTCTGCCGGCCGCCACGGCGAGCCCGGACTGGTCGCTGTCGCTGCTCGGCACCGCCGAGGCGTGGCTCGACGGCCAGCGGCTGCTGCTCAACCGTCGCCAGACCGAGATCCTCGCCCTGCTCGGCGCTGCACCCCGCAGGGTCTCTCGCTCGAGCAGCTGCACGCCCTCGCTCTACGGCGACCAGTCGGTCACCACCTCCACGCTCAAGGCCGAGGTCTCCCACCTCCGCGCCGCCCTCGGCGGCCAGCTCTCCTCGCGCCCCTACCGGCTGACGCTGCCGGTGCGCACCGACGTCGACGAGGTGCTCGCGCTGCTGCGGCGTCGGGCGACGTGCGCGGCGGCCGTTGGCGGCGTACGGCGGCGACCTGCTGCCCGGCACCAACGCCCCGGCCCTGGTCGAGCTGGGGGACTACCTCGCGGTCAGCGTGCGCGAGGCGCTGCTCGCCGATCCGGATCCCGAGCGGTGCTCCGCTACAGCGAGCTGGCGCCGTACGACACCCAGGTCGTCGAGGTCTGCCTGGCTGCTCTCGGCCAGCGCAACCACCCCGCGGGCCCGCTCCTGAAGGGCAGGCTCGCCGCGGCCGAGGCCCTGACGGCTAGCAGCGAGCAACCTTTCGCCAACCATCCCTTCCTAGTGTGAGCGCCGTCACAGTGCACTCCAACGTGAAGGAGGAACGGCGATGGCCAGGATCAAACTCACCGTCGACGGAGCACAAGTCTCCGACGACGTCGAACCCCGGATGCTGCTCGTGCAGTACCTGCGCGAGAAGCTCGGCAAGACCGGCACCGTGATCGGCTGCGACACCAGCAACTGCGGCGCGTGCACGGTCCACCTCGACGGCCGCAGCGTGAAGTCCTGCAACGTGCTCGCCGTCCAGGCCGACGGGCGCGAGGTCACCACGATCGAGGGCCTCGCCGAACGGCGAGGAGCTGCACCCGGTGCAGGAGGCGTTCCGCGAGTGCCACGGCCTCCAGTGCGGCTTCTGCACGCCGGGCATGATCATGCAGAGCATCGACCTGCTCAACGACAACCCGAACCCCACCGAGGCCGAGGTGCGGCGAGGGCTCGAGGGCAACCTCTGCCGCTGCACCGGCTACCACAACATCGTCAAGGCGGTCCTGCACGCAGCGGGAGGTGCCCAGTGAACGCGCTGCGACCGCCACCGAGGAGGCCGAGCCCGAGCCGCCGAGATCGGCCGCGACCGCCGACGCAAGGAGGACCAGCGCCTGATCACCGGCCGCACCCGCTGGACCGACAACATCACCCTGCCCGGGATGCTGCACCTCGCGATGGTGCGCAGCCCCTTCGCGCACGCGAAGATCACCAGCATCGACACCGAGGCGGCCAAGGCAGCGCCCAACGTGGTCGGCGTGTTCACCGGCGCCGACCTCGGCGAGGCGCAGGGCGCATCATCAACGCCTGGGCCGATCACGACCGACCAGGTCACCCCGCCGCACGTGCCGATGCCCTCCGACCGGGTCGCCTTCGCGGGCGAGATCGTCGCCGTCGTCGTCGCGCGCACGCGCGGCCGAGGCGCGCGACGCCGCCGAGCTGGTCGACGTCGAGTACGAGGAGCTGCCGGCCGCGCTCGACCTCAAGGCACGCGGCCACCGACGACGTCGCTCGCGCACCCCGACCTCGGCACCAACAAGTCGCGCCCTGTGGGTGTTCGACTCGGCCGAGGCCGGCACCGGCGGCAACGTCGACGAGGCGATCGAGAAGGCCCGCGGCGACGGCATCGTGATCGAGCGGGAGTACCGCCAGCAGCGGCTGATCCCGGCCTTCATGGAGCCGCGCTCGGTCGGTGGTCGACCCGACCGGTGAGCAGATCACGTGTGGTCGGCCACCCAGATCCCGCACATCCTGCGGTTCGCGCTCGCGGCGACGACCGGCGTGCCGGAGTCGAAGATCCGGGTCATCGCGCCCGACGTCGGCGGCGGGTTCGGCGGCAAGCTCCAGACAGACGCCGGAGGAGTTCATCGCGTTGGCCGTCGCGCGCACGGCTCGGCAAGCCGGTGAAGTACACCGAGACCCGCTCCGAGTCGCTGATGACCGCTCACCATGGCCGTGACCAGTGGCAGAAGCTGACGCTGAGTCGCCGAGAAGGACGGCACGGTCACCGGGCTCAAGGTCGAGCTGCTCGCCGACCTGGGCGCCTACGTCGCGCTCGTCGGAGGCGGCGTGCCGGTGCTCGGGGCGTTCATGTTCAACGCGATCTACAAGTTCCCGGCCTACCACTTCAGCGTGCCAGACCGTGCTCACCAACAAGACCTGGACCGACGCCTACCGCGGCGCCGGCCGGCCCGAGGCGACGTACGCCATCGAGCGGATGATGGACGAGCTCGCGGTCGAGGTCGGGGTCGACCCGCTCGAGATCCGCGAGAAGAACTGGATCAAGCACGAGGAGTTCCCGTTCACGACCGTGGCCGGCCTGGAGTACGACTCCGGCAACTACGAGGCGGCCACCGCCAAGGCCAGGGAGATCTTCGGGTACGACGAGCTGCGGGCCGAGCAGAAGCAGCGCCGCGACGCCGGCGACCGCGGTCCA
This sequence comes from uncultured Actinomycetota bacterium, assembly GCA_963742685.1. Classification (GTDB taxonomy): domain Bacteria; phylum Actinomycetota; class Actinomycetes; order Propionibacteriales; family Nocardioidaceae; genus Nocardioides. The sequence continues at coordinate 31,402 of CAVUNB010000025.1, read as the reverse complement.
GCTCGGCATCGGCGTCTCCACCTTCACCGAGATGTGCGGCCTGGCGCCGTCGCGGGTGCTCGGATCGCTCGACTACGGCGCCGGCGGCTGGGAGCACGCCAGCGTGCGGATGCTGCCGCACCGGCAAGGTCGAGGTCGTCACCGGGGCGTCCGCCCACGGCCAGGGCCACGAGACGGCGTTCAGCCAGATCGTCGCCGACCGGCTCGGCGTGGCGTTCGAGGACGTCGAGGTGCTGCACGGCGACACCCAGGTCGCGCCCAAGGGCTACGACACCTACGGCTCGCGGTCGCTCGTCGTCGGTGGTGAGGCGCTGGTCCGGGCAGTGGACAAGGTGATCGAGAAGGCCCGGCCGATCGCGGCGCACCTGCTCGAGGCCTCGGTCGACGACCTCGAGTTCACCGGCGGCCGGTTCCAGGTCCGCGGCACCGACCAGGGCATGGCGATCGGCGAGCTCTCGACGGCCGTGTTCGCGGCCCACAACCTGCCCGACGGGGTCGAGGCCGACGCTCGACAGCGAGGCGACGTACGACCCGGTCAACTTCAACTATCCCGCACGGCACGCACCTGTGTGCGATGGAGGTCGACACCGAGACCGGCGGTGTGATGATGCGGAAGTACGTCTGTGTCGACGACATCGGCAACATCATCAACCCGATGATCGTCGAGGGGCAGGTCCACGGCGGACTGGCCCAGGGAATCGCGCAGGCGCTGTGGGAGGAGGCGGTGTACGACGACTCCGGGACCCTGTCTCGGGCTCGTTCGTCGACTACCTGCTGCCTACGACCGCCGACACGATCAGCTTCGAGGTCGACCACACCACGACCGCCTCGACCACCAACACGCTCGGCACCAAGGGCGTCGGCGAGGCCGGCACCATCGCGTCGACGCCGGCCGTGGTCAACGCCGTCGTCGATGCGGTGCGGCAGTTCGGCGTCAACGACATCCAGATGCCGTGCACCCCCGAACGGGTCTGGCGCGCGATCCACGCCGGTGACGGCGACGCCGAGACCGAGGGTGCGGCCGCACCGCACTTCGACCGAGGAGACCGGGATGCAAGGGCAGACCGACCGCACGGATGGAGCGAGCTCATGATTCCGGCCCAGTTCGACTACCTGGCCCCGACCAGCGTCGAGGAAGCCCTGGCGGCCCTGGCCGAGCACGGCGACGACGCCAAGGTCATCGCGGGCGGCCAGAGCCTGCTGCCGGTCCTCCGCATGCGGCTCAACGCCCCCGAGGTGGTGATCGACCTCGGCGGCATCGCCGAGCTGCGCGGGATCCGCGAGGACGGTGATGCGCATCGTGATCGGCGCGATGACCACGCACCACGACGTGCTGAACGATCCGTTGGTCAAGGAGCACGCCCTGCTGCTCGTGCGGGCCGAGCACCAGCTGGCCGACGCGCAGATCCGGCACCGCGGCACGTTCGGCGGCGCGCTCGCGCACGCCGATCCGGCCGGCGACCTGGGCGCGCCCGCTCTCGCGCTGGGTGCGGAGTTCGTCATCGCCGGGCCAGGTGGGTCGCGCACCGTTGCGGCCGACGACTTCTTCGTCGACCTCTTCGAGACGGCGATCGCCGAGGGCGAGCTGCTGACCGAGATCCGGGTGCCCAAGTTCACGGGCTGGGGCGCGCACTACGAGAAGTTCGTGCGCGTCGCCCACCAGTGGCCGATCGTCGCCGTTGCGGCTGCGGTGAAGGTCGATGGCGGCACCATCAGCGAGGCCCGGGTCGGGCTGACCAACATGGGCTCGACCCCGATCCGCGCGCGCTCCGTCGAAGCCGCGCTCGTGGGCCAGCCCGCGACCGAGGAGGCGGTAGGTGCGGCGGCGGCTCGCGCCACCGAGGGCACCAACCCGCCCTCCGACCTCAACGGCGCCGCCGACTACCGCAGCCACCTGGCGCAGGTGCTGACCCGGCGCGCCGTGCTCGCGGCCGCAGGGGCGTGAGCGGATGGAGCTGAGCCACCAGTTCACTGTGCCCACGGGCGTCGAGGAGACGTGGGCGCACTTCGAGGACATCGCCGCGGTGGCCGAGTGCTTCCCGGGCGCGCAGGTGACCTCGGCCGAGGGTGACTCGTTCGCCGGGTCGGTCAAGGTCAAGCTCGGCCCGATCGCACTCGTCTACAACGGCACCGGCACCTTCGTGGAGAAGGACGAGGCAGCCAACGCGCTTCGTGGTGGACGCGAAGGGCAAGGACAAGCGAGGCAACGGCACGGCGGGTGCCCACGTCACGGTCACGATGACCGAGTCGGGCACCGCCACCGATGTCTAGGTCGATCACCGAGCTCGCGATCACCGGCAAGCCGGCCCAGTTCGGACGCGGCGTCATGCAGGACGTGTCCGACAAGCTGCTGGGTCAGTTCGTGGCCTGCCTGGAGGCGCGGTTGACCGACCCGAGCGAGTCGGCGAGCGACGCACTGGAGGAACCACCCGACGGCGCTGTGCCGGCTGCTGAGCCGACCCGGGCATCGATCACTCCACCACCGATGACACGGACGCCACCGAGGGAGCCCGAGGCGATCGACCTCGGCAGTGCCGTGCTCCCGGTGCTGGCGAAGACCTACTGGAAGCAGGCCGTCGGCGCCCTCGCGGCCATCGTGGTCGTGTGGTGGCTCGTCAAGCGTTGAGTGGGAACTGCCGCGCGGGCGGATGCGTCTGACCGGTGTGGAACAGTGGTTCCACACCGATCGTGGAGGACGAACGATGTCTCGCTGGATGATGGCCCCGACCCTCGTTGCAGCCGCCGTGCTGCTGGCCGGTTGCGGAAGCGGCGACGACACCACCACGAGCGAGGGTGAGCCGACGACCGACCCCACGTCCCTCGAGCTCACCGTCCCGGCCGCTCAGACCGGCCGCTGCATGGCGCCCAACGTGGAGAACCTGCAGGCCCAGGACACCGCCTTCGAGGGCGTCGTCACCGCCGTGTCGGACGGCACCGCGACGCTGGACGTGACGCAGTCCTTCAAGGGCAAGAAGGTCGACACCGTCACGGTGGCCGCACCCAGCGAGGACCTCCAGGACCTCGTGCTCGCGGTCGACTTCGAGCAGGGGCAGACCTACCTCGTCAGCAGCCTCGACGGCCAGGTCTCGGTCTGCGGACTGAGCGGGCCGACCGACGGAATGCTCGCCGACCTCTACCAGCAGGCCTTCACCGCCTGAGCCGGTCAGGGAAGCCCTAGAAGACGTTCAGCGGCCGGAACTGCACGCTGATCCGCGGTCCGGCCGCGGCCACCTTGGGGATGGCGTGCTCCCACGTGCGCTGGCACGAGCCACCCATCACGACCAGGTCGCCGTGTCCCAGCGTCACCCCGATCGAGTCGCCACCACCACGCGGTCGCAGCGCGAGCTTGCGCGGGTCGCCGAGCGAGACGATCGCCACCATCGTGTCCTGGGTCTTGCCGCGGCCGATGGTGTCGCCGTGCCAGGCGACCGAGTCCTTGCCGTCGCGGTAGTAGCAGCAGCCGGCGCTCACGAACGGCTCGCCGAGCTCGGGGAGGTAGTGCGCGCTCAGTGCGTCGCGCGCGTCGTCGAGGGCCGGGTGGGGGAGGACGTCGCCCAGGACATAGGTGTGCACGAGGCGGGGTACGTCGACGATGCGGTCATACATCTGGCGGCGCTCCGCGCGCCACGGCACCTGCGAGACCATCGTGGCGAAGACGTCGTCGGCACCGGCCAGCCAGTTGCGCTGGACGTCGAGCCAGGCGCCGGCGGCCAGCTCCGTGCGCTCCGGCGCGAGACGTGCACCCGACTCGGGATCTGCGGGGGAGTCGGGAGCGAACAGGGTCGACTGGAAGTCCACGAGCACGAGCCTAGATCGAACATGCGTTCGACACAACCCTGACACCCGGCTCAGGGTCAATCCCGGTAGCGGTCGTTTGCCGGGGTGCGGGAGTCTTGGCGCATGACGATGACCGGTGCGGGAGGCGTGGCCGTGGCCGCGCGGGTGCGGGACCTGACCAAGACCTACGGGAAGGGCGACGCCATGGTGCGGGCGCTCGACGGCGTCAGCCTCGACCTGGTCGCCGGTGAGTTCACCGCGATCATGGGCCCGAGCGGGTCGGGCAAGTCCACGCTGATGCACTGCTGCGCCGCGCTCGACACGGCCACCTCGGGTGATGTCTTCATCGGTGACCGCGAGCTCGGGAAGCTCAAGGACAAGGAGCTGACCCGCCTGCGCCGCGACGAGATCGGGTTCGTCTTCCAGTCCTTCAACCTGGTTCCGACCCTGAACGCCGAGGAGAACATCGTCCTCCCGCAGTCGATCGCGCGCCGCAAGCCCGACCGGGAGTGGTTCGACATGGTGATCGAGACGGTCGGGATCCGCGACCGGCTCGGCCACCGGCCCAACCAGCTCTCGGGCGGCCAGCAGCAGCGGGTCGCGGTCGCGCGGGCGCTCGTCGGACGGCCCACGATCGTCTTCGCCGACGAACCGACCGGCAACCTCGACTCCACGTCGGGGGCGGAGGTGCTCGACCTGCTCCGGCGCAGCGCCAAGGACCACGGCCAGACGATCGTGATGGTGACGCACGACCCGGTGGCCGCGTCCTACACCGATCGCGTCGTCTTCCTCGCCGACGGCCGCATCGTCGACGAGCTGCGCAACCCCGACCGGGACAGCGTCATCGAGGTATGACCAAGAAGCACGCCGCGGTGGAGGGCTGATGTTCCGCGCTGCTCTCAAGAGCCTGCTCGGGCGCAAGGTGCGCCTGCTGATGAGCACGTTCGCGATCGTGCTCGGCGTCGCGTTCGTCGTGGGCACGCTGGTCTTCAGCGACACCCTCAGTCGCAGCTTCACCGCGATCTATCGCCTCGACGCGTCGGCGACGTCGTCGTCCGCCCCGAGGCAACACCGACGCCGCGTCCGAGCCGACGACCCGCACGGTCCACGCGAAGGTCGTGGCCGAGCTCGAGGGGGTCGACGGCGCGGCCCGGGTCGACGGCAACGTGACGGCCTTCGGGGTCTACGTCGTCGACAAGGACGGCAAGCTGATCGGCGGCAACGGCCCGCCCGGCTTCGGCGGCAACTGGACGACGCGCCCGCCGGCCACGGCCTCGAGGGGCTGGACATCATCGCCGGCCGCGCGCCGGAGAGTCCGGACGAGATCGCTCCTCGACTCCAACACGGCCGGCGAGGGCGGCTACGTCATCGGCGACAAGACGTCCACCTCGTGACCGCCACCGACCGAGCGAACCGCTGACCGCGCCGAGCTGGTCGGCATCATGGACTTCCCGGAGGGCGGCTCGCTCAACGGCGCGACGTTCACCGCCTTCGACACCGCGACCGCGCAGGACCTCTTCCTCGACGGCAAGGACGTCTTCACCGACATCTGGGTGACGGCCGAGTCGGGCACCTCCCAGGAGGACCTCGCGGACGCAGGTGGCCGAGGCGCTGCCCGACGGCGTCGAGGCGGTCACCGGCGACGACGCCGCCGACGAGGCCGCCAGCGCCATGCAGGAGGCGATCTCGCTTCCTGACCACCTTCCTCCTGATCTTCGCCGGCATCTCGCTGGTCGTGGGCGCCTTCCTGATCGTCAACACGTTCTCGATCCTCGTCGCCCAGCGCAGCCGCGAGCTCGCCCTGCTCCGCGCCCTCGGCGCCTCGCAGCGGCAGGTGACCCGGTCGGTGCTGCTCGAGGCGTTCGTCCTCGGCCTGCTCGGGTCGACGATCGGGCTCGGGCCTCGGCGTGCTGCTGGCCATCGGCATCCGCAGCCTCTTCGCGCCAGTTCGGGCTCGACCTCTCCGGGCAGCCGCTGATCATGGCTCCGACGCACCATCCTTGCGGCGTACGCCGTCGGCGTCGTCGTCACCATGGGCGCGGCCTTCTTCCCGGCCCGCCGGACCGGCCAGATCGCGCCGGTCCAGGCGCTGCGCGACGACGTCGCGATGCCGGAGTCGTCGCTCCGCCGCCGGTTGCTGATCGGGGTCGTGCTGATGGTCGCCGGTGGCGTGGCCCTGACGGTGCGGGCTCTTCGTCGACCGTCCCGCGCGCCGGGCTGCTGGGTCGGCGGCGGCATCCTGGCGATCCTGCTCGGCGTCGCCTCGGCGAGCCCGGTCATCGGCCAGCCATTCCTCGCGGCCGCGGCCTGGCGTCTACGCGCCGCCTCTTCGGCTCGGTCGGAAAGCTGGCCGGCCAGAACTCCCTGCGCAACCCGCGGCGTACGACCGCGACGGCCTCGGCGCTGATGATCGGGCTGTCGCTCGCGTGCACGATGGCGATCGTCGGCGCGTCCGCCAAGGCCAGCGTCGACCAGATGATCGAGGAGAACTTCGTCGGCGACTACGTCGTCAGCAACCTGGTCGGGCAGGGCTTCTCGTCGACGGATCGCCGAGCACATGGCGCGAGGTGCGACGGGCGTCGAGAACGCTGGTGCGCATCCGCTTCGCCTTCCCGACTCGGACGGCGACGGCCAGGGCGTCGCCGCCGTCGACCCCGCCTGACGATGCGGCGCGGCTCCAACTCGACATCGTCGAGGGCGAGATCGCCGACCTGGCCGACGGGACCGTCGCTCTCGACGAGACGCTAGCCGCCGACCACGACCCCGACGTCGGCGACGAGCTGACCTTCGAGATGCCCGGCGGCGACCAGACGTGCGCGTCGTCGGCTCTTCGACGACAACCCGATCGTCGTTCTCCGGCGTCATCTTCACCCATCGACGCCTGTGCGCGGCCGGCTTCCCGGACCAGGACAACTTCCTGCTCATCGACACCGACGGCTCGCCCGGCGTGCAGGACGCGGCTCGACGACGTGGTGGCCGAAGTCGCCGCCGTGACGGTCAAGGACCAGGCAGGAGTTCGCCGCAGGAGCAGCGCGAGCCGATCGACCAGCTGGTGCTGATGATCTACGCGCTGCTGGGGCTGGCGCTGGTGATCGCCGTGCTCGGCATCGTCAACACGCTGGCGCTCTCGGTCATCGAGCGCACCCGCGAGGTCGGCCTGCTGCGGGCGATCGGCGTCAGCCGCCGCAGCTGCGCCGGATGATCGCCCTGGAGTCGATCGTGATCGCGGTGCTCGGGGCCCTGCTCGGCGTGGTCCTGGGCATCGGCTTCGGGGTCGCGCTCATGTACTCGCTGCGCGACGAGGGGCTCGAGGTGATCGCGGTGCCCGTGGGGCAGCTCGTGGTCTTCCTGGTGCTCTCGGTGGTCGATCGGCGTGCTGGCGGCGTTCCTCCCGGCCCGACGTGCGGCGCGCCTCGACGTACTCCGCGCGATCGCGACCGAGTGACGGTGCCAATTTGTGGACGTCCCTTAACCATGCGCTTCGACGGAGACAGGCGCATGGTATAGACCGGTCCTACTCTCTCGGATGTGGACGATCACGTGGACCTGAGCCGGCCGAAGGCGGGCTCAAGCACGTACAGGTGCGCGAGTACGTCCGAGCGCTCGTGCAGAGGCCGCGCCCGGCTCTCCGGCGCCGTCGGAGCGCGAGCTCGTGCACCACTTCGGGGTCGCCCGGATGACGGTCCGCCAGGCTATCGACGCACTGGTCACCGAGGGGCTGCTGGAGCGCATCCCCGGCCGCGGCACGTTCGTCGCCCATCCGCGTCGTCGAGTGGGCCGGCTGTCGTGCTACACCGAGGAGATGGAGACGCCGCGGCCTGCTGCCCGAGTCCCAGACGCTGCTCGCCCGCCGCGAACAGGCCGGTCCCGGTGTCGCCCGGGCGCTGACATCACCGAGGGTGACGCGGTCATCCACTGGAAGCGGCTGCGCCGCGCCGACAGCGTCCCTGTGCATCGAGGACGCCTACCTCAACGAGGTCCTGCTCCCGGGCTTCCTCCAGAGCGGGATGCCCACCAGCCTCTACGACGCGCTCAACGCGCGCGGTCTGCGCCCCACCTGGGCCGAGGACGCCATCTCCGCCGACGGGGCGACGGTCGACGAGGCTGCGCTGCTGGAGATCGAGCCCGGTGCGCCGGTGCTGCACCTCTCGCGCCGCGCCCTGTGCGGCGACAAGGTCGTGAACGTGTCGCGGACCGCCTTCCGGCCCGACCGCTTCACGATGTACGTCCAGCTCGGCGACCTCGGCTGATCTCCTAGCTCTGCAGCTTCTCGATCTCCGCCTGCACGTTGGCGCGTGCGGCCTCTTCCCAGAGCGCCTGACCGTGCGTCGTGCGGAACAGTGACGGTCCGGCGAGGAGATCCTTCAGCACCGCGGCGCGCCCGGCCCGGAAGTCGGCGTCCGAGAACTGCGCATACTCGGTGCGTACGTCGCGCGTGTAGGCGTCATAGCGATCCGCATCGGCCGCCAGGATCGCGAGGTCGGCATCGCTGAGCGCGGCGGCGTTGAGATCGTCCGGGAAGGCCTGGTGGTGCTCGGTCATCCGCACCAGCCGGGCGACCTCGGCCGCAGGCGGATCGGGGAGCCTCGACTCGGCAAGCCCGGCGGACCGTTCCTCGGCGTCGGGCTGCCCGTCGTAGACCGCGTCGCGGAACCACGCCGCCAGCACCACCGGCACCAGGTCGAAGGCCGCTCCGGCCCGGTCGAGCTCGTCGAGACGGTCGAGCACCTCGGTCAGGTGCCGCAGGTCGTGGTAGCCCGGGCGGTCCCACGCAGCGAGCAGCTCGTCGCGGACGTCGAACAGCGTCCGCAGCGGCCAGCGCTCAGCGAGGGGCGTCGAGGTCGTCGGCGTCGATGATCCGGTAGGCGTAGCCCTGCTCGGCGAGGAACCGCTGCCGGTTCTGGGCGAAGTCGGCGTCGACGGTGTCGCGGGAGACCACGGCGTAGAAGCGGGCGGTCTCGCCCGTCGGCCTTCGGCCGCAGCAGCCGGCCGAGGCGCTGGGCCTCCTCCTGGCGCGAGCCGAACGATGCCGCAGACCTGGATCGCGACCGTCGGCCGAGGGCAGGTCGATGGAGAAGTTGGCGACCTTGGAGACCACGAGCAGCGTCGATCTCGCCGTGCGCGGAACGCCTCGAACAGCCGCTCGCGCTCCTTGACCGGGGTCTCGCCCTTGATGACCGGGCGCGCCGAGCCGCTCGCCGAGCTCGTCGAGCTGGTCGAGGTACTGCCCGATCACGAGCGTCGGCTCGCCCGCGTGCTGCTCCGACCAGTCGTCGTCGACCAGCGGTCTTGGCGTGGCGTGCAGGCGGCGAGCCGGTAGCGCTCCTCGGGCTCGGCGGTCGCGTAGGCCAGCCGCTCGCCGCTCGGGCAGGGTGACCCGCACCTCGACGCAGTCGGCGGGCGCGATCCAGCCCTGCGCCTCGATGTCCTTCCACGGCGCGTCGTAGCGCTTGGGCCCGATCAGCGAGAACACGTCGCCCTCGCGGCCGTCCTCGCGGACCAGGGTCGCGGTCAGGCCGATCCGGCGACGGGCCTGGAGGTTGGCGGTCATCCGGAAGATCGGCGCCGGCAGCAGGTGCACCTCGTCGTAGACGATCAGGCCCCAGTCGCGGGCGTCGAGCAGCTCGAGGTGCGTGTAGACGCCCTTCCGGCGGGTGGTCAGCACCTGGTACGTCGCGATGGTGACCGGCCGGACCTCCTTGACGGCGCCGGAGTACTCGCCGATCTCGTCCTCGGTCAGGGAGGTGCGCTTGATCAGCTCGTCCTTCCACTGCCGCGCGGACACGGTGTTGGTCACGAGGATCAGCGTGGTGGCCTTGGCCTGCGCCATCGCGGCCGCGCCGACGATGGTCTTGCCGGCGCCACAGGGCAGCACGACGACGCCGGAGCCGCCGTGCCAGAACGACTCGGCGGCCTCCTGCTGGTAGGCCGCAGCGCCCAGCCGTCCTCGGCGAGCGCGATCGGGTGGGCCTCGCCGTCGACGTAGCCCGGCGAAGTCCTCGGCCGGCCAGCCGAGCTTGAGCAGCGCCTGCTTGAGGTTGCCGCGCTCGCTGGGGTGGACGACGACCGAGTCGTCGTCGATGCGGGCGCCGAGCATCCCGGCGATCTTCTTGGCGCGGAGCACCTCCTCGAGGACCGGCCGGTCGGTGCTGGAGAGCACCAGGCCGTGGGTGGGGTGCTTCTCGAGCCGCAGCCGGCCGTAGCGGCCCATCGTCTCGGCGATGTCGACCAGCAGCGCGTGCGGCACGGCGTAACGGCTGAACGACGAGCAGGGCGTCGACCACCTGCTCGGCGTCGTGGCCGGCGGCGCGCGCGTTCCAGAGACCCAGCGGGGTCAGCCGGTAGGTGTGGATGTGCTCCGGCGAGCGCTCGAGCTCGGCGAAGGGCGCGATCGCCTTGCGGGCGTCGCTCGGCGCGCGGGTGGTCGATCTCGAGCAGCAGCGTCTTGTCGGACTGGACGATCAGGGGTCCGTCGTTCACGAGCGGCCGGAGCGCCTTCTGGCGAGCCCGGTAGGCCGCGACGTTGGCGCGCGACGAGCACCGGTCGGAGCAGTAGCGTCGCGACTGGTTGGGTGAGGTGTCCACGAAGACGTGGTCGCACTTGGCGGCCTGGCACAGCCCGAGACGGGTGGCGCCGAGGTCGCAGACGAGGTTGGCGAGGCCCATCAGCGACTCGCTGATCAGCAGGTCGGACACCGACGCGGCGCGGTTGGCGACGTGCATGTGCAGGTCGGTCGGGTCGTGGTCGCTGATCATCGGGGTCACCGGGTGCTCGACCAGCAGGGCGTTGAGGGTGCTGACGACAGTTCGCACGTCACCGCCGGTCTGACGCCTCGAAGACCGGCCGCAGCACGGCCTGGAAGCTCTGCAGTGTGGTCACGTCACGGTCGATCACCGTGGGGTGCAGCCACTCGCGCTTGTCGAGGTGGTCCAGCAGCGCGTCCACGTCGGGCAGGTCGGCGTTGAGCAGCGCCGCCGCCGACTCGGCGTACCGGATGAAGTCCACCTGACCACTCTACGGTTGGGGCGGGGACAGCGGAGTCACGGTCGTGATGCGGTGTACGGCGAATAGCCGCTCGTCGTCGCTGCGGTGGTCGTGCGCCATCAGCTGGCCTCCCTCGAGTCGCAGCGGGCTCGACCACGCGATCGGAGCTGGCGCCGTGGTTGTCGACGTACCCGATCACCACGGTCTCCCGGGTCTCGATCGCCTCCCGCAGCGCGGCGAGCGCACTCGAGGGCGTGGTGGCGATGGCCGGGGAGGACGGCCTGCTCGCGGTGGCTCGGTCGCCGCTGCGGATGGCGGTGACGACCGCGGTGACGGTGGCCTGTGCGCGGGCCTGGGCCGCGCCGCGGGCGCGGCGACGTGCGCGGGCGACGGGCCCGGAGCAGGTCGCGACGGGCGACGCGCACGGTGCCGTCGGGCGCCTCCACCACGGGTGCGGCGCCGAGCTCACGCAGCCGCGGCAGGAGTACGTCGATGGGCATGGTCGAGATCAGCACGGTGGGTGCGATCCGGCGCAGGCCGAGGGTGCCGGCCTTCGCGTTGTGCAGCAGCTCGGTGAGCGCGGCCTCGTCGTCGGCGCGCAGGAAGGCCTCCGCCTGCCCGACCCGGACCGTGCCGAAGGTCCGCGCGACGTCGTCGACCAGGTAGGTCAGCGGCTGGGGGACCGGGGTGCGGGACACGGAACCGACGAAGTCGTGCACCTCGAGGGCAGACCAGCCGGCGTCGAAGGCCCGGCGGACCGAGCCGTTGGTGAAGCGGTAGACGGTGGCCCCACCGCGGGACTCGACGTCGGCGAGGAGATGGAGGGTGCGTGCCAGCTCGGTCTCCAGCGGCCCGGGCGCGACGGCCGTCAGGTCGGCCTGCAGGAGGACGTGGTCGACCGGCTGGGGGAGGTGCGGGGTGATCGCGGCCAGGGCGGCGTCGTGGTCGTGGGCGAGGATCGCTCGGCCGGCCCTGGACAGGCCACCGGCCCCGACCAGCCCGAGCTGCCCGGCCTCGTTGACGGCCGCGGCGACCAGGTCGCGGTGCACGCTGGGACGACGCGGGCGCAGCCAGGCCACCCGCTCGACGAGCGAGGGCACCCCGGTGCCGGTCGCCAGGACCGAGCCCTCCTCGAGCCCGGCCAGCTGGGCCATTGCGAGGGCCCGCGCCTCGGGCGCCATCACGCTGGACAGGTCGGGAGCGAGCGCGTTCCAGGTCTTGCCGCCGGGGTCCTTGGCTCCGATCAGGCTCGGCAACCGGGTGGTGTCGAGCCAGGCGAGCGCCAGCGTCACCCAACGCTCGGCGGTCGAGCCCGCGGCCCAGGTGTCGAAGGCGTCGGTCGGCAGCCAGACCTCGTTGCCGTCCGGGTCGGCCGCCGTGGTCATCAGCCCGGCCGCGGAGGCCACCTCGATGAGCAGGCCGGCCTCGGGCTCGGTGACCTGCAGCTCTGCCGCGGTCGCCTTCAGGTCGCGCACGGCCAGTCCGCCGCTCCGCAACGTCGCGGGCGGCTCGAGGCCCCAGTGATCCAGGAGCAGCTCGATGCGGCGTACGACATCGAAGGCGGCGCCGCCGGCCGTGCGGTCGACGAGCCCGGAGTCGCGCTCGGTGGTCGCGAGCTCGGGCACCTCGTCGCGCGGGGTGGTCGTGGTGTGGCCGCCGCGGAGGGCGATCCCCACCTCGCCCGGCAGGACGAGCAGACCGCCATCACGGGGGATCAGCAGCCGGTGCGCGATGAGCTCCTCGACCGGAGTCGTGGCGTCGGCCGGTGACACCGTCCGCCGGGCATTTCCGGTCGTGCCCTCGCCGCCGCTGGCCAGCACGTGCTCGAGCAGGGTGCGGGCGCGTGGACTGATCGCGTCGAGCCGCGCAGCCACCTCGCTGGCCGTGCCGGGGTCGGCCGACATCTGGCGCAGGCCGCTCACGCCGGCGGCGTCGTCGCCCCGGAGCGCCTCGCCGACACCGCTGAGCGCCCGCAGACCTCCGGGGGCCTCCCAGACCAGCGCCAGACCGATCAGTCGCTCGGTCGCGGCCGCGGTCGCGGCGGGCTCGGCGTGCACGATCCGGAGAAGTTCGGTCTGGGTGGTTTGGTTTGCAACCACGAGGGCATCAAGCACGGAGAGCTCGAGGCGGCTGAGGTTGTCGAGCGCCCTGAGGACGGACGAACGAGTGGCGGCCCGCGAGGCGAGCTGCGCGGAATCGTGAGGTGCAGGAGTGGCGAGATCCGGTCGGTCGCGCAACAGCGCCGCGAGCCCCTCATCGGGCCAGCGGCGCAATTGGTCTGCCAGCGTCCGTGGGGGCGCCTGCTCCTTGCTCGACATCCCTTCTACGCTACTCGCCGAGCCCATGCAGCGGCTCATCGTCGACGAGGGTGGGGCTGGGCATGAAGCCGGTTGATCTGCACCACGGGTCCGCCTCCGAGGTCGGGCACGTGCGCAAGGTCAACGAGGACTCGTTCCTGGTCGCGCCGCCGGTCTTCGTCGTCGCCGACGGCATGGGCGGCCACTCCGGCGGCGACGTCGCCAGCCGGATCGTGGTCGAGGAGTTCGCCCGGCTGGCGGAGGAGGGCTATGACCCCAAGCGTGGCGCCGAGGCCGTCGCCGAGACGCTCTCGCGGGCACAGGTCAGGATCCTGCAGTACGGCGAAGCGCAACGCGGCACGCACCCGCGCTGGCATGCCGGCACCACGTGCGTCGCGGCCGTGCTCGTCGAGGACCACGAGGGCACCAAGTGGATGCTCGTCAACCTGGGCGACTCCCGGATCTACCGCTTCAACGACGGCGAGCTCGACCAGGTCAGCGTGGACCACTCGGTGGTCCAGGAGCTGATCGAGGCCGGCGCGATCACGCCCGAGGAAGCGACCACCCACCCCGAGCGGCACGTCATCACCCGGGCCCTGGGCAGCCCCGAGGGGGTTGCTCCCGACTTCTTCGTACTGCCGCTCTCGGCGGCCGAACGACTCCTGCTCTGCAGCGACGGCATCAGCGGCATGATCGAGGACAAGGAGATCGAGGACATCCTCGAGCGCATCCACGATCCGCGCGACGCCGCCGACGCGCTGGTGCAGGCCGCCCTCGACGCCGGGGGCCGCGACAACGCCACGGCCGTCGTCGTCGATGTGGTGGGATTGGTTCACGATGATTCCTATGACTCGGAGCGCCAGCGCGCGAGTCTCGAAGACAAACTGGGGGCCCGACCGTGACTGAGGACGCCACGCACACGAGGACGTTCACTGCAGGCGACTGGTATGCCGTGGTGGGGGACCAGGTCACGGCGCTCCTTCCCGCAGACGCGCGCGCCCGGGTTGCCGGCCTCTGGGACCTCGCCGACGGTGGTGCCTCGTTCGAGGAGGTGCTCGACGGCCTCCTCGCCGACGGCCTCAGCAACCTGTCCGGTTTCGCCCTGGTCGGCCACGGTGACCGGACCCGCGTGCTGGTCCGGGGCGCCGTCACGGCCACCTTCCGCACTCCGGAGGGCTACGTCGTCCTCGAGCACGAGCCCGACGTCCTCTGGGTCGACCGCACGCTCGACGGCGTCACCGGTGGCCGGATCAGCGTCGGCGACTCGACCGACCAACCCGGCCTCGCGCTGGTCGCCGGGGTCACCCGCGCCTCAGCCGTGCAGTTCGGTGAGGTGGGTGGAGCGGATGCAGGCGCGCCCGTCGCCGAACCGGCGCCGGCCGTCGTGGTCGCCGACGTGGCCGAGGAGACCGCGCCGTTCGAGGCCGAGCGGTCCGAGCCGACCCCTGAGCCGGTCGTCGAGCCCGAGCCCGAGCCGGTCGTCGAGCCCGAGCCGGAGCCCGAGCCGCTCCCGGAGCCCAGCGAGCCCCTCACCTTCGGCGCCCCCAGCGGCGACGACCCGACGCCGACCGGCGAGCAGCCGGCGGTCACCGACGATGCGCCGTACCCCGGCAACGACCACGACGGCCAGACCACGGTCGGCCCCCCGGTCGAGGAGTTCGTACGCCCCTCGGTCGGGATCCCCGGCCAGGAGCTCGCACCGGCCGTGGTGGCGCACCCCGTCGCCAAGCTGATCTTCTCGACCGGCGACGTCGTCGACGTCGACCGCGTGATCCTCGTCGGCCGTGCGCCGGAGGCCCGCCGGTTCGCCTCCAGCGACCAGCCGCACCTGGTGACGGTGTCCAGTCCCAACCACGAGATCTCCTCGACGCACCTGGAGATCCGACCGGGAGCCGGCGCCGACCACGGCATGGCCGTGGTCACCGACATGGGCTCGACCAACGGCACCGTGCTCGTGCAGCCCGGACTCCCGCCCGAGGACCTGCAGGCCGGCATCGCCGTCTCGCTGATCCCGGGCGCGATCCTCGACCTCGGTGACGGTGTCACCATCCAGACGACCAACGCGTGAGTGCGCCAGGACCAACCGTGACCGAGCAGCAGGAAGCCGCGACGTACCCGATCGCCGAGCTCGAGCGCCGCTTCTACGCCTTCTTCGTCGACCGGCTGCTCGGTTGGGGTCTCGTCGCGGCGGCGGGCTTCGGGGCGTGGTTCGTGCTCGACGACATGTGGCTGGCGGTCGCCGTGGCCGCGGGCGTCATGGTGCTGTGCTGGCTGGTCCTGGCGATCGTGGTCGGCATCAGCGGCAACACGCCGGGCAAGGCCATGGTCGGCCTGCGCGTGGTCAACCACGGCACCGGCACCCCCATCGGTGTCGGCCGCTCGCTGCTGCGATCCCTCGTGCTGGCGCTGGCCTCCGTCCCGACCTTCGCCCTCGGTCTGGCGACCCTGGCGTGGACCGCCGTGGAGGATCGTGGCCGGCAGCGGCGCGGCTGGCACGACCACCTCGCGCACTCGGTCGTCGTGGACGTGCGGCCCGTCGATCCCTACGTCGACGAGGTCGACGACGGTCCGCGGCACGTGGTCAACCTGACGGCGATGCGGCTGATCCCGGCCCCGCCGATCGAGCCGCCGGCACCTCCGCGCCGGACCAACCCGGAGCAGTCGACGCGCCGGACCCCGATCCCGCAGCAGGCCCAGCAACCGCCTGTCCCGAACCAACCGGCGCAGGCGCCCCAGCCACTACCCCAGCCGCCGCCGCCACCTCAGCAGCCGCCCGGCCAGCACGCGCGGCAGCAGCAGCCGCCGCCGCCCGCGCAGCGTCCCCCGAGCGGCCCACCCAGTGCCCCGCCCGGGCGCGGGCCGGACGACGACGGGCGCACCGCCGTCAGGGCGGTTCCCGGCGCAGCACCTGCCGGCCCGCGGTGGCGGGTCACCTTCGACAACGGCGAGACGTTCGTGGTCGAGGGCCTGGCTCTGGTCGGTCGTCGCCCCGAGCCCCGATCGGGGGAGCAGGTGCACCACCTCGTGCCGCTGACCTCGGCCGACATGTCCGTCTCCAAGACGCATGCCCAGTTCGGCCCGGCCTCCGACGGTGTCCTCGTGGTCATGGACCGCGGCTCGACCAACGGGTCGGTGCTGATCCGGCAGGGCGTCTCCGCGACCGTTGACCGCCGGGAAGCCGGCCACCCTGGTCGACGGCGACACCGTCTCCTTCGGCGACCGGCAGATGTCCGTACGCCGCGAGGCCTGACCCGACCTACCGGGTGATCGCGACCGGGACCCGGGTCTCGGAGCCGCGGGCGCCGCGCCACACGATCCATCCGTCGTCGAGCCGGACGGGACCGCCAGGACCGGTGATGGTGATGCGCACCGTGGCCGTCTCGCCCGGCGCGAGGCGCAGCGCGAGCGGCGTCATCCGGACTCGGTGCCGGGCGAAGCCGCGAGCCTGGGCGGAGAAGTACTCCGCGCGTGAGCCGAGATTGGTGAGGCGACGCGTCGCCGTACCACCACCGCGCATCACGATCGAGGAGACGTTCAGGTCGCGCCACGACATGCCGTCGAGGGCGCGGCGATAGTCGGTGGTGCGTACGTCGAGGGCGAGGCCGGCCTTGCGCGGCGCGCCGACCTGCCCGGCCCCCTGCGTGAGGGTCGGGGCGCCGGCGAGCGGCCGCGCGGTCGTGGTGAGCACGGACCTGACCACCGGGGCCGACCAGTCGTGCTCGGCGCGGAGCAGGGCGGCGAGACCGCTGACGCGGGCCGTCGCGGCGGAGGTGCCGGAGAACAACGCCCACGAGCCGGGTACGGCGCCGAGCACACCTTCGCCGACGGCGACGACGTCCGGCTTGAGCAGGGTCGAGCGGGAGTCGCCAGGGGCGGACCAACCGGCGGCTCGTGCGGCAGAACGCCGGAGGGCGATGCCGGCGATCCGGACCACGGTGCGCGGGTGGTGGCGGGTCCAGCGCACGAGCCGCTGCCCGTCGCGCTCGGTGAGCTGGACCGTGGGCACGCTGTGGAAGTCGTCGATGACGCCGCCGGGGCGGTCGTTGACCAGCACCATCGCGACGCCGTCGGCCTGCGCGACCGCCTCGGACTTGTCGACGCGGCCGATGCCACCGCGCACGCACACGACGGCGCGGCCGGCGACCTTGCGGGCGTCGAGGGAGCCGGGGCGGCACTGTCGCGCATCGCGACGGCGCGAGCCCGCTGCTGCGACATCGGCGCCCAGCACGAGCCGCACCGGGCCGATGTCGCGGCGAGAGCGGCTGGCGCCAGTGAGCCTCGGACCGCGCACGACCGAGACCTGGCCGCGCAGAGTGCTGCCCCGAGTGGCGCCGACCGTGGTGACCCAGGGTGTGGCGTGGCCGGCGTAGGCGGAGCGCCCGGCGTTGCCGGCCGCTCCGATCACCACGATGTCGGCCTCGGCGGCACCCAGCAGGGCGCGCTCGACGGTGTCGATCGAGGTGGGTCCGGCGACGGCGACGTTGAGGACGTCGACACCGTCGGCGGTGGCTCGGTCGATCGCGGACACGAGGTCGGCGGTGGCACACCCGTCGTCGGCCGGGTCGGGTGCGGCCCAGCACGCCTTGTAGGGCGCGATCCGGGCGCGCGGGGCGACGCCGCCGAAGCTGCCCATGGTGCGGTTGTTCATGCGGACCGAGACGTCGGAGTTGCCGGCTGCCACGGAGGCGACCTGCGTGCCGTGGCCGACGACGTCGAGCGGCGAGAGGCTCTCGGAGGAGCGGATGTTCGCCTCGCCGAAGCCGGCCACCCACCAACCCGCGCCGACCACCTTGCGGTTGCAGGAGGTGGCGGTCCAGCCGTCGCCGGTCGTGCACTCTCCGGCGTACGTCGTGGGATCGCTGCCCAGTCGTGGCACGTCGGCGAAGAGCGGGGAGTCGGGCGCGAGGCCGGAGTCGACGAACCCGATGACGACGCCGGAGCCGCCGCGGCCGCCGTCGCCACCGGGGCGAGCCAGTTGCGCGGCCTGTGCGCCGGTCGAGGTGATCCGGCCCGCCATCGGTCGCACCGAGTTGGCCTCGACGGTCTCGACCGCACTGTTGGCCTCGAGGGCGGACACCTGGTCCGCGGTCAGCTCGGCGGCGAAGCCGTTGAGCGCCGTGGTCCAGCGGTAGGTCGTCTCGGGAGCGTCGATGCTGGCCAGGACCGCGTCCTGGCGGGCGATGAGGGCGGCGATCTCTTCCGTCGGTGCCGGCGCCGTCGAGGTGGCCGACGTGCCGGGACCGGTCAGCGTCACGAGCTGCAGGCTCGGATCGTCTTCGGCAGAGGCAGTGGCGTGCGACGGCGCAGCGACCAGGGTGCCGGCGAGCGTCGACCGCGGCGACGAAGCCCGGAAGCAGCACGCGGCCGGCTCGGGTCACGGTGCGATGCGTCGTCACGGTCGATGTCACCTCGGTCCTCGGATCGTTGTCGCAGGTCAGAGCACGCCATTGTGGCGCGGAACCCTCCATGGTGTCAGGCGGTTCGGGGGGAAGTCAAAGCCGCACCCATCGGGGATCTCGCTGGCCCCGATGTCGTCACGCGCCCCTTCCATCGTCGTCGGGTTCGACCTCGACATGACCCTGATCGACACGCGTGCCCGGATTCGCCGCCACGCTCGAGGCGCTCGGCGCCGAGCTCGGGGTCGCGTTTCCGACGTCGGACGACCTCCGCTCCAACCTCGGCCCGCCGCTCGACCTGACGCTCGCTCCGCATCTCGCCGCGGAGGCGATCGGTCCCCGCGTCGACCGGTTCCGCGAGCTCTACCCCGACCACTCGATCGCCCCGGCGCCCGCGCTCGCCCGGCGCGCACGAGGCGCTCGCCGCCGTACGCCGTCACGGCGGCCGCACCTGGTGGTGACCGGCAAGTTCACCCGCAACGCCCAGCTGCACCTCGACGCACCTCGCCTTCGACGTCGACCACCTCGAGGGCGAGGTCTGGGGCGTCGGCAAGGCCGCGTGCTTCGCAGCGAGGGCGCTTCGGTCTACGTCGGCGACCACGTCCACGACGTCGAAGGTGCCCTCGCTGCCGGCGTCATCAGCGTCTCCGTGCTGACCGGCGGCAGCACCGAGCGAGGAGCTGCTCGCGGCGGGCACCCACGTCGTCCTCGACAGACCTCGACGACTTCCCGGCGTGGCTCGACGAGCACGTCCTCGACCTGCGGCTCGCCGCCCTCGAGGAGCGGCTGCGCGCGCTCGGCTCCGTGCTCGTCGCCTTCAGCGGCGGTGCCGACAGCGCGTTGCTGCTCGCGGCCGCCGTACGCGCGCTCGGCGCTGACCACGTCGCCGCCGGCACCGGCGTACTCCGACTCGCTGCCGGCCGCCGAGCGCGACCCGGCCCGCGAGTTCGCGGACCTCGCTCGGCGTCGCGGTGCTCACCCCGCACACGCACGAGATGGAGCGCGAGGGCTACCGCGCCAACGCCGGCGACCGCTGCTACTTCTGCAAGGCCGAGCTGATCGACATCCTCGGTCCGCTCGCCCGTGAGCACGGCATCGCCCACGTCGCCACCGGCACCAACGCCGACGACGCGGTTGCGGGCTTCCGGCCGGGCATCCGCGCGGCCGCCGAGCGCGGCGCGGTCACCCCGCTCCTCGACGCCGGCCTGACCAAGGACGAGGTCCGGCGCGCCTCCCGTCGCTGGGACCTGCCGACCTGGGACAAGCCCGCCGCGGCCTGCCTCTCGTCCCGGGTCGCCTACGGCGTCGAGGTGACGCCGCACCGGCTCGCCCGGGTCGAGCGGGCGGAGGCCGGCGTGCGCGCCGCACTGGCGGCCGCCGGGCTCGAAGTCGCGCGACCTGCGTGTGCGCGACCTGGGGGAGCGAGCCTCGATCGAGGTCGACGCCGCCCTGCTCGACGGCGCCCTGGCCACTCCGGACGTACGCCGCACGCTGCTCGACGCCGCGCTCGCGGCCGGCTTCGATGCCGCCGATCTCGACCCCCGCGGCTTCCGGTCGGGCTCACTCAACGAGGCCCTCGCGAAGGACTGAGACCGCAATCGGTTGGCGGGCCGCTGGCAACGCGGCCTACAGTTTGCCCGCAATCGCGACCACCGTCGCGACGAACGATCCAGAAGAAGAGGTCAGACCGTGCCCAGTGGCAAGGTGAAGTGGTTCGACGCCGACAAGGGATTCGGCTTCCTGTCCCAGGACAGCGGTCCCGACGTCTACCTGCACGCCGACGCGCTGCCCGACGGGATGACCACGATCAAGGCCGGCACCCGCGTCGAGTTCGGCATCGCCCAGGGTCGCCGCGGCGACCAGGCGCTGCAGGTCCGGATCCTCGACGAGCCGGTCTCGGTCTCGCGCAACAAGCGCAACTCGCAGCGCAAGGACCCCGAGCTGATGGTCACCATCGTCGAGGACCTCATCCGGCTGCTGGACAACGTCGGCGAGACCTACCGCCACGGACGCGCCCCGGAGGCCAAGACCGCGGCCCCGACGGCCAAGCTGCTGCGCGCGCTGGCCGACGAGCTCGAGCTCTGAGCCCGGCCTTCAGGCTCCGCCGGGCGACGTGCCCATCCGGCTCGGGCGGCTGACGAAGACGAAGACCGCCCAGGCCGCGAGCACCCCGCAGGCGATCCCGAGCCCGAGCCGCGGCATCAGCGGCATCGCGATGCCCATGAACCCGCCGATCACCCAGGCCAGCTGGAGCGTGGTGTCGGAGCGGGCGAAGGCGCTGGCCTGGATGCGTTCGGGCACGTCGCGCTGGATCGTCGAGTCGAGCGACAGCTTCGCGAGCGACTGGGCGAGCCCGGCCGTCAGGCCGATCGCGATCAGCGGCAGCAGGCCGTAGAACAGGGCCGCGACCAGCACGACCACGGCGTCGGCGATCAACGCCAGCACGACGGTGAGGGCCGGGTCGATGCGCTTGAGCACCGACCCGAGGGTGATGCCGAGGGTGTTGCCGAGGCCGGCGGCGCCGATGACGAGCCCGAGCAGGACCTCGGGCTTCCAGTCGCCGATCGGGTTGTCGCGCAGCAGGAAGGCCATGAACATCGTCAGGAAGCCCGACAGCCAGCGCGGTCCGCAGTTCGCGCGCAGCGCGAACGCGACGGCCGCAGGGATGCGCGTCTTCGGCCGCTTGCCGGTTGTCTCGGCTGATTCGGGTTGGCGGTCCCGCGCCGCCGGCATCAGCACGAGCGTGCCCTCGCCGACGCTGGAGTCGACCCGGGTGGGCAGCCGGATCGCCCAGACGGTCGCGAGCACGAACACCACGAAGGCGTAGCGCAGCGACCACTCCGGCCCCGCCGTGGACGCGAGGATGGCGATCGGAGCCGACACCGCGGCGCCGACGATCCCCGCGAGCGAGACCCGGGCGTTGGCCTTCACCAGGGTCAGGCTGGGCGGGACGAGTCGGGGTACGGCGGCGGCCCGCGTGACGCCGTACGCCTTGGACGCCACCAGCACACCGAGGGCGGCGGGGAACAACCAGCGCGAGTCCGTGGCGACGGCCGTGGCCAGCACCCAGCAGAGGAAGGCGCGGATCGCCATCGTCGAGCCGACCGCCCAGCGGCGCCCGTGGCTGAAGCGGTCGAGGAAGGGACCGATCAGCGGCGCGACGATCGCGAAGGGCAGCATCGTCAGGCCGAGGAAGAGCGCGACCTGGCCGCGCGCCTCGCCGGTGGGGACCTGGAAGAACAGCGTGCCGGCGAGCGAGATCGCGACGGCGGCGTCGCCGGCGGCGTTGAAGGCGTGCAGCTCGATCAGCCGGGACAGGCCGGACTCGCCGGCCCCTTCGGCCCGCGCCGCGCGCCGCGCCTGCCGGACGGTGAACTTCCCGGCACGCCCGGTGACCCTGGTGGCACCCGCGACGCCACGGCCGACGCCGCGGCTGGCGGCACGCACGCCCCGGCCCGCGCCGGCCAGTCGACTCCCGGCGGTGGCGTCGGTCGGCGGCTCGTGCTCGGAGGTCATGGGTCAATCCTGCCGTGTGGGTGGGTCCGACACGTGCAGCAGGCGTCCACTTCGCAGGGCGAACTGACAGACCGCCTCCGGGTTTGCGATGATGCGCCGGTGACTGACCTCGACGAGACCTCGCCCGACGCCATCCTGGCCGCGGCCGTCGAGGACGCGCGAGCCGCCGCTCTCGGCCTCGCCGGCGCCTCCGACGTCGGTGACCACCTGGACGTCTACCGGGAGGACGACCTCGTCGTCACCCACACGTTCGTGTGCACGCGACCCGGCTACCTCGGCTGGCACTGGTCGGTGACGCTGACCCGCGACGCCGAGGGCACCAGGGCCACCGTCAACGAGGCCGTGCTGCTGCCCGGCGCCGACGCGATCGTGGCGCCGTCCTGGGTGCCCTACAAGGAGCGCCTCCAGCCCGGCGACCTCTCACCGGGCGACCTGCTGCCCGTCGAGGACGAGGACGCGCGCCTGGTGCCCACCTACTCCTTCGGCGACGACCCGCTCGACGCCGACGCCAAGGCGCAGGTGCGCCAGGTCGCCAAGGACCTCGGCCTGGGCCGGGTCCGCACCCTCTCGATCGAGGGCACCGACATGGCGGCCCAGCGCTGGTACGACGGTGACGGCGGCCCCGAGGCCCTGATCGCCAAGAGCGCGCCCGACACCTGCTGGTCGTGCGGCTTCCTGGTCCGGCTCGCCGGCCCGCTCTCCGACACGTTCGGCGTCTGCGCCAACGGCAACGCCAACGACGACGGCAAGGTCGTGACCTTCAACCACGGCTGCGGCGCCCACTCCGAGGTCAAGCTGGCCCGCAAGCAGCAGCCCATCCCGGTGCCGGACCACGTGTTCGACACGTTGACCGACGACGAGTTCGTCTCGCTCTAGGTCGCGGACAGCACCCACACGGCGTACTCGTCGTTGGGCGCGTGCAGCTCGTAGCTGCCGAACCGCCAGTCCACCTCGAGGCCCGCGGCCGACGCGTCGGCGACGAACTCGTCGGCGGGGTAGGTCCGGCTGCCGTTCTTGATCCCGCTCAGGTGGAAGCCCGCCAGGATGCGCCCGCCCGGCGCCAGCAGCGCCCTCAGGTGGGCGAGCACGTCGCGCTCGGTGTCCTCGCCGAGGTAGATGAAGACGTTGCCGACCACCACGATCAGGTCGAACGGCTCGAGCGGCGGGATCGCGAGCGCTTCGTGGGGCAGCACCGGCACTTCGGCGTACGTCGCAAGCGACTGCTCGCGCAGCGCGGGATCCGGCTCCGTGGCGACCACGTCGTGTCCCCGGGCCGTCAGCGCTGCGGCGATCCGGCCCATGCCGGACCCCACGTCGAGGATCCGTGCGTGGCGAGGGACGAGGGCATCGGCGAGGCGCGCCTCCCCGGAGATGTCGGCACCCTCGGCGAGCAGGGCGGCGAAGTGCTCGCCGTAGCCGCGGTTGCCGGCACCGGCGAGCTCCCACCGGGTGGGCGGGAGGGTCACGTGACGTCGAGCTCGGCGCGCGCCTTGCGCCGGCGCCGGCAGTACTCGAGCCCGAAGAGGCCGAGACCGAACCCGGCCAGACAGGTCCACAGCCACCAGGTGCGACCGCTGTCCTGCAGGGCGCCGTAGAACGGCAGCATGGCGATGAACGCCACCAGCCAGACGGCCGTGCCCACCTCGGTCGTGCGCACACCATCGACATCCAGCGGCTCGACGTTCGCCACGATGTAGGTGCGATTGCCGATCTCGTGCTGGGTCGTCTGGTCGTCCCTCAACTCCACGCGTCCACGTTACCCGCCTCGACACCCGGCTCGATGAAACCTGGCGGTAATCCGGTTCTGCCAGACTCCGACCTGTGACGAACAAGACGACCTCCAAGCACGTGCCCTCCGGCGGCCTCGACGGCTTCTTCCGGATCACCGAGCGCGGCTCGACCGTGCCCCGCGAGATCCGCGGTGGCGTCGTGACGTTCCTGACGATGGCCTACATCATCGTCCTGAACCCGATCATCCTTCTCCAGGGCACCGACATCGACGGTGACGTCATCGGCACGTTCGCACAGATCGCAGCGGCCACGGCGCTGGCGGCCGGCGTGCTGACGATCCTGATGGGGGTCGTCGCCAACTACCCACTGGCGCTGGCGACGGGCCTCGGCCTCAACGCGTTCGTCACGTTCTCGGTCGCGAGCCAGATGACGTGGGCCGACGCGATGGGGCTGGTCGTGATCGAGGGCCTGGTCATCCTGGTGCTGGTCCTGACCGGCTTCCGGGAGGCGGTCTTCAACGCCGTACCCGCCCAGCTCAAGATCGCCATCTCGGTCGGCATCGGCCTGTTCATCGCCCTCATCGGGCTCGTCGACGCCGGGTTCGTACGCCGCACCGGAGTCGGTCCTGTCCCCGTCGAGCTCGGCATCGGTGGCCAGCTCGCAGGCTGGCCCGTGCTCGTGTTCGCGATAGGGCTGGTCCTGGTGATCGCGCTCTACGTGCGACAGGTCAAGGGCGCCATCCTTATCTCGATCGTGATCACCACGCTCATCGCGATCATCGTCGAGAAGGTGGCCAAGGTCGGGCCGACGTTCACCGCCGACGGGGTCAACCCCAAGGGCTGGAACCTCAACGTGCCCGCGTTCCCGGACAAGGTCGTCGACGTCCCGGACTTCGGCCTGATCGGCAACTTCAACCTGCTCGGCTCGTGGGAGAACGCCGGCTTCGTCACCGTCGTGCTGCTGATCTTCACGCTGCTGCTCGCCGACTTCTTCGACACCATGGGCACGATGACGGCCATCGGCGCCGAGGCCGGCCTGCTCGACGAGCGGGGCAACCCGCCGAACACGAAGCGGATCCTGATCGTCGACTCGATCGCCGCGGCGGCGGGCGGCGCCGCGAGCGTCTCCAGCAACACGTCGTACATCGAGAGCGCCTCCGGTGTCGGCGAGGGCGCCCGCACCGGGCTCGCGTCGGTCGTCACCGGTGTGCTGTTCCTGCTGGCGACCCTGTTCGCGCCGCTGGTCGAGATCATCCCCAACGAGGCGGCCGTCCCGGCGCTCGTGCTCGTCGGCTTCCTGATGATGCAGCAGGTCCGCGGCATCGACTGGGACGACCTCGAGATCGCGCTGCCGGCCTTCCTGACGATCGTGCTGATGCCCTTCACCTACTCGATCTCCGCGGGCATCGGTGCCGGCTTCCTGGCCTACGTCCTGGTCAAGCTCGTGCGCGGCAAGGCCCGCGCCGTCCACCCGTTGATGTGGGTGGTCGCGGCGATGTTCGTCGTGTACTTCGCGATCAGCCCGATCTCGTCCTGGATCGGCTGACGGCTGCCGCCGTCACGCCGCCGTTCCGCCACCCCGGAATAGTTAGCATGACTAATGAGTTATGCTAACTGTCATGCCCTCCACTGAAGCAGTCGCCCGCACGGACGCAGGACTCGCCGCAGAGCTCCGCGTCGGTGTGATGCGCCTGCGGCGGCGCCTCGCCAACGAGCGCCACCCCGACAACGACCTGAGCCTCGGCCAGATGGCGGTGCTCGGGCTGCTGTTGAGGCGGGGAGACCTGACCATCGGCGATCTCGCCCGTCTCGAGCGGGTCCAGCCGCCGTCGATGACGCGCACGGTGACCTGCCTCGAGGAGGCCGGCAGCGTCGTTCGCCGCGCGCACGAGACCGATGGGCGCGTGGTGCTCGTCGCCCTCACCGACGCCGGCCGCCGGGTCGTCCTCGCCGATCGCAAGCGACGTGACGCCTGGCTCGCCGTCCAGCTCACGCACCTCACCGCCGACGAGCGCGATGCCCTCCGCCGCGCCGCCCCCATCCTCGACAGACTTTCGCAGGCCGACTGACCGGCCCTCTGACCCAAGGAGCACGAACACAGATTTGAGTCCGACCTTCCGCTCGCTGCGCAACCCCAACTACCGCCTGTACGCCGCAGGCGGGGTCGTGTCCAACACGGGCACCTGGATGCAGCGCGTCGCGCAGGACTGGCTGGTCCTCCAGCTGACGGCCAACTCGGGTGCCGCCCTCGGCATCACGACCGGGCTGCAGTTCCTCCCCTTCCTGCTCCTCGGCCCGTTCTCCGGCCTCGTGGCGGACCGCATGCCCAAGCGGCTGCTGCTCCAGATCACCAACGTCGCGATGGCGGTCCCGGCCCTGATCCTCGGCGTGCTCGCCGTCACCGGCACCGCGCGAGATCTGGCACGTCTACGTCCTCGCCTTCGTGCTCGGCCTCGCCACGGCCTTCGACGCGCCGGCCCGGCAGTCGTTCGTCTCCGAGATCGTCGAGGCCGACGACCTCACCAACGCGGTGGGCCTCAACTCGGCGAGCTTCAACGCCGCGCGTCTCGTCGGCCCCGGTCTCGCGGGCGTGCTGATCGCCGCGTTCGGCGGCGGTGCGGTCGCGACCGGCTGGGTGATCCTGATCAACGGTGTCTCCTACATCGCCCCCGTGCTCACGCTCCGCGGCATGGACGCCAGTCGGCTCGACTCGCCGGCGCTCACCCGACCGGGACCGGGCGCGATCCGGGAGGGCTTCGCCTACGTCCGTGCCCGCCCCGACCTGATGCTGATCCTGGCGATCGTGTTCTGCGCGGGCACCTTCGGGCTCAACTTCCAGATGACCAGCGCCCTGATGGCCACCGAGGTCTTCGACAAGGGCCCGACGGAGTACGGCCTGCTCGGGACCTTCCTGGCCGTCGGCTCACTGAGCGGTGCCCTGATGGCTGCCCGCCGGGAGCGCGTGCGTCAGCGCCTCGTGATCGGGGCCGGACTCGCCTTCGGTGTGCTGGTGACGCTCTCGGGCCTGATGCCGTCCTACCTCACCTTCGCCCTGATGGCACCCCTGCTCGGGCTCTCGGCCCTGACCCTGATCACCAGCGCCAACGCCTACATGCAGCTCCACACCGAGGCGGGCGTCCGCGGCCGGGTGATGGCGCTGTACATGATGATCTTCATGGGCGGCACCCCGTTCGGGGCGCCCATCATCGGCTGGATCGGCGAGGAGTTCGGGGCCCGCTGGACGCTCGTCCTGGGTGGGTTGCTGACCATCGGCGGGATCGCGCTGGCCAGCCTGCTGTTCGCCCGGGCGAAGGGCGTCACGATGGCCCAGATCCAGGCGCAGCCGGTGCAACAAGAAACCGCGGCGTGATCGGAGTCAAGCACCGTCCCTCGGCGTTTTGACCGGCTGTGTGCCCCCCGGTAGATTGACTCCTCGTGTTTGGCCTGCCCTCAGGCCTGCCCTGAATCCGCCCAGACACGCATCACCTGCGCAGTGCGCAGCCGGGCACCAACCGCTTGATTGCGGCTGTTCCCGACACGACCCGCCTCGGCAGAGCGCCGTTGCGAGAGATCAAACCAAGAAAGGGAACCACTCGGTGCCCACCATTCAGCAGTTGGTCCGCAAGGGCCGTCAGGACAAGGTGTCCAAGAGCAAGACACCTGCCCTCAAGGGATCCCCGCAGCGCCGCGGCGTCTGCACCCGCGTCTACACGACCACCCCGAAGAAGCCCAACTCCGCCCTCCGCAAGGTCGCCCGCGTGCGTCTGAGCTCCGGCGTCGAGGTCACGGCCTACATCCCGGGCGTCGGTCACAACCTGCAGGAGCACTCGATCGTGCTCGTGCGCGGCGGCCGTGTGAAGGACCTTCCCGGTGTCCGCTACAAGATCATTCGCGGCACGCTCGACACCCAAGGTGTCAAGAACCGCAAGCAGGCCCGCAGCCGCTACGGCGCGAAGAAGGAGAAGTAATGCCTCGCAAGGGTCCCGCCCCCAAGCGCCCCCTCGTCGTCGACCCGGTCTACGGCTCGCAGGTCGTCACCCAGCTCGTGAGCAAGGTCCTCCAGGACGGCAAGAAGGCTGTTGCCCAGCGCATCGTCTACACCGCCCTCGAGGGATGCCGCGAGAAGACCGGCTCCGACCCGGTCGTCACGCTCAAGCGCGCGCTCGACAACGTCAAGCCGGCCATCGAGGTCAAGTCCCGCCGCGTCGGCGGCGCGACCTACCAGGTCCCCGTCGAGGTCAAGACCAACCGTCAGACCACGCTGGCCCTGCGCTGGCTCGTCGGCTACGCCGCCGACCGTCGTGAGAAGACGATGGCCGAGCGCCTCATGAACGAGATCCTCGACGCCTCCAACGGCCTCGGTGCCGCTGTGAAGAAGCGCGAGGACACCCACAAGATGGCCGAGTCCAACAAGGCCTTCGCCCACTACCGCTGGTGATGATCACGGCGTACGGCGAGGCAACAGCTTCGCCGTACGCCGTGACCCACCGCCCCCATCTACTTCCAAGGGACTGAGACTCCAACGTGGCTGTCGACATCACCACCGACCTGAACAAGGTCCGCAACATCGGCATCATGGCGCACATCGACGCCGGCAAGACCACCACCACCGAGCGCATCCTCTTCTACACCGGTATCTCCTACAAGATCGGTGAGGTCCACGACGGCGCAGCCACGATGGACTGGATGGAGCAGGAGCAGGAGCGTGGCATCACGATCACCTCTGCTGCGACGACGTGCTGGTGGAAGGACC
This sequence comes from uncultured Actinomycetota bacterium, assembly GCA_963742685.1. Taxonomy (GTDB): domain Bacteria; phylum Actinomycetota; class Actinomycetes; order Propionibacteriales; family Nocardioidaceae; genus Nocardioides. Next base: position 2,948 of record CAVUNB010000025.1, on the reverse strand, counting down.
ACCAGATCAACATCATCGACACCCCCGGCCACGTGGACTTCACGGCCGAGGTCGAGCGCTCGCTGCGCGTCCTCGACGGCGCCGTTGCCGTGTTCGACGGTGTCGCCGGTGTCGAGCCGCAGACGATGACGGTGTGGCGTCAGGCCAACAAGTACTCCGTCCCCCGCATGTGCTTCGTCAACAAGCTCGACCGCACCGGTGCCGACTTCTTCAAGTGCGTCGACATGATGGTCGACCGCCTCAACTCCACCCCGCTCGTGCTTCAGCTGCCGATCGGCGCCGAGGGCGACTTCATCGGTGTCGTCGACCTGGTGGGCATGCGTGCCCTGGTCTGGCGCGGCGAGACCACGATGGGTGAGGACTACGAGGTCGAGGACATCCCGACCGATCTGGTCGAGCAGGCCGCGGATTACCGCGTGAAGCTCCTCGAGACGCTGGCCGAGGCCGACGACACCATCATGGAGAAGTACCTCGAGGAGGGTGAGTTCACCGTCGAGGAGCTCGACGCCGCGATCCGTCGCGCCACCCTCGCCGACAAGATCAACCCCGTGCTCTGCGGCACCGCGTTCAAGAACAAGGGCGTCCAGCCCCTGCTCGACGCCGTCGTCAAGTACCTCCCGTCCCCGCTCGACATCGACGCGATCATCGGTCACTCGGTCAAGGACGAGAACGAGGAGATCAAGCGCCTCCCGTCCGACGACGAGCCGTTCTCCGGCCTCGCCTACAAGATCGCCACCGACCCGCACCTCGGCAAGCTGATCTACGTCCGCGTCTACTCCGGGAAGCTGGCGGCCGGCATGACCGTCGTCAACTCGGTCAACGGTCGCAAGGAGCGGATCGGCAAGGTCTACCAGATGCACGCCAACAAGCGTGAGGAGATCGCGTCGGTCGGCGCCGGCCAGATCGTGGCCGTCATGGGCCTCAAGGACACCAAGACGGGCCACACGCTGTCCGACCCGCAGCACCCGGTGATCCTCGAGTCGATGACGTTCCCGGCCCCGGTGATCGAGGTCGCGATCGAGCCGAAGACCAAGTCCGACCAGGAGAAGCTCGGCACCGCGATCCAGCGCCTCTCCGACGAGGACCCGACCTTCACGGTCAAGGCCGACGAAGAGACCGGCCAGACGATCATCGCCGGCATGGGCGAGCTGCACCTCGAGATCCTCGTCGACCGCATGAAGCGCGAGTTCCGCGTCGAGGCGACCGTCGGCAAGCCGCAGGTTGCCTACCGCGAGACCATCCGCAACCTGGTCGAGAAGCACTCCTACACCCACAAGAAGCAGACCGGTGGTTCGGGTCAGTTCGCCAAGGTCGTCATCAGCCTCGGGCCGAACATCGACCCCGAGACCGGCACCGGCGCTGGCTACGAGTTCATCAACAACGTCAGCGGTGGTCGCATCCCGAAGGAGTACATCCCCTCGGTCGACCACGGTGGCCAGGACGCCATGGAGTTCGGCGTGCTCGCCGGCTACCCCATGGTCGACGTGAAGTTCTCCCTCGAGGACGGCGCCTACCACGACGTCGACTCGTCCGAGCTCGCGTTCAAGATCGCCGGCAACCAGGCCTTCAAGGAGGCCGCCCGCAGGGCCAAGCCGGTGCTGCTCGAGCCGATGTTCGCCGTTGAGGTGATCACGCCGGAGAGCTTCCTCGGCACGGTCATCGGCGACATCAACTCGCGCCGTGGCCAGATCCACAACCAGGAGGAGCGTCACGGCGACATGGTCGTCAGCGCCCTTGTGCCGCTCTCCGAGATGTTCGGGTACGTTGGCGACCTGAGGTCGAAGACCTCCGGCCAGGCGTCGTACTCCATGGAGTTCGACTCGTACGCCGAGGTTCCCGCGAACATCGCCGAAGAGATCGTCAAGAAGGTTCGCGGCGAATAGTCGCCACGAACCCTCGGCACAGCACCACCCGTTTCACCACCCACGAGTTCAGTACAAACCCAACCAGGAGGAGCCCCAGTGGCTAAGGCGAAGTTCGAGCGGACCAAGCCGCACGTCAACATCGGAACCATCGGTCACATCGACCATGGCAAGACGACGTTGACCGCAGCAATCACCAAGGTGCTGCACGACGCGTACCCGACCCTCAACGAGGCGTCGGCGTTCGACCAGATCGACAAGGCGCCCGAAGAGCGTCAGCGCGGTATCACCATCTCGATCGCGCACGTCGAGTACCAGACCGAGTCGCGCCACTACGCGCACGTCGACTGCCCTGGTCACGCTGACTACATCAAGAACATGATCACCGGTGCGGCCCAGATGGACGGCGCGATCCTCGTGGTTGCCGCCACCGACGGTCCGATGCCGCAGACGCGTGAGCACGTGCTGCTCGCCCGCCAGGTCGGCGTGCCGGCCCTGGTCGTGGCGCTCAACAAGTGCGACATGGTCGACGACGAGGAGCTCATCGAGCTCGTCGAGATGGAGGTGCGCGAGCTCCTCTCCGAGTACGAGTTCGACGGCGACAACATCCCCGTCGTGCGCGTTGCTGCCTTCCCGGCGCTCCAGGGCGACGAGAAGTGGGGCCAGTCGATCCTCGACCTGATGGCCGCGGTGGACGAGTCCATCCCGACCCCGGCTCGCGAGACGGACAAGCCCTTCCTGATGCCCGTTGAGGACGTCTTCACGATCACCGGTCGTGGCACCGTCATCACCGGTCGCATCGAGCGCGGCATCGTCAAGGTCAACGAGGAGGTCGAGATCATCGGCATCCGCGACGTCGCCCAGAAGAGCACCGTCACCGGTGTCGAGATGTTCCGCAAGCTCCTCGACGAGGGCCAGGCTGGCGAGAACGTCGGTCTCCTGCTTCGTGGCACCAAGCGCGAGGACATCGAGCGCGGCATGGTCGTCATCAAGCCGGGCACCACCACGCCTCACACCAACTTCGAGGCCAACGTCTACATCCTCAGCAAGGACGAGGGCGGCCGTCACACGCCGTTCTTCAACAAC
>CAVUNB010000024.1:0-165575 GCA_963742685.1 uncultured Actinomycetota bacterium | reverse complement strand
AAGCTCGACGATCTTTATGATTTTGACCTTGCCGACGGTCCAATGCATGCGGATATTTCCCGGCGCTATTTCTGGCTTCGGAAGATGCTGCTTTCACGGCGGTCTCGCAATGGATCATCTGATGATGCCGCGCGTTATCGAGATAGATAAAGCTCGGTTAACAAAACAACGCCAGAACTAGCGATTTCGGCCGAAAAGGTCGGATTTTTGATCCAGAAGGCACGGCAGTTTGACGTCAAGGAGGCCGATTTCGATCCGGATGCCGGCTTAAACGGTTCCGACGACAATATGGTCGGCGTGCTGGAAGATACCGACGACGACCCCGTTGTCCAAGAAATAGCCGGTTTTATCAACGCGCTTACGGAAGACGAGAGGTTTCGACCTCATCGCACTGATGCGGCTCGGCCGCGGCGACGGCACACTCGAAGAATGGGACGATTTGCGCCGCGAGGCGGCAGACGGTGGCAACGTTTGTGTTGCGCATTACTTACTGGGTCAGCCGATGCTCGGCGACCTCCTCGCTGAGGGTCTTGATGAGTTTGGTGTCACGTGGACTGACGAACGCACAACGCCGGTGGTGTAATTAGCGCGCGCAATCGACGATGACGGTGCCGAGTTTGTCGCCCTTTTCAACCGCAAGATGGGCCTGCGCTGTATCGGACAGCGCGAACTGCGCGGCGATGTTGTGGATGCGCGGGCCGGCGGTGAGCCATTTGGAAATATCGGCTTGCGCGGCCGCGAGAAGCTGTGGCGGCAGCGCGAACAGCACCAGCGAGCGAAGCGCGATGCATCGCTCCATCAAATCGCGCATCGGGATCACCGGGGTGCGGTTGCCGTTGGTGGCATAGACCGCAATGGCGGAATTCATCGCCATCAGCTTGAGCGTGGTCGCAACGTTGCCGCCGAAATCGACGTCGACCACGCGATCGACGCCGCGGCCATCGGTGAAGGCCATCGCTTTCGCGACCACATCCTCGGTCTTGTAGTTGATCGCGAGTTCGGCGCCGGCAAGCCGCGCCTGCTCGGCCTTCATTGACGAACTCACGGTGGCAATGACCCGCGCGCCGCCCCATTTCGCCAGCTGCACGGCATAATGGCCGACCGCGCCGGCGCCGCCGGTGACCAGAACGGTTTGGCCCGCGATCGGTCCGTCGCCGAACAGGCAGCACCAGGCGGTCATGCAGGGAATGCCCAGCGTGGCGCCGGCGGCGAACGGCACATCGGTCGGGCAACGGCGTACCAGATGCTCGGCCAGCGTGATATATTCCGCGGCGGTGCCGAAGGCGCGGCCGTTGCGCTGCCCGTTATAGAGCCAGACCCGCTGACCGACGCGAGCCGCGTCACGCCTTCACCGACCTGGTCGATGATTCCGGCGCCATCGCTGTTGGGAATCACGCGGGTCGATATTCCATCGCGCGGTAGCTCCCGGCGCGGTCGTCCGACATCGGCCGGATTGACGCCGGATGCTTCCAGCTTTACACGGACTTCGCCGGATGCGGCGACCGGCGTCGGCATGTCGCCGTAAGTCAGCACCTCAGGCGCGGCGCCGGTTCGCTCATACCAGACTGCCTTCATTCGGGCAGGACCCCGAAAAATGGACTTCCGGTTTTCGGACAAGGTCATGCCCAATCGTCAAAGCGTGCCGGGAAACGCGCCGCCGTCGAGCAGGATGTTCTGGCCGGTGATGAAGCCGGACTTGGCGCCGCAAAGAAACGCGCAAGCCTGCCCGAATTCTTCGGGGTCGCCGAACCGCCCGGCCGGATTGAGTTTTGCGCGTTCCGCCAGCATCTGGTCGACCGTTATGCCGCGCTTTTCCGCTTCCATCTTGGCAACCGGACCGCGCAGCCGGTCGGTGTCGAACGGACCGGGCAGCAAACCGTTGATGGTGACGTTGGAGATCACGGTCTTGCGCGCGATGCCGGCGACGAAGCCGGTCAGGCCGGCGCGCGCGCCTTGGACAACCCGAGCACTCGATCGGCGCCTTCACCGCGAGCGGAGGTGATGTTGACGATGCGGCCGAATTTGCGCGACATCATGCCGTCCACGGTCGCCTTGATCAGTTCGATCGGCGTCAGCATGTTGGCGTCGATCGCCTTGATCCAGTCGTCGCGGGTCCAGTTTCGGAAATCGCCGGGCGGCGGTCCGCCGGCGTTATTGATCAGAATATCCGGATCGGGACAGGCCTTCAGCGCGGCCTCGCGGCCTGCCTGCGTGGTGATATCGCCCGCGACTTCGGTTATCGTGACGCCGGGGTTGGCTTTGCGTATATCGGCGGCGGCTTTGGCCAGCGCTTCGGCGCCGCGCCGGTCATCGTGACATGCACGCCTTCCGCGGCCAATGCCAGCCGCACAGGCGCGTCCCAATCCCTTGCTGGATGCGCACACCAGCGCGCGGCGGCCTTTGATCCCAAGATCCACTGTCTCACTCCCGTTTTTGTTGGATGATTTTTTAGAGGTCCGACCCGTACTGTAGCCCGGATGGAGCAAGCGCAATCCGGCCAGCGATATGTCGTCGCTCGTGTTTCCCGGATTTCGCTTCGCTCCATCCGGCGACTAATTCAAATCGCCCGCATCTCCGCCTTGATCATGTCCGGCGGCCTTCTCGCCGATCATGATGGTCGGCGCGTTGGTGTTGCCGCCGATCAGCGTCGGCATGATCGACGCATCGACGACGCGCAAGCCTTCGAGCCCGTGCACCCTCAGCTTCGGATCGACCACCGCCATCGGATCGTCGACGCCCATCTTGCAGGTGCCGACCGGGTGATAGACGGTTCGACACGGGCGCGCAGCACGTGCGCGGATGTCGTCGTCGGTGCGGACGCTCGTCGGTGAACATGTCCTTTTTCTGCAGCGCCTTCATCGCCGGCGTTTCCATCAGCCGCTGCGTGGTCTTGTAGCCCGCGACCATCGATTCCAGATCCTCCGGGATCGCCGAAGAAATTCGGATCGATCGCGGGCGGCCGCGCTGGATCGGCGCTGCGCAAGCGAGACCGTGCCGCGGCTCTTTGGCCGCAACAGGCAGACGTGGCAGGAAAAGCCGGCTGCCCAATGACGCTTGCGGCCGTGGTCGTCGACCATCGCCATGCCGAAATGCAACTGGATATCGGGCGCGTCGAGGTCCGGGCCGGGTCTTCAGGAAGCCGCCGCATTCGGCAAAATTCGACGTCATCGGCCCGCGGCGCTCGCGGCGGTACTGCCCGATGGCGCGAAATATCCGCGGCAGGCCGCTGAACGATATGCCGGTGAAATTCGGATTGTCGGAGGTATAGCCGAAGATGAAATCCGGATGATCCTGCAGGTTTTGCCCGACGCCGGGCAGATGGTGCGTCGTCGTGATGCCGTGTTGCGCGAGCATCATGCCGTCGCCGACGCCCGAAAGCATCAACAGTTGCGGCGTATGAAACGCACCGGAAGAAAGGATGACTTCGCGGCGGGCGCGCAACTGGCGAAGTTCCTTGCCCTGGCGGTATTCGACGCCGACCGCACGTTTGCCTTCGAACAGGATGCGCGTGGCGTGGGCCTTGGTCTCGACCCGCAGATTGGCGCGGGTGTCAGATGCGGATGGATGTAAGCGCGGGCCGCGCTCCAGCGTTCGCCGTTTTTCTGCGTGACCTGATAAATTCCGAGGCCTTCCTGCTCCTCGGCGTTGAAATCCTCGCGAATTCGGAATTGCGCCTCGCGCGCCGCCTGTAGAAAGGTCTGCTGCACCGGGTTGTCGGAGCGCAATTTGTTGACGGCAAGCGGTCCGCCCTTGCCGTGATATTCGCCGTCGAAGTCGGCGTTGTCTTCCGAGCGTTTGAAATAGGGCAGCACGTCGGCATAGGACCAGCCGCTGTTGCCGAGCTAGGCCCATTGATCGTAATCGCTGCTGTGGCCGCGAATATAGACCATGGCGTTGATTGCGGAGGAACCGCCGAGTCCCTTGCCGCGCGGCTGGTAACCGATCCGGCCGTTGAGGCCCGGCTGCGGTACCGTCTCCAGCGCCCAGTTGTTGACCTTGCCGGGACCATCAGCACCAGCGCGCCGGGCGTGGTGACGACCCAATTGTCGTTCTTGCCGCCGGCCTCAAGCAGCGCTACCGATGTCCGCGGATCCTCCGAGAGCCGGCTCGCGACCGCACAGCCGCCGGAGCCGCCGCCTACCACGATGAAATCGAATGTGTCCGTCACAGTCATTCCCCCAGTTTTATTCGTCATTCCGGGATGGTCCGAAGGACCAGACCGGACATTTCGAGATTCCGGGTTCGATGCTTCGCATCGCCCGGAATGACAGTGCCCTACGACATGAATCGCAACAATTTTTCCAGCCGCGCGATCTTCGCGCCATAGGGCGGATAGAGATCGGCCAGCCGGTTGAATGGCGAGCGATAGAACACCGGCTTCAATTTGCTCAAAGTCCGGAAACCCCATTCGCCGTGATAGGCGCCGCTGCCGGACGCGCCGACGCCGCCCATCGGCTGATTGATCTGGGTGAAATGAAACAGGCAATCGTTGATGGTGACGCCGCCGGATACCGTGCGCGACAGCACCTCGTCGCGCGCCGCGTTGTCCTTGCCGAACCAGTACAGCGCCAGCGGCCGGTCGTGCGCGTTGATGTAGGCAATCGGCTCGGCTGCATCCCTGTAGCCGACGATCGGCAGCACCGGCCCGAAGATTTCCTCCTGCATGATCGTCATGTCCGGCGCAGCGCCGACGACGATGGTCGGCGGAAATTTGCGTTTCGATTTCCACGCGGGATCGTCGGGCTTTGCCGGCTGCAGGACCTGCGCGCCCTTGGCGGCGGCATCCGCCACCAGGCTTTCAAGCCTGCATATGCCGGTCCGAGATGATGGAAGTGTAGTCGCTGTTGTCAGGATCGGTGCCGAACATGCGCCGCATATGGTGCTGCAGCTTGTCGGCGAAATCCTGCACGCGAGGTTTCGGGCACCAGCGCATAGTCCGGCGCGATGCAGGTCTGGCCGGCATTGAGCAGCTTGCCATAGGCGATGCGCTCGGCGGCCTGGTCGAGATCGGCGGAGCGGTCGATGATGGCGGGCGATTTGCCGCCGAGTTCGAGCGTCACCGGCGTCAGGTTGCGGCCGGCGGCCTCCGCGACCAGACGGCCGACCCGGGTCGAGCCGGTGAACATCAGATGATCGAACGGCAACGATGTGAAGGCTTGCGAAATCTCGTCGTCGATGCCGGTCACCATCATTTCGGTGGCATCGAACTTGCCGGCGATCACTTGCCTGAGCAGCGCCGAAAACCGTGGCACCAATTCGCTCGGCTTGATCATCACCCGGTTGCCCGCCGCCAGCGCGCCACCGCCGGCGCCAGCGTCAATTGCAGCGGATAATTCCACGGCGCGATGATGCCGACCACGCCGAGCGGCTGCGGGATCAGCCGATTTTTGCGCGGGCAAGAATTGCAGCGCGTCGCTATGCGTTGCGGCGCCATCCAGCACTTGAGATGTTTTGCGGCATGCTTGATTTCGCCGAGCACCAGCAAGGTTTCGGCGATCGCGGTTTCGGTGGCGCAGCGATGGCCGAAATCCGCCGAAATCGCCTGCTCGAAACGGGTTTCATTGTCCGGCGATGGCCGCGCGCAACCGCGCCAGCCGGTCGAGCCGCTGCGCCAATGTCGGCGGCGGCTCGGTACGTGACCGCTCGATCATGCGGTGAAAGGCGTCGTCCAGCGTGGCGCTGCGCCGGGCTTTGCAGCGACTGATCCATGGCGTTCCCCCGGCGCTCTCTTCGCCGCAACGCTGGGCTTTTGCGGACTTTCTGGCAAGAGCCGCCTGACAGCGACCGTTTCGGCCCCATAAATGCTCGTTCCGGCGTCATAAAATCCGTGAAAAGATGGCCTGGCGGCCCTTTCCAAAGCCGGCCTGCGTTGGTACATACCGCTCGCACCCAAGGGCATTCGCCCGGGTTGCCTTCTCAGGAAGCCTCCGGACGGGATCGATCGGCGCCTTGAGGCGTTGCCAGATTCGTTTCGGCCCGGTTTTTCGAAAGGCGTGCAACGGTTTATCGCGGGGTGGAGCAGCCCGGTAGCTCGTCAGGCTCATAACCTGAAGGTCATAGGTTCAAATCCTATCCCCGCAACCAAATTTGATAGTTATACCAGTGTTTTAGCCCGCCTCTGGCGGGCTTTTTCATGCGACGAACCGCTCGGTGCCCTCCCCTGCTTAATCCAGCTGAAAAGCCGGTAGCAATCCCCATATCAACGGGATGAGCCGAGCATTTGTAAAGGAACAGGACATCGACGCCGTCGAGGATCTGCCCGACCGGCCGGTCTCCGAGCACCCGAACGATGTCACCGCAGCAGGCATGGCGCAAATCGAGGCAGAACTTGCTGCCGCGCGTGAGGCTCACGCGATGGCCCAGAGATCGGACGATCGCGCTGCCATGGCTACAGCCTCGCGCGACGTTCGCTACTGGAGCGCGCGGCGGGCGACCGCGCAAATCGTACCCGCCTTTGATGACACGTCGAAAGTACGTTTCGGAAGTTCGGTGACAATTGCTCGCGACGATGGTCGGAACAGACTTTTCAATCGTCGGCGAGGACGAGGCTAACCCATCCCTTGGATCGATCTCGCACGTCTCGCCGCTCGCGCGCGCCTTGTTCGGGAGAAGCGTCGGCGATTTTGTTCAGGCCGGAAGCGGCGAAGCCGAGATTTCTGGCCATCACGCAATAGTACCGGCGCGTTGGTTGGCGCTAGCGCAGTTGCGGAGAATGCCGTTCCGGCCTTTGAAGTATTCGCATATCCATCATGACGCGCCGTGCGGCAGATCGGAAGTATGCCGCTCACCCTGCGCACCAACTGCCAAGCGTCGGTAGCTTCGAGCCAGGCTCTGCCGACCTGATATTTATCGTACGCCCAGGCGAATGCGTAAATCGACATCAGCTTGTTGCGGCTAAGGCTGAAGAGCCGCTCCAATAAAACCAGCTTCAATATTTCGCCAACAGCAAGAACGGTAAATGCGATCACCACATGACCGGTCGCAGCGAGATAGGCGGCAACCGGCTTCACTGGTTCAAGAATGATGACGGGGACGGCAAAAAGCGCGAGCGTGGGATATGGTTTCAGGGAAACTATCCACTCCCGCAGGCCGTAAAAAATCTGCCGTCTCGCGATCCAGTCGGCCAATGGTTTTGCGACCGTCATGAACAGCGCGTCAACCAACATGTATGCGGCCGCCACGACGAACAATACAGGTCTTAGCATTTGTTTCGCCGGGTATTTCACGATTGACCTCCGGCGATTCAAAGCACGAGCCGCCCGGAAGTTTCGACTGCATATCGTTTAAAAAATCTCTTTGACGATGGAACCGTGGTGACCTCGTCGCAATGATGACGATGTCAACACGACAAAGCCATCATCGCGCGGTTCAGCGTCAGCTCATTCCGAGCAAGCGGAGTGCCATCTTGCGGCCGTGACGATCGTGGTCGTCAGCGTGCTGATCTTCTGGAGCCTCTCCGTCGAGGCGATCATCGCGGACCAGAGCGTGAGCCCCTTCGTGCGTGCCGTGTGGGCGGCGTACCCGATCGTCGACGCGATCGTGCTCGCCCTGGTGCTGCGCGTCCTGCTGAGCCGGCAAGCCCGCTCCGCCATCGGCGCCTCGTTCGCGATGGGGGCCTGCCTGTGGTTGGCCGCCGACATCGTCTACCTGCAGTCACCCGAGAGCAGCTTGGTGCTGTCCATCATGGATACAGGCTGGATGGTTGCCCCGGTCCTGCTGGCCCGCGCCGCGTGGCGAGTCCCAGAGATCGAGGCCGACACGTCCGGCTCGTCGGACGTGCGCAGTTGGGTGGCGCCGCTGATGGTGGCGGTGAGTCCCCTCCTCGTGCCGCCGGCGCTCGAGCGTCGTCGCGGACCTGCGCGGAGAGCCCGACCAGCCGCTCATGTTGTTCCTGGGGATGGCGGCGGTGGTGACCCTCGCATTCGTGCGGACCGGACGGTTGCTCCGGTCGGAGGCGAGCGCGCTCCGTGAGCTCGAAGTCGCACGCGACGCGGCGCTGAAGGCCTCGAGCGCGAAGTCGATGTTCCTGGCCAACATGAGCCACGAGATCCGTACGCCGCTGACCACCGTGCTCGCCACGGCGGAGATCCTCGAGGACACGCCGCTGAACGAGCTGCAGCTCAAGCTCGTGGCGAAGATGAACCGTTCGGGCAACCTGTTGATGTCGCTCGTCGAGGAAGTCCTCGACTTCTCCCGGGTCGAGGCCGGGCGGATCGACCTGCAATCGGTGGAGTTCGACCTGCACCTCCTGGTGGCCGACGTCGTCGACGTCCAGGTGCCGCGTGCGAGACAAGCCGGGATGCGGTTCGAGTGGCACCTGGACCCGGGCGTCCCGCGCATGGTGGTGGGTGACCCCAACCGGCTGCACCAGGTCGTCCTCAACCTCCTCGACAATGCCCTGAAGTTCACCCCCCACGGGCGAGTGAGACTCGACGTCCGCCCCGCTGAGGGTGACGACGAGGGCGTGGACTTCATCGTGGACGACACCGGGATCGGGATCCGGCACGAGGACCAGGCGTCCGTGTTCGAGTCGTTCAAACAGGTCGACGGCTCGACGACCAGGCGTTACGGGGGCAGTGGCCTGGGGCTGGCCATCTGCAAGGAGCTGACCGAGCTGATGGGTGGCTCCATCACCGTCCAGAGCCAGTTCGGCTCGGGCAGCACGTTCGTCGTCCGCATCCCGCTCGCCACCAGCGCCTCGGCGCCGTCAACCGACGTTTCAGCTCGGAAGCAAGACGCGCACGTGCTCCCCGGCCGCGTCCTTGGTGAACCCGGACTCGCCGATCAGCAACGCAACGCTGAGGCCATCTAGCACTGCACGGCCAGACCTGCTGGATCAGCAGAGTCAGCGGCCCAGCGCCGCCACGGCATCGGACAGGTCGGCCACTGCCCGCTTCCGGGCTGTGGTTCCGACGTCCAGGGGAGCGTCCAGCTGGAAGCCCATGAAGGCCGCGTCGATGATCGTGGCTGCCCGCTTCGCCAGCGGCCGGGCGACGCCCGACTTCGTCAGGTGGGTGACGAAGGACCGCAGCCAACGATCGTTGGCCTCGCGGACGACGCCGGCGTAGGGCTCGCGCCCCAGCAGTCCGAGCGCCGCCGCTTCGACGTACAACCGCGAGCAGGGCTCGAACTCCGGCGAGCGCACCACCGACCACAGGTCGTGCACCGCTGCACGCAGGTCCGTCGACGGCTCGAGGGCGGTGATCGCGTCCACTGCGCGGTCGTTGGAGTCGCGGAGGACGGCCGCGACCAGGTCGTCCTTGGTGCCGAAGTGGTAGAGCAGCATCCGGTCACTGGTGCCGAGCGACGCGGCCAGCGGTCGGAGGCTGAGGCCGATCAGGCCGGTCCGCAGCGCGTAGTCGGTCGCCTCGCGCGTCCACACCTCACGGCGTTCGGGGTCCTTGGCCACGGACCCGACTGTAGCATGTGCTACATTTGTCTTTGTAGCACCTGCTACACGGACCACGAAGGACGTTGACCATGTACGCCGCAATCGGACTCCTGCTGGCAGCCATCGCCGCAGAGGTCGCCGCCAGCGCCGCGCTCCCGCGCACCCAGGGCTTCAGGGACCCGCTGTGGACGGTGTTCGTCGTCGGCGGATATGCGGTCTCGATCTGGCTGCTCGCCCTCGTCGTGCGTCACATGCCCGTGTCCACGGCCTACGCCATCTGGGCCGGCCTCGGCACGGCGGCCGTCGCCGTCATCGGCGCGCTGTGGCTGGGCGAGGCGCTCACGCCGTTGAAGGTCGCCGCGCTGGGCATGATCATCGCGGGTGTCGTCGTCCTCAACCTGCAGGGCGCCCACTAGCACCTGCCGTGACACGGGTGTGCGGAAATTCTTGCGCGATCGCGGGTTCCGCTGACACAGCTGTATGGATTCTCAGCACACCTGTGTCATCGGGCGCCGGCTTCGCGGCAGCTTCTCCGCACACGTGTGCCACCCGCCGGGAAGTGCGCGAAATGTTTCGGTACGCCTGTGCCCCGTCAGGACCAGTCCACGCTGAAGTACTGCGTCTCCTGGTACTCCCGGATGCCCTCGCGCGCACCTTCGCGACCGATCCCGCTCTGCTTGACGCCACCGAACGGCGTGGACGGATCGGACACGACGCCGCGGTTGACGCCGACCATCCCGGCGTCCAGCGCCTCGGCGATCCGCAGCGCGTCCTGGAGTCGTCCGGCGTAGACGTAGGCGGCGAGGCCGAACTCGCTGTCGTTGGCCTGCTCGAGCATCGTCTGCTCGTCGCGCCAGGTGATCACCGAGACGACCGGGCCGAAGATCTCCTCGCGGGCGATTCGCATGTCGGGTCGTACGTCGACCAGCAGCGTGGCCGGGTAGAACCAGCCGTCGCTCCCGGTCTCGCCGACGTGGGTCACACGTGCGCCGGCGTCCACGGCCTCGTCGACGAGCGCGGTGACGCCGTCGACCGCCTTGGCGCTGATCAGCGGTGCCACCTGAAGGTTCTCGACCGCCGCACCGAAGCGGGCGACGAAGTCATCGGCGACGTCCTCGTGCACGAAGAAGCGGTTGGCGGCGGTGCAGGCCTGGCCCGCGTTGCGGAACTTGGCGATCATCGCGCCGGCCACGGCCGCCTCGATGTCGGCGTCGGCGGTCACCACGAACGGCGCGTTGCCGCCGAGCTCCATGCTCGAGTTGAGGACGCGGTCGGCCGCCTGCTTCAGCAGCACCTTCCCGACGCCGGTCGAGCCGGTGAAGGACACCTTGCGCACCCGGTCGTCCGTAGCCAGGTGCTGACGACCTCGGCCGGCGTCGTCGTGGGCACGACGCCGACGACCCCTGCGGGCACGCCGGCCTCGGTGAGCAGCTCGGCGATGGCCAGGGCGGTGAGCGGGGTCTCGGCCGCCGGCTTGAGCACCACCGTGCAGCCCGCGGCCAGCGCGGGGGCGATCTTGCGGGTCGCCATCGCTGCGGGGAAGTTCCACGGCGTGACGAGCGCGGCGACGCCGACCGGCCGGTGCGTCACGATCGTGCGCGTTGCGCCGGCCGGCGAGACGCCGTACTCGCCCTCGGTGCGGACCGCCTCCTCGGAGAACCAGCGGAAGAACTCCGCGGCGTAGGTGACTTCGGCGCGGGCGTCGTCGAGGGACTTGCCGTTCTCCGTGTGGATCAGCGCGGCGAGGTGCTCGGTGTCGGCGACGATCAGCTCGAACGCCCGGCGCAGGACCTCGGCACGCACGCGAGGTGCGGTGGCCGCCCAGGCGGGGAACGCGGCGGCCGCGGCGTCGACCGCGGCCCTGGCCTCGACGGCCGTGCCGTCCGCCACCTGGGCGATGACCTCGGTGGTGGCGGGGTTGCGGACCGCGAAGGTGCCGCCGGCGACGATCGTCGGTTCGATCGTGTGCGTCATCAGGAGTCCTTGAAGATCTGCTCGAGGACGTCGAGTCCCTCGGCGAGGAGGTGGTCGGGCATCGAGAGCGGGGGCAGGAAGCGGAGCACGTTGCCGTAGGTGCCGCAGGTCAGGACCACGAGGCCCTGCTGGTGTGCGGCGGCGGCGACGGTGCGGGTGAGTTCCGCGTCGGGCTCGGTGGTGCCGGCCTTGACGAGCTCCACGGCGACCATCGCGCCACGGCCGCGGACGTCGCCGATGCGCGGGTCGTCGAAGCCCTGCAGCCGCTCCACCATCGTCTTGCCGATCTCGCGCGCTCGGTCGACGAGTCCGTCCTGCTCGATGGTCTCGATGACGGCGAGGGCGGCGGCGCAGGCGATCGGGTTGCCGCCGTACGTGCCGCCGAGACCGCCGACGTGGGGGGCGTCCATGATCTCGGCGCGGCCGGTGACCGCGGACAGGGGGAGGCCGCCGGCGATGCCCTTCGCGGTGACGATCAGGTCGGGCACGACGCCCTCGTGGTCGCACGCGAACATCTCGCCGGTGCGGGCGAAGCCGGTCTGCACCTCGTCGGCGACGAAGACGACGCCGTTGGCCCGGCACCATTCCACGAGCGTGCCGAGGAAGCCGTCGGCCGGGACGATGAACCCGCCCTCACCCTGGATCGGCTCGATCACGAGGGCGGCGAGGTTGGCGGCGCCGATCTGCTTCTCGATCGTGTCGATCGCGCGCCGGGCCGCGGCCGGTCCGTCGACGCCGCTGTCGCGGTAGGGGTAGGACAGCGGAGCGCGGTAGACCTCGGAGGCGAAGGGTCCGAACCCGCTCTTGTACGGCATGTTCTTCGCGGTCATCGCCATCGTCAGGTTGGTGCGCCCGTGGTAGGCGTGGTCGAAGACGACGACCGCCTGCCGCTTGGTGTGGACGCGGGCGATCTTGACCGCGTTCTCCACTGCCTCGGCGCCGGAGTTGAACAGGACGGTCCGCTTCTCGTGCGTGCCCGGGGTGAGTCGGTTGAGCGCCTCGGCGACGCGGACGTACGCGTCGTACGGCGTGACCATGAAGCAGGTGTGGGTGAAGGACTGCACCTGCTCGGCGACGGCTGCTGCCACGCGCGGGGCGCTGTTGCCCACGGTGGTCACGGCGATGCCGGAGCCGAAGTCGATCAGGGAGTTGCCGTCGACGTCCACGATGACGCCGCCGCCGGCGGCAACGGTGTAGACGGGAAGGGTGGTCCCCACGCCCTGGGGCACGGCCGCGCTCTTGCGCAGCTGCAGTGCCTGGGACTTCGGGCCGGGGATCGACGTGACGAGGCGGCGCTCCTGGGGGAGGGCCGGGCCGCCGGTGGTGTGCTCGCTCATGGCCCGAACGTTAGGTGTGCCGGGTCGCTCCGGCGATGGCTGTTCCGCACAAGTTGTGAGAGTCGATTGTGCAATCATGACACCCATGGTCGACGTCGCACTTCTGGTCCGGCAGGAGGGCCTCCGACTGCACGCCGTGCACCTGCCCCGGCCCGATGCGGTGGTCCGCTGGGTCGCCACGAGCGAGCTCGAGGACCCCTCACCCTTCCTCGAGGGCGGCGAGCTCCTGTTGACGACGGGGCTGGCCACCCAGGGCTGGCGTTCGCAGTGGAACGCGTACGCCGAGCGCCTGGCCGGTGCCGGCGTCACGTCCCTCGCCCTCGGTGTGGGGCTGACCCACCGCCGCGCGCCGGCCGCGCTCGTGCGCGCGTGCGAGCAGCACGGGCTGAACCTGCTGGAAGTCCCTCGCCAGACCACGTTCGTGGCGGTCAGCCGGGCGGCCGCCCACCTGATCGAGCAACGGGACGAGAGCGAGGCCAGGCTCGCCCTGGAGACCCAGCGACAGCTGACCGCGGCTGCCGTCCGCGACGACCCGCGCCAGGCGGTGGTCGGGCGCCTCGCCCAGCTCCTCGACGGTGCCGCCTTCCTGCTCTCGGCCGACGGCCGTCTGGAGGTGCGGCCCACGGGACCGCGCCGACAGCTCGCGGATGTCGCGGCGGCGGGCGTGGAGCTGAGCCGGATCCGCTCCCAGGGGCTGCGTGCGGCGTCGACCACCAGTGACGACCAGCAGACCAGGCTGGTCGTCCCGGTCGGGCTGCGAGGGCGTCCGGGCTACTACCTCGCGGTCGCCGTCCCCGGCCGCGTGACGAACGTACGCCGCAGCGCGATCGCCACGGCGGTGGCGCTGCTGGGCCTCACGGTGGAGCAGGAGCGTGACCGGCGGGAGACCCGTCGCCGGCTGCTGGGGAAGACCTACGAGCTGCTGACCCGCGGTGAGGTGGACGCCGCGAAGGTGGTCGGCGAGGCATCCGGCGTGCCCGCCCTGCCCGGCCGCGTCCAGATCGTCCAGGCGTCGGGCCCCGAGGACGTCCTCGAGGACGCGCTGGCCGGGCTGGAGAGGGACCAGCTGCTGGCCACCATCGACGGGGGGATCCTCCGACTCGTCGCCGCCCCTGCACACGCCCTTCGGGTGGCGGAGGACCTGGCGGGCCGGGGCCTCGCGGTGGGAGTCGGCGAGCCGGTCCGGCTGCTCGAGGTGGCCAACGCCCACGCCACGGCGGCGCTGGCACTCGCGCGGGCGACCACCGCCGGTGTGGTCAGGTGGGAACGCGTGGTGCGCGAGGGTGCGGTCGGCCTCCTCGCCCGCGACGTCGCCGAGTCGTTCTCGGCGTCGTTCCTCGGCGGCCTCGACGACGAGCAGACGGCGACCCTGGCGTCGTTCCTCGCGCACCATGGGTCACGGCTCAAGGTGGCCGAGGACCTGGGTCTGCATCGCAACACCGTGCGCAACCGGGTGGCGCAGATCGAGCAGGCGATCGGTCGATCACTCGACGATCCGGACGCCCGGGCCGCGGCGTGGCTGGCCCTGCAGGCGAGGCCGCACCTGCCCTCGTGAGTCACACCAGCTCGAACGCACGCTCCGCCATCGGCAGTGCAGCGACGCGATCCGCGGGCACCAGTCCGACGCGCGTACGCCGATCGAGCAGGTCGTCGACGTCCGCGGCGCCTTCGTGGGTGATCCCGAAGATCAGCTCGGCCAGGGTCACGCCCAACGGGCCGGGCGCGAGCAGCTCGGCCTCGGTCAACCCACTCACGTCGACCGCGTTGGAGACCACCAGCGCTGCCTCGGTGCCGAAGCGGCGTACGAGACGCTCGGGTGCCTCGAGCCGGGCGAGCTGCTCCCGCGAGGCAGCACCGAGCAGGGGCAGCGAACGGGTGAGGCAGGGTGCGTCGGTCAGGCCGACCGCGTCGACGGCGTCCTCGGCCATCTGGCGGTAGGTGGTGAGCTTGCCGCCGACGACGGTGACCACGCCGGTCGACGAGGTGAGCACGGCGTGCCTGCGCGACAGGTCGGCCGTCGAGCCGTCGGAGTCGAGCAGCGGGCGGAGTCCGGCGTAGGTCCCGATCACGTCCGATCGCCGCAGTGGCCTCTCCAGCGCGGCACCGACGACGTCGAGCAGGAAGCCGATCTCGCTCTCGGTGGCCTGCGGCACGTCGGGGATGTCGCCGTCGGTCTCCTCGTCGGTCAGGCCGACGTAGATGGTGCCGTCGGGCTGGGGGAGTGCGAACACGAACCTGCTGGTCGTGTCGGGCACGGGCACGGTGAGCGAGGCCGCCAGTCCCGGCATCGTGGAGGAGGCGCAGGACGAGGTGCGTGCCGCGCGACGGCTTGAGCTCCATCGTCGATCGATGGACCCGGCCCAGACCCCGGTCGCGTTGATGACGCCGCGCGCGACCACGTCGTGCGTCTGCCCGTGAGCTCGTCGCGGAGGGTGGCGCCCGTGCCAGTTGCCGAGACCACCCGGGCCCGCGTGCGCACGTCGGCGCCGAAGGAGGCCGCGGTGCGGGCGAGACAGGTGACGAAGCGGGCGTCGTCCTCGAGCTGGCCGTCCCAGCTCAACAGACCGCCGCGCAGGCCGAGCTTGCGCAGCGAGGGTGCGAGCTGGAGCACTTCGGTGCGCGAGATCCGGCGCGGGCGTGGCAGCGTCTCGACGCTGGTCCCGGCACTGACCCGCAGGGCATCGCCGGCCCGGAAGCCGGCCGCGGCCAGGCTCGCCTGCGCGACGGACACGCTGGACATCAGGGGCAGCAGCATGGGCATCGGCCGGGTGAGGTGTGGTGCGGTCGTCTCCATCAGGATGCCGCGCTCGATCGCACTCTCGCGGGCGACGCCGACCTGTCCGTTGGCGAGGTAGCGCAGCCCGCCGTGCACCAGCTTGCTCGACCAGCGCGACGTCCCGAAGGCGAGGTCGTGGGCGTCGACGGCGAGGACCGACAGTCCTCGCGAGGCGGCGTCGAGGGCGACCCCGGCGCCGGTGACACCCAGGCCGATGACCAGGAGGTCGACGGAGACAGGGGCGCCGGCGAGACCGGGCTGGAGCCGGCGCCTGGCGTGGCTGTTGTTACGGACTGACGTCATGTGTCACACTGTAACGCATGAGCCCAGAAATGCACCCACAGCGATGGGGCGACGCCGCCCACGCCGGTCCCTTGCCGGAGGCCACCCAGGGCCTCGTCGACTTCGCCTTCGGTGCCCTGAGCACGCCGGCGGTCGACAGTGTCGAGCTGCCCGAGCCGGGCCTCGCCGACGGGCTCCTCTCCCTCTCTCGCGGACGTCGTCGGCGCCGACCACGTGCTGACCGACGACGACAGTCGGCGCCTGCGCACCCGCGGAAAGTCGACGCCCGACCTGCTGAAGGCGCGCACCGGCGACCTGTCGGACGCCCCTGACGCCGTGGTCCGGCCCGCCTCGCACGACGAGGTCGTCGCCCTGCTCGCCTGGGCGGTCGAGCACCACGTCGCGGTCGTCCCGTTCGGCGGCGGCACGTCGGTCACCGGCGGCCTGGTGGCGCGTCGGGAGGGGTACGCCGGCCTGGTCAGCCTCGACCTGATCCGCCTGGACCAGCTGGTCAGCGTCGACCCGGTCTCGATGACCGCCACCCTGCAGCCCGGCATGCGCGGGCCGCAGGCGGAGGCGGCGCTGGCCGCCCACGGCCTGACCCTGGGCCACTTCCCGCAGTCGTTCGAGTTCGCCTCGATCGGCGGCTTCGCCGCGACGCGCAGCAGCGGCCAGAACAGTGCGGGCTTCGGGCGGTTCGACCAGATGGTCGTCGGCCTCCGGGTCGCCACCCCCATCGGCGAGCTCGTCTCGGGTTCCGCGCCGGCCAACGCCGCCGGACCCGACCTGCGCCAGCTCGTGCTGGGGTCCGAGGGCACGTTCGGCGTGATCACCGAGGTGACCGTCCGGGTCCGCGCGATCGCGGCCGAGACGGCCTACGAGGCATGGGGCTTCGAGTCCTTCGCCGCCGGCCAGGCAGCGATGCGGCACCTCGCCCAGCACCAGCTCCTGCCCACCATCATCCGGCTCTCCGACGAACCGGAGACGGCGCTCAACCTGGCCAGCCAGTCGCGCCGTCGGCGCTGAAGGCGCCTCCGGCTGCCTGATGATCGTCGGCCACGAGTCGGCCTCGATCGCCGACAAGCGGGCGCTCGTCGCCCAGGCGTTGACCGAGCTCGGCGGTCAGCCCCTCGGGGAGGACCGAGGCAAGGCCTGGTTCGACGGACGGTTCCATGCGCCGTACCTCCGCGACTCGATGCTCGACGCGGGAGTCCTCGTCGAGACCCTGGAGACAGCGACGTTCTGGTCCAACACCGATCGGCTGTACGCCGACGTGAAGACCGCCCTCGAGACGAGCCTCGGCGAGGGCGCGCTCGTGCTCTGCCACGTGTCGCACGTCTACGAGACCGGGTGCTCGCTCTACTTCACGATCGCGGCCAAGCAGGGCGACGACCCGCTGCCGCGCTGGCTGGCGGCGAAGGCAGCCGCCTCCGACGCGATGATCGCCGCGGGTGCCACGATCACGCACCACCACGCGGTCGGCACCGACCACAAGGAGTGGCTGGCCCGCGAGATCGGGCCCGTGGGTGTGGCGATGCTGCGCGGGGTCAAGGCCACCGTGGATCCCACCGGGATCCTCAACCCGGGGGTGCTGATCCCGTGAGGACCTTCTCCTTCCTGGTCAACCCGCTCTCGGGCGGCGGCGCGGCTCCGGCCGCCGTCGTGCCGGTCGCGCGGGTGCTCCGTGACGCCGGCGCCGAGGTCGAGGTGACCTACTCGCCCGGCATCAGGGCCACTCTCGACCTGGTGCGTGCGGGCGTGGGCCGTGGTGACGTGATCGTCGCCGTCGGCGGCGACGGGATGTTGTCCTCGATCGCCGGCCAGGTCTCGCAGCTGGGCGGGGTCCTGGGCATGGTCCCGGCCGGCCGTGGCAACGACTTCGCCCGGATGCTGGAGCTCTCCGCGGAGCCGGCCGACGTGGCCAGGACCCTCCTCGAGGGTGCCGAGACCCCGGTCGACATGCTCTCGATCACCCTGCCCGGCGCGGAGCCGCGGCTCGTGGCCGGTTCCGTCTACTCGGGCGTCGATGCCCGCGCCGGCGAGATCGTCGACAAGGTGCGCTGGATGCCCGCCAAGTGCCAGTACCCCTACGCCGCGCTCCACTCGCTGGCGACGTACGTCCCCTCGACGTTCGAGGTCGTCGTCGACGGCCAGCGGCACACGTTCGTGGCCGCGACCGTCGTCGTCGCCAACTCCGGCTACTACGGCAAGGGCATGCACATCGCCCCGGACGCCTCGGTCACCGACGGGCTCGCCGACGTGGTCGTGATCGAGGCATCCTCACGACGAGGCATGATGAAGGCACTGCCCAAGGTGTACGACGGTGGGCACATCGAGCTGGACCAGGTGACGGTGCTGAAGGGATCAACGGTGGAGATCAGTGGCAGCCCTTCGGTGCCGATGGGTGGTGACGGCGAGCCGCTCGGCGCTTTGCCGACGTCCGCGTCCGCACCGGCCGTCATCCAGGTGCTGCCCGCGGCCCTGCGAGTCCTGATGTGACGAAGTTCCTCGATCACGACGCCGCGCTCCTCGTGATGGCCGACAAGATGGCCGAGCTGAAGCCACACCTGCGGGGGTGGCTGCACGCGGGCTCGATCCCGTTCGTCCTTGCGGCCGGGATCGTGCTGATCGTGCTCTCGCCGAGCACGGACACCAAGGTCGGTGCGGCCGTGTTCACCGCGTCGGCCCTCCTGCTGTTCGGTGTCTCCGCGATCTACCACCGCGGCACCTGGCAGCCGGCCATCTGGGCGCTGCTGCGCCGGCTCGACCACTCCAACATCTTCATCCTGATCGCGGGCACCTACACGGCCTTCGCGATGCTGTTGCTGCACGGCGACGCCCGCGTCCAGCTCCTCGTGGGCATCTGGAGCGGTGCCCTGCTCGGCGTGCTCTTCCGCGTCTTCTGGACGGGCGCGCCGCGCTGGCTCTACACGCCGATCTACATCGGTCTGGGGTGGTTCGCGCTGTTCTTCATCCCGGACTTCATCGACGGCGCCGACCGCCTGGGCACGGCGACCGCGGTGGCCGTGGCGGTGCTCATCGTGGTCGGCGGCCTGCTCTACACGCTCGGTGGCGTGATCTACGGCCTGAAGAAGCCGAACCCCAAGCCGGAGTGGTTCGGCTTCCACGAGGTCTTCCACACCTTCACGATCCTGGCGTTCATCGCGCACTACGTGGCCGTCTCGCTGGCGACGTACGCGCTGCGCTGACGGACCGATCCTGTCAACGTGGCCGCGCCGCGCTACCCTCGTCGCGCCAGTCGTACTCCATCACGTGGAGTCAGGGAACCCGGTGAGATTCCGGGACTGACGCGCAGCGGTGAGGGTGACGGGCGGAGCACGCTGCCTCTCCGGAGGTGGCAGCCACTGGAGCATCGTCTCCGGGAAGGCGCCCTGACCCGATCGATCCCGAGTCCGAAGACCTGCTGGCCCTAGCGGCAATCGCCGCCAGGTCACACGGCCCCGCGCACGGGCCCGGACCGATTGGCCCAGCACATGTCCAGCACCCGCAGTCGAGGCGATCTGTGTCCGGGGGCGTTGCGGCCGTGGTCGGCTGCCGACGGGTTGCTCGTGCGCCTCCGACTGATCGGAGGGCAGGTCTCGTCCGCGTCGCTGCGTGCCCTGGCCGATGTCGCGGGGGAGTACGGCGACGGGCGCGTGCACCTCACGTCGCGCGCCAACCTCCAGCTGCGCGCACTGCCCGGCTCTTCCGGTGCCTTGAACCCTGCCGTGCTGGCGGCCCTCGAGGCGACCGGGCTGCTGCCGACCCGCAGCCACGAGCTGATCCGCAACGTGATGTGTCGCCGCAGACCGGCCTGGCCGGGGGCCGTGCGGACCTGCGGCCGGTCGCTCGTGACCTCGATGCGCTCCTGTGCGCCGATCCGGTGCTCGCGGCCTTGCCGGGCCGGTTCCTGTTCGTCCTCGACGACGGGCGGGGTGACCTGCTGGACCGTGGCTGCGACCTCGGCCTGGTGGCGCTCGACTCCTCGTCGGCGCAGCTGCGGGTCGGGGAGAGGCTCGGCCCGGTCGTCTCGCTCACCACGGCGGCCGCCACCATCGCGGAGCTGGCCCACGCGTTCGCCGTACGACGTGGAAGCGGTCCGTCGGCGCCGTGGCACGTCGCGGAGCTCTCGGACCCCCTGGTCGACGTCGTCGACCCCGATCCGCGGCTGCCCTCACCGACGCCGCCCCTTCCGTTCGGGGTCGTGCCCGGCGGCCGGCACGTGTGGCCGGTGCCGACGGGCTCGACCGCACCGCCATCGCCGAGCTGACCGCCGATGCCGCCGACCTCGTCGTCACCCCGTGGCGCGGTGTCCTGATCCCCGAGGAGACCCCATGACCGAGCTCCGCCGACCGCCGCGGCGCTTCGAGTACGTCGACGTCGGACCCGACATCTACCTCGACTCCTTCGCCACGATCCGCCGGGAGGCGGATCTGAGCGCCGTGCCCGCGGACGCGGAGAAGCTCGCGGTGCGGATGATCCACGGCAGCGGCCAGGTCGACCTCGCCGCCGACCTCGTCATCCACCCCGGCCTGCTCACGGCCGCTCGGGCGGCCCTGGACGCCGGTGCGCCGATGCTGTGCGACGCGACGATGGTCGCGACCGGCGTGACCCGGGCGCGGTTGCCGCGGGAGAACGAGGTGCTCTGCTTCCTCAACGACTCGCGGGTGCCGGCGCTCGCGCAGGCCTGGCGCACGACCCGCACGGCCGCGGCCGTCTCCCTCTGGGAGCCGCACCTCGAGGGCGCCGTCGTGGCGATCGGCAACGCGCCGACGGCTCTGTTCCACCTCCTCGAGATGGTGCTCGACGGCGGTCCGCGGCCGGCCGCGATCGTCGGCTGCCCGGTCGGCTTCATCGGCGCCGCCGAGTCCAAGCAGGCGCTCGTCGATCTGAAGGCCGAGCACGGCATCGACATCCCCTTCGTCACGGTCCGCGGTCGTCGCGGCGGCTCCGCGATGACCTCGTCCGCCCTCAACGCACTCGCCCAGGAGGAAGAATGAAGGGCAATTCTACGGGGTCGGCGTCGGCCCCGGCGATCCCGAGCTGATCACCCGCAAGGGCGCCCGCCTCATCGAGGAGGCCGACGTGATCGCCTTCCATGCCGGCGTCGGCAAGGCGTCCAACGCCCGTCGGATCGCGGCGTCTCTCATCCCCGACGGGGTGATCGAGGAGCAGCTGACCTACCCCGTCACCACCGGCAGCACCGACCACCCGGGCGGCTACGCCGGCGCGCTGGCCTCCTTCTACGAGGAGTCGGCGTCTCGCATTGCGGCCCACCTCGACGCCGGGCGAAACGTGGTGCTGCTCGCCGAGGGCGACCCGCTGTTCTATGGCTCCTTCATGTACATGCACGACCGCCTGGCCGAGCGCTACCCGACCGAGATCGTGCCCGGCATCCCCGCCTTCGTCGCCGCCACGGCGATCGCGGCGAGCCCGCTCGTCCGGCAGACCGACGTGCTGACGGTGCTCCCCGGCACGCTGCCCGAGCCCGAGCTCGCGCGCCGGCTGGCCGACACCGACGCGGCGGTGATCATGAAGCTCGGCCGGACCTTCCCCGCCGTACGCCGTGCGCTCGCGGCCGCCGGGAGGCTGGACCACGCGCTGTACGTCGAACGCGCCTCGATGCCCGAGCAGCGCTGGCTCCCCGTCGCGGACGTGCACCCGGAAACGGTGCCCTACTTCTCGCTGATCGTGGTGACCGGTGACTCGCGCAACGGGCTGCGCTCGCGGGCGCCGACCCGTCCAGCCGCTGGTTGAGCAGGGGGATGTGCCGCTGGTTGAGCAGCGAGGCGATGTCCTGAGCAGGCGCCCTGGCGCCGTGTCGAAGGGCACGAGCGTGTCGAAACCAAGGCTTCTCCTCGTCGTCGGGCTCGGCCCCGGTCCTGACTGCTGGCTGACGCCGGAAGTCTCCACCGCCCTGGCCGAGGTCGACCACGTCGTCGGCTACGGCCCGTACGTCGACCGCGTGCCCCAGCGCGCCGGGCCTGACCCGGCACGCCTCGGGCAACACGGTCGAGGTCGACCGCGCCCGGTTCGCGCTGGACCTCGCCCTCGCCGGCGAGAAGGTGGCCGTCGTGTCCGGCGGCGACGCCGGGGTCTTCGGGATGGCGGCTGCCGTCTTCGAGGCGGCCGACGATGCGGCGTACGCCGAAGTCTCGATCCGCGTCCTGCCGGGAGTCAGCGCCGTGCAGGCCGTGGCGGCGCGGGCCGGCGCCCCGATCGGCGGCGACTTCGCGGTCGTCTCGCTCTCCGACCGGCTCAAGCCGTGGGCGGTCGTCGAGCGGCGGCTGCGCGCGATCGCCGAGGCCGACCTGGTGCTGGCGATCTACAACCCGGCGTCGCGCTCGCGCACCTCACAGGTGGCCACGGCGCAGGAGGTGCTGCTGGAGCACCGCAAGCCCGACACCGTGGTCGTCGTCGGCCGCGACATCGGCCGGGCGGAGGAGTCGCTGACCGTCACGACGCTCGCGGAGCTCGACCCGGCGACCATCGACATGAAGTGCCTGCTGATCGTCGGCGCCGAGAGCACCCGGGTCAGCGCGGCCGGCGTCTGGACGCCGAGGTACGTCTCGTGACCGTCCACTTCGTGGGTGCCGGCCCCGGAGCGGCCGACCTGCTGACCGTGCGAGCGACCCGGATGCTTGCTCGCGCCGACGTCGTGCTGTTCCCGGGCAGCTACCTCGACCCCGAGGTGCTGAGCCACGTCAGCCCGGACGCGACCCTGGTCGACACCCAGGACCTCGACCTCGACCAGATCAGTTCGCTGCTCGTCGAGGCCCACGCTGCCGGCCACGACGTCGTCCGGCTCGGGTCGGGCGACCTGTCGATCTACTCCGCGCTCGCCGAGCAGACCCGCCGCCTCGACGCTGCCGGTGTGGACTGGGACGTGACCCCCGGCGTGCCGGCGTACGCCGCGGCCGCCGCCTTGCTCGGACGTGAGCTGACGGTGCCGCTGGTCGCACAGTCGGTCGTGCTCACGCGCACCCAGGCGCGTTCGACCGCGATGCCGTCGGGCGAGTCCTTGGCGGCCTTCGCCGCCACCGGCGCCACGCTGGTGCTGCACCTCGCGATCACCCGGACCCGCGAGCTGATGGCCGAGCTCTCGGGTGAGTACGGCGACGACTGCCCGGTCGCCGTCGTGCACCGCGCCAGCCAGCCGGGCGAGGTGGTGCTGCGCGGGACGGTCGCGACGATCGCGGACCTCGTCGAGGAGGCAGGGCTGCGGATGGCCGCGGTGATCCTCGTCGGGCGGGCGCTGTCGCCGAGCTCCGGCGGCGAGTCCTACCTCTACGACCCCGCCCGCGACCGGACCGCGAAGCGGTGAACGACCTCTACGACGTGATCAACCGGCGCCGGGACACGCGTCGGGAGTTCACGGGTTCGCCCGTTCCTTCCGACGCGCTCGAGCGGGTGCTGGCCGCCGCCCACTGCGCGCCGAGCGTCGGGATGAGCCAGCCGTGGGACTTCGTGCTCGTCCGTTCGTCGGCGACCCGGATCCTTCCGCGCCCACGTCGCAGCCGAGCGGGACGTGTTCGCCGCGTCGTTGGCAGGCGAGCGCGCGGAGGCGTTCAACCGGATCAAGGTCGAGGGCATCGTCGAGTCCGGGCTGGGGATCGTGGTCGGCTACGACCCGAGCCGAGGCGGGCCGAACGTGCTCGGTCGTCATGCGATAGCCGACGCCGGGCTCTACTCCGTCGTCTGCGCGATCCAGAACCTGTGGCTCGCCGCGACCGCCGAGGGCCTCGGTGTCGGCTGGGTCAGCTTCTACCGCGAGGAGTTCCTGCGCGACCTGGTCGGCTTCCCGGCCCACGTCCGCCCCGTCGCGTGGCTCTGCGTCGGCACGGTCTCGGAGCTGCCGGAGGTGCCCGACCTCGAGAGGTTCGGCTGGCGACACCGGTCGCCGCTCGACGAGGTGGTGCACGAGGAGCGGTACGGCGTCGGCGTACGCGGGTAGGACTTCTGGCCCCTGTTCGCGGCGATCTGGGTCCACAAGTCCTGCACGTGTACGCGGCCAGGTCGGACGCCCTTCAGCCGAGGCGGTCGATCGCGAGCCCGCCCAGGTCCAGCACTTGACCCTGCGGGGGACGGATGTCGGCGAAGGAGACGTCGAGGACCGACACGGTCCGACCGACCCGCACCACCAGCACCCGGCGCCAGGTGGCGCTCCCGGCGAGAACCAGCCGATCAGCATCCCGGCCGACTCGTCACCGAGGCGCGGCGGCTGCCACGCGCGGTTCTTGAGACGGACCCGGCCGCCCTCCCCGTCGTCGGTCCGCACGTCGCCGACGCACTCCTTGCTGAAGTGTCGGTAGCGGCCGACCAGGGAGCGTGCCTCCGCCACGGTGTCGAACCGCACCAGGTTCTGGTCGATCAGGGCGACCGAGCGCCGGCGCGCGCGGGGGGAGACGCTGCCAAGGATGCGGCTCGCGCCGCGCACCACCTGTCCCTGGTCCTCGCACCCCCGCGGGGCGAAGACCGGCGAACGCAGCTCCACGCGGGAGGGCTGCCGCAGCGTCGGTAGACGCTCACGTAGTCGCCGAGCGTGAGCAGGTGCTGGCGGGTGAGCGGGTCCGGCGGGGCGGCACTCCCGGGTGGTGGCACGACCAGGAGCGCACCGAGGGTCGACAGCAGGATCGCGAGCATCCGGGGGTGGTTTCGCATCCCGCCAGCATGCTCCCGAGCCACTCGCGTGCGCAACGTGCTCGGGCTGATCGTGCAGTTCGTGACTACCGCCCGCGCAGGACGTCCAGGTCCGAGCCGAAGATCAGGGCCGGCCCACCGTGCTTGAAGACCTCACGCTCGAGGGTCAGGCCGATCTTGGTCGCCACGCCCTGAGACGCCACGTTGTCGGGTCGAATGATCGCGATCAGGTGCTCGACACCGCGGCCACGGGCGGCTTCGCGGACGGCTGCGGCCGCCTCGGCGGCGTACCCCCGACGACGCACGGCGCTGCGGACGTGCCAGCCCACCTCGACCAGCCACTCGCCGTCGACCTCTTGCATGGTCAGACCGCAGTCGCCGACGAAATCACCGGTCAGGGTCTCGATCACCCACAACCCGAACCCGTGCTCGGCGTAGTTCTGGCGGTTCCACGCGATCCAGCCCTCCGGACCACGCGAGCCGCCGATGTCCAGGGTCACAATGTCGGGCAGGTCTGCTTCGGTCATCTCGCGAAAGCGGAGCCGAGGAGTCGGAGCTGGCAACACGCGGGCACGCTACCGCGCCAGCGCGTTGTCGTCGGCCTGACCAAAAGCGGTCCAGTCTCGACTGGGCATTGCCAATGGGGCGGGGCCGCCGTACCCTCAGCCGACCCAAGGCATGTCGCGAGGGTCGGCGGTGATGACCGGAGGGAGACGTCAGAGTGCGGGTCGCGACTCTGCGAGACCACGAGCTGCGCGGTGGCCGACTGGTCGGCCTGACACCTGTGTCTCCCACCCGTCCGAAGTTCTCCGAGGTGCAGCCGACGCTCAATCAGCGGCTCCACGTCGCGTCCACGGGCGGGCGCGGCTCGTGGCGCGCGGTGGTGTTCGAGCGACCCGGCCGTGCCGACGTGGCGGCGTGGTCGCGAGCTGTGATCGCCTTCATGGCCCGGCACGAAGCGCTGCGCAGCGAGCTCCTCATCGGCTTGGACTCCCAAATCACCTCGCGCCTCGACTACGACGCGAGCGTGCAAGTCCGGTTGGAGGAACACAACCTGTCCGGGGACGCAGAGAGCCGCCGCCAGCGCCTCGACGCAATCATCGCCGAAGCTTGCCGGCCCTCGTCGTGGCCGGCGTTGTGGTTCGGCGTGATCGAGCGGGGCGACTCCTCGACGTTCATCGCCGCCTTCGACCGCTCCCTGGTCGATGAGGTGTCGCTGGGGGTCGCGATGCGGGACCTGCATGCGATGTACGGAGCCGAGCTCCGTCCCGCGCTGGGGAGCGCGAGGCTCCCCGCGGTCGGTTCTCACGTGGACGCTGCGTTGGAGGAAGAGATCGCGCCCTTCGCCCCCGACTCGATCGAGGTCTGCTACTGGCATGACTTCCTCGACCGCTTCGACGGCTCCGTGCCGAAGTCAGGGTTCGACACCGGGCTGGCGCCGGGTCAACACGCCATCGCGGCGACCTCCGAACACCTCGTCGTCTCCCCCGGGCAGCTGTCGTGGTTGATCGCGAGCCTGGGCCCGCGGGCTTCCGCACCGACGGTCGTGTTGGCTGCCGCGGCGCTGGCTCACCGCCGCGCCGGGGCGGGGTCGGGGCTCACCACCCTCCTTCAGGTCGATACGCGACGCCTGCCCGAGTGGGAGCAGGCGATGGGCTGGTTCACCACCACCGTGCCGCTCGAGATCGAGGCCGCCGCGACCCTGCGGGAGACGCTGCCGCGCGCAGATCTGGCCTGGGTGCTGGCCGACTCGATGGGGTGGGTGTCGCTGGCCCGGGTGCTGGCATCGGCCCCTGGCCACGTCCGCTGGCCAGACGGCGACCTCAACACGGTGACATGGAGAGACGATCGGGCGATTCCGGGATCGGACCTTGTCGAGGTCACCTCGGCCACCATCCTTCGCCAAGAGTCGCCCGCAGACGACTTTCAACTCGACTTCGTCCGCACCAGGGGAGGCGTGGTCGTGCGCTGTAGGCGACCCGACACACCTGAGGCGCACGAGTCCTTCCGGCGCTGGCTCATCGAACTGCGGGTCGTGCTCGACGAGGGGGCCGACATCGCCATACCCCGCCCGCGACCGGAGGTCGCCGACAGTCGCCTCCCGCGGTGACCGGTCTTCCCGGGCCCACATTTCGGTCCAGCAGCCTGGATGCGAACTGATCCGAAGCGGGCAGGGTGGGCTCGCAGCAAGGGCAACTGTCTCGCCGTGAACGTCTACGCCGCGCCGGGCGTGATGAACCGGTGGTATCCGAACTGCTGAGGAGAAGGTCATGACTGAAACGGTCACGGCGATCGTGGTGGGGCTCGTGCTCGGAGCGATGGTTGGGCTCGTCGGCTACCGCTGGGGGTGGCAGGCCGGTGTCGGCGCTGCGGCCCTTGTCGCCTTCGCCTCTCTGGGCATCGTGCTGACGGACGTTGCCGCGATCCAAGCGGTCACATTCGGCCTCTTGGCATGTGCGGCTGTCGGCACTTCGATCAGTCACATCGGTGGGCGCAAGCAAGTCGCTTGATTGGCGCGAGGAACGCCCCGTCTCGGCCTCGAGACGGGGCGTTCCTCGCACCTACTGGTGGTCCTCCCGCTCGGCGCAAGTCCGTGTTGAAGCCAGACGCAGACACCAGGACGTGACCAACTTCAGACGGCAATACCGCTCGTAGGTCCTCGCACATCAGTAATCTGCTTTTCGTGCTCCCACTGTTGCTCAGCGCCATCTCGTGTTTTGTCTTCTACTTCATCATTCGCAAAGCGGTGATGCACGGCATCCTTGACGCGGACGACGCCCGCGCGTCGCGCAACCGAAGGAAACGATTCGAGGAGCTTGTGCAAAACGGCACGTTGCCGGACGCTTCTAAGTCCTGACCGCCGCCCCCGGTTCGGGTGCGGGACGCCTTGACGACCCGGGCAGCCGCGTTCGCGGCGTTATGACGCAGCTTGCCGAGTGCGCGCACCGCCACACTGGAGAGGTCCGGTGCGATCAGCGTTTCAGAGTCACGAGTCGTGGGACCAGCGCTGGATCGGGGCCGAGGGGCAGTGCCTTGATGGCTGCGAGGAGGGCTGGGTCTGCCTCGACGGTGGTGGTGATGTTGTCGCGTCCGTATCCGGTACGAGCGACGACGCGGCAGCCTGGCACGAGGTAGGACACGCGGTCACCCCATGCAGTGCGCCCCTCGATCGTTTGGCCGTAGGAGGGCATGCGGCAGCGGTCGCGTGCTTCTGTGGGCTTGCCGAGGAGTGAGTCGTTGACACGTTGGAGGAGCGGGCCAGGTATGACGGCCGATCTCATTCGATAGGGAGCAACGCCTTCGCACCAGACAGCCTGGGTCATGGCCAGAGGGGCCGCCGCTGGCAAGACACTGATCGGTTCCGACATCGGCGGAGTGGCGCACGTGATTGTCTCGGTAGCGGCTGAAGCAGGTGGTGTGGTCTGCGCGCGCTGGTCGAGCAGGGCACTGGCGAATGCAGTCGCCAGGCGCTCACCGTTCCTGTAGGCGAGTTCCTCTCCGACGGCCAGGGTGTGGCAACCGCCTTCGGCGTAGGCGACCGCTCGTGCGTCTCCGTCGGGGTAGCGAAACCAGTAGACGTGGTGCGGCCCGTCGTCGAAGTGACAGTCGCTGCCGGCTTCGAACGCGGGCAGTCCGTTCACGAGGTCCACGAGTTCGGCAACCCCGGTGATCAGTTCGTCGGCGGGTCCTTGGACGGGAATGCCGATGGGGTCCCCGGTATAGGCGACGGTCAGCGCACCTGGGCACAGCCTCACCGCCACGGCGCCCTCGGGAAGGTCGCCGGAGGGGTACCGAAGCGGGGTGTCAGTGGGCGGGCAGTTCGACTCCAGCGACTTTGGCACCGGGACCTTGGGATCGACTTCGTCGGCGGTGCTCGCTTGCTCGGTGCACGCCGCGAGAAGCCAGACAATGAGCAGGGCCCCCAGCACCTTCATGGCCTGAGGGTCGTCGCAGCCAGGTCCCGGGGACAAGGCTCGTCACCGAATCGTTGTGACCGCCAAGAGCCCCTATGCGCCTTCTTGAAGGTGCTAGAAGTTGCGGCATCTTGGGATGCGCAGATCGGCTGGTCGGGACGTTTCGCCCGCGCCGACAGGCGGCGGAATGGGCGTCCTTGGCAGTCACATGGCCGAGTCGCTCTCCAGTTCCTGAATCCGGACTCTTAGGCTGCTCTCGGCCAGCCGCCACAGGGTGGCGGAGTGGGCATGCACGTGGTGCACGCCGGTGCCGGGCCGAGCACGGTCGCGGCAGGTCTCCTGCTTTTGGGCGCGCGCGGCGAAGTCGTCAGCAATGCCCGCTAACTCGCTGATCACTGAGGCCCGTTCTACTGTCACGCCGGTCATGAGTAGAGGCTGCTCCCGACGGGTCGGTCCGTCGCGTCAGAAGCGAGGAACTTGCTCAATTTTGGCGGCGGTATGCCGCACCCATCATTTGAGCGGCTGCGACTCGCGTTATGTCGGAGGTAGGTCTTCGGGCCGGGCGCTCCAAGTCGTTGTCAGCGTCCGCCCGTCAGACGTGGTCACCGAAACTTGGCCGCCCAGTTGATCTGGGTAAACCGTCACAAGATGGCGACCTCCGGCGCTGATGCTGAAGTCAGCGATCTGGTTGGCGTCTTGCTTTCCTCGGAGCCTGGCGACAAGTCCCTTAACGGACTCCACGGCCGTCTCGCTCAGAGTTGTCGCCACAACCCCACCGATCCATCCGAGAATCGCCAACGCAGGTGGCGACGTTGCGATGGCTCCGACGGCGACGACTAGCTCGACGAGTTCATGAGTCCTCGTGACGTCACGGGTGTCGCCCCAGCTGACCACTGACACGTCTTGTTCATCGAGGACCTCTTCGAGTGCGTGTTCACGTCGTCGATGCAGTTCCCATGCAAGGGCGGATGAGTCATCGAAGTCCCCTTCCGCCCGGTTGTCCAGACGCCGATACACGTTCAGCGTCACTTGTTCATCCATGGCTTCCACCCCTGAGCGCTCCTTGCTGCAGTATCGGCGCCGCGGGCCGTCGTGCCAAGGCCCGGCGCGATGCCATAGGCCAGATGAAGCTCGTACGGGTGTGGCCCTTGCTCATCCGTAACGGAGGCGGGCCGCCAGCATGCAGCGACTCGATGCCGCGCCCCGCGCCGCTGCCCGATGCCGTTTCGCGGCTACTAGACACGATGGTCTCAGGACCGGTGTCCGGCCAGACTCGGTCCAGGTGCTCGTCGGGGCGCTCTCCTCGCGGCTGCCCACCCGTTGGGTGTGGCTCTTATTCGGGCTGCGTTCCCGTCGAGTGCCGTGTCGAGGTGTGGCTCCAGGGGACTGCCCAGCTCTCAGTAGCAATGCCCGCCTCGCGATTCCCATGAAGACGATTCACGGAGGTGATTGGCATGGCAAGAGTGTTCATCGGGGTAGATCCCCACAAGCTGTCCGCGACGATCGAGGTCGTCGACGTACGCGAGACGGTGCTGGCGACTGGTCGGGTTCACCACCGACAAGACCGGTTACGCGGCGATGCGCAAACACGTGAGCGCGTGGCCCGAGCGGGTGTGGGCCGTCGCAGGCAGCGGTGGTGCTGGCCGGCCGTTGGCGCAACGGCTACTCGCCGACGGAGAGCACGTCGTCGACGTCCCACCCAAGCTCTCCGCGCGAGCGCGGGTGTTGGACACCGGGCATAACCGCAAGACCGACGCGCATGACGCCCACGCAGTGGCTGCGGCAGCTGTGCGAGCAAAGCGGCTCCGAGTGCTTGCCTACAACGTCGAGCTCGAGGCGTTGCGGATGATGTCGGACCGACGAGCAGAGATCATCCGGCACCGGATCCAGACCGTGAACCGGCTCCAGCGGCTGCTCTCTGAGCTCATCCCTGGCAAGGTCAAGCTGAACCTCACCGCCCCACAGGCTAAGGCGATTCTCGCTACAAGGCGTCCTCGCGACCTGGCTGGGAAGACCCGCAAGCGACTGGCTCTGGAGCAGCTCGACGAGCTGTTCGCCATCGACGCCAAGATCAAGAGCATCAACAAGGAACTCAAGCTCATGGTCCGTGCGTCCGGGTCGAGGCTGATGGACCTGCCCGGCATCGGCCCGATCAGTGCGGCCCGGATCCTGGCCGACGTCGGCGACGTCGCTCGATTCGCCGACCGGAACAAGTTCGCCTCCTGGACCGGCACCGCCCCGATCGATGCATCCTCCGGTGAGCAGACTCGGCACCGGCTCTCCCGAGCCGGCAACCGCAAGGTCAACCACATGCTGCACATGGCAGCGACCACCCAGGTCCGTCTCGACACCGAAGGCCGCGCCTACTACCAACGCAAACTCGCCGCCGGCAAGTCCCACCTCGAAGCCATGCGCTGCCTCAAACGCCGACTCTCCGACGTGGTCTACCGGCAACTCGTCATCGATGCTCGAGCAGCAGACCAAGCAGCAGCACTCGCGGCCGCCGTCGATATGAGCACGGGCCCGGGAGGGCAAAGCGGGGCGTCTCTTACATCCAGCGCGGTCGACCTGCCCCCGCACATCGACACTTCGGATCAGCCACTTCCCGGACCCGCACAACCGACGCTACAACCGACACGACGGACCCGGAAGAGGACGGCCCTCAGCACCCACTGTTGACAGAGGGGAACCGGTGTGACGCAACCCTGGTGGGTGTTCGGCTCGCCAGCGATGGGCGCCATCCTCGGGTCCAGCCACGCACGCAAGGGGGTTCCACCCCGCGAGGACAGCCGTCATCCCCGGGTGAGGTGATGACCCGGCTCCGGATCCGTCCTATGTTCAGACGATGAGGCGGATGTGGAGCGGTGGGCGCACACGATGACGCCGTGAAGGTCGTCCTAGCGTCGCTGCCGGCGTTCGGTCATCTCTATCCCCTGGTACCGCTGGCCCTCGCCTTCGAGCGGACTGGGGCAGAGGTGGTGTTCGCGACTGGCGAGGAGTTCGCGAGTCGGCTACCCGCGCGGACTGTCCCCGGAGCCGAGGAATCGTGGGCCTTCTCCGACGCCACGTCGGAGATCGCGCGACGAGTCGAACAGCTTGGCGAGGCAGCGTCGGACGAGGGTCTCGGACAGACGCTCTTCGTTGAGCTCTGCGCGCCGCACGTCGTGGACGTCATGACTGGAGTACTGGAACGAGAACGACCCGACCTCGTCGTCTTCGAGCAGAGCAACGTCGGTGCTGCCATGGCCGCCCACACGACCGATATCAGGGCCTTCTGTTTGGCGATCGTTGGCTGGGGCCGCCAGTGGTCGACCATCTACGAAACCGTGGCAGCGATGGTCCACGCACCCGTGGCCGGCGCATTGGCCGAGGGTCTCATCGACCCACACCCGCCATTCCTGGCCGATGTCGACGCCACCCCGCCGTTTCCTACGATGGCGATGCGCCCGACGGCCTGGTCCCCGGACGGTCCAGTGCAGCCGTGGCTGCTCGAGCCACGGCGGGCTCCGCGGGTGTATCTGACCATGGGGACGGTCTTCGGCAGCGTGGACCTGCTCCGCGCGGCGGCACTCGAGATCGCCGGCTCGGGATGTGATGTCCTCGTGGCGACGGGGCCTGGGATAGAGCCGAGCGCGCTCGGTGACATGCCGGCAGCGGTGCACGTCGAACAGGAGGTCCCTCAAGCGCACCTTCTGCCGTATGTCGACCTCGTCGTGCACCATGGTGGAACCGGCACGGTCATCGGTTCCCTCGCCAGTGGGCTACCGCAGATCGTCATGCCACAAGGCGCCGACCAGTTCTGGAACGCCGACCACCTCGCCGCGGCAGGTGCCTGCCGCATCGTGCCCCCGGGCGCGCCGCCCGGCTCGATCGCTGCGGCTGCCACCGCCTTGACCAAACAGCACGCCCCCGAACGAGAAGCGGCACGGCGACTGGGAGCCGTCATCGCCGCGATGCCCAGCCCCGACGCGGTCGCGCAACAATTACAGGCAACACTGGCCCAGCCGAGATGACCGAAGTGGCTTGGGGAGGCAAAGCCAGGACTGTCGCGTATGGCCGGGGCGTCGCAGCCCCACCCTGGGCGGTAATCGGGTTTTCTGGCGTTCGGCATGGGCGGACGCACGGCCGCGCCGACAGGCGGCGAAAGGACTGTGAGGATCGCCAACGCAGCCTGTAGGTGCTGGGCTGTGGTTGGTGACCGCGAGCGTGACCCCCGAAATGACTGGCCTCGTGCCTTCGTGCGACCTGTCCGCTCGTGGTCACCGGCCCCGGCCCGGTTGGAGGAGCTGGCCTGATCAGGAGCTTGACCACCTGGCGTTAACGGCGCCGGGCGTGTCTCATCACAGTCCTGCCGAGCCTCCGTCCCGGACCGAAACCACGTCCAGTCCGGCGAAGGAGAGAACGCATGAACAGTCTGACCGATCTGCGCGAACTGGTCGATGTCGTCATCGGCGTCGACACCCACGTCCATACCCACTCCGCGGCCGTCATCGATGCCGCGACAGGTGGTGTCCTCGACGAGATCACCGTCGATGCCACAGCCCAGGGCTATGCCGAGCTGGTGGACTTCGCCAACAACCACGCGACGCTGCGAGCGTGGGCGATCGAGGGAACCGGTGGTCACGGCGCCGGTCTGAGCCGTCACCTGCTGGAGTCCTCGGAGATCGTCATCGAGCTGGACCGCCCGAAGCGTGCTGCGCGTCGCAACGGCGCGAAGTCCGACCCGCTCGACGCGATCCGCGCTGCACGCGAAGCGATGGCTCGACCAAAATTGGGAACTCCCCGCACCGGGGGCGAACGCCAAGCCCTGTCGGTGCTTCTGGCTGCTCGCCGCTCCGCGATCAATGCCTCGACCGAGGCGCAGCAGCAGGTCTTCAGCTTGGTCATCGCGGCACCCGAACCCATCCGAGTCAGGTTCCGCGGCCAGAAGCTTGCCGCGATGCTCAACACCGCCGCGAACCTGCGGATCCACGCCTCCTGGGACACCGAGACGACCACCACCGTGGTGGCGTTGCGGACCTTGGCCCGTCGCGCACACGCCATGCTGAAAGAGGCACGCGAGCTGCAGAAGCAGATCGTGGCCATCATCCGCAGCTGGCGCCCGGATCTGCTCGAGGAGTTCGGTGTCGGACCGATCGTGGCCGCCACGGTGTTGTGCGCCTGGTCCCACCCGGGCCGGATCCACTCCGAGGCGGCGTTCGCGATGCTCGCCGGCGTGGCACCGATCCCGGCCAACAGCGGCCAGGTCACCACCCGCTATCGGCTCAACCGCTACGGCGACCGCCAGCTCAACAACGCACTACACACCGTGGTCCAGAGCCGCATCCAGTACCAGCCAGCCACCCGCGACTACATTGCCCGCCGCACCGCCGAAGGCAAGACCGGTCGCGAGATCAAGCGCTGCCTTGCCCGCTACGTCGCCCGCGACCTGTATCGACTACTGGAAAACCCGGCCACAGCTGCTTGACGAAGCATAGGAGCGTCGCGCTTCTTGGTGCGGCTCAGCCCGCAGGCCTGCTCAAGGGCCCCCTTCGGTGTCTGGCAGCGCGCTGATCGCGGCAGTAGAATCCGGCGAGAGGGTGGAGGAGAAATGGGCTGGTACGAAGAGACAGTCGACCTGCTGGAGACGGAGCTGCGAGGCGTCGCAGACACGTTCGCCGGCCTTTCAGCCGAAGAGTGGTCCCTGCCCACCAACCTGTTGCCGGTTGACCCGGAACCGCCTCGCTGGACCGTGTTCGAGCTGGCCGGCCACTTCGACATCTCCATCGGACTGACCCGGATGCTCATCGACAGCGCCCAAGCCGGTCAACCCGGCCGCGACAGGGTCAGCTTCTTCATATTCCCTCGCTCCGAGGTTGCCCCGGGTGTGTACGAGTATGCGTACACGATGGTGGAGGGCAAGGTTCCCGACGATATGCCCCGGATCCTGTCCGAGACATTCTCCAAGACCGTGGAGGAGTCGCGGGCCAACCCACCCGACACGATCGGGTCGGGTTACTACGCCCTGATGCGCCTGGACGAGTTCGTCGCCAGCCGCGTGGTGGAGGCAGTCGTCCATGGCCTCGACCTCACCGACGCACTCGGCCGTGACCCGATAGCCACGCCGGCCGGAATTGCGGCCACGGCAGCAATCCTCGAGGAGTTGCTGGCCCGGCGGACGGTGTCGGGCAGACCCACCGACCTGGGCGACGACCTGGCGTGGGTTCGGGCCGCCTCCGGACGTTCGGAGCACCCCGACCCGCGGCTCCCACTGATCGGCTGATGGTTGCGCCGAGCGAGGGGGTGCTCCTTGTGGCTGCAATACCTGATGTCGGACTGCCTCGCACAATGCGGCAGGTGCGGATGGCGGCGGCGCGCACTATCTGCGGCATCTGGTCGAGGCATGCCCCAGACCCGGTTAAGGCTTCGGGGAGGCGATTGGCGGCGGTGTGACTCACCTCGTCGAGAAGCTGATCGCGGCTACGGATGTCCGGTGGCGAGCGGTCCATCGGTGACCCAGATCAGATGCCACCTTTTGTGCAGCAGGCCCTCCTGCGTGTCGCTCTGCTCGGTCGCTGAAGGTGCCTCTCCTCTCTCTGGCAACCGAAGGAACGACGTACGGCAGGATGCACGCCTGTGACGTCGATTTCCACCGCGCCGAGCGCCGACTGGCGTCTCGCCGCCGTGCTCGTGGTGCTCACCGCGGCCGCGGTTGCGATCTCGCGGGTCGGACGCCTCGGCGTTGAGCGGGAGCAGGCGGTCGCGGCAGCGCGGGCAGTCGTCCAGCTCGCAGCAGTGTCCGCCGTCATTGCCCTGGTGCTGCGGTCGGTGACCTGGTCGCTCAGCTTCGTGCTGCTGATGTTCATCGTCGCCACGCTCACCTCGACGCGTCGCCTGGGACTGCCAGCCTCGGCTGCTCCCTGGGTGGGAGCAGCGGTGGGCGCGGGCGCAGTCCCTGTAGTCGCGCTCTGTCTCGGCTCGGGCGTCGTGCCCTTCAACGGTCCGGGGGTGCTGCCCGTCGCGGGGATCATCATCGGCGGCGCCATGACGGCTGCGACGTTGACCGGCCGACGCGCGTTCCAGGAGATGCATGCTCACGCCGGCACCTACGAAGCAGCCCTGGCGGTCGGCCTCTCGACGTCGCAGGCGACCCGACTCGTGGTCGAGCCGTCGGCGCGCGAGGCACTCGTGCCCGGGATCGACCAGACCAGGACGGTCGGCCTGGTCACCCTGCCCGGAGCCTTCATCGGCGTTCTGCTGGGTGGCGGGACGGCAGTCGAGGCGGGCGCCGCGCAGGTGCTCGTGCTCGTGGGCTTGCTTGCTGCACAGGCCGCGACCGCGGCGATGATGCTCCACCTCGTGGCTGGGCGACGCGTCCTGAGGAAGGACCTGCGAGCCCTGCCGCTGTAACCGGGACCGCCGATGATTGTGCTCCTAGACCAGACCAGTCGCCGGTGTTGAGTGCGATTAGGTGTGAAAGTCCTTGAGTGGACCTCGGGGGGCTGCATTCTGGGCGAAGTGGGCGCCCCTATCTGGGCGTGGTGCAGCGGAGCTTCGCGTCGCCTGCATCACGACGTCTTCGTAGGCCGAACAGCCTGCGGGAACGCTCGCAACTCAGCGAGCGGTCTCGTTTGCGTGCGTCCCGTAGCCCCGTCCGATGGATCTTCCCGCAACGGGGGCGCTGTCTGAAGCGCTCGAGGGACACGTTGTGTGGGAGGCGCCTACAGCCTCGGAATCGGTTGTTCTCGGTGGACCGACTCAGGCTCTCTCATCGACCGGGTCGACGCCGCGCGTGAACGCCCACTGGGTGACGGTGCGGGCGGGCGTCCAGCCGGTGAACGTGCCGACCGGAGCGGCGGTCTCGACCGCGATCCGGGTCAGCTCGCCGCCGTACGCGTGGTAGGCCTGCGCCAGCAGCTGCTCGGTCTCGAGCGTCACGCCGTGCACGACCAGCCGGCCACCGGGGCGCAACGCGGCGAGGCACGCGTCGAGCACGCCCGGAGCCGTCGCGCCGCCACCGATGAAGATCGCATCGGGGGAGGGAAGATCAGTCAGCGCATCAGGTGCGCGGCCGGTCACCACTGACAGGCCGGGTACGCCGAGGCGGGCCGCGTTGAGGGCGATGCGTGACGCGCGCTCGGGGTTGCCCTCGATCGCGGTCGCGGCACACGTCGGGTGCGCGCGCATCCACTCGATGCCGATCGAGCCGGCGCCGGCGCCGACGTCCCAGAGGTGCTCGCCGGGCACGGGTGCGAGCCGGGCCAGGGCCGAGGCCCTGAGGTCGCGCTTGGTCAGCTGGCCGTCGTGCTCGAAGGCGTCGTCGGGCAGACCGGCGGTCCAGCCGAGCAGACCCGGGCCGACCAGCTCGAGCGCGAGGACGTGGAGGCGCGGGGACGTGGTGGCCCAGGTCGAGGCGACGCCCATCTCGTGCGTTTCCGACGGGGCTCCGAGGTCGCCGAGGACGTGGAGCACGCTGTCGCCGTATCCCGCACCGGTCAGCAGGGAAGCCACCCGGGCGGGGGTGCCCTCGTCGGAGGACAGGACCAGGACCCGGCGGCCCGGCGCGAGCTCGCGCAGCACTAGCGCGGGGTCGCGGCCGACCAGGCTGACGACGGCGCACGACGA
This sequence comes from uncultured Actinomycetota bacterium, assembly GCA_963742685.1. GTDB lineage: Bacteria > Actinomycetota > Actinomycetes > Propionibacteriales > Nocardioidaceae > Nocardioides. Next base: position 128,657 of record CAVUNB010000024.1, on the reverse strand, counting down.
GGACGACCAGCCGAGCCGGGCCCGAGCCAGCGCGATGGACGAGACGGCGGGATGGATGACGACGCGCTCTGTGCCGAGGACGTCGATCAGGGTCGTCCCGATGCCGGAGACGAGCGGGTCGCCCGAAGCGAGCGCGACGACGGGCTCGGCGACAGAGCCAAGCAGGGAGGGGAGTCCGTCTCGCAAGGGCGACGGCCACGGCAACCGCCGTTGCCCCGAGACGTCGGGGAGCAGGGCCAGGTGGCGCTCGCCGCCGAGCACGACGGTGGCGTTCAGGACGATCTCGCGCAGGGATTCGGAGAGACCCGACCAGCCGTCGGCGCCGATCCCGACGACCGTGACGGCCGGTGTCGATGGACGGGTCGTGTCAGGCACGAGGCCGCACGCTATCGTCTCGGCAGGCACGAGGTGCCCCAACGGTCTGCTCATCGGAAACGGTGAGCCACGGCCGGAGGGGAGAATCTGGGAAGCCGGTGAAAGTCCGGCACAGGCCCGCTGCGGTGAATCAGGCCCTTCGAGAGAAGGGACCCGACAAGTCCGAAGACCGGCCTCGCGTCCGACCAAGTAGGTCGATGGCCCATCTTTTTTCGGCACAGCGAGCGGGAGCCTCACATGCCTCAGCAGTACCCATTTTCCGCCGTCCTCGGTTGCGAGGCCGCTGCACTCGACGACATGGGCCTCGCCCTCGTCCTCACCACGATCGCCCCCGACATCGGCGGCGTGCTCGTCCGCGGCGAGAAGGGCACGGCCAAGTCGACCACCGTCCGGGCGCTCGCAGCAGTGCTGCCGCCCGTCGACGTGTTCGCCGACGACCGGTTCTCGATCGACCCGGCCAGCTCGTCCGCGACCTCGCCCGACGGCCCCTTCGCCGTCGACGCCGAGGTGCTGACCCGCCCGGTCAGGCTGGTCGAGCTGCCCGTCGGCGCCACCGAGGACCGTGTGCTCGGCTCGCTGCACCTCGAACGCGCGCTGTCGCACGGCAAGGTCGAGTACGAGCCCGGCCTGCTCGCCCGCGCCCACCGCGGGATCCTGTACGTCGACGAGGTCAACCTGCTCCACGACCACCTCGTCGACCTGCTGCTCGATGCCGCCGCGATGGGCCAGGTCACGATCGAGCGCGACGGGGTCTCGGTCGAGCACGCGGCCCGCTTCGTGCTGATCGGCACCATGAACCCCGAGGAGGGCGAGCTCCGGCCGCAGCTCCTCGACCGGTTCGGGCTGACGGTCGAGGTCGCCGCCCCGCGCGAGCCCGCGCTGCGCGCCGAGGTCGTACGCCGACGGATGGCCTACGACGTCGATCCGGCCGCCTTCACCGAGCGCTACCGCGAGCTCGACCGGTCGCTGACCGAACGGATCGAGTCCGCCCGCGCGCACCTCGCGAAGGTGCGGCTGACCGATGTCGCCCTGCTCAAGATCGCCGAGATCTGCGCCGCCTTCGAGGTCGACGGGCTGCGCGCGGACATCGTCACCGCCCGGACCGCCGTCGCGCACGCCGCGTGGGAAGGACGCGACGAGGTCACCCGCGCCGACATCCGCCGGGCCGCGCTGCTGTCGCTCCCGCACCGCCGTCGCCGCAACCCGTTCGACGCGCCCGGCCTCGACGAGGACCTGCTCGACCAGCTCCTCGGCGACGACGAGCTGCCGCCCGAGCCGCCGGAGGGACCGGCTCCGGAGGAGCCTTCCTCCGATGATCCCGGCGAGCGTCATACGGACGGCGACCAATCCGCCGGAGAACGTATGACGGATCCCGGTGACGACTCCGCGCCCCCCGAGCAACGTCATACGCCCGAGGACCCCTTGGTCGATCAACGTATGACGTCCGAGGGGGGTGACGCGCCGAGCTCGGTCGTGGCCGCCGCCGCGGCCTACCGCCCCAAGCTCCTCACCGTCCAGGGCACGGGCGAGGGCGCCGCCGGCCGACGCAGCCGGGCGCTGTCGCGTACCGGTCGCCGGATCGGCGCGACCCGGGGCGACAGCGGTTCGCTGCACCTGGTCGAGACGCTGCTGGCCGCGGCCGGGAAGCAGCCGTCACGGGGACAGACCAGTGGCCGCGTTGACCTCCGGGCCGAGGACCTGCGCGTCGCCGTACGCGAGGGGCGCGAGGCCAACCTGGTGCTCTTCTGCGTCGACGCGTCCGGCTCGATGGCGGCCCGCAAGCGGATGACCCAGGTCAAGACCGCCGTCCTCTCGCTGCTGATGGACGCCTACCGCCGCCGCGACAAGGTCGGCCTGATCACGTTCCGCGGCCAGGAGGCCGAGCTCGTGCTGCCGCCGACGCACTCCGTCGAGATCGCCGCGGCCAGGCTCGACGAGCTGCCCGCCGGTGGTCGTACGCCGCTGGCCGCCGGCCTCCTCGAGGCGGCGAACGTGCTGCGGAGAGAACGCTTGCGCGACCCGCGGCTCCGGCCACTGCTGGTGGTCGTGACCGACGGCCGCGCCACCGACGGGCCCGACGCCGTGGCCCGGTCGATGCGCGCCGCGGAGTACGTCGCCGGCCTCCGCGTCACCACGATCGTCATCGACGGGGAGGGCGGGCCGCTGCGGCTCGGTCTCGCACTCCGGCTAGCGGAGGTGCTGGGCGCCGAGCACCTGCCCGTCGCCGAGGTCACCGCGGAGACGCTGACCGGCTCGGTCCGGCAGGGAGTCGCCTGATGCCCCAAGGTCAGCCGATCGCCGTACCCGACGACGGGCTCACCACCCGCCAGCGCCGCAACAGGCCGCTGGTGATGGTCCACACCGGCGACGGCAAGGGGAAGTCGACCGCGGCCTTCGGGATCGGCCTGCGCGGCTGGAACCAGGGCTGGCGGATCGGGGTCTTCCAGTTCGTGAAGTCGGCCAAGTGGCGGATCGGCGAGCAGACCGTGCTCGAGCGCCTCGGCCGGCTGCACGAGGAGACCGGCGAAGGTGGCCCGGTCGAGTGGCACAAGATGGGATCGGGCTGGTCCTGGACCCGCAAGCACGGCGACGACGTCGACCACGCGACCGCGGCCGTGGAGGGCTGGCAGGAGATCAAGCGCCGGCTCGCCGACGAGACGCACGACCTGCTGATCCTGGACGAGTTCACCTACCCGATGAAGTGGGGCTGGGTGGACGTCGACGACGTGGTCGAGACGCTCCGCGAACGGCCCGGCTTCCAGCACGTGATCATCACCGGCCGCAACGCCGACCCGCGGCTGACGTCGGTCGCCGACCTGGTCACCGAGATGACCAAGGTCAAGCACCCGATGGACGCGGGTCAGAAGGGCCAGAAGGGCATCGAGTGGTAGGCGACCGAGACGAGCGAGGGACGAGCGAGCGACCGAGCCTGCCGAGACAAGAATGGTAGGCCTGCCGCGGCTCGTGGTCGCGGCGCCATCGACCGGTCAGGGCAAGACCACGATCGCGACCGGACTGCTGGCCGCGCTGCGTGCCGCCGGCCACGAGGTCAGCGGCCACAAGGTCGGGCCCGACTACATCGACCCCGGCTACCACGCGCTCGCCTCGGGTCGCCCGGGTCGCAACCTCGACCCGCACCTCGTCGGCGAGGAGCGGATCGTGCCGCTGCTGCTCCACGGGGCTCGTGGCGCGGAGGTCGCGGTCATCGAGGGCGTGATGGGGCTGCACGACGGCCGCCTGGGCACCGACGGCTTCGCGTCGACCGCCCACGTCGCCACGCTCACGCAGTCCCCGGTCGTGCTCGTGCTCGACGTCGCCCGCCAGTCGCGGTCGGTCGCGGCGATCGCGGCCGGCCTGGCGGCGTACGACCCGTCCGTCCGGATCGCGGGAGTGATCCTCAACCGCGCGGGTTCGGCTCGGAACGTCGACGAGATCCGGCGCGCGCTCTCCCTCCCCGTCCTCGGGGTGCTGCCGCGCGACGAGGACCTCGCCACGCCGTCGCGGCACCTCGGCCTGGTGCCGGCAGCCGAACGGGACGAGTCGGTCGCGATGATCGAACGCCTCGGCGAGCAGGTCGCGAAGCATCTCGACCTCGACGCGCTGCTCGACGTAGCCCGGTCGGCGCCGGACCTGACTGCGACGCCGTGGGACCCGGCGGTGGAGATCAGTAGGGGAAGCGGCCGCCCCGTGATCGCGATGGCCGGCGGACGCGCCTTCACGTTCCAATACCCCGAGACAGAGGAGCTCCTGCGCGCGGCCGGCTGCGAGGTCGTCACCTTCGACCCGCTCCTGGATCGCGCGCTGCCCGCGGGCACGCGCGGGATCTACCTCGGCGGCGGCTTCCCCGAGGTGTACGCCGCCCAGCTGGCCGCCAACCGTTCGCTGATCGACGACCTTGGACACGCCGTCCGCAATGGCGTCCCGACAGTCGCCGAGTGCGCCGGGCTGCTCTACCTCGCCGAGACCCTCGACGGCGTCGCGATGGCCGGCGTCGTCCCGGTGGGCGCCGCCATGAGCGACCGGCTCACGCTGCGCTACCCGACCGCGACCGCGCTCACCGACTCGCTGCTCACGCGGGTGGGGGAGCAGGTCACCGGCCACGAGTTCCACAAGACGAGCGTCGACCGTGACGGCGGCGCGTGGGAGATCGACGGGGGGCCGACCGGCTTCGCGACCGACACCTGGCACGCGTCCTACCTGCACGTGCACTGGGCCGGGCATCCCGTGCTCGCCCAGCGTTTCGCGGATGCAGCGCACGCTGCCTCTCCTCACTCGCCGTTGCCCCTGACCGAGGACGAACCGGTCGAGCCCCTCCGCCACCACGGCGACGCCGAGGCGAGCGCCGGGCTGCTCGACTTCGCGGTCAATGTCTACGTCGGGGAGCGACCGGAGTGGCTGGACCGCGCGCTGCACGCGGCGATCGCCGACACGGCCTACCCCGACGCGGCACCGGCACGGGCCGCGGTCGCCCGCCACCTGGGTCGGCCGCTCGACGAGGTACTGCCGACCGCGGGCGCCGCGGAGGCCTTCACCCTGATCGCGCGGATGAGGCCGTGGCGCCACCCGGTCGTCGTGCACCCGCAGTTCACCGAACCGCACGCGGCCCTCGAGCAGGCGGGCCACGTCGTCGACACCGTCCTGTGCCGGCCGGACTTCACCCTCGATCCGTCGACCGTCCCCGACGATGCCGACCTGGTCGTGATCGGCAATCCCACCAACCCGACCGGCGTCCTGCACCCGGCGGCGCTGATCCGCAGCCTGCAACGGCCGGGCCGGCTCGTCGTCGTCGACGAGGCCTTCATGGACGCGGTGCCCGGGGAGGTCGAGTCGCTCGTCCGCACTCTCCTGGACGGCGTCCTCGTCATCCGCAGCCTCACCAAGCACTGGTCGATCCCCGGCATTCGGGCGGGGTACGTCGCCGGCGACCCGCACATCGTCCGCGAGCTCGCCAGGGTCCAGACGCCGTGGTCGATCGCCGGCCCGGCGGTCGCGGCGCTCGTCGCGTGCAGCAGCGACCGGGCGATCGCCGAGTCCGCCGAGCGTGCGCTGCAGATCGGCCGCTGGCGCGACCACCTCGTCCCCGGCCTGGTCGAGCGGGGCATCGAGCACGTCCCCTCGGTGGCCCCGTTCGTCCTCGCCCGCGTCGGAGGAGCGCGACTGTCCCTGCGCGATGCCGGCGTCGCCGTACGCCGCGCGGACACGTTCCCAGGCCTCGACCCGACCTGGGCGCGGATCGCCGTCCGACCCGAAGCGATGACCGACCGACTCCTCGCCGCGCTCGACCGCTCTCTCCAGACAACCCCGTGAAGGAACCAGCCATGCCCTACGTCGCCGCGCCCTCCGACATCGCCCACGCCCACGCCGTCAAGCGGCTGGCCGCGCTCGCCACCCCGCCCGGCGCCCTCGGCCGGCTCGGCGACCTCGCCGTCTGGGTGGCGGCCTGCCAGGGCCAGGTGCCGCCCGCGCCGGTCGACAACGTCCGCCTCGTCATCTTCGCCGGCGACCACGGAGTCGCCGCCCATGGCGTGTCCGCGTTCCCGCCGGCGATCACCGGCGCGATGGTCCGGACCTTCCTGCTCGGCAAGGCCGGCGTCAGCGCGCTCGCCGCGGCCCACGGGGTCTCGGTGCGCGTGCTCGACCTCGGGGTCGACGAGGACTTCGACGACCTCGACGAGCACGTCCGCGCTTCACTCACGGCGCACAAGATCCGTCGCGGCAGTGGCGCCATCCACCTCGAGGACGCATTGACCATCGACGAGACCCGGGCCGCGCTGGCCGCCGGCGCGGCCGTCGCTCGCGAGGAGATCGCCGCCGGCGCCCAGCTGCTGATCAGCGGCGACATGGGCATCGGCAACACCACTCCGGCAGCAGCCATGGTCGCGGCGGCCCTCGGGCTGCCCGCCTCCGAGGTCGTCGGCCGCGGCACCGGGATCGACGACGAGGCGCTGCTGCTCAAGGCCGGAGTGATCGACGCGGCACTGGCCCGGGCCGGCGAACGCACCGAGGACCCGATCGAGACGCTCACCGCGCTCGGCAGCGCCGACCTCGCCGCCAGCACGGGCTTCCTGCTCGCCGCTGCCCAGGAGGGCCGACCGGTCCTGCTCGACGGGCTGATGAGTGTCGCCTGCGCGCTCACCGCGGACCGGATCGAGCCCGGCGCCGCGGGGTGGTACGCCGCAGGCCACCGCTCCACCGAGCCCGCCCAGTCCCTCGCGCTGGCCAAGATGGGACTGGAGCCGCTCCTCGACCTCGGACTGCGACTGGGCGAGGGCTCCGGTGCCGTGGCCGCGGTCCCGATCGTGCGCAGTGCCGCGGCAATCCTGCGCGACGTCGCGCTGCTCTCCGAGCTCGTGCCCTGATGCTCCCCGACGCCTGGCGGCTCGCCGTCGGGACGCTCACGGCGATCCCGGTCCGGCCGCCGGCGACCGTCGACCGGCGACGCGCGGCCGCCGCGATGGTGCTCGCGCCGGTCGCGGTGCTGCCCCTCGGTGCGCTGGTCGCCGTCGTGGCGCTGGCCGGTCACTGGCTGGGGCTGCCGACCCTCGTCACCGCCCTGCTCGCGATCGGTGCCGTGGTCCTCGGCAACCGGGCCTTCCACCTGGACGGGCTCTCGGACACCGTCGACGGGCTCGCGGCGTCCTACGACCGCGAGCGATCGCTGGTGGTGATGAAGTCCGGCACGTCCGGCCCCGCCGGGGTCGTCGCCGTCGTGCTGGTGATCGGACTCCAGGCCGCCGGCCTCGCGAGCCTCCTCGCCCTCCCGGACTGGTGGCAGGCCGCGATCCTGGCCGGAGTCGCGGTGTGCGTGTCTCGCGCTGCCCTGGTCGTCTGCTGCGCACGCGGCGTGCCGGCGGCGCGACCCGACGGGCTCGGCAGCACGCTACACCCAGACCGTGCCGCGCCCGGTAGCGGTCATCGCCTGGATCCTCGTCGCTGTCCTCCTGGCCGTCCTCGGTGCCTGGGCGGGCCTGCCGTGGTGGCGGGGTGCCCTGGCCTCGGCACTCGCGCTCGCGGTCGTGCTGCTCGTCGTCGCGCGGACCACCCGTCGCTTCGGCGGAGTCACCGGCGACGTCTTCGGCGCCAGCATCGAGGCGGCGCTCGCGGCCCTGCTCGTGGCGCTCGCATGAACGTCCCGCGCCCTCGGACTCCTCCTCGGCTACGCCGCCGACCGTGTCCTCGGCGACCCGCAGCGCTTCCATCCGGTCGCGGGCTTCGGCACCACGGCGCTGGCCCTCGAGCGCCGCTTGTACGCCGACTCGCGGGCCCGCGGAGTCGGGCACACCGCCGTCCTGGTCGGCGGTGCGGTCGCGCTCGGCGTCGTGGCGGAACGCCGTGCCCCGCGGACGCTGGTCACGGCCGTCGCCACGTGGGCCGTGCTCGGCGGCCGGTCCCTCGAGCGCGAGGCGGTCGCCGTACACGCGCATCTGGTTGCCGACGACCTGCCGGCAGCGCGGCAGCGACTGACCCACCTCGTCGGCCGCGACACCGGCAATCTCGACGAGTCCGAGGTCGCGCGGGCCGTCATCGAGTCGGTCGCCGAGAACACCTCGGACGCCGTCGTCGCACCGCTGGTGTGGGGTGCGCTGTGCGGGGTGCCCGGCCTCCTCGGCTATCGCGCGGTCAACACCCTGGACGCGATGGTCGGCCACCACAACGAGCGCTACGAGAACTACGGGTGGGCGTCGGCGAAGCTGGACGACCTCGCCAACCTGCCGGGCGCGCGCCTCTCGGCCCTGCTCGTCATGATCGCCTCGCCCGCGCGAGCGTGGGTCGCGGCCCGGACCTGGCGACGCGACGCGGCCGCGCACCCCAGCCCCAACGGGGGAGTCGTCGAGTCGGCCTTCGCCGGCTCGCTCGGCATCCGGCTGGGTGGCGCGAACACCTACTACGGCGACCGGATCGAGCACCGTGCGGTGCTGGGTGACGGGCGCGCGGCTCGGCCCGACGACATCGCCCGATCCACTGTGCTGGCGCGGAGAATCGGCCTCGGCGCGGTTGTCTCGGCGGCGCTGATTTCGCTCCGTGGGCCCTTGCCGAAACGACGTCCTCGTCCGCTAGGGTGAGCGCCAACGGTCACAAGGAAGCCGGTGGAATTCCGGCACAGTCGCGCTACTGTGACATCGCCTCAGGGTGGTGGAGTCAGACCCGCGTGTCCGTCCAACCCAACTACCAGGGACGCACGTATCCCTGAGGAGGACACATGTCGCACTCGGTTGCGGCGCCGGTCTCCGGCGCACCCGCCCTTCCCGTCATCCCGCTCCGGGAGCTCGCCCCCTGGGCGCTCTTCTTCGGACTGCTCGGGATGCTCGTCATCTTCTTCGTGAGCGCCGACCAGGGCGCCGTCTCGATCCCCGCGGGCACCGCGATCCATGAGTGGGTCCACGACGCGCGGCACCTGCTCGGCTACCCCTGCCACTGATCCTCCGTCTCGTCGGCCGGCTGGCGCCCCTGCGCTGCCGGTGATCTTCGGCGACCCATTTCGTGAACGGAATGACCCATGAACGCACGCGCATTTCTGGTCCGCGGCCTGCTCGCCGGCCTGCTCGCCGGCCTGGCCACCTTCCTCGTCGCCAACGTGGTCGGTGAGCCCCACGTCGAGACCGCGATCGCGCTGGAGGAGGCCGGGGCTGCGGCCGACGAGCCCGCGGCCGAGTCCGACGGCCACACCCACTCCCACGACGAAGCTGCCGAGAGGGCGGCGAAGAGGTCTTCGAGGTCTCCCGTGGCAATCAGCGCACGTGGGGCCTGCTGACCGGGTCGCTTGCCGTCGGCGTCGCGCTGGGTGGCCTGGTCGCACTCGCCGCGGCCGGCACCCTCGGGCGGATCGGGCGGCTGCTGCCCGGTCAGTCGACGGCGCTGATCTCCCTGATCGGCTTCGTGTCGGTGGCGCTGGTGCCGTTCCTGAAGTACCCCGCCACCCCACCCGCCGTCGGCAGCGGCGACACCATCGGCGACCGGACCTCCCTCTACTTCGGCTTCCTGGTCGTCTCCGTCGTCGCGGCCGTGCTTGCGACGTACGCCGCCAGCCGCCTGCGCGCCCGGATCGGGACGTACGGCGGTGTGGTCGCCGGCATGGCGGCGTACCTCCTCGTCGTGGTCGTGGCCGGGCAGGTGTTCGCCACGGTGAACGAGGTCGGCGACTTCCCGGCCGACACGCTGTGGTTCTTCCGCCGCTCGTCCCTGTTCACGCTGGCCACCATGTGGGGCGTGATCGGTGTCGTGCTGACCGGCCTGGTGTCGCGGTTGTACGCCCAGGAGTCCGCCGTCACCGAGCGCCGGGAGCTCGCCGCCAGCCTCTGATCCGCGTCACTCCCGGCCGGACGCAGCCAGCGCCACGCCCAGCCCGATCATCGAGACCCCACCCGCGACGCCGATGGCCTCGCCCCGCTTCGGTGTCGCGGTGAACCAGTCGCGGACCCGGCTGGCGAGCACCGCCCAGAGCGAGTCGGAGAGCAGGCCGATGACCACGGCGACCAATCCCAGCAGGAGCAGCTGCATCGAGACGTGGCCGGTCTCCGGCACGACGAACTGGGGGAGCAGGGCACCGATGATCATGAAGGCCTTGGGGTTGGAGACGCCGACGACGTACCCCTGCCGGAGCGCCGTCCACGGGGGCATCGGGCCGGACTCCCGCAGGCTCTGGAACCCCGCGCGATGCCGGATCGCCTGCACCCCGAGGTAGACGAGGTAGGCCGCACCCGCGACCTTGAGGACGGTGAACACCACGGCCGACTCCTGGACGACCACTCCCAGTCCGGCGGAGACGAGCAGCACGATGGTCAGCAGGCCCAGGGTGTTGCCGGCGACGCTTGCCAGCGCGACCCGCTGCCCGTAGGAGAGGGCGCGCCCGACGACGAAGACGACGCTGGGGCCGGGGATCGCGATCAGGATGGCGGCGGCGAGACCGAACGTGAGGACCTGGTCGAGTGAGAGCACCGGTCCAGTGCAGCATGTGGGTCCGTGCCCACGCCAGCACCGATTCGACTGGTCAGGCCCCGACGGTGGGAGGACAATCTCATCATGGAGCCTGCTGCGAGCTTCGCCGATCAACTGGCTGAAGCTGCGCGCTCGATGCAGGGATGGGCGAGCACGCAGTTGACGCTCGAGAAGGTCGTGCTGGTCGCCACCGAGATCATCCACGGGTGCGACCTGGTCGGGATCTCGATCGTCCACAGCACTGGGATCGACACCCCGGTGGGCAGCAATGAGACGCTGAACCGGATCGACGAGCTCCAGTTCGTGCTCAAGGAGGGACCTTGCTTCGACGCGCTTCACCTGCACGAGGTCGTTCACAGCGGTGACCTGGCCAACGACAAGCGCTGGCCCAGGTGGGGTCCCTTGGTCGTCAAGGAGCTCGGTGTCGCCTCCATCGTGAGCTACCGGCTCTTCACGACCGAGGACACCCTCGGCGCGATGAACCTGTACTCCGTCAAGCGCAACGCGTTCGACGCCGACGACATCGACAACGGACACGCGCTAGCCGCCCACGTGGGGGTGGCGCTGGCGGCTTCCCAACAGGCCGAGCACCTGGAGATGGCGATCACCAATCGCACGGTGATCGGTCGGGCCGAGGGCATCCTCATGGAACGCTTCGACCTGTCAGCCGATCAGGCGTTCGCCGTCCTCCGTCGCGTCTCACAGCACGGCAACGTGAAGCTGAACCGCATAGCCGAGGACCTGGTCCGCACCCGCGAAACTCCGAGCTAGCACCGTGGCTGGCGCCGGGTGGGATCGTGGTGTGGTGCAGGGACGCGTCTGCGTGAGTCGCGTCCCTGCAACACCCCCGTGCCGCGCTCAAGCAGAGCGCGGAGTCTCAGGCGTCGGTTGGTAGCGGACAGGCGCCGTCCGGAGTGGTGGGTGGGCAGGATCACCGTCACGAAGCTGGCCCTCGAGCCACCGAATCAGCGCCCGCTGCCGGACCTCGGTCTGCGGATTTCCTTCGCAGATACCGCGCAGCAGTGTGTGGGCGATGGTGGGCACGGGGGTGCGAGACAGCCTGGCCCAACCGACCAGCACCGCGAGGGCCTGATGGGAGTCGACCCCGTAGTGCAGCATCAACGCGCCCTTGGCCTGCTCGATCAGCGCATGTCGCGCATTGATCTCGGACGGCCCGAGGGCGGAGGGGCTGGCGGCAGCGGAGCCGTCGGCGATTCGCTCGCGCTGCAACACGTCAAGCAGACGGTTCGCAGTGCGGAGAGCTTCAGGGGTGAGTGAGCGGGCCTCGGTGGACATGCCAGACCTCTCGAGGAGAGCCATCACGGCCAACACACCTGCCGTGGGCTGTGCTCCCAACCACCATGAACGAACCTAGGTGACAGACGCGAACCTGTCTACGTGCCTGCTGGCCCAGATCGCGAACGCCAGTGCGACCAGCAGGTAGGCGTTGCCGACCACGTGCTCCCAGGCACCCCACTCGAGCTCGCGCCCCGCGCCCCACGGCGGCCACAGGATGGGGCGAGCTACGAACACAGCGGTCCAGGCGGCGGCAGCCCACCGGTTGCGCTCCCACAGCACGAGGGCGATCGGCACCGCCCAGACCCAGTGGTGCGACCAGGCGACCGGAGAGGCCAGCAGCATCGCGACCGCGCCCAGGCACGTAGCGAGCGCCCGGTCGCCGCGCCGGCACCAGCTCGCGGCGACGAGCACCACAGCCAGGCCGAGCGGCCCGGCAACGGCGACCCAGAGGAGCGCCGACGGTGGGGAGTCCAGCAACCGCGTCAGCGCGCCGTACACGGACTGGTTGTGGGCGAGCGCTGGAGGACCGACCCGGCTCGGGTCGAGCAGCCGGTCCGTCCAGTACGACGCCGAGCCCGGCATCGTCACGAACCCGATCGCGACGGTGCACCCGAAGGCGATGACCGCGCGAGCGGCCGTGGCACGTTGCCCCGCCAGCACCAGCAGCACGACGAACACGAGTGGGGTCAGCTTCACGCCCGCCGCGATGCCCAGCGCGACCCCCGACAGCCGGCGCTCGGGCCGGAGCAGGTCCACCAGCACCGCCAGCATGAGGAGCAGGTTGACCTGCCCGAAGGTGATGTTCTGCCACACCGGCTCTAGGGCGAGTGCCGCAACGCCGACCAGGACGACCAGCCAGGCAGGCGAAGTCCGTCCCAGTGCGCGCCGTACCAGCACGACGGATGCCCCGAGTGCGCCGGCGGAGGCACCGGTCCACAGCGCCGCTGCCAGCCACGTCGGCAGGGGTGCCAACGGCGCCATCAGCACCGCCGCGAACGGCGGGTAGGTGAAGGGCAGTCCGGTGACCGGGTCGTCCCGTGCGTACGGCGACAGGCCGTCCAGCACCGCCTGGCCGCCGTACTGGTAGACGAGCAGGTCCTTGAACCCGCCGCCGATCTCGCGGCCGATCGCGCCGACGACGCACCCGGCGACCACGAGGCGAGGATCGCCGGCCAGGTCGGGTCACGGAACGGCCGCGGGGCGTGCACGATCGCAGGGTAGACGTCGGGCGCCCGGTGACACCGACGAGACCATTGACAGAAAAGCACGACCGTGCGACTCTGGATCCGTGAGCAAGGGACAACAGACGAAGGCCGCCATCCTCGACGAGGCCGTCGGGCTCGCGTCTCGGGTGGGGTTCAACGCGCTCACGATCGGACAGCTGGCCGAGTCGACCGGCATGAGCAAGAGCGGACTGTTTGCGCACTTCAAGTCCAAGGAGGCGCTCCAGCTCGAGACCCTCGAGCGGGCGCGCGAACGGTTCACCGACCTGGTGATCCGGCCGACGCTGGCGACACCGCGGGGCGCGGCGCGCGTTCGCGCGCTCACCGACAACTGGCTGGTCTGGGAGACCCAGGCGCTCCAGGGCGGATGCATCTTCGTCACCGGATCGGCCGAGTACGACGACCAGCCCGGCCCGATGCGAGACGCGCTGGTGCGCAACCAGCGGGACTGGGTGGACTTCATCGAGACGGTCGCCCGCGCCGCCATCAGCGAGGGCGACTTCCGTGCGGACCTGGACGTCGAGCAGTTCGCGTTCTCGCTCCAGGGCCTGATCTTCGCCTTCCACCACACCGCGCGTCTGCTGCGCGATCCGAAGGCGCCCGAGCACATCCGGCGCGGGCTCGACCAGCTGATCGAGTCCGCCCGGACCTGATCGCTGCATCACGGCCGGGCCACGGCTCGGCGTTCACTCACGAAGGAGACAAAGCCATGTCATGGGATCAGAAAAGCACGATCGTTCGTTTTCGGAATCGAGCGATCGGTGGCTTCTTCCGCTACTCCGAGCACCTGTTGCCGGGTCCGGCGGGGCGGCTCGCCCGGGACCTGTGGTTCACGGCACCGCCGCGGATGGCCGAGCTGCCGGTGCCCGGCGGCGGTGACCCGTTCGAGGTCGAGGCGCAAGGTCATGTGGTGCGCGGGCAGGTGTGGGGCGACGGTCCCGACCCGGCGCCGATCGGGACGGTGTACCTCGTGCACGGCTGGGGCGGCCGTGGCTCGCAGTTCGGTGCGTTGGTCGAGCCGCTCCTGGCGTCCGGCCACCGGGTGGTCATGTTCGACGCGCCGGCACACGGCGACTCCGATCACGGGCCGGCGGGTCCGCGGCGCTCCAACGGGGTGGAGTTCGCACAGGCACTGGACGCGGTGTTCTGCAGGTTCGGGCCGGCGGAGGCAGTGGTTGCGCACTCGCTCGGCACGATCTCGACCTACCTGGCGCTGCGGTTCGGCTGGATCGGCACCAGGAAGCTGGTCGTCATCGCGCCGATGGTCGAGTCGAAGGGGCTGTTCGACCAGTTCCAGACTGCCCTGGGCTTCGGCACGCACACGCGGCGCGCGTTCGACCTCTCGGTCCTGCGCTGGCTCGGGATCCCGGTGGCCGAGTTCGACGCACGCTTCCAGGCCGCTCACGTCGAACCGGTGCCCACGTTGGTCATCACCGACCGCGGCGATCGCCAGACGCCGTACGCCGATGTCGTCGACTTCGCGGCGTCGATCGACGCGCCCCTCGTCACGACCGAGGGCCTCGGGCACCGGAAGATCCTCCGCGACCGGAATGTCATCGCGCGCGTGGTCGAGTTCGTCTCGGGTCAGGAGATCAGCGCCACCGACGGGGCGTCGGTCGCGTGAACCGCGCGGGTGGCTGGCGTCCAGCGCCGAGCCTTCGCGAAGTTCATTTACTTAAATGAACTTCGGGCGGCGGGGTGTGCCGATCTGGAAGTGGACGGTGTCAGCGGGGGAGCCGGTGGCTCTCGACGGGTCTGCCCTCGACGAGGTGCCCGGTGACGATCGCGCTGGCGGTGGCGGGGTCGACGTCGCCGTACCAGACGTCGTCGGGCTGGACGCTGACGACGGGCGCCTGGTTGCACGGGAACTGGCAGCCGGTGTGCGTGACGAGCACGTCATCGTCGCCGAGCCCGGCCTCCATCATCCCGAGGACCAGGGCCCGCATCGTCTCGTCGCCGCCCTGGGCGGTGCAGCGCGGCCCGCGGCAGACGAGCACCTGGCGGCGGTGACCGGTGACGTCCTCCCAGGCCGCCGAGGTGAGCCCGGGCTCGGTGCCCGAGATGGGCTTGCAGTCCAGCAAGGCATCATCGACCGAGGAGAGCGAGGTCACCACCCGGGTCGCGACGTCGAGAGTCGGCCTGGCACCGGCACGCTCGCGCCACCAGTGCCCGGCGATCCGGCGCAGCCAGGAGTGGGCGGGCGCGAGCGGGCCGAGGTTCACTCCGACGAGAGAGATGTCGGTCGCGCCAAGATCGGCCAGCCGGGTCAGCTCGCGCGAGAGCGACGGATCGCCCATCTGCAGGAACGCGACCGTCGCGCCACGCGATCGGGCCGCGGCCAGGAGCTCGTCGCGGCGGTCGACGTCACTGACGGACATGCCGACGAGGACGAGGCTCACAGCCGGATCACCCGGCCCGCGATCACGAGGTGGACCTCGTCGCAGGCCGCCGCGACGCGTTGGTTGACCAGGCCCAGCAGGTCGCGGAAGAGCCGGCCGGACCGGTGGGCGGGTATGACGCCGAGGCCGACCTCGTTGGTCACCAGCACGACGTCGTCGCGCCCGGACAGCACGGCGACGACGTCGTCGAGCAGGCCGTCGATCACGGCCGTCGCCGAGTCGGACGAGGCTTCCCACAGTCCACGCGCGTCGAGGACCGCCGTCAGCCAGGTGCCGAGGCAGTCGACGAGCAGCGGTCCGTCGAGGCGCAGCGCCGCGGTGAGGTCACGGGTCTCCACGGTCGTCCAGGACGCCGGGCGTCGCGCCTGGTGAGCGGCGATCCGGGCGACCCAGTCGGGATCAGCGTCCTCGTCGGTGGTCGGCCCGGGGGCGACGTACGTGACGGACGGCGCGTCTGACAGCAAGGACTCGGCGTGCCGGGACTTGCCCGAGCGCACGCCGCCCGTGACGAGGATCAACATGTGAGCTCCTTGACCCAGGACACGGCCTCGGCGACGTCGTGGACGGTGCGGACCCCTGCGGGGCCGGGCGGGCGGCGTACGACGACGACGGCGACGCCGAGCTCGGCGGCCGCGTCGAGCTTCGGCCGGGTGTGGCTGCCGCCGGAGTCCTTGGTGACGAGCACGTCGGTGCCGTGCTCGCTCATCAGCGAGAGCTCGGCCGGGACTGTGTAGGGGCCGCGGCTCGTGACCAGCTCCCACGCTGGAGGAAGCTCGAGATCGGGTACGTCGACGACGCGCGCCAGCACGGGCAGGGTGCCGAGCGCCGGTGCGAACCGCGCGAGCTCCTGGCGTCCGACGGTGAGGAAGGGTCGTGAGCCGAGGACAAGGGCCGCGGCCGCAGCCTCGTCGTGGGTGTCGACGTAGTGCCAGGAAGGGGTCGGCGGCCAGCCCGGTCGCTCGAGCCGGAGCAGGGGGAGATCCGTGCACGCGGCGGCCGCGTTGGTGGTCATGCCGAGCGCGAACGGATGGGTGGCGTCGACCACGGCGTCGTAGTCGGCCAGCGCGGTGCGCAGTCCGGGGACGCCGCCGAAGCCGCCGATGCGGACCTTGCCGACGGGCAGTCGTGGCCGCGCCACGCGACCGGCCAGCGACGAGGTGACGTCGATGCCCAGGTCGACGAGCTCGGCGGCGAGCTCGCGGGCCTCGCTCGTGCCCCCGAGCAGGAGCAGCCTCACGACGCACCTCCGGGTGGCAGAACCGGGAGTCCGGCGGGGGCGCCCTCGCGCGCGAGTGAGAGGAGCGCGTCGACGTCGAGGTGCTCCTCGACGAGGTCGCCGAGCAGGTCCAGCCTCTGCTCCCGGGCACGAGGGAAGGACACGGTGGAGGGCGTCAGGCCCAGTGCCTCGCCGAGGAACGCGTGGCGCAGGTCGTCGCCCTCCAGGCTCCCGTGCCACATCGTGCCGAACACCAGCCCGGCCCGGGCGCCGCCCAGGAAGGGCTCCCCGGAGTCGACGGTGATGCGACCGTGGTGGATCTCGTAGCCGTGCGCGGTCGCGCCCAGCGCCGTACCGACCGGCAGGCGCAGCACCTTCTCCGCCTCGAACGACGTGGTCACGGCCAGCAGGCCGAGCCCCGCGACCGAGACGCCCGGGTCGCCCTCGACGCCGTGCGGATCGGAGACCGAACGTCCGAGCATCTGGAAGCCGCCACAGATGCCGAGCACCGGCCGACCCTTGCGCGCGTGCGAGACGATCGCGCTGTCGAGGCCGCGCGAACGCAGCCACGCGAGGTCGCTGATCGTCGCGCGCGTGCCCGGCAGCACGACCAGGTCGGCGTCGGCGAGGTCGCGCGGGTCGGCGGCGAACACCACATCGAGGTCGGGCTCGAGCCCGAGCGCGTCGAGATCGGTGAAGTTGCTGATCCGCGGCAGCCGCACGACGGCGACCTTCCGGGCGGAGGTGTTGACCGCACGGCGGCCGTCGAGGTCGAGGGCGTCCTCGGAGTCGAGCCACAGGTTCGCGTCCCACGGCAGCACGCCGTAGACGCGTCGGCCGGTGAGGGACTCCAACGACGAGAGCCCGGGGGAGAGGAGGCCGACGTCGCCGCGGAACTTGTTCACCACGAATCCGGCGATCAGCCGCTGGTCGTCTGCCGACAGCAGGGCCACCGTCCCGAACATCGCCGCGAAGACCCCGCCGCGGTCGATGTCACCGACCACGACGGTCGGCAGGTCGGCGTGCCGAGCGAGGCCCATGTTCACGTAGTCACCGGCGCGCAGGTTGATCTCGGTCGGGCTGCCCGCACCCTCGGCGACGACGACCTCGAAGCGGGAGGACAGGTCGTCGTACGCCGCGTGCGCGGCCTCCGCCAGGTGCCGCCGGCCGGTCTCCCAGTTGCTGGAGGAGACCTCACCAGCAGGTTGGCCCATCAGCACGACGTGGCTGCGCCGGTCGGAGCCGGGCTTGAGCAGCACCGGGTTCATGGCCGGCTCCGGCGTCACCCCGGCCGCGAGCGCCTGCACCCACTGGGCGCGCCCGATCTCGGCGGTCGTGCCGTCCGCTGCCTGACAGACCATCGAGTTGTTCGACATGTTCTGCGCCTTGTACGGCGCCACCTTGACCCCGCGACGCGCGAACGCCCGGCACAGGCCCGTCGTCACGACGCTCTTGCCGGCGTCGGAGGTGGTGCCGGCGACGAGCAGACCGGTCATGCGGGGTCCCCGCGAAAGTGCGAGTGCAGCGAGCAGTTTCGTGGGGTGCTCATGCCGGGGCCCGAAGGAGGTGGACGTCCATCACCCAGCCGGCGGCCGCCTTCGCGCGGTCGCGCGCCGCCTCGAGCTCGGAGAGGACGTCGCCGACCCGACCGGACACCAGCTCCTCGGAGGAGGTCCCGAGGTTGATCCCCGTCCAGATCGTCCAGTCCTCGAGGCCGTCGAGGTCGAGCGAGCGGGCGAGCATCACGACGAGGTTGGTCTGGCCTGCGGCGATGTCGTCGCGCAGCCGGCGGGCCGTGGTGACGTGCACCGGGGCGCCAACGCCGTGCAGCACGATCCGGTGCCGGGCGGCGAGGAGCTGCGGCGCGCTGATCCCGGGCAGCACGTCGTAGTCGAGCGGCAGCCGCTCCGCCAGCTGCGAGACGATCCGGATCGTCGAGTCGTAGAGCGACGGGTCGCCCCACACCAGGAACGCCGCGGTCCCGCCGCGCTCCCGCAGCACCAGCTCGTACGCCGCAACGCGCGCCTCGTGCCAGGCGCGGACGGCGCCCGGGTAGTCGGCCGGGTCGGCCCGGTCACGAGGCGGATCGGGGACGGCGACCAGCGGGACGCCGTACGACGACGCAATGGCCTCCGGCGGGCTTCGAGCAGCCCGTCGTCCGAACCCTTGTCGGCGGCGATCACGTAGTCGCACGACCGCAGTGCCTCAGCCACCTCGGGCGTGACGTGCTGCGGTCCCATGCCGACGCCGAGGATGCGGACCTTCATGCGCCGGGACCATCCTCCAGGTCGCCCTCGACCTCGAGGTAGACCTGCTGCATGGCGGCCATGATGTCCGGATCCGGCGACTCCCAGAGCCCGCGCTCGGCGGCCTCGTGGAGGCGCTCGACGATGCCGCGCAGGGCCCACGGGTTCGACGTGCGCAGGAAGGCCTGGTTGGTCTCGTCGAGGACGTATTCCGTCGCGAGCTTCTCGTACATCCAGTCGTGCACGACGCCGGCGGTGGCGTCGAAGCCGTAGAGGTAGTCGACGGTCGCGGCCAGCTCGAACGCGCCCTTGTAGCCGTGGCGCTGCATGGCCGCGATCCAGCGCGGGTTGACCACGCGGGAGCGGAAGACGCGCGCCGTCTCCTCGGCCAGGGTGCGGGTGCGGACCGCGTCGGGTGAGGTCGAGTCGCCGACGTAGGCCTTGGGGTCGGAGCCGGTCAGCGCGCGGACGGTGGCGATCATCCCGCCGTGGTACTGGAAGTAGTCGTCGGAGTCGGCGATGTCGTGCTCGACGCTGTCGACGTTCTTCGCCGCCACCTTGATCCGGCGGTAGTTGGCGCGCATGTCGTCCGCGGCCGGTGCGCCGTCGAGGTCGCGGCCGTAGGCGAAGCCGCCCCACGCCGTGTAGACCTCGGCCAGGTCCTTGTCGTCGCGCCACGAGCCCGACTCGACGACCTGCAGGATGCCGGCGCCGTACGACCCCGGCTTGGACCCGAAGATGCGCGTCGTCGAGCGCCGCTCGTCGCCGTGCTCGGCCAGGTCGGCGCGGGCGTGGGCGCGGACGTAGTTCTGGTCGGCCGGCTCGTCGAGCTCGGCCACCATCCGCACCGCGTCGTCGAGCATCGCCACCACGTGCGGGAAGGCGTCGCGAAAGAAGCCGGAGATGCGCACGGTGACGTCGATGCGAGGGCGATCGAGCTCCGCCAGCGGCACCACGACGAGCTCGCGCACGCGCCGCGACTCGGCGTCCCACTCGGGGCGTACGCCGAGCAGCGCGAGCACCTCGGCGATGTCGTCGCCGGAGGTGCGCATCGCGGACGTGCCCCACACGGACAGGCCCACCGACGAGGGGTAGGAACCCGTCTCGTCGAGGTAGCGCTTGATCAGCGAGTCGGCCATCGCCTGGCCGGTCTGCCAAGCCAGTCGCGAGGGCACGGCGCGCGGGTCGACGGTGTAGAAGTTGCGACCGGTCGGGAGCACGTTGACCAGGCCGCGCAGCGGCGAGCCACTCGGCCCCGCCGGGATGAAGCCGCCGTCGAGCGCGTGCAGCACCGCGGTCAGCTCGTCGGAGGTCCCGGCCAGCCGGGGGACGACCTCGGTGGCCGCGAACGCCAGCACCCGCTGCACGTCGGGATCCTCGTGCAGGTCGACCGGCGCGGCCGGGTCCCAGCCCGCCTTCTCCATCTGCTCGACCAGGGCGCGGGCCTGGGCCTCGAAGGCGTCGAGCTCGACACCCGATGCGGCGTCGACGTCGGCCAGTCCCAGGGCAGTGCGCAGGCCGGGCACGGCGTTGCCGACCCCACCCCACACCTGCGCGGCACGCAGGATCGCCAGCACCAGGTTGACCCGGGGCTCGCCGACCGGCGCCTCGCCGAGGATGTGCAGCCCGTCGCGGATCTGGGCGTCCTTGATCTCGCACAGCCAGCCGTCGATGTGGAGGATGAAGTTGTCGAAGTCCTCGTCGTCGGGGCGCTCCTCGAGGCCGAGGTCGCGGTGCAGCTGGGCCGCCTGCATCAGCGTCCAGATCTCCCCGCGCACCGCAGGCAGCTTGGCCGGGTCCATCGCCGCGATGTTGGCGTGCTCGTCCAGCAGCTGCTCGAGGCGGGCGATGTCGCCGTACGCCTCGGCACGGGCCATCGGCGGCACCAGGTGGTCGACGATCGTCGCGTGCGCGCGGCGCTTGGCCTGCGCGCCCTCGCCGGGGTCGTTCACGAGGAACGGGTAGATCAGCGGCATGCTGCCGAGCGCGGCGTCGGTGCCGCAGGACGCGGACAGGGCGGCGTTCTTGCCGGGCAGCCACTCCAGTGAGCCGTGCTTGCCGAGGTGGACGACCGCGTCGGCCCCGAAGCCGCGCTCGAGCCAGCGGTAGGCGCCGAGGTAGTGGTGGCTCGGGGCGAGGTCGGGGTCGTGGTAGATCGCGACCGGGTTCTCGCCGAAGCCGCGCGGCGGCTGGATGAGCAGCACGACGTTGCCCGCGAGCAGGGTGGCGAGCACCAGCTCGCCGGCCTCGTTGACGAACAGGTTGCCGGGCGCCGGGCCCCACGCCTCGACCATCGAGGCGCGCAGGTCGGCTGGCAGGTCACGGGTCCACTCGTCGTACGCCGCAGCGCTGATCCGCACGTGCGCGTCGGTCAGCTGACCGGACGTCAGCCACTCCTCGTCCTGGCCGCCGGCGGCGATCAGCGCGTGGATCAGCGCGTCACCGCACTCGGTGTCGGTGCCGGTGCCGTCGAGGATCTCGACCACCGGGTTGTCGGCGCCCAGGTCGTAGCCCGCGTCGCGCAGCCTGCGGAGCAGCCGGATCGCCGACACCGGGGTGTCGAGGCCGACGGCGTTGCCGATGCGGGAGTGCTTGGTCGGGTAGGCGGACAGCACGAGCGCGAGCTTCTTGTCGGCGTTGGGCACCGAGCGCAGCCGGGCGTGGTTGACCGCGATCCCCGCGACCCGGGCACACCGCTCGGGGTCGGCGACGTAGTGGGGGAGCCCGTCGGCGTCGATCTCCTTGAAGGAGAAGGGGGCGGTGATGATCCGCCCGTCGAACTCGGGGATCGCGATCTGGGTCGCGGAGTCCAGCGGGCTGACGCCGTCGTCGGAGGCCTCCCACTCGGCGCGGCTGCTGGTCAGGCACAGGCCCTGGATGACAGGGATGTCGAGGGCGGCCATCCGCGTGACGTCCCAGGCCTCGTCGTCGCCGCCCGCGCTCGCGGTCGACGGCACGCTGCCGCCGGCGGCCAGCACGGTCACGATCAGGGCGTCGAGGGTGCCGAGCCCGGCGTAGAGGTCGTCGGGCGCCGCGCGCAGCGACCCCGCATAGATGGGTACGCCGACGGCCTGGCCGGTTGCGTCGACCGCATCGGCGAGGGCGTGCGCGAAGGCGGTGTTGCCGCTTGCCTCGTGTGCCCGGTAGTAGAGCACCCCGATCCGCGGGAGGTCGGCCGACGCTGGTTGAGCAGCGAGGGACGAGCGTGTCGAAACCGAGTCCCGTGCGGCGTACCCCCAGAACGGGAGGGCTGCAGGCGCCTCGAAGCCCTCACCGGTCAACAGCACCGTGTCGGAGAGGAACGCGTGGAGCTCGCGGAGGTTCTCCGGTCCGCCCTCGGCGAGATAACGGTGGGCCTCGGCAGCGATGCCGATCGGCACCGACGACAGCTCCATCAGCTCGGCGCTGGGCTGCTGCTCGCCGCCGAGCACGACGACCGGCATTCCGGTGGCGGCGATCCGGGTGAAGCCGGAGCACAGGTCCTGGGGCGAGCCGAGGAGCCGGCCGACGACGAGGTCGCAGCCCTCGATCACCTCGGCCATGGACTGGTGGCCGGGTCGTGCCGGGTTGGCCATCACCCAGTCGGCGCCGGACGCCCGGGCGGACAGCAGGTCGGTGTCGGACGTGGACAGCAGGGCGATACGCACGGCGGGAGTTCCTCCTCCGGGGTTCTCGCCCCGGCTAACGGTCGGATGTGCCCGGGTGAGTGTCTGGCTGGATCCCCTCTGCTGGTTTGCAGAGTGGACCTCACAGTGGCGGAACCGCCCCGGAGTCGCACCGGGTTCCTCATGCCTTGGGCATTGGTCAGGGTAGTGGAGACTGTCCGCCGTGCGCGCCCCGGTCTATCTCGTCAGGCACGGTCAGTCGGAGTGGAACGTCCTCCGGTTGACCCAGGGTCAGACGACCCATCCGTCGTTGACCGCGCTCGGTCGCGAGCAGGCGGTCGCTGCCGCCGAGATCGTGGCGGCTGACCTGGCCGGGCGCCCCGCTCGTCTCCTCACCAGCGACCTGGTCAGGGCGGTCGAGACCGCGCGGATCATCGGCGACCGGCTGGGACTCGAGGCCGGGCACGACGAGCGGCTCCGCGAACAGCACCTCGGGGACCTGGAGGGGAGGCCCTACGAGGAGTCGTGGGCCCAGGCGGACCTGCACGACTGGTCCGATCCCGAGCTGCCGATGGCGGGCGGCGAGTCCGTTGCGCAGGTACGCCGACGTCTGGTCGCGCTCCTGTCCGTGCTCGATCCCGCCGTACCCACCGTCCTGGTCAGCCACGGCGACTCGATCCGCTCGGCGGTGGCCCATCTCGAGGGGCACTCGATGACCGACGCGCCCTGGGTCGAGGTGCCCAACGGGGCGGTGGCCCGCTTCGACGGGGCCGTCTCATGGCTGGACCCGGTGCGCTCGTCCGCCCGCTGACGTCCGTGTTCGCCCTGGACGAACACGGCGCCTCGCGGGAACACCGGGTCGGGCCCAACAGTTGAGTCGACACCACTCAAGGTTGTCGAAAGCGAGGGACCTCCATGTCTCCCACCAGTCTTCCCGTCCTGTTCGTCGCCGATCTCGTCGTGCTCCCGGGGATGGTGGTCTCGCTCGAGCTCGACGAGGCCTCCCGGGCCGCCGTCGACGCGGCCAACGCCGGTAGCGACGGCCGTGTCCTCGTCGCCCCGCGGCTCGAGGACCGCTACGCGTCGCACGGCGTGATCGCCAAGGTCGAGCGCGTCGGCCGCTTCAGCAGCGGTGGTCCCGCCGCGGTGCTCAAGGCCGAGCAGCGCGGCCGGATCGGCAGCGGCGTCAGCGGTCCCGGTGCCGCCCTGTGGGTCGAGGTCGAGCCCGTCGAGGACCACGTCACCGACCGCGCCCGCGAGCTTGCGGAGGAGTACAAGCGGCTCGTCGTCGCCGTGCTCCAGCGCCGCGAGGCCTGGCAGGTCATCGACCAGGTCCACCAGATGTCCGACCCCAGCGCGATCGCGGACGCCGCCGGCTATGCGCCGTACCTCTCCGCGGACCGCAAGCGCGAGCTGCTCGAGAACCCCGACGTCGAGGCCCGTCTCGAGACCCTGATCGGCTGGACCCGCGACCACCTCGCCGAGTCCGAGCTCACCGACAAGATCGGCGAGGACGTCCGCGAGGGGATGGAGAAGAGCCAGCGCGAGTTCCTGCTCCGCCAGCAGCTCGCCGCGATCCGCAAGGAGCTCGGCGAGGGTGAGCCGGACGGCTCGGACGACTACCGCGCCCGGGTCGAGGCCGCCGAGGTGCCGGACGCGGTGCGCGAGGCACTGCTGCGCGAGGTCGACAAGCTCGAGCGCTCCAGCGACCAGAGCCCGGAGACCGCCTGGATCCGGACCTGGCTGGACACCGTGCTCGAGCTGCCGTGGCACGTCACCACCGACGACTCCACCGATGTCGTCGCGGCGCGCGCCGTGCTCGACGCCGACCACCACGGCCTCGACGAGGTCAAGGAGCGGATCGTTGAATATCTCGCCGTGCGCGCCCGTCGCGCCGAGCGTGGGCTCCAGGTCGTCGGTGGCCGGGGTTCCGGCGCCGTCATCCTCCTGGCCGGTCCGCCCGGTGTCGGCAAGACCTCGCTCGGCGAGTCGGTCGCCCACGCGCTCGGCCGGAAGTTCGTCCGTGTCGCCCTGGGTGGCGTCCGCGACGAGGCCGAGATCCGGGGCCACCGCAGGACGTACGTCGGAGCGCTGCCCGGCCGCATCGTGCGTGCCATCAAGGAGTCCGGCTCGATGAACCCGGTCGTCCTCCTCGACGAGGTCGACAAGCTCGGTGCCGACTACCGGGGCGACCCGGCCGCGGCGCTGCTGGAGGTGCTCGACCCGGCGCAGAACCACACGTTCCGCGACCACTACCTCGAGCTCGACCTGGACCTGTCCGACGTGCTGTTCATCGCCACGGCCAACGTGGTCGAGCAGATCCCGTCAGCGCTGCTGGACCGGATGGAGCTGGTCACCCTCGACGGCTACACCGAGGACGACAAGGTCGCCATCGCCCGCGACTTCCTGCTGCCCCGACAGCTGGAACGTGCCGCGCTGACCGCCGACGAGGTCACGGTCTCCGATGCCGCGCTGCGCGAGATCGCGGCCAACTACACCCGCGAGGCGGGCGTACGGCAGATGGAGCGGTTCCTCGCCAAGGCACTGCGCAAGGCGGCGATCCGTCTCGCGACCGGCGCCGAGCGGGTGGATGTCGATCTCGCGGACCTCAAGGACCTGGTCGGACGACCGCGGTTCACGCCGGAGGCGCACGAGCGCACCTCGGTGCCGGGCGTCGCGACGGGACTCGCCGTGACCGGGCTGGGCGGCGACGTGCTCTTCATCGAGGCGTCCGCCTCCGACGGCAAGGCGGGGCTGACCCTGACCGGCCAGCTCGGCGACGTGATGAAGGAGTCGGCGCAGATCGCGCTGTCGTTCGTCCGCGCCCATGCGGCCGAGCTCGGTGTCGAGCCGGCGTTCTTCGAGAAGTCGATCCACGTGCACGTGCCCGCCGGTGCGACCCCCAAGGACGGCCCGTCGGCCGGCATCACGATGGTCACCGCCCTGACGTCGCTCGCCACCGGTCGGCCGGTGCGGTCGGAGGTCGGCATGACCGGCGAGGTCACGCTCAACGGTCGGGTGCTGCCCATCGGCGGGCTGAAGCAGAAGCTGCTCGCGGCCCAGCGCAACGGGCTGACGGAGATCTTCGTCCCGCTCCGCAACGAACCGGACCTCGACGACGTGCCCGCTGACGTCCTCGAGGCGCTGACGGTCCACGTCGTCGGCGACGTCCTCGACGTGGTGCGCGGCGCGCTCACTCCGGTGGGGAGCGCGGCGGCCGCCGCCTGACCCTCTGGCCGCGGCTTCCCCTCAGGACTAGCGTCACCCTCACCGCACCAGGGAGAGGGAACGCCATGACCGTCGGAGGACCGCAGCTGCCGCAGGAACGCCGGATCGTGACCGCGATCCCCGGCCCCGAGTCGGTCGCGCTGCACGCACGCAAGACCGCCAGCGTCGCCAACGGGGTCGGCACCACGCTCCCCGTCTACGTCACCGCCGCCGGCGGGGGAGTGGTGGTCGACGTCGACGGCAACTCGCTG
Organism: uncultured Actinomycetota bacterium; assembly: GCA_963742685.1. Lineage (GTDB taxonomy): Bacteria > Actinomycetota > Actinomycetes > Propionibacteriales > Nocardioidaceae > Nocardioides. Next base: position 102,879 of record CAVUNB010000024.1, on the reverse strand, counting down.
ATCGACTTCGGCTCCGGCATCGCGGTCACGACGGTCGGCAACAGCGCGCCGCGCGTGGCCGAGGCGGTCGCCGAGCAGGTCGCGGCGTTCACCCACACGTGCTTCATGATCACGCCGTACGACGGCTACGTGCGGGTCGCCGAGGCGCTGAACCGGCTCACCCCCGGCGACTTCGAGAAGAAGTCCGTCCTCTTCAACTCCGGCGCGGAGGCGGTCGAGAACGCCGTCAAGATCGCCCGGCAGTACACCAAGAAGCAGGCGGTCGTGGTCGTCGACCACGCCTACCACGGGCGGACCAACCTGACGATGGCGATGACCGCCAAGTCGATGCCCTACAAGAGTGGCTTCGGTCCGTTCGCCGGAGAGGTCTACCGCGCGTCGGCGTCCTACCCGTTCCGCGACGGGTCGACCGATGGGGTCGCGACTGCGAGGCGCACCATCGACGAGATCGAGAAGCAGGTCGGCGCCGACAACCTGGCGGCGTTCGTGATCGAGCCGATCCTCGGTGAGGGTGGCTTCGTCGTACCCGCCCCCGGCTTCCTCCCGACCCTCGTCGAGTGGTGCCGCGCCAACGGCGTCGTCTTCGTCGCCGACGAGGTGCAGACCGGGTTCGCCCGCACCGGTGCGATGTTCGCGATGGAGCACGAGGGCGTCGCGCCCGACCTGATCGCCACCGCCAAGGGCATCGCCGGCGGACTGCCGCTCAGCGCGGTCACCGGTCGTGCCGAGATCATGGACGCACCGCACGTCGGCGGACTGGGTGGGACGTACGGCGGCAATCCGATCGCCTGCGCCGCCGCCCTCGCCGTCATCGAGACCATCGAGGCCGACGGCCTGGTCGAGCGTGCGCGCGCGATCGAGAAGACGATGAACGAGCGGCTGAGCGCCATGCAGGCCAAGGACCCGCGCATCGGCGACGTCCGCGGCCGCGGCGCGATGCTCGCCGTCGAGCTCGTCACCGAGGGCACCACGCCCAACCCGGATCCGCCCTGAAGGCGGTCGCCGCCGCCGCGCACCAGCAGGGGCTGATCGTGCTGACCTGCGGGACCTACGGCAACGTGCTCCGCTTCCTGCCGCCGCTGTCCATGCCCGACCACCTGCTCGCCGAGGGTCTCGACATCCTGGAGTCCGTCTTCGCCGCCGCTGACTGAGTCTCGCCGCTGGTTGAGCAGGCGCGCCAAGCGCCGTGCCGAGTCCACGGCATAGTCCTTGGTCTCGAGCTTCCTCGCTACGCTCGTCTGCTCGACCAGCAGAGACGAAGGGCTGATGGGCTTACAAACCGAGGGTTTTTGCTGTCGTATCGGCCCAAATGGGACAGCAGAACCTTTCGGTATGTCGAACGCAGCCGCTGGTTGAGCAGGCGCGCCAGCGGACGAGGGAGCCGCTGGTTGAGCAGGCGCGCCAGCGCCGTGTCGAAACCAAGGCGACGTCCTTGGTTTCGACACGCTCGTTCCTCGCTGCTCAACCAGCGGAGGAAGGCTGACCGATCGGTGTGGCCAGCTGCAGCTGCAGCTGCAGGGTCCAGGTCTGGCCGGTCAGGTCCTGGCCGAAGCTGTGGTGCTCCTCCTCGCCGACCAGGACGAAGCCGGCCGCCTCGTAGATCCGGCGCGCCGAGGTCAGAACGTCGTTGGTCCACAGGGTGACCTGCTCGTAGCCGCACCGGGTGGCGAAGTCGATGCACTCCCGCACGAGCCGGTTGCCGAGCCCGTGGCCGCGAGCCTCGCGGGTCACCAGTAGGACCCGGAGCCGGGCGACGGTCGGCACGTCCGACGCCACGCAGAACACACAACCGACCCGTGCGCCGTCCAGCTCTGCGATCCAGGCCCCTTGGCGCGGGTCGTCGGGCGACGTGGCGTAGTCGGCCACGATCCGTGCGATCAGGGCCTCCATCTCGGAGTTCCAGCCGAACTCGGCGGCGTACTCCTCGCCGTGAGCCATCACCACCCAGCCCAGGTCCCCGGGCTCGCCCAGGGGGCGGATCACGATTGGTTGCTCGACCATCACTGCCTCACTGACACGACTGTTTCAGTAGCCACTAGGCTACGACCGTGGATGCTCCCGCACAAGCGCCCTCGGCCAGGCAGACCGAGCTGCTCGACGCCGCCTACGCCTACGTCCTGGCCCGCGGACTGTCGGCCGTGTCGCTGCGGCCACTCGCGGCGGCGATCGGTTCCAGTCCGCGGGTGCTGCTCTACCTGTTCGGCAGCAAGGACGGCCTGGTGCGCGCACTGCTGGCCCGCGCCCGGGAGGACGAGCTGCAGATGCTGAACGAGCACGGGACGGTCTCGGGTGACAGCCTGGAGCAGGCCGTGCGCCGCACCTGGGCCTGGCTCTGCGCAGCCGAGCACCGGTCGCTGCTCGTGCTCTGGGCGGAGTCCTACGTGCAGTCGCTGGTCGATCCGGACGGCCCGTGGTCCGGCTTCGCCCGGCAGACGGTCGAGGACTGGCTCGAGGTGCTGGCGGCCGCCCAGCCGCCCAGGGTGCGGCACACCGAGCGGGGGCTCGCTGAGCGCACCCTGGCCCTGGCGGTGCTGCGTGGCGCGTTGCTCGACCTGTTGGCGAACGGCGACGACGTACGCGCGTCGGCGGCCGTCAACCTGTACCTGCGCGGCCGTTAGCTAGTGGCAGGTGCACTCACCGTCGGCGCAGCAGGAGCCGGACATCTTCGGTGACGGCGGCACGTCGAGCGACGGGTTCTCGTCGAAGAACCCGAACGGCTTGAGCCACCACGCGACGGTGTCTGCCGGCATCACCGGCCAGTCCTCGGGCCGCGGCACGTGGTGGATGCCGAAGACGTACCAGAGCACGACGTCGGCGTCCTCGAGCGGTTCGTCGTCGGCGATCCACTCGCTCATGCCGCCGACGTCGGTCGTCGACTGCGTCGGATAGACGCCGGCCGGCCACCGCTCGTCGGGGTGGTTGGCCGTCACCCAGACGGTGTGGCCGATGACCGGCGCACGCTCGAACTGCGGCGTACCGGCCTCCATGAACGGCGGGATCGAGGCGCTCGGGACGAGCTTGTACGCCGGGTGGTCGCCGTGGGCGTTGGTCGCGTTGGGGTTGATCACCTTCCAGCCGCGCTGCCGCTCCCAGCTGAAGTCGCGGCCGGACTCGGCCTCCGACCGCACGGGTGTCGCGACGGTGCGGACCGCCAACCCGTGGGGGTTGTCCGGTCCGAGCGGCACGACCTCGGAGTCGACCTCCAGCACCGTCTGCGTGGGCCCGTCGACGTCGAGGTCGAGGCGGGCGACGATGAAGTGCTGGTGGATGGGCGCGTACGTCGCGTTGTCGACCTTCGTCCCCGTGCGGGGCGCGCCCGCGCTGAGGTCGTACGGCGTCGTCACCATGATCCCCGTCGCACGGACCTCGCACTCGATGTTGCCGTCCTGGTAGAAGCGCCAGTAGACGATGTACTCGTAGTTGGCGACGGTCGCGTGGAACGAGACGACGAAGCGACGCATCCGTCGCACCTCGGCGCCGGCGTGCTCGTCGACGTGCTTCCAGAGGATCGCGTTGTCCTCCTCGTGGATGCAGACCGCGTTGGTGATCGTGAACGGCTCGCCCTGCGAGTCGTGCAGCGTCGCGTCGAGGTAGGTGATCTCGCCGAGGCAGTCGCAGCCCAGCTCGAGCGAGGTCGTCATGAAGCCGAGCCCCCACTCGCCGATGTCGTACGCCGTCCGGCGCACGTGCTCGAACGACGGGTCGCGGTAGGGGACGATCATCTCGGCGAACGACATCCGGTGGGCGACGTCGCGGCCGTCGTAGCTCACCGCGTGCAGGGTCACGCCCTCGCGGTAGTTGAAGCCGACGCGCATCGACCACTTCTGCCAGCGCAGCTCCTCGCCCTCGACGGTGAACGAGACGCCCTCGGGCTGGACGATCTGCAGCGCCGCGATGTCGGTGCGCTGCTCGCCGCCCCACTCGGCCGGGACGTACTCGCCCTTCACCTCGGGCATCCCCGGGTCGGGCCCGCGATCTATGTCGAGCAGCTCGCAGGTGTTCATGTCGACGATCAGCTTCATGCCGGGGACCGGGTGCGCGTAGGGGTTGCCGTTGGGCGTCTTGCGGACCCAGATGTCGCACCAGCCGAGCCGCCGGTCGGCGTACTGCGGCGGCATCAGCGCCTTGGCGTAGGTCCACGCGTCGAAGAGCACCAGGCTCATGTCGGTGACGCCGCGCTCTGCCAGTGCCGCGATCACGTCGGGGTGCACCTTCATCGCGACGTCCATGTCGTGCCACTCGTCGACGGTGAAGTTGGGGGTCGCGCCGGGCACGATCGTCCAGGAGGTGACGCGGTCACCGGTCAGGTCGACGAGCGCCTCGGCTGCCTCGTTGCTCTCGCGATTCCAGAGTACGGCGAACGCGGACCGCTGGATCGGGTCGCCGGCCGCCCAGGTCTTCACCAGGGCCTTGGCCGGCTCGGACAGCTCGATGCCGGCGAACCGCCAGGAGCCGTCGAGCGCCTGGTCGCGGCGCAGGATCGCGGCCGTGGCCCGGAACTCGTCCTCGGTGAGCGGTGTCAGCGGGTGTGTGACCCCATCAAACTGCTGCGCCATCGTATGTTCCCTCTCCCAGTGGTTCGGCCTAGCCTGAGCGCAACTGCGCGGGTGCGCAAGGAACGTTGACGAGGGAGCTGACGTGTCGGAGAAGAAGACCTTCCACAACATCATCGACGGCCAAGTCCAGGCCTCGGCGTCGGGCGCCGCGATGGACATCATCAACCCCTCGACGGGTGCCGTCTACGCGACCGCGCCGATGTCCGACGAGCACGACGTCGACCTCGCGTGCACGGCGTCGGCGAAAGCGTTCGAGACGTGGCGCTGGAGCACCCCGGGGGATCGTCAGAAGGCGTTGCTCAAGCTGGCCGACGTGATCGAGGAGCACGGCGAGGAGCTCGTGGGCATCGAGTGCGAGAACACCGGGAAGCCGGTCTCGCTCACGATGTCGGAGGAGCTGCCGCAGATGCTCGACCAGATCCGGTTCTTCGCCGGTGCCGCGCGCGTGCTCGAGGGGCGCTCGGCCGGGGAGTACATGAAGGGCTACACGTCGTCGGTCCGCCGGGAGCCGGTCGGTCCGGTCGCGCAGGTCTCGCCGTGGAACTACCCGATGATGATGGCGGTGTGGAAGTTCGCCCCGGCGCTGGCGGCCGGCTGCACGGTGGTGCTGAAGCCGTCCGACACCACCCCCGCCTCGTCGGTGTGGATGGTGGAGAAGATGCAGGACATCTTCCCGCCCGGGGTCTGCAACCTGGTCACCGGCGACCGCGACACCGGCGCCGCGCTCACCCGTCACAAGGTCCCGCAGCTGGTCTCGATCACCGGCTCGACCCGCGCCGGCATGGCGGTCGCCAGCGCGGCCGCGGAGGACCTCAAGCGCGCCCACCTCGAGCTCGGCGGCAAGGCCCCGGTCGTGGTCTTCGACGACGTCGACATCGCGGCCGCGGTCGAGGGCATCTCCACGGCCGGCCTCTTCAACGCCGGCCAGGACTGCACCGCCGCGACGCGGGTGATCGTCCAGGCCGGGGTGTACGACGAGTTCACGGCCGCCCTCACGAAGGCGGCCAGCGAGGCGCGTACGGGCTGGGACCCCAAGGACGAGGACATCCTCTTCGGCCCGATCAACAACGCCAACCAGCTCGGCCACATCTCCGGCCTCGTCGACCGCGCGCCCGACCACGCCCGCATCGCCACCGGTGGGCACCGCGTTGACCGCGACGGCTACTTCTACGAGCCCACCGTGATCGCCGACCTCAAGCAGGACGACGAGCTGATCCAGACCGAGATCTTCGGCCCGGTGCTGACCGTCCAGAAGTTCGGCGACGAGAACGAGGGCCTGCGGATGGCCAACGACTCGGTCTACGGATTGTCCTCATCGGTCTGGACCAGTGACGCCTCCACGGCCGCCAGGATGGCCGCCCGCCTCGACTTCGGCTGCGTCTGGATCAACACCCACATCCCGCTCGTGCCCGAGATGCCGCACGGCGGCTTCAAGCACTCCGGCTACGGCAAGGACCTCTCGATGTACGGCATGGAGGACTACACGCGCATCAAGCACGTGATGCAGCACCACGGCTTCGAGGGCTGACCCCGCCGCTGGCCAGCCCGCGGATGGGGAACGCAATCGGGGTCGTCGTCGGCGTACGCCCCGATTCGGTTCCCCAACTCGCATGCCGGGGAACGAAATCGGGGCCGACGCCCCGATCAGGCCCGATCTGGTTCCCCACTCGCGCAGGGGATCCCTTCTAGTCCGGAGCCTCGACCGGGGTGTCGCGGTGGAGGGTCTCGCCGGCGAAGAACGGTTCCTGCTCGGAGCGGTGGGAGATCAGCCACATGATCGGCAGGCCGGCCAGGATCGAGCCCATGCCGAAGAGGAAGACGCTGCCGATCTCCCAGCTGGTGCCGGGGACGGTCCAGCCGCCGAGGTAGCCGTAGTCGGACGACAGCATGTCGATCGCGGACTTGAAGAACGCGAACGTCAGGATCAGCGCGCCGAGCAGCGGCAGGATGCCCTTGGTCCACAGCGCCTTCCCGCCGCGCCGGATGTCCCCGCGGAAGTACCACACGCACGCATAGGCCGTGATCCCGTAGTAGAAGGCGATCATCAGCCCGATCGCGAGCAGCACGTCGCCGTACACGTTCTCGCCCATCAGGCTGAGCAGCACGTAGATCACCGTCGCGGCCGTCCCGATGAAGAGGGTCGACACCGACGGCGTGAGGTAACGCGGGTGGGTCTTCGCGAACGGCGACATGATCGCGCGGTAGATGCCCATCGCGAGCGTCCCGCGGGCGGCGGGCAGGATCGTGGTCTGCGTCGACGCGACGGCGGAGACGAGCACCGCGAGGATGACGATCCAGTCCCAGCTGCCGAGCACCTCCGCGCCGATCACGCTGAAGACGTCGTCGGCGTTGTCCTCGTTGCCGAGCCCGATCCCGGTGGTGCCGACGCCCGCGTAGGACACGGACGCGACGGTGGTCAGGAGGTACGTCGCCAGCAGGATCAGCGTCGCGGCGACCGCCGCCTTCCCGGGAGTGTTGGCGCTGTCCTTCGTCTCCTCGTTGAGCGAGAGGATCGTGTCCCAGCCCCAGTAGATGAAGACCATCAGGATCATGCCCTCCGTCAGGGCACCCCAGCCGCCGCCGCCCTCCTTGAAGTACTCCAGCGGGTTGAACCACGACGCCGAGATGTCGATGGCGGTGTCGGGTCGATCGCCGCCGAACACGGCGAAGAGCGCCGCGAAGACGAGCACCGCCAGCGCGACGTACTGGATCCCGACGAGCACGTTCTGCAGCCAGTTCGCGATCTCGATCCCGCGGAACGACACGTAGGTCATCGCGGCGATGAAGATGACGCCGAGCACCGTCACCCAGAAGGTGCTGCTCGCGAGGTCGTCTGCGCCGAAGAGGTAGTAGGAGTACTGCGCCGCGACCTGCGCGAGGTTGGCCAGCACGATGACCCCGGCGAGCGTCAGCACCCAGCCGCTGAACCAGCCGGTGCGCGGGCCGAACGCCTTCGTCACCCACGTGAAGGTCGTGCCGCAGTCGGGGATCACCTTGTTGAGCTCGCGGTAGGCGAACGCAGTGAGGAGCATCGGGATGAAACCGAGGATGACGGCGACCGGTGCGAGCACGCCGGTCCCGATGACGACGTACCCGAGCGTGGCCGCGAGCGAGTAGGCCGGCGCGACGGAGGCGAGGCCGATCGCCAGGGTGCCGGCGAAGGTGAGCGAGTCCTGGTTGAGGCCCTTGCCGGGACTCAGGTCGTGCGAAGCGGGTTCTTCACGGGCCGAGGTCGCCATGACGTCGCACCTTCCTGGTCGGTGTAGCAGCGTCGGTGTGTCGTGGTGCGTCTCCCGAGTGAGCAGACTGTAAGCCCGCGAGGGTGCGCTGGACAGGACCTTGAATGGTCAATTTTTCGCACGTCGTACGGCGCCGCCCACCCCTACGATGGCGCGATGACCTCCCGTGCGGTTGCCGCCCTGGCCCACGCCGAGCCGACCGTGTTCTGGCTGGCCGACGCTGCGCGGCCGGCGCCGGCGCCGGCGCTGATCGGGGAGACGACGGCCGATCTGGTCGTGGTGGGTGGCGGCTACACCGGTCTCTGGGCCGCCCTGCAGGCCAAGGAGGACGACCCGTCCCGCGACGTGCTCGTGCTCGAGGGGAACGAGGTCGGCTGGGCGGCATCGGGTCGCAACGGCGGGTTCTGTGCCGCGAGCCTCACGCACGGGGAGGCCAACGGTCTGGACCGGTTCGCGGGTGAGTTCGACGTGTTGCAGCGGATGGGTCGGGAGAACCTGGCCGGGATCGAGGAGACGCTCACCCGCCACCACATCGACGCGGAGTGGGAGCGCACCGGTGAGCTCGACTTCGCCACCGCGCCGTGGCAGGTCGACGACCTCCGCGAGCTGGCCGAGCTCGTCAACGAGCACGGCGGGATCGTGGGAGTTCCTCGACGCCGACCAGGCCCGGGCGCGCGTCGACTCTCCGACGTACCTCGCCGCCGTCCATGACCCCGACGGCGTCGCGATGGTGCATCCGGCCAAGCTGGCCTGGGGTTTGAAGCAGGCGTGCCTCGACCTCGGGGTGCGCATCCACGAGCACACGCAGGTCACCGACATCGCCAAGGACGGCGCCGGGATGCGGTTGCGGACCGACCTCGGCGCGGTGCGCGCCCGGCGGGTCGTGCTCGCGACCAACGTGTTCACCGGCCTGCTCAAGCGGCTGCGCCACTACGTCGTGCCGGTCTACGACTATGCGCTCGTCACCGAGCCGCTGAGCCCGGACCAGCTGGCGGCGATCGGCTGGCAGGGTCGCGAGGGGCTCGCGGATGCCGCCAACCAGTTCCACTACTACCGGCTCACCGCCGACAACCGGATCCTCTGGGGCGGCTACGACGCGGTCTACCACTACGGCGGCAAGGTGCGCGCGGAGTACGACCAGCGACCCTCGACGTACAAGCTGCTCGCGGAGCAGTTCTTCGAGACCTTCCCGCAGCTCGACGGCCTCGCCTTCACGCACCGCTGGGGCGGCGCGATCGACACGTGCAGCCGCTTCACGGCCTTCTGGGGCACGGCGTACGCCGACCGGCTGGCCTACGTCGCCGGCTACACCGGCCTCGGCGTCGGCGCGAGCCGCTTCGGCGCGCGCGTGCTCCTCGACCTGGTCGACGGACTCGACACCGAACGGACCCGGCTGGAGATGGTGCGCAGCAAGCCGATGCCGTTCCCGCCCGAGCCGATCCGCTACGGCGCCATCACCGCCACCCGGATGGCGATCGCGGCCGCCGATCGCAACGGCGGCCAGCGCAACCTGTGGCTGCGCACGCTCGACAAGATGGGGCTGGGCTTCGAGTCATGAGGGTCTACGCCGGCATGCGACAGCGGGCAGCGCACGAGGCGGACGTGATCATCGTGGGGGCCGGGCTCTCCGGGCTGGTGGCCGCGCGCGAGGTGCTCAGGGCCGGCCGCGAGCCGCTCGTGCTGGAGGCCAACGACCGCGTCGGCGGGCGGATCCTCACCGAGGAGCCGATGCCCGGCGTCTTCCTCGAGCTCGGCGCGCAGTGGATCGGCGACACCCACCACCGGATGGAGGCGCTGGCCGCGGAGTTCGGGATCGGGCTCTACCAGCAGTTCGAGGACGGCGACACGTCCTACGAGTTCGGCGGCCGGATCCTGCGCGGCGACGAGTTCCACGCGGCGTACCAGGAAGATCTCGAGCACGTCGACCGAGTCCTGCGCGAGCTCGACGCGATGGCCGAGACCGTCGACGTCGCCGCTCCGTGGCTGGCGCCGAAGGCGGACGAGTGGGACCGGATCTCGGTGGGGCAGTGGTACGACCAGCAGGGCCTGTCACCGCTCGGCCGCGAGCTGATGGAGATCTGCACGGTCGGGATCCTCGCCGTGCCGACCGTCGAGGTGTCGCTGCTCGGGCTGCTCGTCAACGTGGTCACGTGCGGCGTCACCGCCGACCTGCTGAGCGAGTCGGAGGGTGGTGCGCAGACGAAGCGGTTCGTCGGCGGCACCGCGCAGATCCCGCAGCGGATCGCCGACGAGCTCGGTCGACCGGGTGATCCTCGATGCGCCGGTGCTGACGATCGACGTGGCCGGTGACGTCGTGACCGTGACCTGCCGCGGGGGAGTGGTGGCGAAGGCGAAGCAGGTCATCGTCGCGCTCGCGCCGACCCTGGCCGGCCGGATCATGTACGACCCACCGCTGACCGGCGTACGCGACCAGCTCACGCAGCGGATGCCGCAGGCGTCGGCGCACAAGTCGTTCGTGATCTACGACGAGCCGTTCTGGCGCGACGAAGGCCTGAACGCGCAGTTCATCTCCGACGCCGGCCCGGCCCGGATGTCCAACGACTCCTGCATGCCCGAGGAGACGAATGGTCCGGGCATCATCCTGGCGTTCCTCGAGGGCGAGAACGCCCGTGTCGAGGGGCGCTGGCCGGAGGAGCAACGGCAGGCCGCCCTGCGCGACGAGCTCGGCCGGCACTTCGGGCCGCGCGCTGCGAAGCCGGAGCTGATCGTCGAGGGTGCCTGGGTCGATCGCGAGTGGACCCGTGGCTGCTACAACGCCAACCCCGGACCGTGCGGGTGGATCCACTTCGGTGCGTCGCTCTCCGAGCCGATCGGCCCGATCAAGTGGGCCGCGACCGAGACCGCCCTCCAGTGGAGCGGCTACATGGAGGGCGCGGTCGACGCCGGCCAGCGCGCCGCTCGCGAGGTGCTGGCCGACCTCGGCTGACGGCCCTACTCTCGCCATCATGCGCCCTGATGAGTACGTCGAGCACGACGCCACCGCCCTCGCCGAGCTCGTCCGGACGAAGGAGGTCACAGCGGCCGAGCTGCTGGCGCTGGCCCGCGCCCGCCGCGACCAGCTCAACCCGAGGCTGAACGCGATCGTGCGCAACATCGACGGCGACGCCGACGCCCGGGCCGCCGATCCCGACCTCGCCGGCCCCTTCGCCGGAGTGCCGTTCCTGGTCAAGGACCTCGGTCAGGAGTACGCCGGGCTTCCCACGACGAGCGGGTGCCGGGCGCTTCGCCACGAGATCGCCGACCGGCACGCGCTGGTCACCCAGCGCTTCCTCGACGCGGGGCTGGTGGTGTTCGGGAAGACGAACACTCCCGAGCTCGGCGCCAAGGGCGTCACCGAGTCCGAGCTTCTCGGCCCGGCCCGCAACCCGTGGAGCACGGCGCACACCCCGGGCGGTTCGTCGGGCGGCTCCGGCGCCGCGGTGGCCGCGGGGATCGTTCCCGCCGCGGGTGCCAACGACGGTGGCGGCTCGGTGCGCATTCCGGCGGCGTGCAACGGTCTCGTCGGCCTCAAGCTCAGCCGCGGCCTCGGCCCCTACGGCCCGCAGACCGGCGAGGTCATGTTCGGGATGGTGACCCAGGGCGTCGTGTCGAGGACGGTGCGTGACAGCGCCGGACTGCTCGACGCGATCATCGCGCCCGACCCGCTGTCCGACTACCAGGGCCCAGGCCACGACGTCTCGTTCGTCGAGCAGATCCGCACCGCTCCGGGCAGGCTGCGCATCGGCTGGTCGGCCTCCTCCGCGATCAACGCGCACCCCGACCCGGAAGCGATCGCGGCCGTCGAGGGGGCAGCCGAGCTGCTGGTCCAGCTGGGCCACGAGGTCGAGCAAGTGGACCCGCCGCACGACGACGAGGCACTGGCCCGCGACTTCCTCACCATCTGGTTCGGCCAGGTCTACGGCCAGGTCCGCGACATCAAGCGGCGCACCGGTGCGGGCAACGCCGACTTCGAGTCCGACACCTTGGCCATGGCCGAGATCGGCCGGGCGAACGGTGCTGCGCCCCTGCTCGCCTCGCTCGCCAACGTCACGTCCTACGTCCACGCCCTCGCCGGCTTCCACCAGTCCTACGACTACTTCCTGACGCCGACACTGGCGAAGCCGCCACTGGAAGTGCACTCGACGGTGACCCCGCCCGCGCTGCAGCGAGCCTCGCGGGTAGTGGCCAAGGTCCGGGCCGGCAGGGTGCTCAACGCGAGCGGCATCCTCGACCAGATGATCAGCGAGAACCTCGGCTGGGTCCCCTACACACAGCTGGCCAACCTGACGGGCCGGCCGGCGATCTCGGTGCCGTTGCACTGGACGTCGACGGGCCTGCCGCTCGGAGTCCAGCTCGTCGGGCGTCTCGGCTCCGACGGTGAGCTGCTGCGTCTCGCGGCTCAGCTCGAGGACGCCCAGCCCTGGGCGCACCGCTACCGCGCGCCGGAGAACCCCTCCTGACGCATCGTGCTCAGTCCTCCGGCAGGTGCGGATCGGCCAGGAGGTACTGCGTGATCCTGCCCTGGTGGTCCCGGTCGTGATGGCGGACCGGCTCGGGCACCATCCGGCCCTCGGCGCTGTCCCAGAACTGGTCGATCCGCCGCGCGACCATCCGCGCGACGTGACCCGGCACGCCCTGGTGCGGGATGAACGGGTGCGGACGGGTCGGTGCCTTCAGCGTGGCGTGGTGCAGGCGCGTCGCCAGGTCGTCGGTCGACGGCTCGTCCAGCAGCGTCTCGACGAGGCGTCGCTCCAGGGCTGCGACGGTGTCGAACTCGTGGCGCACCTCCTGCCAGATCGACGGCCAGCCACGCCGGACCGCGTACGTCGAGCCGTAGAGCTTGGCCTTGACCTGTGCGAGCGCCTCCTCGTAGTGCCGGCTGGCGTGCACGAAGTCGACGGCCAGGTCATGGCCGCCAGGAAGGCGGTGGACGAGCGGCGCGATCGCGTCGACCATGCCGGCGTTGTGGCGACTGGCCACCGCGAGGAACGTGTCGATCGCGCCGTAGTGGTCCCGTGGATGTCGCACGTCGGGCCGCGCCGCGGAGGCCTGGGCGAGACGGTGCTCGAGGTCGTGGTGGATGCTGTCGAGGTCGTGCCCGAGAGTGATCACGGCACTCATCTCCTACGGTTTGGCCGTGTTGTTCCAGTGTGCCCCGTGCTCGCAGGGATGCAAGCCCGGGCGAGGAAACTACCTGACGTCAGGCAGGCTGCGGTTGCGTGGTCTGCCTGCGACCCCCGGTGACGCTGCGTCAGGCACCGCCGAGACCGTTGAGCAGGAACCAGAAGATCGCCACGCCGACCAGGGCCGCGAGCAGCCCCCACCAGACGCCGGTCACCGCTCGTCGACGAGACGGGGCGCCCGCCGGGGCCAGTGCCGGGAGGGCGACGGCGACCGCGGCGCCCACGATCGCCATCGCCACGAGCTGGGCGGGCACGATCCAGTTCTCGGTGGAGCGGCCGTCGAGGAAGTAGGCCGCCACGGGCAGGCTCACCATCCCCGCGGCGAGAAGCACGACGATCCCGATCGCCCGCTGCACGCCTGTGGTCACGGCCGCAACCTACTCCTCGGCGGAGTCCCGTTGCAGCCAGGTCTGTGGTTTCACCCTCTTGTGGGATTGTTCAACAATCGTTAGTGTCGTGGATCACTGCAGCTCTTCCACTCCCACACGACGAGGTGACGTCATGACCATGGACAGCCCTCACAGGACGACACCCGATCGCGCCTCGAGCCCGGCGGCAAGCAGAGCGGCCTACCGCGCCGGCCTGGCGCAGCCCACCGCCGGGGTGGCCGACGGATACGCCCAGGCCAACCTCGTCAGCGTCCCCCGAGAGCTGGCCTACGACCTCCTCCTGTTCACCCAGCGCAACCCCAAGCCATGCCCGGTGCTCGACGTGACAGAGCCCGGATCCTGGACGACACCACTGGCACCAACCGCTGACCTTCGCACCGACCTTCCTCGATACCGGATCTGGCGCCACGGAGAGCTGGTCGAGGAGCCGAACGACGTTCGTCGATGCCTGGCGCGCGGACCTCGTCACCTTCCTGATCGGGTGCAGCTTCACCTTCGAAGCGGGTCTTCAGCAGGCCGGGATACCGGTGCGGCATGTCGAACAGGACGTCAACGTGCCCATGTACCGCACCAACCGCCCGACACGTCCGGCAGGGAGGCTGCACGGCGACCTCGTCGTCTCGATGAGACCGATCCCGGCCGACCAGGTCGCCGACGCCGTCAGGGTCACGGCCGCAGTGCCGGCCGTCCACGGGGCACCCGTGCACGTCGGCGATCCCGCCGGACTCGGGATCGCAGACCTGGACAACCCGGACTTCGGCGACCCGGTGGAGATCCGCGCCGGCGAGGTTCCGGTCTTCTGGGCCTGCGGGGTGACACCGCAGGCCGCGATCATGGCGTCGCGTCCTCCGTTCGCCATCACCCATGCGCCGGGGCACATGTTTCTCACCGACCTCACCGACGCCGAGCTGCGGGCCCGATGACGGATGTTCATTCCTCGGGCGGCCAGGTCTTCGCGACCAGCGTGAGCACGTCGTACGTCGCCACCGGCTCGCCGAGGCCGTTGACGACCGTCGCGTCCCAGCGGACCTCGCCGTAGTCGGCGTTGGAGCGCGGGGTGATCTGCTTGACCGTCAACGTGACCTGGATCGTGTCGTCGGCCTTGACCGGGGTCAGGAACCGGAGCCGGTCGACGCCGAAGTTGGCGAGCACCGGGCCCGGGTCGGGATCGACGAAGAGGCCGGCCGCGAGCGAGACGACGAGGTAGCCGTGCGCCACGATCCCGCCGAACAGCGGGTTCTTCTGCGCCGCCTCCTCGTCGGTGTGCGCATAGAACGTGTCGCCGGTGAACTCCGCGAAGTGATCGATGTCCGCCAGCGTGACGGTGCGGCCGGCAGAGCTGATCGTGTCGCCGATCGCGAGGTCGGCCAGGCTCTTCCGGAACGGGTGCACGGGCGTCTCGGTGCGGGTCGAGCCGGTGATCCACTGACCGGTGATCGCCGTGATCATGTCGGGGGAGCCCTGGATCGCCGAGCGCTGCATGTGGTGCAGCACGGCCCGGATGCCGCCGAGCTCCTCGCCGCCGCCGGCGCGACCGGGGCCGCCGTGGACCAGCACCGGCAGCGGGGAACCGTGGCCGGTCGACTCGGCGGCGCTCGTCCGGTCGAGCACGAGCAGGCGGCCGTGCCACGGCGCGAGTCCGAGGGTCAGGGCGCGCGCGACCGCGGGGTCGTGGGTGACGATCGACCCGACGAGACTGCCCTGGCCGCGGGCCGCCAGGGCGACGGCGTCGTCGAGGTCGGCGTACGAGATGCACTGTCGCGACCGGTCCGAAGGGCTCGATGTCGTGCGGCTCGCTGGCGCCGGGGTGGGCGCGCAGCAGGACCGGTGACATGAAGGCGCCGGTCTCGGCATCGCCGTCGACCACCTCGACCATGTCGGGGTCGCCGAAGACGATCTCGGCCGATGCGCGCAGCGCCTGCGACCGCCTTGCGCACCTCGTCGCGCTGGGCGAGCGAGGCGAGCGCACCCATCCGCACGCTCGTCGCTGGCGGGGTCGCCGACGGTGATCTTCGCCAGTCGCGCCGAGATCGCGGCAACCACGTCGTCGGCGATCTCGGAGGGCACGATCACGCGTCGGATCGCCGTGCACTTCTGACCGGCCTTGACCGTCATCTCGGCGACGACGCCCTTGACGAACAGCTCGAACTCCGGGTCGTCGAGGCCCACGTCGGTGCCGAGGATCGAGCAGTTGAGGGAGTCGGCCTCGACGCCGAGCTGGACGCCGCCGTGCAGCACGGACGCGTGCTGGCGCAGGTGCGCACCTGTCGACGCCGAGCCGGTGAACGACACCGAGTCCTGCGCGCCGAGCTCGTCGAGCAGCCCTGCGGGCGACCCGCACAGCAGCTGAAGGGTCCCCTCCGGCAGGAGGCCAGAGTCGATGATGCGGCGTACGACAGCCTCGGTGACGTAGGCCGTCTGGCTCGCGGGCTTGACGATGGTCGGCAGGCCGGCGATGAAGGCCGGTGCGAGCTTCTCCAGCATGCCCCAGACCGGGAAGTTGAACGCATTGATCTGTACGGCGACGCCGGGGCGCGACGTGTAGACGTGCTGTCCGAGGAAGGTGCCCTCGCGTCCCAGCCGCTCGGGCTGGCCGTCAAGCACGACGGTGTCGTTCGGGAGCTCGCGGGTGCCCTTCGAGGCGATCGCGAACACCGTCCCGATGCCGCCGTCGATGTCGACCATCGAGTCGCGCTGGGTCGCGCCGGTGCGGGCGGAGAGCGCGTAGAACTCGTCCTTGTGCTCGCCGAGCATCTTCGCCATCGCCTTGAGGGCGGCGGCGCGCTCGTGGAAGGTCATGGCCCGCAGCGCGGGCCCGCCCACGTCGCGCGCATGGGCTGTCATGGCGGCCAGGTCGAGACCGGTCGAGGAGATCCGGGCGACCTCCTCGCCGGTGGATGCATCGAGGAGGGGCTGGCCCTCGTCGGTGGCGCGGAACCAGGTCCCGCACGTATATCTGAGCTGCCGAGCATTTCAGACGTTGGTTGCGCAGTCGGCGTCGGTCACCGCTGTCAGACTATTACCGACCGATCGGTCTGTAAATGCACGCATGGTGGAGGAACTCAGCGGTGACGGACAGCTCTGGAAGCCGACTTCGAGCGCACCATCGAGCACCACGACCGGATCGAGCCGCGCGACTGGATGCCCGAGAAGTACCGCGCCACCCTCGTGCGTCAGGTCGCCCAGCACGCGCACTCCGAGATCATCGGCATGCAGCCCGAGGGCAACTGGCTCACCCGCGCCCCGAGCCTGCGCCGCAAGGCGATCCTGCTGGCCAAGGTGCAGGACGAGGCCGGCCACGGGCTCTACCTCTACTCCGCCGCCGAGACCCTCGGCGTCACTCGCGGCGAGCTGACCCAGAAGCTGATCGACGGCAAGCAGAAGTACTCCTCGATCTTCAACTACCCGACCTTGTCCTACGCCGACGTCGGCACCATCGGCTGGCTCGTGGACGGCGCCGCGATCTGCAACCAGGTGCCGCTGTGCCGGACCTCCTACGGCCCCTACGGGCGGGCGATGATCCGCATCTGCAAGGAGGAGTCCTTCCACCAGCGCCAGGGCTTCGAGCTGCTGATGACGATGATGAGTGGCACCGACGAGCAGCGCGCGATGGTGCAGGAGTCGGTCGACCGGTTCTGGTGGCCGGCGCTGATGATGTTCGGCCCGCCCGACGCCGAGTCGCCCAACACGGCGCAGTCGATGGCGTGGGGGATCAAGCGCGACACCAACGACGACCTCCGCCAGAAGTTCGTGGACATGTCCGTGCCGCAGGCCGAGGCGCTCGGCGTCACACTGCCCGACCCCGACCTGGTGTGGAACGAGGAGCGGGGACACCACGACTTCGGCCAGCCCGACTGGGACGAGTTCGCGGCCGTCGTCTCGGGCTCCGGCCCCTGCAACGCCCAGCGCATCGCTCACCGCAAACGCGCCCACGACGAGGGTGCGTGGGTGCGGGAAGCGGCCACCGCCTTCGCCGCATCTCGCTGGTTGAGCAGGCGACTACCGCTGTTGAGCGGCTGCGCCAGCGCCATGCGTGACCGAGGAGACCAAGTGACCGTCCAGCCCGAGTGGCCCCTCTACGAGATCTTCGTCCGCGGCAAGCGCGGCCTCAACCACGTCCACGTCGGCTCACTCCACGCGGCCGACGACGAGATGGCGCTGCGCCACGCTCGCGACGTCTACACCCGCCGCAACGAGGGCGTCAGCATCTGGGCCGTCCGCGCCGACCTGATCGTCGCGTCCAGCCCCGACGAGAAGGACCCGCTCTTCGCACCCGCCGGCGACAAGGTCTATCGGCACCCGACCTTCTACGCCATCCCCGACGACGTACCCCACATGTGATGAACAGCACACGACCTCGACCTCTACGACGACGACACGACTCCGTCTACGACGGCCTGCTCGGTCGGCGACGCCTCGCAATGGGCCTTCGGCACGGACTTCGAAGACCCGCTCGCGGGTGTCGACACCACGATCCCCGCCGGCGTCGACGGCGCCGCCCTGGCGGCCTACTGCCTGATGCTCGGCGACGACGCACTCATCTACGCCCACCGGCTCTCGGAGTGGACGAGCAACGCGCCCGACCTCGAGGACGACATCGCGCTCGCCAACATCGCGCTCGACCTGCTCGGCCAGGCGCGGCTGCTGCTCGCGCGCGCCTCGGCGGCTGACCCGTCGGTGGTGCCGGTGCTGCCCGAGGGCTCGCCCGTCCCGCCCGAGGATGCGCTGGCGTTCTTCCGCGACGAGGCGGCCTTCCGCAACGTCCGCTACGTCGAGGCGATCAACGGCGACTTCGCCGTCACCATCGCGCGACTCCTGCTCTTCGCCAGCCACCGGCTCGCGCTGCTCCAGCGACTGACGACCAGCGTCGACCCCGTGCTCGCCGCCATCGCGGCGAAGGGCGTCAAGGAGCTCACCTACCACCGCGACTACGCCGGTCGCTGGTTCGTCACGCTGGCCCGGGCACCGAGGAGTCGCGCCGCAGGCTCGTCGCCGGGCTCGACGACCGTCTGGCCGATGTACGCCGAGCTGTCCCGCTGCCACACGATCGAGACCGTCGCCGCCGAGCAGGCCTCGGGGTCGACCCCGGCACGCTCGCGGACGAGGTCGACGCCGTGATCGAGCAGGTCTTCGCGACGAGCGGCGTCGAGCGGCCGGCCCTCCCTCCGCCGGGGACTCGTCCGCTCGGCCGAGAGGGCCAGCACACCGAGGCGATGGGCCACCTGCTCGCCGAGATGCAGGTCGTCGCCCGCGCCCACCCGATGGGCCAGTGGTGAGTACGGCTCGGCGGTGCGCGGCCACCGCGTCCGCCGACGGATCACCGACCCCGAGATGCCCATGCTGACCCTCGTCGACCTCGGCGTGCTCCGCGACGTCGACGTGGACGGCGACGCACGTGACGGTCACCATCACGCCGACCTACTCCGGTTGCCCGGCCATGGCCGACCATGCGCGACGACCTGGTCCACGCCCTGCACGATGCCGGCTTCGCCGATGTCGACGTGAAGGTCAGCCTCAGCCCGGCCTGGTCCAGCGACTGGATCACCGAGAACGGTCGCGCACGCGCTCGCGGCACACGGCTCTCCGCCGCCCGGCCCGGCGCCGAGCCACGGGCCCGATCCCGCTCACCCTGCCCCCGACCGCCGCGCGATCGACTGCCCACGGTGCGGCAGCGCCGACGTCCGCCTCGACCTCCGAGTTCGGGCCGACGGCCTGCAAGGCGCTCTACCACTGCGCTGACTGCCTCGAGCCGTTCGAGCACATCAAGGAGATCTGAATGGGCCGCGGCACCTTCCACCCGCTGACCGTGGCCGACGGTCGAGCCCCTCACCGACGACTCGGCCGCGTCACGTTCGTGGTTCCCGACGACCTGCGCGACGAGTTCGACTTCGACGCCGGTCAGTCGCTGACGCTGCGTCGCATCATCGACGGCGTCGAGCACCGCCGCTCCTACTCGATCTGCGCTCCGGCCGGCGCAGCGCCGCGCATCGGCGTACGCGAGATCCCGGAGGGATTGTTCTCCCGCTGGCTGATCCACGACGTGAAGCCCGGCGACGTGATCGAGGTGCAGACGCCCAGCGGCACCTTCGCGGCCGACCCGGCGACCTGGCCGGGCGGCACCTGTGCATCGCGGCCGGCTCCGGCATCACGCCGATGCTCTCGATCGCGTCGACGGTGCTGCGCAACCCCGACTCCGCAGGTGACGCTGCTCTACGGCAACCGGCACACAACACCCGGTGATGTTCGCCGAGGAGCTGGCGACCTGAAGAACCGCTACGGCCCGCGGCTCGAGCTCGTGCACGTGCTGTCCCGCGAGCCCCGCGACGTCGAGCTGTTCTCCGGCCGGCTCGACGCCGACCGGCTGCGCCGACTGCTCTCCGTGCTGGTGCCCTCGGCGGACGTGGACCACGTCTGGCTGTGCGGCCCGTTCGGCCTGATCGCCGACGCCCGCGAGGTGCTCGGCGAGCTCGGTGTCCCGGCCGACAGGGTGCACTTCGAGCTGTTCTACGTCGACGAGCCGCCGCCCGAGCTCGGCAGCCGAGCCGGTCGTCGAGGGTGACGTCAGCGACGTCACCATCGTCGCTCGACGGCCGCACCACGACGGCGCCGATGCCCCGCGCGACGACGATCCTCGACGGCGCCGCAGCGACCCGCAACGACCTGCCGTTCGCCTGCAAGGGCGGCGTCTGCGGCACCTGCCGGGCACACGTCGTCGACGGCGAGGTCGAGATGTGCCGCAACTACGCGCTCGACGACGACGAGGTCGCGCGCGGCTTCGTGCTCACCTGCCAGACGCTCCCGGTCACCGACGAGGTCACCGTCGACTTCGACGCCTGACCGGGCGTGATCAGCGCCTGTCGACAGCCCGTCGAAGGCGATCCCGGTGATCGCGTCGGCGAGCACGGCGGCGTCGACCGCGCCGTCGGGGTGGTACCACTCGACCAGCTAGTTCACCATCCCGAACAGCAGCCGGCTGATCAGCTCGGGCTCGATGTCGGTCGCGGAGACTTCCTTCGCGTACGGCGTCGCGGACCAGCTCAGCGAGCGCGTCGTCGATGGCCCGGCGCCGGTCGAGGGCGGCCTGCTCGACCTCGCTGTTCCCGCGTACGCGCAGCAACAGGGTCACCGCCGGGAGGTGGTCGACCAGGATCTCCACCGACGAGCGGATGGCGGTCCGCAGCCGGTCTCCGCGGGCTGGTCGCTCGTGGCGGCGATGGCGGTCGACCGCGGCTGCTGAGCGCGTCGAGGGCCTCGTCCAGCGCCGCGGCGAGCAGGTGCTCCTTGCTCGGCACGTGGTGGTAGATCGCGGACTTCGTCAGGCCGAGCTCGCGGGCGAGGTCGCCCATGCTGGTGGCGTCGTAGCCCTGCCGGTTGAAGAGGTCGATCGCCCTCCGGAGCACGGTCCCCTGGTCGTAGCCCGGCCGGCCGCGCCTCGCCGTACCGGCGTCGGGCGCGGGGTCGGCGGTCATGCGCCCAGCCTCGCACGACCGGGACGCGCCGGGGTGCACGCATTCGCGTGGCGGCGGGGTAGTATGGCCTCGCCTTCGTCGCCCGATCAACCCGATCTGGTGGTGAAGCACCGGCTCATCCGTGCCGCACGTGACGTTCTGTCATGAGGCACCTGCCGGGTTCTGCGTCGCCGAAGTCGCCCAAGTCTCCTGCGACGCAGGTAGTGCTTGTCCGCCGCGGGGCGCGGGCAATCCGAGGAGGAACTGAGTGGCTCAGCGAAGCCGACGCACATCCACCGCACGCCGCGGCGGCACCAGGTGATCCGCAAGGACAACGAGGGGATCATCCCGGTCCTCGCGCGATCCGTCCGTGAGGTGGAGCAGGCAGCCGAGCGCGGCAAGGTCGCCCCCCACGGCCGTGCGACGTTCCAGGTCGTGGCGCTGCTGGTGCGCGACGAGCGCGCACCGCCGTCAACGCCGACACCGAGCTGGGCGATGCCCGCAAGGCCGAGCAGCTCAAGCGCCTCGACGGGATCGCCACGATCCTGGCCAAGACGGCCGCGCGCGACACCTCGCTGCTGCAGCTGCTGGCCGAGGACGCCGAGATCTCCGAGGGTGCCCGTGCCCTCAAGCGCCAGATGCTCAAGCCGGCGGGCATCGAGGTCCCCGAGGAGGTCGAGCCGGCCGAGCCCGAGGCCGCCGCGACCACGTCCGATCGCCGCGTCACCCCGCAGTCGGTGATCTCCCGCCAGCTCGCCAACCCCTTCCTCGCCCCTGACTTCTCCGCCGCCGACGCCAGCCGCGTCGAGGCGCGACGGCTCGCCAACTGGGAGCTGCTCGAGCCAGCTCTTCAAGTCCTTCGAGTACGTCGGAGGCGGGGCCGCCGCCTGCATGGAGCTGCCCGAGCCCCCGGTGCCGGCGCCCGGCGTGCCGACTGATGGCGCACCAGGCCGAGCTCGTCGCCGCCGCCGCTGCCGGTCACCGCACGTTCCTGCTCGCCGACGAGCCCGGCCTGGGCAAGACCGCGCAGGCGCTGCTCGCGGCGCAGGCCGCCAACGCGTACCCGCTGCTCTGCGTCGTACCCAACGTGGTCAAGGCCAACTGGGCCCACGAGGTCAGCCTCTGGACGCCCAACCGCTCCGCCACCGTGATCCACGGCGACGGCGAGGACGTCGACGGCTTCGCCGACATCATCATGGTCAACTACGAGGTGCTCGACCGGCACGTCGGCTGGCTCGCCAACCACGGCTTCCGCGGCATGGTCGTCGACGAGGCCCACTTCATCAAGAACAAGTCGTCGCAGCGCTCGCAGCACGTGCTCGAGCTCTCGCAGCGGATCCGCACGCGCATCGCGCGGCCGCTGCTGATGGCGCTGACCGGCACGCCGCTGATCAACGACATCGAGGACTTCCGCGCGATCTGGCAGTTCCTCGGCTGGATCGACGACCACAAGCCGCTGGCCGAGCTGATGAACAAGCTCGAGGACACCGGGCTGATGCCGGGCGAGCCGGGCTTCTACCCCAACGCACGACGTTCCGTGATCGAGATGGGCATCGTCCGTCGCAAGAAGATCGACGTCGCCGCCGACATCCCCGCCCGCCGCGTCGCCGACCTGCCGGTCGAGCTCGAAGGTGCCGAGGGCCGCTCCATCCGCGACGCCGAGCGCGAGCTGTCCCGTCGCCTGGTGAAGCGCTACGACGCAGCTCTCGAGGCCCGTACGACGAACATCGTCGTCGACGGCATCGACCGCGACCTCGTGCGCCGCGTCGCGAAGTGGGAGCGCGAGGACATGGAGTCGGCCAAGGACGGCGAGAACGTCTTCTCGATGATGCGCCGGATCGGCCAGGCCAAGGCCGGCCTCGCCGCCGACTACACCGCCCAGCTGGCGCGCAACGTCGGCAAGGTCGTCTTCTTCGCCAAGCACATCGACGTGATGGACGAGGCGCAGGCCAGCTTCGCCAAGCGCGGCATCAACTTCGTCTCCATCCGTGGCGACCAGACCGCCAAGGCGCGCGCCGCCGCCATCGAGTCCTTCACCAAGGACCCCGAGACGTCGATCATCGTCTGCTCGCTGACCGCCGCCGGCGTCGGCCTGAACCTCCAGGTCGCCTCCAACATGGTGCTCGCGGAGCTGTCGTGGACCGACGCCGAGCAGACCCAGGCGATCGACCGGATCCACCGCATCGGTCAGTCCGAGCCGGTCACCGCGTGGCGCATCATCGCCGCCCAGACCATCGACTCGAAGATCGCCGAGCTGATCGACTCCAAGGCCGGCCTGGCCGCCCGCGCGCTGGACGGTGCCGACGAGATCGCGTCGTCCGTCGACGTCCAGCTCGAGGCCCTGGTGGGTCTCCTCACCGACGCGCTCGACGCGCGCGGCGGTCGCTGACTCCACGGCCGGCGGTCGACCGGCGGGGAATCGCCGACTTGAGTTGGGAAGTGGCCGCCTGCCGCGCGGTATGCCGGGCGTTGAGCGTCCATATGGCCGCTTAAGCAGGGATGCGACTGACTTCCTCAGCCCATGAACTTCCGCACGAGCGGAAGGGGCAGGTGCTGGAGCGCGAACCCGACGGGCACCCACGGCCAGCCGGGGACGCGGGCGGAGGCCTTCTGCTTCTCGATCGCGGAGACCATGGCGCGCACGCCCTTCTCGGTCGACGCCACCAGCGGCGTCGACGAGGACGTCGCAGACATCTCCGAGACGATGTAGCCCGGGTAGAGCACGGTCACCTTGATCGGCGTGCCCATCACGTCGGCGCGGAAGCCCTCGGCCAGGTGGGCGACGGCGGCCTTCGTGGCGGCGTACGTCGTGATGTTCTTCGGCATCCCGCGGACGGCGGTGATGGAGGAGACCATCACGAGCTGGCCGGAGTTCTGCTCGCGGAAGATCCGCGCGGCGGCCTCGGTCTGGGCGAGCGCGCCGATGAAGTTGGTCTGCGCGGTCGCGAGGTTGGCGTCGAAGCGGCCGGTGCCGAGCGGCTGGCCCTTGCCGAGGCCGGCGTTGACGACGATCTTCTCGAGCGTGCCGAACTCCGCCTGGAACTCGTCGAAGACCCGGAAGACGGCGTCGTGGTCGTTGACGTCGAGCGCCTTGACCGACACCTTCACGTCGGGCAGCGAGCTCCGCCAGCTACTCGAGGCGGTCCGTCCGGCGAGCGCACAGCGCGAGGTCGTAGCCGAGGGCGGCGAACTGGCGCGCCATCTCGGCGCCGAGCCCGGAGGAGGCGCCGGTGATGAGGATCGTGGGCATGGGGTCCTATCGGTAGGTCTGGTGGTCGGGGGAGAGGTGGTCGTGCTCGTTGAAGGCGAGCAGGGTGGCGCCGCGCGAGCCGACCACGAAGCTGGTGACGGCGGCGTTGATGGCGACCTGGTTGAGGCGCAGCCACAGGTGCGCGTCGCCGTCGAGCCGGGTCGCGGCCGCCCAGGCGATCGGGCCGCCGCTGGTGAAGACGACGGCAGTGCCCTGGGGATCGAGTACGCCGATGGCCCGGTCGAGCGCGGCGGAGACCCGTCCGGAGAAGCTGGCGAAGGACTCGTCGTAGTCGTCGTGCTCCCCGCCGGTCCACCGTGACGTCGCCCCTTCGAACCATGCCTGGAACGCGCGCGGGTCGGACGTCAGGTCGACGCCCTCGGGCGCCGGGTGCCGAGCGAGGACCTGCAGGTGGTCGAACTCGTTCCACCCGTCGTCGGTCGTGACCTCGAGATCCCAGCCCGCCCCCTCGCAGACGCCGACAGCGGTCTGGCGGTGACGCTTCATCGCACCGGAGATCAGCACGTCGGGGGTGACGTCCTGAGTCGCGAGCGCAGCTCCGAGCGATGCGCGCCTGCGAAGAGCCGAGGTCGGACAGCTGGTCGTAGTCGGCCGCGCCCCACGAGGCCTGCCCGTGCCGCACCAGCAGGATCCTGCTCACGCGGGGTCCCGAGAAGCTCCGCGATCCGGCGGTCGAGGATCTGCACGCCCGGCCCGAAGAGGGCGAACATCTCGTTCGTCGTCTGCTGGTGGAAGTAGCGGTAGTAGATCTGCTGGGCGATCACCGCGTTGCGGAACAGCCCGAAGACCTCGTAGAACCGCCACTGCTCGGGTGTGAGCGCGAAGCCCATCCGCTCGCAGTAGGCCCGCACGAACTCCTCGCGCGTGATCATCCCGGGCAGGTCGGTCGGCACCCGCTTGGTCATCTTCAGCTCGTCGGAGTCGTCGGCCTGGATCCAGAACGCCAGTGCGCCGCCGAGGTCCATCAGCGGGTCGCCCAGGGTCGCCATCTCCCAGTCCAGGACGCCGATGACCCGCGTCGGGTCCTCTCGGGAGAAGACCAGGTTGTCGACCTTGAAGTCGTTGTGGATCACGCAGTTGGCCACGTCGTCGGGCTGGTTGGCGTCCAGCCACGCCATCACCTCGGTGAACTCCGGGTTGTCCGGCGTGCGGGCGTTGCGGTAGCGCGTCGACCAGCCCTCGACCTGGCGCCGGACGTAGCCGGTGCCCTTGCCGAGCTCGCCAGTCCGGCGGCGGCCGCGTCGACGGAGTGCAGCTCGGCGTACACCTCGACCGACGTTGAGGCACAGCTGCCGCGCCTGCTCGGCCGACAGCGGTACGTCGGCCGGCCACTCGCTGCGCGGGATGACCCCGTCGATGCGCTCCATCGCGTAGAAGTCCCGCACCGAGCACCGCGGCGTCGTCGCAGAAGCCGACCATCGGGGCGACGTACGGGAAGACCGGCGCGAGCGCCGACTGGATGACGAACTCCCGGTGCATGTCGTGCGCGCCCTTGGCCTTGGTGCCCTGCGGCGGCGCGCCGCAGGATCAGGTCGCGGCCCGAGGGGTAGCGCAGCAGGTAGGTCAGGTTGGAGGCGCCGCCGGAGAACTGCCGCACCTCGGGCGTGCCCTCGAGACCCGCCGGTGCCGGCATGTCCGCAGCCACGCCGACCCGCGCCGACGTCGAAGGCGTCCTCCTCGCGAACGGCGGCGCTCATGTCATCGTCGCTCCAGCCGCGCCGCCTGTGCGCATCATCTTCGTCGTACGCCGGACGGTCGGCCCACTTCAGGAAGTAGGCCTGGCGAGCGGCCTCGTCGGGGACGATCACGTCCTCGCCGGCGTCCATGCCGGCCAGCACCGCCGCGGCGATGTCGTCGGCCGTGACCTTCGACCTCTCCACGAGCCCGCTGATGACGTTGCCGATCGCCTCGTCCTGCCCTGCATCGAGTCCATCAGGTTGGTCCGGAAGTAGGACGGGCAGACGGCACTGGCGTGCACGCCGTACGCCGCCAGCTCGTGCCCGCACGTCTCGGTGAACGCCACGACCGCGGCCTTGACCGCGTTGTAGGAGCCCATCCCGCCGGGTGCACGAGGCCGGCGAGCGAGGCGACGTTGACGATGTGGCCGGACCGCTGCGCCTTGAGCATCGGCGTGAAGGTCTGTACGCCGCGGACCACCCCGAAGAGGTTGATCTCGGTGATCCAGCGCCACTCGTCCATCGAGCACAGCTCGATCCGACCGCCACCGGCGACGCCGGCGTTGTTGACGAGCACGTCCAGCCCGCCCCAGTTCTTCGTACGGTCGAGGCGCGGCCGCCCAGTCGGCGTCGGAGGTGATGTCGAGGACGAGGTCGATGCCGTCCGCGGCCACCCGGTCGGTCGCGAGCACCTCGTCGCCGCGCGCACGGAAGGCGGCGGTGAGCGCCTCGCCGAGACCGGACGCGGCACCGGTGACGAGAACCCGCCTCATCGGTGTCTTGCCCAGCTCGATCTTGGCGATCACGTTGCGGTGCACCTCGTCCGGGCCGTCGGCCAGGCGGAGCGAGCGGGCGCCGACCCACGCCCCGGCGAGCGGGAAGTCGTCGGTCATGCCGGCGCCGCCGTGCAGCTGGATCGCCATGTCGATCACGTCGAGCGCCATGTTGGGCACCTCGACCTTGATCTCGCTGACGGCGGAGAGCGCCTCCGTCGACAGGCCCTGGTCGAGCAGCCACGCGGCGTGCATGACCAGGAGTCGCGAGCGGTTGATCGCGATGCGGGCGTCGGCGATGCGCTCGCGGTTGCCGCCGAGGTTGGCCATCGGCTTGCCGAAGGCGGTCCGCCTCAGCGCCGGTCGCAGGCGAGCTCGAGGGCGCGCTCGGCGAGACCGATCGCGCGCATGCAGTGGTGGACGCGGCCGGGGCCGAGCCGGCCCTGGGCGATCTCGAACGCGCGGCCCTCGCCGAGCAGGATGTTGCCGCCGGGACGCGCACGTTGTCGAACGACACCTCGCCGTGGCCGATCGGCTCGTCGTAGTAGCCCATCGTGGTGAGCATCCGCTCGACCTTCACGCCGGGGGTGTCGCGGGGGACCAGCACCATCGTGTGCCGCGAGTGCCGGTCGGCGTCGGGGTTGGTGAGGCCCATGAACACGAGGATCTTGCACTCGGGGTTGCCGACGCCGCTGGAGAACCACTTGCGGCCGTTGATGACGACCTCTCACCGTCGACCACGGCGGTCGCCGCCATGTTGGTCGCGTCGGAGGAGGCGACGTCGGGCTCGGTCATGCAGAAGGCGCTGCGGATCTCGGCCCGGAGCAGCGGCTCGAGCCACTGCTTCTTCTGCTCCTCGGTGCCGTACTCAGCAGCACCTCCATGTTGCCGGTGTCGGGCGCGTTGGAGTTGAAGACCAGCGGCGCCAGGAACGAGCGGCCCATCACCTCGGCGAGCGGGGCGTAGTCGACGTTGGTGAGGCCCGCGCCGCCGTCGGTGCCGAAGTCCTCGGCGTACGACCGGCGTGCTCCGCGGGGAGGAAGAGGTTCCACAGGCCCTGCTCGCGGGCCTTGGCCTGCAGCTCCTTGATCACGAGGGCGGGCGTCCAGTTGTCGCCGCCACTCTCACGCAGCCGCGTGATCCGCCGGTTCATGTCGGCCTCGAGCGGCTCGATCTCGGTGTCCAGGAAGGCGCGCACGCGGTCCCGCAGGTCGGCGGCGCGAGGGGAGAGGGAGAAGTCCATGGGTTGACCTTAACCTCATTGTTGAGCAATGCTCAATAGCGTGTCCGAGACCGTACGCCGACGCCTGAGCGCCGACGACCGCCGCCGTCAGCTCGTGGGCATCGGCCTGAGCCAGATCATCGACACCCCGATCCAGGACCTGTCCCTCGACCAGGTCGCGGCCGAGGCAGGCATCTCGCGCGGGCTGCTGTTCCACTACTTCCCGACCAAGACCGACTTCTACCTCGCCTGCATCGCGGCCGCCGGCCGGCGCATCCTGCGCAACACCGGCCCCGTCCGAAGCCGACGACGGACCGACGCAGGTGCGCACGATGATCACCGCGATGACCGAGCAGATCGACCGCCGCCGGTCCTTCTACCTCACGCTCGTCCACGGCAGCGGGGTCGCCGATCCGCGCGTGAGCGAGGTCTACGACTCCGTGCGCTCGGTCTCCACCGACCGGGTGACGCAGGCGCTCGGCCTCGCTCCGGCCATCCGGCCGATCGTGCACGCCTGGTGGGCGTACGTCGAGGACCGCGCGCTCAGCTGGTCAGCAGACCCGGCCGAGGAGCGCACCGAGTCGCTGGAGGACCTGGTGGCGCACTGCGAGCGGGTGCTGGCCACCTTGTGCGCCGAGTCCGGCTGACGGGTCAGCCGAGCGTCCCGTGCTCTCCCGTCAGTGGCAGCGGCGCCCGCACGTGATGCTGACGATGCCGTAGGTGAACCCGAGGTGCTCGTTGAGGCGGCGCATCGAGTCGTTGCCGCGCTGCGTCCAGGTGTAGATCTCCGTGATCCCGTGGTCGGCGGCCCACGCCATGCTGGTGCGTTTGAGGTTCGCGGCGACCGACCTGCCGCGCCATTCCCGGCGGACGGCGGTGTAGGCGACCTCCGCACGCTCCGGGCGATCGGAGTCGAGCAGCAGCCCGGCCACGCCGATCGCCTCGTCATGGGCGACGGCCACGAACATCGCGGCCGGGTCGTTGATCCATTCCGTCGCCCAGTCCGTCGGCGAGACCTTCAGCGCGACCGGCAGGTCCATGTCCGGGAAGGTCGGCAGCGCCACCTGGTGGTAGGCGGCCGCCCACAGCTCCGGGCGCTCGGCGACCGAGACGATCTCGTACTCCGCCGGCGCCGCTGGTCGTGGCTCATCGGCGATCGGCCGCACCTGCTCGACCTGCCGATCCGTCTCCACGAAGCCGAACCGCTCGGCGAACAGCCGGGATCCCTCGTCGTCGACGCTGGCCCCAGCAACGTCGTAACCCTGGGCAACGGCGTGCTCAGCGAGCACCCGCAGCACGTCCGTCCCCACGCCGCGCCGTCGGAACTCCGGGTGGACTCGCGCCGTCAACGCCCCCCGCTCGCCGTCTCCCGAACGATCCGCCAGTCCGCTGCCGACGACCGTGCCGTCCAGCTCCGCCAGCACCATCAGCCGGCCGGGGCGATCGAGCTCGCGCATCTCGGCAACGGTCGGGCAGCGCTCGTAGGGCAGCACCGCGATCCGCACCGCCCGCCAAGCCTCGTAGTCGGCGTCGGTGAGCGCCGTCCGGATGGTCGTGGTCATGACCTCAGCCTGCCTGACCTCGCCGGAAAGGGCTCGAGGTTTTTGCACCCGTCGGAGCGCTCACGCCCGATGAGCGGTCAGGCGCTGCAGACACGCGCTCTGACGTTGCGTTCTCCTGACAGGCGCACCAGGGTCCGTGACACTTGGGTCCGACACGGTCGAGTGGAACATCGGGGGACACTGTGGGGAGCAGCCGGCATGCGGGCTCAGTCGTTCGGACCCACGTCTGTGGAGCAGTCCTGGCGGTGCTGCTGTGCGCCTTCGCCGCGGCGTGCGGCGACGCCGGCGACGCTCCCACGAACGCGAGTGAGGACGACTTCTGCGCGTCGTACGCCGAGCTCGGCACCGTGACCATCCCCAAGCTCGTGGCGGAGATCAGGCAGTCGCAGCGGTCGCTGCCCACCGGTGAAGAGCTGGCCGACATCCTCAACGACTGGATCGACGAGATCGCGGCTGTCGGCACCCCGGAAGGCATCTCGAAGGAGGCCCGTCGGGGCTTCGAGAACTGGATCGAATCCGACATCGATCCGGAGGACGTGGATCCGGACGAATTCGCGGACTTCGATGCCGCCAAGGAGTGGGACGACCTGAGCTCGGAGGACTACCACGCCGCGCGCGCCTACAACACCTACCTCGCAGACACGTGCAGTGCCTACTTCCGCGATCGTGGGTTGCTGTAGGCGGCTCACGCAGCCAGGACACGGCGAGGGCTCGTCAGCTGGTCCGGCAGCGAAGGCTCCGCGCCAAGGTCGGGATCATCACCGCCGCAGCCACGAGGTGCAGCCCCATCAGGGCGGCGGTGGTTGCGGCGGCTGCGCCGGAGAGGAGGGGCGGGACCAACGAGATCGCCGTCAGCGACACTGCCGTCCACGCGAATCGCTGGGCGGGGCGCGCGCTCCAGCGGAGCAGGGCGGCCGCGATGACGATGCCGGCGACCGAGAAGACGCCGGTCACGAAGGCGATCCCTGACAACGGGATCATCTCGCCGTCATCGGGGACCTCGAACTCGACCCCGATGGCCCGGGCCAGCGCCGCGGCGAGGGTGGTGGACACCATCGCCACCAGCGTGGCGATGAGACCGGTGGCGACGAGCCCGCGTCGTCGATGGGTGCTGCTCGTCCGGCCCGATTCCGGGCCTGCGGCGACTCCTGTGTCTTTCGTGCTGAACATGAAAGCTCCTCCATCGTTGGGTGACTCACGTACGGGGTGTGTCGACCGGGCAAGGCCGGGTCCTGGGGTGACGATGCGCAGACTCGCCGTGCGACGGCCGGGGTTGCGCAGGGCGCGGACCCCGGTGCCACGGAGCCAGAACCCGGCGTCTCGCACGAGCACCGGACCCGGCTCGCCGTCACGCAGCTCCAGCTGCACCCGCCCGTGGGTGACGACGCCGAACGCGTCGCGCCACTCCGCATCGAGCACGGTGACCCGCTCGCCGTGGCGCAGCACGAGCGTCCGCACGGGCTACTCAGTGCCGTCGGCCGGCAGGCTCTCCGGCAGGCCGAGTCGTGGGAACTGGTCGTCGTGGAACGTGGTGATCTCGGCGATTGCCCCGCCGGTGATGCGCAGCACGTCGATCGTCAGCGGCAGGTACGCGCGCTCCGACTCACGCCACTCGTAGTAGGCGATGGCGGGCTGACGGTTGGCGGAGGTCGGGACGGTCCGGAGGCCCTTCATCCCCTCGAAGCCGCTCTCGATCCAGTAGTTCACCACCGCGTCGCGGCCGATCTGCAGGCCCGGCGTGGGGGGCATCGAGGTGCGGACGTCGTCACGAACCATGGCGGCCAGCACATCGATGTCCGTGGCCACGCTGGCTTCGGTGTAGCGGCGCACCAGCTCGCGTGTCTCCGTGTCGTCCTCGCCGCCGCTCCAGTCCTGCCGCTCGGCGGGCAGGTGCTCCCGCATACCGGCACGGGCCCGCTGCAGTGCGCTGTTCACGGAGTTGACGGAGTCCCCGAGGAGCTCCGCGACCTCCTTCGCCGGCCAGCCGAGCACGTCTCGCAGGATCAGCACGGCCCGAGGGCGCGGCGCGAGGTGCTGCACTGCGACCAGATAGGCCAGCTCGATCGTCTCCCGCGCGACGGCGAGGGTCTCCGGCTCGTCCGCGTCGTCCGCGGGCAGCTCGTCGAGCAGCCGGTCCGGGTAGGGCTGAAGCCACAGCACCTCGCCGCCGGTGGCAGGCTCCGGGCGCCGCTTGGCGAGCAGGTCAAGACAGGCGTTGGTGGCGATGCGGTACAACCAGGCGCGGAACGTGGACCGCCCCTCGAAGGTCTCCCGCCGCCGCCAGGCGCGGAGGAACGTCTCCTGCACGGTGTCCTCGGCGTCCTCGAACGACCCGAGCATCCGGTAGCAGTGCACGTGCAGCTCCCGCCGGTGGCGCTCCGCCAGCCCCGAGAACGCCGGCTCGTCGACCTCGACCAGACCGTTCATGCCCAGCTCTTCCATCCGCGTGTCGGCCATCATCACGTCATCCTTCCGCTTCGTCGTGTCCCGTTGCAGGTATGACGGGTGGCGGAGCGGAAACTCATCACTGGCCGGTCAGGGGGTGCGCGGGTCCTGCCTGGGCCCTGCCGAGAGGGGCAGCACGACCGTGAACCTGCTTCCGACCTCCGGCGTGCTCTTGACCTCGATGGTCCCGCCCAACAGGTCGACCAGCTGCTTGCCGACGGACAGGCCGAGGCCGGTCCCTCCGTACTTCCGGGTGATCGACGGGTCGGCCTGGCTGAACGACTCGAACACCCTCCCCAGCTGTTCCTCGCTCATCCCGATGCCGGAGTCCTCGATCACGAACGTCACCCGGGGCCGACGAGTGGTCGGGCGGACGCAGGAGACGGAGAGACGCACCCATCCGGTCTCGGTGAACTTCATGGCGTTGTGCAGCAGGTTGGTGAGGATCTGCACCATCCGCGCCGGGTCTCCGTTCAGGCCGGCGGGGATACGGGGATCCACGGTCACCTCGAACTCGAGACCCTTCCTGTCGGCGATGGCGCTGAACAGTGCGGTGACCTCCGCGACGAGGGCGCGTACGTCGACCGGGATGGCGTCCGCCCGGGCCATTCCCGCCTCCATCTTGGAGAAGTCCAGAACGTCGTTGACCAGGGCGAGCAGGCGATCGCCCGACCGCACCAAGGTGTCCACGAACTTCGTCTGCAACGGGTCGAGGTCGGTCTCCATCAGGACCTCGGTCGTCCCCAGCAGGCTGGTCAGGGGGGTCCTGATCTCGTGGCTCACATTGGCCAGGAACTGAGCCTTGGCCTCAGTGGCCCGCTCGGCGGCCAGCTGCGTTCGGGCCAGCTCACGCTGGAGCTGGTTGCGCTCGGTGATGTCCTCGGCGATGCAGTAGACGCCGACGACCTCGTCGTGGACCACGATCGGCAGACCCGTGATGTTCACCTCGACGACGTGACCATCCTTGTGGATGAGCGCGGTCTCCATGTGATGCGATTCCCGGTTCAGGGCCTTCACGAAGGCGGCGGCAGTCTCAAGAGCACGACTGGGAACGATCAGGACGCCCATCTCCAGCTCGGCCAGCTCCTCCAGCGAGTAGCCGCAGAGGTGCTCCGACGCCGCGTTGCTTGCCACGAACCGACCAGTCAGGTCCAGCGAGAACACCGCGTGGGGGTTGTAGTCGAACAGGGAGCGGTAGCGCTCGACCGTGTCGGCCAGTGCGCGCTCGACCTGGACGAGTCGGAGGGACTCCTCGCTCGTCACCATCACGCGTGTCTGCTCACCTGGTCATGATGCACTCTCGTTGCACTGGGCGCCGCCATACGGACGCAGCAGGCGCAGCGCAGGTTCAGCAGGGGTTGGCGATCGCTTCCACAGGGCCGCGGGCGTGGCGTAGTCCCACTCCCAGGTGGAGGAGTGGATCCGGGGATCGCG
The DNA here is from genome assembly GCA_963742685.1 of uncultured Actinomycetota bacterium. Taxonomy (GTDB): domain Bacteria; phylum Actinomycetota; class Actinomycetes; order Propionibacteriales; family Nocardioidaceae; genus Nocardioides. Next base: position 69,681 of record CAVUNB010000024.1, on the reverse strand, counting down.
CATCCAGTCACCCGCCTGATGTACCCGTGGATTCATCGCAGCGGGGTCACAGGCGGCGGATCCGCCTGGTTGACCGGCCTCAGTGACGGTGCTTGTGCTTCTTCTTGTGCTTCTTGACGACCTTGGTCGTGATGGTGAACTTCTCGTTGTCGTCGCGCGCCTTGCCGTGGCAGGCGAGGTCGGAGCCCCTGCCGCAACGGAAGCGGGTCGAGACGTTGGCGTAGGAGACCGTCACTGCGGTGACCTTGGCTGCGCTGAACGGCACGAGTGCCGACGCCCTGCCGCGCTTGTTGAACTTCACCTTCCGCGTGCTGACGCCGCCGTTGGTCTTGAAGATCACCAGACGGGCGGCGGAGTGTCGAGGACCACGCACGTTCACGCGCAGGCGCCACTTCTTGCTGCTCAGGTCGGTGCCGGGACGCACGTGCATGGCATCGGCCGAGAGGTGGTCGAGCTTGCCGCGCTCCTTGTGCTTCCTGTCAGCTCGGCTCAGGGTGACGTCGGCCTTCACCGGCGGGTTGGCGAACTCCGGCACCCCGGGCGCCTCGGCATAGGTGAGGCTCGGCGCGATGTTGGCGGCCGCGAAGTCGGCGTACACGTCGGTGAAGGACTGCTTCTTCGTGCGGAGCACCTTCTGGATCGCCTCGATGGAGTAGCGCCGGCCGTCGCCCCGCAGGCTGCCGGCCGCCTCCCATGCCTTCTTCACGAACTTCTTGCCGAAGCGCTCGGTGAGGTATTCCCAGAAGATCCAGTTGCCGTACTGGAAGCCGTAGGTGGAGCTGAAGGCATCGAGGGGCACGAACGGCACCTGGAGCTGGCTGTAGCGGAGGTACTGCCGGTTGTCGTTGACGTCGTCGGCGACCTGCTCCTCCATCCAGGTGGCCGTGGACTCGAGCATCCACGGGTCCTCGTCGTAGTCGTAGGAGTACTGCACGGCGTGGAAGAACTCGTGCGCCGCGGTCACGGCGAGGTTGTTCTCCGGCGTCTGTGCGGGGAACTGCGCGGGGGAGTAGTCGTTGTCGAGCACGCAGAAGCCGCTGGCAGTGCGCGCCGTCTTGCGGAACTCGGCCGCGCAGTAGCCGTAGAGGCCGGTGCCGAGGTCCTTGAGGTAGACGTCGAGCTTGCCGTCCCCACCGTTGGTGCCGTCGGCCCGCGGGGGGCGGTAGCCGAGCTGGTTGACCTCGCGCTCGTAGACGGCCTCCATCGTGGAGAGGTTCAGCGCGACCCACTCCACGCTCGGCGGCGCATCCGTGGTGGTCGGCACGTAGTGCACGCAGACGTGTGCGCCGCACAGGCTCGTGGAGGGCACGGTGTAGCCGTTGCCGAACGGGTCGGCGGTGCCGTCGGTGGGCCGGGCGAGCAACGCGGTCGCCTCGATCGCCTCGGCGCCGGTGAGGTCGGGCCGGGCCACCCACAGGTCGCGCAGCGCAACGGTGGCGGACGGGTCGGTGGAGCGGGCGTCGCCGGCGAGCACCCGGCCGGCCGTGTCCAGCGCGGTCAGTGCCATCCGCGAGGACGGTTCGGCCGGGAGCGGCGTGGGATCAGCCTGAGCCGCGGGAAGGATCCCTGGCAGGGGGGAGAGCAACAACCCCAACATCACGGCCAGCATGGTTGACCTACGCACGCAAACATCCCCCTTCGTCACCGACCCGAGCAGTCCGCGAACGAGGCTACGTCAACGGCGAGCGCGGGCGACAGTCGCCGCGACCTCGAACTGCTGGCGTTCGTCGCGGGGTGTGCCCTGGCAGGCGTAGTGCGTCCGCTCGCCGCAGTCGTAGCGGGTCGAGGCGTTGGCGACCACGACCACGACGCGGCGGACCCGGGAGGCGGCGAAGTTGACGACGCGGCTGCCGTCCCCGCGCTCGAGCCTGATCGGGAGCGTGGCGACCTTGCCGGACTTCAGGTGGACCCGCGCTGTCGCCGCAGCACCACTGGAGCGGGTGGCCGACACGGTGATCCGCAACCGCGCGTTGCCCCGCAGACCGGGCCGTGGCCGGAAGGCGAGCGCCTGCGCCGTCAGATGGGGTACGCCGAAGCGTGGCTCGCGCCAGGTCGGGCGGCCTGGTCCGAGGCGGACGGAGGTGTCGAACGAGGCCGCCCGATACGCACCGCCCTCGTCGTAGCCGCGGTTCGGGGCCAGGTTGGTCAGCGCGAAGGCGGCGTAGACCTCCCGGAACGTGTCGCCCCGGCTCTCGACGAAGTGCCGCACGGCCTCGATCGAGTAGTCGTCGCGCCGGCCCGGTCCGGCGTCGGCCCGGTCCCAGATCTGCCGGACCGCGTCGACGCCGTACCGCTCGGCCAGGAACTGGAAGAAGATCCAGTTTCCGTAGAGGCCCAGGTCGGCGGCGGCGTGGTCGAGCGGGACGTGGCGACGGCCCAGCTGGCCCGAGGCGAGGTACTGGCGGTTGTCGTTGACGTCGTCGGCGACCTGCTCCTCCATCCAGGTGGCCGTGGACTCCAGGAACCACCTGTCCTCGCGTACGTCGATGCCGAACTGCACGGCGTGGAAGAGCTCGTGCGCAGCGGTGACCCGCAGGCTCTCGTCGGCCGGCATCGGGAAGCCGGCGAAGTCGTTGTCGAAGACGCAGTAGGACGACGCGTGACCCGGCTCGCCCGGCACGGATGCCTCCGGCGCGCAGTAGCCGTAGAGCCCGGCCCTGCCGATGTCGGCGAGATAGACGTCGAACTGCGCGCTCTCACCCTTGCCGGCGTCGGACGGGACGCCGCGATAGCCCAGCTCCGCCATCCGGGCCAGGGCGTACTCCGTGACCTCGAGGTTGCGACGCACCCAGTCGGGGTTGACTCCGTCCGCGGCCGCGAGCGGGGGAGCATCGGACGTGGTCGTGACGTAGTGCACGCACACCCACGCGCCGCAGTCGCGGGCCCGCGGGGCGGCGGGGTCCCAGAAGAACTCGCCCGAGCCGTTGGCCGGATCGCTGGGGCGGGCCGACGGTTGTCCGGCACCGCGGGTCGACCAGGAGCCGGCCGCCAGGTAGTCGTCGCGCAGGTCGAGCGTGTGGTCGCGGGAGACGGCCGGTCGGTCGTCAGCGGGCGCGGCCACCGCTTGGTTGAACGGCAGGATAGCCGTCACGAGAGCCAGCGCGAGGCCGGCGACGGTTCTCACTACATGTCCGCGATGTGTTCGATGATCGCGGTCGTGGAGATCGCGGGAGTGCGGGTGAGGTAGACGACCTCGCACACGTCGGCGTACTCGTCGAACTTGCCTGCCCAGTCGTCGCCCATCACCAGGACGCCCGCGCCGTGCTCGACGATGTAGTCGCGCTTGGCCTCCAGGCTCTCCTCGACGAAGACCTCGTCGACGACCCGGAGGGCGGCGACGATCGCCAGCCGCTCCCGTTCGCTGAACACGGGGACCCGACCCTTCTTCTTCTGGTTGAGGGCATCCGCCGAGACGCCCACGACGAGTCGGTCGCCGAGCGCCGCGGCGCGTTCGAGCACCCGGAGGTGTCCGACGTGGAACACGTCGAAGGTCCCGAAGGTGATGACGGTGCGCGACATGCGCGAAGAGTATCCGCCTGCCTGAGAGGATCTCGGAGTGACCACGTTTGCGCCTGTCTCGATCATCACGCCCGACCCGGGCGCCGACGAGGCACGCCGCCGCGGGCTGCGACAGATGCGGACCGTTGCGGTCTCGCTGCTCGTGCTGGCCGCCATCGTGTACGTCGCAACGCTGGGCCGCGAGGGAGCGTGGGGCTTCGTGAACGCCGGTGCCGAGGCGTCGATGGTCGGCGCGATCGCCGACTGGTTCGCGGTGACCGCCCTCTTCAAGCACCCGCTGGGCATCCCGATCCCGCACACCGCGCTGATCCCCAAGCGCAAGGACGAGCTCGGCAAGGGGCTCGAGGAGTTCGTGGGGGAGAACTTCCTCCAGGAGGACATCATCCGCGAGCGGACGTCCGCGGCGGCGATCTCCGCCCGGCTCGGCGACTGGCTCTCCGACCCCGCCAACGCCCGGCGGGTGATCGACGAGGTGTCCGACGTCGCCGCCATCGCGCTCGACAAGATCCGTGACGAGCACATCGCCGACCTCGTCACCGACGCCTTCGTGCCGCGCTTCCGCGAGGAGCCGATCTCGCCCATCCTCGGCAGCCTGATCACCGAGGCCGTCCGCGACGACCTGCACCACGGCGTCGTCGACCTGGCACTCGAGGAGATGCACCGCTGGCTGGTCCACAACGGCGACACGTTCACCGACGTGCTGAGCGAGCGCGCGCCGTGGTGGGCGCCGCCGCGCCTCAACGAGGCCGTCACCCAGCGCCTCCACCTCGAGGCCATCCGCTGGGTCGCCGACATCCGCGACAACCCCGATCACCACGCCCGCGAGGCCCTCGACTCGATGCTGACGCAGCTCGGCCAGGACCTCCTGACCAACCCGCGCACCCAGGAGCGCGCGGAGCGCTTCAAGGAGCGGCTGCTCGACCACCCGCAGGTCGTCACCACGGCCATCTCGCTGTGGAAGGCGATGCGCTCGGCCCTGCTCACCTCGGTCCGCGACCGCGAGGGCGCAGTCCGGCTGCGTCTCCTCGTCGAGCTCAACGGGTTCGCCGAGCGACTGCGCACCGATGCGTCGCTGCGCGAGAAGCTGGACCGGACGGCCGCCGACGTCGCCGTCTTCGCCGTCTCGCGCTACGGCGCCGAGCTGACCGCCGTCATCACGCACACGATCGAGCGTTGGGACGGCAAGGAGGCCGCGCGCCGGATCGAGCTGCACGTCGGTCGCGACCTGCAGTTCATCCGCATCAACGGCACGATCGTCGGCGGACTCGTCGGCGTGCTGATCCACGCGATCAGCCTGCTGGTTCACTGACCCCATGAGTGAGCGGAGCGAGCGAATCATCCAACGCCGCGTGAAATGTGCCTCATGGGCGCACGGAGCGAAGCGAGTACGCACATGAGTGACCCCGTGGACGTCCCGATCCGTGACGAGAAGATCCGGCTGGGGCAGTTCCTCAAGCTGTCGAACCTGATCGAGTCGGGCTCGGACGCCAAGCCGCTGCTCGCGGACGGGCAGGTGAGCGTCAACGGCGAGGTCGAGACCCGCCGGGGTCGCCAGCTCGTGGCGGGCGATGTCGTCTCCCTGGCCGGTCAGTCCGCGCGCGTCGCCTCCGGTGAGGTCGAGATCGACGTCCCCTGGTGAACGAGAAGATGGCGGCGACCCCGCAGGGTCACCGCCATCACCGTTCGCGTCGGGTCAGCTGACCTTGAGCAGGTCGACCACGAAGATCAGCGTCTCGCCGGGCTTGATCGCGCCGCCGGCTCCGCGGTCGCCGTAGCCGAGGTGCGGCGGGATCACGAGGCGACGACGACCGCCGACCTTCATGCCCTGCACGCCGGTGTCCCAGCCCTGGATGACCTGGCCGATGCCGAGGCGGAAGTTGAGCGGGTCGCCGCGGTTGTAGGACGCGTCGAACTCCTCGCCCGTGGAGTGGGCGACGCCGACGTAGTGGACGGACACGGTCGAACCGGCCGTCGCCTCGGCGCCGTCACCCTCGCGGAGGTCGGTGACCTCCAGGTCGGCGGGAGCGTCTCCCATGTGCGGGTCGACGTCGGGCTTGTCCATGTGATGACCTTTCTAGGAACGTGATGAGGCTGTGGGATCAGGTTTGGTGGACGTAGCTGTCCAGCTGGTCGCGCTCGAACTCGAGCTCGCCGATCCGATTCTTCACCACGTCGCCGATGCTGATGATGCCGGTCAGCTTGCCGTCGGTCAGGACGGGCACGTGCCGGATGCGGTGCTCGGTCATGACCGACATCAGCTCGGTCAGCGGCTCCGTGCCCTCGCACGTGCGCACGGTCGACGTCATGATCTCCGAGACGGGCATGTCGAGGACGTCCGCGCGGTCGTGCAGGCGGCGTACGACGTCGCGCTCGCTCACGATGCCGTCGACGGTCTCACCGTCCACGCTGACGATGAGCGCGCCCACGTTGTGGGTGGTCAGCAGGTCGACCAGCTCCCGCACGCTGGCATCCGGGGCGATGGTGATGACGTCGTGACTGGGCTTGCCCTTGAGTACGTCGTTGATGCGCATGGCTTCCTCCGCGGGTCGTGTGTCACCAGTCACGCTAGTCACTTGCGTCGCTCGGCGACAGGGCCCGACCAGAGTGCGGTCGGCTCCCGACGACTATTCGGTCGGGGGGCCCTGCCGCGACCGCAGGTCGTGCACCGACCCGGCACTGCTCGGCCGGGAGTCGGGGTCGGCGTCGTCGTGCGGCATCGACCCGAGGAAGGCCAGCGCCGCGTCATGGAGGTGGCCGTTGCTGGCGATCGCGTTGCCTCCGTAGGGCCCGTCGGTCCCGTCGAGCGCGGTGAACCGACCGCCGGCCTCCCGGACGATCACGTCGATCGCGGCCATGTCGTAGAGCTCCAGCTCGGGCTCGGCGGCGAGGTCGACGGTGCCCTCCGCGAGCAGCATGTAGGACCAGAAGTCGCCGTAGGCACGCGTGCGCCAGCACCGTCGCGAGAGTGAGATGAAGTCCTGCAACCGGTCACGCTGGTCCCACCCGGAGAGCGAGCTGTAGGACAGGGAGGCGTCCTCGAGGCGGCGTACGTCCGAGACCTCGCACTTCGTTGCCTTCATCAGCGAGCGACCGGTCCAGGCACCACTGCCCTTCGAGGCCCACCAGCGCCGCTGCAGCGCCGGCGCCGAGACGACGCCCGCGACGACCTCGTCGTCGACCTCGAGGGCGATCAGGGTGGCCCAGACGGGGACGCCCCGGACGAAGTTCTTGGTGCCGTCGATCGGGTCGATGATCCAGCGTCGCTGGCTGTGGCCGGTCGAGCCCTGTTCCTCTCCGTAGACGGCGTCACGGGACCGGGCGCGCGAGAGCGTACGGCGAATGCCCTCCTCCACCGCCTGGTCGGCGTCCGTCACGGGAGTCAGGTCCGGCTTGCTCATCACGTGCAGGTCCAGCGCCTTGAACCGGGACATCGAGAGCGAGTCGGCGTCGTCGGCCAGCACGTGGGCGAGGCGCAGATCGTCGGTGTAGTCGGTGGGGCCGTTGATGGGCATGGTTGACAGGCTATTGCCAGTGCCGCCCACTACGGTGCTCCCATGGAGATCAATGGTCTGCCGCTGCACCCCCTGGTCGTGCACGCGGTCGTCATCCTCGGCCCCCTCGCAGGCCTGACCGGCCTCGCCTACGCCTTCGTCCCGAAGTGGCGCTGGCTCCTGCGCTGGCCGCTCGTCGCGCTGTCCCTCATCGTCGCGGTCACGGCCGTCGTCGCCACCATGGCGGGGCAGTCGTTCCTCGAGTCGAGGCCCGAGCTGGCGCCGATCGTCGAGGACCACGAGGAGTGGGGCGAGCTGCTCCGCAACTGGTCCCTGAGCTTCGTCGTCGACGCGCTGCTCGCCGCCTGGGCCCTCGGCGGTGCCTCCGCCCTCGCCTCGGGCCGGGGTGAGCGTGAGTCGAGGGGCGGTCCCATCGGCTGGGTCGCGATGATCCTGCTCGTGGCCGGCTCGATCGGCCTGCTGGTGCTGGTTTTCCTGGCCGGTGACTCGGGCGCGCGCGCCGTCTGGGGCTAGGTCACCAGTCCGCTGCGCCCTCGCGCGCAGCGAGGAGCCGGCGGAACGACTCGACCCGATCCGGGTCGGCCTCGCCGTCCGCCACCGCGACGTCGAGCCCGCACTCGGGCTCGGTGGTGCCGTGGGAGCAGCCGCGCGGGCAGTCCTCGGTCATCTCCTCGAGGTCGGGGAAGGCGCTGATCAGGTCCTCGGGCTGCACGTGCGCCAGCCCGAAGGACCGGATGCCGGGGGTGTCGATGATCCAGCCGTCGCCACCGGGGAGCTCGAGCATGTAGGCCGACGTCGACGTGTGGCGACCGCGCCCGGTGACCGCGTTGACGATCCCGACGTCGCGGTTGGCCTCGGGGATCAGCGCGTTGACGAGCGTCGACTTGCCGACGCCCGAGTGCCCGACGAGCACGCTCGTCCTGCCGCGCAGGCGGTCGCGCACCTCGGCGAGGTCGCCGCCGCGCTCGGTCACGACCCACGGCACGCCGAGGGAGCGGTAGGTCGACAGCAGCACTTCGGGGTCCGCGAGGTCCGCCTTGGTGAGACAGAGGAGTGGCGCCATACCGGCATCGAAGGCCGCCACCAGGGCGCGGTCGATCAGCCTGGGTCGCGGCTCGGGATCGGCCAGGGCGGTGACGACGACGAGCTGGTCGGCGTTGGAGACGATGACGCGCTCGACCGGGTCGTCGTCATCGGCCGTACGCCGCAGCGTGGTCGTGCGCGGCACGACCTCGACGATCCGCGCCAGCGACCCGTCGACACCGGAGACGTCGCCGACGACGCGCACACGGTCACCCACCACGACGCCCTTGCGGCCCAGCGGCCGCGACTTCATCGCCATCACCGTGACGCCGTCCATCAGCAGCGTGAAGCGGCCGCGGTCGACGGTGACGACCACGCCGTCGACGGCGTCGTCGTAGGACGGGCGGTCCTTGGTGCGGGGACGGGTGCGGCGACGGGGTCGCTCGTAGTGCTCCTGGTCGTGGTCGGTGTAGCGCCCGCTCACGCTGTGCCCAACCTATTCGGGCCGACCCGATCCATGCCGAGCAGGTCCAGCCAGGCGCCGGCGAAGTCGGGGAAGGTCTTGGCCGTGGTCGCGATGTTCTCCACCAGCACCCCGTCGATCGCCGAGCCGATGATCACGCCGGCGTGCGCCATGCGGTGGTCGGCGTACGTCCGGAAGACGCCGCCGTGGAGGCGAGCGGGCCGGATCGAGAGCCCGTCGGCGTGCTCGGTGACGTCGGCTCCGAGGTTGCCCAGCTCGGTCGCGAGCGCGGCGAGCCGGTCGGTCTCGTGGCCGCGGATGTGGCCGACTCCGCGGAGGTGGGAGGGGGAGTCCGCCAGCGCGCAGAGCGCGGCGATCGCCGGCGTGAGCTCGCCGATGTCGTGCAGGTCGAGGTCGACGCCGTGGATCCCGCCGTTGCCGCGGACGGTGAGCCCGGTGTCGTCGAGCGACACCTCACAGCCCATCTGGGTCAGGACGTAGCGCAGGTCGTCGCCGGGCTGCGTCGTCCTCGCGGGCCAGTCACGCACGGTGATGCTGCCGCCCGTCGTCGCGGCGAGCGCCAGGAACGGCGCGGCGTTGGACAGGTCGGGCTCGATCGCCTCGTCGAGGGCGGCGATCGGTCCGGGCGCGACGGCCCAGCGGTTGGCGTCGGCGTCGTCCACGTCGACCCCGCGCGCCCGGAGCATCGCGATCGTCATCTCGATGTGGGGGAGCGAGGGCACCGGCTTGCCGTCGTGCCGGATGTCGACGCCGGAGTCGTAGCGCGCGCCTGCCAGCAGCAACGCGGAGATGAACTGCGACGACGCGCTGGCGTCGATCACGACCGTGCCGCCCCGCACGGCGCCGGTGCCGCGGACGGCGAACGGCAGCGAACCGCGCCCGCCGTCGTCGATGTCCACGCCCAGGCCGGCCAGCGCGGTCAGCACCTCGCCCACCGGGCGCTGGCGCATGTGCGGGTCGCCGTCGAAGGAGATGGTGCCCGTCGAGAGACCGGCGACCGGCGGGACGAACCGCATCACGGTGCCGGCCAGGCCGCAGTCGACGTCGGCGTCACGCGTGAGAACGCCGGGCGTGATCAGCCAGTCGTCACCGTCGTCTGCGACGCCCACCCCCATCGCGGCCAGCCCGGCGGCCATCAGCAGGGTGTCGCGCGACCGCAGCGGTCGGCGTACGACACTCGGGCCGTCGGCGAGCGCCGCGAGGATCAGGGCCCGGTTGGTCAGGGACTTGCTGCCGGGCAGCGAGACGACCCGCTCGACGGGAGCGGTCGGGCGAGGCGCCGGCCACGGGTCCGCGAGAGAGGTCACCGGATCACCTTATCGGTGAGCGGCGGCCCTCCTCGCGTGCGTGATCAGCCGAGCTGGGCCCTGGCGAGCTTGGCTTCCTGCCGGGCGTTCTTCGCGAGCTGGCGCGCCTCGCGCTTGACGTCCGTCGCGGCACGACGCGCGCGCCAGGCCATGCCGGGCTTGCCCTCGGTGTCGACCCCGGCGATGAGCAGGCCGCCGAACATCGAGACGTTCTTGAAGAAGTGGATCTTCTGGTTGCTCTTGGCGGCCGGGTCCGTCTCCTCCCAGAAGCGGTGGCCGGCGAGCGTGGACGGCACCAGCGTGGCGGCCAGCACGGTCGAGGCCAGGCGCGGGGCACGACCCGTCGCGAGCGCGGCGCCCGCGAGGACCTGGGCGCCCGCGTTGAGCCGGACCAGCGTCTTGGTGTTGGTCGGGATCGGTGCCTGGGGCGCCGCCCGCTGCAGCATCGGCACGAACTTGTCGGCGACCGGCTGCGCCCTGGCAGCCAGCGCGTCGACGTTCTTGAAGGCGCTGATGCCGCCCACGACGAACATGGAGGCCAGCATCGGACGAGCGAGCAGTCTGGTGACGGTCATGACTACTTCCTACACGACGCAGGGAAGTTCATCTCACTAGGCTGTGGACATGTGCGGTCGCTATGCCTCGTCCCGACAGCCCGACGACCTGATCGAGGAGTTCGAGGTCGTCAACGACCGCACCCCCGCACCCCTGGCCGCCGACTACAACGTCGCGCCGACCAAGGAGGTCTACGCGGTCGTGGAGCGACCTCCGAGCAAGGACAGCCCCGAGCCGCCCGAGCGCCAGCTGCGCGTCTTCACGTGGGGCCTGGTCCCGTCGTGGGCCAAGGACCCGAGCATCGGCAACCGGATGATCAACGCGCGGATGGAGACGGTCGCCGAGAAGCCGGCCTTCAAGCGGGCCTTCGCCGTCCGCCGGTGCCTGCTTCCCGCCGACGGCTACTTCGAGTGGTATCCCACGTCGCAGACCAACGCCAAGGGCAAGCCCGTGAAGCAGCCCTACTTCATCCGCCCCGCCGACGGTGGCGTCCTGGCCATGGCCGGGCTCTACGAGATCTGGCGCGACCAGAGCCTGGCCGACGACGATCCCGACCGCTTCCGCTGGACCTGCACCGTGCTCACCACCCAGGCCGAGGACTCGCTGGGTCACATCCACGACCGGATGCCGCTGATGGTCGAGCGCGACCGCTGGGGTGACTGGCTCGATCCGCGCGTGGGTGGCGAGCTCTCCCTGCTCGTACCGGCTGCGCCCGGCAGCCTCGAGGCCTACCCCGTCGCGCCGCTCGTCAGCAACGTGCGCAACAACGGCCCCGAGCTCGTCCAACCACTCCCGCTGGAGGATGCCCTCTCATGATGAAGGCCGAGATCCGGAGCATCGCGACGGCGTACGGCGAAGGCCGGCTGCACGTCCGGCGCGCGGTCAGGCCCATCGCCACCCTGCTGCTCAGCCACGGCGCCGGCCGCGGCGTGGACGCCCCCGACCTGATGGCGCTGGCCGGCGCGCTACCGGTCCACGGGGTCAGCGTGATGCTCTTCGAGCAACCCTGGCGCGTGGCCGGCCGCAAGGTCGCGACCCCGCCGCCCACCCTCGACGCGGGCCTGGTCGCCGCGGCCAACTCGTTGCGCACCCAGACCCCGCTCGTGATCGGTGGTCGATCCGCCGGCGCCCGCTCAGGTGCGCGCTGCGCGAAGGGACTCGGTGCCCGCGGCGTGCTGGCCCTGTCGTTCCCCCTGCACCCGCCCGGCAAGCCGGAGAAGACCCGCGTCGCGGAGCTGCGAGGTGCCGGCCTGCCGATCCTGGTCGTGCAGGGTGAGCGCGACGCGATGGGGCGGCCCGAGGAGTTCCCCACCGACATCACCGGTCTCGACATGACCGTGATTCCCGAGGCCGACCACGGGCTCAAGGTGCCCAAGCGGGCGGCGCTGTCGCAGGCGGAGTCCCTCGGCATCGTCGTGGAGTCGACGCTGGAGTGGCTGATCCGCGACATCGCCGGCTCGCGCTGACGCACCCATCCTCCGGCGGGGAATCAAGAGCGGAGCGGTCGCGTTGAGACCGACATGCTGGCAACCCGATCCCGTCCTCTCGAGTTGGACGACACCGACGCGGCGGTAGTCTGGAAGACGATGACTGAATCACTCTCCGACGACCTGCTCGCGACCGAGACCGCCGAGGAACGCTCGGCGCGCTTCGAGCGCGACGCGTTGCCGTTCCTCGACCAGCTGTACGGCGCCGCGATGCGCATGACCCGCAACCCGGCCGACGCCGAGGACCTGGTGCAGGAGACCTTTGCCAAGGCCTACTCCGCGTTCCACCAGTTCAAGCCGGGCACCAACCTCAAGGCGTGGCTCTACCGCATCCTGACGAACACGTACATCAACACCTATCGCAAGAAGCAGCGCCAGCCTCAGCAGTCGATGGCCGAGGACGTGGAGGACTGGCAGCTGGCCCGGGCGGAGTCGCACAGCTCCACCGGACTCAAGTCCGCCGAGATGGAGGCGCTGGAGCACCTCCCCGACTCGGAGGTCAAGGACGCCCTGCAGCGACTGCCCGAAGAGTTCCGTCTGGCGGTCTATCTCGCCGACGTCGAGGGCTTCCCGTACAAGGAGATCGCCGAGATCATGAACACCCCCATCGGCACCGTCATGTCCCGCCTGCACCGCGGTCGTCGCCAGCTGCGCGACATGCTCTCCGATCACGTCCGTGCCAACGACCTGCTCCCCAGCGGTGCGACGGAGGCGAAGTGATGAGCGAGCACAGCCACGGCAAGGACGAGTGTTCGGACTACCTCGACCGCATCGTCTTCTTCCTCGACAACGAGCTCGACGACGCCGACTGCTCCGAGGTGCGCGTGCACCTCGACGAGTGCGGCCCGTGCCTGGAGAAGTACGACCTCCAGCGCACCGTCAAGCAGATCGTCGCCCGCTCCTGCTCGGAGTCGGCACCCGACGGCCTGCGTGAGCGTGTGCGGATCCAGATCCGTGAGGTCCAGGTCCGCATCAACGAGGGCTGAATTCGACCCTTCGCCCGACATTTGAGAGGATGACCCTCAGCCCTGTCACGGGCAACGAGCAGGGCTATCGATTTCTGGAGGAACACCATGGGCAAGACCGGACGCAAGCGCCGCGCTCGCAAGAAGAAGAAGGCGAACCACGGCAAGCGCCCCAACGCCTGAGCGCATTCCATGCAGACCCCCGGCTCCTTCGTCATGAAGGCCGGGGGTTCGCTGCATTTCGGTGTCCCTCAGACCCGGGACATGAACCGTTCGGCGTCGACCACGACCCGGGTCACCTCACCGGCGCCGACGACCTTGCCGTCTCGCACGTGGCGGGCGGAGACCGTGAAGCGGTGCAGGCGGCCGTCGACGTACGCCGTCGTGGCGGTGACGTCCAGCTCGGCGCCGACCGGGCTCGCGGCGAGGTGCTCGAGCGAGATGCGCGTGCCGACGCTGGTGCCGCCGTCGGGCAGCGATGCCTCGATCGCCGCGCACGTCGCGGCCTCGCACCAGGCCAGCAGCCGGGGGGTGCCGAGCACCGGCAACGACCCGCTGCCGACGGCGATCGCGGTGTCGTCGTCCGTGACGGTGAACGTGAGGGTCGCCTCGCTCATGTGAGCTCCTTCGCGTAGGCGATCAGCTGGACGCCGGGCGCCGGAGACCAGTCGCGATCGGGGACCCGCTCGTAGCCGAGCCGCTCGTAGATGCTGTGCGCATCGGTCATCACGCCCAGGGACGACAGCACCATGGCGGTCGCACCGTGCGCGCGGGCGTGCTCCTCGCACAGCTTCGCCAGCGCCGTACCCACACCACGGCCACGCGCTTCGGGACTCACCGCCAGCATCCGGAACTCACCCTCGTGGTCGTTCGCGAGCTCGTGCCACGGGGAGCCGGGTGGACACGAGGTCACGCAGCCGAGGAGGGTGCCGTCGTCGTCGACGGCCACCCACACCTCGGCCTCGGCGTCGCGGCGGGCGACGTCGGCCACCCGCTCGCGGTAGAAGTCCTCGGCACCTGAGAAGAACGGTTCGTAGGCCGCAAGGCACACCGCACCCGCGGCGGCGTGCTCGTCCGGCTTGACGCGGCGGAGCTCCACGTCGATCAGATCCCGAAGGTGCTGCGCGGGTAGGCCGCGTTGACGTCGGTGATGATGTTGACGAGGTAGGGCACGCCAGAGTCGAAGGCCCGGTCGAGCGCGGGGCCGATCTGCGTCGGGTCGGTGACCTTCTCGCCGGCGCCACCGAGGGCCTTGACGACCTCGTGGTAGGCCGTCTGCTCTGCCAGGTCGGCCGCGACGTCGTAGCCGTAGAGCATCTGCATCGGGCCCTTCTCCAGGCCCCACGCGGAGTTGTTGCCCATCACCATCACGACCGGGAGGTCGTGGCGGACCAGCGTGTCGACGTCCATCAGTGAGAAGCCGGCGGCGCCGTCGCCGAGGAGGAGCGCGACCTGCGCGGAGGGGCGGGCGATGCGGGCCGCGATCGCGGCACCGAGGCCGGCGCCGAGGCAGCCGTAGGGGCCCGGGTCGAGCCATCCGCCCGGGCGCTTGGGCTCGACGAACTTGCCGGCGAAGCTGACGAAGTCGCCGCCGTCGCCGATCACCACCGCGTCGTCGGCGAGCCGGGGGACGAGCTCGCCGTAGATCCGGGCGGGGTGGATCGGGTCGGCCTCGGCGGTCAGCAGCTCGTTGTCCCGCGCGGCCGTCGCCTTGACGACGTCGGCGAGCTCGGAGGTCCACACGGACCAGTCGGGCGTGCGCGCCGATGCCTGTACGGCGACGACGAGACCGTCGAGGACCGTCGACAGGTCGCCGGCGGCGGACGCGGCCAGCTCGGCGTGACTCGAGAGCTGGCCGGGGGAGTCGGCGACGTGCACGACCCTGGCAGGAGTGGCTCCGTCCTTGCCGCCGAAGATGCCGTAGCCGAGCCGGAAGTCGAGCGGCGTCCCGACCACGATGACGAGGTCGGCGCCGTTGATCGCCGCGCCGCGGGCCTTGGTGACGAGCAGCGGGTGACCGCCGGGAAGCAGGCCTCGGCCCATGCCGTTGGTCAGGGTGGGGATGCCGAGCGACTCCACGAGGCGCAGCGCCGCGTCCTCGGCATGGTCGGCCCACACGTCGGTGCCGAGGATCAGCAACGGGTGCCGCGACTCGGCCAGCAGACCGGCGATCCGGGCCACGTCGTCACCGTCGGGTTCGATCCTGGTCGTCGGCGCACCGGCCGACGCCGGGCCGGAGCCGGAGTTGAAGAACTCGTCCATCGGGATGTCGACGTACACCGGACCGCGGTGCGAGGAGCGGGCGACGCTGAAGGCGTCGTCGAACCCGGCGGCGACCTCGCCGGCCGTGTGGAGCGTGCGGGCCTGCTTGGCGACCGGCGACACGATCGGCAGGTGGTCGATCTCCTGGAGTGCACCGCTGCCCCAGCGGCTGGCCGGGGCGCGACCGCCGACGACGACCATCGGCGAGCCGGCGAACTGGGCCTGGGCGATCGCTGAGATCCCGTTGGTGACGCCCGGCCCGGCCGTCAGGACGGCGAGCCCGGGCACCCGGGTCAGCTTGCCGGTGGCCTCGGCCGCGAACGCGGCGGTCTGTTCGTGTCGTACGTCGAGGAGGCGCATCGGCGGCTCGGCCTTGACCGCTCCGTCGTACATCGGGAAGACGTGCGCCCCCGACAGCGTGAACATGGTCTCCACGCCGTGTGCCCGCGCGACCGAGACCGCCATCTCGCCGCTGTGACCGCTGATCTCTGCTCCACTCATGCGCGTACTCGCTTCGCTCCGTGCGCGCATGAGGCACTCGGCACGCGGTGTTGGATGATTCGCTCGCTTCGCTCGCTCATGCCCGCACGCTAGAGCATCGACCCACGGCCCACGCGGCTTCAATGGGACGCGTCGGGCGGCGAGAGGAACGGGAAGTTCGTCGCCCTCAGTGCCTCGACCAGGACCAGGATCAGGTCGGGTCGGACCCCGGGCGGGTTGCTCGCCAGGGTCAGCTGCACGTGCAGCGCGCGCAGGAACGCCTGGGCGTTGCCGGCGAGCTCGTAGGGGTCGTGCTCGCCGGTGCTGCCGAACGGGTTGGCGCCGGCGGCGATCCGGTGGATCCAGGGCTCGAGCACCTTGAGGCTGACGACGTTGCGACGCAGGATCTGCATCGTGGCGGCGGCCATCCGGTCGGGCTCGCCGGCGAGCAACAGGCCGGAACCGGTCATCAGCAGCCGGTCGGCCAGCACGTCGAGGAAGACGGTCAGCTCGTTGGTGGCGAAGTAGGGCGACTGGGCGAGGATGCCGATCGCGTCGGCGCCGTGCGCGATGGCGTGGGCCCAGCCCTTGCCGGGCACGAAGCCGCGGATGTCCTGCTCACGGAGGTACCAGGAGGCCACGCGGTCGCCCCAGTCGAAGACCCGGGCGCTCGGCAGCAGCAGCTTCACGTTGTCGCGGGCGAGACACTCGGCCAGCGCGAGGACGGAGAAGCTGCGCCGGAAGACGGAGTCGGTGCCGTTCTCGCCGAGTCCGATGGTGAGGCCCGCGGCCATGCCGTCACCGAGACCGGAGAGCAGGTCGTCGTAGACGCCGCGGTCGATCCAGGTGGAGAGCGCGGGATAGGCGGTGCCGTCGCGCTGCTCCGGATCGGGGGAGCCGAGCATGGTGGTGAGCTCGGCCGTCAGGTCGTCCAGAGGACGGTCCTCGGGCACCGCAAGTCCCTTCGAAAGGACGTCTTGCCAGTACCCGGTGGCCATGGCGCCATCCTGCCAGCCGTTCCGCCATGGGGCTAACCGGGGGCTGGTCCGTCTCCGGGTGCCGAGGAGGCTCTTATGCTGTGGCCGTGCCGTCTCTCCTCGAGCTCGTCCGAGCACACACCGAGCTCGATGACGACGACGTCGCCTGGCTGCACCAGATCATGGCCGACTGGCAGATCATCGCCGACCTCTCCTTCGCCGACCTGGTCATGTGGCTGCCCGATCGCGAGGGCCGCGGCTTCTGGGCCGGAGGGCAGATGCGGCCCACGACCGGCCCGACATCGTTGACCGACGACGTCGTCGGCACGTTCGTGCCCGTCGGGCGACGACGCATGCTGGACGAGGCCTACGAGCACGGGCGCCTCGTGCGCGAGGGCGATCCGGAGTGGCGAGACGACGTGCCGGTGCGGGTCGAGACGATTCCCGTACGCCGATCGGGCCGGATCATCGCCGTCGTGGCCCGCAACACCAACCTGCTCGGCGTACGCACCCCGAGCCGCCTCGAGCTGTCCTACCTGCAGACGGCGGCCGAGCTGACCCAGATGATCGCCGGAGGCTGGTTCCCACCCTCGGGCCAGCGCAGTGACCACGCGGACTCACCCCGCGTGGGCGACGGCTTCCTGCGGCTCGACGCGGCCGGCAAGGTCGCCTATGCCAGCCCCAACGCGCTGTCGGTCTATCGCCGCCTCGGCCTCCACGGCGACCTCACCAACCTCGTGCTGGCCGACCTGACTCGCGAGCTCGTGCCGCCGCGCCGTCGCCCCGACGAGGAGTCGCTCAGTGCCGTGCTCAGCGGACGCGCCGATCGGGACACCGAGATCGCCACCGACGACGTGGCCCTGATCGTGCGCAGCATCCCGCTGCGCCCGCACGGGGAGCGCATCGGCGCGGTCATTCTGCTGCGCGACGTCACCGATCTGCGCCGCCGCGATCGTGAGCTGGTCACCAAGGACGCCACCATCCGCGAGATCCACCACCGGGTGAAGAACAACCTGCAGACCGTGGCGGCGCTGCTCCGGCTGCAGGCGCGGCGGATCGGGCAGCCCGAGGCCAAGGCCGCGCTCGAGGAGGCCGTGCGCCGCGTCGGCTCGATCGCGATCGTGCACGAGACGCTGAGCCAGGCCATCGAGGAGAACGTCGAGTTCGACGAGATCGCCGACCGGCTGGGCCGGATGGTGACCGATGTCAGCGCGGTGAGCGGCCGGGTGCGCGTGCTGCGCGACGGCTCCTTCGGAGTGCTTCCCTCGGAGACCGCGACGGCGCTGGCGATGGTGCTGACCGAGATCCTGCAGAACGCCGTCGAGCACGGCTATCCCGGGCTGGGCGACGCCGACGAGACGGATCGCGCCCACGAGGGCCGGATCCTGGTCAGTGTGCGGCGGATCGTCGGGAGGCTCCACCTCGCCGTACAGGACGACGGGGTGGGCCTGCCGAGCGGGTTCGATCCGGACACGGCGAGCAGCCTGGGCCTCTCGATCGTGCGCACCCTCGTCGAGTCGGAGCTCGGCGGGATCATCGAGATGGGGGCAGCCAACGAAGGCAGCGGAGCGAGGGTCCAGGTCGACGTACCGCTGGATTGAGGGAACCTCAGGCGGTGCGGACCCTGGCGCGGGCGTTGCGGCGCTTGAGGGAGCGGCGCTCGTCCTCGCTCAGGCCGCCCCAGACACCGTGGTCCTGGCCGGCCTCCAGCGCCCACGAGAGGCACTGTTCGCGCACCTCGCAGCGTCGGCACACCTGCTTGGCCTCCTCGATCTGGAGAATGGCCGGACCGGTGTTGCCGATCGGGAAGAACAGCTCCGGGTCCTCGTCGAGGCAGGCAGAGCGCGAGCGCCAATCCATGAAAGTGGGGGTTCCTTCGTCAGTATCTGCAGGCTGTGTGCGGGCGGTCAGCGGAGCCCGGGCGTCGTGATTTGGGCACCAAAGTGTGAACTCATTCACGAGCGCAGCCCCAGCGTGGCAAGAAGTGGATCGATAAACAACCCCTGTCAGGGTCACTTCCGTCACAAAGTCACTACATCGGCCGTCCGGCCACGCTCAAATGGTCCCGCATAGGCTGCGCTCGTGACCAGCGAGAATTCCCCGTCCGCGCCACCGCCACTCGTGACGGCGGCCTCCGTGACGGCGGTGGAGGGCCTCGTGCTCCTCGCCCTGGCCGTGCTCGAGATCGCCAGCCTGACCGGCGGCCGGCTGACGATGGGCCTCACGACCGCGCTGTTCTTCGCGGCCTTCGGGCTACTGCTGATGGCGTGCGGCTGGCTGATCACGCGAGGGCACACCTGGGCGCGGGGTCCGATCCTGCTGGCGCAGCTGATCGCCCTCGGGCTGGCGTGGAACCTGCGCGGCGGCGACACGACCATCGTGGCGGTGGTGATGGCCGTGGTCGCGCTGATCGTGGTCGCCGGGATGCTGCATCCTGCGAGCATCGAGGCGATCAACGCCCAGGACTGACTCGCGAGTCAGTCCTGCTCGAGCGACGTCCGCAGCTGCTTGAGGGTCTTGGTCAGCAGCCGCGACACGTGCATCTGCGAGACCCCGATCTCCTCGGCGATCTGCGACTGCGTCATGTTCTTGAAGAAGCGCAGGAGCAGGATCCGCTTCTCGCGTGGGTCCAGGCCCTCGAGGAGCGGCTTGAGCGACTCGCGGATCTCGACGTGCTCGAGGCCGATGTCCACGACACCGAGGCTGTCCAGGAGGCTCGGCGGGCCGTCGTCGGAGCTGTCGCCGCTCGCGTCGAGGCTCAGCGTGGAGTAGGCGTTGCTCGACTCCATGCCCTCGATGATCTCTTCAACCGAGCAGCCGATGAGCTCACCCAGCTCGCGGGGGGTGGGGGAGCGGCCGAGCTTCTGCGTCAGCTCCGCGGTGGCCGCGGTGATCTGCATGCGCAGCTCCTGCAGCCGGCGCGGCACCCGGATGGCCCAGCCCTTGTCGCGGAAGTAGCGCTTGATCTCGCCGATGATCGTGGGGGTGGCGTACGTCGAGAACTCGACGCCGCGATCGGTCTCGAACCGGTCCACGGCCTTGATCAGGCCGATGGTGCCGACCTGGACGAGGTCCTCGTGGGGCTCGCCGCGATTGCGGAAGCGGCGCGCGCAGTGCTCGACGAGGGGAAGGTGCAGGCGCACCAGGTCCTCGCGCGCGCTCGTGCGCGCAGCATCGGACACCTCCTCGTCACGGAGGATGACGAAGAACTCCGCGCTGCGCTTGCGCGTGATCTCGATCTTGGTGAGTTCGACCGGCGCATCCTTGTCGACGGCCTCCGCACCGCCCACCGTCGCGCCGTCCCCCGTCGCGTCCTGAGTCATCTCAGAGCTCTGCACCCGTCGGAGGGTCGGCTGCGCCCGCGGCCAACTGGGAGGACATGGTGAACCTGACCCGGAACACGCCCTGAGCGGACTCCACGAGGGCCTCGCTCGCCAACGTGTCGAGCACCTGCCAGGCAAAGCTCTCGAGGTCGGGCTCGGGGTTGTCGATCGCGTCGGTCGAGACCTCGACGGTCATCGTGCCCGCCCCCAGGTGGAAGCGGGCCGTGATGTCGGCGCCCGGGTCGGCCGCGGGAAGCACCAGCGCGCCGGCCTCGGCGACCGCGATCCGCAGGTCCTCGATGTCGTCGATGGTGAAGTCGAGGCGGGCCGCCAGCGCTGCCGTCGTCGTGCGGAGCACGGAGGCGTAGGCGCCGTCAGCGGGCAACCTCAGCTCGACATCCGCGCGCGTGTGGTCGCCGGTCGCGGTGTCGTCGCTGATGGGGGCACTCACAATCTGCGTCCCGTTCTCGAGATGGTTGTCCAGGTGGGGGTGGCCACACACTAACCGGGGCCGGCTCCTCGGTGGAGGAACCGGCCCCGGTCGGGACCGTCCGGGTGTCCTGGACTACCCCTGTCTGGGCGGCGGCCCGAGAGCGGCGCTCGCCCGCCTCGCTCCAGGCTCATCCACCGCCGAAGCGGCCGGTCGGCCCTCGCTCCGCCCGGGCGACGAACGTGCCCGCACGAGCAGGACGAGCGGCACGGCCATCAGGACTGCGCCAGCGACATGAAGGGTGGTCTCGGCGCCGAGCAGGGCGATCACGGCGCCACCGCAGAGCATGCCGACAGACGATCCGCCGCTGCTCGCCACGTAGTAGGTCGCGAACGCGGTTCGGCGCTCCGGGCCCCGTGTGTGCTCGATGATCAGTGCATTCAGCGCGGCGAGGCTCAGGGGAGTGACGAAGCCGCCGGCAGCGGAGACCAGAGCCAGGGCGACCAGCGAACCGTCGATCCAGGGCATCGAGGTGAACGCGGCGCCCAGCACCATCCACCCGGTGACGATCGTCGGGACCCTCGGTAGTCGATTCGCCACGAGCGGTGCCGTCACCGACCCGGCCAGGGAGCCAATCCCGTAGCCGGTCATCCCAGCGGCGATGAGCTGTCCGGGGCGACCGGTCTCGGCGCCGAGAATTGCCAGCCCGAGGGCGAACGCGAACCACCAGAACCAGCCAACGGCAGCCATCACGATGCCATCAGCGACCAGGGGATGGGCGCGGAGCACCTCCCGCGCACGGCGCGGGATCGACTCCGCCATTTCTCGTGCCGAGGCCGTACGTGCCGACCCGCGCCACGATCACGGCCGCCACCAGCACGGCGACGCTCTCGGCCCACATGAGCGGCATCGCGCCGTACCGGGTGACCACCAGGGCGGCGACAGGCGGGCTGACGAACATGCTGATCCGGTGAGCGAGGTCCTGCCAGGCCACGGCCCGGACCGCGACGCCCGGCCCGATCCGGTCCCCGATGTCGGCGAGAAGTGCCCGGGTTGCCGGACCACCCACGGCGTGGCCGCCCCGGCGATCAGTCCGCCCAGGCACAGGTGCGCCACGGTGAGCGCGTCCATGGCCGCGGCGACGGCCACGGTCAGGTATCCGAGCGCCTGCACGCTGAGCACGGCCGCAAGGGCAGGCCCGGAGGTCAGCCGGTGGCGGAGCCGCGCCGCCCACCAGGGAGACGTGAGAAGAGCGATGCCCGAGGATCCGGCGACCAGGCCGGTGGCCCATACCGAGCCCGTCTGCTGCAGTGCGATCAGGGGAAGTGCGACCTCGGTCAGCCGCAGCCCGATCCAGCTGACGAACGTCGTCAGCAGGACCCGCTTCAAGTCTTTTCTCACCCCTCAAGGATGGAGTGTGCGCCGCGGCTCCGGTAGCGCTGAGTAGATGCCCACAGGTCATAGACTGAGCCTATGGATGCATACCCTGAGGTGGGGGACCTCCGCCTCGTCATCGCCATCGCCCGGCACGGTTCTGTGGGTGCCGCAGCCAGAGAGCTGCTGGTCAGCCAGCCGTCGGCCAGTCAGCGGCTGGCCGCCCTCGAGAGGCGCTGCGGAGTGCAGTTGTTCGCCCGGGACACGAGCGGCGCACGCCCTACAGCCGCTGGCAGCGAGATGGTGAAGGACGCGCGACACATCCTCGGCCACCTGGAGGGAGTGTTCGATCGCAGCCGCAGCGCGGCCATGTCCGACTCCATGTCCGTGGGCACCATCAGCAGCCTCGCAATGCTGCTGTTCCCCGCCCTGCACGTGGCAGTGCCCCACCTGCGCACCACCCAGGTCGTGGACCACGGGCCGAGGCTCGTGGAATGGGTCGCGGAGGGCTCTCTGGATGCTGCATTCATTGCGATCGCCCGACAGATGGAGTTGCCCAAGGGGGTGACGAGCCGGATCGTCGGGGTTGACCGGATCGGGATCCTGGCGCCCGCCTCCTGCGATCTGAGCTCATCGGACCGTCGGCAATTCGCCGGGAGAACCGTCATCACCTACACGATCGACCACTCGGGTGAGGATCTGGACCGGCGCGTCGTCAGCCTGGGTGCCTCGCCGCTCAGGGCGGCGACCGCGGAGACCGCGGTGCGGATGGGGCGACTGCTGGGCTGCCCCGTGGTGATGCCCCGGTCCCTGCTCCGGGCCTACCTCGGCGACAACGATCGGGAACTCGCAACGCCGAAGTTCGGTGGTCCCCGGCTTGCCTTGGTCGTCCGGGTCCCCATGCGTGCTCATTGGGCGACGGCGCTGCCTGTCGTCCGCCGCGAGCTGGGCCTGTCGGGCGCGTCCGCTCACGGCTGACGGGAAGCGCGGAATAAGTTTCAGTTTGAAACTGGAACGTATTGAAGTATGGTGGTCGCAGCGATGACCCGCTTCCAGCCCAGACTCCGAGAGGCATCCGCCATGAGCGCGACCCAGTTCCGTCCCAAGTACGTCTCGTTCGATTGCTACGGCACGTTGATCAGCTGGCCGATGACTCCTATCACCAAGGAGCTGGTCGGTGACCAGGTCCCGGCCGACCAGTGGGACCAGTTCGTGGCGGAGTTCCGCGGCTACCGCTACGACCAGGTGCTCGGTGAGTACTACCCCTATGACCAGGTGCTGCAGGACGCCTTCGACCGGGTCTGCCGCAAGTGGCGCATCGAGTCGGACCCCACGGCGGGGAAGCGTTTCGCCGAGGGTGTGCGGAGTTGGGGCCCGCACCCGGACGTGGTCGAGCCGCTGAAGAAGATGGGCGAGCACTACAAGCTGGTGATCCTCTCCAACGCCGACGAGTCCTTCCTGAAGGAGAGCGTGCCGCGGCTCGAAGCGGACTTCCACGCCGTGTTCACCGCCGACCAGGCGGGCTTCTACAAGCCGCGGTACGCCGCGTTCGAGTACATGCTCGAACAGCTCGACGCCAAGCCTGAGGACTTCGTGCACGTGTCCTCGCACACGCGCTACGACCCGATGCCGATGCACGACATGGGCTTCCGCAACCTGGTCCTGCTGGACCGCGGCTACGACCCGGTGCCGCCGGGCTACGACCTCGCGGTCGTCAAGTCGCTCGACGAGCTCAACACCCTGCTCGGCATCTGAGCCGACCACCCCCGAACACGACGAAGGGACCTCACGATGGTTTCGACCCTCAGTCGAGCGATCGACGGCTTTCCCAACCGGTTCGACCCCGGCGCGCTGAGCGCGCTGCCCGAGCACCTGCGGGAGACCATCCGCCGGCGGAACGAAGTGCTCGGTCCCGGCTACCTGCTGATGTACAGGGAGCCGGTCGAGTTCGTCTCGGGCTACGGCGCCCACCTGATCGACCACGAGGGACATGACTACCTCGACGCCTACAACAACGTCCCGTGCGTCGGACACGCCCACCCCCGGGTGGTCGAGGCGGTCTCCTGGCAGATGGCGGCTGTCAACACCAACACCCGCTACGTCCAGGAAGCGCTGGTCGACTACGCAGAGCGACTTCTGGCGACCTTCCCGCAAGAACTGTCCAAGCTCAGCCTGGCGTGCAGCGGGTCGGAGGCCAACGATCTCGCGATGCGTGTGGCGAGGTACCACACCGGTGGCGAGGGAATCATCGTGACTCGCTGGGCCTACCACGGCATCACCAGCCACGTTTCCAGCTTCTCGCCGACTCTGGGCAAGGGCTCGCCGCTGGGGCCGAACGTCCGACTCATCGATCCTCCTGACCCGCGACTCGTTGCGCCCGGATCCACCCTCGCCGAGCACATGCGTAGACAGGTGCGAGGTGCGATCGATGATCTCGAGCGCCACGGGTTCCGCCTCGCGGCCCTGGTCACCGACTGCGCCTACAGCAGCGACGGAATCTTCACCGACCCGGTCGGCTACATGACGGGCGTCGTGGATGAGGTGCACGCGGCCGGAGGTGTCTATGTCGCGGACGAGGTGCAGTCCGGCTTCGCCCGTCTGGGGGACTCCATGTGGGGCTTCAGCCGCCACGGTGTGGTGCCGGACATCGTCACGATGGGCAAGCCGATGGGCAACGGAGTGCCGCTCTCGGGTGTGGTCTTCCGCCCCGAGGTCTCCGAGGAGTTCGGACGGAACGTGCGCTACTTCAACACCTTCGCGGGCAGCTCGATCCCGGTTGCGGCCGGGGCCGCGGTGCTGGACGTCTTCGAGGAGGAGAACGTGCAGCAGCGTGTTCTCGAGAACGGCAAGGCTCTGCGCGCCGGGCTCGAGGAGATCACGAGCGCGTCGCCGTACGTCGCCGAAGTCCGCGGCAGCGGCCTGTATGTCGCCGTGGAGATCGTCCGGGACCCCGAGACGCAGGAGCCTGACCGCGCACGAGCCGAGGACTTCATCAACGACATGCGCGATCGCAGGGTCCTCATCAGCGGCACGTCCAAGGCAGCGAACGTCCTGAAGATCCGTCCTCCGTTGGCCTTCAACGCTGCCGACGTCACCCGATTCCTGGAGACCTTCGCAGAGGTCGCGAAGGTCCGTCTGTAGCGCCGGCCGAAGGGACTGACAGTGAGTACCTCACCACCCTCGAGCGCCGCCGAGCGGCTCTTCGCCGAGAGCGGCCTTGCGTCGTCCCATGTGCCCATCGACGTAGTGGTGGTGAGCGGCCTTCTTGAACGGCACTACGACCTCGGGGGACGTCTCCAGGCGCTCGCGACGGAGAAGGACGACACGTTCAGACTCAGGACCGGTGCGACGGACTACCTCGTGAAGGTTTCGCCACCCGATGAGGCACAGGCCGTCGTCGGGTTGCAGACCGCCACGATGCGCTTTCTCGAAGGAGCCGCGCCGGAGCTTCCGGTCCAACGTGTGCGGCTCACCGCGGACGGGCGCGACAACGTCGTCATCGTGACAGACGACGGCAGGCCTCGAGTGTTGCGAGTGTTCGATTTCGTCGAAGGCGTCATCTGGGCTCGGACGCACCCGGACAGCGAGCAGCTCGCCAAGGTGGGCGAGATGCTCGGGCGAGTCGACGTGGCGCTCGAGGCGTTCGGGCACCCGGAGGATCACCGCGGGTTGGTCTGGGACATTGCGCGCTTCCACGAGTTGAGAGGGCTCCTCGCGCACACGCCGAATCCCGAGCACCGCCGGCTGGCCGACGAGGTGTTCAGGCTGTTCGAGACAACGATCGCCCCGAGACTGACTGACCTCGAGACGCAGGTGATCCACGGCGACTACAGCCCGTACAACGTGGTCGTGGACGAGCAGAGCGACGACTACGTCACCGGCGTCATCGACTTCGGAGACACCCTGCGCAGCGCCGTGATCTTCGATCCCGCTGTAGCCATGGCGAACCTGGTCGGCCGGGCGCCGGAGCACCCCTGGCGGGATGCCTGCGTCTTCGTCGCCGGCTTTGAACGTGCGCGGCCGATCCGGGATCGGGAAATCTCGCTGCTGCCGGTCGCGGCGCTGGCGCGACTCACGCTGCGCGCGCTGATGGCGAACTGGCGTGCGGAGCGCGTACCAGAGCGGCGCGACTACCTGCTCGCCCATGCCAAGGATGACTGGATCAACGTGGAGCGGGCCATCGCCGTACCGATGGCAGACGTCATGAACCAGCTGAACGCGGGTCGATCAGCACTCGGCTCGCCCGGCGAGCCGGGCTCGATAGGGTCGTGAGGTGAACGGCAGACCCACACCACGCGACTACAACAAGGCGTCGGTCCTTGACGTGGTCCTCTCCCGCGCGCCCTTGACGCGCAATGAGCTCATCGAGCTGACGGGCCTGAGCAAGGCCACGGTGTCTCGAGCAGTGGAGGAGCTGCGTGCGGATGGCTTCGTCGTCGACGGCGGTGCGGATGAGGTCACCGGCCGAGGCCGTCGGTCCACCAACCTGGACGTGCCTGGCACCGCGGGACACGTCGTCGGCATCAGTTTCGGTGCGAAGACCACGTGTGTGCTGGTGACCGACCTGAGGGGGCGCGAGGTCAAGCACGTGGTCGTTCCCACCCCGGACGAGGACGAGGTCCACGACGCCGCTCGATGGCTGGTCGACCTGATCGGGCAGACCAGCGAGTCCGCGGCCGGACCAGTGCGCCAGATCGTCGCCGCAGTGCCCGGCCGGGTCCGGCACGGCAAGGAGATCTTCGGTCCTGCGGAGTCGAAGACGATCTTCACCGGCTCCGTCCTCCAACGAGTCCTGGAGGACCTCGTCCACGCTCCGGTGCTGCTCGAGAGTGACGCCAATGCCTCCTTGCAGGGAATCCTCACCGAGGACGCCACTGTCGCAAACGCCGTCCTCCTCGTCGTCAGCACCGGGCTGAGCTTCGCCAGCTGCTCGGACCACGAGATCGCCCGGGGTCGTACGCCGTCCTTCGGTGACGTGGGAGTGCTCCTGGCCGGAATTGGCGAGGAACCTCTCGACGAGCTGCTCAGCGCCAGCGGGCTGCTTCGCTTCGCCCAGGGCCGGGGACTCGGACTGGACCGCGTCGAGGCGCTCTGGCTGGAGTCTTGTGCTGAGGCCCCTCGCGCCGAGGTGCTGGAGGCGTTCACCACGGCGCTCGTGACCGCAGTCAGCGTGGTTGCTGTGACGCTGGACCCCGAGTCGGTCTACATCGCGGGTCGCCTGCTCCCGCTCGTCGAGGAAGTCCTCCCCGAAGTGCGCAGGCGACTGGCTCACAGCCTTCCGACCGTCCCGGAGATCCACGCCATGACGCTGGTGCTCGGCCTGTCAGTGGCACGAGGTGCGGCGTACGCGGGCCTGGCGATGGTTCAGGACCGGATCCGGGATGCGGTGCTCGAGGCGCGTCGCCACGGGCAGACGCTTCAACCAGCCATCCCAGCCTTCTGAGTGACGGCGGCGAATCAGGCTGAGGCCGAGACCTCGTCGACGACCGCCGCGTGGACGTGCAGCATGCGCGCGAACAGTCCATCGCCTCGGGTGAACTTCAACGACAGCTCGCCGCCGGCGGCGACGGCTTCCTTGGTGCCGTCGAAGAATGCGGGTCCCTGGTCGGGGGTCTTGTCGCCCTTGTCGTCGGGGTAGAGCGGGTTGATGGTGTTCTCGATCTTCGGCCACAACGCTCGCGCCGCCTCGGTGGACTCGAACTCCATGATCAGCACCACGGTGTCGGGCAGCAGCTCGCCTGCTACCTCCTCGAGCACCGAGCCGCCGAGGTAGCCGGGGTGCCCGTCGAGGGAGCGGAGCCATTCGCCGAGATACTTCCTGGCTTCGTCTCCGTGGCCGGGCTTGGCCACGTTGATGAAGATGTCGCGCCGCTTCATGTGCTTCCTCTCGTTGGTCGTGGCCGGGGCCACATGGGTGGTGGGGCTTCAGGCGCCGAGCAGCGCGGCCAGCCCGGCGATGTCGGTCACCTCGTGGTAGCCGTAGAAGGGCGTGCTGGGCTCGTAGCCGCGGTTGACGTAGACCTTGTTGGTCACACGCAGGTCGTGCGCGGGCATCAGGTCGTAGCGCAGGCTCGAGGAGACGTGCAGGATGTCCTGCGGTCCACAGCCGAGCTGGTCGAGCATGTACTCGAACGCCTGGAGTCGGGGCTTGTAGGCCTGTGCCTGCTCCGCGGTGAACACCGCATGGAACGGCGCGCCGAGCTTGTCGACGTTGTGCTGGATCTGCTCGTCGGCGGCGTTGGAGAGGATCACCAGCGGGTACCGCTCCGCGAGTGCGGCCAGCGGCTCGGGGACGTCGGGGTGCGGTCCCCAGGAGGGCACCGACTCGTAGATCGCCTGGCCGTCGCTGTCGCGGTGCTCGATGCCCCACAGCTTCGCGGCGCGGGCCAGCGAGTCGTTGATGACCTGGTGGTAGGGCTTGTACGCGCCGAGGACCTCGTCGCCTCGGAAGGCCTCGAAGTCGTCGAGGAAGTCCTCCATCTGTTCCGCCGCGACGCGGTCGGCGACCAGCTCGCGGGTCACCGCGGACATGCCGAACGCGGTCAGGGTGCCGTAGCAGTCGAAGGTGATGTACTTCGGCTCGAACTCGATCATGTGGATCTTGCTCCTGTCATTCGTGTGGTCGTGCCGGGAAAGGGCTGCTCAGTCGTGGTGGCTGACCAGGTCGTGCGCGGGGTCGGCGTCGTGGGCCAGTGGCTCGGCGTGGATGGTGGCCGCGGAGAGGCGTCGTACGCCGTGGACCAGCTCGTGCTCGACCTGGTGGCTGACGTGGTGCGCGTCGACAAGTGACATGGCGGAGTCCACGGTGATGCGGACCTCGGCCAGCAGCTTGTGGCCGTGCCAGCGCATCCGGACGTCGGTGACCTCGACCACGCCAGGGGTGGAGCGGATCACGGCCTCGGCCTTGTCGACCAGGGCGGGGTCGACGGCGTCCATCAGGCGCCGGTAGACCTCCTTGGCCGCGTCCTTCAGGACGAAGAGGATCGCCACCGTGATCAGCAGACCGATGATCGGGTCGGCGATCGGGTAGCCGAGCCAGGCGCCGCCTGCGGAGAGCACCACCGCGAGACTGGTGAAGCCATCCGTGCGGGCGTGCAGGCCGTCGGCGACCAGGGCGGCCGAGCCGATGCGTCGCCCGGTGCGAATCCGGTACTTGGCGACCAGCTCGTTGCCCAGGAAGCCGACAATGCCGGCAACCGCCAGCACGGCGAGGTGGCGCACCTCGCCGGGGTTCATGAACCGCTGGACGGCCTCGTAGCCCGCATAGGCGGCGGAGGCGGCGATCAGCACCACCACGATGATCCCGGCCAGGTCCTCGGCCCGTCCGTAGCCATAGGTGTAGGCCCGGGTGGCCACGCGGCGCCCCACCAGGAAGGCGATCGCCAGCGGGATGGCCGTGAGCGCGTCGGCGTAGTTGTGCAGAGTGTCACCGAGCAGGGCGACGGAGTTGGTGTAGAACACGATCCCGGTCTGGATCACCGCGGTCAGCATCAGGAACCCGAAGCTGAGCTTCAAGCAACGCATGCCCTCCTGGCTCGCCTCCAGTGCGGAATCGACCTTGTCGGCACTGTCGTGGGAGTGCGGCACGAAGATCTCCTTGATCTTCGAGACGAAGCCGGTTCCGTGCTCGTGGCCGTGGTCATCCCCGTGCCCATGGCCATGTCCATGCCCATGTCCGTGTCCGTGGTCTCCC
The DNA here is from genome assembly GCA_963742685.1 of uncultured Actinomycetota bacterium. Lineage (GTDB taxonomy): Bacteria > Actinomycetota > Actinomycetes > Propionibacteriales > Nocardioidaceae > Nocardioides. The sequence continues at coordinate 40,290 of CAVUNB010000024.1, read as the reverse complement.
GATCCGTGGTCCTCGTGGGGGTGCGGGTGCGGGTGGTCCTCGTGGGGGTGCGGGTGCGGGTGGTCGTGCTGGTTCTGTGTCATGTCGTGACTCTTCCCGTGCCGATGGGTCGAAGAAGCGCTTGCCCCGAGGCGTACCTGAGCGAGGACCTGCGTATCTGCTTGTATGCGTAGATACTAATCTAGAGTAGTGCAGCTGCGCAATAGATAGGTCGACTGTTGACAATGTGCAGCCCAGTTGTCAAGGGCTCGACCGACTGCGTCCGAGGGGCATAGCCTGTGCTCGGAGGCGCCTCATGACCACGGCGGCAGGACGGACGGATTCACCGGCACCGGGTGTGGCATGGGAGGCGGAGGGGCCCCGGCTCCGGTGCGTGGTTCGATGGCCGGGGGACCGGCCGCTGCTCTCGCGGGTGCTCCCGATCTTCGAGCACCTGGGGCTGGTCCTGGCCGATCACCGACCCGAGGCGGCCGCGGACATCTTCTTGTTCGCCGACATCGAGGACCCTCGTCTCGATGAGATGATGCCGTTGCTGGCGGAGGCGTTCAGCGCTGCCTGGGAGGGCCTGGTCGACCGTGACCAGTTCGCCGCTCTCGTGGTGGACGCCCACCTCAGTCCTCGACAGGTCCAGCTCGTCCGGGCGGCCTGCCAGTACCTGCGCCAGGCAGGCCTCGGCACCAGTCCGGCGTACGTTCGCGAGATCCTGTCGGCCCATCGCGACTTCGTCCGGCACTGGGTGGAGGTGTTCGAGCGGCGGTTCGATCCCGGGCCGAGCGCGCCGGTCGACAACCAGCTCAGGACGTTCGCAGACGCCGCGAGGACCAGGGACGAGTTTCGCGTGCTGGACTGGTATGCGGCGCTGCAGGACGCCATCACGCGAACCACCTACTTCCGGGCGGACGCCGGGGGTCGGCCCCTCACCACCATCGTGCTCAAGCTCGACCCCGGCCGGCTGCCTGTCGTGAGCGATCCCGCCGTTCGGGTGGAGACCTATGTGCACCATCCGGACGTCGAAGGCCTGCACGTGCGATACGGCGCGGTGGCCCGAGGTGGGCTCCGCTGGTCGGATCGGGTGGAGGACTACCGCAACGAGGTGATCGCCCTGGCCAAGGCGCAGCAGGTGAAGAACTCGTTGATCGTTCCAGCCGGAGCCAAGGGCGCGTTCGTGATCAAGGCGTCCGTGGTGGGGCTTGCGCGGGAAGAATCGGCACACGAGGTGCGCCGCTGCTACCGGCTCTTCGTGCGGGGCCTGCTCGACGTCACGGACAACACGGTCGGAGATGTCGTGACCCCGCCGGCGGGGGTCGCGGTCACCGACGATCCTGACCCCTACCTGGTCGTGGCGGCAGACAAGGGCACGGCGACGTTCTCCGACCTGGCGAATGAGGAGTCTGCCGACACGGGCTACTGGCTCGACGACGCCTTCGCCTCCGGTGGTTCTGCCGGCTTCAACCACAAGCAGCTGGGAGTAACGGCGCGGGGTGCGTGGGTCGCCGTACGCCGACACTTCAACGAGCTGGGCATCGACCCGGAGCATGACGAGATCACGGTCGCGGGTATCGGTGACATGTCCGGTGACGTCTTCGGCAACGGCATGCTTCTCTCGGAAAAGCTTCGTCTGGTCGCGGCATTCGACCACCGCCACGTCTTCGTGGACCCCAGCCCCGACCCGAAGACCTCCTTCCGGGAGCGAGCGAGACTGGCAGCACTGCCAGGCTCCTCGTGGGCCGACTACGACTCTGCACTGATCTCGCCGGGCGGGGGAGTCTTCCCCCGGTCCGGACGGGGCATCACCTTGTCGTCGCAGGTGCGGGCAGCGCTGGCGACCGACGCCGCGTCCATGTCCGCCGACGAGCTGGTCCAGGCCGTTCTGCGGGCGCCGGTCGACCTGCTGTGGAACGGGGGCATCGGAACCTACGTCCGGGCTTCCCACCAGTCGGACGCCGACGTCGCGGACCGGAGCAACGACCGGGTCCGCGTTGCCGCGAGCACGCTGCGCTGCCGCGTCATCGGCGAAGGTGGCAACCTGGGACTGACGCAGGCCGCGCGCATCGAGTTCTCGCTCGCCGGAGGACGACTGAACGCCGACTTCATCGACAACGTCGCGGGCGTGAACACCTCTGACCGCGAGGTCAACCTCAAGATCCTGCTGCGCTCGGTGGAGAAGGAGGGCCAGCTCGACAGGCCGGAACGCGACAGGATTCTCGCTGCGTGCTCCGGTGACGTCGTCCGCGAGGTGCTGGCCGACAGCGAGCGGCAGACGCTCGCGATCAGCGTCGCGGAAGGGCACGGCGTCACGGTGCTGGACCGGCACGACCAGGTGATCCGCAACCTCGAGGGCCACGGCCTCGTCCGCGCTCGCGAGCACCTTCCCGAGCCCGAGGAGATCGAGCGACGGCGTGCGGAGGGTCGCGGCCTGACCAGACCGGAGATCGCCGTGGTCCTCGCGCACGCCAAGAACCTCGTGCACGAGCTTCTGCTGGAGGGAGACATCCCCGACGATCCAGGGGTGGCGGCGGTCCTGGCCGACTACTTCCCGGGGTCCTTGCGAGGTCCGTACGCCGCGGAGATCTCATGCCACCAGCTGGGCCGCGAGATCATTGCGACCCGGCTTGCCAATGATCTGATCGATCGCGTCGGTCCCGGATTCATCTACCGGGTCGAGGATCGAACCGGCGCCGACACCGACCAGGTCATCCGGGCAGTACTGGTGGTCAAGCAGCTGCTGGGGCTGGACGAGCTGTGGGACGGTCTCGCGCCCTACCCGGTTGCTCCGACAGTCCCGGTGCGCCATGCCCTCGAGCGAACGCTGGAGCACAACGTGGCCTGGCTGGTCCGTCGCAAGAGCAGGCTCGGAGCGATCGATGCGGAAGCAGCTGTCTTCCGATCTGCCGTCGCCCACCTCCGCACGACGATGCGTGAGCAGCAGCCGCTGGGGACAGCGTCCGCACTGGACCGGGGTCTCGACGCGCTCGCAGAGCTCGGTGCGCCAACCGGCCTGCTGACTTCCCTCGGCACCGTGTCGCGGATGCAGGGTGCCCTCGCCCTGGCCGCGGCCGCCGCAGACAGCGGGTACGACGTCGTCGATCTCGACAGGGCCTACGCCAGCACTGGCGAGGCTCTTGGCCTGTCGTGGCTCTACAGCACCGTCACGATCACGGCGGCGGACCCGCACTGGGTCCAGCTGGCCAAGGCCGCGCTCCGCGACGAGCTGGCGGCCCTCACCGTTGCGATCGCCACCGACGTTCTGGGTGCTGGGGGCATGGAGGCGTGGACGCACGAGCACAGTGACGCTCTCGCGCGCACGGGCGCTGCGTACGCCGGGCTGGCCGGCAGCATGGAGGTCGACGTCGCGATGCTAACCGTGGGTGTGCAGATCCTCAGGGACCTGTGCCACGCCGTCGGGCTGCGCCGCTGAGCTCGGGTCCTCGAGCAGGCGCACGGGGGTGTCCTCGCGGTGGTGCTCGGGGATCCCGCTCGTGGCGTGCTCGGCCTGGAAGATCGCGTCCGCCACCAGCTGTCGCACGTGCTCGCTCTCGATCCGGTAGAAGACCTGGTTGGCCTGGCGGCGCGTGGAGACCAGCCGCGCCATCCGCAGCTTCGCCAGGTGCTGGGAGACTCCGGCCGACGGCTTGCCGACGGCGTCGGCAAGCTCGTTCACCGGCCGCTCGCCGTCGAGCAGTGACCACAACAGCTGGACCCTGGTGGCGTCGGACAGCATCCGGAAGACCTCGACCGCGAGGTCGACCTGTTCCCTCCCGGGCATGCTCCTGCGTGGTTGCGCATCTGCGTGCATGCGAAGACACTATGGGCGCGTTACCTACGTGACAAGGAGCCCCTGATGAGCGAAGGCCGACCCGCACAGTCCTCCAGGTTCAACCCTCGGACGCGGCCGGTCGTGCCGCCGATCCACCAATCGGTGACCTACTTCCTCGACGACGACGCCTACAAGGACATCCAGGCCGGGGGGCTCGACGAGATCTGGTACGGCCGGTTCCGCAACCCCACGGTCGACGTGGCCGCGGAGGAGGTCCGCCGCCTCGAGGGGTCGGAGGCGGCGTTCATGACCGCCTCGGGAATGGGGGCCATCGCCACCACCCTGCTCACGCTGATGCGCGCGGGTGACCGCGTCGTCGCGGCCCGGCAGGTGTACGGCGACACCCGTGACCTGCTCGTGCGCGACCTGCCCGCCTGGGGCCTCAACGTGGTCCAGGTCGACGCTCTGGACCTCGACGCCTGGCGGGCGGCGGTGGCCGGCGGGCCGACCCGCCTTCTGTACGTCGAAACGCTGGCGAATCCACAACTGGACCTGGCCGACCTGCCCGCCCTCGCGGAGATCGCGCATGCCGCCCATGCTCTGCTGGTCGTCGACAACACCTTCGCGACGCCCTACAGCGTGCAGCCGCTCGCGCTGGGCGCTGACGTCGTCGTGCACTCGGCGACCAAGTTCCTCAACGGGCACTCGGACGTGATCGCCGGCGTCGTCGCCGGTGGGTTCGACCAGGTGCGAGAAGTGCAGCGACGAGTGATCACGCTCGGGACCTGCCTGGACCCCCACGCTGCCTACCTCGTCTGGCGTGGTCTGCAGACCTTCGAGCTTCGACTGTCCCGATCCAACGCGACCGCGCGTGAGCTCGCGGCAGCTCTGGCTGCCCGCGACGATGTCCTGGGAGTCCGGCACCCGTCGCTGCCCGACTACGAACGGGCAGAGGTGGCCGATCGCGTGCTTCGACGAGACGCTGACCGCGTCCGCGCCGGGGCGATGGTGTCCTTCACGGTGGCCGGCGGCGACGAGCGCGCGCTGAGAGTGATGCGCAGGCTGGAGATCGGCTGCGAGGCAACCAGCCTCGGGGGAGTGGAGACGTTGGTCAGCACGCCGTTCAACTCCTCGCACTTCTCGCTCACCCCCGACGAGCGGAAGGCAGCCCGGATCGACGACGGAATGATCCGGGTGTCCTGCGGCGTCGAGCCGAGTGACCTGCTCGTCGGTGACTTCCTCCAGGCTCTGGATGCCACGGATTAGGAAAGCCTCTGCTTGATTGTCAACAGTAGACATTGCGTCCTACGCTTGGCCCATGACTGATTCCACTCTGACCCCTGTTGGCGCCGACGAGGTCGGCCACACCCATGCGGACGTCTCCGGGGGCGCGCTGCGTGCCTCGGTCTTCGGCGCGATGGACGGCCTGGTGACGAACATCGCGCTCGTCGCCGGTGTCGGCGCGGCCGGTGCCGCGCCGCGCTACATCATCCTCACCGGACTCGCCGGTCTGGTTGCCGGCGCCTTCTCCATGGCCATGGGGGAGTACACCTCTGTCCGGACCCAGAACGAGCAGGTCGACCGCGAGTGGGCCAAGGAGACGGAGGAGATCCAGGAGAACGCTGCGGCGGAGGAACGCGAGCTGGCCGCGATGTTCGCACACATGGGCATGTCCGCGACGACTGCGACGGCGGCGGCGGCCGACATCCACCGGGACCCGGAGCGAGCCGCCCTCGTCCACGTGACCCAGGAGCTCGGGCTGGACCCGCGCGACAAGCCGTCGCCGCGAATTGCGGCGATCTCGTCCTTCGTGACGTTCTCGCTGGGAGCTGTCATTCCCCTGCTGCCCTTCCTCCTAGGCTTCGCATCGCTGGTCGCAGGCCTCGCGATCGGCGGCGTAGGCCTGTTCATCGCCGGTGCCCTCGCCTCCTTGGCCACCGTTTCGCCGTGGTGGCTCAGCGGTCTGCGCCAGCTCGGATTCGGAGTGCTGGCCGCGGGTGCGACGTACGCCGTCGGGCTGGCCCTGGGTGTGGGAGTCACCGGGTGACTCCGAATCACAGTTAACTGTTGACAATCTCAATCTGCAATCCTAGTATCCCATCGAGATCCCCCAGAGAGAGGCACCCGCCATGAGCGCGACCCAGTTCCGCCCGAAGTACGTCTCGTTCGATTGCTACGGCACGTTGATCAGCTGGCCGATGACGCCCATCACCAAGGAGCTGGTCGGTGACCAGGTCCCCGCGGAGCAGTGGGACCAGTTCGTGAGCGAGTTCCGCGGCTACCGCTACGACGCCGTGTGCGACGAGTACTACCCCTACGAGCAGGTGCTGCAGAACGCCTTCGACCGGGTCTGCCGCAAGTGGGGGATCAAGTCGACCCCACCGCGGGGAAGCGCCTCGCCGACGGCGTCCGGAGCTGGGGCCCGCACCCGGACGTGGTGGAGCCGCTGAAGAAGATGGGCGAGCACTACAAGCTGGTCATCCTCTCCAACGCCGACGACTCCTTCCTCGACGAGAGCGTGCCCCGGCTGGAGGCGCCCTTCCACGCGGTCTACACCGCCGAGCAGGCTGGCTACTACAAGCCCCGCTACGGCGCGTTCGAGTACATGCTCGACCAGCTCGACGCCACGCCGGAGGACTTCGTGCACGTGTCCTCGCACACCCGCTATGACCCGATGCCGATGCACGACATGGGCTTCCGCAACCTGGTCCTGCTGGACCGTGGCTATGACCCGGTGCCGCCGGGCTACGACCTCACGGTCGTCAAGTCTCTCGACGAGCTCAACACGCTGCTCGGCATCTGAGCCGACCACGCAGACGCCGGGGCTCGGCGGTTCGACGCCCTGCCCGCGGCGTGCAGCTGCGTGCTGGCCGACTCCGCTGCCGCACAGGGAATCCGCCGCATCCCGTCGATGGTGGCGCCCGCACAGCCGTCGGATCCAACAACGGTCCCGTGTCGGGACGCAGACGCCCCAGGAGACAGTGCATGACCCGGAAGAGCATGAACAAGTGGAATGTTGTCACCGCGGCGGGTCTCGGCTCGCTGCTGCTCGCCGCGACCAGCGCCTGCGGCGGGAGCGAGGCCGCGTCCAGCGACGAGGAAGTCGGGCGCCAAGGGCAACTTCGACGACGTCGCTGCGACCGTGAAGACCGACGACCGCCGCGGTCAGACCTGGTGCCCGCGGACATCAAGGAGGCCGGCGTGATCACCATGGCCGCCGACCTGCACTACCCGCCCACCTCGTTCCTGGCGAACGACAACAAGACGCCGATCGGCTACAACGTGGACATCGCCACGCTGCTGGGCAAGACGCTGGGGCTCGAGGTCGAGGTCAAGAACGTGACCTGGGACAACGTGATCCCGGGGATCGCGTCCGGCCGCTATGACTTCACTGCCACCAACATGACTCCGACGCCGGAGCGGCTGGAGGTCCTGGACATGGTCACCTACTGGGCCCCCGGGTCATCCCTGATCGTGCAGAAGGGCAACCCGCTGGACCTGAGCATCGCCGACGAGTCGATCTGCGGCAAGAAGATCGCCGTGATGACCGGCAGCTCGCAGCAGCAGGACTACCTTCCCCTGATCTCCGAGGACTGCGAGGCCGCCGGGCAGGAGCCGGTCGAGGAGCGTCGCCCTGGGCAACGTAGAGGGCGCGCTGACCCAGCTGGTCTCGAAGCGGATCGACGGCGTCTTCTCCGACACCTCGCAGCTGGCCTGGGCGGCCAAGCAGCAGCCCCAGTCCTTCGAGCTGCTCGCCCCGCAGTACGTGAAGGAGGAGGGCGACGACACCGCGGCCCTCGGTCTCCAGAAGGACTCGCCGCTCACCCCGGCGCTGCACGCCGCGATGCAGTCCCTGATGGACTCGCCGGCCTACCAGGAGACCCTGGACCGGTGGGGACTGGGTGCGGGTGCGATCGACACGTCGGAAGCCCTGAGGTGACCCATGACTTCCATCAGCGACTCGGTCCGCATGGACCCTGACAACAGCAACCGGGCGAAGCCGGACGCGACGGCCAAGCCTCGAGTGCACCGGCGCGGAGCGATGGAGTACGTCGCCTGGCTCGCCTGTGCTCTGGTGGGGCTCGGGGTCGCCCGCACCCTCCTCACGAACGAGAACTACCAGTGGGACGTCGTGGCGCAGTACGTCACTGCGGAGACGGTCCTGCGTGGCCTGGTCATGACCGTGGTGCTCACGATCCTCTGCATGACCTTCGGAGCTCTGCTCGGCCTGTTCCTCGCCGTCCTGCGCGTCTCGCCGCTCAGGCCGGTTCGGATCCTGGCCGGTGCGTACGTCACGTTCTTCCGGGGCACGCCGGTGCTCGTGCAGCTGATCTTCTGGTTCAACATCGCCGCGCTCTACCCGCACCTCGCGATCGGGATCCCCTTCACCGACATCTCCCAGGACATCGACGTCAACCGGTTGATCAGTGCGACGACCGCGGCGGTCGTGGGCCTGTCCCTCAACCAGGCGGCCTACCAGGCGGAGATCTTCCGCGGTGGGTTCGCGTCGGTGGACAAGGGACAGATCGAGGCGGCCGACTCGCTCGGGATGAGCCGGGGGACGAAGCTGCGTCGGATCATCGTCCCGCAGTCCATGCCCACGATCGTCCCGGCGACCGGCAACCAGTTCATCGGGATGTTCAAGGAGACGTCGCTGGTCAGCGTGCTCGGGCGTCGGGGAGCTGCTGATGAGCGTGCAGCTCATCTACGCGCGCACCTACCAGACCATCCCGCTCCTGATCGTGGCTTGCGTGTGGTACCTGCTCATGACCCTGTTGCTGAGCTACCCGCAGTCCCATGATCGAGAAGAAGTTCTCCCGAACCAGGGCCAGGGTCAGCAACGAGCCGGCTCTCGTGCCCACGCAGAGCGAACTGATGGGTGAAGCCAAATGAGCCGGACGATGGTGACGGAACCGTGCTCGCGCGGGGTCTGCGCAAGAGCTTCGGCGATCAGGGTGGTGCTCGACAGCATCGATCTCGACGTCGCATGCGGCGAGATCGTGTGCATCATCGGGCCGAGCGGGTCCGGCAAGTCCACCTTGCTGCGATGCGTCGACGGGTTGGAGGAGATCGACCGGGGAGTTCTGCGCGTCAACGGCGAGGACCTCGGGTTCCGCGAGACGGCGACGTCCTACCAGGCCCTGAAGCGCAAGGAGGTCGCCGCCCAGCGGACTCGCATCGGCATGGTGTTCCAGTCGTTCAACCTGTTCCCCAACATGACGGCTCAGGAGAACGTGATGTCCGGCCCGGTTCTCGTCAAGGGCGCCCCGAAGGCCGAGTCGCGCCAGCGTGCGGACTCGCTCCTGACGAGTGTGGGGCTCCAGGGGCACGGCGACCACTACCCGTGGCAGCTCTCCGGTGGGCAGCAGCAGCGCGTGGCCATCGCCCGATCCCTCGCCATGGACCCGAAGGTGATGCTCTTCGACGAGCCCACCAGCGCCCTCGACCCCGAGCGGGTCGGCGAGGTCCTGGCCGTCATGAAGGACCTGGCCCAGCGCGGCATGACCATGCTCATCGCCACCCATGAGATGGGCTTCGCCCGAGAGGTCGCCGACACGGTGATCTTCATGGACGGTGGACTGGTGGTCGAGCAGGGCAAGCCCGCCGACGTGTTGGGCAACCCTCAGGAGCCGAGGACGTGCAAGTTCCTGGAGACAGTGCTCTGAGCCGCGAGCACTGTTGACAATATTCATCCCACTTCCATCCAACTCAGTTCGGGAGACCATCGCTCATGAAGTTCACGTCGTACTGGCTCGACACCGCACCGGCCACGCCCGATCGCTCGCGCACCGAGGTGAGCGGTGAGGTCGACGTCGCCGTCGTGGGTGGCGGCCTCACCGGCATGTCCGCCGCCCTCCACCTCGCCCGCAAGGGCGCGCGGGTGGCGGTGCTGGAGAAGGAGACCGTGGGGTGGGGTGCCTCGGGTCGCAACGGAGGTATGGCCACGCCGGGGCTGTCGCTCGGGCTGCGCGACGCCATCGCGCGCTACGGCTTCCCCACGGCGCGGGACCTGTACAACAGCTACTACGACGCCATCGACAGCATCGAGAAGCTCGTCGCCGAAGAGGGCATCGACTGTGACTTCGCGCGGAACGGGAAGCTGAACCTGGCGGCCAAGCCGGCCCACTACGAGGGCATGAAGCGCACCTACGAGGTCCTGACCGAGCGCATGGGCTGTCGACACGACGCTCGTGCCCCGCAGCGAGCTTGCCGCGGAGATCGGCTCGGAGGCCTACCACGGCGCCATCGTCGACCCCCTCGGCGCCGGGCTGCACGTGGGCAAGTTCGTGAGCGGACTGGGTGAGAGTGCCGCCCGGGCGGGTGCCGAGATCCACGAGAAGGCCGGCGTCGAGGCGGTCCACCGGCTGGGGGGCACCCGGCACGACCTCGTGACGTCGCGGGGCCGGATCCGCGCCGACAAGGTCCTGGTCGCCACCAGCGGCTACACCACCCGGCCCTTCCGCTGGCAGCAGGTCCGCATCGCACCCGTCGGGAGCTTCATCATCGTGACCGAGCCCCTCGGCAAGGAGGTCTGCGACCAGCTGCTGCCGACGCGGCGGATGGTCTCCGACTCCAAGAACCTCCTCTACTACTTCCGCATCACGCCGGACCATCGCCTGCTCTTCGGTGGTCGGGCCCGATTCGCGATGGCCGGCCCGCGATCCGACCAGAAGAGCGGCCGCATCCTGCGCGACGCGATGGTCTCGGTTTTCCCGCAGCTCGCCAGCGTCGGCGTCGACTACTGCTGGGGCGGCCTCGTGGACATGAGCATGGACCGTCTCGTCCATGCCGGTGAGCAGGACGGGTTGTTCTACTCGATCGGCTACTCCGGGCACGGCGTCCAGATGGCCACGCACATGGGCAAGCAGATGGCGGACTACATGGATGGCGTGCTCGAGGCCAACCCGTGGCGGGACATCCCCTTCCGGCGGATCCCCGGCCACTTCGGTCCGCCGTGGTTCCTTCCCTTCGCCGGCGCGTACTACAAGTTCCAGGACGTCATCAAGTAGTCCGCCGTCAGCACGTGAACAGCGCTGCCCAACGGTGGCGTTCGGGCCCGCCCGGACGCCACCGTCGCGTATGATGTCAACAGTTGGTTTCGACGGGGCGAACGTCCGCCGACCGACGACGCGGCTGGAGAGCAGCGACCGCACGGAACAGGGGAACCAACATGGCCGAAGAACAGCACTCCGACCCGCATCCCGCGAGCCACCTTCGCGTCGATGGTGGGGGAGCGGATCCGGTCCGACATCATCGAGGGCGTGCTGACTCCGGGGTCGCAGCTGCACGAGGTGGAGCTCGCTGCGAGCTTCGGCGTCAGCCGGGGCCCCGTCCGCGAGGCTCTGCAGCGCCTCATCCAGGAGGGCCTGCTCCGCAGCGAGGCGCACCGGGGCGTCTTCGTGCCCGTCATGAGCGAGGAGGACATCGACCGACATCTACGTCGCCCGCGAAGCCCTGGAGAGCTGCTGCGGTCCGGCGGATCACGGGGACCTCGCGTGCGGCATCGGCGTACAAGGCCCTGGACAAGATCGTTCGAGGCATGGAGTCAGCTGAGAAGGCCGGCGACTGGAAGACGGTCGCGAATCGCGACCTCGACTTCCACACCGCGCTCGTCGCGGCTGCGGGAAGCGCCCGGCTGGAGCGGATGTTCACGACCGTCATCTCCGAGACGCGGTTGTGCCTCAGCATGCTGACCTCCGAGCCGGACGCCCGCGACGACCTCGTGGAGGAGCACCGACAGATCAGCGAGATGATCCGCGCCGAGGACACCGCGGGAGCCATCGCGGTCCTCACCAAGCACTTCGACGACGCCGTCGTGACGTTGAGCCGCCGGCTGTCGGCCGAGGCCCAGGACGAGCGAGTCGGCTGAACGCCAGCGCCAACGAGCCCGGCCACCCGTGGTGGCCGGGCTCGCGGCAGGGATCAGCGCAGGCTCCACACCTTGCGGATCGTCTCCTTGACGTCCCACCGACCGGACCAGCCCTCCGGCTGCACGATCACGTCGCCCGCCGAGACCTCGTAGGTCCGACCCGTGGCGCCATCGGTGACGATCGCCCGGCCGCTCACGATGTAGCAGGTCTCCGTGTCCTCGCGGCTCTCGACCGGCCAGCCGCCGGGCTCGCACTCCCACACCCCGGCCCGCACGGCGCCATCGGTCTCGAAGCGGAGGATGCCCAGCTGCGGGTCGCCGGAGTCGGCCCCGGGCCGCTGTCCGCTGGGCTCGAGCGGTCCGGTGATCGTGGCCGCGGGAACGTGGACGTAGGTGCTCATGGTGTGGTGCCTCCTCGGCATCTGGTCGCCCGGACGGCGACACGAACGGGACGACCGGCAGGTTGCGGGTCGCCGAAACGGATCGGATCAGTCAGCGGCGAGCAGGTCCAGCACGGCGTCGGTGACCTGCTCGGTCGAGGCGGTGCCGCCCACGTCGGCGGTGCGGGTGGCGGGATCGCGCAGGGACACCTCGATGGCGTCCATCAGCCGGGCGGCGGGCTCGCCGGCGTCGAGGTGCTCGAGCATGAGCACGACCGACCACAGCATGCCGACCGGGTTGGCCAGTCCCTTGCCCGCGATGTCGGGGGCCGATCCGTGGACCGGCTCGAACATGGAGGGGTTCTCGCCGGTGGGGTCGAGGTTGGCCGAGGGCGCGATGCCGATGCTGCCGGTCACGGCAGCCGCCAGGTCGCTCAGGATGTCGCCGAAGAGGTTGCTGGCCACGATCACGTCGAAGGACTCCGGGCGGAGGACCAGCTTGGCGGCCAGGGCGTCGACGTGCTCCTCGACCAGCTCCACCTCGGGCTGGAGCGCTGCGCGCTCGCGCACCACCTCGTCCCAGAACGGCATGCTGTGCACGAGTCCGTTGGACTTGGTCGCCGACGTCACGCGTCGGTCGCGTCCGGACGGCGAGCTCCAGGGCGTAGTCCGCGATGCGGCTGATGCCGCGCCGGGTGAACACCGCCTCCTGGATGGCGGTCTCCTCGGGCCCTCCGCGGCCGAACCTGCCGCCGATCTCGCTGTACTCGCCCTCGTTGTTCTCCCGGACGATGACCAGGTCGATCGGCCGGTTCTCCGCATCGGCGAGGGGACTGGTGACCCCTGCGAACGAGCGGACCGGACGCAGGTTCACGTACTGGCTGAACGCTCGGCGGATCGGGATGAGCAGGCCCCACAGGGAGACGTGGTCGGGCACGCCCGCCCACCCGACGGCACCGAGGAGGACGGCGTCGTACGCGCGCAGTGTGTCCAGGCCGTCGGGAGGCATGAGGGCGCCCGTGTCGAGGTAGCGCTGGCAGGACCAGTCGAACTCGTCGATCCTGATGCCCAGGTCGTGGCGGGCGTCGAGGGCGGCGAGCACGGCGCGGGCCGACGCTGCCACCTCGACGCCGATGCCGTCGCCGGGGATGAGCGCGATGCGGCGCGACTTCGTCGTGTTCGCCATGACGCCGACTCAGGCCTTCGTGGCGATCGCGACGTACTTGGTCTCCAGGAACTCCTCGATCCCCACCCGGCCGCCCTCGCGGCCCAGACCGGAGTGCTTCACGCCGCCGAACGGTGCCGCGGGGTTGGAGACGATGCCCTGGTTGAGGCCGATCATCCCGGTCTCGAGTCGCTCGCAGACCCGGAAGCGCGCGGTCCAGGTCGCGGGTGAAGACGTAGCGAGGCCAGGCCGAACTCGGTGTCGTTCGCGGCAGCGATCGCCTCCTCCTCGGTCTCGAAGGTCGCGATGGGGGCGACGGGTCCGAAGATCTCCTCGTGCCGCATCTGGGCGTCCTCCGGGCACGTTGGTCAGCACGGTCGGCGGGTAGAAGTACCCCTCGCCCTCGAGGGACGTGCCGCCGACCACGACCTCGGCGCCCCGGCGCACGGCGTCGTCGACGAGGGAGGCGACCTTGTCACGGGCGTCGGAGTCGATCAGCGGGCCGACGACGACCCCGTCCTCGACTCCGCGGCCGATCGGCAGTGCCGCCATGCGCTCACCGAGTCGGCGGGCGAACTCGTCGGCCACCGAGGAGTGCACGTAGAACCGGTTGGCCGCCGTGCAGGCCTCGCCGATGTTGCGCATCTTGGCCTGCATCGCACCCTCGATGGCGACGTCGAGGTCGGCGTCCTCGAAGACCAGGAACGGTGCGTTGCCGCCGAGCTCCATCGAGGTCCGCATCACCTGGTCGGCACACTGCTCGAGCAGCTTGCGCCCCACGGCCGTGGAGCCGGTGAAGGAGAGCTTGCGGGCCCGGCCGTCGCGGATCATCGGCTCCATCACGGGCGCCGGGTCCGAGGTCGTCACCACATTGAGCACGCCGTCGGGGAGCCCGGCCTCCTGCATGATCCCCGCGAGCGCGAGGATCGACAGCGGCGTCTGCTCGGCGGGCTTGACCACCATCGTGCAGCCGGCGGCGACGGCCGGGCCGATCTTGCGGGTGCCCATCGCCATCGGGAAGTTCCACGGCGTGATCAGGAGGCACGGGCCCACGGGCTCGCGCATCACCAGCAGTCGGCCCTGGCCGTTGGGGGCGACGGCGAAGCCGCCGTCGATCCGCACCGCCTCCTCGGAGAACCAGCGGAAGAACTCCGCGGCGTAGGCGATCTCGCCCCGGGCCTCGGCCAGCGGCTTGCCCATCTCCAGCGTCATCAGCAGCGCCAGGTCCTCCTGTGCGCTCGAGGAGCAGGTCGTAGGCCCGGCGCAGGATGTCGCTGCGCTCCCGAGGCGGCACCGCCGCCCAGGAGGCCTGGGCCTTGGCGGCGGCCTCCAGAGCCTGCATGCCGTCGGCGGGGGAGGCGTCGGCGACCTGGGCGAGGACGCGTCCGGTGGAGGGGTCCTCGACGGCGAACGTCGCCCCGGACTCGGCCGGCCGCCAGGCGCCGCCGATGAACAGTCCGCTCGGCACCGAGCTGACGACCTTCTCTTCCCGCGCGAATTCATCAAGCATGTGTGGCCTCCGGGGCGTTAACAGTTGTATGGTGTATGTCTGTTGTTGACAGTCTACCAAGGAGCGTTCCGATGGCCAACCTTTCTCCGCTGCTCAAGCAGGCAACGCCCGTGGTCGTGGCCCGCGGCGAGGGTGTCTACCTCTATGACGAGGACGATCGGCGCTACCTCGACTTCACTGCGGGCATCGGCGTCACCAGCACCGGTCACTGCCATCCGCGCGTCGTCGCCGCCGCCCAGGAGCAGGTGGCCACGCTGATCCACGGGCAGTACACGACGGTGATGCACCGACCGCTGCTGACCCTCACCGAGCGCCTCGGCGAGGTGCTCCCCGAGCGGTTGGACTCGGTGTTCTTCAGCAACTCCGGCAGCGAGGCCGTCGAGGCCGCGCTCCGCCTGGCCCGGCATGCCACGGCACGGCCCAACATCGTGGTGTTCCACGGCTCGTTCCATGGACGCACCATCGGCGCGGCCTCGATGACGACCTCCGGCACCAAGTTCCGCGCCGGCTTCTCGCCGATCATGGGCGGCGTCGCCGTATCGCCGTTCCCCACGGCCTACCGGTATGGCTGGGACGAGCAGACCGCCACCGACTTCGCCCTGCGTGAGCTCGACTACCTTCTCGCCACGGTGACTGCGCCAGCCGAGACCGCCGCGTTTCTGGTCGAGCCCGTGCTCGGCGAGGGTGGGTACGTCCCTGCCAACACCGCGTTCATGGAGGGTCTCCGGGAGCGCGCCGACCGCCACGGGATCCTGCTCGTGGTCGACGAGGTGCAGACCGGCTGGGGACGTACCGGCCGCTTCTGGGGGCACGACCACTTCGGCGTGCAGCCCGACATCCTGATCACCGCCAAGGGCCTTGCCAGCGGCTTCCCGCTCTCCGCCATCGCGGCCCCGGCCGACCTGATGGCCAAGGCCTGGCCGGGCTCGCAGGGCGGCACCTACGGCGGCAACGCGGTGGCGTGCGCCGCGGCCATCGCGACCCTCGACGTCATCCGTGACGAGGAGCTGGTCGACAACGCACGCGTCGTGGGCGCGGTCCTGGCCGATGGCCTCGAGAAGGTGGCCGCCAACACGGCGGGCATCGGTGACGTCCGCGGGCTCGGCCTGATGCTCGGCAGTGAGTTCGTCACAGCCGACGGGCAGCCCGATGCCGCCACGGCCCAGCGCGCCCAGCAGAAGGCGGCCGAGCTCGGCCTGCTGCTGCTGACGTGCGGGCCGTTCGGCAACGTCGTCCGCATGATCCCGGCACTCGTGGTCACCAAGGAGCAGGTCGAGGACGCGCTCGCGATCTGGGCCGCGGCCGTGGAGTCCGCCGTGTCGGCGTGATCTCGTCCGGCCCGGCGGCTAGGCCGCCGGGCCAGAGCCGGAGCCAGGGCTCGGATCAGGCCGGCCGGGGGCCGGTGGATGGCGATGATCTTCGGCTCGGTCATGGCGTCGACCGCGAACGGCACGCCCTCCCGGCCGACTCCCGAGCGCTTGCTGCCGCCGAAGGGCATCGCGTCGATGCGGAAGTCGCCGGTGTCGTTGATCATCACCGCGCCGACCCGCAGCCGTTGCGCGACGTCCAGGGCGGAGTCGAGGTCGCGGGTGAAGACGCCCGCCTGCAGGCCGTACTCCAGGCCGTTCACCTCGGTCACCACGGCGTCGACGGAGTCGAACGGCTCGATGGAGACCACCGGCCCGAAGACCTCCTCGGTGAGCACCCGGGCGCCGGCCGGGACGCGAGGTGAGCACGGTGGGCCAGTAGTAGGTGCCGTCCCGCTTGGCCCCGGTGTGGACCGTCGCACCGGCCTCGACGGCTTCGTCCACCCAGCTCTCCACCCGGTCGGCCGCGGCCTCGTCGATCAGCGGGCCGACGTCGGTGCGGCGGTCGGCCTTGCTGCCGACGACCAGCTCGCTCGGTGCGCCTCGACGACGCGCTCGACCAGCTCGTCGACCAGCTCGCGCGCGACGAAGACGCGCTGGACCGAGAGGCAGTTCTGGCCGGCGTTGCCGAAGGCGCCGTCGACGATCGCGTCGGCCGCACGGCGCACGTCGGCATCGGGCAGCACGACGACCGTGCCGTTGCCGCCCAGCTCCATCAGGGTCTTCTTGGCGCCGGCGGTGGCGGCGACGGCGTTGCCGGTGGTGTAGCCACCGGTGAACGAGACCATGTCGACCCGCGGGTGGCCGACCAGCGCTGCCCCGACGGTGGCGCCGCGACCCGGGAGCACGGCGACCCGGTCGGCCGGCACGCCGGCGTCGAGCAGCAGCTCGAGTGAAGGCGAGCGCGACCAGCGGGGTCTGCTCGGCGGGCTTGAGGACGACGCCGTTGCCGCCGATCAGGGCGGGCGCCACCTTGTGGGCCACCAGGTTGAGCGGGTCGTTGAACGGCGTGATCGCGGCGACCACGCCGACCGGCTCGCGGGTGTACCAGCCGAGCCGGTTCTCGCCGCGGGGAGTGTCGCCGAAGGGCAGGGTCCGGCCCTCGAGACGGTCGGCCTGCTCGGCGGACAGCCGCACGGTCTCGACGGCGCGCTGCACCTCGCGCGCCGCGTCACGGATGGGCTTGCAGCCCTCCCGGGAGAGCAGCTCGGCGAAGGCACCTGCGCGCTCCACGAGGAGCACCGCAGCCCGGTGCAGCGCCTCACGGCGCTGCCACACCGGCCACGGCGGTCCGTCGAGCACCGCCCGCGCCACCGCGCGCACCGCCTCGTCCACGTCGGCCGCCGAGCAGTCCCCGACGCGTGCCGACGAGCCTGCCGTCCTCGGGATCGAGCACCTCGAGGGTGCGTCCGAGCGGTGCGCCATCGGCCGGCCCAGAAGGCGCCGCCGGCGGGGGTCCAGGTGGAGAGTCGAGCTGTTCATGACGCCAACTGTGACCTGTCGTCTGACTATCGTCAACTGCAATGTTGTTGACAACATACGGCCCGCGGGTGGTCTGCTGGTGACCTCGGACACACCGGCTCGCGTCGCGTCGGCGCAGCGCACATACGCGAGGAGTGTCAGCGATGGCTCGACTTCGCTGGGCAAGTGGCATCGTCCACTGGCGCTCTCACCAGCCGGCCTGCGGCATGGGCGGTGGCGGCGACAGTGACGACCGGGACAAGCGGCGCGGGTGAGCGGCGGCGGACACCTGGTCTATGCCGAGCAGTTCCCGCCGGCCGCCGGCTGGGCGACGGAGACCAACGATGCGCATTCGCTGTCGCGGGCGGGGTGTCTGGAGACGCTGGTTGAGTTCGAGTCCGAGGGTGAGCTGGAGCCGATGCTGGCCACCGAGTGGAGCCAGGTGGAGCCGACGGCGTGGGAGTTCACGCTGCGCGACGGGGTCGACCTTCCAGGACGGCACGCCGATGGATGCCGACGCGGTGGTCGGGGCGCTTACCCACGTGCTGGAGGTGGAGACTCCGGCGCGGGCGTTCAACTCCGATGTGATCGCCGGGGTGGAGGCCGTCGACGAGTCGACGGTGCGGGTCACCACCCCGAAGCCGGACCCGCTGGTGCCGCTGCGGGTGGCCAACCCGAACGCCGGGATCCTGGCTCCCGAAGGCCTACGAGGGCAAGCAGATCGACATCGTGGGCACCTGCACCGGGCCGTTCACGGTGACCGAGGAGGTGCCCGCAGCAGTCGCTGAGCCTGGAGGCCAACGAGGACTACTGGGGCGGCGAGGTCGCTCTGGACACGGCGGAGGTGCGGTTCATCGTCGACGGCGCGGCCCGGGCCACCCAGCTGCAGACCGGTGAGGTCCAGATCGCCAAGAGCCTTCCGGTGGCCAGCCTGGCCACGCTGGAGGGCGACGACAACCTGGAGATCGTCCAGCGGGCGCTGTCCCGCACCACGGTGATGCTGCTGAACAACTCCCGTCCGCCGTTCGACGACCCGCTGGTGCGGCAGGCGTTCCAGCTCGCGGTGGACACCCAGGCGATCGTCGATGGTGTCTACGAGGGCGTCGCTGTGCCGGCTGTCGGCCCGTTCGGCGCCAGACACCGGTGGGCCCCCGAGGGTGCGAGCCGTCGTCCACGACCTGGACGAGGCCCGTGCCTGCTCGACCAGGCCGGGGTGGACCCCGAGGTCGCTGTCGATCGAGCTGATGGCCTACAACGACCGGCCCGAGTTCGGCGACCTCGCCGCCGTGATCCAGGACGAGCTGGCGAGCTCGGGGTGAAGGTGAAGATCAAGTCGGCGAGTACGCCGCGCTGGAGCCCGACCTGCTCGCCGGCGACTTCGACGCCTCACTGCTCTCCCGCGGATACCTGGTCGACGTGGCCGACCCGGCGGGTACCTCCGTCTCGGACTGGACCTGCGAGGGCGGCTACAACATCGCCCACTACTGCGACCCCGAGACCGACCAGCATGATCAGCAGACGCGGCCGACCATCGAGGACGCCGACGAGCGGCAACGCTGCCTACGCCGGAGATCGCCGACGAAGCTCCAGGAGGACGCGGCCAGCGTCTTCCTCATCCACGAGTACGCCGTGTGAGGGCACCCAGGCCGACGTCGAGGGCTTCGAGCCCCACCCGCTCGACCTTCTACGTCCTCACCGCCGACCTCAGCCCTCGGCTGACCCAGCGCACGACGAAGGAGAGGAGATCACCATGAAGTTCACGCCGTACTGGCTCGACACCTCCCCCCAGGGACCGGACCGGTCCGCCACCGAGATCGGCGGGCGACGTGGACGTGGCGGTGGTCGGCGCGGGGCTGACGGGCCTGTCCGCGGCCCTGCACCTGGCCCGTAAGGGCGCCAAGGTTGCCGTCTTCGAACGGGAGACCGTGGCGTGCGGTGCCTCCGGGCGCAACGGCGGGATGGCGACCCCCGGCCTGGCCATCGGGTTCCGCGACGCGATCGCCCGCTACGGGTTCCCGACGGCGAGCGCGCTCTACCTCACCTACAACGACGCGATCGACAGCATCGAGAAGCTCGTGGGCGAGGAGGGCATCGACTGCGACTTCGCCCGCACCGGGCAAGATGAACCTGGCCGCGAAGCCCGCCCACTTCGACGGGCTCCGCAAGACCCACGAGGTGCTGGCCGAACGGCTGGGCTACGAGACCCAGATGGTCTCCAAGAGCGAGCTGCGCTCGGAGATCGGCAGCGACCACTACCACGGGCGATGGTCGACCCCAAGGGCGCCGGGTCTCCACGTCGGCAAGTTCACCCGCGGGCTGGCGCGAGGCCGCGGCCCGGCATGGGCGTGCAGATCCACGAGAAGGCGCCGGTCGAGCAGGTCGACCGGCTGGGCGGCACCAGGCACAAGGTGGTCACCCCGCGCGGCAGCGTCACGCGCCGACCAGGTGCTCGTCGCCACCAGCGGCTACACCAGCCGCCCGTTCCGCTGGCTGCAGCTGCGGATCGCCCCGGTGGGCAGCTTCATCATCGTCACCGAGCCGCTGGGCAAGGAGGTCTGCGACCAGCTCCTGCCGAACCGCCGGATGGCCTCGGACTCCAAGAACCTCCTCTACTACTTCCGGATCACGCCCGACCACCGGCTGCTGTTCGGCGGCCGGGCCCGGTTCGCGATGTCGAGCCCGCAGTCGGACGAGAAGAGCGGCCGGATCCTGCAGAAGGCGATGGTCTCGGTCTTCCCGCAGCTGGCCAACGCCCGGGTCGACTACTGCTGGGGCGGCCAGGTCGACATGAGCCTGGACCGCATGGTCCACGCCGGCGAGCACGACGGCCTCTACTACTCGCTGGGCTACTCCGGGCACGGCGTGCAGATGGCGACGTACATGGGCAAGCAGATGGCGGAGTACATGAACGGCGTGCCCGACGCCAACCCGTGGCGCGACCTCACCTTCAAGCGGATCCCGGGCCACGTCGGCCCGCCCTGGTTCCTGCCGTTCGCCGGCGCCTACTACAAGTTCC
Organism: uncultured Actinomycetota bacterium; assembly: GCA_963742685.1. GTDB lineage: Bacteria > Actinomycetota > Actinomycetes > Propionibacteriales > Nocardioidaceae > Nocardioides. The sequence goes on along the minus strand of CAVUNB010000024.1, from coordinate 19,764 downwards.
AGGACGTCATCAAGTAGACCTGCGCTTGCCGTCGCCACGACCTGAGGAGAAGCCGATGGTGACGTTCCTGATCCGCCGGGCGGCGACGCTGCTGGTGACCCTGCTGGTGGTCTCCGTGCTGGCCTTCCTGATCCCGTACGCCGGCGAGGGTGACCCCGCCCGGAAGATCCTGCGGGCGCGGGTCAACGACCCGGCGCTGGATCCCGCCCAGGTGGAGGCGCTGACGCGTGAGCTGGGCCTCGACCGGCCGATCTACGTGCAGTACCTCGACTGGCTCCGCGACGCGCGTCACCGGCGACTTCGGCTTCTCCTTCACCAGCCGCACGCCCGGTCCAGGAGCTGGTCGTGCCGGCGCTGGGGGTCTCGATCTCCCTGGCGCTCGCCGCGCTGCTGCTCGCGCTGGTCTTCGCGCTGCCGCTGGGCACCTGGGCGGCGACCGCGCGCGGGGGCAAGGTCGACAACGCGATCACGTTCCTCTCCCAGAGCACGGTCTCGGCGCCGGAGTACTGGGTCGGCCCGGTGCTGGTGCTGATCTTCGCCCGCTACCTGGGCTGGCTGCCCTCGGGCGGCTGGACCGGGCCGACCTACATCGTGATGCCGGCGGTGGCCCTGGCGCTGCGTCCGCTGGGCTACTTCACCCAGGTGACCCGGGCCGCGATGACCGACGTGCTCGGCCCCGCCCTACATCACCGCTGCCCGCAGCCGCGGGCCTGAGCTTCCCGCGCACCCTGGTCCGGCACGGGCTGCGCAACAGCATGCTTCCGGTGATGACGCTGTTCTCGTTCTGGTTCGCCGGCCTGCTCGGCGGCTCGGTGGTGATCGAGGTGATCTTCAACATCCCCGGGCATGGGCCGGCTGCTCTACACCGCCGTGCTCAACAACGACGTCCCCGTCATCCAGGGCGGCATGATGTGGATCCTCACCCTGGCCGTGGTGATCAACACCGTGACCGACCTCCTCTACGGCGTCCTCAACCCCTCGATCAGGGTGGCCAGCCATGCCTGACACGCTGACTCGGCCCGACCAGCCACCAGGCCGCCGCCGCCAGCGCCCGACCTCGCTGCGGTCCGCGCAGCCGCACCGGCCGAACGTCCTGTCGCTGCTGCTGCGCGGCGCGCGGGGCCGGCCCTGGACCTTCAGCATCGGGTGCGGTCCTGCTCGCGCTGATCCTGCTGGTCCTGCTGCTCACTCCCGTGGATCGCGCCCCACGACCCCGCCGCCCAGGACCTCACCAACCGGCTGGCCGGACCTTCGGGCGAGCACTGGTTCGGCACCGACCACCTGGGCAGGGACGTGCTGTCCCGGCTGATGTGGGGCGGCCGGTTCTCGGTGACCATCGCCGCGATCACCCTGGTCATCTGTGCGGTGACCGGCGTCGATCATCGGTGCCCTCGCCGCGCGCCGCGGCGGCTGGCTCGACGAGCTGGTGATGCGCACCGTCGACGTGCTCATCTGCTTCCCCGACGTGGTCATCGCGCTGTTCCTGATCGCCCTGTTCGGCACCGGCTACGGCACCCTGATCGCCGCGCTGACCATCACCGGCTGGACGCCGTTCGCCCGGCTGATGCGCGGCCTGGCGCTGGAGATCAACGCCAAGGACTACGTCGAGGCCGCCGAGATCCTGGGCTCCCCGAAGGCCTACATCGTCTTCCGGCACGTGATTCCCAACGCCATCGCGGCCGGTGCTCGCGATGGGGTTCCTGCGCTTCGGGCACAAGCTGATCACCGTCGGCGCCCTGTCCTACCTCGGCCTGGGCGTCCAGCCGCCCGACTCCGACTGGGGCGCGATGCTGCTCGACGCCCAGCCCTACATGGAACGCGCGCCCGCCTCGGCATCCTGCCCGGCGCCGCGATCTTCCTCACCGCGCTCAGCGTGACGATGATCGGCCAGGGCATCGACGTCAAGAAGCGCGCGCAAGCGCGCCGCGGCTCCGAAGCCACCCCGCCGGCGTCCCGCACCGCAGCTCGACGTAGGGAGAAGCAGCTGTGACCGGCGAACCGGCATCCGCCTCCCAGTTCCCCGCGCCACCTTCGCCTCGATCGTGACCGAGCGGCTCAGGGACGAGCATCGTCAACGGCACGCTGAGCCCGGCTCCCAGCTGAGCGAGGTGGAGCTCGCGAACAGCTTCGGTGTCAGCCGAGGACCGGTCCGGGAGGCGCTCCAGCGGCTCGTCCAGGAGGGGCTGCTGCGCAGCGAGCCGCACCGGGGGGTGTTCGTGCCGGTGCTGACCGACGAGGACGTGCACGACGTCTACCTCGCCCGTGACGGCGCTGGAGTCGGCGGCCGCTCCGGTCCATCATCGCCAGCGGCGTCGACGGCCGCGCGCGTCCGAGATCGCTCGACCAGTACGTCGATCGAGATGGAGAAGGCCGCGGCAGCGGGGGACTGGGAGGCCGTCGGCAACTTCGACCTGGAGTTCCACGTGGCTCTGGTCGATTCCAGCCGGCAGCCAGCGGCTGCAGCGGATGTTCAGCACGGTGATCTCCGAGACCCGGCTCTGCCTGGCGTCGCTGACCGCGGCCGACGCCCGTGCACGACCTCGTGCAGGAGCACCGGGACGATCTGCGACCTGATGCAGGAGGGCGACACCGAGCAGGCGCTGGCCGTGCTCAAGAAGCACTTCGACGACGCCGTGGTCACGCTGACGAAGCGACAGCGCACCGTCGAGCCGCCGTCGAGGACGGCGATGAGGAGATCTCATGACCGAGACTGTTGAAGCAAGGTCAGCCGGCGGGCGCGGCGGACCGAGCGGGTCCGCTGCTGGACATTCGTGGGCTTCGGGTGGACTTCCCGGACGTCGCCGGGGTCGCCGGCCATCGACGGCATGGACCTGACGGTCAGCCGGGGCGAGATCGTGGCGCTGGTGGGTGAGTCCGGGTCGGGCAAGAGCCTGACCGCGCTGACCGTGATGGGCCTGCTGCCGCCGGGCGCCGAGGTGGTGGGCGGCGACGCGCGTCTGGAGGGCGAGGACGTGTTGGCGATGTCGCCCAAGCGGCGCAACGACGTCCGGGGCAACAAGGTTGCGATGCTGTTCCAGCAGCCGAAGGTGATGCTGGACCCGACCGCCCGGGTGGGCGGCCAGGTCGCGGAGTCGCTGCGCCAGCACCGCAAGGTGGGCCGCCGCGAAGCCAAGGCCCGCGCCGTCGAGCTGCTGCGCGACGTGGGGATCCCGGAGCCGGAGCGGCGGGCGTCGTCGTTCGCCTACCAGCTCTCGGGCGGGATGGCGCAGCGGGTCATGATCGCCGCCGCGCTCAGCGCGGACCCGGAGCTGTTGATCGCCGACGAGCCGACCACCGCCCTCGACGTCACCGTGCAGGCGCAGATCCTGGAGCTGCTCAAGCAGAAGCGCGACGAGCTGGGGCTGTCCATCCTGCTGATCACCCACGACCTGGGCATCGTGTCCACGATGGCCGACCGGGTGGCGGTGATGTACGCCGGCCGGATCGTGGAGGACGGCACGACCAAGGACATCTTCGACGACCCGCAGCACCCCTACACGCAGGCGTTGTTGCAAGGCCTCGCTGCTGGAGGCCGAGCGCGGCCAGCTGTTCTCGATCCCCGGCAGCGTGGTCCAGGCCCGTGTCGCTGGAGCACGGGCTGCCGGTTCCTGCCGCGCTGTCCGGTGGCCGCCGCAGCTCGGCATCACCGACATGTGCCGCGGGCGCGGAGCCGGCGCTGGACACCTGCGGCGAGCACGAGCACCACAGTCGATGCTATGCATCACGAGAGTACGCGGAGGCAGGATGAGCACCGTCGATCACTCGACGACTCACGAGCCGGCCACCGCCGAGCCGCTGCTCGACTCCTCGAGGATCTGGTCAAGCACTTCCCGGCGGGCCGGGGCAAGACGGTCCACTCCGTCGACGGGGTGTCCCTGGCAGGTCCGCAAGGGTGAGGTGCTCGGCCTGGTCGGGGAGTCCGGGTGCGGCAAGTGCACCCTGGCCCGGACCATCCTGCGGGCGGTGGACGCCACCTCGGGCCACATCGTCTTCGACGGCCAGGACATCACCCAGCGCCAAGGGCAAGCGGCTCAAGGCGCTGCGCCGCTCGATGCAGTTCGTCTTCCAGGACCCCTACGGCGCCTTCGACCCGAAGATGAGCCTGGGCACCAGCCTGGAGGCCCCGCTGCGCCACCACGGCATGAAGGACCGCGAGCGAGCGGCGCGAGCGGATGCTCGGCGATGCTCGACCGGGTCGGCCTCGAGGAGGCGATCCTGGAGCGCCGCCCCAGCGAGTGCTCGGGCGGCCAGCTGCAGCGGATGGTGATCGCCCGCGCGCTGCTGCTCGAGCCGAGGTTCCTGATCTGCGACGAGCCCACCTCGGCGCTGGACGCCTCGATCCGGGCCCAGATCCTCAACCTGCTGGTCGAGCTGAAGGAGCAGCTCGACCTGACCCTGGTGCTGATCTCCCACGACCTGCGGGTGGTGCGCTACCTGTGCGACCGCGTGGCGGTCATGTACCTCGGCAAGATCGTCGAGGTCGCCCCCCGCGACGAGCTGTTCACCAACCCGCGGCACCCCTACACCCGGGTGCTGCTCGCCGCGTCCCTGACCGAGCAGGCCGGCACCGAGGCCGACGACATGGTCTCCCAGCTCAAGGGCGAGCCACCCAGCCCCATCGACATGCCCGCGGGCTGCCGGTTCCACCCCCGCTGCCCGATGGCCCAGGACATCTGCACACCGACGTCCCGCAGTCTCCCGGGCCGGCGACCGGACCACACCGTGACCTGCCACTTCTGGGACCAGATGCGCCACCGCCACCGCCCTCCGCTCGCACTCACCGAAAGGCACACGCCTGATAGGCAACGAACATGGCCATGGACACGGACATGGCCACGGACATGGCCACGGCCACGGGCCGAGCGCCGCTGGACGCGCTGACCGCCGGCGCCCGCTACCGCCGACCTCTGCTGATCGCCTTCCTGCTCACCGCCTCCTTCGTCGCGGTCGAGTTCGTCGCCGGCATCATCTCCGGCTCGCTCGCGCTGCTCTCCGACGCCGGGCACATGCTCTCCGATGCCGGCGGGCTCGGCATGTCCCTGGCCGCCATCACCCTCGCCACCGGCGGGACGGCCGCCGCGCACCGCACCTACGGCTGGTACCGGCTGGAGATCCTCGCCTCCCTCGCCAACACCGCTCTGCTGTTCGGGGTCGCGGGCTACGTCATGTACGAGGCGATCCAACGGCTGCAGGACGCACCACGAGGTCGTCCACCACGCCGATGATCGTGGTCGCCATCATCGGCCTCCTGATCAACCTGATCTGCTTCCGGCTGCTCCAGGCCGGCGCCAAGGAGAGCCTCAACCTGCGCGGCGCCTACCTCGAGGTCGTCGCCGACGCCGTCGGCTCGGTCGGGCGTCCTCATCGGCGCCGCCATCATCGCCGCGACCTCGTGGTACTGGGTCGACTCGGTGATCGCCATCGGCATCGGCCTGTTCATCCTCCCGCGCGCCTACGACCTCGGCCGCGACTCGCTGCGCATCCTGGTCGAGTCCGCGCCCGCCCACATCGACGTCGACCACGTCACGCAGCGACCTCGAGCAGCTCGACGGCGTCCTGGAGGTCCACGACCTGCACGTGTGGACCATCACCTCCGGCATGGACGCCATGAGCGTCCACCTCCAGGTCGACCAGGGCTCCGACACGCACGCCGTGCTCGACCAGCGCCCGCGACCTCCTGCGCGACCGACCACCACATCACCCACGCCACCGTCCAGGTCGAGCCCACCAACCACGAGGGCTGCAAGGAAGTCCTCTGGTGATCGACCTGCGCCGCGCGGCCGCAGGAGAGCCCGGCGCCCGAGTCGAACGCGACTTCCTCGGGGAGAAGCGCAGTTCCCGCCGGCGGCTACTGGGGCGTGCACACTGCGCGCGCCCTGGAGAACTTCACGGCCAGCGGTACGCCCGTCTCCGTCCACCCCGAGCTGGTGGCCGGCCTCGGCGCGGTCAAGCTGGCCGCCGTCCGCGCGAACCACGAGCTCGGGCTGATCGACGCGCGCCGCGCCGAGCGCGATCGAGCCGCGCCTGCCAGGACGTCACGGGACGGCCTGCTCGACGACCAGTTCGTGGTCGACGTGCTTCAGGGCGGCGCCGGCACCTCGACGAACATGAACGCCAACGAGGTCATCGCCAACCGCGCGCTCGAGCTGCTCGGACTGCCGGCCGGCGAGCTACGACGAGGTGCATCCCCTCGACCACGTGAACCGCAGCCAGAGCACCAACGACGTCTATCCGACGGCGCTGAAGCTGAGCCTGCTCGCCGCGCTCGACGGCCTCTCCGACGCCGTGCACGTGCTGGCCGAGACGTGCGAGGCCAAGTCGCGCGAGTTCTGGTCGGTGCCGAAGGTGGGGCGCACCCAGCTCCAGGACGCCGTGCCCGATGACCGTCGGGCAGGAGTTCGCCGCGTGGGCCGCCACCCTCGCCGAGGAGCAGGCCCGCATCCTCGACTCGCGCGCACTGCTCCGCGAGATCAACCTCGGCGCCACCGCGATCGGCACCGGCATCACCGCCGATGCCGGCTACCGCGAGTCCGTCTGCCGCCATCTGCGCGAGATCACCGGCCTGCCGCTGGTCAGCGCGGCCAACCTGGTCGAGGCCACCTCCGACACCGGGGTGTTCGTGCAGCTGTCCGGAGTGCTCAAGCGCACCGCGGTGAAGGTCTCGAAGATCTGCAACGACCTCCGGCTGCTCTCCTCCGGCCCGCAGGCGGGGTTCGGTGAGCTGCGGCTGCCGGCTCGGCAGGCCGGCTCCAGCATCATGCCCGGCAAGGTCAACCCGGTGATTCCCGAGATGGTGAACCAGGTGGCGTTCAGCGTGATCGGCAACGACGTCACGGTGACCATGGCGGCTGAGGCCGGGCAGCTGCAGCTCAACGCCTTCGAGCCCGTGATCGCGCACAACCTGCTTCAGGGCATCAGCTGGATGACCACGGCCTTCCGGACGCTGGGTGAGCTCTGCATCGCCGGCATCGAGGTCAACCTCGAGCACCTGGAGGCGTCCACCGCGCGGAGCGTCGGCATCGTCACCGCACTCACTCCCCACCTCGGGTACGCCGCCGCGGCGGACATCGCCAAGGCTGCTCTGGCCGGAGAGGGGCATGGTCCGCGAGCTGGTGCTGGCAACCGGCCTGGTCGGAGCCGAACAGCTCGACGGCCTGCTCCATCCGGAGCGCCTGGCCGGCCTCCCGGTCACCGCCGCCCCGACCGTTGACTGACGACGTCGTGTGCCCTGTGACCACCCGGACCATGAGAAGGATCGTCGTTGTCGGCGGCTCGCTCGCCGGGCATCGGGCGGCACGTGCACTTCGTGGCCTCGGGTACGACGGCGAGCTGGTCGTGGTGGGCAGCGAGCCCCATCGCCCGTACGACCGATTCCCGCTGTCGAAGGCGTTCCTCACGCGGCGGGTGGACCGTGCCGGCCTCGCGCTCGACGGCGCACCGGACGACGTCGTCTGGCGTCTCGGCGAGACAGCCACACAGCTGGACGTCGCCGGGCGCCGAGTCGTCCTGGGCAACGGGTCGGCGGTTGGATTCGACGGCCTGGTGGTCGCGTCCGGCGCCCGGGCTCGCGATGTGGCCCTCGTCCAGGGTGTCCGCGGGGCGTTCGTGCTTCGCACGCTCGAGGACGCCGATGCGTTCCGCGCCGACCTCGAGACCCGCCCGCGACGCGTGGTCGTCGTCGGAGGTGGGCTGATCGGCGCCGAGGTCGCGGCGCATGCAGTGGCCACCGGGCACGACACGACCATGCTCGACCCCTCCGACCTTCCGACAGTCCGGGCCGTGGGCGAGCCAGTCGCCGAGCACCTGCTACGACTGCATCGAGCTGCCGGCGTACACGTGAGAGCCCGGTCGCGCATGCGCCGCCTGGACGTGCGGGCCGGAGCAGTCTCCGCGGTGGTGCTCGAGGACGGCACCCGGCTGCCGGCCGACGCGGTGATGATGGCGACCGGCACGAGGCCCAACGTCGAGTGGCTCCGGGGCAGCGGGCTGCCCGTCTCCGGAGGGCTGGAGTGCGGACCGACCCTGCACGTGCGGGGCACCGACCGGGTCGTCGGCGCGGGTGACGTCGTCCGTGCGCCTCAGACGTTGCTCGACGGCGAGTCGCCTCGCGTCGAGCACTGGGCGAGCACCCTCGCGCACGCGGACCTGGCTGCGGCAAACCTGATCGCCGGTCGGGAGCATGCGCGACCTCTTGTCGCCCTGCCCACGTTCGGCACCACGATCCATGGGGCGCGGATCCGTGCCGTGGGGTTTCCCCAGGTCGCGGACCGCAGTCGGGTGGTCTGGGGCAGCGTCGAGACCGGAGGTGCGTTGGTGGCACTGGGCAGGGGGAGCCGGCTTGTTGCTCTGGTCTCACTCGACGCGCATGAGCGTCTCGCGTCGATGGCGAGTCAGCTGCGCCCCGGGACCGGGCTCGACGACGTGCGAACGGAGTCGGACTCCCTCAGGTGACGTCCGCCTTGTGCCAGGCAGAACGGGCCAACAGGCGCAGGCCGTTGAGACCCACCACCATCGTGGATCCCTCGTGGCCGGCGACGCCCAGCGGCAGGGGCAGGATCCACCCGATGTCCCAGATGACCAGCACGGTGATGACCGTTGCGGCGAAGGCCAGGTTGGCCTTCACCAACCGGTGGGCACGCCTGGACATGCCGATGACCTTGGGCAGCGTCGCGAGCTCATCTCGGACGATCACCGCGTCGGCGGTCTCGAGCGCGAGATCCGATCCGTGGCGGCCCATGGCGACACCGAGCTCGGCCGCCGCCATCGCCGGGGCGTCGTTGACGCCGTCGCCCACGAAGAGCACCCGGTGCCCCTCTTCCTGGAGGCGACGAACCTCGGCCACCTTGCCGTCGGGCAGCAGGCCGGCACGGACGTCGGAGATGCCGACCTCGTCGGCGAGGCGCCGCGCGGCGCGCTCGTTGTCACCGGTGAGCAGGACGGGGCTGCGCCCGGTCATCGCGGTGAGCCTGGCAACCGCTTCCCGGGCACCCGGCCGCAGCTGGTCGGCCAGCGCCAGCACTCCGACCGGGACCTCGTCGACGATGACGACGACGGCCGTCCGGCCCGCTTCCTCCAGCTCGTGCACCAGCGCGCGGGCTTCGGGTGACGTGCTCGACGGCGCTGTCCTCCAGCTCGTCGAGGAGGGCGGGGGAGCCGACGCGCACCTTCGCGCCCTCGACCGTGGCGGTGACCCCCCGCCCGGGGGTGGAGGTGAAGTCCTCGCTGTGCGGCACCGCGCACGTCGCGTTGATGCGCGGCGGCGACGAGCGCACGGGCGAGCGGGTGCTCGCTGGGCCGTTCGGCGGCAGCGGCGATCGAGAGCAGCCGCTCGCTGCTCATGCCCGAGGTCGGGAGTGGCTCGATCTCGGAGACCTTGGGGGTGCCCTGGGTGAGCGTGCCGGTCTTGTCGAAGGCCACCAGGTCGGTCGTGCCGAACTTCTCCAGGGCGACCGCCGACTTGACGAGGACACCGTGACGGCCGGCGTTGGCGATCGTGGACAGCAGCGGGGGCATGGTCGCCAGGACCACGGCGCACGGCGAGGCGACGATCATGAACGTCATCGCGCGGAGCAGCGTGGGCTCGAAGGCGGCACCGCTGCGAGCGGGATACCGAACAGCGCGAGCGTGGAGACGACGACGCCGACCGAGTAGCGCTGCTCCACCTTCTCGATGAAGAGCTGGGTGCGGGCCTTGGTCTCCGACGCCTCCTCCACCAGCGTCACGATGCGGGCCACGACGGAGTCGCTCGGCCGCGCGGTTGACGCTCACCCGGAGCGCGCCCGTGCCGTTGAGGGTGCCGGCGAAGACCTCGTCGCCCACGGTCTTGACCACGGGCAGCGGTTCCCCCGTGATCGACGCCTGGTCGACCTCGCTGAGGCCCTCCAGCACCTCTCCGTCAGCGCCAACCCTCTCGCCGGGCCGGACCAGGACCACGTCTCCCACCACGAGGTCGGCCGTGTCGACGACCTCCTCCTCTCCGGTCGAGGTCAACCTGGTCGCTCGCTCCGGGGCCAGGTCGAGCAAGGCCCGGACAGAGTCCGCCGTACGACGGGTGACGAAGGCCTCGAGAGCACCGGACGTGGCGAAGATGACGATCAGGAGGGCACCGTCGAAGACCTGACCGATGGAGGCCGCGAGCAACGCCGCAACGATCATGAGGATGTCGACATCCAGGGTCTTCTCCCTGAGCGCCTGCAGTCCTGAGAGGGTCGGCTCCCACCCGCCCGTCACGTAGCAGGCGAGGTACAGCGTCCACCACACGGCGGCCGGAGCGCCGAGCAGCTGGCACGTGCCGCCGGCAAGGAAGAGGGCGGTGGCCAGGGCGGCCCACCGGACCTCCGACATCGACAGCACCGACCACAGCCGTGACCGCCGGGTTCGACGGGAGGAGAGGTCGGGAGAGGCGGCCTCGGGGCGTTGCACCGAGAGGGTGGAGGTCATGGCGATCCTTCGCGAGGGCAGCAGGTGAGCCAGACGCTAACAAATGAAGAGATGTTCATGCAATCCCATGAATCGGTGTATGCTCCGCGCATGGGCCACGGAGTAGACGGACGCAAGCCCGCCCCGTCCCGCCTGGATCTCGCCGCAGCGAAAGCGGTCGCCACGACGCTGCAGGCGCTGGCCACGCCGAGCCGGCTGATGATCCTCGGCCGTCTTCGCGAGGGGTCCGCCACCGTGGGTGAGCTCGCGGAGTCGGTCCAGATGGAGCAGTCGGCCGTCTCCCACCAGCTTCGGCTGCTGCGCAACCTGGGTCTGGTCGACGGTGATCGGCAGGGCCGCACCATCGTCTACTCGCTCTACGACAACCACGTGGCTCAGCTGCTCGACGAGGCCGTCTTCCACGCCGAGCATCTCCGGCTCGGGGCATCGGACCGCGAGACCGCGACCGGCTGACCCCGCGTCCCCGGTGGTCAGACGGCGGCGGGCTCCAGCCGCCGCGCCGCGGCTTCGGCTGCCTCGGCCTCGTGGTCGGTCAGGGGCTTGAATCGACGCAGCCGGAGACTGTTGGTCACCACGAACACGGACGAGAACGCCATGGCGGCGCCCGCCAGCATCGGATTGAGCAGGCCGGCAGCCGCGAGCGGCAGCGCCGCCACGTTGTAGGCGAAGGCCCAGAACAGGTTCCCCTTGATCGTCGCTAGCGTGCGGCGGGACAGCCGGATCGCGTCCGCAGCGACGCGGAGGTCGCCACGGACCAGGGTGAGGTCGCTGGCCTCGATCGCGACGTCGGTGCCGGTGCCCATCGACAGGCCGAGGTCCGCCTGGGCCAGGGCTGCGGCGTCGTTGACGCCGTCGCCGACCATGGCGACGACCCGGCCCTGAGCCTGCAGGCGCTTGACCACGTCGACCTTGTCCGAGGGCAGCACGTCGGCGATGACCGTGTCGTCGGTGACCTCGATGCCCACCTCGCGGGCCACGCTGCGTGCGGTGGCCTCGTTGTCGCCGGTCAGCAGCACCGGCGTCAGACCGAGCTTGCGGAGCTGGGCGATGGCCTCGGCGGATGTCGGCTTGATCGCGTCGGCGACCGTGAGCACGCCGCGGGCCTTGCCGTCCCAGCCCACCGCGATGGCGGTGGCGCCGTCCGCCTGGGCGGCGGCGAAGGCTTGCTCGAGCTCAGCGGGAAGCTTCTGCGACCACTCTTCCAGCAGCCGCGGACGGCCGACCAGGACGGCGTGGCTGTGATCGCCGTCGATGACCACGCCCTGCACGCCCAGGCCCTCGACGTTCGCGAAGTCCTCGACGCGGGGAAGACGGCCGCCGTGGTCACGCGCGGCATTGGCGACGGCCCTGGCAATGGGGTGCTCCGAGGCGTCCTCGAGGGCTCCCGCGAGCCGGAGCACCTTGTCGCGGTCCTCGCCGTCAGCGGCGACCACGTCGAGCAGCGCCATCTGCCCGGTGGTCACGGTGCCGGTCTTGTCGAGCACGATGGTGTCGATCCTGCGGGTCGACTCCAGGACCTCGGGACCCTTGATCAGGATGCCGAGCTGGGCGCCGCGGCCGGTGCCGACCATCAGGGCGGTCGGAGTGGCGAGGCCGAGGGCGCAGGGGCAGGCGATGATGAGTACGGCGACCGCGGCGGTGAAGGCGGTCGCCAGCCCGCCGCCGGTCCCGATCCAGAAGCCGAGGGTGGCCGCGGCCAGCGCGATGACGATCGGGACGAAGATGCCGGACACCCGGTCGGCCAGGCGTTGCACCTCGGCCTTGCCGTTCTGGGCGTCCTCGACCAGCCGCGCCATCTGCGCCAGCTGGGTGTCGGAGCCGATGCGGGTGGCCCGGACCACCAGCCGACCACCGGCGTTGACGGTGGCACCGACGACCGCATCACCCGGCCCGACCTCGACGGGCACCGACTCCCCGGTGAGCATGGAGGCGTCGACCGCCGAGCTGCCCTCCTCCACCACACCGTCGGTGGCGATCTTCTCGCCCGGCCGGACCACGAAGCGCATGTCCGCGGCGAGCTGAGCGGTGGGGATGCGTTCCTCGATCTCGCCGTCGGGACCGGCGCGCAGGATCGCGACCTCCTTGGCGCCCAGCTCGAGCAGCGCGCGGAGGGCGGCCCCGGCCCGGCGCTTGGAGCGCGCCTCGAAGTAGCGACCGGCCAGGATGAAGGTGGTCACACCGGCCGCGGCCTCGAGGTAGATGTTGCCCGACCCGTCAGTGCGGGCAACGGTCAGCTCGAACTCGTGCGTCATGCCCGGCGTGCCGGCCGTGCCCCAGAAGAGGGCATAGAGCGACCATCCGAGCGCCGCGAGAGTGCCGAGTGACACGAGCGTGTCCATCGTCGACGTGCCGTGCCGCAGATTGACCCAGGCCGCCCGGTGGAAGGGCCACGCGCCCCAGACGACGACGGGTGCAGCCAGCGTCAGCGAGAGCCACTGCCAGTTCGTGAACTGCCAGGCCGGCACCATGGCCATGGCGATCACCGGGACCGTCAGCAGTGCGGAGACGATGAGGCGCTGGCGAAGCGACCGGGTGGGGTCGAGTGGCTCCTCGTCGCCCGGCTCGTCGTCCGACGTGGCGGGCCGGGGGAGCGCTGCGCCGTACCCGGCCTGTTCCACCGTCCGGACCAGGTCCGTCGGGTCGAGGCCCTCGGGGAAGTCGACCCTGGCCTTCTCGGTGGCGTAGTTCACCGTGGCGGTGACGCCGTCCATCTTGTTCAGCTTGCGCTCGATGCGGTTGGCGCACGAGGCGCAGGTCATGCCACTGATCTCGAGCTCGACCTGGGTGGTCGAGGCCGACGAGCCGGGGGACCCGGTGATCGAGCTCATCTGCTTCTCCTTGTCACTGATCAGTGTGCGTCGTCGTCGACGTGGCCGTCATCCGACTCGTCGTCGGAGGAAGGGTCCGAGTCGGTCGGGCCGGCTGCGGTCACCGTGAAGGCAGCGGTTCGCACCACGCCCTCGTGCTTGAAGTCGAGATAGAGGTGGTAGCTGCCGGGGCTCGGCACCTCGGCGAAGAACACGACGTCCGGGCCGGGTTCGGTCTTGCCGTCACCCGGCGTGCCCTCGGGGTGCACGTGCAGGTAGGCGAGGTCTCCGGACCGCAGAGCCACCAGGTGACCGTAGGCGCCGAGATAGGGCTCGAGATCCGTGACCGGCTCGCCGTCCCGGGCGACGCTCAGGGTGAGCCTGGCCTCCTCACCGGAGGCGACGTCGCCGGCGAGGGTGACCGTGTAGCCGTCGACCTCTGCTGTGCGGGCGTCGGCCGGCGGTGCCGCAGGCCGGTAGTCGCCGCGGACCGCGAGGTCGTTGCCGAGCGTGATCGCCTCGGCGCCGCTCGCCTTGAAGTCGGCGAACAGCCGCCACTGGCCGGATGTCAGGTCGAGCGTGGTCGACCAGGTGCCGTCCTCGGCCCGCTCCGGGTGGACGTGCTGGAAACCGGAGAAGTCACGGCGCACGGCGATCAGGTGGAGCTCCTTCTCGTGCTCCTCGTCGTAGTCGGTGACCGGGTCTCCGGCGGCATCCTCGATGGTGAACGAGACGGGGACGGCGGGACCCGGGGCGACGACGGTCTGGTCCAGCCGGAACGAGTAGCCGTTCTGCGACACCATCAGGCCCTTGGGGATGTTCGTGGCGCTGGACTCATCCATCTGCATGCCGCCCATGTCGTCGCCCAGGTCGCCGCCCATGTCGCCATGGTCGGCGGCGGGGGACGAGTTGACCGGGCCGACGACGCGCCCGATCCCGACGGCACCGCCGAAGATCGCGGCCAGGGCGACGAGGAAGCCGAGCAGCTTCACGGTGACACTCATGCGAGCTGGTATCCGGCTTCCTCGACCGCGGTCTTCACCGCGGCGTCGTCCACCGGCTCGGAGCTCGTGATCGTGAGGCTGCCGGTCTCGAGGACGATGTCGATCTTCTCGACACCACTGATCTCCTCGACCTCCTCGGTGACTGAGGCGACGCAGTGGCCGCAGGTCATGCCGGTCACGGTGTAGGTCTGCGTGGTGCTCATGGCGTGACTTCCTTTCGGTGGGATCAGGAACGGACGAGTCGGGCGATGGCGGCGGAGGCCTCGGCGAGCTTCTGCTCGGCTTCGGGGCCTCCGGCGACGGCAGCCTCCACCACGCAGTGGTGCAGGTGGTCGTCGAGGAGCCCCAGGGCCACCGACTCCAGTGCGGAGGTCATCGCGGCCACCTGGGTCAGGATGTCGATGCAGTACTTGTCCTCGTCGACCATGCGCTGGAGACCGCGGGCCTGGCCCTCGATCCTCCGGAGTCGACGCAGGAAGTCGTCCTTGCGGGTGCTGTACCCGGGATGCTTCATGGTCTCGGTCATCGATGTCACCTTCCTCCGCGAGTGCTGCCGGTGCAAAATACGATACCCCCCTAGTGTATTCAAGTCAACGTATGGTCGGGCCAGTTGCGGTGCATCCCATACTGGTACGGGGTACAGTCCTGGGTGCCCGGGTCTGCCGCCGCGGGAGCGTACACACGGAGACGGATGCACATGACCGAGACACCGCACAGCCACGGCTACCTCCACCGCAAGGACGACTACGCCCGTCGCCTGCGCCGAATCGAGGGACAGGCGCGCGGCCTTCAGCGCATGGTCGAGGAGGAGAAGTACTGCATCGACATCCTCACCCAGATCTCCGCCATCACGAAGGCTCTGCAGTCGGTCGGCCTCGGCCTCCTCGAGGAGCACCTGAGCCACTGCGTCGTCGACGCGGCCGCGGCCGGCGGGAAGGATGCCGAGGCCAAGCTCAAGGAAGCCAACGACGCGATCGCCCGCCTGGTGCGCTCGTGATTCGCTGAGGAGCCGGGCCGGACGCCCAAATCCCTGTCAAGCTGCCCCGTCGTCGGAGTTGTCGCACGCTGGGGGCTGGTCCTGACTGGCCCAGCCGGTCCGCTTGTGGCTGGAGTCGCAGAACGGCTGGTTCGCCGAGCGCCCGCACCGGCACAGCAGCACGATCCGCTGACCCTCGAGGTCGTACTCCTCCCCGTCCGGGTCCAGTAGCCGAAAGGTGCCCTTCAGCTGGAGAGGGCCGTTGCGCACCGCCTTGACGCTGGTCGGGCGCGGTGCCGGCACAGGGGTGGGGCTGGTCATGTCTGGCACGTCCTCACGGATGTCGACCGGGCTGTCGCGACCGGGCGTCTTTGGGCTGTCGGTTCGACCTACCATACTGGGGGAGGGTATTCAGTCAACCCGTCTCACCTCTTGACTTCATACGGTAGGGGGGTAACCTATCTGTCCACGACGCCGCACCAGCGGCAGGACATGAGGAGACCCGTATGAGCACGAGCACCGCCACGTACACCGTCGTCGGAATGACCTGCAACGGGTGCGTCAACAAGGTCACCACCGCTGTCACGGGAGTCGCGGGCGTCGAGGACGTTGACGTGGACGTCTCCGACGGCACCCTCGAGGTCGTCGGTCAGATCGACGACGCGGCGATCCGTGCCGCCGTGGCACAGGTCGGCTACAAGATCGCCGACTGACGGCTCTCCGAAGCCGGGGCAGGGCTGGGCCGGGCATCCAATGCCTCGCCAGTCGTGTCCCGGTTTCGTCTCGGTCGCTACCCGGTGACCCGGCCCGGGCCCCCTGCCCGGCGCGGACTCAGCCCACGCGGTCCTTGAACTTGTAGTAGGCGCCGGCGAAGGGCAGGAACCAGGGCGGACCGACGTGTCCAGGGATGCGACGGAACTCGAAGTCGCGCCAGATGTTCGCCTCGAGATCGCCGGACATGTAGTCGGCCATCTGTCGGCCCATGTACGTCGCCATCTGGACACCGTGCCCGGCGTAGCCCATGGAGTAGTAGACGCCGTCGTGCTGGCCGGCCTTGACCATCCGGTCGAGGGTCATGTCGACCAGACCTCCCCAGCAGTAGTCGATCCTGGCGTCGGAGAGCTGGGGGAAGACGTGCACCATGGCATCGCGGAGGAGCTTGCCGCTCTTCTCGTCGGACTGGGGGTTGGACATCGCGAACCGTGCTCGGCCGCCGAAGAGCAGGCGGTTGTCGGGCGTGATGCGGAAGTAGTTGAGGAGGTTCTTGGAGTCCGAGGCCACTCGTCGGGTGGGCAGCAGGTCGTCGCACACGCTCGCGTCGAGCGGTTCGGTGGCGATGATGAAGCTGCCGACCGGTGCGATGCGGACCTGGTGCCAGCGGAACGGACGGCGCGTGTAGGCGCCAGTCGCCAGCAGCACCTGCTTCGCCCGGATCCGGCCTCGAGGGGTCTCGAGCTCGTGGCCGGAGCCGACCTTGGTGAGCTTCTGCACCGGCGCGTGCTCGTGGATCGTCACGCCAGCGCGCTCCGCCGCTTCGCCGAGCCCGCGGATGTACTTGCCGACGTGGAGGCTGGCGCTCCTTGAGTCGACCATCCCGCCGTGGAAGGCGTCCGAGCCGATCTCCTGCCGCAGCTCCGACCTCGGGACCAGCTGCAGGTCCCCTCCCAGGCGGGTGTTCAGCAGCTCGGCGGTCTTCTCGAAGCCCTGCACGTGTGCCGGCTTGGCGGCGAGGATGAGCTTGCCGGGGCGTGCGAAGTGGCAGTCGATGCCTTCGTCCGCGACGAGCTTCTCGATCAGGTCGACCGCTTCGCCGTACCTGCGGTAGATCGAGGCCGCCTTGTCGAAGCCCATCTTGTCCACTGCATCCCGGATGCCGATCGACATGCCGGTGGTCGCCATGCCGCCGTTGCGACCGGACGCACCGAACCCCACGGTGCTCTGCTCGAACAGATGGACCTGCGCTCCGCTGCGTGCCAGGTGCAGGGCCGCCACGACGCCCGTCAGGCCGCCGCCGACGACGGCCACATCGGTCTGTCCATCCACGGCGGTCTGCGACCGCTCCGGCGCACCCTGGGGCGCGGTGTCGAGCCAGTAGGACGTGAACTTCATTCGGACTCCTCAGGCGAACTTGGGAGGGCGGCGCTCAGACGCTTGAAAGGTGGTGCGGAGCGACGCGATGTTGTTGACAGTCGACGACGCTACACGTATGGTCGACAATCGACAAGGGCCGATGCCGGCCAGAGAACGAATTGGGAGGCCCCCGTGGCATTTGACATCAAGCCGAAGTTCGCGACGTTCGACATGAACGGGACGTTGATCAAGTTCGCCATCAACGACACGCTCCGTCAGGTCCTGGGTGACCGGCTGCCGGCCGAGCTCGCCGACGACTACCTGCACTACTGCAAGGCATACCGGATCGACGAGTGCATGGGCGACTACAAGCCGTTCCACCAGATCATTGCCAACTCCATGGAGCGCGCCTCGAGTGTGGTCGGCCTCGAGTACCGCGAGGACGAGGCGCGGGCGGTCTACGAGATCGTCCCCACCTGGCAGCCCTACCCCGGTGTGACCGATGCACTGAACCGCCTGGCCGAGGACGTCCCGCTGGTCATCATCACGAACAGCGACACGGCGCACGCGGAGCGCCTCTCGAAGAACCTCCAGGCGCCGTTCGAGGTCGTCATCAGCGCCGAGGAGATGGGCATCTACAAGCCGCGGCTCGGGGCGTTCGAGTACCTCTTCGACAAGCTGGGCGTGCGGCCCGACGAGCTCGTGCACGTCTCCGCGAGCCCGATGTACGACCACCGCTCTGCGGCAACCATGGGCATCAAGAACAAGGTGTACGTCGACCGCGGCTTCGAGCAGGATGAGCACTGGCTCGGCTACGAGCGGATCACCGACATCGCTGAACTGCCCGTCCTCTTCGGTCTGCCGCGTCCTTGACAGACGGGTGAGCGCGGCAGCGCGAGCAGCCACGGCGGCCGACGAGAGGAAGCAGCGAATGAACGCGACGTTCGAATGGCACGAGAAACGGGCGACGACCCCGGAGGCCGTCTACCGCGTGCTTCGTGCCGCCATCCTCGACGGTGGAGTGCCGCCAGGCGGGCAGCTGCGCGAGGCACACATCGCCGCGGATCTCGGGATCAGTCGGTCCCCGCTGCGGGAAGCGCTGACCAGGCTCGAGGAGGAGGGGTTGGTCGTGAAGATCCCCTTCCGCGGGGCGTTCGTGGTGGAGGTGAGCGCGCACGACGTCGCTGAGATCGCGTCGATTCGGCTGCGTGTCGAGCCTTACGCCATGGAACTGTCCATGGAAACGCTGCGCGGTAGGGAGCGGCCACTGTTGATGCGGACCGTCGAGGATCTCCAGCGGGCCACTGAGGAGAACGACATCCCGGCCAGCATCGATGCGCACCTTCGCTTCCACAGGCTGTTCTACGACCTCTCGGGACACAGCATCCTGCAGAACCTCTGGAACGGCTGGGAGAGCAAGCTTCGCCTCTACCTCGCGGTCGACCATCGCTCCTACAGCGACGTGCAGGACATCGTCCGAGAGCACGAGGGTCTGGTTGCGTGTGTGCTGGAGGGCGACGTGGCCGGATTTCGCCAAGAGGTGGCCGATCACTTCCCCTCCGCCCTTCACGCCGAGGCATGAGGGCCGGAGGACGCGAGTCCCGGAGTACCTGACAAAGCGGTGCCTGCCTGAGCGCGACGACCTGACTCGACAAGGAGACCTGAGAACAGATGATCGACATTGACAGGGGAAGCGGTTCCCCTAGGCAGCGGCTTGAGGCACTTGGTCTGGAGCTTCCCAGCCTCGCTGACGACCAGCACTACGTCCACCATCGGGCCGTGGACTCCAGCATCCACATCTCGGGGCAGCTGCCCTACAAGGATGGTGTGCTGCTGGGGCAAGGGGTTGTCGGCCGCGATGTCGAGCTCGAGACGGCGCGCGAGCTCGCCCGCCATGCCGTCCTGAACTGCCTCGCGGCCGCCGTGCAGGCGGTAGGAGACTTGGACCGCGTCCGCATCGTGCAGATGCTGGTCTTCGTTGCTAGCGCGCCGGACTTCGGGCTGCAGTCGAAGGTCGCCAACGCGGCCAGTCAGTTGCTCATCGACGTATTGGGTGAGAACGGGCGGCACGCCCGCACCGCGATCGGCGTCGCCGGGCTGCCGGCGAACACTCCTGTTGAGATCCAGATGATCTGCACGGCCGCATAGGGCCGCTCACCGGCTCGCTACCCCGAGCTTCAACCAAAGACCCTTTCGACACCGAGGAGTGGGCCGTGCACCGGCTTCAACGAGTTCTCGACCGCCTGATCGACAAGGTGGACACCCCCATGCCGATCGTGCTGGTCGATGTCATGCAGCGAAATATCGACCGCATGCAGGCCTTCGCTACCGAGCACGACCTGGACCTGCGGCCCCATGTCAAGACCCACAAGTGTGTCGAGGTCGGCCGACTTCAGGTCGAGGCGGGGGCGGTGGGGATCACCGCCGGCAATGTCGGCGAGGCGGAGGTGTTCGCCGGGGCTGGGTT
>CAVUNB010000023.1:0-64253 GCA_963742685.1 uncultured Actinomycetota bacterium | reverse complement strand
AAGACGATCAGGATCAGGCTGGGTGTCCTTCACGGCCACCACGCACTGGCTGATGATCGCCGGGGATCATGATCTTCACGGCCTGCGGCAGCAGCACGGATGTTCATGACCTGCGTCTTGCGCATGCCGATGGCGTAGCGCTGCTTCTCCCTGCCCGCCGAGGGACGGCGTTGACGGGCGGCGCGGGAACACCTCGGTATCCCCGCGCCGTTGTAGAAGGTCAGGCCGTGATGACGGACCAGAACGCACCGCGAGCGATGGCCATGTCGCCGTAGATGGCGTAGAAGCACAAGATTATCAGCATGATGAGACGGGTACGGCGCGGAAGAACTCGACCACGAGCCATCTTCCTCAGCGAGCCGGCCGGGCGGTCCGAGAAGCTTGCCGACACCGAAGACCAGGCCGAACACGACGGCGCCGAGGACTGACAGCACTGCCATGGTGGCAGGCGGTCGCCCCGGCTTCCAGGCATTGCTGTGAGGTACCGCGGAGTGACGAATGGCTCCCACAGCGCGTACTCGAACTGATTGGCGTCGGCCAGGCGCTTCACGGCGTAGGGGCGGACGAGCGCGACGATCGCCACGAGAGACACGACCGTGTAGACCCGGTGCCGGGGGCGACGGTCTTTGGGCCGGGGGCGTCGAAGAGGACTGAACTGGCCATCTCCACGCGATCCTCCAGCGACGCTTGAGCATGATGGCGACGAGCGAGACCATCTCGACGAGGATGACGTACAGCAGGGCGATGCCGAAGAAGATGCCCCAGGTCCTCGTCGGCGTGGTTGTTGGTCAGGAGCTTCATTCTGGCCCGCTGCCTCGATCACGCCGAAGACGGCGGCGACCGACGTGTTCTTGAGCAGCGCGATCAGGGCACTCGCAACCGGAGGCACGGAGGCTCGGATCGCCTGGGGGAGCACGATCTCGCGCATCACGCCGCTGAACGGCAGGCCGACGGCGCGGGCTGCCTCGGCCTGGCCGAGTGGGCACGGCGGCCCCTGCTGCAGCGGAGCGCCTCACAGACGAAGGTGGAGGTGTAGAGAGTCAGCGCGACGACGGCCGTGGATAATTCCGAGGTGAAAGTCGAAGCTGCCGATGCTGGACGTCGACCCAGTTGTGTCTATGCTGATCTTGGGTGCGGCGAACTGGAAGAAGAAGAAGACCATCAGCAGCTGGGGCGTTTGGACCTAGGGTGACGTAGTGTCTCCCCGTCGGCCCAGGGACGACGATGGGCCCGACCCTCATCGCAACCAGGAGCGTGCCGCCGATGAGTGACAGCACCCCCGAGAGCAAGAAGAGCAGAACGGTGTAGCCCAACGCCTGCAAGACCCTCGGGAACTCGTTGAAGAAGGCTTCCACGCCACTCCTCTCTCTAGTGATGTACCCGAGTCGGGGGCCGCTCGCCCCCGGCCCCCTGACTCAGGCGGTGAACGAGATGCTCAGGACTCGCAGGCGTCCATCTCGGGGAACTCGGGAGTCTCGACACCCGAAGCGCCCAGGTTGGCCTCGAAGGCCTCGGCCCAGGTGCCGTCCTCGTTGGCAGCGGTCAGCGTGTCGACGATCCACTGGCACATCTCCGGGGAGTCCTTCGAGTAGCCGACGGATGCGCCCCTCGGAGAACGGGTCGCCGACGACCTTGAGCTGGCCCTCGTTCTGCGCGGCGTAGCCGGCGAGGATCGTGCCGTCGGTGGTCATCGCCTCGACGGTGCCGTCGAGGACCTTGTCGACGCACTGGCTGTAGGTGTCGAAGCCGACGGCTTCATGCCTTCGGCCTTGGCGTTGTCGAGCGACGTCGAGCCGGTGACGGAGCAGACCTCCTTGCCCGCAGGTCCTCGGGGCCCTCGGCCTCGGAGTCCTCGGGCACCAGCAGCTGCTGGCCGGTGACCATGTAGGGCCTGGCTGGCCGACTACCGCGCGACGCTCGTCGGTGATCGAGTAGGACGCGAGGACGAGGTCGACCTTGCCGTCCACGAGGAAGGGCTCACGGTTGTCCGAGATGGTCTCGATGTACTTGACCTTCGAGGTGTCCTCGGGGTCGATGCCCAGGCTCGCGACCAGGAGCTTGGCGACGTCCACGTCGAAGCCGGTGGGCATGTCAGAGCCGGTCTCGTCTGAACCCGAGGCCGGGCTGGTCGTACTTCACGCCGACGTTGATCGTGCCGGCGTCGGCGAGCTCTGCCATGCGGGTGCCCGCCTCGAAGCTGGCATCCTCCGACGCTTCGACATCCACGCCCTCGTCGTCCGAGCCCGCGTCGCCGCAAGCCGCCAGCGAGAGGGCCAGGCCGGCGACCGCGATCGCGGCCTTGGTTCGAATGAATTGCATCTGCATCTCCCTTGATGTGTGAACAGTTGTGGAGCTGAGCGGCGATGCCCCCCGTTGGGACAGCCCCGAGATGTCGCGAGCGCTTGAGGATCTTGCCGAGGAGTCCTTGGCCCATCCGACTTGGGATGGGTGAAGAACTCCTCCGGGGTGTTCTCCTCGACGATCGCGCCGTCCGCCATGAAGACGACCTGGTCCGCCGCCGTACGCGCGAAGCCCATCTCGTGGGTGACCACGATCATCGTCATGCCCTGCTTGGCCAGGTCGACCATGACGTCGAGGACTTCCTTGATCATCTCCGGGTCGAGCGCCGAGGTCGGCTCGTCGAAGAGCATCACCTTCGGCTCCATGGCGAGCGCGCGGGCGATCGCCACGCGCTGCTGCTGGCCGCCGGAGAGCTGGGCGGGGTACTTGTCGGCCTGGTGGCCGACGCCGACGCGGTCGAGCAGCTCACGCGCCTTCTTCTCCGCCTCCGCCTTGCCCTGGCCGCGGACCTTGATCGGGCCGAGCGAGACGTTCTCCAGGATCGTCTTGTGGGCGAAGAGGTTGAAGCTCTGGAAGACCATGCCGACCTCGGCGCGCAGCTTGGCCAGCGCCTTGCCCTCGGCCGGGAGCGCGGTGCCGTCGAGCGTGATCGAGCCTTCGTCGATCGTCTCGAGGCGGTTGATCGTGCGGCACAACGTCGACTTGCCAGACCCGGACGGGCCGATCACCACGACCACCTCACCGCGCGCGACTGACAGCTCGATGTCCTTGAGGGCGTGCAACGACCCGAAGTGCTTCTGCACACCTGTGAGTACGACGAGTGGTTCACCTCGCCCCGCTGTGCGGGGTTCCTGCTCCAACGCGCTCATGGCGGCAACCTATCCACACATGGCCCGGTCGGGCCATGCCGCCATGGTCAAGTTGTGCGAATCGTGATGACTCGCGTGGGCGGTGTCAGCGCTCTCGACCGCGAACCGGGCCGGTGCTTGAATCGGCAGATCGCCCCAACCAGCGGAGGAAAAGACATGACCGAAGGCAACAAGAGCAGGCTCGATCTGCTCAAGGACATGGCCAAGGGCGCGAAGGAAGACCGAAGGGCGCCGCCATCTTCTTCAAGGACGTCGGCAAGATCGCGGCCAGGGAAGCGGCCGGCAAGGCGAAGGACCGGGTGAAGAAGGCCCGAGGGCGTTAACGCGCCCTGGTCGACCTCGAAGCGGTGGTCGACCTCGCGTCGTAGACCCGGACCCAGTCGACCTGGGCGGTGTCGTCGAGCTCGTCCGCGGTCAGGTCGGAGAGCTCGTGGTCGGACGCGAGCATGGAGAGCACGAGGTACTGCTGGGCCTGGGAGACGGCATTCGTCTCGCGGTGGTACTCGCGACCGTCCACGCGGAAGATGTACTCCGTCGGGGTCCACTCCAGGGAGAAGACGTGGAACTCGTCCCACCAGCGCGAGCCGTCGCTCAGCACCTGCCGGGCCTCGCGGAACATCCCGCCGTGCTGCACGTTCTGCCAGCCGGGCTCGTAGTAGCTGACGAAGGAGCCGATCGTCTCGCGGTCGTTGGACGCCTGGCCGAAGAACTCCATGACGTCGATCTCCGTGCCGGCCGAGGGATCGCCGTCGGTGAACTTCGTGGCCTCGGGCAGCATCCAGAAGGAGGAGTGCATGCCCTTGGCCTGCTGCGGCTTGATGCGGGCCGCTGCGATGCCGTGGCGGAACAGCCGGGTGTACTCGGTGGAGACCTGGCTGGTGAGCAGGTAGGACTGCTCACCTGTCTCCGTGTCGGTCGTGTACTGGCAGCGCTGGTCGAGACGCTCGGGGTCGAGCGCGATGCCGAGCTTGAGCACGCCCCCTTCCACGCGACGCGCGGAGGGGTCCGTGCGGGCGCAGGTGCGGGGCGCGTAGACGCTCTCGTGCTCGCGGCGCTGGTCGTTCCACACGGTGGCGTCGAGGGTGGTCCCGGAGAAGGTGTCCTCGAACGCCGGCGTCCAGTCACGCGAGACGACCCGTCCGGTCAGGACGTCGGCGGCGTTGTCGGTCACGGTGCGGGCGCGGTAGGTCCCGGCCGGCGCGGGAAACGCGGCCGATCCCCAGGAGTCCTGACGCTTGCGGGCGACCTGCTTCCAGTCGCCGCCGGTCCAACGCTCCAACAGCACGACGCGGCCGCGGCGGGCCGGCTCGAAGGTGGCCACGACCTGCCCGGTGCTGGGCGCGGCGGCGGGCGTCGCGCCGGCCTGGACGACCGGTGGCAGCGCGACGAGGGTGCCGACGCCGACGACCTTCGCCTTGCTCGCGGCTGAGCGCGAAGCGGGCTCGGCCTGAGCAGGCGCGGAGGCCAGGAGGGTGGACAGGATGGTGACGGCGAGCACGGTTGTGAGCGCGCTCGACCGCCTGAGAAATAGGCGCACGGATGACTCCGTCAATAAGTGGTGCGATGGACCCGGGGGGAGGGCTTGTTACTATTCTGTGTCTGTTGTGTGGAAAATAAACACAAACCGTGGAGATTTGTCTTTACCGTGATTCGCCGCCTTCCACAGGCCTTCCAGCCGGCCAGCGATTCGGGCGGCCCGCACGCGGCGCCGTACGCTTGGAAGGTCATGAGCACCGCCGAGAGCCAGCCGCGCACCTACGAGGTCAAGACCTACGGGTGCCAGATGAACGTCCACGACTCCGAGCGCCTGACCGGGCTGCTGGAGGACGCCGGCTACGTCGCGACCCCGGCTGGCGAGCAGGCCGACGTCGTCGTGTTCAACACCTGCGCCGTACGCGAGAACGCCGACAACAAGCTCTACGGCAACCTCAGCCACCTCGCCCCGGTGAAGGCGCTCAACCCGGGCATGCAGATCGCCGTCGGCGGTTGCATGGCGCAGAAGGACCGCGACACGATCATCGACCGGGCGCCGTACGTCGACGTCGTCTTCGGCACGCACAACATCGGCTCCCTGCCCGCCCTCCTTGATCGCGCGCGGTCCCAGGAGGAGGCGCAGGTCGAGATCCTCGAGTCGCTGTCGGTGTTCCCGTCGACGCTGCCGACCAAGCGCGATTCGGCGTACGCCGCCTGGGTCTCCATCTCCGTGGGGTGCAACAACACCTGCACGTTCTGCATCGTGCCGGCGCTTCGCGGCAAGGAGAAGGACCGCCGGCCCGGCGAGATCCTGGCCGAGATCGAGGCGCTGGTCGGCGAGGGCGTCACCGAGATCACCCTGCTCGGGCAGAACGTCAACGCCTACGGCGTGGAGTTCGGCGACCGGCAGGCGTTCTCCAAGCTGCTCCGCTCGTGCGGCGCGATCGAGGGCCTCGAGCGCGTGCGCTTCACCTCGCCGCACCCGGCCGAGTTCACCGACGACGTCATCGAGGCCATGGCCGAGACGCCCAACGTCATGCACCAGCTGCACATGCCGCTGCAGTCCGGCTCCGACCGCGTGCTGAAAGCGATGCGCCGGTCCTACCGCTCCTCGAAGTTCCTCGGCATCATTTCTCGCGTGCGCCAGGCGATGCCCGATGCGGCGATCACGACCGACATCATCGTGGGCTTCCCCGGCGAGACGGAGGAGGACTTCCTCGCGACGCTCGACGTCGTGCGGCAGGCGCGCTTCTCCGGCGCCTACACCTTCCAGTACTCACCTCGCCCCGGCACTCCCGCGGCCACGATGGACGACCAGGTGCCGCCCGACGTCGTTCGCGATCGCTACCAGCGGCTGGTCGAGGTCGTCAACGAGATCGCGTGGGACGAGGGCAAGGCGCTCGTCGGCACGTCCGTCGAGCTGATGGTCTCCGAGGGCGAGGGTCGCAAGGACGCCGCCACGCACCGGCTCTCGGGCCGTGGCCCGGACAGCCGGCTCGTGCACTTCAACCCTTTGGGGGCTGATGGTGTCCGACCCGGCGACATGGTGATCGTTGAGATCACCAAGGCTGCGCCGCACCACCTCGTCGCAGACGGACACGTTCTCTCCGTACGCCGCACGCGAGCCGGCGACGCCTGGGAGCGCCGCAACTCGGAACCGGTGACGCCCTCGGGCGTCGGGCTCGGCATGCCGACCATCGGTGCGCCCGCTCCCTTGCCGCCGGTCACCGCCTGCGGCTGAGCGGACGCAAGACAGCGGTATCTGACGGCCACCGGGTGACTGCGAACTACCGCTGTCTTCACGCGCAGTCAGCGCAGCGCTCTTGTGTTCCCGGCCATCCTCGCTTGGCCAGCACGGTGGCGATCCGGGTGGCCGTCGAGCACTGGTCGCCGTACACCTGCCGCCAGCCGGTTCCCATTGTGGCCAGGACGCGGGGCCGGGACGGGCGGGCATGCGGCCGCCTGCCAGGGGCTCGAGTCAGCCGCCCAGGGGCGCGCGTCCTCGGCCTGGTCGGCGGCGTCCTCCCGGGATGCTGACTGCTCCGGGAACTCATCCGGGACCCGGGGTGATCCGCCGCCCGTCGAGCTCGGTCACGGTGAACCGGCGGCCGCAGTGCTGTGATGCTCTCGTCCACCTCGGGGAGCTGGCCAATCTTGTTGATCACGGAGCCGGCCACCGTCTCGTAGGGGCCCTCGGCCAGCTCCAGGCCGGTGCGGTCCTCGAAAACCGGAGTTCCAGGTTGAGCAGGCCGTCGACCTCGAGGTCGCCGTCGACCAGCGCCCGGGACGGCTCCTCCGCGACGTCGTACTCGCTCTCGTGGATCTCGCTGATGATCTCCCGGACCAGGTCCTCGAGGGTGACTGATGCCGTCGGTGCCGCCGTACTCGTCGACGACGATGGCCAGGTGGTGGCCCTCGCGGCGCATCTCTGACATCGCGGAGAGCAACCGCCGGTGCCTGGATCATCTTGTACCCTCGCGGGCGCATCTCGCCCGACCCGCCCACCGAGGTGCCGGCGACCAACCGGGCCGAACAGGTCGCGCACGTGCACGAACCCGACGACCTTGTCGCGTGAGCCCGCCGCACCACCGGGTAGCGGCTCGTGCGGGTTGGTCGACGACAACTCCTACCCGCCTTGTAGACCGGCATCGACGCCGTCCAGAGTCGGCACCTCGGTGCGCGGCACCATCACCTCGTGCAGGCTGCCGGTCACCGGCCTCGAAGACGTCCTCGATCAGCTGGCGCTCCCCGCGGCCCAGCGTCTCGTGGGCGGCGACGATGTCGCCGCAGCTCCTCCTCGGAGATCGTCTCGCGCGCGGCACCGGGGTCGACCCCGAACAGGCCGCACGACCACGTCGGTTGACTTCGAGAGCAACCAGATCACCGGCCGGGACGCGCGGTCCCGGTCCAGGGTCGGAGCAACCAGCAGCGAGATACGTTCGGCCCGCTGCAGGGCGGCCCGTTTCGGGTCCAACTCTCCGCCATGGCAGCGACAGGTAGGTGATGACGAGGGTGACCGCGATGAAGGCCACCCAGGACGCTGGGTCCTGGGCGCCCGCGTCCGAGGTCTCTCGGGTCCACCACCCGCGCAGCACAGGAGTGAGGTCGTCGGCGAACGCCGAGGCGCTCCAAGGCAGCCGACAGGAAGCCGGCGAGGGTGATAGCTGATCTGGACGGCTGGAGGAAGCGGTTCGGGTCGGCGTGCAGCTCGGCTCCTCCCCCCCCCGCGCTGGGGTGATCGACTTGCACCTGCCCCTCGCGCAGCGAGACCAGCGCGATCTCTCGCTCCCGGCGAAGAAGGCGCCCAGAAGGAGGAAGAAGCCCACGAGCAGGCCGTTGAGCAACGTTGCCTTCACGGTGTGCCACGCGTCCCCGGGGGTTCGAGTCGCACGCTGTGCCTTGAGCAGCCGTCCATGGGCCAAGCGTAGTGAAACCGGGCACCCGGTCGACCCCCGCGCCCGCGGTGGGCCACCGCCGGGCTGGGGTACGGTCACCGCATGCGGTGACCGTACCCAGCCCCGCGGTGGCCCACCGCGGGCGCGGGGGTCGACCGGGTGCCCGGTTCGTCTACGCTTGGCCCATGGACGGCTGCTCCAGACCGGCGTGCCGACTCGAACCCCCGGGGACGCGTGGCACGCCGTGAACGGGAACGTTGCTCAACGCCCTGCTCGTGGGCTTCTTCCTCCTTCTGGGCGCCTTCTTCGCCGGGAGCGAGATCGCGCTGGTCTCGCTGCGCGAGGGGCAGGTCAAGTCGATCGCCCAGCGCGGCCCGCCGCGGCCAGAAGGTCGCCGAGCTGCACGCCGACCCGAACCGCTTCCGGCCGCCGTCCAGATCGGCGACCACCCTCGCCGGCTTCCTGTCGGCTGCCTTCGGCGCCTCGGCGTTCGCCGACGACCTCGCTCCTGTGCTGCGCGGGTGGGGCATCCCGAGAGACAGCTCGGACGCGGGCGCCCAGGACCCTGCGTACTGGGTGGCCTTCATCGCGGTCACCCTCGTCATCACCTACCTGTCGCTGGTGATCAGCGAGCTGGCCCCCGAACGGGCCGCCCTGCAGCGGGCCGAACGTCCTGTCGCTGCTGGTTGCTCCGACCCTGGACCGGGTCGCCCGCGCGTCCCGGCCGGTGATCTGGTTGCTCTCGAAGCTCGACCGACGTGGGTCGTGCGGCTGTTCGGGGTCGACCCCGGTGCCCGCGCGCGAGACGATCTCCGAGGAGGAGCTGCGCCTACATCGTCGCCGCCCCACGAGACGCTGGGCCGCGAGGAGCGCCAGCTGATCCAGGACGTCTTCGAGGCCGGCGGCCTGGTACCTGCACCAGGTGATGGTGCCGCGCACCGAGGTCGACTTCCTGGACGCGTCGATGCCGGTCGACAAGGCGGTCAAGCCTGTCGTCGACCAACCCGCACAAGCCGCTACCCGGTGGTCGCGCGGCTCGCACGACGAGGTCGTCGGGTTCGTGCACGTGCGCGACCTGTTCGCCCCGGTGGTCGCCGGCACCTCGGTGCGGGGTCGGCGAGATCGCCCGCGAGGTCAAGATGATGCCCGGCACCAAGCGGGTGCTCTCCGCGATGTCAGAGATGCGCCGCGAGGGCCACCACCTGGCCATCGTCGTCGACGAGTACGGCGGCACCGACGGCATCGTCACCCTCGAGGACCTGGTCGAGGAGATCATCGGCGAGATCCACGACGAGTACGACGTCGCGGAGGAGCCGTCCCGGGCGCTGGTCGACGGCGACCTCGAGGTCGACGGCCTGCTCAACCTGGAGGACTTCGAGGACCGCACCGGCCTGGAGCTGGCCCAGGGCCCCTACGAGACGGTGGCCGGCTTCGTGATCAACGCGCTCGGCCGGCTCCCCGAGGTGGACGAGCACATCACGGCGCTCGGCCGCCGGTTCACCGTGACCGAGCTCGACGGGCGGCGGATCGCCCGGGTCCGGATGACCCCGGAGCAGTCGGCGTCCCGGGAGGACGCCGCCGACCAGGCCGAGGACGCGGCACCCTCGGGCGGCTGACTCGACCCCCTGGCAGGATGGGCCGCATGCCCGCCCCGTCCCGGCCCCGCGTCCTGTCCGGCACCGGGCATCGGCTGGCGGCAGGTGTACGGCGACCAGTGCTCGACGGCCACCCGGATCGCCACCGTGCTGGCCAAGCGAGGATGGCCGGGAACACAAGAGCGCTGCGCTGACTGCGCGTGAAGACAGCGGTAGTTCGCAGTCACCCGGTGGCCGTCAGATACCGCTGTCTTGCGTCCGCTCAGCCGCAGGCGGTGACCGGCGGCAAGGGAGCGGGCGCGCCGATGCTCGGCATGCCGAGCCCGACGCCCGAGGGCGTCGCCGGTTCCGAGTTGCGGCGCTCCCAGGCGTCGCCGGCCCGCGTGCGGCGTACGGAGAGAACCGCCTCCGTCGGCGACGAGGTGGTGCGGCGCGGCCTTGGTGATCTCGACGATCACCATGTCGCCGGGTCGGACCACCATCAGCCCCCACAGGGTTGAAGTGCACGAGCCGGCTGTCCGGGCCACGGCCCGAGAGCCGGTGCGTGGCGGCGTCCTTGCGACCCTCGCCCTCGGAGACCATCAGCTCGACGGACGTGCCGACGAGCGCCTTGCCCTCGTCCCACGCGATCCCGTTGACGACCTCGACCAGCCGCTGGTAGCGATCGCGGAACGACGTCGGGCGGCACCTGGTCGTCCATCGTGGCCGCGGGAGTGCCGGGGCGAGGTGAGTACTGGAAGGTGTAGGCGCCGGAGAAGCGCGCCTGCCGCACGACGTCGAGCGTCGCGAGGAAGTCCTCCTCCGTCTCGCCGGGGAAGCCCACGATGATGTCGGTCGTGATCGCCGCATCGGGCATCGCCTGGCGCACGCGAGAAATGATGCCGAGGGAACTTCGAAGGAGCGGTAGGACCGGCGCATCGCCTTGGAGCACGCGGTCGGAGCCGGACTGCAGCGGCATGTGCAGCTGGTGCATGACGTTGGGCGTCTCGGCCATGGCCTCGATGACGTCGTCGGTGAACTCGGCCGGGTGCGGCGAGGTGAAGCGCACGCGCTCGAGGCCCTCGATCGCGCCGCACGAGCGGAGCAGCTTGGAGAACGCCTGCCGGTCGCCGAACTCCACGCCGTAGGCGTTGACGTTCTGCCCGAGCAGGGTGATCTCGGTGACGCCCTCGCCGACCAGCGCCTCGATCTCGGCCAGGATCTCGCCGGGCCGGCGGTCCTTCTCCTTGCCGCGCAGCGCCGGCACGATGCAGAACGTGCAGGTGTTGTTGCACCCCACGGAGATGGAGACCCAGGCGGCGTACGCCGAATCGCGCTTGGTCGGCAGCGTCGACGGGAACACCGACAGCGACTCGAGGATCTCGACCTGCGCCTCCTCCTGGGACCGCGCGCGATCAAGGAGGGCGGGCAGGGAGCCGATGTTGTGCGTGCCGAAGACGACGTCGACGTAGGGCGCCCGGTCGATGATCGTGTCGCGGTCCTTCTGCGCCATGCAACCGCCGACGGCGATCTGCATGCCCGGGTTGAGCGCCTTCACCGGGGCGAGGTGGCTGAGGTTGCCGTAGAGCTTGTTGTCGGCGTTCTCGCGTACGGCGCAGGTGTTGAACACGACGACGTCGGCCTGCTCGCCAGCCGGGGTCGCGACGTAGCCGGCGTCCTCCAGCAGCCCGGTCAGGCGCTCGGAGTCGTGGACGTTCATCTGGCACCCGTAGGTCTTGACCTCGTAGGTGCGCGGCTGGCTCTCGGCGGTGCTCATGACCTTCCAAGCGTACGGCGCCGCGTGCGGGCCGCCCGAATCGCTGGCCGGCTGGAAGGCCTGTGGAAGGCGGCGAATCACGGTAAAGACAAATCTCCACGGTTTGTGTTTATTTTCCCACACAACAGACACAGAATAGTAACAAGCCCTCCCCCCGGGTCCATCGCACCACTTATTGACGGAGTCATCCGTGCGCCTATTTCTCAGGCGGTCGAGCGCGCTCACAACCGTGCTCGCCGTCACCATCCTGTCCACCCTCCTGGCCTCCGCGCCTGCTCAGGCCGAGCCCGCTTCGCGCTCAGCCGCGAGCAAGGCGAAGGTCGTCGGCGTCGGCACCCTCGTCGCGCTGCCACCGGTCGTCCAGGCCGGCGCGACGCCCGCCGCCGCGCCCAGCACCGGGCAGGTCGTGGCCACCTTCGAGCCGGCCCGCCGCGGCCGCGTCGTGCTGTTGGAGCGTTGGACCGGCGGCGACTGGAAGCAGGTCGCCCGCAAGCGTCAGGACTCCTGGGGATCGGCCGCGTTTCCCGCGCCGGCCGGGACCTACCGCGCCCGCACCGTGACCGACAACGCCGCCGACGTCCTGACCGGACGGGTCGTCTCGCGTGACTGGACGCCGGCGTTCGAGGACACCTTCTCCGGGACCACCCTCGACGCCACCGTGTGGAACGACCAGCGCCGCGAGCACGAGAGCGTCTACGCGCCCCGCACCTGCGCCCGCACGGACCCCTCCGCGCGTCGCGTGGAAGGGGGCGTGCTCAAGCTCGGCATCGCGCTCGACCCCGAGCGTCTCGACCAGCGCTGCCAGTACACGACCGACACGGAGACAGGTGAGCAGTCCTACCTGCTCACCAGCCAGGTCTCCACCGAGTACACCCGGCTGTTCCGCCACGGCATCGCAGCGGCCCGCATCAAGCCGCAGCAGGCCAAGGGCATGCACTCCTCCTTCTGGATGCTGCCCGAGGCCACGAAGTTCACCGACGGCGATCCCTCGGCCGGCACGGAGATCGACGTCATGGAGTTCTTCGGCCAGGCGTCCAACGACCGCGAGACGATCGGCTCCTTCGTCAGCTACTACGAGCCCGGCTGGCAGAACGTGCAGCACGGCGGGATGTTCCGCGAGGCCCGGCAGGTGCTGAGCGACGGCTCGCGCTGGTGGGACGAGTTCCACGTCTTCTCCCTGGAGTGGACCCCGACGGAGTACATCTTCCGCGTGGACGGTCGCGAGTACCACCGCGAGACGAATGCCGTCTCCCAGGCCCAGCAGTACCTCGTGCTCTCCATGCTCGCGTCCGACCACGAGCTCTCCGACCTGACCGCGGACGAGCTCGACGACACCGCCCAGGTCGACTGGGTCCGGGTCTACGACGCGAGGTCGACCACCGCTTCGAGGGCGACCAGGGCGCGTTAACGCCCTCTGGCCTTCTTCACCCGGTCCTTCGCCTTGCCGGCCGCTTCCTTGGCCGCGATCTTGCCGACGTCCTTGAAGAAGATGGCGGCGCCCTTCGGGTCTTCCTTCGCGCCCTTGGCCATGTCCTTGAGCAGATCGAGCCTGCTCTTGTTGCCTTCGGTCATGTCTTTTCCTCCGCTGGTTGGGGCGATTCTGCCGATTCAAGCACCGGCCCGGTTCGCGGTCGAGAGCGCTGACACCATCCACGCGAGTCATCACGATTCGCACAACTTGACCATGGCGGCATGGCCCGACCGGGCCATGTGTGGATAGGTTGCCGCCATGAGCGCGTTGGAGCAGGAACCCCGCACAGCGGGGCGAGGTGAACCACTCGTCGTACTCACAGGTGTGCAGAAGCACTTCGGGTCGTTGCACGCGCTCAAGGACATCGAGCTGTCAGATCGCGCGCGGCGAGGTGGTCGTGGTGATCGGCCCGTCCGGGTTCCGGCAAGTCGACGTTGTGCCGCACGATCAACCGCCTCGAGACGATCGACGAAGGCTCGATCACGCTCGACGGCACCGCGCTCCCGGCCGAGGGCAAGGCGCTGGCCAAGCTGCGCGCCGAGGTCGGCATGGTCTTCCAGAGCTTCAACCTCTTCGCCCACAAGACGATCCTGGAGAACGTCTCGCTCGGCCCGATCAAGGTCCGCGGCCAGGGCAAGGCGGAGGCGGAGAAGAAGGCGCGTGAGCTGCTCGACCGCGTCGGCGTCGGCCACCAGGCCAACAAGTACCCCGCCCAGCTCTCCGGCGGCCAGCAGCAGCGCGTGGCGATCGCCCGCGCGCTCGCCATGGAGCCGAAGGTGATGCTCTTCGACGAGCCGACCTCGGCGCTCGACCCGGAGATGATCAAGGAAGTCCTCGACGTCATGGTCGACCTGGCCAAGCAGGGCATGACGATGATCGTGGTCACCCACGAGATGGGCTTCGCGCGTACGGCGGCGGACCGGGTCGTCTTCATGGCCGACGGCGCGATCGTCGAGGAGAACACCCCGGAGGAGTTCTTCACCCATCCCAAGTCGGATCGGGCCAAGGACTTCCTCGGCAAGATCCTCAAGCACTAGCAACATCTCGGGGCTGTCCCAACGGGGGCATCGCCGCTCAGCTCCACAACTGTTCACACATCAAGGGAGATGCAGATGCGATTCATTCGAACCAAGGCCGCGATCGCGGTCGCCGGCCTGGCCCTCTCGCTGGCGGCTTGCGGCGACGCGGGCTCGGACGACGAGGGCGTGGATGTCGAAGCGTCGGAGGATGCCAGCTTCGAGGCGGGCACCCGCATGGCAGAGCTCGCCGACGCCGGCACGATCAACGTCGGCGTGAAGTACGACCAGCCCGGCCTCGGGTTCAACGAGACCGGCTCTGACATGCCCACCGGCTTCGACG
Organism: uncultured Actinomycetota bacterium; assembly: GCA_963742685.1. GTDB lineage: Bacteria > Actinomycetota > Actinomycetes > Propionibacteriales > Nocardioidaceae > Nocardioides. The sequence continues at coordinate 50,034 of CAVUNB010000023.1, read as the reverse complement.
TGGACGTCGCCAAGCTCCTGGTCGCGAGCCTGGGCATCGACCCCGAGGACACCTCGAAGGTCAAGTACATCGAGACCATCTCGGACAACCGTGAGCCCTTCCTCGTGGACGGCAAGGTCGACCTCGTCCTCGCGTCCTACTCGATCACCGACGAGCGTCGCGCGGTCGTCGGCCAGGCCGGGCCCTACATGGTCACCGGCCAGCAGCTGCTGGTGCCCGAGGACTCCGAGGCCGAGGGCCCCGAGGACCTGCAGGGCAAGGAGGTCTGCTCCGTCACCGGCTCGACGTCGCTCGACAACGCCAAGGCCGAAGGCATGAAGCCGGTCGGCTTCGACACCTACAGCCAGTGCGTCGACAAGGTCCTCGACGGCACCGTCGAGGCGATGACCACCGACGGCACGATCCTCGCCGGCTACGCCGCGCAGAACGAGGGCCAGCTCAAGGTCGTCGGCGACCCGTTCTCCGAGGAGCGCATCGGCGTCGGCTACTCGAAGGACTCCCCGGAGATGTGCCAGTGGATCGTCGACACGCTGACCGCTGCCAACGAGGACGGCACCTGGGCCGAGGCCTTCGAGGCCAACCTGGGCGCTTCGGGTGTCGAGACTCCCGAGTTCCCCGAGATGGACGCCTGCGAGTCCTGAGCATCTCGTTCACCGCCTGAGTCGGGGCCCGCTTTCGAGGCGGGCCCCGACTCAGGTCCATCACTGAGAGAGGAGTGGCGTGGAAGCCTTCTTCAACGAGTTCCCCGAGGTCTTGCAGGCATTCGGCTACACCGTTCTGCTCTTCTTGTCTCGGGGGTGCTGTCACTCATCGGCGGCACGCTCCTGGTCGCGATGAGGGTCGGGCCCATCGCCGTCCTCAGCAAGGCGGCGGCCACCTACGTCACCCTGGTCCGCAACACCCCGCTGCTGATGGTCTTCTTCTTCTTCCAGTTCGCCGCACCCAAGATCGGCATCAACTTCAACTGGGTCGACGTCCACATCGGCAGCTTCGACTTCACCTCGTTCTTCTCCACGGCCGTCGTCGCGCTGACTCTCTACACCTCCACCTTCGTCTGTGAGGCGCTCCGCTCCGGCGTCAACGCCGTGCCGCTCGGCCAGGCCGAGGCAGCCCGCGCCGTCGGCCTGCCGTTCAGCGGCGTGATGCGCGAGATCGTGCTCCCCCAGGCGATCCGAGCCTCCGTGCCTCCGGTTGCGAGTGCCCTGATCGCGCTGCTCAAGAACACGTCGGTCGCCGCCGTCTTCGGCGTGATCGAGGCAGCGGCCCAGATGAAGCTCCTGACCAACAACCACGCCGACGAGCGCTGGGGCATCTTCTTCGGCATCGCCCTGCTGTACGTCATCCTCGTCGAGATGGTCTCGCTCGTCGCCATCATGCTCGAGCGTCGCTGGAGGATCGCGTAATGCGCCAGTTCAGTCCTCTTCGACGCCCCCGGGCCGAAGACCGTCGCCCGGCACCGGGTCTACACGGTCGTGTCTCTCGTGGCGATCGTCGCGCTCGTCGCCTACGCCGTGAAGCGCCTGGCCGACGCCAATCAGTTCGAGTACGCGCTGTGGGAGCCGTTCGTCACTCCGCAGTACCTCACGGCGATCCTGGAAGCCTGGGGCGACACCATCACCATGGCAGTGCTGTCAGTCCTCGGCGCCGTCGTGTTCGGCCTGGTCTTCGGTGTCGGCAAGCTCTCGGACCACCGGCCCGTCGCTGGGGGTCGTGGCTCGTGGTCGAGTTCTTCCGCGCCGTACCCGTCATCATGCTGATGATCTTCTGCTTCTACGCCATCTACGGCGACATGGCCATCGCTCGCGGTGCGTTCTGGTCCGTCGTCACAGCCCTGACCTTCTACAACGGCGCCGTGCTCGCCGAGGTGTTCCGCGCCGGCGTCAACGCCGTCCCTCGCGGGCAGGCAGAGGCGGCGTACGCCATCGGCATGCGCAAGACGCAGGTCATGAACATCGTGCTGCTGCCGCAGGCCGTGAAGATCATGATCCCGGCGATCATCAGCCAGTGCGTGGTGGCCGTGAAGGACACCAGCCTGATCCTGATCGTCTTCGGCGTCGGCCTCACCTCGATCGCCAAGCAGCTGCCGCTGTCGTTCCAGAACATCGTGCCCACCACGCTGGTCGTCACTGCGTGCTACGTCGTGACCAACCTGGTCCTCATGTTGCTGGCCAACTTCGTGCAGCGGAAGTTCGTCGGCGAGAAGAAGGTGCTGCAGGTGTCGATGGTCGCCGACGTCGGTGCCGACGGCGGCGGAGCGGTCTGACTCCTACTTGGTGGGCTTGTCGGAGATGTACAGCTTGATGACGCCCTCGATCACCACGACCCCGTCCTCGCGTTCGCCGCGGACGCGGACGTGGAGGTCGGGGTCGTCGCTGGTCCACTGCTCGGGGTCGGTCTCCGCGATGCAGGTGATGTCCGAGGTCGCCTTCGCGGTGTAGGCGATGTCCATGCCCTTGGGGATCCAGCGCCTGTGGCTCGGGATCGTCACCTCGGCCAGGGCGCCCATCGCGGCCTCGAGTCCGTTGCACAACGCGATCGCGTGCACGGTCTTGAGGTGGTTGTGCACGCCGCGACGCTTCGGGATGACGAGCTCGACGTGATTGGGCTCGATCACCGCGAAGCGCGGGTGGATCGTCGCGAAGTACGGCGCCTTCTGCGAGAACGCGATGGAGAAGGCGCGCTTGCCGACGACGGGGATGGCGGACGTGGTGTTCCACAGCTTCTGGACCTGGCTCATGCCAGTATGTTACCAGCCGGTAACTCGCTGTCCTCCATCCGCAGGTGAGAGTCCGCCACGGCCGCCGCCAGGTCCCTGTCATGAGTCACCAGGAGCAGCGCGGCCTCGTCCAGCTCGATCATCAGCGAGTCGATCGTCGCCTCCTGGGTCAGCAGGTCGAGCCGCGAGGTGGCCTCGTCGGCGAGGACCAGTCCGGGCCGGGTCACCAGCGCCCGCACGATCGCGATCCTCTGGAGCTCGCCGCCGGACACCTCGGAGGGTCGGCGCATGAGCAACGACGGCGACAGGCCCATGCCGCCCAGGAGCTCCTCCACGCGGCGCCACCGCGCGCGGTGCCGACGTACCACGTCGCGCAACCCGACCTCGATCGGGACCAGCGGCGGGAACGACAGGGTCGGATCCTGGTAGAGCTTCTGGACCCGACCACCGGCGAGGGTCCGGTCGTGGACGACCTGCCCGGAATCCACCCGGGTGATCCGGAGCAGGGCGTTGCCGAGGGTCGTCTTGCCGACTCCGCTGGGCCCGCTCAGCGCCAGCCGCTCCCCCGGCCGGACCTGCAGGTCGAGGTCGGCGAAGAGGTGGTTCGTGCCGTAGGACTTGCCGATGCCGATCGCCCGCACGATCGCGTCGCCCTGCGGCTGCCAGCCCGATCGTTGCCACGGATGGCGCCAGCGCGCAGGGTCGGCGTCGACCAGGCGACGCGTGTAGGCATGCCGTGGCCGGCCCAGCACCTGCGCGGCCTCACCAGACTCGACGACACCGGCGTCGCGCATCACGGCGACGTCCCCGCCGAGGGCGACTGCCAGTCGGAGGTCGTGGGTGATGGTGAGAAGCAACCCACCCTCGTCGACGTGGTCGCGGAGCAGTGCCGCCAGCCGGTCGACCGCCTCGGCGTCGAGCCCCTTGGACGGTTCGTCGACGACGAGCACCCGGGCGCTGCCTATCGTCGCCGCGGCGTACGCGGCCCGCTGGGCCATGCCGCCGGACAGCGTGTGCGGGAAGGACCGCACCCAGGCGGTGAGGCCGACCTCGGCCAGGGCAGCCCCGGCGCGGCAGCGTGCGGTCGCCCGGGGCACGCCGAGTGCCCCCTCGGCGACCTGGTAGCCGACGCGCATCGTCGGATCGAGGGCGAGCGCCGGCTCCTGCGGGAGCATCGCGAGCTCACGACCCCACAGTGCCTGCCGGTTGGCGCGGTCGGCCAGCGAGAGCAACCTCCCGCCGATCTCCAGCTTGCCGTCGACCTCGAGCGACGAGGCGAGTGTGCCCATCAGGGCGTGGGCGAGCAGCGACTTCCCGGAGCCGCTCTCCCCGACGATCGTGAGGGGACGCCCCGGCTCGATGACGAGAGAGGGTATGTCGACGAGCCGGCGCGCGCCGTACCTGACGACCACGTCGTGCAGACGGAGTGGGGTCATGGCGAGACCTCCTTGTGGCGCAGGCCGAGAAAGCCGGCGGTGAGCAGGAACAGGACGGTGACGGGCGCAAGTGAGAGCCAGGGGGCCACGTCGTAGAAGGGGAACGCCTCGGTGACCATCAGCCCCAGCTCCGCGCGCGGCGGCTGGAGGCCGACCTTGACGAAGCCGAGGGTCGACATGGCCAGGATCGAGGTGACCATGCCGAGCGAGGCGAGCGTGAGCAGGAGCGGGCGCAGCGCCGGCCACAGATGGCGGCGCACGATGTGCATCGGGCCGAGTCCGAGCAGCGATGCCGCCTCCACCGCCGGTCCGCCCAGGACCAGACCGGCCTTGGCTCGCACGACGCGGAAGTACTCCACCCACTGCACCAGAGCCAGACCGAGGTAGAGCGTGAGCAGCGAGCCGTCCGCCGCAAGTGCCGAGAAGAGCAGCACGACAAGCAGTGCCGGGATGGCGACGAACGCCTCGGAGACCGCACGCAGCACGGCATCGATCCAGCCGCCCCGCCACGCGGCGAGGATGCCGGTTGCGGTGCCCAGGACGAGCGCGGTCGCCACGCAGACGAGACCGAGCAGCAGCGACAGCCGCGTCGCATGCGCCAACCGGGCCAGCACGCTGCGCCCGAACTCATCGGTGCCGAGCGGCTCCGCCGGCGACGGCGGCTCGAGGTAGCGGCTCAGGTCCTGGCCACTCGGGTCGGTGAGCAGGAGCGGGCCGACGACGGCGAAGAGGGCAAGGCCCGCGAGGACCGCGGCCGCGACGACGCGGCCGGGTCCACCGCGGCGTACACCCTCGGTCGCGAGCAGCTCCGGGGTCAGCGTGGTGCTCATGCGCCCACCGCCACACCGCGCGGACGCGGGTCGAGCCAGAGCACGACGAGGTCGACCACCGTGTTGATCCCCACCACGAGCAGCGCGAGGACCAACGCCGCCGCCTGGAGGACGGGCACGTCGCGCCAGAAGACGGCGTGGACCAGCGCATGGCCCAGTCCCTGCCAGCCGAAGAGGCTCTCGACCACGACCACGCCCTCGATCAGCACCACGGCCTGGACGCCGATGTAGGGCACGAGCAGGACGCACGCATTGCGGAGCACGTGACGGACCAGCACGATCCGTGCAGAGAGCCCCTTGGTGCGGGCGAACCGGACCTGCTCGGACCGCTGGACCTCGACGACCGCGTCGCGAGTCACCCGCGCGAAGAGACCGGAGAGACCCGATCGCCAGGGTCGCAGCCGGCAGCACGATGCTGACTCCGTCGCCGTGCCCGACTGCTGGCAGCCAGCCGAGGTGGACGGAGAACAGCAGGACCAGCAGCAGGCCCAGCAGGAAGGGCGGCAGCGCACGGACGGTCGCGACCCACGCGTCCGCGGCACGGTCGACGAGCCCGTCCGGGCGGCGGGCGGCGAGGGTGCCGAGGGTGCCGCCGATCGCGACGGCGAGCAGGAGCGCCGCGGCGCCCAGCTGCAGGGTGCCGAGGAGGTAGTAGCCCACCTCCTCACGAACCGGGGCCGAGGTGACCAGCGACGAGCCGAGGTCGCCCTGGCCGAGCGCGAGGAGCCAGTCGGCCAGCTGGCGCCAGGCCGGCCGGTCGAGGCCGAGCTCGGCGCGGACCGCGTCGGCGGCCTGCTGGTCGACGAGGTCGTAGCCGTAGCGTCCGGCGGCGATCCGGTAGGCGGCGTCGCCGGGCAGCTGGCGGACGATCAGGAAGCACAGCGTCGCCACGAGCAACGCGACCCCGAGACCCTGGCCGGCGCGCCGCAGCAGCACGCCGGCGACGCGGGAGGTCTGCGCGCCGATCACGAGGCCCACGTCGCCTGCGACAGGTGCCACGTGCGCTCGAGAGGGTCCATCACGAACCCGTCGAGGTGCGTCGCGACGGCCGCGTTCATGCGGTACCAGGCGACCGGGATCACCGGCAGCTCCCGCTGCGCGACGGTCGCGATGGTCGCGCGGTCACCCTCGGCACCCGCCTCGTCAGCGCCTGCCTCGAGATCGTCGATGGCGTCGGTGACCTCGGCGTTGCGCCAACCCATGACGCCCCAATCGGAGCCCTCGTCGGCGAAGGTCTCGCTCACGGTGACGAGCGGGTCGGTCACGAGGGCGAGGTGCTTGGCGAGCAGGCCGAGCTGGAGGGTGCCGTCGGCGTGCCGGGCCGGGATCTCGCTGGAGTTGGTGACGTCGACCGTGACGGCCACGCCGACCTCCTCGAGCGCCGCCTGGATCGCGGTCGCCAGCGCCGGCAGCTCCGGTCGGTCGGGGTAGGTGGTCAGGGTGAGCCGGAGAGGCTCTCCACCCTTGGCCCGGACACCGTCGGCGCCCTCGGTCCAGCCCGCCTCGTCGAGCAGGGCGGCCGCTGCCTCGGCGTCGTGGTCGAGCGGGTCGAGGTCGGGCTGGTTCCACGCGGTCAGGGACGGCGGGAAGAGCTGGGTGGCGGCGAGGTCCGACTCCCGGAGCACGGCGTCGGCCATCGACTCCCGGTCGAGCGCCAGGCTCAGCGCCTCGCGAACACGGACGTCCTCGAGGATCGGGTCCTCGACGTTGACCTTCATCATCAGGCTTCGCGGCTGCAGGCTGGTGACCATCTCCGACTTATCGCTGCCGTCGACGCGCTCTCGACCCGACGGCTCGAGGCCGAACACGACGTCGGCCTGGTCACTGATCGCCATCAACGCCCGCGACTCGGCGCGGGCGACCGCCTGGAAGCTGATCCGCTCGATCGCCGGTTGCTCACCGCGAAAGCCGTCGAACCGCTCGACCTCGACACGTGCAGGCAGCTCGATCTCGTCGACCTCGTAGGGACCGGTGCCGATCACCTCGGTGACCCGGTCGCCATCCCACGACGAGGGCGCGAGCACGACGGTGCTGTAGTGCGTCAGGACGGCGGGCAGGGACGGGTACGGCGTTTCGAGGTCGATGCGCACGGCGCCGCCATCCGCCGACATGGCGTCGATCGGTGCCGCCGAGAGCGGACTGGCCGCTTCGCCGTACGCCGCCTGCAGCGACTCGACGGCGGCCGCGGCATCGACCGGTGTGTCGTCGTGGAACGTCGCACCCTCGGGCAGCTCGAAGGTCCACGAGAGGCCGTCGGCCGACTCGCTCCATGCGGGCGACAGCCCGGGCTGGAGCTCGCCCTCGAGGTCGCTGCTCACCAGCGTCTCGGCGACCTCGAGGCGGGTGAAGAGCCCGCTGCTCTCGGCCGGCGCGACGCTGTGCACCTCGAACGGACCCGCGACCCGGATCGTGTCGCTGTCGTGGTCGTGCCCACCGCTGCCGCGTTCGGCCGCAGGAGACCCGCACCCGCTTCCGGCGATCAGCGTCGCGATCACCACCGCGATCTTCTTGTTCCTCGTCATCCGATGCCTCTTCCTCGTCTGGAGAGGTGGACGCTAAATGAGAATGATTCCCATTGTCAAAAGTGTCTGGATGGCGGGATGAGAGGATCACCGCCATGTCGGGCAAGAGGCGGATGACCGGGGCCGAGCGTCGCGAACAGCTCATCGCCGTGGCACGGACGCTCTTCTCCGAGCGCGGCTTCGAAGGTGCCGCGATCGAGGAGGTCGCCGCCCGGGCCGAGGTCTCCAAGCCCGTCGTCTACGAGCACTTCGGCGGCAAGGAGGGGCTCTACGCCGTCGTCGTCGACCGCGAGGTGCAGACTCTCCTCGCGACGATGCGCAGCTCGCTCACCTCCGGGACACCGCGGATCCTGCTCGAGCAGGCGGCGCTTGCGCTCCTGACGTACGTCGAGGAGAACCCGCAAGGGTTCCGGATCCTGGTCCGCGACAGCCCGATCGGGTCGGCCGGCTTCCAGTCGATCCTCGGCGACGTGGCGTCGCGCGTGGAGGGGCTGCTCGTCGACACCTTCAAGCGCACCGGCCTCGACACGAAGACCGCGCCGATGTACTCGCAGATGCTCGTCGGCATGATCGCCTCCCTCGGCCTGTGGTGGCTCGACACCCGCAAACCGGCCCGCGAGGTTGTCGCCGCCCACGTGGTCAACCTCGCCTGGAACGGGCTCAGCGGGCTCGAGAGCGCGCCGCAGCTGTTCTGCGTGCAGACCGAGGACTGACTCGGTCAGGGTCGGGCGAGCAGCTCGACCCGGTTGCCGTGGCCGTCGAACGTGTGGCACCGGACGTAGCCCGGGAACGAGTCGCGCTGGCTCCAGTCCACCTCGAAGCCGAGCTCGGCCAGGCGGGCGGCGGCCGACTCGAGCGCGGCGACGTCGTCGAGCAGCAGGGCCGGGTGTGCCTTCCGCGCCGGCGCGAACGGGTCCTCGACGCCGACATGGATCTCGGCACCGTCAGGCCAGCGGAACCAGGCTCCGCCGCGGCCCGCGAGCTCGGCGGGCTTCGCGACCTCGGGCAGACCCAGGCCCTCGGCGTAGAACCGTCGCGCGACGTCCTCTCCGCCGGGTGGGCAGGCGACCTGCACGTGGTGGAGCCTCATGGCTTGCTCGCAACCACGAAGACCCGGCGGAACGGAAGCAGCACGCGGCCGTCCGTGACCGGGTAGGCCTCCGCCAGCCGTTCCCTGAACTCCGCCTCGAAGTCACCGCGAAGGTCCGCCGGCAATGCCTGCAGGGTCGGTCGCGCGCCGGTGCCGGACACCCAGGTGAAGACGGGATCTTCGCCGGTCAGCACGTGCAGGTAGGTCGTCTCCCAGGCATCGACTCGCAGCCCCATCCCAGCCAGCACCTCGAAGTAGGCACCGGGATCGTGGCTCGAGGGCACCGCGACGTCACGGGTGAAGGCGGCGTACGGCGACCGCGACGCGATCTCGGTGCGGAGGGTGTGGCTCGGCTCGTCGAAGTTGCCGGGCACCTGGAACGCGAACCAACCGCCCGCGGCGACCTGCTCCACGAGGCGCGGCAGCAGCGCCAGGTGGTCGGGCACCCACTGCAGCGTGGCGTTCGAGACGAGGACGTCGACGGGCGCCTCGGGCCGCCAGTCGCGCAGGTCGGCGACGCCCCAGTCGATGCCGTCGCCCGCGCCACTCGCCTGCGCCGCGGCGATCATCTCCGCGCTGGAGTCCACGCCGGTCACGCGAGCCTCGGGCCAGCGCTCGGCGAGCAGCCCGGTGAGGTTGCCGGGGCCGCACCCCAGGTCGACGACGGTGGCCGGCGCCGTCGCGCCGACGCGGGCGAGCAGGTCGACGAAGGGGCGACCTCGCTCGTCGGCGTACGTCAGGTAGCGCTCGGGGTCCCAGGTGTGGCTCATGGTCGGCTCCTCGTCATCCGTCTTGCCGTCGATGCTGCAACGCATTTATCTCGATGTCAAGATTCTCGATGGTTCTGACAGACTGGCCCCATGCGCGACGAAGTGGACAGCCTGGTCGAGGCCTGGGCACGCGAGCGAAGCGATCTCGACCTCGGGCCGGTGGAGGTGTTCAGCCGCATCAGCCGGTTGGCCCGCCACCTCGACCTGGCTCGCCGCGACGCCTTCACGGCCCACGCCATCGAGTCGTGGGAGTTCGACGTGCTGGCCGCGCTGCGACGTGCCGGGGCGCCGTACGAGCTCTCTCCCGGCCGTCTCCTGCGCGAGACGCTGGTGACCAGCGGCACCATGACCAACCGCGTCGACCGCCTCGCCGGCCGCGGCCTGGTCGAACGACTCCCCGACCCCCGCGATCGTCGCGGCGTGCTGGTGCGCCTCACCCCCGAGGGCAAGGCCGCCGTCGACGGGGCCTTCGGTGCGCTGCTCGAGGCCGAGGCCGAGCTGATCGCCGCCCTGCCCGCCAAGGAGCAGACGACGCTGGCGTCGCTGCTGCGCACGTTGCTCGCGCCGTTCAGCTCCGCCCGAGCACTGACCTACTGCAACAGCTCCGACGCCTCGAGCCACTCGTGCTCGAGGCTCTCCTTCTCGGCCTGCACCGCGCTCAGCTGCTTGCCGAGATCGGCCAACCGGTCGAAGTCGGTCAGGGACGCGGCCATCTCGTCGTTGAGCGCCTTCTCCTGCTTGTCGATGCGCGCGATCTGCTTCTCGATGCGGGACACGGCCTTGCGGGCGTCCCGCTCCTCCGCCGAGCCCGACTTGACCTTCGCGGACCCCGGCGCAGTCCCGCCGGAGGCGGTCGTCTCGCCGGTCATGGTGCGCGAGGCCACCGAGTCGAGGCCCGAAGCCCGGCGCTCGAGGTACTCGTCCACCCCGCGCGGAAGCATCGAGATCTGGCCGTCGCCGAGGAGCGCCCACACGGAGTCGGTGACGCGCTCGAGGAAGTAGCGGTCGTGGGAGACCACGATCAGCGTGCCCGGCCAGCCGTCGAGGAAGTCCTCGAGGACATTGAGGGTGTCGATGTCGAGGTCGTTGGTGGGCTCGTCGAGCAGCAGCACGTTGGGCTCGTTGAGCAGCAGCTTGAGGAGCTGGAAGCGGCGGCGTTCGCCACCGGAGAGGTCCCCGAGCCGCGCGGTGAGCTTGTCGCCGGTGAAGCCGAAGCGCTCGAGCATCGAGGTCGCCGTGATCTCGGACCCGTTGCCGTGCGGGTGATCCGCGCGATCGCCTCGATCGTCGGCAGCACTCGTCCGTTGGGATCGACCTCGTCGATGGCCTGGGTGAGGTGCTCCATCGCGATGGTGCGGCCGTGCTTGACCCGACCGGCGGTCGGCTTGAGGCTGCCGGCGATCAGGGAGAGCACCGACGTCTTGCCGGCGCCGTTGACGCCCACGATGCCGACCCGGTCACCGGGGCCGAGGCGCCAGGTCGCGTCGGTCAGCAGCTGCCGCTCGCCGCGGGACAGGTCGACGTGCTCGACGTCGATGACGTCCTTGCCGAGCCGCTGGGCGGCGAACTTCTGCAGCTCCAGCCGGTCGCGCGGCGGGGGCACGTCCTCGATCAGCTGGTTGGCCGCCTCGATGCGGAACTTCGGCTTCGCGGTCCGCGCCGGGGCGCCGCGACGGAGCCAGGCGAGCTCCTTCTTGACGAGCTGCTGGCGGCGCTGCTCGGAGGCACCGGCCTGGCGCTGGCGCTCGGCCTTGGCCAGCACGAACGAGGCGTAGCCACCCTCGTAGGAGTCGACCGCGCCGTCGTGGACCTCCCACGTCGTCTGGCAGACCTCGTCGAGGAACCACCGGTCGTGGGTGACGACGACCAGCGCCGAGGCGCGTGCGACGAGGTGGCCCGCGAGCCAGGCGACGGCCTCGACGTCGAGGTGGTTGGTGGGCTCGTCGAGCACGATCAGCTCGTGCTCGCCGAGGAGCAGGGCGGCCAGCGAGCAGCGGCGACGCTCGCCACCGGACAGACCGAGGACGGGACGGTCGAGCGAGACCCCGGCCAGCAGTTCGGTGACGACGCCACGCATGGTCGAGTCGGCGAGCCACTCGTGGTCGGCCCGACCGCCGAGCACCGCCTCACGCACCGTGTGGGTGTCGACGAGCTCGTCGCCCTGGTGGAGGTAGCCGATCTCCACGCCGCGGTTCATCGAGACTCGGCCGGCGTCGGGCTCCTCGAGCCCGGTCATCACCTCGAGCAGCGTGGTCTTGCCGTCGCCGTTGCGACCGACGATGCCGATCCGCTCGCCGACGTTGATGCCGAGCGACACCTCGCTCAGCAACGGCCGGATGCCGTAGGACTTCGAGACCTTCTCGAGATTGATCAGGTTGGCCATCAGGGGCGCTCCAGGAGATGTGCGCCGGCCACAGGGCCGTTCGCGATGAGTACGACGTCGTGCCCCGCACCCCGCAGGCCCGCGACGACGGCGTGCGCGCCGTCGAGCGAGTCGCACAGGAAGATGCAGGTCGGGCCCGAGCCGGAGACGATTCCGCGCAACGCGCCTTCGCCCTCGCCACGGTCGATCAGGATGCCGAGCTCGGGTCGAAGGTCGACCGCCGGCGCTTGCAGGTCGTTGTGGAGAGTGCGAGCGAGCCGCAGCGCCTCACCGCTCGCCAGCGCGGACAGCAGGTCGGCCGGCTCGGCGGGCTCGGCCAGCGCGTGGGGGAAGAGCACGTCGAAGTGCCGGTAGACCTCCGGCGTGGACAGGCCGACGTCGGACGGGACGGCGACCCACCACCAGGTGCCGCGGTCGTCGAGCGGCTGCACGACCTCGCCACGGCCACGCCCTCGCGCAGTACCACCCAGCAGGGAGAACGGGACGTCGCTGCCCAGCTCGGCCGCGAGCTCGAGGAGTACGGCGTCGGGCAGCCCGACGTCGTGCAGCCGGTCGTAGGCCAACAGGGTCGCGGCGGCGTCGGCCGAGCCCCCCGCCATCCCGCCGGCGACCGGGATCGACTTGAGGATGTCGAGCTTCTCGGCGCCGGGGCGGCCGGTGCGGGCGCGGACCAGCTCGAGGGCGCGGAAGGCGATGTTGTGCTCGCCGAGCGGGATGTCGGCGGCGTCGATGTAGTCGGCGCACTCGAGACCGAGCGACGGCACGGTTGCGGGAGCGAGGGTGACGTCGTCGTACAGGCTGATCGCCTGGTAGACGGTGTCGAGCGGGTGGAAGCCGTCATCGCGGACGGCACCGACGCCGAGGTGGAGATTGATCTTCGCGGCCGCACGGACGGACACGGAGCGTGGCAGGTCGAACACCGTCACCACGGCATTCCTTCGGCGATCCGGGCGAAGTCGGCCACGGTCAGCACCTCGCCGCGCGCGGTCGGGTCGATCCCCGCTTGCGTGAGGGCGTGCTCGGCGGCCTCGCTCGACCCGGCGAGGGGACGCAGGGCGGCGCGGATCTGCTTGCGGCGGGTGGCGAAGGCGGCGTCGATGACGGTGAAGACCTGCTCGCGGGTGGCGGTCGTGTCCGGTGGGTCGCAGCGGGTCCAGGCGACCAGGCCCGAGTCGACGTTGGGCATGGGCCAGAAGACGTTGCGACCGATCGAGCCGGCGCGGCGCACCTTCGCGAACCAGGCGGCCTTGACGGAGGGGACGCCGTAGATCTTCGAGCCCGGGCCGGCGGCGAGCCGGTCGGCGACCTCCGCCTGGACCATCACCAGGCCACGCTCGAGCGAGGGAAGCAGCGTCAGCATGTGGATCAGCACCGGCACGGACACGTTGTAGGGCAGGTTGGCGACCAGCGCGGTCGGCGGCGGGCCGGGGATCTGCTCGATCGCGCATCGCGTCGCCGAGCACGACCTCGAAGGCGTCGACGTGGTTCGGGGCGTACTCCGCGATCGTCGCCGGCAGCAGCTCCGCGAGCAGCGGATCGATCTCGACGGCCACCACGCGCTGGGCGACCTCGAGCAGGCCCAGCGTCAGCGAGCCGAGCCCGGGGCCCACCTCGACGACCACGTCGTCGGAGCCGATCCCGGAGTCGCGGACGATGCGGCGGACGGTGTTGGCGTCGATGACGAAGTTCTGCCCGCGCTGCTTGGTGGGGCGCAGGTCGAGCTCGGCCGCAAGCGAACGCACTTCCGCCGGCCCGAGAAGTCTCGGACCGGCGGAAGGAGTTGTCATGAGGTTGAGCCTAGATGCCGCCAGCCGTGGCTTCGAAACGGCGGCGAGCGATCAGCGAGGCAGGCCCAGCTTGGCCGAGCAGGCCGGCCAGGCGCCGTACCCGCCCGAGGCGTCGCGGAGCTTGGTCGCGATCGCGATCTGGGTCTCGCGCGAGGCCTGGCTCGGGAGGCCGGAGCCGCCGTAGGCCTGCCACGTGCCGAGGTTGAACTGGAGGCCGCCGTAGTAGCCGTTGCCGGTGTTGATGGCCCAGTTGCCGCCGGACTCGCACTGCGCGAGGGCGTCCCAGACGGTGCCGCCGGAGGCGTAGTTGGCGGTGACGCTCTCCTTGGTGCCGACCTTGACGATGGCGTCGACGGGCTTGCGCTCGATGTCGACGGTGACGACCTTGGTGGCGATGACCTTGCCGTTGCGGACGGTCAGCCTGTAGGTCACGTCGCGCACGCCGTCGCGCCCGGCGCGGATGGTCTCGTCCTCGCCCTCGTACATCGAGTCGTCCTCACGCTCGACGACGGTGTGGTCGACGGTCTCGTTCTTGACGCGCTTGGTGACGATGCGGATGTCGGTGAGCACGATCTTGTCGCCGTCATCGATCTCGGTGTCGAGGCTGGGCGTCACCTTGTCGTGCTGGGAGACCTTCACGTCGAGCTCGTCGAAGACGTCGGCGACGGTCAGCGCCTTGAGCTTCGTCTTCTCGAACTGCTGCTTGCCGACCTTGACCTTGATGGTCTTCGGCGTGGTGACCTCGAGGCGGATACCGCTGCGCGAGATCGAGGCGTCACGGCTGGTGGAGAGGTCGGCGGTCGAGAAGCCGCGACCGATCTCGCCCAGCGCGCTCGCCACGTCGGTGGAGTTCACCCAGTAGGTGCGCTCCTCGCCATCGACGCTCAGCTCGAGCGGCCGGCCGAACTGGACCGAGATGCGGCTGCCGTCATCGACTGTCTCGTCGACGGCGGGGGCCACCAGGTCCTTGTCGGTGAGCTCGATGCCTTCCGAGGCCAGGACCTCGCCGACCGTGTCGCCCATGGCCGTGACGGTTTCGGCCTGTCCGTCGAGGGACAGGGTCACCGACTTGCTGAGGGCTGCGTAGCCCATCGTCGAGCCGCCGACGGCGACCACAATGACGGCCACGAGGGTCGCGAGAAGAGCCTTGGACCTGCTGAGGTGAGCGATGCGAGAGCGCACGTTTCTCCGGACTTCGAACTTTCCGGGCCTCGGGGCGTCAGCGCGTCCGCGTGCAGCCGTGACCACCTGGCGCGGTGGGGCGAGGTGCGAGCGGGGGACTCGCGGAGGGGCTCATACACCGCTCCGGGCGCTGGCGAATCGTTCCCGATCCCGGCCAACATCACAGGACGATAACGGGGTTTGGGGGTAGTACAAAGTCGAAGTGCACATTTTGGGTGCCACCGTGACCAGCGTCTCGGCCGAACGGGCGGCCGTCACGGGGCGATTCTGAGCCTCACCAGCGGCCGCCGAAGGCCGTTTCGGTGTTGTCGTTGATGGCCGCGCAGAGCGTCTCGAGGTCCTCGCCGCGCACCTCGGCCATCGCCCGGACGGTGTGCGGGACGAGGTAGGACGCGTTGGGGCGTCCACGGAACGGGCTGGGGGTGAGGTACGGCGCATCGGTCTCGACGAGGATGCGGTCGAGCGGCGAGATGGCCAGCGCGTTGCGCAGGCTGGCGGCGTTCTTGAACGTGACCGTGCCGGCGAAGCTCAGGTGGGCACCGCGGTCGAGGCAGGCGCGGGCGAAGTCGACGTTGCCGGAGAAGCAGTGCATCACCCAGCGCTCGGGCGCACCTTCCTCGTCGACGATCCGCAACACCTCGTCGTGCGCATCCCGGTCGTGGATCACCAGCGTCTTGTCGAGCCGCTTGGCGAGGTCGATGTGGCGACGGAAGCTCTCCTGCTGGACCGCGCGCCCGTCCTCTCCCGTGCGGAAGTGGTCGAGCCCGGTCTCCCCCACGGCCCGCACCTTGTCGTGAGCACCGGCAAGCGCCTCGATCTCGGCCATCGCGGCGTCGAGGTCGGCGACGCGCGGCGCCTCGTTGGGGTGCAGCGCGACCCCGGCGATCAGCTCCGGGTGCTCCTCCGCTGCGGCGACGGCCCACCGGGCGCCGGGCAGGTCGCAGCCGATCTGCACGATCCGGGTGACGTTGACCGACCCAGCCAGGTCGATGGCCGCGCGCGTCTCCAACCACTCACCGTCGGCGATGTCGAGGTGGCAGTGGTTGTCGACGACCGGCAGCGGAAGGGGCTCCGGCGTCGGTGGCCGCTCGCGGTCGCGGCGAGCGCCGGACTTCTCCTCGGTGGCCGCGCGCGCACGGGTGGGCTCACTTGTGGACAAGGTCGTACACCTCCCGCTTCGGCACGCCGGCTCGCCGGGCCACGTCGGCAATGGCCTCCTTGCGGGTCGCGCCCGCGGCCTCCTCCTCGGCGACGGCCGCCCGCAGTGACTCCGCGTCGGTGCCGACCTCCGCGCGGGCGTCAGCCCCGGCGACGACGATGGTGACCTCTCCGCGGACGCCCTCGCGGGCCCACGCGACGAGGTCGTCGAGCGGCCCGCGGCGTACCTCTTCGTGCGTCTTGGTCAGCTCGCGGCAGACGGCCCCGGCGCGCTCCCCGCCGAAGGCCGTGGCCATCGCGACGAGCGCTGCCTCGGTGCGGTGCGGCGCCTCGAAGAACACCATCGTCCGCTCCTCGCGGGCCAGGCCGTCGAGGCGGCGACTCGCGCTCCCCCGCCTTGCGCGGCAGGAAGCCTTCGAAGCAGAAGCGGTCGACGGGCAGGCCGCTGACGGCAAGCGCGGTGAGCACGGCGCTGGGCCCGGGCACCGCCGTGACGTGGACGTCGTGCTCGACGGCCGCGACCACCAGCCGATAGCCGGGGTCGGAGACGCTCGGCATGCCGGCGTCCGTCACGAGCACCACCCGCTTGCCGGCCAGCAGCTCCTCGAGGAGGACGGGCGTGCGGGCCGACTCGTTGCCCTCGAAGTAGGACACGACGCGTCCGGTCAGGGTGATGCCCAGGTCGCTGGTCAGCCGCTTGAGCCGTCGGGTGTCCTCGGCCGCGACCACGTCGGCGCCGCTGAGCTCCGCCGCGAGCCGCGGCGGCGCGTCGCCGTACTGGCCGATGGGCGTCGCGGCGAGCACGAGCACGCCTGCCTGATCGCCGGTGGTGGACATGCCCCCGATCATGTCAGCGCGCGTACCTCGGCCACCGACGACCCCGGACGTTCTAGAGTCTCGTTCGTGACCGCTCCCGCCACCGTCAGCCTGTCGCGCACCGCGGCAGGCAGCGAGGTCCCGTCAGCGCAGGAGCGAGCGAAGCCGCGCTGGCGCACCGAGGACCCGCTCATCGGGTGGACGCTGGCCCTCGCGATCACCGGCCTGGCGTTCTTCCTGCGCTGGTGGAAGCTCGGCACCCCGCACCAGTTCAGCTTCGACGAGACGTACTACGCCAAGGACGCCTGGTCGATGCTCGGCAACGGCTACGTGCGGGGCTACGTCGACGAGGCCGACAAGACGATCCTCAACGGCCAGACGAGCGGCCTCTGGACGGACACCCCGTCGATGGTGGTGCACCCCGAGGTCGGCAAGTGGATCATCGCGCTGGGCGAGAAGGGCTTCGGCATGGACCCCTTCGGCTGGCGCATCGCGGCCGCGGTGGTCGGCTCGCTGATGGTCCTGCTGATGTGCCGATTCGTCCGCCGCGTGACCGGCTCGACCGCGCTCGGCCTCGTCGGCGGGCTCCTGCTCGCCCTGGACGGCCTGCAGCTCGTCCTGTCCCGGTTGGCGCTGCTCGACATCTTCCTCGCCTTCTTCATCCTGCTGGGAGTCCACTGTGTCGTGGCGGACCGACAATGGTTCCGCGCGCGCCTTGCCAAGGGCGCGACCCGGGCGCTGTTCCGGCCCTGGCTGGTCGCTGCAGGCATCGCGTTCGGACTGGCGGTCGGCACCAAGTGGACGGCGCTCTTCCCGCTCGCCGCCTTCGGCGTGCTGCTGACCGCGTGGAACTACGGCGCCCGCCGGTCCTTCGGGCACCCGCGCGCGCTCATCAAGGCACTCGCCATCGACGGCCCGGTCGCCTTCGCCAGTCTGGTCCTCGTGGCACTGGTCGTCTACGTGACCAGCTGGACCGGCTGGCTGATCCACGCGAGCGACTACGAGAGGGCGCTGAGCAACACGCAGTACACGACGTACGGCGGCGGCAAGGCGTGGGCGACGGCGAGCCAGCCCGACGCCGAGGGCCTCGGCGAGGTCAAGCAGTCGCTGCACTCGCTGTGGGACTACCACCAGGACGTCTACGCGTTCCATGCGCACTTCCTCAACGACAGCACCCACGTCTACGCCTCGCGACCCCTCGGCTGGCTGCTGCAGAGCCGGCCCGTCGGCGTGGACGCCCAGCTCGACATCCAGCCGGGCAGCCAGGGCTGCGATGCGCCAGCGGGCTCCACGTGCCTTCGCCAGGTGCTGCTGCTGGGCAACCCGCTCATCTGGTGGGCCGGGACGCTCGCGCTGGTCTTCGCACTGGTCCGCTGGCTCGGTGGTCGGGACTGGCGGTTCGGGGTCGCGATCGTCGGTGTCGGCTCGACCTGGTTGCCGTGGCTGATGTACGACGACCGGCCGATCTTCATCTTCTACGCGGTCTGCTCCCTGCCCTTCCTCGTGCTCGGCCTGACGATGGCGCTGGGCAGCATCGTCGGCTCGTCCAACGTGCCCACGCCACGGCGTACGGCCGGCGTCGTGATCTCCGGTTCGTACGTCGTGATGACGGTGTTCGCCTTCGCGTGGTTCTGGCCGGTGTGGACCGACCAGCTGATCACGCACCAGGAGTGGCTGCGCCGGATCTGGTTCACCCGCTGGATCTGAGGCTCACAGCCCGAGCTGGGCCAGCCGCTCGTCGTAGTCGTCCTCGATCTCCTCCTCGGGACGATCCGAGTCCCACAGCGCCTCCAGCGCCTCCCGGGTGCTCTCGTCGAGCGCGTCGTAGCGGGCCTGCCAGGCCTCGGCGTCCTCGACCCAGTAGCCGACCGCCTTGTACGACGACGCCGGCAGGCCGAGCTCCTTGCGGAGGTACTTGCGCACCCCGCGCAGGGCCTTCGACTCGCCGGCCACCCACACATACCCGTCGTTCCCCGGCGTGGGCAGCGTGCGGACGATGTCCTCGAGCTGGGAGGGGCCGCGGCCGTTGCCGCCGGTGACCCAGGTGACGTCGGCCGCGCCGGACAGCTCGACCCGGTGCTCGTCGTCGGGGACCTCGACCACGACGCGGCTGCGCACGTGCGCCGGGGTCTGCTCGAGGATCCGCGCCAGCGCGGGCAGGCCGGCACAGTCGGACACCAGGATCTGCCAGGCAAGGCCGGCCGGTGCGTCGTACATCCCGGTCGGCGTGTTCAGCCCGACCACGTCGCCGGGCCGGGCTCCCTGCGCCCAGCTCGACGCGAGGCCGCCCTGGTGCACCACGAAGTCGATGGTCACCTCGCCGGCCTCAGCATCGTGGCCACGGACGGTGTAGGTGCGGAGCAGGTCGAGGTCGATCGTGGAGTAGTCGAGCGCGTTGTCCACGACGACCGGCAGCTCGGGCTCGGTCTCGCCGGCACGCGGGAACAGGACGCGGAGGTACTCGTCGCCCACGCCGGTCGAGGCGAAACCGGTCAGCCCCTCGCCGCCGAACACGACGCGCTTCATGGACGGCGTGAAGTCATCCACCCGGACGACGACGGCGCGGAAGACGTGCATGGGGAGGTCCGTCATTAGGCAACCCTAACTTCAGCGCGTTCGGCGCTGTCGTCGGCATCGAAATGCCGAACGGCCCGTCTTCCGACGGGCCGTTCGTTGCTGGTGGAGGTGAGGGGACTCGAACCCCTGGCCTTCTCGATGCGAACGAGACGCGCTACCAGCTGCGCCACACCCCCAAGCGATTGGAAAAGATAGCACCCGGGAAACGGGGGCGCCCAATCGCGTCAGTCACCTGAGCAGGATGGCTTCGACCTCTTCGAGCGCCTGTCGGGCGTAGCCGCGCCACATCGCACCGAAGGCCGGCATCACCACCCGCCCGGCCGCGGTGGGCGTGAGCACCCAGGTCCAGGTGATGCGGGTGCCGGTGCCGGCCGCTTCGAAGGACCAGAGCCCGTCGGCGCTGGCGACCAGCGGCTTCATCGGGCCGCGGACGTCGGAGATCGTGTAGCCGAAGCTGTGCGGGCGATCGATCGAGGTCAGGGTCTCGAGCATGGTGCCGCCGTCGGCCGTCGCGATCGTGCGCGTCTGGCCGACCGTGCCCCACTCCCCCGCCTGGTCGCGCACTTCCCTGATCGGTGGGATGGCGAGCCGGCGGCGACGGAAGATCTCGGGCAGCGGGTGCGGCAGCACGCGGTCGAACGCCTCGTCGAGAGGGACCGGGACGGCGCGGGACTGGGACAGCGTGACGGTGGCCATCCGGCCAATCTAGACATGAAGGCTTCGACCACCTTGTCGGACGTCGGGCGGGACGTCCGACGATCCGGTCGCCGGGGCAGCCACTCCGTCGGACGTCCCGGTCACCGTCCGACGATCTGGCTGTCCGAGGTCAGGAACCGAAGGCGCGGCGCTCGGCCTCGGCGCGGGCGGTGCGCTCGGACTCCTCGGCCCCACGGGCGAGGGCGGAGTCGTCATCGTTGCGGCCAGAGGACCAGACGCCGGTGGAGTCGAGGTCGATCGTCTGGACCGTACGGCGAACGGCCGGCGCCTTCGAGACGTAGGTCGGCAAGGTGGTGGGCACCATGTCCCACGCGCCTTCCGCGCGAGCCGCCTGTGCGGTCTCGGGCAACGGCGCCGGGACGTCCTCGACGAGCGGAGAGTCGACCGTCTCGGGGAGCTCGAAGATGATCTCGAGGGGGCTCGCGACCGGCTCGGGTGCCGAGGTCGACTCGACCGGGGCGACCTCGGCCGGCCGAGAGGCCGCACGCTCGCCCTTGACCATGATCCGGCAGGTGACCAGCCACGCCACGAGCAGGCCGACGGGCACCGCGAGGGACCGCCAGAGGAGCACCTGGGCGACGGCGAGACCGATGATGATCGTGTTGGCGAGCAGGATCAGCCCGAGCACGACGCGGCGGCGCTTGGTCGCCTTCTTGGCGGCGGCCCGGCGTGCGGCGTAGGACGGCTGTGTCTGCTGGGCGCTGGACGCCTTGGTCTCGACGGTCGTGGCCGAGGGCTGGCGGCTGGGCGTGACGACGAGGCGGGCGTCGCGGCGGTTGATCGGCTCGCGCCGGGCGAGCACGCGCATCGTCTTGGAGAAGCGCTCGACCGAGCGGCTCCGGACGACCTCGTCGTGGTGCTTGAGGGCCTTGGGGATCAGATAGACGGCCCATGCCACCGCCAGGGCAACGAAGATCAGCGCGCTCAGGTCCACACGTCCGAGGTTAGATTCCCTATCGCAGTGTGAGGCGCAAGTCCATAGGTGTGTCGCAAGGGAACTCGTGTGACTCGTGGGGTGAATCAGGACGAGACGAGTCGTGCCAGCATCCCGCCGGGGCAGTCCTCGGTGGTGACGGCGAAGATCCGGTGGTCGCGCCACTCGCCGTCGATGTGCAGGAACCTCGGCGCGAAGCCGACCTCGTGCATGCCGAGCTTCTCCACGACGCGCAGCGAGTTGGTGTTCTCCGGGCGGATGCAGATCTCGATCCGGTGCAGCCCCGCGGCGGCGAAGCAGTGGTCGATCACCATCGCCACGGCCGTCGGCATCACCCCGCGACCGGCGACGGCGCGGTCGAGCCAGTAGCCGATCGAGGCGAACTGCGCCGAGCCGCGGACGATGTTGTTGACGGTCACCTGACCGGCGAAACGCCCACCGACCTCGATCGCGAACGGCATCGCCTGACCCTGCCGGGCGAGTCGACGCAGGCGGCGTACGACCTGGACGTAACTGCCCGCGGGCTGGGTCTCCCCCGGCGGCAACGTGGCGTCCCACTGCCTCAACCAGTCGATGTTGCGGCTACGGACGTCGCGCCACGCCTCGGCGTCGGACGACTCGAGCGGGCGTACGGCGACGTCGCCGTGTGTCAGCAGCGCTGGCCACCCCGGCACCGGCTTCACGGGGATCAATGGTCGCTGCCGACGATCTGCTCCACCGCATGCCGCAGCACCGGAGCCAGCACGGCCAGCCCGTCCTTCACCCCGCCGCGCGAGCCGGGCAGGTTGACCACCAGGCACGAGCCGATGACGCCGGCGAGACCGCGCGACAGCATCGCCGTCGGGACCTGGTTGGCCACGCCGTAGCCACGGATCGCGTCGGCGATGCCGGGCACCTCCCGGTCCAGCAGCGGGCGGGTGACGTCGGGAGTGCGGTCGGTGGGGGTGAGCCCGGTGCCACCGGTGGTGAGCACGACGCGCGCGCCGTCGGCGACGGCCGCGGAGATGGCCTGGCCCACGGGTTCGCCGTCGGGCACCACGATCGGGTCGCCGCACGTGAAGCCTTCAGACATCAACCAGGCGACGATGAGCGGTCCGGTCTCGTCGGCGTAGACGCCGGCTGCGGCCCGGTTGGAGGCCACGACCACGAAAGCCTTCATGGTCGGCTCCAGTCGCCCGACCTGCCGCCGGTCTTGGTCTCCACGCGCACGTCGGTGATCACCGCTGCCTTGTCGACCGCCTTGACCATGTCGATGACGGTGAGCGCCGCGACCGAGACGGCGGTGAGGGCCTCCATCTCGACGCCGGTCCGATCGGTCGTGGCGACGGTGGCCACGATGTCGACGGACTCGTCGGTGACGTTGAGGTCGACGGTGACCGAGGACAGCGCCAGCGGGTGGCACAACGGGATCAGCGACGGGGTCTGCTTGGCGCCCATGATCCCGGCGAGCCGGGCCACCGCGAGGGTGTCGCCCTTCGGCACGCCGGCACCCCGGAGCAGCTCGATCACGGCCGCCGAGACGAGAACACGGCCCGACGCGGACGCCGTACGAGCCGTCACCGCCTTGTCGGAGACGTCGACCATCCGGGCCGCGCCGGCGTCGTCGATGTGCGAGAAGGAGGTCACGTCAGAAGTCCTCGTCCAGCCTGAGCACCTGCACCATGTCGCCGGCCTGCACGGCAGTCGTCTCGGCTGGTACGACGACCAGTGCATCGCTCGAGGCGAGGTCACCGAGCAGGTGGGACCCGTGCCCGCCGACCGGAGTCACGAACGCACCGCCGCGGTCGCGGTCCCACGATGCCCGGACCATCTGTTGCTTGCCCTCGGGCGACGAGATGCCGTGCGTCAGGCGGGCCCGGGTGACGGGTCGCGAGTAGGGCAGCTTGCCCATCATCCGGCGGATCGCGGGCAGCACGAACGTCTCGAACGAGATGTAGGCCGAGACCGGGTTGCCCGGCAGCGTGAAGATCGGGGTGTTGTCGTCGCCGACGGTGCCGAAGCCCTGGGGCTTGCCCGGCTGCATGGCGACACCGCCGAACCAGACCGACCCGAGCGAGGACAGCGCCTCCTTGACCACGTCGAAGTCGCCCTCGCTGACGCCGCCACTGGTGACGACGATGTCGGCGCGGACGAGCTGGTCGCTCAGCGCGTCGGTGAAGGTGCGGGGATCGTCGGGCACGATGCCGACGCGGTAGGCGATGGCACCGGCGGCTCGGGCGGAGGCGGCGAGGAGGTAGGAGTTGCCGTCGTAGATGGAGTCGCGACTGAGCGGCGAGCCGGGATCGCGCAGCTCGGACCCGGTGGAGATGACCACGACCCTGGGCCGCGGCCGGCAGCGCACGGTGGCGCGGCCGACGGCGGCGAGCAGGCCGAGGTGACGAGGCCCCAGCACGGTGCCGTGCTCGAGCAGCCGGTCGCCCTCGGCGACGTCCTCGCCGGCGAACCGGATGTGCTGGTGCTTCGTCGGCGCCCGGGTGATGCGCACCTGGGCCACGCCGCGGTCGGTCCACTCGTAGGGCACGACGGCGTCACAGCCGGCCGGCACCGGGGCGCCGGTCATGATCTTCGCGGCGGTGCCGGGCGACAGGGCCATCAGCCCGCCCCGGCCGGCGCCGATCTCCCCCACCACCGGCAGGTGGACCGGGGTGTCCTCGGAGGCGGTCGCGACGTCGGCGTACGTCACGGCGTAGCCGTCCATGCCGGAGTTGTCGAAGCCGGGCAGCGAGATCGCCGCCGTGACGTCCTCGGCCAGGGCGAGGCCGAGGGCCTCCATCAGGGGTTGCGGGAAATCGGGAAGGGGCGAGACCGTGGCCAGGATCCGCTCGACGAGGTCGGGGACCGGCAGCAGCTCAGCCATCGGCAGCCAGCACGGTCGACCCCTCGATGCGCTTGGCGCTCGGCGCCTTGATCGACACGTCGCCCACGACGCGCACGCCGGGGCCGAAGGTGACGTCACCGTCGACGGTGAGCGAGGTTGCCTCGCGCAACGACGGCGCCCCCTCGGGGAAGCGCTTGTCGAAGTCGCCGACCAGCTTGTAGAAGTCACCGTCGAGATCGATGAACGGCACGTCCTCGGAGGCCTGGTCCAGGACGAAGTCCTTGCCGAGGTCGTAGATGTCGGAGCGCAGGACCAGCAGGTCGTTGGTCGTCTTGACCGGCACGAACCGGTCGCGGCCGACCTCGATGGTGCGGGCGCCCTCGAAGATCTCGATGGCGGCACCCATGGCCGTCTCGATCTGGACCACCTCGGGCGTCGTCGGATCAGCCGGGTCGAGGTGCTTGACGTTGCGGATCATCGGCAGGCCGAGGATGCCCTGGCGCGCGTCCAGCGCCTCGGTCATCGCGTCGAGGTCGAACCACAGGTTGTTGGTCGAGGTGAACTGGTGCCGGTCGAGGTCGGCCAGCGAGTCCTTGTCGGAGTCGAGGGTCTGGGCGCTCTCCCGCAGCACGATCCGGCCATCGGCCTTGCGCTTGGCGAAGTGTCCGCCCTTGCGGTCGGAGGGCGTGCGGCGTACGGCCTCGATCGCGAACGGCGCACCGCTCTGGGCGAACCACCCTGCGACTCGCGCGTCCGGCACGGCGCCGAGGTTGTCGGAGTTGGAGACGAAGACGTGCTTGAAGCCGGCGTCGCGCAGCTGGGCGAGGACGCCGGTCCCGCGCAGCGCGGTGTAGAGGTCGCCGTGGCCGGGCGGACACCACTCGAGGTCGGGGTTCTTCTGGTAGGACGCCGGCACCAGGTTGGACAGGAGCAGCTTGGGCACCTTGTTCTGCAGGAACTCCAGCGGGAGCCCGTCGACCTGGAGGTCCTGGTAGCGCGCCAGCGCGGCCATGGTGTCGGCCGTGGTGCGGAACGAGTTCATGAAGATCAGCGGCAGTGTTGCGTCGTACTCCTTGCGGAGGTGCAGGACCTGCCGGGAGATGATGTCGAGGAAGCTCAGCCCGCGGCGTACGCACAGCAGCGACTTCGCGCGGTCCATGCCCATCGAGGTGCCGAGGCCGCCGTTGAGCTTGATCACGGCGGTCCTGCGGATCGCCTCTGCGGCGACGTCGTCGCTCACCTCGACGTCGGCCAGCGCCTCCATGTCGAGCGGACTGATCGTCGACTCGGGGATCATCCCGGTCTCGCCGTGCTCCAACAGTCGGTAGTAGTGCGCGAACGTGTCGATGGCGACGGGATCGACACCGGCGTCCTGCATTTTCGCGCGCGCCGTCTCGAGTCCTTTGCTACCCATGCTCCGATCGTAGGCTGATTGCGTGCCAACACCAGCCCAGCCCCCTGTCTCGTCCGCGAAGGGCGCCCTGCGGGACCAGATCCTGGCCGCTCGCCGGCAACGATCACTGGCCGATTCGGTGGCTGCCGCGGAGTCGATTGCCGAGCACATGCTGGCCTGGGATGTCGTACGCCGCAGCGCGACCGTCGCCGCCTATGTCTCGGTCGGCCGCGAACCGGGGACGGGACTGCTGCTCGACGCGTTGCACGCGGCGGGCAAGCGGGTGCTGCTGCCGGTGCTGCGCGGCGACAACGACCTCGACTGGGCCGAGTTCACCGGCGAGCTGGTCTCCGCGTCGCGCGGGCTGCTCGAACCGGCCGGCCGGCGGCTCGGCGTCGAGGCGATCGAGGGCGCCGACGTGGTGCTGGTGCCCGGGCTGGCCGCGTCGACGGACGGCGACCGGCTGGGTCGCGGGGGCGGGTCCTACGACCGGGCGCTCACGCGCGTCGGCGCAGGTGTGCCCATCGGCGTACTGCTCCACGAGGACGAGACGGGCATCGACGTGCCCACCGAACCCCACGACCGACACGTCACCCACGTGGTGACGCCGGCCGGGGTCATTGCCCTCTGATCAGCCCTCTGATCAGCCCTCTGATCAGCCCTCTGATCAGCCCTATGAGCAGGTCGCCGATCAGGCCGCCGCCACCGCCGCTGGAGCCGGACGCGGGCGCGACCCACTCGTAGGGCTGGACGACCACGAAGCCCGGACCGTGGAAGGAGTACTGGAAGGCCTCGCCCGAGCCGCCGCGCAGCATCGACTTCATGTTCATGCTCGACACGACGTTGGGCACCAGCGTGGAGGACCACGCGACGGCGGCCTGCACGTCGACGTAGGTCGGCTGCTGGGAGCAGTCGAGGACGACCGGCTTGCCGACCGTGCAGAGCGCGACCGTGCCGGTGCCGCGGACGGTGGTGTTGAACAGGCCGCCGGCCATGATGCCGGCGCCCTTGACCCGGTTGATGTCCCACTCCATGGCGGCGTCGAAGGCCAGCAGGTTGCGGCCGTTGACCGAGATGCCGTCGCCCTCGAGCGTGAGGAGGTGGACCGTGCCTGCCTCCTGGGCGAAGAAGACCTCACCCTGGCCGGAGACCCGCATCAGCGGGATGTCCTCGCTGGTGACGACCTTCTTGAGCAGCTTGGCCATCGAGCCGGACTTCTCGTGGTCGAAGCGGATCTGGCCCTGGTAGGCCACCATCCCGCCCTTGACCGCGAGCACCTCAGGGCCGAGCGACACGCGCAGCATGTGGCTGTTCTGGAGGGCAAACCGCTGCCCGTCACCGATCTCGAGATTGTCCTGGGCGAACAGTTCGCTCTTCATGCCCAGAACCCTAGCGATCAGTCAGAAGCATCGGCAGGTCTCAGCACGAGTGTGTCCTCGCCTGCCTCGACGACCGCGTCGCGGGAGAACGCCCACGGGAGGTAGTCGCCGTTGACGTAGAGCTCCGTCTGGTCGCCGTAGTGCGAGGAGCCCGGGTGTCCGGAGACGCCGGTGAGGTTGATGTAGCGGGAGCGGTCGAAGTCGGCGAGCGAGACGACCATCCGCATCGACGGGGCGGCGGTCACGGCGTAGCCCACCGCGGCGTCCCAGCTGGTCGCGTCGACGATGCTGGAGCCCCCGCCGACGCCGTGGTCGTCGCGGTTGAACAGCCGCTCGATCGGCGCGACGCCGGACTCCCCCAGCGTCGAGCTGTGCAGGTTGAGCTGGTGCAGGTGGCCCCACGTCCAGTCGTCGGGGTCGAGGGCCTGGCGCTTGGTCAGCTCGTCGCGGGCGTCGAGCATCGCCTGCCGCAGGATGTCGTCGCGCGACTCGGTGACGTCCTCGGTCTCGGTGTCGTCCCACCACGGTCCGGCCGGGTCGCGCAGGAGGGTGGTGACGACGGCGAACCAGCGGTCGCCGCCGTTGGGCCAGATGCCCTTGCGCAGGTCGTCGTGGAAGGTCAGGCGCAGCAGGTTGCTCCACACCACGTTGTAGTACGCCGCCGCCGCACTGTCCGCCGGCTGCGTGAAGTCCCAGTCGGCCAGCAGCTCCTGGCCGTCGCGGTAGTAGGCGGAGCCCAGGTCCTCGATGTCGAGGAGGTAGGGCACCAGGGTCGCCGCCATCGGGTTGGCGGTGTCGAGCTGCAGCTGCGCCATCTCCTGCACCGAGAGCTCGCCCTCGGTCTCGAGCAGCGCGCGGATCCGGGTCGAGCGATAGCCGAAGTCCCAGTCGTCGGTGAGGTAGTAGGGGTAGTCCTCGTCGATCACGGCCTGGTTGGCGGTGACGATGAAGCCTTCCTCCGGGTCGAGCACGTTGGGCAGTCCGTCGAACGGGATGTAGTCACCGGTCCAGTCGTTGGCGGACAGCCAGCCCTCGGCCGGCATGGCGCCGGTGTTGCCGGACTTGCGGATCGGCACGAGGCCGGGGGCCTGATATCCGATGTGGCCCTCGCGGTCGGCGTACACCATGTTCTGTGCGGGTACGGCGAAGTCGCTGGCCGCCGCCCTGAACTCGTCCCAGTTGCCGGCGCGGTTGAGGGCGAGGACCGCGTCGGCGGTCGTGGTCGGCTGCAGCGCCGTCCACTGCAACGCCACGGCGTAGCCGTTGCCCCGGTTGCCCGGCTTCTCCGTGGGGGCGTTGGCCCCGACGGTGCTGAGCTCCTTGGAGACGTCGCTGAGCAGCGGCCCGTGCGCGGTCTCGCGGATGCGCAGCGTGAAGTCGTCGCCGCCACGGACCTTGATCGTCTCGGTGCGCAGCTCGAGCGGCTTCGCCTCACCGTCCTGGATCCAGTTCGTGCCCTCGACCTGCTCGAGGTAGAGGTCGGTGACGTCGGGGCCGAGGTTGGTGAAGCCCCAGGCGATGTCGGCGTTGTGGCCGATGATCACACCGGGCACACCCGAGAAGGTGAAGCCGGAGACGTCGAGCGTGCAGTCGGTCGTGATCTCGCGGCAGTGCAGGCCCATCTGCATCCAGATCCCGGGCTGGCTGATCCCGAGGTGCGGGTCGTTGGCCAGCAACGGCTGACCGGTCGAGCTGTGCTCGCCGTCGACCACCCAGGAGTTGGAGCCGATGCCGTCACCGCGACCGAGCATCTCGGGCAGTCGCTCCAGACCTGCCTGGAGATCCGTCAGCGCCCGGACGGTCTCGTCGTCGTACGCCGGGCGGCGCGGGTTGCGGGTCGAGTTGCGGGTCGCGTTCTGCTCGAACACGCCGTCCACGACCCCGCCGGTGCCGACGATCGGCGGGTGCCCCTCGATGTCGTAGGCCGGGTAGAGCTCCGCGATCTCCTCGGGCGTGTGGTCCAGGCTGGCCATCACCCGAGCGATCTCGTCGTCCATGTTGCCGCGCAGGTCCCACGCCATCGCCTTGAGCCAGGACAGGGAGTCGGCGGGCACCCAGGGCTCCGGCTCGTAGTCGAGTCCCCTCAGCCCGAGGATCGTGTACTCGATCGCGATCTCGGTGGTGCCGTTCTGCTCGAGGTAGGCGTTGACGCCCTCGGCATAGGCCGAGAGCGCATCGCGGGTCTCGGTGTCGAGGAGGGCCCACTCCTCCTCCGCGACCCGGCGCCAGCCCATGGTCCGGATGTACTTGTCGGTCTCGAGGCCGACCTCGCCGAACAGCTCGGAGAGCCGGCCGGCCGTCACGTGGCGGCGGACGTCCATCTCGAAGAAGCGGTCCTGCGCGGCCACGAAGCCCTGCGCGCGCATCAGGTCGGCGTCGGTGTCGGCGTAGATCTGGGCAATGCCGTGGTCGTCGCGGATCACCTCGACCTCCGCGTCGAGTCCCGCGAGCTCCAGCTCGCCGTCGGTGACGGGCACCGGTCGGCGTACGAACGCGGCAACGATCACGACGAGCACGACCATCAGCAGCGCGAGCGCCGCCGCGACGTAGGCGGACCAGCGCAGGCCGCGTGGGGCCTTGCGGAAAAGCGTGCGCAGGGAGAAGTCGTCAACGGGGTCTGGCTGTGGCTGCTCGGTCATCTCATCAGGCATTGTGCCGTACGCTTGGCAGTCGATCGGGTGGAGTGCCAGCGAGTCGCGGGCCCACCGGATCGGGTTCCCGGAAGCGCTAGCCCCCAAGGTAACGATGCCCACGTATCAGTACGCCTGCACCGAGTGCGGCCACGAGTTCGAGCAGTTCCAGAGCTTCAGCGACGACTCCCTCACCCACTGTCCAGTGTGCGAGGGACGCCTGC
Source organism: uncultured Actinomycetota bacterium (assembly GCA_963742685.1). Lineage (GTDB taxonomy): Bacteria > Actinomycetota > Actinomycetes > Propionibacteriales > Nocardioidaceae > Nocardioides. The sequence goes on along the minus strand of CAVUNB010000023.1, from coordinate 20,672 downwards.
GGAAGGTGTTCAACGCCGTGGGTGTCGTGTTCAAGGGCTCGGGCTTCTACCGCACCGACAGCCGCGCAGGCTCGTCGTCGACCGTGCCCGCGGGCAGTGGCTCCGGCGACTCGTCGAAGTCCTCCTCGGATTCTTCGTCGTCGTCTTCCTCGGAGTCCGGTTCCTCGAAGCCCGCCGCCACCAAGTCCGAGTCGTCGTCCTCGTCCTCGTCCTCGAGCCAGAAGTCGTCCACAGGCGGCTCGAACAGCTGACCTGCCGGCGGCCTGTGCACGAGCGTCGGCCGGTCGTCCTGGTCGCGACCTAGCGTCGTGACATGCCTGTTTCCGTACGCCGCAAGCTGCACGCTCTCCGGCGCGCGATCCTCGCCCGTCGCCGGCCGCTGGCCGCGCTGCTCGTCGCGCTGGCGGTGCTGATCGGGCTGCGAACCACGGTCGGTCCCGGTCCCCCGACGGTCGAGGTGCCGGTCGCTGCCCGTGACCTCGCCGCGGGATCACCACTGACATCGCAGGACGTGTCGCTGACGCGCTGGCCCGCCGACCTGGCGCCCGACGGGCTGACCTCGACCGTGACCGGCCGGGTGCTGGCCGCGCCCCTGCGTCGAGGGGAGGCGATCACCGATCTGCGGTTCATCGGCTCGGAGCTGGCAGGCGCTCATCCCGAGCTGACGGTGATGCCGCTACGCCTGCCCGACCCGGCCGTGGTCGAGCTGTTGCGGGTCGGCGATCGCGTCGACCTGAGCGCCGTCGACCCCGAGACCGGCGAGTCCGAGGAGCTCGCCAACGAGGTTCTGGTGCTGGCGATTCCACCCGCCGGCAACGCGGACTCGAGTCTCACCGGACGGCTGATCGTGGCCGGGATCACGCCTGACCGCGCCACGTATGTCGCCGCCGCCACCTTGAGGGAGTTCCTGACCGTGGCCTACACCCGCTAGCGTCGATGCGTCCTGACACACTTCCTGGCTCCGACCTCGGGGTCATGCAAGGAGACTGCAATGACCGGTTTCAAGAACTTCCTCCTGCGAGGCAATCTCATCGAGCTGGCCGTCGCATTCGTCATGGCCGCCGCCTTCGCCGCGGTGGTCACGGCGACGGTCGACGTCCTCATGGACCTGATCGGCAAGGCGGGCGGCACGCCCGACTTCTCCAACTACGCCCCCGGCGGAGTTTCGGTCGGCGCCTGGCTGACGGCGCTCATCGCGTTCGTCTTCATGGCTGCGATCGTCTACTTCTTCATCGTGATGCCCTACACCAAGGCCAAGGAGAAGTTCTTCCCCGCCGAGGAGTCGGGGACGCCGGCCGACGTGGCCCTGCTGGAGGAGATCCGCGACCTCCTGCGCGCGCGCAACGGCGAGGTCTGACCTCGATCGCTCTCACCTGGACGGCTCGCCCCTCGGGGCGGGCCGTTCGTGCGTTTCAGCCGTGGTGCGGCGGCACCTGGTCGCGGTACCAGTCGTCACCCTTGCCGTCATCCGACGGCGAGGCGGGCGCGCGGTCGTCGCTCGTCTGGTCCGGCAGGACGTCACCGAACACGGCGGCGAGCCGCTTGCGGCGTACCCACTCCGGCTCGGCCGGCTGGCCGTCGTCGATGTCCGTGTCGGGAGTGCGTCGGTCACGCGCACACCCCCGGGGTCGTCTCCTTCGGCGTCTCGTCGTCAGCTGGGCGTCGTCGTCTCGGTCTCGCTCGGGGTCTCGGTCGGAGACGTCTCCTCCGAGGGCGAGTCGGTCTCGGAGGGCGACTCGGTCCCCGAGGGAGTCTCTGTTCCCGAGGGCGTCTCGGTCGCCTCGTTCGAGGTCGCGGGTGGCTCGGCGGAGAGGGAGTCGTCGAGCAGCTTGGGCGGCAGGGTCTTGTCCTCGTTGATCAGCTGCCACAGCGTGCCGGCGTCCTCGGTCCAGTAGACCTTGCCCTTGAACTCGGAGTCGATCGGGTAGTACGCCGTCGGGACGGTGATGAACTTGATGTTGTCCAGGCCGATGTTCTGCAGCTGGAGCGCGATCTTGCCGAGCCGCGTCAGTGAGCCCAGCTCGGTGTCGGTTCTCAGCGTCTTGGTGGCGGCGTCGAGGAAGTTGACCACCCGGTCGAGGCGCGTCAGTGTCCCGGCCGACTTCACCTTGCGGATCAGGGCGGCGATGAAGGTCTGCTGGCGCTTGATCCGGCTGAGGTCGTTCTGCTGGGCGAGCTCCCCGACGTAGCGAGCCCGCACGTAGTCGAGCGCCTCGTCCCCGGAGAGGACCGAGGGGTCCCCGGCCGGGACGAAGATCTTGTGCGCCGGGTCGTCGATGTCCTCGGGGACGCAGACCGGCACGCCGTCGACGGCGTCCACCATGTCCCCGAAGCCGTTGAAGTCGATGACCACGAAGTGGTCGACGAGGATGTCGGTCTCCTGCTCGAACTGGGCGATCGTGCACAGCTCACCGCCGGTCGCGAACGCCGCGTTCCACATGACGTCGGTGGTCGCACTGCTCCCGCCGCAATCCGGTCGGTCCACGATCGAGTCGCGCGGGATCGACACGGCGTACGACCGCTTCCGATCGGCCGACAGGTGGACCAGGATCGTGGTGTCCGAGCCGCCGCCGGTCTCCTGGTCGATGTCGTTGTCGGCACCGGAGCGCGTGTCGTCGCCCATCACCAGGATGTTGAGCGGCTCGCCGTTGCCGCGGTAGACCTTCTCGGGGCGGTCCTCGCCGAGCACGGCGAGGTCGGTGGTCTCGATGTTGCCGTTGAGGTGTCGGTAGAGGAACACGACACCGAGGCCGGTCACCAGGGCCAGCACGACCGAGCTGGCCAGGATCACCCGACCCACGGTGTGCTTGCGGTTCACCTTCGCCTTGCGCTTGGGCGCAGGCGCGTCCGTTCCGGGGCTCGACACACCTGCCACGACTCAGATCACAACTTTCATTCCGGGAGCCCGTGCGCGGGCATCGCGCAGGGCATCGCATCGCAACCTACGCGAAGCAGCAAGGAGTCACCGAACCGCCGAGCCCCTGACGATCAGGAGCAGAGGCCATTTTCCGCGTCCTGCTCAGCATCCTCCGACGACGTCTCGGTGGGGCTGGCAGTCCCGCTGGGCGAGTCCGTTCCCGACGGCGAGGTCGGGGTCGCCTCCGAGCCGGGCGGTCGGCCCGCGTCGATCGCGTCGGACGACAGCTCCTCGCTCAGCGGCTCGTCCATGCTGGTGCTCTCGAACAGCTTCTTCGACTCCGGCAACCAGAGCACGTCGTAGTCGTCGTCGTACTCCCACGGCACGGTGACGAACTTGATCTCGTCGAGGCCGGTGCTTCGGAGCTGGAGCGCCAGGTCACCCAGTGCTGCGACGCTGGACAGGCCCTCGCTCACGTCGAGCGACTTCGTGGCCGCGTTGAGGAACTTGACCACCTTGTCGACGCGGGTGAGCGTGCCCTTGGAGACGACCTTGTTGATCATGGACGCCATGAAGTTCTGCTGCCGCTTGATGCGCCCCAGGTCGGACTGGGTGCCCACCTCGTAGCGCGCGCGGACGTAGTCGAGCGCCTGGTCGCCGCGCAGCTCGTTGGTGCCTTTGGGCACGAAGATCTGGTGCTTGGGGTCGTTGATCTCCTCGGGGACACAGATCTCGACGCCGCCGACGGCGTCGACCATCTCCTTGAAGCCGTTGAAGTCGATGACCACGAAGTCGTCGATCCGGATCCCGGTCGTCTGCTCGACCTGCTCGACCGTGCACAGCGGACCGCCGACCGCGAATGCGGCGTTCCACTTGGCCCCGGCTTCGCCCGAGATCTCGTTGTCGTCGCCGCAGTCCGGCCGATCCACGATCGAGTCACGCGGGATCGAGATGCCGTAGGCGCTCTCCCGATCGGCGGAGATGTGCAGGATGACGGTGGTGTCCGAGCGGGCCGAACCGTTGCCCTCCTGGTCGAGCTCGCAGCCTTCGCACTCCCTTGAGTCCGAGCCCATGACGAGGATGTTGAGTGGCTTGCCGTTGCCCTCGTAGCGAGCTTCTGGACGGTTGTCGAGCTCGTCGAGGCCGTCGATGGTCGTCAGGTTGCCGTTGAGGTGGCGGTAGATGAAGACGACACTGAGCGCCGTCGCCATGGCGAGCACCAACGAGCTGATCAGCAGCACACGTCGGACCGTGTGCTTGCGCTTGATCTTCCCCTTGCGCTTCGGCGCGGGAAGGTCAGGTCCTGGGCTCGACACATCTGCCACGTCTCAGACCACACCTTCATCCCGGGGGCCTGCGCCGACATCGCTTCGCGACGTGCACGTGCCTCAAGTTGTCACCGTAGTCCGGTCCGGCACAAATTCCTCGCGCTGGGCGCGATGAGCAAGGATGGAGGGCGTCCCCACTGTCTCTGCCCGCTGGCAACCGAAGGTCCCTCTCACCGTGCCGCAGTCCCTCCGCCTGGCCCTCACCGCGATCGCCGGGCTTCTCTTCCTGGCGCTGGTCGGAGCGACGGCGGTCGGTGTCGAGTCGACGACCGGGCCGCCGCAGGTCGTGCACACATCGGCAACGAACCGGGTGCCGGCCGCGGATGCGCCCAACGTGCTCGTCTTCCTCACCGACGACATGCGCAAGGACGACCTGAGCTACCTGCCCAACGTGCGCAAGCTGATCGCCGACGAGGGCATGACCTTCACGCAGGCCCAGTCGCCGCACCCGTTGTGCTGCCCGGCGCGGGCCGAGCTGATGACCGGGCAGTACGCCCAGAACAACGGCGTGCACCACAACACCGGCAGGTACGGCGGTTGGCAGGCCTTCGACCCGTCGTCGACCATCGCGACGTGGGCCGAGGACGCGGGCTACGCCACCGCGCTGCACGGCAAGCACCTCAACCACTTCGACGCCGACGCCCCGGCCGACGACGGGTGGACGAACTTCGACATCCTGCTCGAGCCGGCCACCGACTACGAGAACTTCACGTTCTTCGACGGCGACACGTTCACCGACGACTACGTCACGACGCGGCTGGACGAGCGGACGGTTGCCGACATCGACACCTGGGCGGGGCGTCGGCCGTTCATGATCTTCGCCAACCACGTCGCGCCGCACATCTGGTTCCCGGCGTCCGAGAAGGGCGACGGCGACGGCGACCGGGGTGGCCGCAACCCACCGGCCGAGGCGGCGTACGCAAGTGCACTCACGGGCCTGACGCCCAAGGCGTTCGGGGCGCCGAGCTTCAACGAGGCCGACATGCGCGACAAGGAGTCGATCGTGAAGGGGCGCGCCAAGCTCAAGCCACGCGCCCTGAAGCGGCTCAACCTCGCCCGGATCCGTTCGCTGCTCTCCGTCGACGAGGCCGTCGGCCACGCCGTCGACGAGCTCGAGCGCACCGGCGAGCTCGACGACACCTACATCGTCTTCACCTCCGACAACGGCTACGCCCTCGGCGAGCACCGCTACACCGGCAAGGACCGTCTCTCCGACGAGATCCTCGACATCCCGCTGGTGGTCCGCGGCCCGGGCATCCCGGCGGGCACTCGCTCCGATCGCCTGGTGTCGCTGGTGGACCTCACGACCACGATCGCGCAACTGATGTCGCTCACGCCCACGCTCACCACCGACGGCGAGAGCTTCGCCCCGACGCTGCGGGACGCGGCGATGCCCGGCTACCGCGACACGATGCTGATCCAGACCGGCGCCAAGGACCCGTCCGCCCGGTTCCCCGGCTGGGCCTACCGCGGCGTCCTGACCCAGCGCTACGCCTACGGTCGCCGCATCAACAACGGACCCGCCGACGGGTTCCTCTACGACCACCACCAGGATCCCTACGAGCTGAAGAACCTGCTCTCCAGCAAGCGCTACGACGCCGTACGCCGCGAGCTCGAGCGCCGCTACCGCGAGCTCGCCGACTGTGCCGGGAGCGAGTGCAACCGGGACTTCGGGCCACTCCCCGAGCCGGGTCGGTAGATCGCTGGATCTCCGCCTCTAGGCTGGAGCGATGGCATCAGTGAGGCAGGTCCAGGTCACGTTCGACTGCGCGGAGCCCGAGCGCGTCGCCGGATTCTGGGCCGAGGTGCTGGGCTACGTCGTCCACCCGGACTATGCGATCCGTCTGCCTGGATCCCACGGGTGTGGGACCGCGGCTGTACTTCCAGAAGGTTCCCGAGGGCAAGGTCGTCAAGAACCGCGTGCACCTGGACGTGCGGGTCGGCACCGGGCTCGTGGGCGAGGAGCGCCTGGCCGCCCTCGAGGCCGAGTGCGCACGACTGCTCCCGCTCGGTGCTACCCGCCTGCGACTGCTGGTTGCCGACGAGGAGAACGAGTCGACCCTCGTGATGCAGGACATCGAGGGCAACGAGTTCTGCCTCGACTGAGGGCCCGCATTCGTCAGGTCATGGGTCTGCTGACAAAATGGCCCGCTCAGCCCCAGTAGCTCAGTGGATAGAGCAGCCGCCTCCTAAGCGAAAGGTCGCAAGTTCGACTCTTGCCTGGGGCACCACTACTTCGTCTCGAACTTGAGGCCACCCGCCTGGACGCGGGCGAGGAGGTTCTCGCCCATCGCCTGGGCGGTCGTGACCTGGCCGGCCGTCGGCGGGTTGTCGTCGACGGCCAGGCAGAGCGCCGACTCGGCCAGCATCATCGCCGTCTCGGTGTAGCCGGGGTCGCCTCCCGTGACGCGGGTGCGCACGGTCTGGCCGCCACCCTCCCCGACGAAGTCGACGGTGAACCACGACTTGTCGCGCTTGGCCTCGTCCGGGCCGTTGCCGGCCGCGACCTTGCCGAGGAGGAAGTTGCGAATCGGCTTGACCTGCGCGGCGGCGGCGAGGGTGGTCACGAGGGCGGCTCCGCCTGCGGCGTAGCGCAGCGTCTTGGTGCCGGCGTAGTGCGAGTAGCGGAAGGTCGGGCCGTAGGTGTCGAGTGCGGCGCCGCTCCGGGCCACGATGATCGGGTCGATGGTCGGCAGCGGGAGCAGCCAGTAGCCCAGGACGGGGTCGCGATGCGGCTTGCCGGACACGGCACGCGAGGAGCGGCCGTCGGCGGGCTTGCCCTCCGCGCGACGACGATCGCCGTACGCCGCCTTCATCTGTCGCGCCCGTGAGAACTGCCCCAGCGCGGAGTGGATCGTGCCACCCGAGGCCATGGCACCCGAGCGCACGACCCCGCGCAGGGTGATCGGGGCACCGGCCGGCAGCTGCTGGACGGAGTAGAACGCGCCGAGGTCGTGCGGGATCGAGTCGAAGCCGCACGCGTGCACGATCCGCGCGCCCGTGCGCACGGCCGTCTCGTGGTGCTGGAGATACATCTGGTCCACGAACTCGGGCTCGCCCGTGAGGTCGACGTAGTCGGTGCCGGCATCGGCACAGGCGGCGACGAGCGGGGCGCCGTACTGCAGGTAGGGACCGACCGTGGTGATGACGACCCGCGTGCGGGCGGCGACGTCGGCGAGCGAGATCGGATCGGTCGAGTCGGCGTGCAGCAGCTCGAGGTCAGGAAGGCCGAGCTTGTCGCGGACGGCCTCGAGCTTCGTCTGGTTGCGACCGGCGAGCGCCCAGCGCAGACCCTCGGGCGCATTGCGCGCGAGGTAGTCAGCCGTGAGCTGACCGGTGAAGCCGGTGGCTCCGAAGAGGACGATGTCGAAGTCGCGATCAGCCATGGCCTCATCCTCACAGGTCGGGAACCGCGCAGCGAGGGGTGGCGTCCGATAGGCGTGAAGATCCGAACCGCCCTCGCGTCCGCCACCACCGTCGCTCTTGCGATCGGAGGCGGCGTCGCAGTCGGCTTCACCCTCGGCCAGAAGGACGACGGTCGCGGCTCCACCAACCCGCCGTCCGCCGCGCCCGACGCCTTCACCCTGGCCAATGCCTCCCTCAAGCTCGCGCCCGACTGCGACTCACTTCTCGAGTCGTACGTCGACCGCGGACTCGACCTCGTCACGGCCTACGGCTGGGGTGGCGGCGGGATCGTGATGTTCGACTCCCAGAGCAGTGACGCAGCCGGTGCCGCCGAGAACTCCACCGCGAAGGCCCCGGTCCCGACCACGGTCCGCTCGACCAACAACGAGACCGGCACCAACGTGCAGGAGGCCGGCGTCGACGAGCCCGACGTGGTGAAGGTGGCGGGCGACAAGCTCTTCCGCATCCAGGACAACGTGCTCACGACCTACGACGTCGCCGGAGACGAGCCACAACAGCTGTCCTCCCTGCAGCTGCCCGATCTGCGCAACGGCGAGATCCTCGTCTCCGGCGATCGTGTCGTCGTGCTGGGCGACCTCGGCGGCACCTACGAGACGACCGGGGCGCGCGTCGTCGTGATCGACGCCAGCCAGCCCGGGACTCCGCAGATCGTCGAGGAGACCGACTACACCGCGACCATCAGTGCCGCTCGCCTGCACGGTGACGTCGTCCGGGTCGTGCTCGACAACGCCCTGCCGCAGCTCGACTTCCGCTACCCCGACGGCGGCATCGGCGAGGAGACTGCGCTCGATCGCAACCGGGAGCTCGTCCGCGACACGACCCTCGCCGACTGGCTGCCGACCGTCGACGGTGAGCCCGTCGTCGCGTGCGAGGAGGTCGCGCTCCCCACGATGGAGACCGCTCTCGGCACCACCACCGTCGTCTCCTTCGAGGCCGCGGTCGTGGAGCCGGTCACCACGGCCGTCGCGACCACCGCCACGACGTCCTACTTCTCGCCCGACCGGTTCTACCTCGCGGCCAGCGCCTCGCCGTTCGGCTGGTGGGGCGACATCGGCCCGATGATCGACTGCATCGACCGCTGCGCGCCGACCGGCGCTCCCGACGGCAGCACCGAGCTCTTCGCCTTCGCCCTCGACGGCACCGACACGACGTACGTCGCCTCCGGGAGCGTGGAAGGCCAGATCAAGGACCGCTGGTCCATGGACTACGCCGGCGGTGCGCTGCGGGTGGCGCTCGGCGCCACCAACGAGACCGGCAACTTCAACTCCGTGGTGACGATGCGGGAGACCGACGCGACGCTGTCCGAGATCGGCCGGGTCGACAAGCTCGGCATCGACGAGGAGATCAAGTCGGTGCGGTGGTTCGACGACCTCGCCATCGTCGTGACCTTCCGCCAGACCGACCCGCTCTACGCCATCGACCTCACCGACCCCGCCGACCCCCGCCTCATGGGCGAGCTCAAGATCCCCGGCTACAGCGAGTACCTCCACCCGCTCGGCGGCCGGCGGATGATCGGCATCGGCCAGGACGCCACCCTCTCGGGCATGACCCGCGGCGCGCAGGCCGCGCTGTTCGACGTCACCGACCTGACCGACCCGCAGCAGCTCGACGTGGTGACCTACCCGAAGTACTCCCAGGCCGGCGCCGGGCTCGACCCGCGCCAGTTCACCTGGCTGCCCGATCGGCGTACGGCCCTCACCGTCGTCTCCCAGGGCTGGCAGGGCCGCACCGGTTGGGTCTCGGTGCTGACGCTGGACGGCGGCTCGATGACCAACCGGCTGGTCGAGGTGGAGTACGGCGACGAGATCGCCCAGGTCCGCCTCGTGCCGCTCGCCGACGGCCGCGTCGTGCTGGTGACCGGAGACGCCGTCTCGTTCTTCGATCTCTGACGCTCGCAGCTGTCGGACTCGCGGGTTTCGTCGCGCCGTCGCGACCTCGCGAGCTCGCTCGCGGGCTTGCTCAACCTCTCGCCCCACGCCGCTGACGACTTCGTCGTCACCGGGCTAGGGTCGAGACATGTGCCGCAACATCCGCCCGCTCAACAACTTCGAGCCGCCGGCGACGCGTGACGAGGTGACGGCTGCCGCGCTGCAGTACGTCCGCAAGGTCGCCGGGACGACCAAGCCGTCGCAGGCCAACGAGGCCGTGTTCTACGAGGCGGTGAAGGAGATCGCGCACCTCACGCAGCACCTCCTCGATGACCTCGTGACCACGGCGCCACCGAAGAACCGCGACATCGAGGCCGAGAAGGCCAAGGCGCGCGCCCAGCTGCGCTACGGCACGTGAGCACCACCTCGGTCGCCCCCGCGACTGAGGTCATCGACTTCCTGGCCGGGCGTGACCTCGTCGTCCTCACCGGCGCCGGGCTCTCGACCGACTCCGGCATCCCCGACTACCGAGGGCCCGGGGCGCCGGTGCGCCAGCCGATGACGTTCCAGGAGTTCGTCTCGGGACCGGTCGCGCGGCAGCGCTACTGGGCGCGCAGCCACCTCGGCTGGGCCCGGATGGGCGTCGCCGCCCCCAACGCCGGCCACGCGGCGCTGGCCCGGATCGACCCCGCCCTCCTCATCACCCAGAACGTCGACGGCCTCCACGAGGCCGCCGGGTCACGCCGCCTCGTCGCCCTGCACGGCCGGGTCGCGGACGTCATCTGCCTGGCCTGTCGCCGTACGTCGCCGCGCGCGGCTCTGCAGATCAGGCTCGACGAGCTCAATGCCGACTGGATGGCCCGCCACGGGCATGCGGCGATGCGACCCGACGGCGATGTCGACCTCGACGCGACGACCGACTTCGTGGTCGCGCCCTGCCAGGACTGCGACGGCGTGCTCAAACCGGACGTCGTGTTCTTCGGCGAGAACGTGCCGGTCGCGCGGGTCACTCGCTGCTACGACGCGGTCGACGCGCTGGGCACGGACGGCGCCCTGCTCGTCGCCGGCTCGTCACTCACGGTGATGAGCGGGCTGCGGTTCGTGAAGCGCGCCGCCAAGGCGGGCACGCCGGTCGTGATCGTCAACCGCGGGTTGACGCGCGGCGACGACCTGGCGGCGTACAAGCTCGAGCTCGGGACCAGCGACTTCCTGGTCGAGCTGGCTCAGAGGCGTCGCACGAAGATGTGATCGGCGGCGTCGGCGAAGACCTCGGCGGTCTCGCCGCCGGAGCCGATCAGGATGCCCTCGGTGGTGGTGATGACCGTGATCGTCTTGTCGGGCAGGGCGCCGGCGCGACGCAGGGCGCTCATCAGCTCCTCGTCCTTCTGCATCTCCTCGGAGATGCGGCGGACGTGGACGCGCGACTCCTCGGGACCGGCCACCGCTGACAGCGGCTCGACGCCCTCCATGAAGCCCTCGCCCAGCTCGATCTCGCCGAGCTCGTCGAGGCCGGGGATCGGGTTGCCGTAGGGCGACTCGGTGGGGTGGTCGAGCAGCTCGACGAGGCGGCGCTCGACGGTCTCCGACATCACGTGCTCCCAGCGGCAGGCCTCGGCGTGCACGAGCTCCCAGTCGAGACCGATGACATCGGTCAGCAGCCGCTCGGCGAGCCGGTGCTTGCGCATGACGCGGGTCGCGAGGCGCATGCCCTCGTCGGTGAGCTCGAGGTGGCGATCGCCCTCGACCGTCACGAGTCCGTCGCGCTCCATCCGCGCCACCGTCTGCGAGACGGTCGGCCCGCTCTGGTGCAGGCGCTCGGCGATGCGGGCGCGCAACGGGATGATGTCCTCCTCCACGAGCTCATAGATCGTGCGGAGATACATCTCGGTGGTGTCGATCAGGTCGCTCACACGGCCAAACTTACTCATGTCGCATTGGCAGCGCTTGATTGGTCGGGCACAGTGACGAAGCGTGAACGAGTTCCCCGACCAGCTCCTGGTCCCCCGCCGCTTCTGCGGACCACCCGACTCGGGCAACGGAGGGTGGGTGGCCGGTGCGCTGGCGACCCACCTCACACGCGATTCCCCCGACAACCGGGCGGACGAGTGGCCGACGTTCGAGGTCTCGCTGCGCCAGCCACCACCGCTCGACTCGGCCATGTCGCTGAGCGAGGAGGACGGCGTCACGAGCGCCAGCTTCGGCGGTGACGTGATCGCGAGTGCCCGACGCGTCGAGTCCGCGCTGACCGATGTCGACCCGGTGTCCCACGACGAGGCGAAGGCCGCCGAGGCGTCGTACGCCGGACACACCTTCCACCCGTTCCCCAGCTGCTTCGCCTGCGGCACCGGCCGCGAGGAAGGCGACGGGCTGCGGATCTTCCCCGGGATCGTGGAAGGCGAGCGCGTCGCGGCGACCTGGCGCCCGGACCCGAGCCTCGTGGAGGACTTCCACACGTACGCCGACGAGTCGGCCCGCGCCTCGGTCGCGACCACCTGGGCGGCTCTCGACTGCGTCGGCGGCTGGGCCGGCGACCTGACCGAACGGCTGATGGTGCTCGGGCGGATGACAGCACGGATCGACACGTTGCCGGTGATCGGCGAGGACCACGTCGTCGTCGGGACGCGCCTGCGCACCGAGGGCCGCAAGACGTTCACCGCGGCCACGCTCTACGACGCGGACCGGCGGGTCGTGGCAAGTGCCGAGCACATCTGGATCGCAGTCGACCCGGCCGTGTTCGGCGGCGTCTCGCCCACCTGAGGGCCCCCTTTTGACACTGCTCGACCCTCTTGCGAAGAATGGGCTCATGGCTGATTTGAACGATCCAAAGGCCGACCATCGCTGGTGGCGCGACGCCGTCATCTACCAGGTCTACGTCCGGTCCTTCGCCGATTCGGACGGTGACGGCATCGGTGACCTCGCCGGCATCACGGCGCGCCTGCCCTACCTGCGGTCGCTCGGCGTGGACGCACTCTGGATCACGCCGTTCTACACCTCGCCGCAGCACGACCACGGCTACGACGTCGCCGACTACTGCGACATCGATCCGCTCTTCGGCAACCTCGCCGACGCCGACGCGCTGATCGCCCGCGCCCACGACCTCGACCTGCGGGTGATCGTCGACCTGGTGCCCAACCACTCCTCCGACGAGCACGAGTGGTTCCAGGCGGCGCTGGCCGCCGCACCTGGCTCGCGCGAGCGCGCGCGCTACATGTTCCGCACGGGCAAGAAGGGCGGCGCCATGCCGCCCAACAACTGGGCGTCGGTCTTCGGCGGCCCGGCGTGGACGCGGGTCGGCGACACCGACCAGTGGTACCTCCACCTCTTCGACACCACCCAGCCCGACTTCGACTGGCGCAACCCCGAGGTCGGCGACCTCTTCGAGGACGTGCTCCGCTTCTGGCTCGACCGCGGCGTCGACGGCTTCCGGGTGGACGTCGCGCACGGCCTCTTCAAGGAGGCATCCCTCCGCGACCAGGTGCTCCCGAAGGGCGCCAACGCCACCTCGGGTCAGGTCAACACCGACCACTCGATGGTCAGCCGCGAGCTCCAGGACGAGCCGATGTGGGACCAGCCCGAGGTCCACGACGTCTACCGCCGCTGGGCCAAGGTCCTCGACGAGTACGGCGACGACCGGATGGCCGTCGCGGAGGCCTGGACGCAGACGCCGGCGTCGATGGCAGCCTTCGTCCGCCCCGACGAGCTCGACCAGGCCTTCAACTTCGCCTGGCTGCTCGCGGACTGGTCGGCCGAGGCGTTCGCCGAGGTCATCACCGGCACCCTGGCGGCCGTCGAGCCCGTCGGCTCGGCCCCGACCTGGGTGCTGTCCAACCACGACGTCGTCCGCCACACCACCCGCTACGGCGGCGGCGCCATCGGACTGGCCCGTGCTCGCGCGGCAACGCTGACCATGCTGGCGCTGCCCGGCGCGTCCTACCTCTACCAGGGTGAGGAGCTCGGCCTCGAACAGGCCGACGTGCCGCCCGCGGACCGGCAGGACCCCGCGTGGTTCCGCACGGGCGAGGAGGGCCGCGACGGCTGTCGGGTGCCGATGCCGTGGGGCGGCACCGAGCCGCCCTTCGACTTCGGGCCGGGCACGACACAGCCGTGGCTCCCCCAGCCCGCGGAGTGGAGCACCCTCACCATGGAGGCCCAGACGGGACAGCCCGGGTCGACGCTGGAGTTCTACCGTACGGCGCTGGCCGCCCGCCGAGCCGAGCTCGCCGGCGCCGGAGCCGGTGTCGAGCTCCTCGACGGTCTCGGCAGCGACGTACTCGCGTTCAAGCGCGGCGACGTCACGGTCGTGCTGAACTGCGGGAAGAAGGCCGTCCCACTGCCCACCGGCGAAGTCGTCATCGCCAGCGGACCGGTCACGGACAAGCTGCCGGCCAACACGGCGGTCTGGCTGCGCTAGTCGTCGACGTCGTCGAGGCTCGTGTTGTAGCGGCCGAGGGTCGCCACGAAGGAGTCCAGCTCGTCGTCCGACCAGTCCTCGAGTCGGCGTCCGAGTTGCTCGCGGCGCACGGTCGCCAGGTCGTGCATGCGGCGGCGGCCCTCGTCGGTGAGGCTGACGACCCAGGCGCGTCCGTCGTCCGGATCGCGCTCCCTGGTCGCCAGCTCGAACTCGACGAGCGACTGGACGTGCCGGCTGACCGCGCCCTTGTCGAGGTTGAAGGCCTCGACGACCGCTGAGGCGCGCACCGACCCCCGCTCGTTCATGTAGGCCAGCATCAGGTAGCCCGTGGGCGTCAGCTCGGGGTGGATGGTGCGGGCGCGCTCGCCGATGACCCGCTTGATACGGCGTACGAGCCTCGACAGCTCGAGCTCGAGGCCGAGGATCGTCCGTTCACGGTTGTCGTCGGGACTCACAGCTTCGCTGTCGCTTCCGGCGCGGCCGCCGCGGCGATCTCGTCGTCGCGCAGCACGGTCGTGCGCATCGGCTTCTCCTCGATGAAGAGCAACAGGAGCAGTGAGAGTACGGCGAACGGCAGTGCGATCAGGAACAGGTGACCGGTCGCCTCGCCGAACGCGTGCTCGTAGAGGTCGCGGATCGGAGCGGGCAGCGAGCCGAGGTCGGGGATCGAGTGCGCGCCGCCACCGAGGGAGGACAGCTGGTCCTTCGTGACCGTGCCCGCCTGGACGAGCTTGGTCAGGCCCGTGCTGACGTGGTCGGACACCTGGTGGCTGAGCGCGGCGCCCAGGGCGGAGACGCCGATCGAGCCGCCCATCGAGCGGAAGAACGCGACGACGCTGGAGCCGGAGCCGAGGTCGGCCGCGGCGACGCTGTTCTGCACCGCGAGCACGGTGTTCTGCATGGTCGCGCCGAGGCCGAGTCCGAGCACGGCCATGAAGGCGCCGACGATCGCGAGGTTGGTGGTGTCGTCGATGGTGGAGAGGAGCGCGAGGCCGATGATCACCAGGACCATGCCGCCGACGAGGAACTTCTTCCACTTGCCGGTCGCGGTGATGATCCGGCCGGAGATGATGCTCGAGACGAGCAGTCCGCCGACCATGCAGATCGACATCAGGCCGGCGTGCGTCGGTGACATGCCGCGCGCGAGCTGGAAGTACTGCGAGAGGTAGACCGTGGCGCCGAACATCGCGACACCGATCAGCACCGACGCGGCGGTGGCGAGGGCCGTCGTGCGGTCCTTGAACAGTCGCAGCGGGATGATCGGGTCCTTGGCGACGTACGCCTCGACGAGGACGGCGCCGATGATCACGACCAGGCCGACCACGACCAGCGTCATGCTGGTGGTGGAGCCCCAGGCGAACTGGTTGCCCGCGAGCGAGACCCAGACGAGCAGCAGGGAGACACCGCCCATGAGCAACGTGGCGCCGAGGTAGTCGATGTGCACCTCGCGCTTGATCACGGGCAGGTGCAGGGTCTTCTGCAGCACGACGAATGCGAGCAGTGCGACGGGGAGGCCGGCGAAGAAGCACCAGCGCCAGCCGACGGTGTCGACGAGCAGACCACCGACCAGCGGGCCGCTGACCGTGGCCAGGGCGAAGACCGCACCGATGTAGCCGCTGTAACGGCCGCGCTCGCGCGGCGACACCATGGTGGCGATGACGACCTGCACGAGCGCCGTCAGGCCGCCGACGCCGAGGCCCTGGATGGCGCGGGCACCGATCAGCACCTCCATCGATGGCGCGAGGCCGGCGATGACGGAGCCGATCGAGAAGATGATGAGAGCGCTCTGGACGAGCAGCTTCTTGGAGAACTGGTCGGCGAGCTTGCCCCAGATCGGCGTCGTCGCCGTCATGGTCAGCAGGGTCGCGACGACGACCCAGGTGTAGCCGGTCTGGCTGCCCTCGAGATCGGTCACGATGGCCGGCAGCGCGTTGGAGACGATCGTGCTCGACAGCATCGCCACGAACATCGCGAGCAGGAGGCCGCTGAGGGCCTCCATGACTTCGCGGTGGGTCATCTGGCCGGCCTGTTCGACGCTGGCCGGTGCTGAGGGTGCGGAGGGGGACGACACTGGAGCTCGATTCATGCTGGACATAAGGTTGTCAAAGACAACTATATTCCTCGAGCGGTGGATCCGTCCCATCCCGGACGGAGTGGGCTCGATCACCACTCCCGGCGTGACCTCTCGGGGTTTCCGTCACGTTCTTGAGTGTTGCAACGGTCCAGAACGTTCGGTTCCCCCGCATATGCGGGGGAACCGAACGTGTCACTCGGGGGAACCGAACGTGTCACCCGGAAATGCAGCGACCCGCAGGCCTGCCCCTCATGGGGGGCGATCCGGGGGATGAAATCCGGGGCCTGCGGGTCGGGTGACTGCGTTGTATTCGCCGGCAGTACGTCGGCGATGTCGGCCGTCTCGATGACGGCCGGCCGGTTGCTGCCTAGCGGGCAGCCACCTCACTCATCCGAAAAGACTTCATTATTCGGACCACCTCCTTTCCGTGTGCTGCAACCGTACGCCGAGGCGCAGGAGTGCTCAACGCATTTGTTCGCCGACTTCGACGAGCCGGGATCAGGCCCCCGCGGCAGCGAACTGCGACCGGTAGAGCCGGGCGTACGCACCATCCGCCTCGAGGAGCGAGTCGTGGTTGCCCTGCTCGACGATCGCGCCGTCCTCCATCACCAGGATCAGGTCGGCATCGCGGATCGTGGAGAGCCGGTGGGCGATCACGAACGAGGTCCGGTCGGTCCGCAGCGCCGCCATCGCGTGCTGCAGCAGCAGCTCGGTGCGGGTGTCGACCGACGAGGTGGCCTCGTCGAGGATCAGCAGCTCCGGCGCGGCCAGGAAGGCCCGCGCGATGGTGATGAGCTGGCGCTCGCCCGCGGAGAGGTTGGCGCCGTCCTCGTCGATCACCGTGTCGTAGCCGTCGGGCAGCGAGTGCACGAAGCGGTCCACGAACGTCGCCTGCGCAGCCTCGAGGATCTCCTCCTCGCGCGACGGTGGTCGCCGGGAGGACCGGGACAGCCGTGGTCACGGTCACCGTCAGTGACGGGAGCAGATCCTCGACAACGACGGTCACGGTGAAAGCAGGTGGGTCCGGGAACAACACGATCTCCGGCACGGACGGCGCCGACCTGATCTTCGGCGAGGGTGGCAACGACACCATCTCGGGGCGGGGCGGTAATGACCTGCTCTGCGGCGGCGGCGGGAAAAACGCGATCGTCGGTGGCCCCGGTGACGACACGGTTGCCGGAGAGGCGGGCAACGACAAGCTGACCGGCAACGCCGGGGCGGACTGGTTCCGCGGCGGCCCGGGCATAGACAACGCCTCCGACTTCAACGCGGGCCAAGGCGACACGAAGCAGGGCATTCCCTAGACCGCGGCTGGGTTGGGCCCTGGGCGCGGCCGATTGTCCAGACCCGAAGCTGAGACACCTTTCGCCGAGACGAGCATCGGATGGTGCCCGTCGAACCGGGCGTCGTGGACCGGCTCGTCGCTTGTGGCCCCAGCCCTCGATGCTAAGTGGCGGCACCATGACGGTCACCCCAACGACGGCGAGCACGGGTCATAGGGTCGGCCTGCGCTTCGGATCAGAGGAGGTGCGCGGGATCGCGTTCTCACTCTCCGCCTGGGGCGAGGAGGGCTGCACCGTGACCTACTACCTGACTCGGACTGGGGGTCGCCCGGCAGCCACACCCCCGACTGGTGGAGTGTCGAGGACAGCGAACGGCGCGGGTGGGTCGACATCGGCGTCGGCGGGTCAGGTCCCGACCACGTGATCGTCCCCGACAACGCCCCGGCCGGTGAGCATCTGCCCTGCACCGCCAACTCCGCCGACGAAGCCTGCGCACTCCTGACCATGACCGGCTAAAGCCCCGAGCCTCCTACCCCAGCCTCCGCCGAACCCCCGGACATGCCGCGGCCAGCGCGTCCCCGTGAGAAGGGATCCCTTACGGACATCGGTGGGGTGAGGTCGACGTCCATTGGGACGAGAGACCGCGCACGCTCCGCGGAAGCAGATCCGGACGTTGCCCGCGAGCATGCGCGAGGGCTGCCGTCGGCGTCTGGCATGGCAATAATCGCGGCAGTAGAGTCCGGTCAGAGACGGAGTGGCAATGGGCTGGTACGAAGAGACGGTCGATCTCCTGGAGACGGAGCTGAGAGGCGTCGCAGACACGTTCGCCGGCCTTTCCGCCGAAGAGTGGGCTCAGCGCACCCACCTTGTGCCGGTAGACCCGAATGTGCCCCGCTGGACTGTGTTCGAGCTGGCCGGCCACTTCGACATCTCAATCGGGCTGACCCGGATGCTCATCGACAGCGCCCAAGCCGGTCAACCGGGCCGCGACAGAGTCAGCTTCTTCATATTCCCTCGCTCCGAGGTAGCCCCGGGGGTGTACGAGTACGCGTACAAGATGGTGGAGGGCAAGGTTCCCGGCGATATGCCCCGGGTCCTGACAGATACCTTCTCCAAGACCGTGGAGGAATCGCGGGCCAACCCACCCGACACGATCGGGTCGGGTTACTACGCCCTGATGCGCCTGGACGAGTTCGTCGCCAGCCGCGTCGTGGAGGCAGTCGTCCATGGCCTTGACCTCACCGACGCACTCGGCCGTGACCCTATAGCCACCCCGGCCGGCATTGCAGCCACGGCAGCAATCCTCGACGAGCTGCTGACCCGGCGGACGGTGACGGGTCGACCCACCGACCTGGGCGACGACCTGGCATGGGTTCGGGCCGCCTCCGGACGTTCGGAGCACCCCGACCCGCGGCTCCCCTGATCGGCTGATGGTTGCGCGCCGAGTGATGGCGTGCTCCTCGGCGGCAGTGCTGATATCGAGACCTGCCCCGCACACATGCGGCATAGAAAGACGTTCTGTGATGAAAGGACGTCCTACGCGGGCTCGCCAGTGAAATCTGGTTGCGGTCTCGTCGGCGTGGCTTCGATACTCCAGCCATGTGCAATGTCGTGATCCGCGCGGCGACCGCTGGCGACACAGCATTCCTGGAGGACATGCTCGTGGAGGCTGCGAACTGGCCGAGCCACCCCGACCGTAGCCGGGACGAGACGTTGTCGGACCCCGCCGTCGCCCATTATGTCGATGGATGGCCGCGAGCCACTGACATGGGGGTGGTGGCTCTCGAGGAACAAGTGACGGCGATCGGCGCGGCGTGGCTACGGTTCTTCCCCGAAGCCGACCCAGCTTACGGTTTCGTTCGCGAGGACATACCAGAGTTGGCCGTCGGCGTTGTCAGCGATCGACGAGGCCGGGGGTGGGGCTGCCCTCTTGCGCGCGCTTGCTGACGAGGCACAACTACGCGGCGTTGAGTACATCAGCCTCAGCGTGGAACGCGCCAATCCGGCTGCCATGCTTTACCGCGCGGAGGGTTACCAGGTGGTGGATAGCCGCGATCGCGCCGACACGATGCTGCTGGATCTGCGACCGCCTCGGCGATAGCGAGCCAAGCCAATACCGGCACTGCATTGTGAAAGCACGGCCGACGAATAGACGTCCGCTCATCGGCATTATGTTTGTGCGTTCTCCGCGTTTCCTGGACGGTTTTGGCGGTGTCCGGTCAGGGCTCGGCGGATTCTGGCGGTCATCGCAACAGTAGGTCGCCGATGAGTTCGATCGGCTTCTTGAACGCTAGTCGTTTGCGGGGTCGGTCGTTGAGTTCTTGGGCGACCCAGTCGAGATCTGAGGCGCTGTGGATCGAAAGGTGAGTGCCCTTGGGAGGCCTGACGCAGCAGGCCGTTGGTGTTCTCGTTCGTACCCCGCTGCCAGGGCGAGTGCGGGTCGCAGAAGTAGATGTCGATGTCCGCGTCGACCGCGACGTGTTTCCAGTCGCATCTTCCGGCCCTGGTCCAGTTCAGTGACAGACGCAGCGACTCGGGAAGGGTCTGGATCTTCGCGGCCATGCGTCGCGGACCTGCTCGGGCTTGTAACCATCGGCAGGTGCAGCAGCATCGTGTTTCCGGTTTGACGTTCGACCAGGGTGCCGATCGCGGTCTGGTTCTGCTTGCCGATGATCGGGTCCCCCCCCCAGTTTCCTGGCACCGCCCGGTCCTCGACTCCGCCGGCCGCTCGGCGATGTGGATCATGTTCGGGATGAGTTTCTGCGCTGCCCGACCTTGCGGCTCGGACGCCGCAGCGCCCGCCCGGTGCGCAGGACACCGCCAACTCAGGCGCAGAGCGCCGCGCGACTGCACGTAGATCGACTGGTAGATCGTCTCTGCTGACACCGCATCTCCGGTACGTCGGGAACTCCACGGGCAGCCGGCCGGTGATCTGCTCCGCGACTACTCTTCTCGAGATCCTGCTCGACCTTCTCTCGCAGTGCCAAGTTCACCGCCGACTTCGCCGGCTTGCCCTCGACGCCCGGTGGTAGGCCATCGCATCGCCGAACTGGCCCGGTACCCGCCGCCCGGCTCGCGGTTGCGCCGCAGCTCCCGGCTGATCGTGGACGGCTCCGAGCCAGTTGCGCGCGATCGCCGCACAGACACCCCGCAGCGTGTAAACATTGCGTTCTGCTCCGCTCGACGAACGACAGACACCGGCCCTTCAGGCCACGCCCGCGACGCGGACGCACCCCGCCGTTGGCGATCACCCACCGGGTGCCCTGCTTGCGATAAATTTCGCTCTACCGCCGCGTCGCTGATGGATTCCCCACGCTGCAGCTCAGCCCAAAACACCTGCACATTCTCCGTGACCATGTGACTATCGAACCGGATGATCAACACCTCCACTCAGTCAGGTGTTGCGATCACCGCGAGAACCCAAG
>CAVUNB010000022.1:0-43024 GCA_963742685.1 uncultured Actinomycetota bacterium | reverse complement strand
GCCCCGACGCGGCGATGAGCCCGTGCTGCTGGTGCCGGGGTTCATGGCCGGCGACGGCACTCTCGCGCTGATGCGCCGGGCGCTCCAGCAGCAAGGGCTGCGCACCTACCGGTCCCACATCCGCGCCAACGTCGGCTGCACCCTCAACGTGGCGGCCCAGATGGAGATGCGCCCTCGAGTCGATCGCCCAGCGGCGTGGCACGAAGGTGCGCATCGTCGGGCACAGCCTCGGCGGCATGCTGGCGCGCGGCGTGGCCGCCAGGCGTCCCGACCTCGTGTCGGGCCTGGTGACCATGGGCAGCCCGATGCTCGCGCCGGGCGCGCACCACGTGAGCCTCTCGGCCAGCATCGCGATGCTCGTGCGACTGAGCCGAGCGGGGTTTCCCGGCGTGATGTCGGAGGACTGCGTGGCTGGTGCGTGTGCGCGCGCGAGCTTCGACGAGGGACGCGCCCCGCTGGCCGATTCCATCGACTTCACCGCGATCTACTCCAGGCGCGACGGCATCGTCGACTGGCGGGCGTGCATCGACCCGTTGGCGACACCGCTGGAGGTGCGCGCCTCGCACGTCGGGATGGCGGTCGACCCGCGGGTGATCGCCGCCGTCACGCGGGCCCTGCGGCCCGTTGACTCAGTGGTCGAAGTCGATCGCGGAGAAATGGCCGTTTTTTCGAGAGCTGGTGCTCGCTGGTGATCCGGCGGATCGTGCCGCTGCGCGAGCGCATCACCAGGGAGTCGGTGGTCGCACCGTTGGGTCGGTAGTGGACCCCGCGCATCAGCTCGCCGTCGGTGATGCCGGTGGCGACGAAGAAGCAGTCGTCGCCGGTGACGAGGTCGTCGGTGCCGAGCACGAAGTCCTGGTCGAGGTTGTGGCCCGCGTCGAGCGCGCGCTGGCGCTCGTCGTCGTCCTGCGGCCAGAGCCGACCCTGGATCACGCCGCCCGTGCACTTCATCGCGCAGGCCGTGATGATCCCCTCGGGAGTGCCGCCGACGCCGAGCAGCAGGTCGACGCCGGTGTCGGGTCGGGCGGCCATGATCGCGCCGGCCACGTCGCCGTCCTCGATGTACTTGATCCGCGCACCGGTCGCGCGGATCTCCTCCACCAGCTGCGCGTGCCTGGGGCGGTCGAGGATCACGACGGTGACGTCGGAGACCGACAGGCTCTTGGCCTTGGCGACCAGACGGATGTTCTCGGAGACGGGCAGCCGGATGTCCACGACGTCGGCGGCCTCGGGACCGGTGGCGAGCTTCTCCATGTAGAACACGGCGGACGGGTCATACATCGTCCCGCGCGGGGCGACGGCGAGCACGGAGATCGCGTTGTTCATGCCCTTGGCGGTCAGCGTGGTGCCGTCGATCGGGTCGACCGCGACGTCGCACTTCGGGGCCGGTGCCGTCGCCGACCTTCTCCCCGTTGTAGAGCATGGGGGTTGTGTCCTTCTCGCCCTCGCCGATCACGACGGTGCCGTCCATGCCGATGCTGGAGATCATCACGCGCATCGCGTTGACGGCCACGCCGTCGGCGTCGTTCTTGTCGCCGCGCCCGACCCAGCGACCGGCGGCCATGGCGGCTGCCTCGGGTCGCTGACAGAGCTTGAGGGCTAGGTTGCGGTCCGGTTGCGTCGTCGGGCTCATGGGGCGCATGTTAGCGGTCGTTGGCGGTGGTCCCATACCGGCTCACCGGCCGTGGCCTTGACGGAGAGCCAGACCTCGCGGCCGGGAGCGAGCCCGAGCTCGGTCGCGGCCTGCGGAGTCACGTCGGCCTGGGACGTTTCTTGCGGTTCGATCAGGAGGCGTACGGCGTCGCCGTGCTGCTGCGCGCTGGCGACCGTGCCCTGCCACTGCAGGCGCGCCGACCCCTCGGGGCGGCGCAGGCTGACCGTCACGTCGCGTGGCAGGAAGGTCGTGAACTCATCGGGCTCGCGGATCAGGTTGACCCCCACCAGTCGCGCGACGTGGTCGGTGGCCGGCTGCGCGGCGACATGTCGTGGGGTGCCGCGCTGGGCGACCCGGCCCTCGTCCAGCACCAGCACCTGGTCGGCCAGGGTCAGCGCGTCGATGGCCTCGTCCGTGACCAGGATGGTGACGCCGTCGAAGCCCGCGAGGTGTTGCGCCAGCTCGATGCGCAGCGCCATCGCCACCGTGACGTCCAGCCCGGCGAAGGGCTCGTCCAGCAGCAGCAGGCGGGGCTCGGTGGCGAGAGCCCGGGCGATGGCCACGCGTTGGGCCTGCCCCCCGGAGAACTCACGGGGGCGACGGTGGCTGAGGTGCCCGATGCTGAAGGTGTCCAGCAGTTCCTGTGCGCGCTGGTCGGCGTCGCGCCTGGATCGACCACGCGAGCGCGGGCCGAACGCCACGTTGTCCAGGGCGCTCAGGTGCGGGAACAGCAGCTGGCCCTGGAAGACGAGCCCCACCTCGCGATCCCGCGCGGAGAGGGACAGGAGGTCGGTGCCGTCGAGGACGGCCGTCCCGTCGGCGGGCACCAGACCGGCGAGGGCGCGGACGAAGGACGACTTCCCGGCCCCGTTGGGACCGATCACGGCCACCACGGCGCCGGGCTCGGCGTCGAGCTCGACGGTGGCGCGCTCGGGAACGGTGAGGTCGACCTGCAAGCCCGGCCTCACGGCGTACCCAACCAGCGGTCGCGGAGGAGCAGCAGCACCGCGACGGAGACGACGAGCATCACGAAGCTCAGCGCGAGTGCGGCGTCCTGGTCGCTCTGGCGGGTGACATAGATCAGGGTCGGCATCGTCTGGGTGCGGCCGGGGTAGTTGCCGTTGAAGGTGATGGTCGCACCGAACTCGCCGAGCGACCGGGCCCAGCCCAGCACCATGCCGGCGACGATCCCGGGCAGTGCGAGCGGCACCGTGACCCGGCGGAACGTGGTCCACCGCGACGCGCCCAGGGTGGCTGCCGCGGCGTCGTACTCCGGATCGGCAGACCGCAAGGCCCCCTCGATCGCCAGCACCACGAACGGCATGGAGACGAAGACGTGCGCGAGCACCACGCCCCAGGCCGTGAAGGGGAACGAGAAGCCTGTGGCGTCGAGCAGGGGCTCGCCGAGCAGCCCGGTACGCCCGAAGGCCGTTCGCAGGGCGACGCCCGCGACCACCGGGGGCAGCACCATCGGCACGGTCACCAGCACCCGCACGAGCGTGCGGCCCCGGAAGTCGACCCGGGCCAGCAGCCACGCGACCGGCAGCCCCAACACGAGGCAGACCAGCATCGCGGCGGTCGACGTCGTGAGGCTCAGCCACAGCGCGGTGCGCAGCGGGGCGGAGTTGAGCTGGCCGGGAAGGGCACGCCAGTCGATCGCCGCGAGCATCGCTACGAGGGGGACGACCAGCAGGAACACGGCCAGCGCGGCCGGTGCCAGGAGCAGCAGTGGTGGTCGGCCCAACGGGTCGGGCCGCCGGGCCGACCGACTCACGGGGCGCCGAACCCGGCCCGGTCGAGGATGGCAAGGCCCTCGTCGGACGCGACGAAGTCGACCCACTGCTGGGCGAGGTCGGCGTCGACGGACTGCTCGAGCACGGTCGTGAAGTAGGACGTCAGCTGGGACTCGGCGCCGGGGATGGGCACCGCCACCACGTCGTCGCCGGCGGCGACGGCGTCGGTGGCGTAGACGAGACCGGCATCGGCCTCGCCGGAGGCGACCTTGTCGAGGGTGGCGCGGACGTCCTCCTCGAGGCTGGCGGGCTCGGCGGTGATGTCGTTGTCGGCGAGCACCGCGGCCGCGACCTTGCCGCACGGTGCCTCGTCGGTGCAGCGCACCCACGTCGTGCCCTCGAGGTCGTCGAGCGACTCGATGCCGGCGGGGTTGTCGGCCGGCGTGACGATGGTGAGGACGTTGGTGGCGAACGTGGAGACGTCGCCGGTGACGCCCGCGTCCTCCGCGAGCTGCATCGAGGTCTCGTCGGCGGTGGCGAGCACGTCACCCGGCGCGCCGTCGGCGACCTGCTCGGCGAGGTCGGTGCTCGAGCCGAAGGAGAACGTCACCGTCGTGCCGTCGTGCGCGGACTCGAACTCGGTGGCCAGGTCCTCGAACACGTCGGTGAGCGAGGCGGCGGCGAGCACCGTGACTCGCTCGAGTCAGCGCCGTCGGGTGCGTCGTCGTCGGAGCCGCAGGCGGCGAGCGAGCCGGCCAGGAGCAACGCGGTCAGGGCGCTGGTCGCGCGACAGTGGCCGTTCGCTGAGACGTCATGGTCGAAGTCTGCCGCATCTGCGGTCGAATCAGTGTGATGGCCCCGCAATTGCGGATCGAGTCACGGTGTCTCGATCACCACGTTCGTGGACTTCACCGAGGCGATGGCGCGGACTCCCGGCGCCAGGCCGAGCTCGTCCGCGGCGTCCGAGCTCATCAGGGACACCATGCGGTTGCTGCCGCAGACCATCTCGACCTGCGCCATCACGGTGTCCTTCTTGACCCGAGTCACGATGCCCGGGAGCCGGTTGCGGGCGCTGACCGAGCTGGCCCGGGTGCGGTCGCGGTCGGGCTCGTCGAGCAGCGACTCGGCCAGCGCGGCGAGGTCGGCGCCGGCGATGACGGCCGGGTTGGTGCCGGTCGTCGTCAGCCGTCCGGCGTCCACCCAGCGGCGTACGGTGTCGTCGCTCACGCCCAGGATCTCGGCGGCCTCGGCCAGGCGGTAGGTGGTCATGCGGTCATTGTGCCGCTCACGCCAGCAGTGCCAGCACGGCAACGCCGGCGACGAGGCTGACCGGCGTCAGGGTGAGCGAGACGCGGTGGAACTCGCGCGAGGTGACCCTGATGCCCTGGCGGGTCAGGGTGCGGCGCCAGAGCAGGTTGGCCAGCGACCCGGTCCAGGTCAGGCCGGAGCCGATGTTGAGGCCGAGCAGCGCCGCGAGCACCGCGGTGGTGCCGAGCGGCGACAGCAGGGGGAGCAGCAGGAGCGTGGCCGACAGATTGGTGAGTACGGCGGCGAGGGCTGTGGCGAGGACCGCGATCAGGAGGAGCGAGCCGAACCCGGTGGCCGTGTCGGGGAGCCAGCCGCCGACGTGCGCGCCCAGAGGTCCGTGGGCCAGCGCGGCGACGACGACACCGAGCCCGAGCACGAAGACGGCGAAGCCGGGGTGGGCCGCGGCGACGACGTCGATCGGACGCGTCACCTCGGTCTTCAGGCCCCAGAGGGCGAGGACGACGGCCGCGACGACCGCCACCCAGGCCGGGTCGACGCCCAGCGGCGACGTGACCACGAAGCCGACCAGCATCAGCGCGACGACGGTGATCGGGACGCCCGGATGGGCGCCGTTCGTCGGGCTCGCGTCGGGCACCTTCGCGGGTCGGCGCACGCGCAGGTCCTTGCGTGACAGCAGCCGCAGTCCGACGTACTCCACCAGCAGGACGACCGCGAGGACCGGCGCCATCCGCAGCGCGAACGAGCCGACGGTCAGGTCGAGGTGGGGGAGGGCCAGCAGGTTGGTGAGGTTGGAGACCGGTAGCAGAAGCGAGGCGGAGTTGGCCATGCGCAGGCAGACCTGGGCGACCGGACGGGTGCTCACGCCGTGCGTCATCGCGGCGGTGAGCGCGACCGGCGTGAGCAGGACGACGGTGGCGTCGAGGCTGAAGACGGTCGTCACGAGGGCGGCGAGGAGGAAGGTGCCCGTGAGCAGCCGGACGGGGCTGTCCCGACTCCACGCGGCAACGAGCGCGCCGGCCGCGCTGAACACGCCGGCCCGAGCGCAGACCTCGGCGACGACCAGGATCGCGACCAGGAAGACGACCACGGGTGCCAGGTGCTCGAACACGTCGCGGAGCTCGTCACGGGTGAGTGCTCCTGCAGCGAGCGTGGCAAGACTTGCCGCGACGGCGATGGCAGCCTCGACCCGGCCGCGCGGGTGTCGCAATGCCGTGATGAGCAGTGCCGCGAGGGCAGTCGCGGCGACGACCGTGGCGGCGGTCTCGCCCAGGGGAAGGTGGGGCAGCACCGGCGTACCGTACGCCGCTCATCGGCCGCCTGTGAGAATGACCGGCGTGAGTGAGAAGCCAGGTCGTTACCAACGCTCGTCCAACGGCCTGGTCGGGGCGCTGATCGTGACGCTGCTGGCGATCGGAGCGTTCGTGCTCGTGAGGTCCCTGGCGCGGGCCGACGTCGAGGTTGAGCGCGAGCCCGTGGACTACGCCGCGGCGGCCGACGCTGCGCGCGGCGCCGGCTTCGACGTGGTGGCGCCGGCTTCTCTTCCCGAAGGGTGGATCGCCACGGCGGTCGATCTCCGGCAGACGGACCCGCCGCTGTGGGGACTGGGTCTCCTCACCGACGAGGACACCTTCGTCGGACTCCGACAGGAGGACGAGTCGGTCGAGGATCTGGTGGAGCGCAACATCGACGAGGACGCGCTCGAGGGCGACCCGCTCGAGCTCGACAGCGCCGTCGGCTCGACCTGGCAGACCTGGACCGACGAGGGTGGCGACACCGGCTATTCGATCGAGTACGGCGACGAGACCCTGCTCGTCTACGGGTCCGCGCCCGCCGCGGACCTGCAGGCTCTCATCGGCCTGCTGGAGCGCTGAGGCGGGACCCCGTTGGCCATGGGCACACGCCGCCAGGGCCTGATCTTGGGGACAAGCCTGGAGGAGCGCAGATCAGGCTCGGGCGAAGGCGGCGCCCATGGCGGCGATGTGCGCCGGTGTCGAGCCGCAACAGCCACCGACCAGGTCGACTCCGAGCTCGGCCAACCGGGCGGTGTGCACGGCCATGTCGCCGGGGGTGGCGTCGTACTCGAAGTGGTCGCCGACCACGTGCGGGAGGCCGGCATTCGACTGCGCGATCAGGAGCAGGCCGGCGGGCCGGGCCTTCAGCATCTCCGCCGCGATGATCTCCATCTCGCCGGGACCACGACCGCAGTTGGCGCCCACAGCGTCGGCACCCGCTGCGGCCAGGTGCACCACGGCGGCGGCCGGGCGGACGCCCATCATGGTGCGCACGTTGGTGTCGAAGCTCATGGTCACCGCGACCGGAAGCTCGGGTGCGACCTCTCGGGCCGCAGCGAGTGCCGCGTCGGCCTCACCGAGGTCGCTCAGCGTCTCGACGAGCACCAGGTCGATCCCGCCCTCGACCAGCGCAGTGAGCTGCTCGGCGAAGAGCGCCTGCGCCTCCTCGAACGTCATGGCCCCGAGCGGCGCCAGCAGCTCGCCCGTCGGGCCGAGGTCGCCGGCGACGAGCAGCCCGCGCTCGTCTGCCACCGATCGCGCGATCCCGGCGGCGTTCCGGTTGACCTCGGCCAGGCGGTCGCCGAGCCCGTGCATGTCCAGCCGCGGCCGGGTGCCGCCGAAGGTGTTGGTCGTCAGCAGCCGCGCCCCCGCATCGGCGTACGCCACGTGCGCCGCGCGGACCGCGTCGGGGTTCTCGAGGTTCCAGAGCTCACCGGGTGCACCGTCCTCGAGGCCGCTGTCCTGGAGCAGAGTGCCCATGGCGCCGTCGAACAGCACCGGACGGTCCGCACCCAACAGCGCCGCGAGCCGGTTCACTGGCCCATCCCCTCGAGGTAGCCGGCGATCCGGTCGGCCGGCCACTCCGCGTCGAGCTCGGCGGCGACTCGGTCGAGTACCTCGGCCGGCGTACCCGTGGCCTCGGTCCAGGGAGATCGTTCCCAGCCGGCGAGGTAGTCATCTGCCCCGGTGTCGCCGAGCCGCATCGCCGCTTCATCGATCGCTTCCTGGAACCGCTGTGCGAGCTGGGTCTTCACGGTCTCGTCGCCGGCCCGGGCCGCGACCATCGATGGAAGCTCGCGCCACCGCGTCACCTGGTACTCCGTCATGGGTCGGAGCCTAGGTGCGATCGACGCTCTACCCCAACGGGTCCGGGGGCAGGTCCTTCGGATCCACAGCAGCCGGGTCTACGAACTGGTGGGCGTCTCCCATGAACGTGTGCACGAACCCGCACCGGATGCAGATCACGCCCTCGGCCGACCTGTTGAGCCAATCCAGGTCGAAGAACGTCATGCCGGTGGTTGTCATCTTGATCTCGCGGCTCGCGAACTGGAGACCACCGCAGACGTGGCAGGAGAGAAAGGTCTGGGTCGGCTTCACGAAGACGTGCACGGAAGTGGCCTCCATCTGGCGGTGGGGAGCGTACGGCGGAGGCGTCTGTCTCGACCTCGCCGGAGACGTGACGGCGGACCGATACAACCACCTCGATCGACATGATTGAGCCGGCGCCCTCATCCGCACCGCGGCATAGGAGTGCGTTTCCCGACTTCGGGGGGCAGGGCTGCAAGGATCGGTCCGTGGGCGAGGCTTGGCGCAACGGTCCGACAGTGACCCTCTCAGACAGCGTGGTCACCTTGCGACCCTGGTCGAGAGATGACGCGCAGTTCATGTCGGCATCAATCCCCTCCCGCTCCTTCCGACCGCACGCTCGTCAATCCTTGAGGCCGAGGCCGCCATCGATCAGTTCGTTCGGGGCTGGCAGACGCTTGCTACGACTGGGGCTCCATCTGGTGTTGCGTTCGCGATCACAGACGCGAGATCCGGTGAGTTGGTGGGCTGCTGCGGCGTTGATGACTGGACTGAGGAGGACGTGGCGCAGTTTGGCTACTGGATCGCAGCAGATGCGAGGGGTCGCGGTTACGCCACCCGGGCGGTGATCCTGTTGACGCGCTGGCTGTTCGAGCTTGGGGCGGCGCGTGTCTTCGTGACGATCGTCGCGGGAAATGAAGGTTCAGTCGCGGTGGCCCGCCGAGCGGGTTCGTGCACGAGGGGACGATGCGCGCCCAAAGCGTCTGGCAGGGCGAGCGGTGTGACGTGATGTGGTTTGCAGCGTTGCCGCTCGAGTGGACGCGCTGAACCAACCGCTCATCGACAGTTCCGAGCACCCGCGTAAGCCGCTGTCCTGAAGTCCGCTCAATCGCAGATCCGGTGAATGGCCCGCGCCGAGTGCACGCAGTAATGCACGCGCTCAATGATGCGACAGGTCTGAGAGTGCAGCGGACCGGTGGATACGCAGCCGTCGTCGGCCTATGTCCGCCTGCGGGCGGCCGAGGTCGAGGACTTCGGACTTCCCGCCGAGCACGGCGGGCAGGATCCGGGCTTGGCAGGCGAGGCGCCGGGCTTGGGCGGCGGTGATGAGGTCGCCGGTTTCCAGGGTCGCGATCCCGGACTTCTCGAGGCTGGGCGGTGAGCTGGTCGTGGTCGAGGTGCACGGTGATGGTGGTCGCGGTTCCGCCATGGGCGGGGAGAACTTCGTTGGGAGTGCTTCGAGCAGGTCGGTCAGCGCCAGGCCGCGGATCTGCAGGAGCTCATCGGCCCGCTGGAGCGCTGAGGCGCCGCGCCTCGTGACCGTGGCAGGCTGGCAGCTCTGCCCTTGTGCCTGAGGAGAACCCATGGTGACCGTCGGTGTCGTGTTCCGCCCGCAGCAGCCGCCCGAGGAGCTCGAGGCGGCGGTGAGACTCGCCGACGCGGCTGGTGTGCACGACCTGTGGCTGTGGGAGGACTGCTTCCTCGAAGGCGGGCTGACCGCCGCCACCGCGGCGCTGGCCTGGTCGACGGGCTTGCGCGTGGGCATCGGGCTGCTGCCCGTGCCGCTGCGCAACCCGGCCGTGGTCGCGATGGAGCTCGCCACCCTCGAGCGGCTGTGGCCGGGGCGGCTGGTGCCGACGCTCGGCCACGGCGTCCTCGACTGGATGGCGCAGGTGGGGGCGGGTGTGGAGTCACCGATGACGTTGCTGCGCGAACACGTCGACGCCGTGCGCGACCTGCTCGACGGTCAACGGGTCGACACCGCCGGCCGCTACGTCCGACTCGACGGCGTCGCGCTCGACTGGCCGCCCTCGCGCCGGCCGCC
Source organism: uncultured Actinomycetota bacterium (assembly GCA_963742685.1). Taxonomy (GTDB): domain Bacteria; phylum Actinomycetota; class Actinomycetes; order Propionibacteriales; family Nocardioidaceae; genus Nocardioides. Next base: position 33,226 of record CAVUNB010000022.1, on the reverse strand, counting down.
GCTGCTGGTCGGGGCCCGCGGCGAACGGACGATCAGGCTGGCCGGCGCGGTGGGCGACGGGGTGCTGCTCGATTCCGTGACCGACCCGGCGACCGTACGGCGCGCCCGCGAGCTCGTGGACGAGAGCCGCGCCGAGTCGGGACGCGAGGGTCGGGCGGTCGTGACGGCGTACACGCAGGTCGATCCGTCGCGGGCGGCCGGTGAGCTTGCCACGCAGGTGGCCGAGCGGGTGGCCGTGCTGGGAGAAGCGGGCGCCGACACCGTCGTGCTCCAGGGCACCGACGAGCGGCCCGACCTCCGGCCCATCGTCGAGGCGCTGACCGCGGCCGGGCTGATCACTGCGCGCTCGTGAGGCGCGCGGCGCCTGCTTTGTGAGTGGTGCTGGCTACGCTCCGGAGGATGGACGTCGACTGGAACGCGGAGGTCGTTGATCAGGTCGAGTCGCACTGGCGTCATCAGCTCCGGCCCCGACTGGACGGACTGACGGACGACGAGTACCTGTGGCAGCCGGTGCACAACTGCTGGACGATCAGCCCGCGCGGAACCAGCGCGGCGCCGCTGTCGGTGGGTGGCGGAGACTTCACGTGGGACTTCCCTCAGCCGCAGGACAGCGAGCCGGTGACCACCATCGCCTGGCGGCTGGGTCACCTGATCGTTGGACTCGCGGAGATGAACGGCACTCACTTCGGAGGTCCGCCTGCGCGCGTTGAGACCTTCGACTATGCGGGCACGGCCAAGGAAGCGCTGGGTCAGGTCGATGACGCGTATGAGCCGTGGATCGAGGGCGTGCGCGGCCTCGGAGAGGCAGGGCTGGTCCACCCGCAAGGCGCGACCTCGCCACCCGAGTTCGCCAACGCGCCGATGGTGCGGCTCGTCTTGTTCACCAGCGTGGAGGTCTTTCACCACGGTGCCGAGATCTGCCTGCTTCGCGACCTCTACGGGAAATCCGTGTGCAGCGACGAACTTCTCGGCTTAGTCGTGACGCCCCGGTAGCACCCCGACGGATGCTCACGCGCCAGAGCTATCGGACGCGTCAGCGAAACTGCCACCGCTCCGTGGTGTCAACTTCTTCAGTCAAGCCGATAGATCGGCGGCCTATGTCCGTCTGGTGAAGCGGATGTCGCCGTTGGGCAGGCGTTGGTGGAGGTATGCGGTGTCGTGGGCGCGGTGGTGGTGATGGCTGCAGAGCAGGGCGGCGTTGTCGAGGTCGGTCGCCCCGCCTTGGGCCCAGGCGTGGCAGTGGTGGGCCTCGGCCCAGGCTGCCGGGGATGTGCACCCTCGTCCTCACTGGTCGCCGTGTCGCAGCAGGAGCGCTTGGCGTTGGGCGGCGGTGAAGAGCGTTCCTTGCGGCCGAAGTCGAGGACCTCGGACTTCCCGCCGAGGACGGCGGGGATGATCTTGGCGGTGCAGGCGAGGCGTCGGGCTTGGGAGGCGGTGATGGGGTCGCCGGTCTCCAACGTCGCGATCCCGGCCGTCTCCAGGCTCGCGGTGAGCTGGTCGTGGTCGAGGTCACGGTCACGGTGGTCGCGGTCCCGCCATGGAGCGGGCAGCACGTCGGCTGGCAGCGTTTCGAGCAGGTCGGTCAGCGCCAGACCCAGGAGCCGGGGGTGGGGATGTTCCCCATCTCCCTCGATCGCAGATGCGGCGGGGTGAGGCGAACGCTTCGAGGTAGGTCCGCAACCTCGCGGCGGCGGCGTCGGAGATCCGGCCGCTGAGCCGGGTGGTGCCGTCACCCAGCGGGGTGAGGGCGAGTCGGGTGCGTTCGGCGGCGAGTTGCTCCTCACGCTCGAGGGCCTTGCGTTCGGCTTCCTCGCTGATCTCGGGGGCGACGACATCGAGGACCTTCCGGGCGAGGCGCCGCAGCGGGGTGGGTGCCCAGTCGTCGGCGAGGCCGATCAGGTGCAGCTCGGCCCGTTCACGAATCTCGGGGACACTTCGTCGGTGGGGAGGTCGTCGAGGGCGTGGGCGATCACCATGGCTTGGTCGAGGTTGACCCGCCCGTCGAGGACCGCGGCACCGAGGTGGACGTAGTCAGTGTCGAGGGAGCGGCCGAGCCGGTCGAGGCCGACGCTGGGGCGGTGGTCGTGGCGGGTGGTGGCGGCGTACCAGTCGCCGGCCGAGCGGGCGCCGGTCTGGTCGGCGACGTCACCGGAGGCGGCCAGCACCGACAGCAACAGTCCCTGGGTGCGGGACACGATGGTGGACAGCTCGCGCATCGCGGTCGCCTTGTCGCGCGTTGGGACGAAGGTGCGGTTGAGGGTGGTGGCCTTGTCGAGCTGGTCGGAGATGCTCGCGACAGCACTCAGCAGCGGGTGCTGCTGGTGTGTGTCGTGAGTGGTTTCCATAGGCCAATTCTACGGCGAATTGCAATAGATAGGAACAGGTGTTCGAGTTATCCACATGTGAATTCAGCCATTTCGATATCCACAGGCATTTCGGTCACAACTGGCCCGCGAATGAGTAGGTGGGGGTTTCGCGACGGCCTCTGCGCGCCCTCCTCAACCGCCGACGGCGAACGCCGCCATTTCCCACTGAGTGGTCTCAGTCTTCCTCGGCCACCGCAGCATCGAGACGCTCGCGGGCGCCGTCGAGCCAGGCCTGGCAGATCTTCGCGAGCTTCTCCCCGCGCTCCCAGAGCGCGAGCGACTCCTCCAGGCTCGTGCCGCCGGCCTCGAGCGTGCGGACGACCTCGATCAGCTCCTCACGGGCCACCTCGTAGGACGGGCTCTCGTCACTCATCGGAGTCTCCTTCTTCGGTGTTCAGGACCTGGGTGTTGATCCGGCCGTCCACGACCCGGATGCTGAGCTTCTGCTTCGCCGCGATCGAGCCGACGCTGGTCACGACGTGTCCCTCGGCGTCCTGCACGACGGCGTAGCCCCGCTGGAGCGTCGCGAGTGGTGACAGCGACTGCGCGCGGGCGCCGTGATGGCCGATGTCGTCGGCGGCCCGGTCGAGGCGGTGGGAGAGGTGGCGCCGGGCGCGCTCGCGCAGCTCGGTCACCTCGGCGGAGCGGACGTCGAGGATCGTGCGTGGGTCACGCATCACCGGCCTCGCGCGGAGCTCGTCGAGGCGGCTCTGCTCGCGGGCGACCATCTGGGTCACGACCTGGCGGACCCGATCGCGGGCCCATACGACGCCGCGAAGCTCCTCGGCCATATCGGGCACGATCAGCTTGGCTGCGTCGGTCGGCGTGGAGGCACGGACGTCGGCCACCAGGTCGAGAAGCGGTGAGTCGGGTTCGTGACCGATCGCGGAGACCACGGGCGTGCGGGCCTGGTGGACCGCCCTGATCAGCGCCTCGTCGGAGAACGGCAACAGGTCCTCGACCGAGCCACCGCCGCGCGCGATCACGATCACGTCCACGGCAGGGTTGCGATCGAGCCGGTCCAGCGCCTCCATCACCTCGGCCGCGGAACGCGTGCCCTGCATGGCGGCATAGGCCACCTCGAACTCCACCCCGGGCCAACGCCGACGCGCGTTGTCGAGGACGTCGCGCTCGGCGGCGCTGTTGGGGGCCGTGATCAGCCCGACCCGGCCGGGCAGGAACGGCAGGTCGCGCTTGAGCTCGGGCGCGAACAGGCCCTCCGCGGCGAGAAGCTGCCGGCGGCGCTCGATCCGCGCGAGCAGCTCGCCGAGGCCGACCATGCTGATCTGGCGGGCGTAGAGGGAGAACGTGCCGCGGTTGGCGTAGAACGACGGCCTGGCGTGCACGACGACGCTGGCGCCCTCGACGAGCGGCGGGTTGAGGGAGTCGAAGAGCGTGCGCTGGCAGGTGAGCGGCACCGAGATGTCGGCGACCGTGTCGCGCAGGGTCATGAAGACGGTGTTGATGCCCGGACGACGGCTGATCTGGGCCAGCTGGCCCTCGACCCAGACGCCGCCCAGCTGATCGATCCACTGGCTGACCGCGTTGGCCACGGCGCGAACGGGCGCCGGTGCTTCCTGGGTCGCATCACGGAGGGTGGGCACGGCGGTGACTCTAGGGGAGCCCACCGACAGCACGGCGTACGTCGCGGTGTCGCGCGCGCGTCTCGAGTTCGCCAGTCCACCGCGCCCACCTAGACTCGGGGGCATGACGACCGACCTCGGCCTCCCGCCCGTCCTCGACCCGGACTCGGCGCGTGAAGTGCTGCTCGCGGCGCCGCGCGGATACTGCGCCGGCGTCGACCGGGCCGTCATCACCGTCGAGAAGGCGCTCGACCTCTACGGCGCGCCCGTCTACGTCCGCAAGCAGATCGTCCACAACAAGCACGTCGTGGCCAATCTCGAGTCGCGCGGTGCCATCTTCGTCGAGGAGCTCGACGAGGTGCCCGAGGGTCAGACCGTGGTGTTCTCCGCCCACGGCGTCTCGCCCGCGGTGCACGCCGAGGCATCGCGAACGTGGCCTGAAGACCATCGACGCCACCTGCCCGCTGGTGACCAAGGTGCACCACGAGGCGAAGCGCTTCGCCGGTGACGACTACGACATCCTGCTCATCGGCCACGAAGGGCACGAAGAGGTCGAAGGCACCGCCGGGGAGGCGCCCGACCACATCCAGCTCGTGCAGAGCCCCGACGACGTCGCCAACATCGTGGTGCGCGACCCGGCCAAGGTTGCCTGGCTCTCGCAGACCACGCTGTCGGTCGACGAGACGCTCGAGACCGTCGCCGCGATCCGGCTGAAGTTCCCGCTGCTGCTCGACCCGCCGAGCGACGACATCTGCTACGCCACCCAGAACCGCCAGCTCGCGGTCAAGGAGATCTCCCCCAACGCCGATCTCGTGATCGTCGTCGGCTCGCGCAACTCCTCCAACTCGGTTCGCCTCGTCGAGGTGGCCCTCGAGGCCGGTGCCAAGGCTTCCTACCTCGTCGACGACCACACCGAGATCGAGGAGGCCTGGCTCGACGGCGTCGCCAACGTCAGCGTCACCTCGGGTGCGTCGGTGCCCGAGGACCTGGTCGACGGCGTCCTCTCCTTCCTGGCCGATCGCGGCTACCCCGCCGCCCGCGCGGTCCACTCGGCCGAGGAGTCGCTCATCTTCGCGCTGCCTCCCGAGCTGCGGCGCGACATGCGCCTGGCCCAGAAGGGCTGAGCCAGCTCGATGGCTCGCTACCTCGACATCCACCCCGACAACCCGCAGCCGCGCCTGATCGCGCAGGTCGTCGAGGCGCTTCGTGACGACGCGCTCATCGCCTACCCGACGGACTCCGGCTATGCGCTGGGCTGCCAGCTCGGCAACCGCGACGGCCGCGACCGGATCCTCGGGATCCGCGGCCTCGACGACCGCCACCACTTCACGCTCATGTGCAAGGACTTCTCCCAGCTCGGGGCAGTTCGTGCACGTCGACAACGCGGCGTTCCGCGCGATCAAGGCGGCCACCCCGGGGCCGTACACGTTCATCCTCCCCGCCACCGGCGAGGTGCCGAAGCGGTTGATGCACGCCAAGAAGCGCACGGTCGGCGTCCGCATCCCCGACCACGCGCTCGTCTGCGCGATCCTCGAGGAGCTCGGCGAGCCGATCCTCACCAGCACCCTGATCCTGCCCGGCGAGGACGAGGCGCGCACGATGGGCTGGGAGATCAAGGAAGAGCTCGACCACGTCGTCGACATCGTGATCGAGGCCGGCGAGACACCGGCCCTGCCGACGTCGGTGATCGACTGGTCCGGCCCGGAGCCTGAGGTCGTACGCCGCGGTGCGGGCGACGTGGAGCGGTTCGAGGTCTGAGGACGGGTCAGACCGACGCGGTGCTCTGGCCCTTGCTGCGGCTCCGCTGTCGCAGCCAGAGCGTGCCCAGGCAGACGGCGTAACCGGCGACGAGCGCGCCGCTGTGGTGGGCGAGCCCGGAGACGACCGTCTGCACGATGCCGTCGCCCTTGTCCGCGACCGTCTCGGGCGCGACGGCTCCGAGCAGCGCGAAGACGGCGAGCATCATCAGGGGCGGCAGCACGCCGACCGTGAAGAAGTCGTGGGGCTTGACCACCAGGGCGAGCCCGAGGCAGAGCACGATGAAGCACAGGTCGAAGAAGAAGCTGAGCTCGCCGACGAGGAGCACGTCGATGGCCACGATCGTGAGCACGGCAGCGATCCCGAGCGCGACCGCCTGCCGGCCGGGCTCGAGACCCTCGGTCCACACGGATCCGGTGTGACTCACGTCGTCCAACGTAGAACGGGGGCTCGTCGGGTCATCGGCGCCGCGCCGCACGCCGGCCTCAGGCACGGCGGATCCTCGGCTCGTCGAGACGGGTCCCGGTGTCGTCGAACAGCGTCGCCTCGCTCGGTCCGGGCGTCGCGACCTCGCCCAGTGCCTCGAAGTCATCGGCGGAGAAGTCACCGCCCGGGAGGTCATCGGGCTCGAGCTCGGGCGCGCCCAGCGACCGCGGCACCTGCTCGACCTGCCGCGGCGAGTCGCCCAGCTCGCCGCTGACGCCGAGGTCGTTGAACCGGCGCGCCGTCACCAGCACCCGGCCCTCCAGGGAGCCGACGGCCTGGTTGTACGCCGTCACGGCGGCGCCCAACGAACGACCGACCCGGTCGACGTGCGTGCCCATCGTGGCGAGCCGCTCGAGCAGCTCGCTGCCGAGCCGCTGCACCTCGGCCGCCTGGCCGGCCAGCCGCTCGTGGGACCAGCCGTGGGCGACCGTGCGCAGCAGGGCGATCAGCGTGGTCGGGGTCGCGAGGATGACCTGCCGTGCGGCGGCGTATTCCAGCAGGTCTTCCTGTGTCTCGAGGGCAGCGGACAGGAACGCCTCGGCCGGCACGAACATCACCACGAACTCGGGCGTCTCGGGCAGCGCCCGCCAGTAGGCCTTGCTGCCGAGCTGGTCGACGTGGGTGCGGAGCTGACGGACGTGACGACGCAGGTGGGCCGCACGCTCCTCGTCGTCGTCACTGGAGGCGGCATCCATGAACGCGTCGAGTGGCACCTTGGAGTCGACGACCACGGACTTGCCGCCGGAGAGGTGCACCACCAGGTCGGGCCTCAGCGAGCCATCGGCCAGGGATGCCTGCTCGGTGAAGTCGCACCGTGGCACCAGCCCGGCGAGCTCGACCGCGCGACGCAGGTGCATCTCGCCCCAGCGTCCGCGAACCTGCGGCTTGCGCAGAGCCGTGGACAGGGAGGACGTCTCCTTGCGCAGCGACTCGGTCGTCAGCCGCATGTCGGAGACCTGCTGGCTGAACTGGCCCTGCCACGACGAGCGCGCGTGCTCGAGGTCGCGGAGCTGGTCCTGGAGCCGCTCCATCCCCTCCTTGACGACCGCCTGGTCCGCGCCGCGCTGCTCGAGCGCCGCGAGCACGCCCTCGTCGCGCGGCCGGGAGCGAGCCCAGAGCACCCCGATCACCGCGCCGAGCGCGAGCCCGAGCGCGAGCGTTGCGAGAGTCGTCAGGAGGTCCATGCCTCGATCATGGACGAGCCCACCGACAATGGGCGGACGCCGTGGTTTCGACACGCTCGCTGCTCAACCAGCGGCGTGCAGACCTCAGCCCTGGTCGAACGCCGCGTCGAACGAGGCGGCGGGCAGGTCGAAGTCGAAGCGCCGCAGGAACTCCAGCGCCTCGGGCGCACCCCGCAACCGGTCCATCCCGGCGTCCTCCCACTCGACCGAGATCGGGCCGGCGTACCCGATCCGCGCCAACGCCCGGAAGGCGTCGTCCCACGGCACGTCACCGCGACCGGTGGACACGAAGTCCCAGCCGCGGTGCTGGTCGCCCCACGCCAGGTGCGAGGAGAGGATGCCGTTGCGGCCGTCGCCCATCCGCATCCGGGTGTCCTTGCAGTCCACGTGGTAGATCCGGTCCGCGAAGTCGGTGATGAACGCGACGCTGTCCAGCCCCTGCCAGATCATGTGGCTCGGGTCCCAGTTCAGCCCGAACGCCGGACGGTGCCCGATCGCCTCGAGGGTCCGCTTCGTCGACCAGTAGTCGTAGGCGATCTCGGAGGGGTGCACCTCGTGGGCGAAGCGCACGCCGCACTCGTCGTACACGTCGAGGATCGGGTTCCAGCGGTCCGCGAAGTCCTGGTAGCCCGCCTCGATGACGGACGCGGAGACCGGCGGGAACATCGCGACGTACTGCCAGATCGAGGAGCCGGTGAACCCGACGACGGTGTCCACACCCAGCCGCTTCGCCAGCCGTGCGGTCAGCTTCAGCTCCTCGGCGGCGCGCTCGCGCACTCCGGCGGGGTCACCGTCGCCCCACACCCGCGGCCCGACGATGGACTTGTGCCGGTCGTCGATCGGGTCGTCGCAGACGGCCTGGCCCTTGAGGTGGTTGGAGATCGCCCACACGCCGAGTCCGTGCCTGGCCAGGATGTCGAGTCGCTCCTCGATGTAGTCGTCGTCGTCCCACCGCCACGCGTCGAGGTGCTCGCCCGAGACGGCGATCTCGAGGCCGTCGTAGCCCCAGCCCGCGGCGTACGACGCGACCTCCTCGAGCGTCAGGTCGGCCCACTGGCCGGTGAAGAGCGTGAAGCGCTTGCCCATCGGGTCTCCTGTCTTCGTCGTACGCCGTCAGTGTGCCGTGAGGTCCACGCGGGTGCCGCCCTGCACGGCGCTGTCCGAGATCGCGCCGAGCACGCGCTGGACCGCCAGGCCCTCGGCGAAGCTGGGGGAGGGCTGGGCGCCGGCGCCCACGGCGGCGAGGAAGTCGGCCGCCTGCGAGGTGAACGTGTGGTCCCAGCCGAGCACGTGCCCGGGCGGCCACCACGCGCCGGCGTAGGGGTGGTCGGCCTCGGTGACGAGCGTGCGCGCACCGCCGTTGCCGGTGTCGACGGCGAGCTCGTTGAGGCGTTCCAGCCCGAACGAGATGGAGCCCTCGGAGCCGTAGACCTCGATGGTGAGGCCGTTCTTGCGGCCGTAGGCCATCCGGCTGACCTCGATGCTCGCGAGGACGCCGCCGCGTGTCCCGACGGTCGCCCAGGCGGCGTCGTCGACGGTGACAGGCTCGGTGCCGCTCTCGCCGGGACGCGACGGCACGAAGGTGTGCAGCTGGCCGCGTCGCCCAGGCGACCTCGTCGCCGAGGAACCGCACCTGGTCCACGACGTGCGACCCGAGGTCGCCGAGGGCGCCGGACCCCGCTTCGTCCTTGCGCAGGCGCCACGTCATCGGCGCCGCGGCGTCGACGAGCCAGTCCTGGAGATAGGCGGCCCGGACCTATCGCACCTCACCGATGCGACCAGCGGCGATGAGCTCGCGGGCCAGCGCCAACGCGGGCACGCGGCGGTAGTTGAAGCCGACCATCGAGACGACGCCGCGTCCGAGAGCCGAAGTCGCCGCGGCAACGAGCCGTTCGGACTCCGCGACGGTGTTGGTGAGCGGCTTCTCGACCAGCACGTGCTTGCCGGCGGCGAGTGCCGCCTCGGCGATCTCGGCGTGCAGGTGGCCGGGCGTGCAGATGTCGACGATCTGGATGTCGTCGCGGTCCAGGACGGAACGCCAGTCGGTCGCAGACTCCTCCCAGCCGAAGCGCTGCGCGGACTCCTTGACCTGGGCCGGGTCGCGGCCGACCAGCACTCGTTGGGCGACGGACGGCACGTCGGGGTAGAAGGCGCCGACGTTGCGCCACGCGTTGGAGTGGGCCTTGCCCATGAAGGAGTAGCCGATGACGGCGACTCCGAGCTGGTCGGTCACGGGGTTCCCCCTTGGTCGGTGAGTGCGCGCAGGAACGTCAGTCCGTCGCGGGCGAGGTCGTCCTGCGTGGGCGCCAGCGGCCGCCAGATGGACGCCGCGGTCGCGATGGCCGCGTTGTCGGCGGTGAAGCTCTCGATGTTCAGCGGGCCGGCGTAGCCGACCTCGTCCAGGGCCGCGATCAGCGCGGGCCAATCGGTCTGGTCGCCGCCGGGGGCGCCCCGGTCGTTGCCACAGACCTGCAGGTGGACGAGGTGCGCACCCGCGGTGCGGATCGCGCCGGCGCTGGAGCGTTCCTCGATGTTGAGGTGGTAGGTGTCGAGCGCCAGCCCGAGGGCAGGGCCGAGGAGCCCGTCGAGCCCGGTGAGCGCCTGGTCGACGGTGTTGATGAGCGACGTCTCGTAGCGGTTGAGGGGCTCGATCCCCAGCACCACGCCGCGAGACCCCGCGTGGTCGACGACCGGTGCGAGGTGGTCGCGCCATTCGGCGTACGCCGAAGTCCGCTCGTCCGCAGTGAGCAGGCCGGTCCGACCGGTGGCTGCGTAGAAGGGCCCGCACACGGCCGGGGCGCCGATGCCGGCGGCCAGGTCGATGCACGCCCGGAGGTAGTCCTGGGTGGTGGCGACGGTCTGGGCATCGGTCTCGACCAGGTCGCGCCCGCGAGCCATCGCGCCGACGACGTACGGCGACAGGCCGGTGCGTTCGAGCGCGGCACCGACCGCGTCGATGCTGAGATCTCCGACCCGCTCGAGGGGAAGCTCGACCGCGTCGAAGCCGAGCTCGGCGATCCGGTCGAGCAGTGGGTCGAGGGTGGCATCGGTCAGGGGTGAGGCCCAGACCCAGGTGTTGATGCCGATGGCGCGCACGACTGCTCCTTCGCAACGAGGATTGGGTGGCCCGGCCGGCCGCGACGAAGGTGCGTCGCGACCGACCGGGTCGATCACGTTCGGATCAGCGGTCCTGCCAGGCCTCCGGGAAGCCGGGGAGGTCCTCTCCGCCGAACTTGGCGTAGTGGCCGTCGGGCATCCCGTCGTTCGCCTCGAGGTACTCGGCACGCTCGTCCTCGGTGATCGGCACCTGCGGGAGCACCCACTCGGCGGGGACCTCCTCGCCGGCGAAGATCTTCTGCACGGCGAGCAGGGGAGTGCGCCACTGGAAGTTGGAGTAGACGGGCGCCAGACCGTTCAGCCCGGTCTCCTCCCACTTGCGCAGGAAGCTCATCTCGTCCTCGCCGGTCATCACCGGGTAGTCGACGCCGGCGTCCTCGAACGCCTCGATGGCTGCGACGGCACCGTCACCGGCGTCCATCCAGACACCCTGGACCTCGCCCTGGTTGAGCGCGTCGGTGATGATCTTCTTGATCTCGGTCGGGTCGGCGCCGGTGAAGAAGTCCTCGGCCTCGATGCCGTTCTCGTCGAAGATCTTCTCCGCGGCGGCCCAACGGGTCTCGAGCACGTCCACGCCCGCGAGGATGCGGAGCGCGATGACCTTGTCACCCTCCTCGAGGTTGTCGACGAGGAAGTTGGCGGTGTCGATGCCCCACGCGTAGCCGCCGATCGGGTGGATGAAGGTGGTGGCGCAGTCGGTCTGGACACCACGGTCGAACACGACGACCGGCTTGCCCGTCTCGCAGGCCCGCTCGACGCCGGGCGTCATCGCGGCCGTGGAGTTGGGGGAGATGATGAAGGCGTCGCAGTTGCCCTCGGCGATGAAGTAGTCGATGTCGGCGAGCTGGGCGTTGTCGTCGTCCTGTGCGTCGCGCACCTCCATCTCGGAGATGACGCCCTCGTCCTGGAGCACCTCGAGCTGTTGGTTCATGGTGATGAAGCCGGTCTGGCGCCACGGGTTGCTGACCGAGGCGTTGGCGAAGCAGACCTTCTTGGCACCGCCGGACTTGTACTCCGAGGTGTCGGTCATCTCGCCGTCGATGTACTGCAGCCACGGCTCGGCCTCGTCACCTTCGAAGGTGGCCGAACGCTGCGCGTCCTGCTCGTCGAAGTCGGCCTGGACGAACCACTCGGTGTCCTCACCGCCGGTCTCCTCCGTCGACTCCTCGGAGGTCGTCTCGGAAGCCGAGTCGGTCGGTTCGGTCTCGTCGGTGCTGCAGCCAGCCAGCACCGCCAGCACCAGCAGTGCCGTTGAGGTGGACGCGAGCGCCCCCCTGATGTTCCTGCGCATCAGTTTTCTCCTGTGGTTGCGCCCGAAGCGGGCTGGTTGGGTGGTGATGTTGCCGAGAGATCAGTGGGGGCGGTCGTACGGCGCGGGCGCCGGCCGACCTGCCAGGCGCGGGCCGAGACGGCGACCGCGGCGATGATGATCAGGCCCTGGACCGTGTCGCGCCACGTGGACGGGACACCGAGCGAGGTCAGCAGCGTGAAGAGCAGCTCGAGGGCGAACGCACCGGCCGCCGCCGAGAGGACCCAGCCCCGACCACCGCCGAGCAGGACGCCGCCGAGCACGACCGCGGTGATGGCCTGGAACTCGTAGCCCGCGCCGACCGACGGGTGCACCCCGGCGTAGCCGACGAGCAGGATGCCGGCGACCGTCGCCGACAGCGAGGACAGCACGAAGGCCCGCGTCTTGTAGGACCACAGCGGGGCGCCGGAGTAGTTCGTCGACTCCGGGTTGTCACCGATGGCGATCAGCGTCCGGCCGAAGGGGCGGCGCATCAGCCACACCGACGCCGCGGCCAGCACGACCAGGATGATGAGCGGGTAGGGGATGATGTCGACGACCGGCACGTCCTCGATGCCGCCGCGGCCGATCTGGCGGAAGTTGTCGACCGGGTTGCCCGTCGCCGCGCCGCCCGTGATGTAGCGGACGAGGCCGGAGAGCGCCAGCATCATGCCGAGCGTGACGATGAAGCTCGGCACCTTGAGCAGCGTCGTGACCAGTCCGTTGACGATCCCGATCAGCGCGCCCACGGCCAGCATCAGCAGGATCCCGGGCACGATCCGCGCCTCGTCCTGGCCGATGAAGTTGCCGGCCAGCACGACCTGGGTGGCGATCACGGCCCCCATCGACAGGTCGAACTCGCCGCTGACGATCACGTAGTACTGCCCCATCGCGGCGATCGCGATCGCCGCCGTCCGGCCCGCGAAGCGGATCAGCGCTCCGGGGTCGGTGAAGTTGGGGTTGGAGATCATGATCGAGATAAGCAGCACGCCGACGAGCACGAACACCGCGCCGCCGGGCGTGGCCAGCCCGGCCGCGATCCGGCCACCGAGCCCGCCCTGCTGGGCCGGGATCTCGGGCCGGGCGCTGGTCTCGGTCGTGGTGATGGCCGGGGTGCTCATCGGGGTCCCCGCGGAAGCGCGAGTGCAGCGAGCGATCTCGTGGGGTGATTCATCGTGCCTCCTGGAGCGCGGCGTCGAGCCCGGTCGGCCGTTCGAACCGTGGCGGTCGGGCGTCGATCTCGCGGCGGGCGTAGACGGCGACCGCGACGACGATCACGAGACCGCGGACCACGTCGCGGAGGAAGGGGTTGACCTGCATGACGCCCATGACGTTGTCGATCACCGCGAAGATCGCGACGCCGGCCAGGGTGCCGGCGATGTTGCCCTTGCCGCCCGCGAGCAGGGTGCCGCCGAGGACCACGGCCGCGATCGACATCAGGTCATAGCCGCCCTGCGAGCCGATGGTCGGGTTGCCGACGCTGAGGCGGGCGAGCAGCAGCAGCCCGGCGACCGAGGCCAGCATCGAGCAGAGGACGTGGGCGGCGATCACCGGCACTGAGGTCCGCAGGCCGGAGAGCCGGGCGACCTCGGCGTTGCCGCCGACGGCGTACAGGTGGTGGCCGAGGCGACTGCGTCGCAGCATCACGATCATGGCCACCGCGCAGCCGAGCATGATCAGGGTGGAGATCGGCACCGGGCCGATGCGGGTGGCGTCGAGCAGTCGGAAGTCGCGCGGGGCACTGCCGTGGCTGCCCTTGTAGTTGCTGGCGAGGTAGCCCGAGATGACCAGGCCGGTGCCCAGGGTGGCGATGAAGCCGTGCACCTTGAGGAAGGTGACGATCACTCCGTTGACCAGCCCGATCACCAGGCCGAGCAGCAGCGTGACCAGCACGGCGGGCACGATGTTGCCCGACTCGCCGGCCATCACCCCACCTCCGACGACGCTGGCCAGGCTGACCACGAACGGCACCGACAGGTCGAGCGAGCCGCCGAGGATCACCAGCGTCTGGCCGATCGCGATGAAGCCGAGGATGCTCGTGGTGGTCAGGATGTTGTCGACGTTGCCGACGCTGAAGAAGTTGCGGCCGTTGGCGGCGGTGAGGATCGCCCCCACCACGATGGCAATGACGAGCACGCCGTAGACGATCGTCGTCGACGTGATGGTGCCGAGCCGGGCCCTCACGACGCCACCTGGTCGCTGCCGGCGCCGGTCGCCATCGTCAGGACGTCTTCCTCGGACGCACCGCGAGGCAGCTCGCCGGCCACCCGGCCGTCCTTCATCACCACGATGCGGTCGGACATGCCGATCACCTCCGGGAGCTCGCTGGAGACCATCAGGACGGCCATGCCCTCGGCAGCCAGGCTGCGCATGACCTCGTAGATCGCGTGCTTGGCGCCGACGTCGATGCCGCGGGTGGGCTCGTCCATCAGGACGACGGACGGGTTGGCGGCCAGCCAGCGGGCGAGGACCACCTTCTGCTGGTTGCCGCCCGAGAGGAACTGCGCCTCCTGGGACAGTGAGCGCGCCGAGACGGCGAGCGTCGACAGGACGCCCGGGACGGCCGAGCGGGCCGCGGAGGTGCGACCGGGGAAGACCGCGCGGACCACGCCGAGGGCGTTGTCGAGGATCGACTGGTGCAGGGCCAGGCCGGTCGCCTTGCGGTCCTCGGTGATCAGCGCGAGCCCGCGACGGATCGCCTGGCGCGGAGTGCGTACGGCGACCTGCGTGCCGTCGAGGGAGAGGGTGCCGCGCGTGAACGGGCTGACCCCGAAGATCCCCTCGAGCAGCTCGGTGCGGCCGGACCCCTGGAGTCCCGCGACTCCGACGATCTCGCCCCCGCGGAGGGTCAGGTCGACCCCGTCCACGTAGCCGTTGCCGGCGTCGCGCAGCTCGAGCCGCGGCTCGCCGACCTCGGTGCCCTCGAGCGCGTCGGGGAAGAAGGACGACATGGAGCGGCCGACCATCAACCGGACGAGGCCGCCTTCGTCGAGCTCGCCCGCGGGGCGGGTCGCGACCTGCACCCCGTCCTTGAGGACGGTGATGGTGTCGCAGAGGTCGAAGATCTCCTTGAGGCGGTGGGAGACGTAGATGATCGCACACCGCGCTCGGTGAGCCGGCGGATGATCGTGTAGAGCAGCTCCACCTCGTGGTCGGCGAGCGCAGCGGTCGGCTCGTCCATCTGGATGATCCGGGCGTCGAAGCTGACCGCCTTCGCGATCTCGACGACCTGCTGCTCGGCGACGGACAGCGACCGGACGCGACGGGTTGCTCGCAGACCCGTGATCCCGAGGCCGGAGAGCAGCTCGTCGGTGGCGGAGATCATCGCCCTGGTGTCGACCAGACCACGGCGACGCGGCTCGCGGCCCAGCCAGATGTTCTCGGCGACCGAGCGCTCGGGGAGCAGGTTGAACTCCTGGAAGACCGTGGAGAGTCCGGCCTGCTGGGCCTGGACCGGGTGGCTGAAGGCGACCTGTTCGCCGCCGATCTCGACTGTCCCGTCGTCGGCCTGGTGGACGCCCGCGAGGATCTTCATCAGCGTCGACTTGCCGGCGCCGTTCTCCCCGACGAGGCCGAGCACCTGGCCGGGCACCAGCTCGAGGTCCGCATCCTGCAGGACGAGGTTGCCCACGAAGCTCTTGGTGAGCCCACGCACCCGAAGCACCGGCGCGTTGGCGGCGTCGGAGGCCGGGGAATCGGAGAGGACGTTGTCGCTGACCACGGCGCCACTGTGGCATGCGTCACGGCCTTCTGTCGAGAGTTCGGCAAAAGATGTTTGATGGACGCACAAAAGAAACGATGGTTGAATCGCCGCCGTGAAGACCAGCGACGTGTTCGAGCTGTTGCGGGACGGCGGACCCCAGACCCGCGCCCAGCTGGCCGAGTCGAGCGGCCTCGCGCGCTCCACGATCGCGGCCCGAATCGACGTGCTCCTGCGGCTCGGTCTGGTTGCGCCGTACGGCGACGCCGTCTCCACCGGAGGGCGACCACCGTCGTTGCTGGCGCTCAACCCGAGCGCTCGGGTCGTGGTCGGTGTCGACCTCGGCGCCACCCACGCGCGGGCCGTGCTCGCCGACCTCGCGGGCACGATCCTGGCCGAGGCCCGGGCCGACCTCGACATCGCCGACGGGCCCGAGATCGTGCTCGGCTGGGTCACCGACTCGGTCCAGTCGCTGTTGGTTGGTCAGCAACGCACGCTCGCCGAGCTGGCTGCGATCGGCATCGGCCTGCCCGGTCCCGTCGAGCACTCGAGCGGCCGTGCCATCAACCCGCCGATCATGCCCGGCTGGGACAGGTACGACGTCCCGGCCCACGTGCGCCGCGACGTCGACGTGCCCGTCCTGATCGACAACGACGTCAACATCATGGCGCTGGGCGAGCAGCACGCGCACTTCCCCGACGTGCCCGACCTGGTCTTCATCAAGGTCTCCACCGGCATCGGCGCCGGCATCATCTCCGGCGGCGCCCTCCAGCGGGGTGCGATGGGGACCGCCGGCGACGTCGGGCACGTCCGCCTGCCGCGCGCCGACGGGGTGACGTGCCGGTGCGGCAACGAGGGCTGTCTCGAGGCGGTGGCCGCTGCTCCGGCCCTGGCAGCCACCCTGCGCGCGGGCGGCGCCGACGTCACGAGCAGCGCCGACATCGTGGCGCTGGTCCGCAGCGGCAACCTCGAGGCCGTGCAGGTCGTGCGTCAGGCCGGCCGCGACATGGGCGAGGTGGTGGCGATGATCGTCAACTTCATCAACCCGTCGGTCGTGGTCGTCGGCGGCGCCATGTCGGCCGCGGGCGAGCACCTGATCGCCGGCATCCGCGAGACCGTCTACCAGCGGTCCCTCCCGCTCGCGACCGAGCACCTGCGCATCGTCCCGTCGGCGGCCGGCGAGCAGGCAGGTGTGCTCGGTGCCGCCGCGCTCGCCATCGCGCACGTGCTGTCGCCCGAGGAGATCGAGCGCGCCAGCCTCGCGATCACGGGCTGAGCCGTGACTCTCGCGACTTGAGCGGGGTTCTGGACGGTTGCCGCGCCGAATGCCGTGCGCTGAGCGTCCATATGGCCGCTCAAGCCAGGTCGACGACCACCGGCGCGTGGTCCGACGGGCTCCCCGTGCCCTGGGCCGGGTCTCGCTCGTCGCGGTCGATGAAGGCGCCGGTCACGCGGGAGGCCAGCGTGGGGGAGGCGAGCGCGAAGTCGATCTTCAGGCCGCGGTCCGCTCGAAGCGCTGGCGGTAGTAGTCCCAGTAGGTGTAGCCGGGCGCGTGCTCGCGGGTCACCTCGAGATAGCCGTCGTCGAGGAAGGCCTGGAAGGCCGCGCGCTCCGGCGGCGTCACGTGCGTCGACTTCGTGAATTGGGCGGGGTCGAAGACGTCGGCGTCGGTCGGGCAGATGTTCCAGTCGCCGACCAGCACGGTCTCGCCGCCGAGCCACTCGCCGGCCGCGTCGCGCAGCCGCGCCAGCCAGTCGAGCTTGTAGAGGTAGTGCGGGTCGTCGGGCTTGCGACCGTTGGGGACGTAGAGCGACCAGATGCGGATCCCGCCGGCCGTGGCGCCGATCGCGCGGGCCTCGGCGGCCAGCGGGTCGCCGTACCCGGGCATCGAGTCGAACCCGACCGTGACGTCCTCGAGCCCGACGCGGGAGATGAGGGCGACCCCGTTCCACTGGTTGAGCCCGGCGACCGCGATGTCGTAGCCGCGCGCCTGCAGGCCCATCAGCGGGAGCTGGTCCTCGCGCGCCTTGGTCTCCTGCAGCGCGAGCACGTCGATCTCGTGCCGGTCGAGGAAGGCCTCGACGCGGTCGATGCGGGAGCGGAGGGAGTTGACGTTCCAGGTCGCGATGCGCACGTCCTCACCCTCGTTCTCGTCACTACGGGGTTCCACCCCCTTCGCTCCTCCCTTGCATGCGCGTCCGCGCCGCTCGCGACGACCGGATTCTTCAGCAAGAACCACCCCTTTTGGGTCTTTACACACCGGGCGAAGTGAGGCAGGTTCGTGCGAAGCGGGCGCCCACCTCCTGTCCCGAGCAGGAAACGGGCGCCCGCTACACCTATTTCAGGCCGGACTCAGGCCAGGAACGGCGTCAGGACTCCCGGCGTCGAGGCGTCGGCCAGGCGGATCGCCTTGGCCATCGGAATGTCGCGGGCGACGACACGTTCGGCTCCTGCCGCGGTGGTCGCGACGAGCGTCGCGAGGTCGAGGCGCCGCTGGAACCACGTCTGGTGCACCACCCAGCCGATGATGCCGTCGTGCTCCAGCACGGTACGCACGCGCGTCAGCTCGCCGCTGCCGACCACCAGGTGATCTGGCGTCGTGGCGTGACCGAGGTGCCGGTACGACGCCTCGGCGGCCAGCGCCGACGAGGTGAACGACACCAGGGCGACGACCACGGGCACCCACACGGGCAGGTCGACCCAGATCATCACGACCAGCGGGATCGCGGTGAAGAACAGCGCGCCCCACAGGTGGCGGAGCCAGGCGCGTCGACGAGCCGACGGCCCGTGCTCGATCAGCGGCACCGTCATCGGTGCCTGGGTCTCGAGGACGTCGGCGCCCACGGAGCGAGCCACCCCCTGGGGGCACGGCGGCAGGATCGCGGTCACGCCGCCGGAGCCGACACCGGTGGCCAGGGTGGACAGCTCGGCACCGCCGACCAGTCGCAGCAGGATCGGTTCCTTCATCTCGACGCCGCGGACACGCTGTTCCTCGACGGTGATCGACCGGGTGGTGAAGAGGCCCGCGGTCAGGTGCAGCGAGCCGGCCTCGCGGGTCAGGCGCATGTTCCACCACTGGACGATGTAGCCGGTCACGGCGACCATCACCCAGCTGAAGAGCCCGCCGATGATCAGCCCGCCGATGACGAGCAGGAGCGCGAACTGGTGCACCCAGGACCACGCCGACTCGGCGGTGTCCGCGATCGGCAGCTGGTCGCCGAACTGCGAGAGCGCACCCACGCCGGCGGCGATCACGACGAGGCGGGCGAGGCTGAACGGCGCGAACCGGAGCCACGCCCAGTCGATCTCGGCGAGCACGCGCGCGGGCTCGTGCCTGGGTACGCCGCTGGGCGAAGCAGCCCCGTCGGCGCCGGCGGGCGACGGCTCACCGGTCGCAGCAGGCGTGCCGCACTCGCGCGCCTGGAGAGCAGGAACGACCGCAGGTTCGTCGCCTCCGTGGCCGTCACCGAGTTGAGGGTCATCCGGTCGTCGTCGACGCCGGTCCCGATCTGCACCTTGGACAGTCCGACGATCCGTTGCAGGAGCGACGCCTCGAGGTCGACGCTGCGGACGCGATCGAGTGGAGCCGTCTTGGTCTTCTTGTTGAGCAGCCCGCTGCGGATCTGGAACTGGGTGTCTGTGGTCCGGTAGAAGGTGGTCAGCCATGGGAGCACGCCCAGCGCCACGGCCCCGAGGACGACGAACGGCAGCGCCCACCACGGCATCCCGCCGCCGCCGCCCTGGCTGATGCCGACCAGCGCCACGACCGCGGGGAAGGCGAACTGGCCCAGCACCTTGACCGGGTCGATCAGCAGGTTGCGGGGCGACAAGCGTTGCCAGGCGGCCTCGGAGGGGACGGCCTGGTGCGCGGTACCGGCCGGATCTGCCGGGACAGGTTGCTCCTGTTCGCTCACGTCGCGTCACCCTCGCTCGCGCCCGTGATCTCGGTGAGCTCGGCGACGAGCCTCTGGGCGACGTCGCGGTCGAGGCAGTCGATGGTGATCGGGCCTGCCGCCGACGCAGTGGTGACCGTCAGGGAGGCCAGCTTGAAGACGCGCATCAGCGCGCCCTGGGTCGAGTCGACCGTCTGCACCCGGCTCAGGGGAGCGACCCGGCTGTCGATGTTGAGCCAGCCGGAGCGGGTGTGGATGGCGGTCGGAGTGACCTCCCACCGGTGGATCCGGTAGCGCAGCTGCGGCATCACCAGGACGTGCACGAGCGGTGCGACGAGCGAGACCACGAGGATCGTGGTCGCCCACCACGGCCGCGCCGGCTCGTCGAAGATCGCGGGCAACGCGAAGACGTAGACCGCGATCACGGTGATCCAGGTGAACGCCGCGCCGATCAGCGCACTCACCCGCCAGTAGGTCACGGCGCGGGGCGACACCTGATGTGCGGGCTCGCGGAGGGCGACGGACTCGGTGGCGGACTGGCTCATGGCTGGAGTTTTCCACGCGCCCGGAAAGTGCAACTTCTTGCATCGCATCGACCTGCGAGCGGACAGGGGTTCACGGGGCTGGTCTAGACAGGTTGTCTGGAGGGACGTCCGTACCCAACCGGAGGAAAACACAGTGATGATGAAGAACAAGTTCAGCCGAATCGCCGCCGCCACCATTGGCGCGTCCGCCCTGTTGTTCGCCGCCAGCCCAGCCGCTACCGCGGCACTGGCGAAGGACGACGTCCCCACCTTCGCGGAGTTCCGTGCCGCGACCTTCCAAGACGTGGGCGGCCAATATGTCGTCAACGGCGACGAGGTCATCGCCGACACGGAGGCGCTGCGCGACTACTACGACCGCATGGTCGGCTCGCGGGACAAGGGCCAGGAGAACGGGCTCGTCGTCAACACCGTCGGAGGAGCCGACGACAAGTGGAGCGCCAGCCAGGCGGGCAACCTGACCTACTGCGTCAGCACCGCCTTCGGCACCGACTACAACGCGCTCGTCTCCGCCATGTCACAGGGCGCGGGGTTGTGGGAGTCGGCCTCGTCCGGCGTCAACTTCACCCACGTGCCGAGCGCCGACAGCAACTGCACCGTCAACAACAACTCGGTGCTGTTCTCGGTCGAGCCCACCAACACGTCGGAGTACATCGCCAGGGCGTTCTTCCCCAGCACCAGCGACTCGCAGCGCAACGTGCTCGTCAACGCCGATGCCCTGCAGAACTCGGGGTCCTGGACGCCGGGCAACATCCTCGGCCACGAGCTCGGGCACTCCCTGGGCTTCCGGCACGAGCACACCCGTCCCGAGGCCGGCACCTGCTTCGAGGACAACAACTGGCGTCCGCTGACGCCGTACGACTCGGCGTCGATCATGCACTACCCGCAGTGCAACGGATCGTCGGCCGACCTGTCCTTCACCGCCACCGATGGTGACGGCGTGCGGGCGATCTACGGCGGCTGACACCACCAGCAGCACACCGCTCACCACGAGGGTCCGGCGCGATGCCGGGCCCTCGTGGTGTCGTGACGATCAGTTCGCGATGGTCCAGCTGCTGTCGGTGGTCGGGCCGAGGCCGGTGCGGACCTCGCGCGTGTACGTCGCAAAGCCGGTCGCCGCGTCGAGCGTGTGTGTCTCCGTCGCACCGTCGGCATCCCGGTCGACGAGGACCAGGTCGGCCCGGCCGTCACCGTTGTCGTCGGCGGCGGTCGCGACCCACGTCGAGTCGAGCACGGGGGCCGCGGTGTTCGTCTGCGCCAGCCAGGACATGAACTCCGTGCGGGCGTCGAGCACGTGCACCGCCGTGTGCTCACCGGCTCGGGTGTCGACCAGGTAGAGATCGTCACGGCCGTCGAAGTCGTAGTCGCCGACGGCGACCCGCCAGCGGTGCCGGGGCAGCGAGGGCACGGGCAGGTCCACGTCGGCCAGCCGCGTCTGGAATCCGGTGCTGGCGTCGAGCACGGTCAGGTGCGTGCGGCCCCTGTCGTTGGAGACGAGGTAGAGGTCGTCGCGGCCGTTGCCGTCGACGTCCCCGGCGAGGAACCTCATCCGGCCGAGCCCGCCCCGGCGCTCGACGATGGTCGCGTGGCTGAGGTAGGAGTGCAGCCAGTCGTTGCCGTCCATGACCTGCACCTGCGCCGTGTTCTTGCCGGCCATCCGGATCCCGTAGACGTCGGTCGCCCGGTCGCCGTCGAAGTCGCCGCTGGTGAACCGCCAGCCACGCCCGCTCACCGGGAGCGGGGTCTGGTTCGCGTACGTCGTGTAGCCCGACGCGGCGCTCAGCACGTGCGCCTCGGCGCCGGTCTCGGTCTCCCGGATCGCGGTCAGGTCTGCGGGCACACCCGAGGGCACGCGGCCGATGACCTCGACGGTCACGTCGTCGACGTACATCGACGGGGAGGTCGACGTCAGGCCGCCGCAGGTGGGCTGCTGGTCGTCGGGGCAGTTGCGCTTGTTCTGCAGGCGCAGGTGCTCGGCGGACACCGGCGCGTGCGGGGTGGACCACGTCTCGACGCCGTCGACGAAGAAGCGGGTCGGGGCGAGGGCCTCGGCGGCCGGGTCCTGGCCGGGGCCCTGGTAGGTGAACTCGACCGAATAGGTGTGCCACGCGTCCATGTCCTGCGGGTAGCGGTCGCCCGCGCACTCGACGTCGCCGATCGGCGGTGCGTAGCGCCAGTAGTAGGCGACCTGCACGCGGCCGCACCCCTTCTGGTCCCCCCAGCTCTCGACGACATCCATCTCGCCGGCTCGTTGCAGGTCGTTGGTGCGCAGCCAGAAGGCCGGGTGGACGCCGGTCTCGCTCGGCATCTTCAGGTTGGCGCTGACGCGGTAGGTCGTGCCGGGTTCGAACGGGACCGCCATGCCGTACTCCAGGTGCGCCTCCGGTTGGAGCTCGAGCACGGTGCGACCGTCGACGGTGGACTGGCCGACCTTGTCGGCGGTCGACGTCGAGAGGTGCGTCCAGCGTTCGGCGTACGGCGCATCGAACCCGTCGGCGAAGACCGGGCTCGCACCAGTCACGGCCGAGCCGCTGGTGACGGGCATCGTCGGGACCTCGAGGGCCGGCACGCCGCCGGCGGTCGAGGGGAGCATCGCGACGAGCGCGAGCAGCTCTTGGAGCCAGGAAGGCATATTGGTTGCCGGGGTCCTTGGGAGGTCGTGGCGGGGGAGATCTCGTCTCCGGGGACGCCACCGATTGAACAAGGCGGGTGGTGAACGCGCCAAACCGCGGACCGTCAGCCGGCGGGGGACTCCAGCAGGGCACCGTGGCCGGCGCGCGCGAGGTAGTCGCGAATGGTGCCGCGGCTGGTCTGGAGGCAGGCGATCTTCTCCTCGATGGTCTGCAGCTCGTGCGTGAGGGTCTCGGCGAACTCGCGGGAGCAGCTCTCGGTCCAGCCGTTGTCGGGCTCCTCGAGGTCGAGCACGGCGGAGATCAGCCGGGTGGGGACGCCCGTGCGGATCAGGCTGCGGACCCGCTGCACCCGGTCGACCTGAGCCTCGGCGTAGTCGCGGTAGCCGTTGTCGGCTCGGCTGGGGGCGATCAGCCCCTGCTGCTCGTAGTAGCGCAGCATCCGGGGCGGCACCCCGGTCCGGCTCGACAGCTCGCCGATCTTCATCGCGCACCTCGCGGATCAGGGGTTGACATTGACATCAATGTCAGAGTTTAGCGTCGTGTCCATGACCACGACAACCCTCCCCGACACCTCCTCGGCCACTCGACCAGCTCTCCCGTGGCGGCACCTCGCGGTGCTCTCCTTCGCCGCCTTCTGGACAGTCACCCTCGAGATGCTCCCCGCCGGCCTGCTCCCGCAGATCGGCCGCGACCTCGACGTCCGGCCCGCCCGCGTCGGCCTCCTCGTCACGGTCTGGGCGGTGACCGTCGGCCTCTCCAGCCTGCCGCTGACGCGGCTGACCCGTTCGTGGCGGCGACCAACAGCGCTGGCCGCCGGTCTGGCGGTGCTCGGGATCGCCAGCCTGGCCTCGGCCCTTGCGCCGACCTTCGGCGGCGTCCTCGCTGCACGGCTGGTGGCGGCGACCGGCCACGGTCTCTTCTGGTCGGTGCTGATGGTGTACGCCGCCTCGCTGGCGCCCGCCGGTCGCGAGGCCCGGGCGATCTCGGTCGTGCTGGCAGGCCCCGTCCTCGCCGGCGTCGTCGGGCTGCCCCTCGGCACGCTGCTCGGCGGACCACTCGGATGGCGCTGGGTGATCGGGGCGGTCTCCGTCGCCCTGGTCGCAGGCGCCGTCCTGGTGTGGACGCTGATGCCCGCCGGCCCCAGCACCGCGGTCGACGAACCGTCACTCGCTCCCAGTCGCCGGGTCCGCGACGCGTCGGCGGTCCGGGTCTGGCGCACCGCCCTGCTCGGCGCACTCGCCCTCGTCGCGCACTTCGCCGCCTTCACCTACATCGCACCCCTCGTGGCCGGCCAGTGGTCGGCCGGCGTGCCCGAGGTGGGAGTCCTGCTGCTCGCCTTCGGGATCGCGGGTGCCGTCGGTCTCGCGGCCGTCGGGGTTGTCGTCGACCTCGCCCCCGAGCGGCTGCTCGTCGTTGCCGTCGGCTCGCTCGCGCTCACCTTCTGGCTGCTGGCCGTCACGACCGATGCGGTCGTCGTCGTGGCGGCGGTCGTGGTGTGGGGGCTGCTCATCGGCGCCCTGCCACCAGCCCTCCAGAGCGCCGTCATCGGCGCGGCCTCCCCGGCGTACCGAAACACCGCCGGTGCCGTGCTGGTCGCGGTCTTCAACCTGGGCATCGCGTTCGGCTCGGCCGCCGGGGGAGTCGTGATCGAGGAGGTCGGACTGGACGTGCTTCTCCCGCTGGCCGCCGCGGTGGCGACGGTGTCCGCCCTCGGGCTGGCCGCGTCGAGCCGTCACCCGGCGGCGAATCGCTGAGCCCTCCCGCGCGCCCGTAGACTCCCGGCCCGTGGCTCTCACCATCGGTATCGTCGGTCTCCCCAATGCGGGCAAGTCGACCCTCTTCAACGCCCTGACCAAGAACGACGTGCTCGCGGCGAACTACCCGTTCGCGACGATCGAGCCCAACGTCGGCGTCGTCGGGGTCCCCGACGACCGGCTCGCGAAGCTCGCCGAGGTGTTCGGCTCCGCCAAGCTGCTGCCCGCGACCGTCGAGTTCGTCGACATCGCCGGCATCGTCGCGGGTGCCTCGCAGGGAGAGGGCCTGGGCAACAAGTTCCTCTCGCACATCCGCGAGTCCTCGGCGATCTGCCAGGTCACGCGCGTCTTCCGCGACGAGGACGTCACGCACGTCGACGGCGAGGTCAACCCCGCCTCCGACATCGGCACCATCCAGACCGAGCTGATCCTGGCCGACATCCAGACCGTCGAGAAGGCGATCCCGCGTCTGGAGAAGGAGACCCGCGGCGACAAGTCGAAGGTTGCGGTCCTCGAAGCGGCGCGTACGGCGCTGGCTGCCCTCGAAGGCGGCACGCCGATCATCGACACGAAGATCGACACCTCGCTGATCCGCGAGCTGTCCCTGCTCACGGCGAAGCCGTTCATCTTCGTCTTCAACTGCGACGCGGACGAGCTCTCCGACGAGGCCCTGCTCGCGAAGATGCAGGCCCTCGTGGCGCCCGCCGAGGCGATCTTCCTCGACGCGAAGTTCGAGTCCGAGCTCGTGGAGCTGGACTCCGACGAGGAGGCGCACGAGATGCTGGCCGAGATGGGCATCACCGAGTCCGGGCTCGACCAGCTCGCCCGCGTCGGCTTCGACACCCTCGGCCTGCAGACCTACCTGACCGCCGGCCCCAAGGAGACGCGGGCCTGGACGATCCGGAAGGGCGCCACCGCGCCCGAGGCGGCCGGTGTCATCCACACCGACTTCCAGAAGGGCTTCATCAAGGCCGAGATCGTGTCCTTCGACGAGCTGATGGCCGTCGGCACCATGCAGAAGGCCAAGGAGGCCGGCAAGGTGCGCATCGAGGGCAAGGACTACGTGATGGTCGACGGGGACGTCGTGGAGTTCCGCTTCAACGTGTGAATCGACGCGTTTGCGCAGGTCAGAGGGGGTGTGACCCCTCCGAGTCCGCAGAGAGTCCGCAAGAATCAGCAGAAGTTTGTTGGATGGGCTCTCTCGGAGGGCCAATCCTTGGACCGGTCCAGGCGGACGCGTCTGTGACGTGACCCGATGGCGGCGGAATGGGTCACTGCCAAGAACGGGACTGAGCAACGTGACGTGGGGACCACTCAGTTTCAACAGCCGTGGCCCCAAATCGTCGCGGGGCCCGGCGAGCGGGGACCGCGCTCCGGGGGTTTCGCCGTTCGTGGTGTCGATGTCGAAGGGGTCGATAGGGACGCTCGACCCCCGACGTCTTGGCCGGGGGTCGAGCGCTTCTGCCCCCACGCACAGTTCGTTCCGGCCGAGCCGGGGGGATTCGGCGGGTGTGCGCGGTGCTCGCCGGGCATGATGGGGCCACACGTCGGAGAACGGCCAGATTCTACGAGAGCGCGTGGAGCCGGTGTGCAGGAACAGCAGAACCGCCCACGGGTCTCGGGTCCGTGGGCGGTTCAAGTGCGGGAGTCGTCCACCCCCCGTGCCCAGCGGCTCCCGTGGTCAGTGTGCTCCTCAATTGACGAGAAAGCGCCCGGTCCCGCCGACATATCTCCCATGACCGGCGCAATTTCCCCATCAAGGCGGCCGCCGGGCACTGGCTTGCAGATATGGAGCGGACGCGAGGATTTGAACCTCGACTCCTTCCCTGGAAGGGAAGCGTGCTGCGACTACACCACGTCCGCGAAGCCAGCCTCTGACGAGTCTGACGCGTTCCTAGTGTGAACCACCTCCAGGAATGTCCGGACGGCGCGTCCTGATCGCGGCATGGAATGGGCACCCTCAAGCGCACGCGGGTCGCGGGCATGAGCGGTCGGCCGCGACGTCTTAGCTCCGTCAGGCGGCTTCCGCGGCCGCCTGGGCGAGGACCTCGATCTGACGTACCGCGTCGTCACCACGTGGCCACAGGACCGCCAGCCGCGTGACGCCGAGGCTGGCGTAGCGGTCGCGGCAGTCGCGGAACGCCTCGATCGAGTCGAGGGGGCGCTCGCCGCCGTAGCCGAGCACGGCCAGCTTGGGCAACGTCGCCGGGTCGCGGCCCACCTGTTGGCAGGCCTCGTCGAGCATGCCCAGCTGTCGACCCATCTCAGCTTCCGCGGTCGGCGCCGCCACCCGCGCGTCCTTCGCAACGTCCTGGGTGATCCACAGGTCGGCGCGGACGGCCGCGACCCCGAGGCCACGCGGCCCGGTTGCGGCCACCGCAATGGGTGGTCGACGCGGCTTGCCGCCTCCCACGTCCGCGGCGCGCGCGGCGAACCACTCACCGGTCAGGGTAGGCGCCGGGTCGGTGAGCAGCTTGTGGGTGTGCTCGACGAACTCCTCGAAGCGGCGTCCCCGTTCACCGGCCGTCAGGGGCCGACCGCCGAGGGCCACCGCATCCGCCCCTGGGCCGCCGGCTCCCAGACCCAGCACGAAACGACCCTGACTCACCACGTCCAGCACCAACGCGGCCTTCGCTGTAGTGACCGGGTGCCGAAAGTTGGGGGCGGTGACCATCGTGCCGACCCCGATGCGCTCGGTCACGGCGGCCGCTGCTCCCAAGACGGCGTACGCGTCGTGCCAGACCGGCCGACCGCCCAGGGTGAGGTGGTCCCAGAGCCACCCACGCGTGACGCCGACGCGCTCCGCGCACCCTGCGCTACTGGCGCCACCTCGGCTGCGGACCCCGCAGCTTCAAGGTCGGCCGCCACGTCCGCTACTGGCGCACCGACCTCGTCCTCTGGCTCACCGAACCCACTTCTTCCGCAGGTTCGGCGTCGAGGCCGGCTGCGCCTTCCACTGAGAGCCGTCTATCGAATGTCCGGATCTAGCCACGATCAGTGCGTCCTGGCAGGGATCGTCACGCGGAGCGTGACCAGTAGCCGATCCGCCACCGGAACGCCCCAAGGCGGAAGAGCGGGCGCTTCCCGAGAAACCTCGAAGCTCGTCGCGGTGGCCGACATGATGGTGACCTCAGCAGCTAGGCTGGCCAACGGAGGTATCGCAATGTTCGCTCGAATCGCCGTATGGGAACCCATGCCGGATGACGAGCGGCAGTGGGTGATCGACGCCGCCAAGACTGTGCCGGGAGTCCTGAACGCCTACCACCTGGTCGACGCAGCAACGGGCAACGGACTGTCGATCTCCTTCTTCGCGGACGACGTCGACGTCGCGCAAGTCAAGAGCGCGATCGCCGACAAGGCTCTCGAGATCGGGTGGAACGACGTACCTCGTCCGCCACCCTCATCCGAAACGATCTATCGGGTCATCCGCAGCGGCTGAGCCGAGCTGTCTTCGGCAATGCCGTGCCTCATCACGACGAGCGCGCACATAGGCATGTTCGGGCGTCGTTCGGCGATCGCCTCACGGCCACGAGGTGCGCCAGCGACGGCGAAGCAGGGCACCTGGTTGCGGAGGATGGGCGGGCGAGCCGTTCGCGGTACTCCAGTCGAAGGCGATCTGCCGAGTCCTGAATTCGCGGAACGTGCGCGCCAGTCAGACGCGGATCGCGGAACGTGCGTCGTCAGGGGCCCGGCGGCCGGGGCGGCCACGTGGCGGCGCCCAGCTCGCGGGAGACCGCTCGCGCCGTATCGCGCACGAGGTCGCTGACCTCGGGGCGCTCCAGGTCGTCGCCGGAGGGTACGACCACGCCGATCGCGCCCACGGCCTCTCCGTAGGAGTCGAAGACTGGGCTGGCCAGGGAGCCCTCACCGATGACGGCCTCGTCCTGCTCCGCCGCGACCCCGCTGGATCGGATCTGGTCCAGCTGGTCGCGCAGGCGCTCGGGTGAGGTGATCGTCTCGCCCGTCATGCTTCGCAGTTCCCCGGAGGTGAGCACCCGCTTCTCGTCCTCCGGCAGGAACGCGAGCATGGCCTTGCCGAGCGCGCTGGCGTGGACGGGGATGACGATGCCGACCTCCGGCATCTGCCGGCTGCCGTCGGGGCGGGGCTCGTGGTGGATGATCACGACGTCGTCGATGAGGAGTACGCCGGTGCGTACGGCCAGCCCGGTGCGCCGCGCGAGGTCCTCGGCCCACGGAATGGCCCGCGATCTCAGCTCGAGAGTGTCCAGGTAGACGTTGCCGAGCCGGAGTACGGCCGGCCCGAGCTGGTAGCGACTCGAACCGCGCTCCTGCACGACCATCCCGTGCTCGACCAGGCTGCGGACGATGCCGTGCGTGGTCGAGGGCGCGAGGTCGAGGCGGGCAGCCAGCTCCGAGAGGCTCATCCGGCGGGTGCCCTGGAGCGCGGTCAGGACCCGGACCGCACGGTCGATCGACTGGATCACGGGAGCAACGTCCTCTCTGTTGTGACGAATTTCACGAAACCTCTTGCGTACAAGTGAACCATAGGCGTAGCGTCCCAATCAAATTCGACACTGTCGAACCTCATTCGGATCAGATGAGAGAAGAGGAACGGGCATGCTTGACGAGACCAATCTGTTCCAGCGCTTGGGTGCTGAGGCCATTGGAACGGCATTTCTGGTGTTCATCGGGGTGGGGTCGGTTCCCGCCACGCTGATCGTCAACGGCGATGCGCCGTTCACGATGGCCGATCTCGGGATGATCTCCCTGGCGTTCGGCACCGTCGTGATCGCCACCGTCTACGCCCTCGGGCACATCGGTGGCAACCACATCAACCCGGCGGTCACGCTCGGACTGGCCGTCACCGGCAAGTTCCCGTGGAGCCAGGTGCCGGCCTACCTCGGAGCCCAGGTCGTCGGCGCCATCGTGGGCGCCACGGCGATCATCGGCGTGCTCGGCCAGCAGGCCACTGACGTGGGTCTGGGCGTGGCGGCGTACAACGAAGAGACTGTGAGCGTGGCGCAGGCATTCACCGCCGAGTTCGTGGGCACGTTCATCTTGGTGTTCACCATCTTCGGCGTCATCCACCGCAAGGCCGCCGCCGGATTCGCCGGTGTCGCGATCGGCCTGGTCGTGTTCGCCGCCATCATCCCGGTCGCCCCGACGACCGGCGCCTCCATCAACCCGGCGCGCACGTTCGGTCCCATGCTCGTCCAGCAGATCGCCGGCGGCGACGTGAAGTGGGACCAGCTGCCGGTCTACCTGTTCGCCGAGCTCCTCGCCGGCGTTGCCGCCGCCCTGCTCTACGGCCTCCTCTCCCGGACCCCGGCCGACCGGCTCAGCGCCGGTGGCCTGGACCTCGGCGCTCCCGACGCCGAGCCGGCAGCCGCCAGCTCAGTCCACCGACGCCTGACCCGACCCAGCACCACCAGATCCGGAAGGAACTCTCATGAAGAAGCTGATCAACGACCCGAACGATGTCGTGGTCGAGGCACTGCAAGGAATCGAGGCGGCTCACCCCGACCTGCGCGTCGACCACCAGCACAAGATCATCTACCGCGGCGACGCACCGAAGCAGGGGAAGGTGGGGATCATCTCCGGCGGTGGCTCGGGGCACGAACCGCTCCATGGTGGGTTCGTCGGCCTGGGCATGCTCGACGCCGCCTGTGCCGGGGAGATGTTCAC
This sequence comes from uncultured Actinomycetota bacterium, assembly GCA_963742685.1. Classification (GTDB taxonomy): domain Bacteria; phylum Actinomycetota; class Actinomycetes; order Propionibacteriales; family Nocardioidaceae; genus Nocardioides. The sequence goes on along the minus strand of CAVUNB010000022.1, from coordinate 3,276 downwards.
CTCGCCGGTCCCCGAGCAGATGCTGGCGGCTACCAAGCTGGTCGACGGCGGCGCAGGTGTCCTGCACGTCGTGAAGAACTACACCGGCGACGTCATGAACTTCGAGATGGCCGCAGAGCTGGCGGCCGCGGAGACCGGCGCCCGAGTTGTCTCCGTGGTCACCGACGACGACGTGGCCGTCCAGGACAGCACCTGGACCGCGGGCCGCCGCGGGGTCGGCGTCACCGTGCTGCTGGAGAAGATCGCCGGCGCGGCAGCCGAGCAGGGCCGCGACCTCGACCAGGTCGCAGACGTCGCACGCAAGGTCAACGCCAACGGGCGAAGCATGGGCGTGGCACTCACGTCGTGCACCGTGCCCGCAGCGGGCAAACCCACCTTCGAGCTCGGCGAGGGCGAGATGGAGCTCGGCGTCGGCATCCACGGCGAGCCGGGCCGAGAGCGGCTGCCGCTCGCGCCCGCGAGCGAGATCGCCGCGATGCTGGTCGAGCCGATCCTCGCGGACCTGCCGTTCACCAAGGGCGACCCGGTCATCGCGTTCGTCAACGGGCTCGGCGGCACCCCGCTGATCGAGCTCTACGTGATGTTCAACGAGGTCAACAAGATCCTCGGCCGGGCACGGCGTGCCCATCGCCCGGTCGCTGGTCGGCTCCTACATCACCTCGCTCGACATGGCCGGCGCGTCGATCACGCTGCTCAAGGTCGATGACGAGCTGCTCTCCCTCTGGGACGCTCCAGTGAACACTTCGGCGCTGAGATGGGGCATCTGAGACATGGACGAGAACGTGACCACGGCGGTCCTCGAGGAGTGGGTGCGCAGGTTCGCCCACCTGGTGGCTGAGAACCGCGACTACCTGACCGAGCTCGACGCGGCGATCGGCGACGCCGACCACGGGTCGAACATGGACCGGGGCATGAAGGCCGCCGTGGCCGCGCTCGACGAAAACGCCTCCGGCCACGGCCGGCGCACTCTTCTCCAAGGTGGGCATGACGCTGGTCTCCACGGTCGGGGGCGCCAGCGGCCCGCTGTTCGGCACCCTCTTCCTGAGGATCGGCAGCACTCTCGGCGACGCTGAGACCACCTCGGCGCCCCAACTCGCCGCGGCCCTGCGTGCCGGGCTCGGCGGGGTCGTGGACCGGGGCAAGGCCGGGCCCGAGGACAAGACCATGTACGACGCGCTGGCACCAGCCGTGGACGCGCTCGACGCCGCCCTCACCAACGGCGCAGACCTGGCCGCCGGCCTCAAGCACGCCAGCGACGCGGCTGCGGCAGGCCGGGACGCGACCACGCCCATGCTGGCGCGCAAGGGCCGCGCCAGCTACCTCGGTGAACGCAGCGTTGGGCATCAGGACCCCGGCGCGACGACCGTGGCCCTGCTTCTGGAAGCGGCCACCGAAGCGGCCTTCTGACCCTCCTGACTGACCGAGATGACGAGCGAGCGGAGTGCAGTGACATGACAGAGAGCCTTTCGGGAGACTCATCGGCCCCGACCGCCGACCGAGGAGTCGGCCTGGTCGTCGTCTCCCACAGCCGGACGCTCGCCCGCTCAGCGGTGGCCCTGGCGGCCGAGATGTTGCACGGCCGCCCGCTGAGGATCGAAGTTGCGGCCGGGCTCGACGAGACCACGTTCGGCACCGACGCCGTCGCGATCATGCAGGCCATCGAGCGTGCGGACGGTCCGGCGGGCCCGGACGGTGTCCAGCACCTCGTCGACGTTGCTGGCGTCGCGGACGGCCGAGGTGGCGAACGCGATGAGGGATGCGCAGCCCTTGTCCTCGGCGACCTGCTGCGCCTGCTCGACGAAGCCGAGCAACGCCTCCACGCCCGAGGGGTCCACGGCGCCGGTCGGGTCGAGGTGCTCGGCCAGCCGCAGCGGTGCCTTGAACGAGTACGCAGGCAGCGGGGCGGCGCCGCGGTGCGCGTCGACGACGAGCAGGTGGCCGGTGTTCAGACCCGATGTAGAGCACGCCGGTGCGCATGGACAGCGAGGCTAGTCGGGTCGGCGGTCAGCGGCGCCGGATCGACCGCAGCACGGCGTCGTCGGGCAGCAGCGGGTCGGAGAAGCGCAGCGTCAGCACCCGCGACCCCGGGCGCGGCGGCTGGGCGCGGGTGGGGACCACGAGCCGGGCGGTCCGCTCACCGGGCCGCAGCAGCGCCCGGACACGGAATCCCTCCGCCACGTGGTCGCCGGGCCCGACGCCGCCCGAAAGGTTCGCATCAGCCCACCCCGCGGGCACGTCGGAGACCAGCAGGTCGGGCGGCGTGCCGGTGACGACACCACGGACCCTGACCGAGACCGGGTAGTCCGCCGGCTGGTCCAGCCGCAGCTGCCCGCCATCGGGCGACCGGGTGCGACCGAGGGCGTCGCGCGGCGCACCGACAGCCGGGCGTCGGGGTCGTCGTCGCGCACCACGACTCGGGACAGCGCGTCGCCGATCACCACGGACCGTTCACCGATCGCCTGCAGGTAGATCTCGGTCCGCTGCACATCGTCGACCTCGTCGGCCTCGCTACTGGGACCTCGAAGGTGCCGGCGGTCGCTCCCGCCGGCACGTCGACCTTGATCCCCCGCGTCACCACGCCGTCGTCGTAGGTGGTCGCCGCAACCGTCAGCCGGCCGGGCTGGGGCGCCGGCGCGTCGAGGCGGTAGGTCATCGTCGCGCTCGCCTGCCCCGGCCCATCGCCCTCGTCGACGACGACGGTGCGTCCGAGGGGACAGGGTCGGGACCCGTGTGTCGGGCACCGGCAGCAACCCGGGTTGCCGGATCGCCGCGTCGAGCAACCAGACCCGGCCGGTGGGCGAAGCCGAGGCGAAGCCGATCGAGGCCACGTCGGTGAGGTCGATCCGGGCGGGGGCCCGCTGCGGGGCGAGCCGCAGGGTCTGCGCCCAGTACGTGCGCAGGTAGCCGCCTACCAGACCGTGCAGCGTGCGGGGCTCCGTCTGCCAGGCGTCGCCGTCGGTGTCGGTCAGCCGGATCCGTACCCGCTGGCCCTCCATCTGCGGATCGACCACGGTGCGCAGGTCGACCGACGTCCCCGGGCGCGGACAGGTCGGCCGGCTCGTCAAGGAACAACCCGGACCCCGCGCCCGCCTGCGACCACCGCAGCACCAGCTCGGTCGGTGACGCCACCGGGACGGGGAGGTTTGACCAAGTAAGGTGCGGAAGGCCCGGACCCCCTGGGCGCAGGGCGGCGCAAACGCTCCCTGGGTCCCGATCGACCGGCACAGGGTGCCGGCACCGGTGACCGCGCCGTCGACCCCCGGTCGCAGCAGCCAG
>CAVUNB010000021.1:0-181366 GCA_963742685.1 uncultured Actinomycetota bacterium | reverse complement strand
CGCCGGTGACTCCGGCAGGTCCGTCCTGGTCGGCCACCGCTGCCTCGGCGCGGCCTCCGGCAACGGCATGGCGAGCTTGTCGGCGACACGCTGAGCGAGGTCTTCGTCGACGTTGCGGAGGTTGCCCAGCATCCGGGTGCGGATCTTCGGGTCCTCCACCTTGCCGAGCTCGAAGCCGAAGGCGGCGACGATGTGGTCCTGCTCCACGGCGGTCTGGCTGATGAAGAACTGCCGGGCCTGGCTGTAGTGGTCGGCGAAGGACTCCGCTCGCAATCGTCGGGTCGGGCCCTGCTCCTCGCGCATCACACTCTGGTAGCCCTGCGCATGTCGGCGCGCGGGCCCCGGTCGTCGCCCGGTCAGCGAGTTGGGCTCGTAGTTCCCCGGCCCGAGCTGCGGGTCGGTCTGCATGTGGCCGTCGCGCTGGAAGTTCATCACGGGGCACCGCGGCGCGTTGACGGGCAGCTGGTTGAAGTTGGGGCTGCCGAGGCGCTTGAGCTGGGTGTCGAGGTAGGAGAAGTTGCGACCCTGTAGCAGCGGGTCGTTGGTGAAGTCGATGCCGGGCACGACGTTCTGGGTGCAGAAAGCCACCTGCTCGGTCTCGGCGAAGACGTTGTCGACGACGCGGTCCAGGGTCAGCCGCGCGATCGAGCGGACCGGCAGGACCTCCTCGGGGATGATCTTGGTCGCGTCGAGGACGTCGAAGTCGAACTCGTCTGCGAATTCTCGTCGAAGACCTGCACGCCGAGCTCCCACTGCGGGAAGTCGCCGCTGTCGATCGCGGCATAGAGGTCGCGGCGGTGGAAGTCGGGGTCTGCCCCGTTGATCTTCAGCGCCTCGTTCCACACCACCGACTGCAGGCCCTGCAGCGGCTTCCAGTGGAACTTGACGAACGTGTCCTTCCCCTCGGCGTTGACGAACCGGTAGGTGTGCACGCCGAAGCCCTCCATGAACCGGAACGAGCGCGGGATCGCGCGGTCGCTCATGGCCCACAGCAGCATGTGGGTCGACTCCGGCATCAGGGACACGAAGTCCCAGAAGGTGTCGTGGGCGGACGCGGCCTGCGGCCAGCCGCGGTCCTGCTCCTCCTTGACCGCGTGCACGAGGTCGGGGAACTTCATCGCGTCCTGGATGAAGAAGACCGGGATGTTGTTGCCGACCAGGTCCCAGTTGCCCTCGTCGGTGTACATCTTCACCGCGAAGCCGCGGACGTCGCGCGCCAGGTCGGCCGAGCCGAGGTTGCCGGCCACCGTGGAGAACCGGACGAAGGCCTCGGTCTGCTTGCCCTTGCGCTGGAAGGGTGCCGCGCGGGTCAGGTCGGGAATCGCCTCGAGGCACTCGAGGGTGCCGTGTGCGCCGTACCCGCGCGCGTGGACGACGCGCTCCGGGATGCGCTCGTGGTCGAAGTGGAAGATCTTGTCGCGCAGCGCGAAGTCCTCGAGCACCGTCGGCCCACGGTCGCCGACCTTGAGGGAGTTCTGTCCGTCGCCGAGCGGCGTGCCCGTGGACGTCGTCATCCGCTCGCCGCGCTTGACGCCCTGGTGGAGCTCGTCCCCCTCCCCACGCTGGTCGGGCGTGGTGGTGCTCGGACGCTTCGTGGCCATGTGTGAACTCCCCTCGGGCAAGTCGGGGACGCTGACACGCCCCCCGACTATCGACACTAATCGCGGCGTCGGGGGCGCCAACCCACCTTCAGGGGTGGGATCCGGCCCCACTCGAATCCCGGCGTGGACACCGGGTTTGCGGCGCGCCCATGGGTGGCACAAGCATGGAGAATCCGCAGCCAACCCATGGGGGATCCATGACTCACCGCCAGCGCTTCAGCACGCTCGCCATCGTCGCCGTGCTGAGCCTCGTGCTCACCAGCTTCGTCGGCTCGCCGGTCCAGGCCAAGCCCAAGAAGGGCAAGGACAAGGTGAGCTACGGCTCCACCTCATGGGTCGCCGGGACCTCGGGCTACTCGATCAAGGGCAAGGTCAGCGCCCGCAAGAAGCGCAAGGTGCAGCTCCAGGTCAAGTGGGCCGATGGCTGGCACACCATCGACAAGGCCAGGACCAAGAAGAAGGGCAAGTTCAAGATCACCGGCGGTCTCGACTGGTACGGCACCCACAAGCTGCGCGTCGTGGCGCCCAGGACCCGGCGTGACCGGGCCAAGGTCTTCAAGACCAAGAAGTTCAAGATCGCGGTGCCGTGGACCCCGCGCGGTTCGTCGGCGTCCTACCTGCGGATGAACTACAAGGGCATCAACTTCCAGTGGAACCCCTGCGAGACGATCAAGTACCGCATCAACCCCGGCTACGCCGGCGAGGGTGTCATCCCCTTCACCCAGGAGGCCGTGAAGCGCCTCGAGCAGGCGACGGGCTTCAAGACGAAGTACCTCGGCACCACCACCTCGATCCCGATCAGCCGCCAGCCCTACCAGAAGGGCACGGACATGGTGATCGCATGGTCGCACCAGAACGACTTCGCCGACCTGGTCCAGGCAGTCGGCGTCGGCGGCCCCGGCAAGCTGAAGCCGGCCCGCCGCAAGGCCAACAACAAGGTGGTCCTGGACATCAAGCAGCCCGGCGTCACGATGAACATGGCGTACGCCGGCACGTACCCGTTCGCCTACGACGACCCGGCGACCGAGCCGATGGGGCTGGTGCTGATCCACGAGCTCGGGCACGCCTTCGGGCTCGAGCACTACGCGGACGACATCCAGGTCATGCACCCGGGCGATCGTTCGCCGTCGCCGACGGGCTACCACGCGACGTACGAAGCCGGTGACCTCGCCGGCCTCCGCGCCCAGGGTGCCCAGGGCGGTTGCCTGAAGCCCTACCGCAACCGCGGCCGCTACTCCGCGATCGACTTCGACAACATCCCGGACTTCACGCGGGAGTGAGCCACGCGAGCTGCACCTGAGAATGCACGAAGGCCCCGGGTGACCGGGGCCTTCGTGTCATTTCGAGCGCCTGTCAGGCCGGCGCGTCGTCGGCCCGGGTGCTGAAGGCCGCGTCGAACGCCGCGGTGGGGGCGTCGAAGGCGAGCCGCCGAACGAACTCGAGCGCCTCGGGCGCTCCCAGCAGCCGGTCCATCCCCGCGTCCTCCCACTCGATCGAGATGGGACCGTCGTAGCCGATGGTGTTGAGCATGCGGAAGCACTGCTCCCACGGCACGTCGCCGTGACCGGTCGACACGAAGTCCCAGCCCCGCCGCGGATCCGCCCACGGCAGGTGCGACCCGAGACGGCCGTTGCGACCGTTGCCCGTCTGCTTGCGGGCGTCCTTGCAGTCGACGTGGTAGATCCGGTCCTTGAAGTCCCAGAGGAAGCCGAGGGGGTCCAGGTCCTGCCACACGAAGTGGCTGGGGTCCCAGTTCAAGCCGAACGCCTCGCGGTGGCCGATGGCCTCCAGGGTGTGCACGGTCGTCCAGTAGTCGTAGGCGATCTCCGAGGGGTGCACCTCGTGCGCGAAGCGCACGCCGCACTCGTCGAAGACGTCGAGGATGGGGTTCCATCGGTCGGCGAAGTCCTGGTAGCCGGCGGCCACCATCTCCTCGCTGGCCGGCGGGAACATCGCGACGTACTTCCAGATGGAGGAGCCGGTGAACCCCACGACGACGTCGACGCCGAGCCGCTGTGCCGTTCGGGCCGTCAGCTTCATCTCCTCGGCGGCGCGTCGACGCACACCCTCGGGGTCACCGTCGCCCCACACGTGCGCGGACAGGATCGCCTGGTGCCGGGCGTCGATCGGGTCGTCGCAGACCGCCTGGCCCTTCAGGTGGTTGGAGATCGCATGGACCTGCAGGCCGTACTTCTCCAGCAGGTCCAGCTTGCCCTGGACGTAGGCGTCGTCCTCGGCCGCCTGCCACGGATCGAGGTGGTCGCCCCAGCAGGCGATCTCCAGTCCGTCGTAGCCCCACCCGGAGGCCAGTCTGGCCACCTCCTCGAGGGGCAGGTCCGCCCATTGTCCGGTGAACAGCGTGATCGGTCGTGGCATCGAGATCTCTCCTTCTCCTTCGTGGCGGGTCGACTTGAGGGTGCTCAGCGCGCGCCGAGCAAGTGCTCCATGGCGAGCTGGTCGAGGGCCTCCAGGCCGACGCTGCGCTCGGCGAGTGTCGCGACGTCGTACGACGCCTGGCGCAGGTCCTCGAGCGTCTCGCCCTCGGCAAGGGTCGGCAGGTCGAGCTCCCCCACTCCGGCAGCCGCCAGTGCGGCGACGACCTCGGGGTCGGCGCGGAAAGCCTGCGCCCGCTCCTTGAGGAGCAGGTAGTTGCGCATGCAGCCGCGCGCGGACTCCCACACCCCGTCGATGGCCTCGGCCCGCGGCGGCTTGAAGTCGAAGTGCACGTAGCCCTCGTAGGGCTTGTTGATGCCGCTGCCGAGCAGGGTGTCGACGGTCCAGAAGGCGCCGCGCAGGTTGCCCGCGCCGAAGCGCAGGTCCTGATCGAAGCGGGGTCCGTGCTGGCCGTTGAGGTCGACGTGGAAGAGCTTGTCGTGCCACATCGCCTGCGCGATGCCGTGCGCGAAGTTGAGCCCGGCCATCTCCTCATGACCCACCTCGGGGTTGAGGCCGACCATCTCGGGGTGCTCGAGCTCGGAGATCAACGCGATCGCGTGCCCGATCGTCGGCAACAGGATGTCGCCGCGCGGCTCGTTGGGCTTGGGCTCGAGCGCGAAGCGCATCGAGTAGCCCTGCTCCTTGACGTAGTCGCAGACCAGGTTGAGCGACTCGGCCATCCGGTCGAGCGCGGCCGGGATGTTCTTGCTCGCCCCGTGCTCGGCACCCTCTCGGCCGCCCCACATCACGAACGTCTCGGCGCCCAGGCTGGCGGCGAGGTCGATGTTGCGCAGCACCTTCGCGGTGGCGTAGCGGCGTACCTGCCGGTTGTTGGCGGTGAGCGCGCCCTCCTTGAAGACCGGAGCGCTGAACAGGTTGGTGGTCACCATCTCGCAGCGGATGCCGGTGTCGGCCAGTGCCTTGCGGAACCGCTCGAGGGTCTCCTCACGCGTCGCCTCGTCGGGGAGGAGGTCGTCGTCGTGCAAGGTGACCGCGGCGGCACCGAGCTCCGCAAGGCGGTAGGTCGCCTCCACCGGGTCCAGCAGTGCGCGACTCGCGGGGCCGAACACGTCGACACCCTGCCAGCCGACGGTCCACAGCCCGAACGAGAACTTGTCCTCGGGTCGCGGGGTGTAGCGGGACGTGTCGTCAGTCATGGGGGATCTCCTGCCAGGTCCGGTTGTCTGAGCTGGTCTCGACGGCGGCCAGCACACGCTGGACCTGCAGACCGTCGGCGAACGTGGGCTGGGGGTCGGTCCCGTCCGCGATCGCGCGGACCAGGTCGACCACCTGATGGGTGAAGCCGTGCTCGTAGCCGAGGCCGTGACCTGCCGGCCACCACGCGGCGACGTAGGGATGCTCCGGCTCGGTCACGAGGACGCGCCGGAAGCCGGACACGTGCGCGGGGTCCGTGGCGTCGTACACCCACAGCACGTTCAGGTCCTCCAGGTCGAACGCGAGGCTGCCGCGTGACCCGTTGATCTCGACGCGTACGGCGTTCTTGCGCCCGGTCGCGAACCGCGTCGCCTCGAAGACGCCGAGCGCCCCGCCGTCGAACCGGGCCAGGAAGATGGCGGCATCGTCGACCGTGACCGGTCCGCGCTCCGTGCCCCCGACGCCACCGAGGGCTCCCGTCGTCGTCGGGAGCGGACGCTCCTTGACGAAGGTCTCGAGGTGACCGGAGACCTCGTGGATGCGGTCGCCGGTGATGTACTGCGCGAGATCGATGATGTGGGCCCCGATGTCGCCCAGGGACCCCGAGCCGGCCCGGTCCTTGTCGAGCCGCCAGGACAGCGGCGCCTCCGGGTCGGCGATCCAGTCCTGCAAGTACTGCGCCCGCACGTGCCGAACGTCCCCGATGCGGCCCTCGGCCACCAGCTGGCGAGCGAGCGTCACGGCGGGGAGACGCCGGTAGGTGAATCCCACCATGGCCCGCACCCCGCGGCTGGCCGCCGCCTCGGCTGCGAGGACCATCTGCTCCGCTTCGGCGACGCTGTTGGCGAGGGGCTTCTCGCACAGGACGTGCTTGCCCGCAGCGAGTGCCGCGATCGCGATCTCGGCGTGGCTGTCGCCGGGGGTGCAGATGTCGATCAGGTCGATGTCGTCGCGGGCGACGAGGCGCTGCCAGTCGGTCTCGGTCGTGGCCCAGCCGAGCCTCGTGGCTGCCGCGTCGACGCGGGATGCGTCACGACCACAGAGCACGCTCATCACGGGATCGAGCGGCAGGTCGAAGAAGCGCGGGGCGGTGCGCCATGCCTGGGAGTGGGCGGCGCCCATGAAGGCGTGGCCGACCATGCCCACGGCGAGGGTGGGCGTCGTGCTCGTCATGTCAGGTTGCTCCGATCCGGGCGGTGCATGGGGATGAGGCCGTGGCCGGCCGGGGGGCAGCAGCGGCCGGCCACGGACGATGGCGTCGGGTCAGGACTCGAAGGCGCTGTCGATGTACTGGTCGACGTTGTCGGCCGTCACCACCGGCGCGTACAGCTGGATCGTGCGCGGCACCTCGACCTCCACCAGGTCGCCCATCGCCTTCTGCTGGACCAGCAGCCGCGCCAGCTTGACCCCGTCGGCACCTTGCGTCGAGGGGTAGATGACGGTGGCCTTCAGGACGCCGTCATCCGCCTGGATCGAACGCATGGCGTTGGCCGATCCGGCACCGCCGACCATGATGAACTCGTCGCGGCCGGCGTTCTCGATGGCGGCCAGGACGCCCACGCCCTGGTCGTCGTCGTGGTTCCAGAGGCCGTCGATCTTCGGAGCTGCCTGGAGAAGCTTGGCTGCCTCTTCCTCGCCACCCTCGACGGTGAAGTCGGCGGCGACCCGGTTGGAGACCTTGAGATCGCACTCACCGAGCGCGTCCTCGAAGCCCTGGCTGCGGTCCTGGGTGAGGGGGAGCGAGTCGATGCCCGCGATCTCGGCGATGACGGCGTTGGGCTTGTCTGCGAACTGCTCGCACATGTACTGGCCCGCCGAGACGCCCATGCCGTAGTTGTCACCCAGGACGGTGACGCGCGCGGCATTCGGGTCATCGAACTCGCGGTCGACGTTGATGACCGGGATGCCGGCCTCCATCGCCTGCAGCGCCACCGGTGTCATGGCGGCCCCGTCGAAGGGCAGCAGCACGATGGCGTCCACACCGTCGTTGATGAAGGTCTCCACCTGGCTGATCTGCAGGTTGACGTCGTTGGTGCCCTCAGCGACCTGGAGGTCGATGTCGGGGTACTGCTCGGCCATGTCGCGCACGTTGTTGGTGATCGCGCCCATCCAGCCGTGGTCGGCAGCCGGCGCGGAGAAGCCGATGGTGACGGTGTCGCCCGCCTCGTCGTTGCTCCCCGCGGGCGCCGAAGCGGCGGGAGTGTCGCCGTCGTCGGCGTCGTTCTCGGCGTCCTCGGCGCTACCGGTGCAGGCGGACAGCGCCAGGACGGCAACCGCGCCGACCACGACGCCGGTCAGGGCGCGGCTCGGGTGGGTGTGGGTGTGTCTACGCAGGCGCATGGTGGGGCTCCTTAGTTCTTGTCGGTTTCTTTCCTGCCGGTGGGGCTGGGTGGTGCGAGTGCTTCTTCGTTCCGAGCTGTGGGGTACGGCGACCGGACCGCTAGGTCGAGGTCGCGCGGCGGGCCAGGCGCTGCTGGAGCAGGACGGCGACCACGATGATCAGGCCCTTGGCGACGGCCTGGGTCGAGTTGTCCTGGTTGTTGAGGGTGAAGACGTTGCTGAGCGTCTGGAAGATCAGGACTCCGAGGACGGTGCCCACGATCGTGCCCCGACCGCCGGAGAGCAGCGTGCCGCCGATGACGACGCACGCGATGGCGTCGAGCTCGTAGCCCATGCCGTGCGTCGAGCTGCCCGTCGCCGTACGCCCGACGAGCATGAGGGCTGCGAGACCGCAGCAGAGGCCGACGATGACGTAGAGCATCACCGTGTGCCGGTTGACGTTGATGCCGGCCAGCCTGGCCGCCTCGGGGCTGCCCCCGACAGCGAGGGTGCGCCGACCGAACGTCGTCCGGTTGAGGAGGACCCAGCCGCCCGCCGAGACCAGCGCGAAGATGACCACGATCAGCGGAATCCCGGCGATGTCGGAGGAGAAGAAGTCCTTGTAGCCATCGACGCGCACGATCTGGGTGTGCCGCTCGGAGATGATCTCCGCGAGGCCGCGGGCGGCCGCGAGCATGGCGAGGGTGGTGATGAACGGGACGACCTTGCCGTAGGCGATCACGACCCCGTTGACCAGGCCGCACCCGGCGCCGACCGCCAGCGCGGCGAACACCATGAGCAGCCAGTGCGTGTCCTCGGCCATGTTCTGCGTCGCGAAGGTGGTCGCCCACACCGAGCTGAGTGCCAGGATCGCGCCGACGGACAGGTCGAAGCCGCCCCCTGTGACGACGAAGGTCATACCGATGCTGACCACGCCGATCGTCGAGGCGAAGCGCAGGATGGTCAGGGCGTTGTCGATGCTGGCGAACCGGTCGCCGGCGGTGATCACCCCGGCGACACAGATCAGCAGCAGCGCCACGACCAGCCCCAGGTTGCGTCCGAACGGACCGCTCATCAGTCCGTCGCCGCCTGCTCTCGCCACGGTGCCGGCAGCCGCCTGCTCCACCCGGACGGTGTCGCTGGAGGGCGCCACGGTGTTCTCCACCGCGCTCACGTCGGGGGCTGCGCCGGTGTTGTGGCCAGTGCTGTGCTCGTTCATGCGGCCTTTCCTTCCATCACCAGGTCCAGGACCCGGGACTCGTCGATCTCGCTCGCGGGGCCCTCGTGCACGACGCGGCCCTCTCGAACCACGAGCACCCGGTCCGCGAGACCGAGCACCTCCTCCACCTCGCTCGACACGACCACCACGGCGACGCCGGAGTCGGCCAGGGAACGAACCAGGGCGTAGATCTCGGTGCGGGCGCCGACGTCGACGCCACGCGTCGGCTCGTCCAGCAGCAGCACCCTGCACTCGCGGAGCAGCCACCTGGCCAGGACGACCTTCTGCTGGTTGCCGCCAGAAAGCAGGCGTACGAGGCGCTCGACCCCGGCCGGGCGGACGTCGAGGGACTCCGTGGCCTCCCGAGCACTGCGCCGCTCGGCGCGGCCGTCCAGCAACCCGAACCGGGAGAAGCGCCCCAGGGAGGAGACGGTGATGTTGCGGTAGACCGCCTGGTCGAGCAGCAGGCCCTGGCTCTTGCGCTCCTCGGGGCACAGGCCCATGCCGGCCCCGACCGCCGCCGGGACCGATCCCCGGCGAAGCTGCTTCCCGAGGACGCTGACGGTGCCGGCCGAGGGCCGGCGTGCGCCGTACAACGTCTCGAGGATCTCCGATCGACCAGCGCCGACCAGTCCCGCGAGGCCGACGATCTCACCGGCGCGGACGCTGAGGTCCACCCCCGAGAAGACGCCGGCGAGCGCCAGCCCGCGCACCTCCAGGACGGGGTCACCCGCCGCGGCGGGGCGGTCGCCGCGCGGTGGGATGACGTACTCGATCGCGCGACCGGTCATCAGCTTGATCAGCTCGGACGTCGGGGTGTCCTCCACCGCGAGCCCGGTGGCGACGGTGCTGCCGTCCTTCAGGACGGTGATCCGGTCGCCGATCTGACGGATCTCCTCGAGGCGGTGGGAGATGTAGACGATGGCGACGCCTTGGGCGGTGAGGTCGCGGATGACGCGGAAGAGGTTGTCGACCTCGCCCTGGTCGAGCACGGCGGAGGGCTCGTCGAGGACGAGCAGCCGGGTGTCCTGGGAGAGGGCCCGCGCCATGCTGACGATCTGCTGCGCCGCGGGCGAGAGCCGCCCCACCGACCGGGTCGCGGAGATCTCCGGGTGACCGAGCCGCTTCAGCAGCTCCCTGGCTCGCCGGTTGGTGGCGCTGCGCTGGGAGAAGCCGGCAGTCGCCAGCTCGTGGCCGAGGAAGATGTTCTCCGCGACGCTCAGGTCGGGGACGAGGTCGAGCTCCTGGTAGATGGTCGAGATGCCCAGCTGCATGGCCGCCTGCGGGGTGGTCAGGTCGACGCGCTCGCCCTCCCAGTAGATCTCACCCTCGTCGGGCCGGTAGCTCGCCGAGAGCACCTTGATCAGGGTGGACTTGCCGGCGCCGTTCTGGCCGAGCAGGCAGTGCACCTCGCCCGCGCGAACCTCCAGCTCCACACCGCCGAGGGCCCGGACACCCGGGAACTCCTTGACGATGCCGCTCATGCGCAGCAGGGCTCGGTCGTCCGTCGTCATCAGCCGACCTCCTCGGAGACGCGGGTGATTGCGGCGGCCCCGAAGCCGGTGGGGCGGTCGAAGACGGCCGATGCCGTCTGGATGGCACCGCCGCGGACTGCCGCCGAATAGCCGAGGTCGGAGAACTCGATCCGGCATCCGCCCAGCTGCGGTGCGAAGACCTCGCGGTCGAGCTCTTCCCTGAGCCCGGGCTCGATCCAGGGGCTGAGCACGGCGAAGTAGCCACCCAGCACCAGCAGCTGCGGGTTGAAGACATTGAGCAGGGAGGCGACGCCACCGACGAGGGCCTCGCCGACGAAGGAGATGGCGTCGAGGGTGCGTCGATCACCGCGCTCGGCTCGCGACCGCAGCTCCGCGAGGCGCTCGTCCAGGTCGACGGACGGATCGCGTACGACGTCGCCGTCGCTCGCTGCGCGGCTGAGGAGCGCATTGAGGCCGACGACCGTCTCCCAGCAGCCTCGGCGCCCGCAGCGGCAGACGTCACCCTGGGGCGACACCTGGATGTGGCCCACCTCGCCCGCATATCCCCTGAAGCCGCGCAGGAGCTGCCCACCCGTCACGAGTCCGCCGCCGACGCCGACCCCGCCCATGAGCAGGAGGAACTCGTTCGGGGCTGCGGCACCTCGGAGGGCCAGCTCGGCCAGCGCCGACAGGTTGGCCTCGTTGTCGAGCGCGATGGAGACGGCCGGGTCGCCCAGCAGCTCGTGCAGGAGGTCGGCGACCGGCACCTCGCGCCACCCGAGGTTGGGGGCAGCGTGCACGATGCCGGGAGCGGACTCGACGAGACCAGGAATGGCCACGGTGAGCCCGACCAGGGTCGTGTCCTGGGCCAGGGTGTCGAGGACGGTGTGGGTCAGGCCGGCGAGGCGGTCGAGGATCTCCTCGGGAGTCAGCACGGCGGTATCGAGCGCGACGCGCCTCTCGGCCACCGTCTCTCCACGCAGGTTCATCGCCAGCACGGAGATGTAGTCGACGCTGACCTCGGCACCCAGCGCGACGTGGACGCGGTCGTCGAGCTCGATCACGAGGCCGGGCCGCCCGACGGAGCCACGTTCGGTCGCACCCTCGGCCACCAGCCTCCGGTCTGCCAGCTCCGCCACCAGGCTCGACACGGTGGCCTTGTTCAGTCCCGTCTCGGCGGCGATACGGGCGCGTGATGCCGCGCCGGAGTCACGCAGGTACTGCAGGACGACCGAGAGATTGTGGCGGCGTACGGCGAGCTGGTCGGCCGTGCCGGGGGTGCCGGCGACCTTGCCCTCGCCTACTCGCATCCCGACTCCTCCAGAGTGACGCACATCACCTAATTCGTCTGTTGGTCCAACAAACTAAGGGTTGCTCAATGTGACGTCAACCACACGGCGGAAATGGGTCGCTGCGGTCCGGTCCGGCTGGGGCGCGCCCTACGCGCACGCGCGACTCGTTCTGAATGCCGCCCATGACTGGTGAGCCGAGCAGGGCGACGGGCTGAAATGCACGAAGGCCCCGGGTGACCGGGGCCAACGTCTTTGTGTGCGCGAGGGGGGATTTGAACCCCCACGCCCTTTCGGACACTGGCACCTGAAGCCAGCGCGTCTGCCGTTCCGCCACTCGCGCAAGAAGCGGTGCACAGGTTATCCCAAGGCCGCCGGTCACTCCCAATCGGACGGGGCGACGCCGGCCCATCGCCATACGCGGGTGGTGGGGTCGTGTTGTCGCTCGCACCCGCGCGCACGCCCGCCAAAGCCACCACCAGACCCCAGCACCCGCGTGTGATCCGGGATCACACAACCCGGACAACATGCAGGGCGCGCCGCCCGCCCGAAGCAGCGCACGCCG
Organism: uncultured Actinomycetota bacterium; assembly: GCA_963742685.1. Taxonomy (GTDB): domain Bacteria; phylum Actinomycetota; class Actinomycetes; order Propionibacteriales; family Nocardioidaceae; genus Nocardioides. The sequence goes on along the minus strand of CAVUNB010000021.1, from coordinate 169,307 downwards.
ACGCGGACAGTACGATCGGCGACATCTGCACGACCGCGCGACCGCTCCGGCGGTTGTTGTGGTGCGCCCCAGCAACACCCCTCAACACCCCTGGACCAGAGAGGAGGCGCTGGACGTGAACCGCTTGCAACGCTTCGAGCACAAGCTGGAGCAAGTGATCTCCGGCGCCTTCGCGCGCGCCTTCCGCAGCGCCGTACAACCCGTCGAGATCGCCGCCGCGCTGCAGCGCGAGTGCGACAACAACGCCCAGATCCTCAGCAGGGACCGGCGGCTGGTGCCCAACACGTTCCACGTCGAGCTGTCGGCCGTCGACCTCGAGCGTCTGCACGGCTACGACGACGCGATGGGCCGCGACCTCATCGACCAGCTCAAGGACCACGCCGACTCCCAGGGCTACGTCTTCACCGGCCCGGTGACCGTCAACTTCGAGACCGCCGACGACCTCACCACCGGCCGCTTCCGCATCCGCAGCCACGCCGAGGCGCAGGTCACCGACAACGACCAGCGCACCCGCACCCGGTCGTCGCGTGCGGTGCTCGAGGTCAACGGCACCAAGCACCCGCTCCGCGCGCCCGGCCTCGTCGTCGGCCGCGGCACCGAGGCAGACCTGCGGATCAACGACCCCGGTGTCAGCCGCCAGCACGTGGAGTTCCTGGTCAACGGCGAGGACCTCGAGGTCGTCGACCTCGGCTCCACCAACGGGATGCTCGTCAACGGCACCAAGGTCCCCCGCGCGGCCCTGCACGACGGCTCCGAGGTCAAGATCGGTCGTACGACGATGACGGTCCGCGTCGATGGAGAGGCCTGAGCCGTGTCCGAGCTGACCTTGTTCCTGATCCGCTTCGCCTACCTGGCGATCCTGTGGATCTTCGTACTCTCGGCGATCTCGGTGATCCGCTCCGACATGTTCGGCGCCCGCGTCCCCGAGACCGCGCGCGGGGCGGAGCCGGCTCGCGGCAAGAAGGCCAAGGCGAAGGCTCCGACCAAGCGCCGCGGCTCGCCGACCCACCTGATCGTGATCGAGGGCGACAACACCGGCGCCCGCGCCGAGCTGGCCGACCAGCCCCTGCTGATCGGCCGTGGGAGTGACGCGGCGATCAAGCTCGACGACGACTACGTCTCCACCCGGCACGCACGGGTCGCCGCGAGCGGCGACGAGTGGTTCGTCGAGGACCTCGGCTCCACCAACGGCACCTACGTGGGCTCGGTGCGGATCACCCAGCCCACCACCATCGGCCTGGGCATCCAGGTGCGGATCGGCAAGACCATCCTCGAGCTGCGGAAGTGAGGGTCGATGACCGCGCCTGAGCAGCTCTTCCTCCAGTTCTCGGCGATCTCAGACGTCGGCCGCATCCGCAAGGACAACCAGGACTCCGGCTATGCCGGGCCGTGGCTCCTGACCGTCTGCGACGGCGTCGGCGGCGCCGCCCGCGGCGACCTGGCCTCGGCCACCGCCGTCCAGGCACTGCGCAAGCTCGACACCCGGCCCAGCGACGACATGCTCGGTCAGGTCGCCGGCGCCATCCACCGCGCCAACGACCGGATCTCCGAGATCATCGACGAGGACCCGGCCCTCAACGGCACCAGCACCACCGCCTCCGTGCTGCTCTTCGACGGCACCAAGGTCGCCGTCGGTCACCTCGGCGACAGCCGGGCCTACCTCCTCCGCGACGGCGAGCTGCGCCAGCTCACGCACGACCACACGTTCGTCCAGAGCCTGATCGACGAGGGCCGCATCACCGAGGAGCAGTCGCGGACGCACCCGCACCGCAACCTCATCCTCAAGGCCGTCGACGGCATCCGGCACGAGGAGCCCGACCTCTTCGAGCTGCCCGTCCAGGTCGGCGACCGGCTCTTCGTCTGCAGCGATGGGGCCTGTGGCTTCCTCACCGACGACCGGATGGCCGACATCCTCCGCAGCGGCACGCCCGACTTCGCCGCCGTCGAGCTCGTCCGCGCCAGCCTCGAGGCGGGGAGCAGCGACAACGTCACCTGCATCGTCGCCGAGGTCGTCGCCGAAAAGCCCGAACCCGAGCTCGAGCCGCTCCTCGTCGGCGCGGCCGCCGAGCTCCCGCGCCGGCTCGCCAGCAGCGGCGCGACCCGCAGCCGCGGCTTCCGCGGCCACCGTTCGGGCGACACCGGCGAGATCGACCCGATCCAGGCCGAGCTTCCCGACGGCCTGCCCAGCGACGTGCACGCCATCCCCTCCGACCCGGTCGACGCCGAGACGGCCCGCTACGCACCCCGGCCGCCTGCCCGCTACACGTGGCTCAAGCGCCTGCTCGCGACCAGCGTCATCGTCGGCCTGGCCTGGATCGCGCTCGCGTTCGCCTGGTCGTGGAGCCAGAGCCAGTTCTACGTCGGTGAAGAGGAAGGCCGGATGGCGATCTTCCGTGGCCTCAACGCCTCCATCCCCGGCATCGAGATCTCCCACCCCTACGAGATCAGCGACGTCGACCTCGACAACCTCAGCGAGATCGACGCCGACACCGTCATCGGCGGGATCGAGGCCACCGACCTCGACGACGCCCGCGCCACGGTGGAGAACTACGCCGCCCGCCAGGACCTGCCGGGATGAGTCAGACCGGCACTCTGATGGGGTTCGTGCACCGGCGTCGCCGGGGCGCGGAGCTCTTCCTCCTCCTGATCGCGCTCGTGGTCGGCATCGGCGCCTACGCCGCGGTCGGGCTCGGCGTCGAGGGCACCGTCCCCACCGACATCGTCGGGTACGGCGGTTGGCTGGCCGCGCTCGTCGTGGCGGCCCACGTCGCCGTACGCCTCGTGGCGCCCTACGCCGATCCGGTGCTCCTGCCCCTGGTCGCGGCCCTCAACGGGCTCGGCCTCGCGGTCATCCACCGGCTCGACCTGGCCTACGAGGCGGCCGGCAAGCCCAACCACACGTTCGCGACGCAGCAGCTCACCTGGATGACGCTCGGCGTCGTGCTCTTCATCGCCACCATCGTGGCTGCTGCGCGACTACCGCACGCTGCAGCGGCTCACCTACACCTCCGGCCTGTTGGGCATCGCGCTGCTGGTGCTGCCGTTCCTGCCCGTCATCGGCAACCAGACCAACGGCGCCAGGATCTGGATCAACGTCGCCGGCTTCAGCTTCCAGCCCGGCGAGGTCGCCAAGATGCTGCTGGTGATCGCGTTCGCGGGCTACCTCGTCCAGCACCGCGACGCCCTCGCGCTCGCCGGCCGGCGCGTGCTCTTCGTCGACCTGCCGCGCGGGCGCGACCTCGGGCCGATCCTGGGCATGTTCGGCGTCTCGATGATGATCCTGGTCGCACAGAACGACCTCGGCTCCTCGCTGCTGTTCTTCGGCCTGTTCCTGGTCATGCTCTACGTCGCCACCGAGCGTCCCGGCTGGCTGCTGGTCGGCGGACTGATGTTCGCGGCCGGCGCGCTGGCGGCGTACACCTTCGTCGCCAACGTGCAGCGTCGGTTCAACATCTGGCTGAACCCGATGGACTACTACCCCGTCGCCGGCAGCTTCCAGCCGGTCGAGGCGATGTTCGGCATGGGCTGGGGCGGGCTGATCGGCCGCGGCTTCGGCGAGGGCCTGCCCGAGCGGATCATCTACGCGGAGTCCGACTACATCATCGCCGCGATCGGCGAGGAGCTCGGACTGACCGCGGTGATGGCGGTCATCCTCTGCTACGGCCTGATCGTCGAGCGCGCCCTACGCATCGCCCTGATCTCCCGTGACGGCTTCGGCAAGCTGCTGGCCGTCGGGTTCGCCAGCATCGTCGCGCTCCAGGTGTTCGTGGTGATCGGCGGCGTGACCGGCCTGATCCCGCTCACCGGCCTGACCACACCCTTCCTGTCGTACGGCGGGTCGTCGCTGGTCGCCAACTGGGTGATCATCGCCCTGCTCATTCGCATCTCCGACCACGCGCGCCGGCCCATCCCGCGCAGCTCGGACGACCTCGCCGCCAACGCGGCAGACAGCGAGACCACCCAGGTTGTGAAGCTCCGATGAACAAGCCGATCCGCACGATCTCGATGTTCTGCCTGCTGCTCTTCGTGGCACTGCTGCTGAACTCGAGCTACCTCATGTACTTCCGCGCCGACGAGCTCGCCAAGGACGCCAACAACCGGCGCGTCATCACCGCGGCCTTCGCCCGCGAGCGCGGCGCGATCCTGGTCGACAAGGAGCCGGTCGCACGGAGCGTGGCCTCCGACGACCAGTACAAGTACCAGCGCACCTATCCGCAGCCGATGCGCTACGCGCCCATCACCGGCTACTTCTCCTACTACTCCCAGACCGGCATCGAGCGCTCGCAGAACGACGTGCTCTCCGGCGACGACGAGCGGCTGTTCGTCACCCGCCTGGTCGACATGCTCAGCAACGCCGAACCCAAGGGCGGCAACGTCGAGCTGACGATCAACGCCGCCGCCCAGGACGCCGCGTTCGACGGGCTGCAGGCCCTCCCGGGCGACGCCAAGGGCGCGGTCGTCGCCCTCGAGCCGAGCACCGGCAAGATCCTGGCGATGGTCTCCAACCCGACCTTCGACCCCAACCTCCTCGCCTCGCACGACCTGGGCGACGTGGAGGACGAGGCCGAGCGGCTCGAGGACGACCCGGCCACCCCGCTGATCAACCGCGCGATCGGCACCACGCTGCCTCCGGGCTCGACCTTCAAGCTGGTCACGGCCGCCGCAGCCATCGAGTCGGGCGACTACGACAAGGACTCGCTCGTCCCCGGCGTCGCCGAGTTCCAGCTGCCGCAGTCGACGACCAAGGTCGGCAACTGGCAGGGCGGCAGCTGCGGTGCCAACAAGATCACCCTCACCCAGGCGCTGGCCGTGTCGTGCAACGTCGCCTTCCTGACGCTCGCCAACGAGCTCGGGGTGGAGGCGATGACCGAGCAGGCCGAGGCCTTCGGCTTCAACTCCGCGTCCCTGGAGGACCTGCTCGGCCAGGCGGCGTCGCTCTACCCCGCCGACATGGACCCGCCGCAGACCGCGCTCTCGGGCATCGGCCAGTCCAGCGTCACCGCCACTCCCCTCCAGATGGCGATGGTCGCGGCCGGCATCGCCAACGGCGGTGAGGTCATGCGGCCCTACGTCGTGGACGAGGTCCGCGCCCCCAACGCCTCGCTGCTGGACAAGACCGAGGCGTCGACCTACTCCAAGGCCATCTCGAGCTCCACCGCCGACGAGCTCACCGACATGATGGTGGCCACGGTCGACGACGGCACCGCCGGCATTGCCGCGATCCCCGGGGTGCAGGTGGCCGGCAAGACGGGCACCGCGCAGTCGACGGATTCGCGTCCGCCGTACGCCTGGTTCGTGTCGTTCGCCCCCGCCGACGACCCGCAGGTCGCCGTGGCCGTGATGGTCGAGGCCAGCGACACCGCCCGCGACGAGATCGCCGGTGGCACCCTCGGCGGCCCGATCGCCAAGGCGGTCATGCAGGCGGTGATGGGGTCGTGACCATGCCTGAGCACGACCGCTTCGCCGACGACGCCCACCGCTACGCCCTCACGTCGCGACTGGCCACCGGCGGCATGGGTGAGGTCTGGCGCGGCCGCGACACGACGCTGGATCGACCGGTGGCAGTGAAGCTGTTGAAGGCGGAGTACGCCGACGACGCGACCTTCCGACGCCGCTTCGAGAACGAGGCACAGCACGCCGCCTCCCTTCACCACCACGGCATCGCCGGCGTCTTCGACTTCGGCGAGGCCGCATCCCTCGACGGATCGAGCACGCCCCGTCCCTACCTCGTGATGGAGCTCGTCGAGGGCCAGCCGCTCTCAGCGCTGCTCCGTCCCGGACAGCCCCTCGACGCCGAGGTCACGCGCGACCTGATGGCCCAGACCGCTGAGGCGCTCGGCGCTGCCCACACCGCCGGGATCGTGCACCGCGACATCAAGCCCGGCAACCTGATCGTCACCCCCGACCGGCGGATCAAGGTCACCGACTTCGGCATCGCGCGCGCCGCCGACGGGCTCGCCATCACGGAGACCGGGACCGTGATGGGCACCCCCGCCTACCTCTCCCCCGAACAGGCCGAGGGCGGCACCGCCACCTCCGCCTCCGACGTCTACAGCCTGGGCTGCGTCGCCTTCGAGTGCCTGGCCGGCCGCCGCCCCTTCACCGCCGACACCGCCGTCGCGACCGCCGTCGCCCACCTGCGCCAGCCGGTGCCCTCGCTCCCGTCCTCGGTCCCGGCCGACCTGGCCGCGGTCGTCACCCGGGCCCTGTCGAAGAAGCCTGCGGAGAGGTACGCCGACGGGTCAGCGTTCGCCGCGGCCCTGCGCAACCCCTCGTCGGCCGCCGCGGCGATCCCGGCGCCCGTTCCCGTGCCCGCGGCCGCCGCACTCGTCCGACGCAGACCCAGGTGCTGCACGCGACGACCGAGACGCCGTGCAGTCGCCCCCTCCGGCGCCGGCCCCGCGGCGTACCGACGTGGTGCCGTGGTTCCTGCTCGGCGCGGTGCTCGTGGCGGGCGCGCTGATCGTCTGGCAGATCATGAGCAACGCCGGCGACACGGACGAGCAGCCGAGCGACACCCCCTCCTCCAGCGAGACCCGCACCCAGACCGAGTCGCCGAGCGAGACGACCTCGACACCGGCCGACGAGAGCGTCGAGGTCGACGAGGACGACTACATCGGGGACGACATCGGCGCCGTGTCGAGTGCGCTGCGCGACCTCGGGCTCAAGGTCAGCCGCGAGAAGCTCGACAACCCCGGCGACGAGGTCGAGGGCGCCGTCTCCGGCGTGAACCCGTCGGGCACGCTGGAGAAAGGCGACACGGTCACGGTGAGCTACTGGGGCAAGGCCCCGAAGGAGGAGCCGACCGAGACGCCGACCGAAACTCCCACGGAGACGCCCACCGAGACGCCGACGGAGACACCCACGCAGACGCCCGACCGAGACCCCGTCCGAGACCGAGACGACCGCCCCGACAGAGAGTCCCACGACGTGAGCACCGAACCGACCCTGATCGGCGGCCGCTACGAGCTCGGCGAGCTGCTGGGCCGCGGCGGCATGGCCGAGGTCCGCAAGGCCCGCGACACCCGGCTCGGCCGGACCGTCGCGGTCAAGCGCCTGCGCACCGACCTCGCGAGCGACGCGACCTTCCAGGCCCGGTTCCGCCGCGAGGCCCAGTCGTCGGCCTCGCTCAACCACCCCTCGATCGTGTCGGTCTACGACACCGGCGAGGAGATGTCGACGGACGGCTCGGACGTCGCTCAGCCCTACATCGTGATGGAGTGCGTGCAGGGCCGCACCCTGCGCGACATCATCCGCGAGGGCCGCAAGATCCTGCCCGAGCGGGCGCTCGAGATCACCAGCGACGTGCTCGCCGCCCTCGACTACAGCCATCGCACCGGGATCATCCACCGCGACATCAAGCCGGGCAACGTGATGCTCACGCCCGCCGGCGACGTGAAGGTGATGGACTTCGGCATCGCCCGGGCCGTCTCCGACGCCAGCTCGACGATGACGCAGACCGCCGCGGTCGTCGGTACGGCGCAATACCTCTCCCCCGAGCAGGCGCGCGGCGAGACCGTCGACTCGCGCTCGGACGTCTACTCCACCGGATGCCTGGCCTACGAGCTCCTCACCGGCCGCCCGCCCTTCGTCGGCGACAGCCCGGTCGCGGTGGCCTACCAGCACGTGCGCGAGAACCCGGCTCCCCCCTCGGACCACGACGACCAGCTCGACCCCGAGATCGACGCGATCGTGCTCAAGTCGCTGGCCAAGCGCGTCGAGGACCGCTACCAGAGCGCGGCCGCGATGCGCGCCGACATCGAGCGCTACCTCGCCGGCCACCCGATCCAGGCAGCGCCGCCGCCGGTCGCGCCGGCCGATGACGGGCCGGCCACGCACGCCACGCAGCTCATCCCGACGGCCACCGCCACCGGCATGACCTCGACCTCCGGCGGTCTGCCCCCGGAGCCTCGTCCGCGCAGCAGGACCGGACTGATGTTCCTGATCGGGTTCCTGGTCGTGCTGGTGATCGCCGGTGCCGCCTACATCCTGCCCGGGCTCTTCGAGCAGCCGCCCGACGACAAGCAGGTCCCGGCCCTGGTCGGCATGACCCAGAACGAAGCGCAGGCGGCGATCCGCGACGCCGGCCTCGCCGTCGGCACCATCGATCGAAAGCTGTCGGACACGGTTCCCGTCGACGAGGTGATCGAGCAGACCCCCAACCGCGACCTCTACGTCGACCCCGGCAGCGCGGTCGACTTCACCCTCTCCCTCGGCGATGCCCGAGGTCGACGTGCCCTACGTGGTGGGGCAGCCCAAGGACAGTGCGCGCACCGTGCTGGAGAGCAACGAGCTCAAGGTGAAGTTCGAGACCGAGGAGTCGGACGAGCCCAAGGACAACGTCGTCCGCACCGAGCCGGCCAGTGGCCAGCAGGTCGCGGAGGGCACGACCGTCACCCTGTTCATCTCCGAGGGACCCAAGGCCGTGCCCAACGTCGTCGGCATGAGGCAGGGCCAGGCCGAGCGGGCGATCCGCGCCGCCGGCTTCGAGGTCGAGGTCGTGGAGACGGCCGAGACGACCGAGCCCAAGAAGACCGTGATCCGCCAGATCCCGGAGAGCGGCACCGCCGACCAGGGCGACACCATCACCATCTTCGTCTCGATCTACGTGCCGCCGGTGGAGACCCCGCTGCCCACCGAGACACCGCCCCCGACCGAGACGCCGCCCCCGACCGAGACGCCGCTGCCCACCGAGACCCCCACGGCCGAGCCGACGACGCCGCCCACGACGCCGCCCCCGGCCCGCAAGCATTGAGCCTTGCCGCCGCTGATTGAGCAGGCGCGCTAGCGCCGTGTCGAAATCAAGGCCCTTGGTTTCGACACGCTCGTTCCTCGCTGCTCAACCGGCGGTCTTGGCCGCTGCTCAACCGGCGGTCTTGCGCCGCTGCGTCAACCGGCGGGAGCAGCCATCGGCGTTGCGTAGGTGAGGTCGAGCAGTCCCTCGTAGCCCGGGGCGATCGCGTGCGGGAGCACCTCGGCGACGTACGACACGCCACCGCGCGGGTCGGCCGCGGCCTCGCGGTAGATGTCGAGGTAGGTGTCCCCGTCGAGCGAGTCGAGCATCAGGGCGGGCAGGCCGATGCCGACGATCTCGTAGGGCGGGTAGTAGGGCACGCCCTGGAGGCTGACGAGGTTGCCGTCGCACTTGATGCCGGTGGTCGTGATCAGGCGCTGGCCCTGGATGGTGACGGCCTCCGCGCCCGCTCGCCACATCGCGTTGACCACGGCCTGGATGTCCTGCTGGTGGACGACGACGTCGAGCGGGTCGCGCGTCTCGTCCTCGAGGACGTCGGGCGGAGCGTCGTCGAGGGTCACCTGCACCGCCGGGCCGGCCTTGGGGGTCAGGCCGGCGGGGTCCGAGAGCGTCTCGACCTCACGCTGGGCCCGGTTGACGCTCCGGTCGCCCAGGCCCGCGCTGAGCGTCTCGATCTCGGACCCGAGTCGCGCGACCTCGGCGGTGAGCTCGTTGGTGTCGTCGCGCTCGGCGTTCACCACGGAGGCGAAGTCGGTGTAGCGGCCACCGCGCAGATCGGTGCCGCCGCTGTGCTCGGCGCTCACGGCGAACAGCGCCCCCGACAGGAGCACCATCACGGGTGTCCCGATCCGCCATGCCAGCGCCGAACGAGTCCTCTCGTGCGTGCCACCACCCGCATGGGTGGGGCGAGAATCGGACTCGGGGGACATGCCGACTACGCTAACTCCCCGGTGGGCGCTCCCACCGCAGACCGTATGACCAACAGGAGTGTTGTCGTGGCCAAGTCCCCCGGGTCGTTTCTCGAGACCGAGGCGAAGATCGTGTCGGTGAGGTTCGTGATCTCACTCCTGCTCATCGTGGCCGGCATCGCGTGGATCCTGTTCTACTACCTCAGCGTGCGCCCCGACCCGACCGTGTTCCCGGCACCCAAGGCCAGCCCCAAGGCGATCGCCGACCTCGAGCTGTGGAACTACGCGATCGGCTTCGGTGGCGTCCTCGTCGGCCTGGCCATGGCCGCCCACCCCGTCACCCCGCTCGGTCGTGGCCGCGGCGTCGTGATCGGGATGCTCGGCTGCTTCCTGATCGGCCTGATCTGGATCTGCACGTTCTACGTCTTCTCCAACGACCTCACCGACCTGCCGGTCTTCAACGACCTGGGCCAGTGGAACCTGATGGTCGGCATCGCCTTCATGGCGGTCGGCTTCACGTTCGCCACTCGCTGGGAGTGAGTCACGCGCTCGCCGCGCGCTGAGCTTCTGACAGCCGCTGGTCCCACTCGGGACCGGCGGCTGTCGGCATTTCCGGTTGTCCACAGCCTGAATTACACGCCTGTAGTTATCCACAGGTGAGTCCACAGCTGTGCATGAACCCGCAACGTCATGACACAGGTGTACGGGAATCGGGGCTCGACCGGGGCGGGGCATGACACAGATGTGCCGAGGCTCAGCACGCCCGTGTCATGCGGGGCCTGACTTCCCGCAGCTTCTCCGCACGGCTGTGTCACGGACACTCCGTCGCCCCAAGATTTCTCAGTACGCCTGTGTCACTGGCGACCGGCGACCCGTCAGGCGAGCGCGGCGATGCGGAGTACGGTCAGCGCGACGAGCAGCGCGAGGACCCCCACCAGGCCGAGCGCCTGTACCTGGGTCCTCCGGGAGCGTGGGGAGTAGACGAGGATCGCCGCGATCGCGGCGCCGCCGACGATGCCGCCGAGGTGACCCTGCCAGGAGATGTTGGGCACGGCAAAGGTGATGAACAGGTTGACGGCGAGCAGGGCGCCGATGCTGCGCAGGTCGCCGCCGACCTTGTGCGAGATCACCGCGAAGGCGCCGAACAGGCCGTAGATCGCTCCGGAGGCGCCGAGCGTGTAGCCACCCGCACCCGAGAGCCACAGCACGGTGACCGAACCGGCCAGCCCGGAGAGCAGGTAGAGCGCCAGGAACCTGGTCCGCCCCAGGGCGGCCTCCAGCTGGGGCCCGAGCATCCACAGGGCGAGCATGTTGCCGGCGATGTGCCACGGCTGGACGTGCGTGAACTGGCTCGTGACCAGCTGCCAGTAGGCGCCGTCGGCGACGCCGGGCATCCAGGTCCCGTCGCCCTGGGTGCCGAGCGAGCACAGGCGTTCGCTCACCGCGGTCGGGTAGTAGCCGTCGCTGCCCAGCGACTCGCACATCCCCTTCGGCACCAGCGCGAGCCGGCCGATCAGGTCGCTGCCCTGCCAGCCGGTGGCCAGGATGGCCAGCCAGACGGCGACGTTGGTGGCGATCAGGGCCATCGAGGTGAGCGCCGGATTGGCGGAGCGGGATCCGCCGTACGCCGTACGGCCGGTGCGCGTCTGCTTGGCGCCCTCGCTCACGCAGGACGGGCACTGGAACCCGACCGCAGCGTCGTTCATGCAGTCGGGGCAGATCGGGCGCTCACACCGCTGACAGCGGATCCAGGTCTCCCGCCCGGCGTGCCGATAGCAGGTCGGAGCGGGGTCGGTGGGACTGCTCATCAGCGGTGTGAGGTGCGGTCTCAGCGCTCGATGGTGAGGGACTCGATGGTGACCGGGTCGGCCGGGCGGTCGCCTGCACCGGTGCGGACGGCGCCGATCTTGTCCACGACGTCGCGCGAGGCCTGGTCCGCGACCTCACCGAAGATGGTGTGCTTGCGGTTGAGCCACGGCGTGGCGCCGAGCGTGATGAAGAACTGCGAGCCGTTGGTGCCCGGGCCGGCGTTGGCCATCGCGAGCAGGTAGGGCTTGTCGAAGACGAGCTCGGGGTGGATCTCGTCCTTGAACGTGTAGCCCGGACCGCCGGTGCCGGTGCCCTGCGGGCAACCGCCCTGGATCATGAAGCCCTCGATCACGCGGTGGAAGCCGAGGCCGTCGTAGAACGGGCCCGAGCGGTCCCCGGCCGAGTAGTCCTTGGTGCCTTCGGCCAGACCGACGAAGTTGTCGACCGTCTCGGGGGCGTGGTTGGGGAACAGGTTGATGACAATGTCACCCTGATTGGTCTTCAGGGTGGCCTTGGGGTCCGCCATGGGGGGTGCCTCTCGCGTGGGGTGAAGTCAACGCACCGATCCTGCCATGACCCCCCTCACCCGTACGGGTGCTGGTCCCCTCATGGGGTACATGGTGAGATGGAGTCATCAATCTCTAGGAGGACACGCATGCGGATCCGCAAGCAGAAGTCGCTCATCGACCGGGCCCAGGACTACGTCGAGTCCGTCGCCGAAACCGTCATCCCCCAGCTCGAGGCGGCCTACGAGTCCGCCCGGGAGCAGGTCGGACCGGCGCATCGCCGACGCTCGCGAGAAGGCGGGTCCGGTGCTCGCCGAAGGCCGGGCGATCGCTGCCGAGAGGGCGGCCGCCGGTGCCGCCGCTGCCCGGGAGAAGGCCGGCCCCGTGATCGCCGACGCTCGTGCGAAGGCCGCTCCCATGATCGCCGAGGGCCGCGCCCTGGCCGCTGAGCGGGCGTCCGCCGGCGCCGCCGCAGCCGCGGAGAGGGCCGCCTCGTCCCGTGACTTCGCCGCCGCCAAGGTGGCCGAGTTCCGCAGCGAGCCCGAGCCCAAGGGCTCGAAGCTGAAGAAGGTGCTGCTCTTCAGCGGTCTGCTCGCGATCGGTGGCGCGGTGTTCAGCAAGCTGCGTCAGCAGTCGGCGGGCAGCAACAACTGGCAGTCGTCGTACGTCCCGACGCCGCCGCCGGCCCCTCCCGCAACCCCGGCCGCTGCCGCCAAGCCCGCGAAGCCCGCTGCCGCGAAGGTGCCGGAGGCCCCGGCCGCGCCGGCCGACGACGCCGCGGACACCGCGGACGACGTCGCGGGTGGCGCTCCGGGTGAGGCGATCAGCGACGCCGCCGAGACCCCGCACGAGGTCACGACGCCCGATTCTCCCGCGGAGATCATCGACGTCGACGACGTGCCGGAGAACAAGAGCTAGCAACGCACAGTCGCGGGACCTGCCCCACCGTTCAGTGCCGGGGCAGGTCCTGCGGCTTGTTCTCGTCGATCCAGGCGTCGATCCGCTCCCACCAGCCGAAGAGCCAGTCGATCCGTTCGTCGCGGTCGGCCGGGATCTCGGCCCGCGGCACCTCCCACCAGCGCATGATGAGCTGCTTGTCCATCGGCAGCTCGCGCCAGACGTCGGCCACCGTCAGCATGTGATCGAGCCCGGTGTGCGCGACCAGCACGACGTCCGCCTCCGGCGCCGCGTCGAGGGCCGCCAGGAAGCCACCGGGCCGGGGCGCGAGCACGTTGGTCATCTGCTCGGCCCGCTCGGCCATCTTCTCCAGCCCGAGCTTGCGCAGCCGGGCGATCGCGCGGTCCCGCCGAGCCGGCGTGAAGTTTCCGCCCTCGGGGAAGATCACGAACGCGTCGTTGGCGTCGAGGCCGCTCGCCAGCCGCGCGATCTTGCTCTCGAACTCCTCCCCCGGCCCCGGGTTGGGCGAGATGAAGGACGCCGGGATGCGATTGAGGAGCACGTCGATCGCGGGATCCCACGCCAGGGTGTCCTTGAGCACCACGCGGGGCTCGCGGTTGTACCAGTGCAGCAGCGCGTACATCAGCATGAACGAGTCGCCCGGCCCCGCATGCCGGCAGCAGACCAGGATCGGCCGCACCGGGTGGGCGGCCGGCGCGGGTCCGTCGGTGCGGATCTTCAGCGCGAGCACCCGCCGGGCCTCGCGGAAGAACCCGACCAGCACCCACTGCACCAGGTCGTAGTGGATGCCCGCGAAGTAGGGCGACTTCAGCTTCCACCCGAAGCCGGACGCGAACCACAGGCCGAGAAGCACGAGCAGCAGCAGCGACTCGGCGGTCAGGTAGAGGATCAGCACCCACAGCAGGCGCAGGGCTCGCCACCGGCCGGGCACGATCGGGGCCAGCGCGGCGGCGATGATCAGCCACAGGGGCAGGCTCACCCAGAGCAGCGCCGTGAGCAGGACGAGCGCGGGCGCGATCACCAGCCGCCGCAGCGCCCAGATCAACGCGGCCCCCGGCTCACTCGGAGGCCAGGTGCTCGTCGAGGTAGGCCGTGGATGCGTCGTACGTCGCGTCGATCCGCCGTTGCACGGACTCGAAGTCGCGGAAGGCCAGCATGCTGTCGTCCTTGGTGGACGTGCCGGCGGCCGGCAGCACGTGCGCCTCGACCCCGTCCGGGATCTCCGACATCTCGCGCTGGAACCGGTGCCGCCGAGCCACCTCGAAGCTCACCCGCGCGACCTCCCACGGCCGCTTGGGCGGCGCTAGCGGGCGGTCGATGCGGCCCACCTGCAGCACGAAGATCCGGGTCGCGCCGAGCGCCACCGCCCGGCCGACCGGGATGGAGTTGACGATGCCGCCGTCGAGGAAGTGCTCCTCGCCGTACTCCGTCGTCGCGACGGCCGGCGGCAGCAGGCCGGGTACGGCGGCGCTCGCGACGATCGCGGGCACCAGCGGGCCGCTGGTGAACCAGTGCTCGGCGGCGCGCTCGATGCTGGCCGCGCACACGCCGAAGGTGACCGGGAGGTCCTCGAAGGTGAGGTCGCCGAACTCGTCGACGAGCCGTTCGCGCAGGGGCTTGGCGGAGAAGACGTGGGTGCCGCCCGTGGACACCACGCGGCGTACGGTCCGCAGCGGCCGGTCGCGGAACAGCTCGGAGCCGTTGCTGGCCCGCGACTGGGCGGTCGTCGCCCACAGGTCGGTCAGGTGCTCGATGACGTCGATCGACGGGTCGCGGGCGACCATCGCGCCGTTGAGGGCGCCGACGCTGGTGCCGAGCACGAGGTCGGGGACGATGTCGCGCTCGAAGAGGGCCCGCAGCATGCCCACCTCGACGGCGCCCAGCACGCCGCCACCGCCGAGCACGAAGGCCGTGGTCACCTCGTCAGCGCAGTTCCGCGTGCTCGGCACGCAGGCGTACGGCGACGCGGTGCTCGACCCAGAAGATCAGCACCGGGACCAGTCCGGCCAGCAGCATCAGGCCGAGGTAGCCCAGCGACCAGCCGGCCCGGTGGGACAGCAGGAACGCGACCACGACGTAGACGATGTAGATGAAGCCGTGGACCATCCAGATGATCGCGAGCGACTCACCCAGCTGCTGCAGGTCGGTGCCCTCGGTCAGGGCGTACTTCAGCACGAAGGAGACGGTGCCGATGAGCAGGAGGACGCCGACGACGAGGGCCAGCACGCGATAGGTGAGGAAGAGGTTGCGCACGCGGTCAATCTACCGACGCGACATCGTCCATCTCGGAGGCCGCCTCGGTGGCAGCCGCCACCGCCTGCTCGTCTCGCACCCAGCGCCACCAGACGAAGGCCGCGAAGCCGCCGAAGAACCACCACTCGAAGGCGTAGAGCAGGTTGCGAAGCGCGGTGAACGTGCCGACCTGGGGCAGCGAGTCGAGCGTGGCCGGCTCGAGGCCTGCGCTCGGCGAGGTGGCGATGGCGTAGGCGCTGTAGAGGTCGTTGTCGACGCGCTGGATCGCATCGGCGGTGCGGAGCTGGGGTACGACGTCGTCGTCGGGGTCGTCGTCGAACGAGCCGTTGCCCTCGGGCGCCTGCAACCACCCGGTGACCGAGCCGGCTCCCGTCGGCACGAGGGAAGGATCAACGGCCGGCGTCCACCCCAGGACGACGGGGATCGCCGGTTCGGTGGCCGTGCCGACGGCCAGCGGGACGACCAGCCACAGCCCGTCGCGGCCGGCGTCCTCGCGCCCGGAGACGTAGAAGGCGCCCTGCGGCAGCCACTCGCCCTCGACGCTCACCGGGCGGCCCAGGTCGGCGCCGGGGAACGGGTCGTCGGGACCCATCACGTCCGTCAGCGGCACCGGCGCCATCTGGGTGAGGTCGCGTGCCTCCGCCTCCCGCCGGTCCTGCCAGGCCTGGAGCTGCCACACGCCCAGCCCACCCGCGATCGCCACCAGCACGACGGCGAGCGCGGTGAAGCCGATCAGCCTGGCCTTCACAGGCCGGTGGGTTCTTCCATCGGCGTGACCTCGTTGCACACCGCGAACGGCAGCAGGTCGGTCAGCGTCACCGTGGCGGCGGGGACCGGCGCGGCGACGTCGTAGCCGATCCGCCCGGTCGACGGGTCGACCACCGGCTGGGCGAACGCGTCGCCGAAGCCGATCGACCCCACCGTCGGGAAGTCGTCCGCCAGCTCGGCGCGCTCGAAGAGATCCGTCCGGTCCACGCCCAGCCGGGCCGTGGCCACGCCGTCGGCGAAGCTCACCGCGAACCTCGTCAGCGGCGACAGCGCGGCCGGGTCGTGCTTGCTCACCACGGCCTCCTGGTCCTCGATGTCGGCGTCCGGCCCCAGTGCGGTGCCCAACGGCACGCACCCGGCTCGGTAGTACGTCGACTCGGCCGGTGTGTCGGTGGTCAGGTCGGCGATGCCCTCGATGGTGCCCCACGTGTCCTCACCGTCGGCCGCGGCGCCCACGGACACCAGGTGGCGGGCAGGGTCCACCACGGCGCCGGCGAGGCCAGCGACGCCGTCGGTCACGGCCTGCTGCACCGACGCCAGGTCGAGGTCGGGCCGGAGGCCGAGGATCCAGCCGGGTCCGTCGGGAGTCGCGAAGTGCGCCTCCCAGTCGACGTCGTCCTGGGTGAAGCCGTAGTCGAGCATCAGTCGCGAGTTGTCCGCCAGCAGCATGCCCTCGGCCAGCAGCACGGTCTCCCGGCGGGCCCGCTCCCAGTAGTCCGTGCGGTCCGTCATCGGGTCGTCGCTGGTCAGGTCGGGCACGCCCAGCGTCGCGCGCGACTCGTCGAAGTCGGTGACGGTCACGACGCTCGCGTCGGCCGGGACCAGGGTCAGCGCCGCCTGTCCGGCCGGCACCTCGTCACTCGCGTCGTACGCCGCAATCGTCGGTGTGGCCTCGGGCGGCAGGTCCTGCGCCGTGAGCTCGCGATCGCCGCACCCCGCAAGGGCGACGAGTGCCGCCGCGGCGGCCATGCTGGCCAGCGACGGGCTCGTGAATTTCACGGCGCGAGTCTGCCACTCGGCGTACGCACGGCGTGAGCCCGCGTACCCTTCGACACGACTGGATCGCACCTGACGATCATGTCGGGAGAGGGACACATGACTGCGACGACTGGGACTGCACCCGGGTCAGAGACGGCCACGACCGGTTCGCTCACCGGCGAGCAGGCGACGTGGTTCGCGGCGGCGTTCTCCCAGATGGCCGACAACATCGGCGTGGCCGTGCTCGGCAAGGACCATGTCGTCCGGCTCGCGCTGACCTGCCTGCTCTCCGAGGGCCACCTGCTGCTGGAGGACCTGCCCGGCACCGGCAAGACGATGCTGGCCCGCGCGCTGTCCAACACCATCGAGGGCACGCACGCGCGCATCCAGTTCACCCCCGACCTGCTGCCCACCGACGTCACCGGCGTCACGGTCTACGACCAGCACAAGGGCACCTTCGACTTCCACCAGGGCCCGATCTTCCACGACATCGTGCTCGCCGACGAGATCAACCGGGCCTCGCCCAAGACGCAGGCCGCACTGCTCGAGGTGATGGAGGAGGGGCACGTCACCGTCGACGGCATCACCCACCCCGTACCCCACCCGTTCATGGTGATCGCCACGCAGAACCCGATCGAGCAGGCCGGCACCTACCGCCTGCCCGAGGCCCAGCTCGACCGCTTCCTGATGAAGACCTCGGTCGGCTACCCCGACGCCGAGGCCACCGAGGAGCTCCTCCTCGGTTCGGCCGTGCGCGACCGCGCCTCGCTCGTGACGCCCGTCGCGAGCCGCCAGGTCGTCACCGACCTCACGCGCCTCGCCGGTGAGGTGTACGTCGACCGCGCGGTCGTCCGCTACGTGCGCCAGCTCGCCGAGGCCAGCCGCGTGCTCCCCCACGTGAAGATGGGGCTCTCCGCCCGTGGCGCTCTGGCCCTGGTCCGGGTCGCGAAGACCTGGGCCGCCGCCGACGGCCGCACCACGGTCGTCCCCTCCGACATCACCACCCTGGCCGCTCCGGTCCTCTGCCACCGGCTGCTGCTCGACCCGCAGGCGCAGTTCAGCGGCGTCTCGGTGGACGACGTGATCGAGCGGCTGCTGGGCTCGGTCGAGCCCCCGACTGCGCGCGACTGACCATGACCGGGCTGGCCCGAGGAGCACTCGCGCTCCTGCGCGTGCCGACCGCCACCGGTCGCGCGGTCATCCTGCTCGCGCTCGCCGCGTGGGCGGGCTCGGCCTGGACCGACATCGTCGAGCTGCGCCTGGTCGCGCTGATGTGCGGGCTGGCGGTGCTGCTGGCCGTCCCGTGGCTGCTGATCCCGATGCGCGTGGACGCCGCGCTGGCGCTGCGCCCGCCACGCGCCGTGGCCGGCGAGCGCGTGGACATCACGCTGTCCGCGACCAACCAGGGCCGGCTGTCGCTGTGGCAGCCACTCGTCAACCTCCCGGTCGGCGAGCGCGACGTGTGGCTGCGGATGCCGACCCTGCCGCCGGCCGAGCGCAAGAGCTACGACGCGGTCGTCGACGACCTCGAGCGCGGCGTGCTCGACGTCGGCCCGGCGACCGCCGTACGCACCGATCCCCTCGGCCTGCTGCGCAAGACCGTCCAGTGGTGCGACCCGATCGAGCTCTACGTCCGGCCGCGGATGGCACTGCTGTCGTCGCTCGGCTCCGGGCAGGTCCGCGACCTGGAGGGCGTGCCGAGCGACCGCGTCTCGATGAGCGACCTGGCCTTCCACGCGCTGCGTGAGTACGTCCCCGGCGACGACCTCAGGCACGTGCACTGGCGTTCGTCCGCGCGCGCCGGCGAGCTGCTGGTGCGGCAGTACCACGACACGCGACGCAACCACGCCACCGTCGTGCTCGACCCGACGCCCGCGTCCTATCGCTCCGACGACGAGTACGAGCTCGGCGTCTCCATCGCAGCTTCGCTGATCATGTGCGCTGCGCGGGAGGAGTACGACGTCAGCCTGCTGAGCGGAAGCGAGCAGATCACCTCGGTGCCGGCCGGGGCCGTGCTCGACGCCACCTGCCGGGTGGAGCGCGAGCCCGCCGCGGAACCGCTGGCCGGTCAGATCCAGCAGGCGATCATCCTCGCGCCGGAGACCAGCCTGCTCTTCGTCGTCACCGGCGCTGCCGCCCCCGATCTCGACGAGCTGGCAGCGGCGCTGGTGATGGTGCCGGCCGAGACGCGCTGCGTCGTGCTGCGTGCCTCGCCCGGCGAGACGCCGTCGGTGCTGCGCCAGCACGGCTACGAGGTCATCACCGTGGCGTCGCTGGCCGAGCTGCCCGGTGTGATGGCGGCGTCGTCATGAGCCTGCCCACGCGTCCTCTCCCTCGCTATGCGGGCATCGACCTGCTGGCGATCGTGGTCCTCACCGCCATCGCGATGAGCGGCTTCTGGCCCACCTTCGCGGGCTATGGCTGGCTGGTGGTGGCCGCCGCCGGCACCGCGATCGGGATGGCCTGGGCGCTGCTCCTCATCACTTTCCGGCTCGGCATGGACTTCGTGCTGTCGACCATGTCGGTGCCCTACCTGCTCACCGCCGGAGCGCTCGCGCTCGGCGCCTCCGGGCTGTTCCTCGGGATCCCCGACGCCGAGGTGATCAACCGGGTGCTGTCCGGCACCGCGACCTCGTGGCTCACGCTCGTCGAGACCGCGCCACCCGTGGACAGCACGGGCGCGGTGCTGCTGATCGCCTATGCGTTGACCTACTTCCTCAGCTGCACGGCGACCGCGATGGCGCTGCGCAGCCGCCGGGCCGCTCTTCCCGTGCTGCCGTTGTTCGCCATGCTCGTGCTGGTGCTGTTCCTCGGCTTCCCGCAGGCGTTCTCGGTGGTGCTCCAGGGCGTCGCGTTCGGTGGCGTGGCCCTGGTGTGGATCGGCCACCGCGGGATGCGCATCGAGGCCGGCCGGAAGGCCGATCCCAGCCTCGGGGTGGTGCCGTTCGGCCGGTTCGTGTCTGCCCTGCTCGTCGTCGGTGTGGTGGCCGCGGCCACGCTGCCGTTCATCGACTCCATCGCGCCGGACCGTCGCCTCGTGCTGCGCGAAGCGGTGACGCCGTACGACGCGGCGTACATCGAGACCCCGCTGTCGGCCTTCCGACGCTTCCGCGACCAGGGGCCCGGCGTCTACGACAACCTCGCGGACACCAAGCTCTTCCGCGTGCGCGGCGCCAGGACGGGCACCCGCGTGCGGGTGGCGGTGCTCGACCGCTACGACGGCACGCGGTGGTACGCCGCCAACGACACCAGTCCCACCGACTTCTCCGACCGCTTCCTGCGCGTCTCCTCGCGCATCGACAACCCGGCGTCCGGCGAGGAGCAGCTCTTCACGTTCTTCGTGCGCAGTCGCTGGGACCTGCCGTGGGTGCCGACCATCGGCGCGATGCAGGCCTTCGAGTTCTACGACGACTACGCCAGCGACCGGCTGCCCGACCTGCGCTACAACCGCGCCACCGACACCGCGCTGCTGCCCGGTGGGCTCGACCTCCGCGAGGACTACGTCATCTCGGCCGTCCCCGTCGCCGACCGGCTGACCGAGAAGAACAAGCCCTGGCCCACGCCCGACACCACGCTCCAGGACGCGGCGGCCTTCCTCGACATCCCCGCCCAGGCCTGGTCGCTGGGTGCGAAGACCGACATGCAGGCGATCTTCAGGATCGCCGACCGGCTGCGGACGCGCGGCCGCTACAGCGACGGCGCCTTCGGCTGGGAGACGCAGTTCGAGGCCGGCCAGGACTCCCTCCGGCTGGACGAGGGCTTCGTCAACGCCCCGGCGATGGTGGGCAACGACGAGCAGTACGCCGCAACGATGGCGCTGCTCGCGAACCGCCTCGGCGTCCCTGCTCGCGTCGCCGTCGGCACGGTCCTCGACAACAACGGCGTGATCAAGGGCAAGCACCTCAACGCCTGGGTGGAGATCCGGGTCGCCGACGGGTCGTGGCGAGTGCTGGAGACCTCCGAGTTCATGGGCCACCGGGCGCCGAAGCGCGACGACGCGAAGCTGACGCCGGTCAAGCTGCCACCCGAGCGGGACGACCAGACGCGCCCCGAGGAGGAGCAGCCGCCCGAGGACCTGCCCGAGCCCGAGGTCGCGCAGGACCAGGCCAAGGACGACGTCCCGCTCCCGCGCTGGCCGCTGTTCCTGCTCATCCCCGCCTCGGTCGTGCTGATCCCGGTCGCCAAGGGCGTACGCCGCCGGCGCCGGCGCTCGTCGCCTGCCGCGGCCGCCTATCTCGGCGGCTGGGAGGAGCTGCTCGACACGGCGCGAGATCTCGGCGTCGCCGTACCTCCTGCCAGCACGCGGCCGGCCCAGGCTCGCGCCCTCGGCGTGCCGACCAGGCTCGCGCGGGACGCCGACATCGCGGTCTTCACGCCTACCGAGCCGTCCTCCCCCGAACCGTTCTGGGAGTCCGTCACCGAACAGCGACGTCGCATCGCCTCCAGGTCGCCGGCCTGGCGGATCGCCCTCGCGCCCCTCAACCCGGCGTCGTTCTTCCGCCGCCGCTGAGCGTCAGATCCCTGCTTGAACGTCCACATGGACGTTCAGTCTGGGCATACCGCGCGGCAAGCGTCCACAGCACCCGACAACCCTCGGCCAGTTGCTTGTCAGAGTAAGTCTGCTTTATCCTCCTTAGGTGCTGACCGACCGCGAGCAACAGATCATCGACCTGCTGCGACGTGACCCGCTGATCGGTTCGGAAGCACTCGCCGCCGCGCTCGGCACCACCCGCGCCTCCATCAACGTGCACATCTCCAACCTCGGCAAGAAGGGCGTCATCCTCGGCCGCGGCTACGTCCTCGCCGAGAGCCCGGGGGCGGTCGTGATCGGCGGCGCCAACATGGACCTCAAGGCCCGCAGCCACGCGCGCGCGACCAGCCACACCAGCAACCCCGGTCATGGCTCGATGGCACCGGGCGGCGTCGGGCGCAACATCGCCGAGAACCTCGCCCGGCTCGGCAACCGCGTGCACCTCGTCAGCATCGTCGGTCGCGACCCGCTGGGCGAGAACCTCCTCAACCACACCGCGGCCGCGGGGGTGCGGATCGAGCACGTCGCCCGCACCGACCGGCCCACCGGCACCTACACCGCCGTCCTCGACGCCGACGGCGAGCTGATCGTCGCGATCGCCGACATGGACGCCACCGCCGACCTCGGCCCCGACCAGCTCCAGGCCGCGCGTGACGTGATCGCGACCGCCGGAGTGCTGGTCGTCGACGGCAACCTCGGGCTCGAGGCCCTGGAGCACGCTCTCGACCTCTCCGGTGACGTGCGCACCATCTTCGAACCGGTCAGCGTGCCCAAGGCGGCCGGCCTCAAGGACGCGCTGGACGGCCGCATCCACGCCGTCACCCCCAACCGCGACGAGCTCGCGGCTCTCACCGACCTGCCGGCCCGCACGGACAAGCAGGTGCGTACGGCGGCCGCGGCCCTCCACAAGCGCGGCGTCGAGCTCGTGTGGATCCGGATGGGCGAGCGCGGCTCCTGGCTCGCCACCGATGACGAGCTGATCGAGATCCCCGCCCTGCCCACCGTCGTCGAGGACGTCACCGGCGCCGGCGACTCGATGCTCGCCGCCTTCTGCCACGTCCTGCTCGACGGCGGCACCCCCGAACAGGCCGCCCGCTTCGGGCACGCGGCCGCAGCACTCACGATCGCCAGCCCGCACACGGTCCGCCCGGACCTCACCCCGCGTCTGATCCAGGCCGCACTCGACCAGAAGGAACCCGCATGACCACCTCCCACGCCGGGCCCCACCCCTCCCTCGTCCTCACCGACGAGGTGGCCCAGGCCCTGGCCCACGGCGCCCCCGTCGTCGCGCTGGAGAGCACGATCATCAGCCACGGCATGCCCTACCCGCAGAACGTCGAGATGGCCACCGAGGTCGAACGGATCATCCGCGAGGGCGGCGCCATCCCCGCCACGATCGCGGTGCTCGACGGCAAGCCCCGCATCGGCCTCGACGCGCAGAACCTCGAGCTGCTCGCGACCCACCCCGACGTCGCCAAGGTCAGCGTCCGCGACCTGCCGTACGTCATCTCGCGCGGCGCCCACGGCGCCACCACCGTTGCCGCGACCATGCGCCTGGCCGCGCTGGCGGGCATCAGCGTGTTCGTGACCGGCGGGCTCGGCGGCGTACACCGTGGTGCGCAGCAGACCTTCGACACCTCCGCCGACCTGACCGAGCTGTCGCTGACGAACGTCGCCGTCGTCTCCGCCGGCGTGAAGTCCATCCTCGACATCGGCCTGACCCTGGAGACGCTGGAGACCCTGCACGTCCCGGTCCTGGCCTACGGCACCGACGAGTTCCCGGCGTTCTTCTCCCGCGGGAGCGGCCACGAGTCGCCGATGCGCGCGGACACCCCCGAGGAGGTCGCCGGCTTCATGGCGGCCAAGTGGGACCTCGGAATCGCCGGCGGTGTCTCGGTGGTGAACCCGATCCGCGAGGAGGACGAGATCCCCGCGAGCGAGATGGACTCCGTCATCGAGCAGGCCATCCACGACATGGACGCCGCCGGCGTGCACGGCAAGGAAGCCACCCCGTTCCTCCTCGGCCGGATCGTCGAGATCACCGGCGGCGCCAGCCTCACCGCGAACATCGCGCTCGTGAACAACAACGCGCGCCTCGGTGCGCAGGTCGCGAGGGCCTACGCGGCCATCAACCCCTCTGTCTGAAGACAGAGGTTCGCGGCCTCCCTGCTGGCGTAGCCTGCGGGAATGACAGGTCGGCCGGCCGAGCAGTCGTACGACCTCGGAGCGTGGGCGACCCTGACCGGGCGCCTGTCGCCCCACCTCGACCTCGCGATCGGGCTGGCTGCAGCGGCGATGGCTGTCGCCTCGTTGCTGAGCACCGATGTCGCCGACATCGACTCGCGGCTCGAGCCCGGCGACCCGTTGTCCGTCGCCGTCACCCTCGTGGCCGGGCTGTCCCTCATCTGGCGCCGATCACGGCCGGTGGCCTCGTTCGCCGTGTTCGTGGCGTGCTGCCTCGTCGTCACGCTCACCGACCACTACATCGGCCTGCTCTCGGTGCTGTTGTTGTTCAGCCTCTACTCCCTTGCGGCGCACGGCCGACGCAGGGATGCCCTGGTGGGCCTGGGCGTCTGCCTGCTCACGTTCATCGGCCTCGCAGTGCTGGACGTCCCCGACCTGGGCACCTCCGACCTCCTGCAGGCCTGTGCGCTGCTGCTCACCGCCTGGGCACTCGGCGACGCCATCCGCTCGCGCCGCACCCAGCAGTCCGAGCGGCTACGGATCGCGGAGCAGGAGGCTGCCACCGCTCGGGAGCTGGCGGCCCGGGCCGTGGTCGAGGAACGGCTGCGGATCGCCCGGGAGCTGCACGACGTCGTCGCGCACAGCATGTCCCTGATCGCCGTCCAGGCCGGCGTCGGCGGGCACGTCATCCGATCCGACGTCGCAGCAGCCGAGCGCGCGCTCGAGATCATCGCCGAGACCAGTCGCAAGGCATTGACCCAGACCCGCTGGATGCTGGGTCTGCTCCGAGCGGAGGACGCCGACGTGACGGTGTCACCGATGCAGACCATCGACGACCTCGACGGCCTGGTACGAGACGTGCGGGAGGCGGGCATCGACGTCGTCCTGACCGTCGCGGGGCCGGTGCGCGCGCTGGACGCCGCCATCGAGCTGACGGCTTACCGCATCGTGCAGGAGTCGTTGACCAACGTGCTCAAGCACTCGCTCGCGAAGCAGGCGGAGGTGCGGGTGACCTACGTGGCGGACGGGGTCGACGTCGAGGTGCGCGACCTGGGTCGAGGCAGGACCCCGTCCCCCGTGCAGGACGGACCAGGCGGGCACGGACTCCTGGGACTGCGTGAGCGCGCCCGGCTCCTGGGTGGCGTTCTCGAGTACGGCGCGCTCGACGGCACCGGGTTCAGGGTCGCCGCCCATCTGCCGTCCTCGATGGAGGCGGCGTCATGATCCGGGTGGCGGTGGTCGACGACCAGGAGCTGGTCCGTTCCGGATTCGTCGTGCTCCTGGGTTCCAGCGCCGACATCGAGGTCGTCGGCGAGGCGGGCGACGGTGCGGAAGCCTGGAGCCTGTGTCGGCGTACCAACCCCGACGTGGTCCTGATGGACGTCCGGATGCCGCGGATGGACGGACTCGAGGCGACGCGACGGATCATGGCCGATCCCCGGTGCGCCAGCACGCACGTCCTCGTCCTGACCACGTTCGACGACGACGAGCTCGTCCACGAGGCCCTCCGCGCCGGCGCCAGCGGATTCCTGTTGAAGGACACCCGGCCGGCCCAGCTGCTCGAGGCCATCGCGGTGGTGGCCGCCGGGGATGCCTTGCTCGCGCCATCGGTCACGCGGCGTCTCATCGAGCAGTTCGCCGCCCTGCCGAGTCGTCCGCTGTCCCCGGCCGACGACGGTCTGACCGACCGTGAGCGCGAGGTGCTGGTCGCCGTCTCGCGGGGTCTGTCCAACCAGGAGATAGCCGACTCGCTGCACATGGGCTACGGGACCGTGAAGACCCACGTGAGCCACCTCCTGTCCAAGCTGGAGTGCCGTGATCGCGCGCAGCTGGTGATGCACGCCTACGAGTCGGGCCTGACCGTCCCCGGGAGCACCTGAGCTATTCCTCGGGTCTCTCCGTCTCGCGACCTCGGACAGATGTGCGCCACCCCCGCCGGGAGCGAGATTGGTGGAGCGGCCAGCCAGGCCGGTCCAGCAACGGAGGTTCCCCATGCCACGCCCACTTCGCGAAGCGATGACCTACCTCGCCATCGCCTTCTCCATCGCCATCGGCATCGCCGTCGCGATGCCGCACGCGCACATCAACGTGCTGCTCAGCGCCTTCGCGCCGGTCGTGGCGCTGGTCGTCATCACCTTCACCACCGTCCCCCGCGGCAAGCGTCGCGCCATGTGGGGCGAGTTCGGCCTGAACCGCTCGGGCAAGCGCCTGTGGGCGTTCGCCCTGTTCGTGCCGATGCTCCTCGCCGGCAGCGCGTACGCCGCAGCACTCGTGCTCGACGTCGCAGACCTGCGCGACATCGACATCACGTCGTCCGGCGTCGCGTCCTGGAGCCTGAACCTGGCCAGCACGCTGGCGTTCATGACCGTCCTCTTCCTGTCCGAGGAGCTCGGCTGGCGCGGCTACATGCTGCCGAGGATCCAGCAGCTCACCAGCCGTCGTCGGGCGGCGCTCATCACCGGCTTCGTGCACGGCTGCTTCCACCTGCCGCTGATCCTGATCGCCACGACGTACGACGAGCACGGCAGTCGCTGGCTCGTGGCCCCGATCGTGGTGGCCACGATCACGATGGGCGGTGTCTTCTACGCCTACCTGTGGGACCGCACCCACACCGTCTGGCCGGTGGCGATGGCCCACGGTGCCGTCAACACCGCGTTCGCGGTCGGGGCGGGAGCACTCGTGGCCACCTCGGAGGCCGACTTCGCGTACGTCGCCGGCGAGAGCGGCATCGCCACCTTCGCCGCTGTGGCGGTGCTCGGGGCGTTGTTCCTGGCCAGGGCCAGGGTCTGGCGCACCGACACGAGCGCTGTGGAAGCACCCGAGCGTGAGCTGACCCCGGCAGCGTAGGCCGGAACGCGACGACCGCCCGCCGATCTCGAGTCGGCGGGCGGTCGGAGGTGGCCCGCCGAACCCCCCGGTCGCGGACCCTCGTGTCGACGCTAGAGCGGCTGATCGGTGGTGTGGCACCCCCTCAGGGGGGTTCTTGACGGATCGCGCTCTCTCCTGAGGCTGCCATTCCCTCTCCGCTCCACTACCGGAGAGATCACCTGCCGACGTGGACGAGCGCCTCGACGACCTGGTTGACGTGGGCGGTGAACGCCCGACCGCTGGGGAGCAGGTCGGGCGTGGCGTGCGCGATCTGCGCGTGGCCGAGGAACGCGGTGTAGGCGAGCAGGCCACGGTCGCGTGCGGCAGCACGCGACAGCCCCAGCTCTGTGTAGAGCTTCGTGAGAAGGGTGAGTCGTCGCTTCGTCACCCGGTCGAGCGTGGGCGCGACGGAGGGTAGTGCCGCGCTTGCCTGCAGGGCGAGCTCCACCGTGCCAGCGCCGCTCGCCGAGCGGTCCAGCACCGAGGTGAACGCCAGCCGTAGCAGGTTGCGCAGCCGCGTCTCCGCATCCAGGGTCTCGTCGATGGCCGCGATCACCTGCCCGGTGTCGCGGCGTTCCCACAGCTCGAGGGTTGCCGCCACCAGGGCCTGCCGGTCGGCGAAGTGCCAGTAGAAGCTCCCCTTGGTGGTCCCCAGCTCCTTCGCGAGCGGCTCGACCGCCACGGCGGCGAGGCCCCCGCGGGCCAGGGCGTTGAGGGCGGCCAGCGTCCAGTCCGCAGCTGCGAGAGATTCTCTCTTCCCATTCGGCATGGCCATACGGTACCGTACGGAGCGTCCTCCATACGGAGGCGTATGGAGGAGATCATGATGACCGCTCACCTGCAGTCGGTCCGGTCAGATGCCGGACCTGAGATCCACCCCCGCTCCGCACGACCGGCCCACCATGGTCGCGTCGTCGCCACCCGCCCACCGAGCAGCTCGTTGCTCAGGCACGCCCTGCCCGACGTCGACTGGTCGGACGCGTTCGCCGTCGCGATCCCGCCCGGCGGGCGGCGCGACCCGCAGGAGTGGGCGGACGCTGTCTTCCGTGCTCCACCATCGCCGGTGGTTCGCACCCTGTTCGGTGCGCGCGAGGTGCTGGTCCGGGCGGTCGGGATCGAGCGCGGCGGGCGCCACGTGTTCGCCACGCGGCTGCGCGCCGAGCACGAGGTGCTTCTCGGCACCGACCAGTCCCACCTTGCCTTCCGCGCCTCGGTGCTCGTGGAGCCGGGTCGCGTCGTGCTGACCACGGTCGTCGCGCTGCGCAACCGACGAGGTCGCGCCTACTTCGCGCTGGTCCGCCCGATCCACCCGTTGGTCGTACGCCGCATGCTGGCCCGCGCAGCTCAGACGATGGCGGTCTCGTCATGAGTGCTCGAGCGTTCGTGCGGAGGTTCCCGCTCGTCAGCTTCTTCCTGCTGGCCTGCCTGATCGGGTGGAACCCCTACATCCGCGCCCTCCTGAGCGGCGGCTCGGGAGCCGAGAACTTCCCACTCGGCCCGGTGATCGCGACGGTCGTCGTCCTGTCCTGCCTCGGGCGAGTCGAGCTCCGTTCGTGGTGGGGCCAGTTCCGGAGCTGGCGCGCCGCACCTGGCTGGTACCTCCTCGCCGTACTGGCCCCGGCGACGATCTCGCTGCTGCTGGTGGTCATCAACCACGCCTGGGGCGCGCCCTGGCCCACGTCGGGCCAGCTCGGCGAGTGGCCGCAGATGCTCGGCATTTTCATTGCCATGCTGATCTTCGTCGGGATCGGGGAAGAGGCCGGCTGGATGCTGTTCGCCGCGCCGCGCCTGCTTCGTCGACACGGCTTGCTGGTCGCGTGGGCGCTCGCTGCCTCCATGCGGATCCTCTGGCACCTGCCGATGATGCTCGACGGTGGGCTGTCGTGGTTCCTCGGCATCGTCGGCAACGCGGCGTTCACCATGGTGATGCTGCTCGTCCTGCGCGCCAGCAACGGCAACTGGTGGCTGGTGGCCATCTGGCACGCGGCCCTCAACGCCACCGGTGGCCGCTTCTTCTTCACCATGGTGACCGGCGACGACCATGCCCGGCTCGACTACCTGCTCGGCACCACCTACTCGATCATCGCCGTGACGGGCTGTCTGGTGTGGCGCCGACAACGGGCCGCCCACGCGGACGGGCTACCCACCACCGCCGGTGACCGGCTGCAGCACTCAACTTCGGGAGGACGAGATGACGCTTGACATCAGGCAACGCACCTACGGCTGGGAGGACCAGGAGCCCACGCGCCTCGCTGGCATCGACCTCGACGGCCTCGCCGTCCTGACGGCCATCGGCGCCGGCGCGTTGCCGCTGCCGCCAGCGGTCGAGACGCTGGGCATTGAGCCCCTCGAGGCACAACCGGGTCGGGTCTCGTTCAGGCTCCAGCTGGGTGAGTATCACCTCAACCCTTTCGGCATCGTCCATGGCGGCGTCCTCGCCGCCCTGCTGGACACCGCGATGGGCTGCGCCGTCCACTCGCTGCTGCCACCAGCTGTCGGCTATGTCACCGGCGAGCTGAACGTACGGTTCCTGCGCCCGGCAGTCCTCACGTCGGGACCGCTCGCGTGCACCGGCGAGGTCGTCCACCCGGGCAGGAGCTCGATGGTGGCCTCCGCCCAGGTGACTGACGCCGACGACCGGGTCATCGCCATCGCCGGCGCCACCTGTCTCGTGCGGAGACCGTGATGGACCGGGACGCCCGCGGCGGCGTGTTGATCCTCGGTGGCGGTTTCGGTGGAGCACACGTCGCCCGTCGGCTCCCGACGGCGACCATCGTGAGTGCCGAGAGCTCGATGCTCTTCACACCCCTACTGCCCGAGGTCGCTGCCGGCGCTCTCGAGCCGCGGCACGCGTTCGTGCCGCTGCGGGAGATGTGTCCGAATGCGGAGCTGTTGCGTGGTCGGGTCTCGGCGCTGGACCTGGCTTCTCGAACGGTCGCGGTCGAGACGGAGATCGGGGACGTGCGGGTGTCCTACCGGCGTCTCGTCATCGCCCTGGGGTCCGTCGCGCGGATGCTGCCGATCCCCGGCCTGGCGGAGCACGCGATGACGTTCAAGGACCTGGCCGACGCGATCCGCCTGCGCAACCACGTCGTCCGTCAGCTCGACCTGGCCGAGGCCGATCCGGTGAACGCGAAGCGCCACCTCACCTTCGTCTTCGTCGGCGCCGGCTATGCCGGGGTCGAAGCACTGGCCGAGATGAGGCAGCTCGTCGAGGACGCCCTCCATCACTATCGGGCGCTCAGGGGGGTGCCCCAACGCTGGGTCCTGGTCGACGCGGGCCGGGGCATCCTCGGCGAGGTGCCACGCCGGCTCGCGCAGCACACGTCGGCACAGCTGCGCCGTCACGGCGTCGAGATCCTGACCGCCACGACGCTCGCTTCGATCGACGCACAGGCCGCGACGTTGGGCGACGGCCGACGCCTGGACACCGCGACCGTGGTCTGGACGGCCGGGGTCATGGCGAACCCGCTCCTTCGTGGGTGGGGTCTGCCGCTCGACCAGCAGGGCCGGCTCGTCGTGGACTCGTCCCTGCGGGTCGAGGGGTGCTCGGACGTGTGGGCACTCGGGGACTGCGCTGCCGTGCCGAACGCGGCCACGCCCGGTCGACTCGATCCCCCCACGTGCCAGCACGCCGTGCGGCAGGCACGGACGGTGGCCTCCTCACTCGGAGGCGCGACGGCGCCGTACGCCTATCGCAGCATCGGCGAAGGGGCGACCCTGGGCCGTGGCCAGGGAGTGGCGCGGGTCTTCCGGATGCTCGTGCGCGGGCGGTTGGGTTCCCTCGTCACCCGCTCGTACCACCTCAGCGCCATCCCGGTTCGCTCCCGACGACTGCGTGTGCTGACCGACGGCTTGCTGTCGGTCGCGCTGCGACGCGACATCGCCGAGCTGGGCACGCTGGACGCTCAGCGGGTGAGCACGTGACCGGCCTTGCTGAGCGGCGCTTGGCCGAGCTGGCCGAGGACCCCGACGTCACGGTCCCACCGCCGGAGGGCTCGCAGCGCTTCATCGACGACCGCTCATGTGTCGTCATCGGGCCGGAGCGACGATGGGCCAGCGTGAGCCACCTGCGCCTCCCGCGCCGACCCGACGAGCTGCACCGGTCCGTCGTCGAGATCCTGGACCGGGTCGCGGGCATCACGCCCGTGACCTGGTCCGTGGGCTCGTCCGCGACACCGGCAGACCTGCCGAGCGAGCTCGGCCGGTTGGGTCTGCGCGCACCCAACCCGCCGCTCGACCCGGTCTGCGCCGCGATGACACTCGGCCACGAACCCGCATCGGTCGTCGACGCCGTGCGCGTTCGCCGCGTCGCCACGTTTGAGGAGCACCGCCTCGGCCTGGAGATCATGCTGGCGGCGGCCCACTGGACCGACCGGGCCGCGACCGAGGCGAGATCGCTGGCCGAGGAGACCTACGGACGGCGTACCCGACGGGGTGGCCTCCAGTGGCTCGCGTGGCACCGCGACAAAGCGGTCGCCTGGGCCATGGCGGACCTCTCCCCCGCCGGGCTGTTCCTCGCCGGCGGGGCGACCCTGCCCGGAGCACGTGGCATCGGCTGCTATCGCGCGCTCGTTCGCGCTCGGTGGGACGAGTCGGTCCGGCTCGGGCGCGGCGGACTCGCCGTCCAGGCACAGCACGACACGTCGGGTCCGATCCTGCGCCGCCTCGGTTTCACCGAGGTCGCCGTGATCCACACGTTGCAGTCCTGATCGCAGGCGCGTCGACGCGGGGAGAGGTTCGGGCTCCGAGTCCACCCCTAGGGGCGCAGCGCTCCGCCGTACGGACGGTCATGCTGGAGGCTTCTCGCCGAACCAGATGATGGAGTGCACCGTCCGATGACGAGCGACCCGTCGGTCCTGGTCGACCGATACGAGCTGGGAGCCGCTCTCGGCCGGGGTGGCATGGCCGATGTGGTGCGCGCTCGCGACCGCCTCCTCGACCGAGCCGTGGCGGTGAAGCTGCTCCGTGAGGGCAGCGCCATCGACCGGGAACGGTTCGCAAGCGAGGCGCGGTTGCTGGCGATGCTCAGCCATCCCAACGTCGTGACCGTCCTGGATGCCGGCGTCGACCATGACCGCCCGTGGCTGGTGCTCGAGCTGGTCGACGGCGCGCCGATGGATGAGTGGCTGGTCGGCGGGCCGGTCGAGGCGGCGCGGATCGCGACGATCGGCGCCCAGGTTGCCGAGGCCCTGGCCCATGCGCACGCCCATGAGATCGTCCACCGCGACGTCAAGCCGGCCAACGTGCTGATTGCGTCGGATGATCGAGCGAAGCTCTCCGACTTCGGCATCGCCCGTCGCGCGAACTCGGCGTCGCTGACACTGACCGGCCACACGATCGGCACGGTCACCTACCTCGCCCCGGAACAGGTGGCCGGCGAGTCCGTCTCGACCCCCGCAGACGTCTACGCCCTCGGCCTCGTCCTGCTCGAAGCCCTGACCGGACGCCGCGAGTACGACGGCCCACCCGTCGAGGCCGCCTTCGCCAGGCTTCACCGCTCTCCGACCGTCCCCGCGTCCTTGCCGACCGGCTGGCCCTCACTCATCTCGACCATGACGACCAGGGACCCGGCGGAGCGGCCCACGGCGGCCGCCGTGGCGGACCGCCTCACGGTCCTGGCGGGACGCGCTCCGGCGACGTCGGTTGCGTCGCCTCCGTCCACGGCGGAGGTGCCGTCCGTCTCCGTGCCAGCCACTCGTCGCCGTCGAGGTGGGCCGGTGATCGCTTCTGTGGTCTTCGCGGGCCTCCTGCTGACCACGGCGATCGTGCTCACTGCCGTCGACGACGACCACGTCGCCGCCTCCACCTCGGACTCGACCGCCCCGAGAGCGGCGTCCAAGGCAACGCCTCGAGCCACGGCTCACTCGCCCTCGGCGACCATCGCGACCACGGTCGAACCAGTCGTCGTCCCGACACCGGCTGCCTCGCAAACCCCGCGCCATCGTGTCGGCGAACCGAAGCAGCACCCCGCGAGGCCCAAGGCCAAGAAGCACAAGGCGAAGGGACCCAAGCCCAAGAAGCACAGGCCGCCTGGGGGCAGACCGAAACCCGGCAAGAAGCCCTGACGCGAGGCTTCCCCGGTCGCCAGCCTCACTGCCCTCAGCGCCCTGCTACTGCGGCAGGAAGGAAGCGGCCGTCAGGCGGACGACCCAGTCGGCGTACTCGTCGGCGGTCCAGCCGTCTTCGAGGACCAGGCGGCGGTAACCCAGCGGATCCATCAGCAGCGACGCCATGGCAGCCCCCCGCTCCACGCTCACGTCGCCTCGGAGCGCTCCGAGGCTGTGGAGCTGCTCGACGAAGCCCCTGGCTCCGCCCAGACGGTTGCGTTCCGAGATCGCGTTGAGCTCCGCGGCCTGTTTGTCGACGTCGGCCGCCGCCGTGAGCACCGGGTGGAGCAGGGCGAGCCGAGCGGCTATGCCGGTCACCATGTGCGCCCACTTCACCACCGCTGCCTGCGGGTCCGTCTCCTGCACGAGCTCACGAATCACCGGCCGCTCGTCGAGAGACACCGGCTCGTCGTCCCCCACGAGGGCCCAGTCGACGGCCAGCTTGAGCAGGCCGACCTTGCCGCCCACCGAGGTGAAGATGGTCTTGCGGCTCACTCCAGCACGTTCGGCGATGGCGTCCACCGTGGTCCCTGCGAAGCCGCGCTCGACGAAGAGGGCGGCACCGGCCTCGACGATGGTCCGGCGAGTCGTCCGCGCCTGCTCGTCGCGCAGCGAGGACCGGTAGGAACGCTTTGCTTTCACCACTTGACAACTCTCCAACTTTGGGGTGACTCTCAGTGTAATGATTCTATCATCAGTGTTACGGAGGCTTGTCATGCAGGTTCTCGTGGTCGGCTCCGGCCCCGCCGGACTCATCGTGGGCGCGGCCCTCGCCGGGCGTGGGCATCGCGTCACCTCCGTGGATCGCGATCCCGGGCCTTCCCCCGACGGGTGGCGACGTCGCGGGGTGATGCAGTTCGCACACGCGCACAACTTCCGACCGCAGGTCGGCACGCTCCTGTCCCAGGAGTGGTCGGCGGCGTACGAGGCCTGGCTGCGGCTCGGCGCGGTCCCCATCGACATCGGACGGCAGGCCGATCCCGTCATGAGCGGCATGCTCTCGCGCAGGGAGACCTTGGAGCGTGCGCTGAGACAAGCCGCCGAGCTGCACCCCGGACTGCAGCTGCGCACCGGGCACGTCGACGGCCTCGTCCTCGAGGGTGGCCGCGTCCGAGGCGTGGCCGTGGACGGCACGTCGGTCGCCGCGGACCTCGTGATCGACGCGTCCGGTCGGTCAGGACGCGTCGGTTCGCGCGCTCGCGGGGAGCGGGCCGCAGACCAGCTGGGAGGCGACTGCGGCCTGGCCTACGTCAATCGCACCTTCCAGCTCCGCGCTGGGTGCGACCCCGGCCCCATGAACTCCGCCCTGGGCTTCATCGGCGAGTTCAGCGGCTACCAGTGCCTCGTCTTCCTCCACGAGCGTCGCCACTTCTCCGTCGTCCTGGTCCGGCCGACGGCGGACCCCGAGCTCAAGCTGCTGCACTCGCTCGATGCCTACGAGGCAGCCTGCGCCGCCATCCCGGTCCTGGCCGAGTGGACCGAACCTGCCCGGTCCTTCCCGACATCGCCCGTCCTCGTGGGAGGCGCCCTTCGCAACGTCTACCGCAGCCAGGTCCTGCTCCCCGGCCTGATCACCGTGGGCGACGCGGTCGCCACGACGACCCCCACCCGTGGGCGCGGTGTCGCCATGGCGTGCCTGCAGATCGAGGCGCTGCTACGGCTGCTCGACGAGAGAACCGACCCGATCACGGCGGCGGGTCCGTTCGACGCCTGGTGTGAGAAGAGCATCAAGCCCTGGGTGGCCGACCACATCGCCATCGACGGCGGTATGGCGCGGCGATGGCGGGGCGAGGACATCGACCTCGGCTCACCGCTCACGTCCGACCTCATCGCAGACGCCTTGCCGGCGGAGCCGCGGATCGCGCCGTACGCCGCCGACTACCTCTTGATGACCGGACTGCCGGCCACCCTGGAGCCTGCCGAGCCGCTTGCCCGCGCTGTCTACGAGCGCGGCTGGCGACCTCCGCTCAGCGAGGGGCCGAGCCGCGACGAGCTCGTCCAGGTCATCCGGCGACAGCCGGCGGCAGTGGCGGGGAGGTGACGACCACCATGCGTAGTAGCGCCGTCCGGGCCATCGACAGCTCCACGGTCACGCGCGTGAAGCTGCTCGCGGTTGCCCTCAGCCTCACCGCCGTCGCTGCCGCCGTCGGCGGACTCCTGTGGCCCGAGGCAGAGGGCGGCAGCGAGACCTACTCCTACGCGGCGATCGCTCCCGACCGCGAGCTGTGGTGGGGGCTGCTGGGCGTGCTCGCGGTGGTGGGCCTCGTCAACGTTCCACTCCAGGCGATCGCGACGATGTTCCTGGTCCGGGAGCGCGGCAGCGGCTGGGCCACCGTCGGCGGTTCGCTGATGTGGGTGGGCATCGCAATGCAGGCCACGGGCGTCGCCGGCTGGGCGTCGGCGTACTACTACCCCACGGATCCCGGCCTGGACCCGACCATCGGCAGCGCGGTGATCGAGGCGGCCAACAACGACCAGGGGCACCTGTTCGCGTTCCTGGTCCCAGGTGCGCTCCTGGCGGTCCTCGGCACCGTCCTCCAGTGCGTCGGACTGTTCCGGGCCAACGTGGTGCCGGTGTGGGTGCCGATCTCGTTGCTCTTCACCGTCGTCACCTTCATCGTCCCCGGTGATGGTGCACTCGGACTCGTGACCAGCGTCCCGATGGCCCTGGGCGCCATGGGGCTGGGGTACTTCGCGTGGCGATCTGCCAGCCGGTCAACATCGACCGGGACTATCAACTAGCCGATCAGCGCGGTGAGGTCGGGCCACCCGTAGACGGTCTCGGGGAGCGGGTAGCCCTCTTCATCGAATGTCCGCTGGCCCATCTCGTGCCCACCCATTGCTTCGTAGAAGGCCCGAGCGGCGAGATTGGCGCTCAGGACACCGACGCGGAGCCGTGAGAAGCCGAGCAGGGCCAACTCCCCTGCTGCGTCCTGGAGAAGCCGCCGCCCGATGCCCTGCCCCTGACGATCCGGCAGCACATACAGGGCATTGACCTGGGCGGTTGCTCCTGACTCGTCGTCCTCGGCCTCAGTGCCCAGCACCAGTGCCAGTGGATCGCCGGGGTCTTCCTCAGCGACCAGGAGCACGACGCGTGCAGGGTCGCCACCAGCCCGCTCGGAAAGCAGCCGTGCCCACGCCTGCGCAGACACATCCGGCGTCCACTCCTCGACACGCTTCTGCCACACCGGGTCGGGCATCTGGCCGCGGTGCGCCGACAGCCACGCCTCGACCATCACCCGCCCCAACGCGGGCGCATCGTCGAGCACGGCAGCCCGGACCCTCATCCGCACCGCACCACCTATCCGGGTTTGCGAGCGACGACGTACAGGCGATCGGTGGTCTCACCCCGAGCAACGACCGGCCCGCGCAGGTACCACTCGAGGTCGACGAGTCCGGCCGCCTCGACGGTCCGGACCACGTCCGCACGATCGTGCAGCACGAAGTCGAGGTCGACCTCGTGGCCGAACCACTCGTCCATGTGGCGGACTTCGGTCCCGGCGTGCATCGCGAGGACCAGCCATCCGCCGGGCGCGAGCGGGCGGGCCAGGGCCGCGATCGCGGCGGGCAGCTCGGAAGCCGCGAGGTGGATGAGGGAGTACCACCCCAGCACCGCCGCCCACCCCGCGCTCGCGGCAGGACGGCTCAGCCGTCGCAGATCGCCCACCTCGAAGGTCAGCGCCGGGAAGCGCCGGCGGGCCTCGGCCACCATCGCGGGCGACAGGTCGATCCCCGTCGCGTCGGCCCCACGACCGGCCAGGTATGCCGTGACGTGTCCCGGTCCCGATCCGAGCTCCACGACAGGCTGTCCGGCGGCGCCGGCGACCAACCGGTCGAGCAGCCAGGTCTCGAACGGCAGCCCGTCCAGCTCGTCGACGAGATGATCGGCATAGGCAGCGGCGACGGTGTCGTACGTCGACCTGACGCGTTCGTCGCGCACCTCTGTTCCTTCGGCGATGACCGTGTCGCGATCGACCGACTGGGCCACGGCGGTCAGTTGAGGGACCGGTCCGAGGAGATGGATCCATCGAGCGTCCTGCTGACCGGGTCGCCGTTCGAGCTCGCGGACGAGAGGTTGAGGGCGCTCCGCCATCCGAACCAGGCACGTCTCGACCTCAGCCCGGTCGGAGAAGGCGTGCAGTCGTTCTGTCCGGGAGCGCAGCTCCCCCGGTGCCTGCTCGCCGCGGAGCAGGAGCACCGTGAGGAGGGCTCGCTCGTCGGGCTCGAGGCCGAGGTGCTCGTCGAGGATCTGGTGATACTTCAGCGTTCGTCGACCGGTGGGCGCCCACACGATCCGCAGCAGTCCGCGATCCTTGAGGTCGCGCGCGGTCTGCTCGACGACCCTGAGGTCCAGGTCCATGACGGGGTCGCGATTGTTCGACTGGTTGCAGGCGGCGACCAACGCGTTCGCGGTCAGGGGATAGGACGCCGGCACCGTCGTCTGCTTCTCCAGCAGGGCACCCAGGATGCGTTGATCGTTGGCGTCCAGGACGGGGAGCTCGCTCACAGGTCGACCTTAGGTGTCAGAACACCGAGACGCCGGTGAGGGTGGTGAACCGATCCAGGGCGGCGACTCCGGCGACCGAGTTGCCACGGGCGTCCAGGCCGGGACTCCACACGCACACGGCGCACTCGCCCGGGACGATGGCGAGGATCCCGCCGCCGACGCCGCTCTTGCCGGGCAGGCCGACGCCGTAGGCGAAGTCGCCCGCCGCGTCGTACGTGCCGCAGGTGAGCATGATCGCGTTGATGCGCTTGGCGTCGTTGCCGGTGATCAGACGGGTGCCGTCGGCGCGTACGCCGCGTCGGGCCAGGAACCCCCCGGCCAGGGCAAGGTCCCGGCAGCTCGCGCGGATCGAGCACTGCCAGAAGTAGTGCTCCAGCACCTCCGGGACCGGGTTCTCCATGTTGCCGTGGCTGGCCATGAAGTAGCCCAGCGCGGCGTTGCGCGCACCGTGCTCGATCTCCGAACCGGCGACCGCCGCGTCGAAGTCGATCGAAGGATTGCCGCTCTCCTCCTGCAGGAACCGCAGGACGGCGCCACGGGCGTCTCCCGTCAGGCTGAGCAGGCGGTCGGTGGTGACGAGGGCGCCGGCGTTGATGAACGGGTTGCGCGGGATGCCGTTCTCGACCTCGAGCTGGACCAACGAGTTGTACGCACTACCGGATGGCTCACGGCCGACCCGACTCCAGAGGTTGCCCTCCTCGGAGGCGATGACCAGCGCCAGCGCGAAGACCTTGGTGACGCTCTGCGCCGAGAACGGCACCTCGAAGGCACCCACACCGGTCACGTTGCCGTCGAGATCGGCCACGGCCATGCCGAACTGGTTCGGGTCCACGGTGCCGAGCGCGGGGATGTGGGTCGCAACGTCGCCGAGTCCGATCTTCGGCTCGATGTCAGCGAGCACCTGCGCCAGGATGCCCTGGTAGTCGACGACGTCAGACATCGACAGGTTCCACCGGTCCAAGGTGACGGTCAGCGAGTTCGATGGATCGGCGCATGGCCCGAAGCGTAGGGCCATCCGGACACGTTGCACGCGTATCCCAACTCGACTGCGGTGTCTTGACCGTGCACGTAGTGTGCGGGGCATGGACCCAGTGGAGCGTCCACTCCGCCTGGCCATCGTCGATGACTACGCAGTAGTGATCGCGGGAGTTGCCTCGTTCTTGGCTGACGAGCGGATCGACGTGGTCGAGACCGGGGCGTCGCTACCGGTCGTGACCGACGTCGACATCGTCCTCTTCGACACGTTCGGCCAGGTCACTGGCAACGGCATCGACCTGGAGGACTACGTCCGCGACAGCGGCGCCAAGGTCGTCATCTACAGCTGGAACCTCGAGCCGGACCTGATCCGGCAGGCGATGGCCGGCGGTGCCAGTGGCTACCTCTCCAAGGTGCTGACGGGACCCGTCGTCGTCGAGGCGCTCGAGCGGATCATGAACGGCGAGACCGTCATCATGACCGGAGAGGATGAGACGAGCGTCGGCGGCGCAGGGGACTGGCCCGGCCGGTCCGCGGGGCTCTCTCCGCGCGAGGCCGAGGTCGTGGCCCTCATCGCTCATGGCCTGAGCAACAAGGAAATTGCCGAGCGCGCCTTCGCCAGCCCCAACACGATCAAGAGCTACATCCGCTCGGCCTACCGCAAGATCGGCGTGGAGCGGCGCACCCAGGCGGTCATCTGGGCCATGGACAACGGCTTCCTGCCGGACCGGAAGCGCACCATCGATCTGGGGCTACGGACACGGCCCCCGGAGTTCGTGCACGCGCCCGCCGCAACGCCGGGCGAGTGAAGCCCCGCGGTTGTCCTGTCGCCACTCGGCCTCGTAGCGGTCGGTGTTGCGAGAGATCTGGGCGGTGCGGGCGCTGAACGCTGCGGCGAACGGCGCGAGTTGCGTGATCTCGCTGCTGGCTGTGTCGAGCGTGTAGCCGTGCGCGGCAAGGACCTGCCGGAGCTCGGGGTCGCACATGACGGCGGCGTGCCCGATGCCGTTGATCGCGTTGGTGGAGTCGGCAATGCCGACGGAGTGGAGCCCTCGCCAGGCACCCGCGGCGAACACCCGTGCGTTGATCTGGACGTGCAGGTGACGGTGTGGGTCGCCGGCACGGGAGGTGTAGTGACAGACGACGGTCGCCTCGATCCGCTCGACTGCGGCACCCCGGTGGCGACGTCGTAGCCGGCCACCGACTGCTCATACGCCGCCCCGTCGGGCTCGCCCTGTCTGCTGCACGCCCCCCGGGTTGCGACGTAGCGCATGGCAAGGCGGATGCCCTCGGCGAGGCAGTATTCGTCGGCTGGGCGCGAGCGGTCTGCCTCGACGTAGTTGCGCGCGGAGGAAGCACTGCCACGGTAGAACTTCACCCGCCATGCATGCCGCTCACCGCCCGTCACTCCTCGTCGATGACCGCTGAAAATGACGACCGGTCCGCCGAGTGGGCGGACCGTTCTACGGACTTTCGTAGCATGCGTGCCGCTCGGGCAAACGATTTCGAGGCTCGTCACGGATTGTCACTCGACTCTCGAACAGCACGAGCGACGTGCGGTTCGGGGCGCTGACGATGTTGTGATGCGCACCGAGGTGGCGCGTTCAATCCTCACAGTTGTCGGCAGGAGCGCCGTCACCGCATGACCTCCCCGTCCCGGAATCACCACCCTGACGACTCCTACGGAACGTGCGACCCCGGTTTCACGATGCTCACCAAGGGCAAAGGTCGTATGGGGTTCCCCCATCAGAACGCTATCCGTCGCAAAGAACAGGGAGACATGTCCTGGGCGCACGGTCGTCGGGGCATTGTTAGGCGGGCATGGGGCCGTGCCGCGAGGGACGGCCGGCCGTCGTCCGATGCTCGTTGTCCCGCACGCGGGGCTCGTAGTGGCGTTGGAAGGCGATGGCGACAAGTTCTCGTCGGCTCCGGACGCCGGTCTTCTCAAAGATGTTGCGTAGGTGTGCCTGCACGGTCCCGCTGGCGATGACGAGCTCACGCGCGATCGTCCCCGTCGACTCGCCGCTGAGCACCCGGCGGGCGACCTCCTGCTCGCGCGAGGTGAGCCCGTAGGCCCGCATCAGGAGCGAGGTCAGGTGGATCGGCTGCGCGGCCTCGATGACGACCGATACGCGACGTCTTCCGTCGCGATGGGCAAGGCGGGAGCCGTGCAACACGATCCAGCGCCCGTCGTCGGCAGGCACGTGGGATTCGGCCGGGCCGCCGTTCTCATTCAACACCTGCCCCGCAACAGCGAGCACGCTTGCCGGCGGCGTCTCGATCGTCCCACCCAGGTCGGCGAGCCACCCGAGCGAGGTAGGTGTAGCCGATTCGACGGCGAGCCGCTCGTCGAGAATGACCAGGCCCGGCGCCTGCGGAAGGTCGGGCTCGCGTGCCTGGCCGAGCAGCAGGGCGTGCCTCGCACCGGCGGCGAGCCCTGGCGCCACACGGCGTACCAGGTCGATGTCCTGGGTTGAGAACGCCGGCCGACCAGTCTCGCGGTACAGCCCTACCAGGCCCCAGGCCTCGCCGTCCCGTGTCCGTAAGGCGAAGAGCAGCTCCTGGTCGCATCCGAACGGCTGCATCTCCTCGTGGAACTTGCGGGAGAGCTCCGGCCGTCCGCCGGTCGCATCATGCAGCGTGCCGACCCCCCGCGGCGACTGCAGGACCTCCCTCATGGAGTTGTAGTCTCCCTCGGCGAACTCCCGGCCCAGCCACTCACCCGGGATCTCGGGCAGCCCCTCCTGGAAGTGGCTAGTCGTC
This sequence comes from uncultured Actinomycetota bacterium, assembly GCA_963742685.1. Classification (GTDB taxonomy): domain Bacteria; phylum Actinomycetota; class Actinomycetes; order Propionibacteriales; family Nocardioidaceae; genus Nocardioides. The sequence goes on along the minus strand of CAVUNB010000021.1, from coordinate 128,474 downwards.
AGCAGCGACGTCGGGTCGACCGTGAAGAAGCACGCGGCCTCGAAATGTGGGACCGCCTCGGCCAGCAGGGGCCCTGTCTCCCGCCACAGGGTGACCAGGTCTGAACCCGAGCCCGCGACCGACTCCAGCTTCTCGATCACGCGGTCGCGAATACCCATACCGATGGCTTACCAGACACTTCGGGACTCGTACCAGATTTCTGCAATGGCGCACCGGCGTGCGCCGCGGGATGCTCGGCCCATGAAGACACGAGTCATCCGCGCCGGCGAAGGCGAGATCCTCGGCTCGCCTCTGGGATGTCGTGACCGGTTCCTGGTCGACTCCAAGGACTGGGGTGGAAACCTGGCGGTGGTCGAACACCTGCTGGCACCGCGCGCCATCGCCGCCCCCCTGCACCGGCACACCAAGGAGGACGAGTTCAGCCTCATCCTCGAGGGCAGGGTCTGGTTCATCACCAACGACAAGGAGCACGTCGCCGAGGTCGGTGACCTGGTCTTCAAGCCACGCGGCGAGTGGCACACCTTCTTCAACGCCGCCGACGAACCCGCCCGGCTTCTGGAGCTGATCTCGCCAGGCGGACTGGAGGAGGCGTTCCGCATCATCGACACCGCCACCGACGACTTCGACCTCGGCCCGGTCATCGCTCCCTACGGCTGCGAGGGCGACTTCGAAGCCACCATGCCGATCGTTGAGAAGTACGGCCTGACCTTCGGGTAGAGCAGCAGCCGAGGCCGTGCACGGCCATCCTTGGCAAACCCGCGCTCATACCTGCGAGCGTCCGCTTGAGGGATCCACCTTCGAGAAGAACCTCAGCGCACGCGGCCCATGTGAGTGAGCGCAAGCATGAGAGCGGCGACGGACTCGCCGTCGCTGATCCTCCCCCTTGCGACCCATGCGAGTGCCTCCGCGACGGGTACCCGGTGCACAGCGGAGATGCCCTCGGCCACCTGTGCGGACCGGTCCTCGCTGACGAGCGTGAGACCTCGCGCGAGGAAGAAGTACTCGGGCGCTTCGCAGACCCCGTTGAGCGATTGGAGCCGGCCGATCGGCTCCCAGTGCTTCGCGCGGTGCCCGGTTTCCTCCAAGAGTTCGCGTCGAGCTGCGCCGAGCGGATCCTCGCCGTCTGATCCGCCCGAAGGAATCTCAAGCGAATGTCCAACAGTGTGTCTGTCGACGTCGACGAGTAGCACTTCGTCGTCGTTGAGCGCCACGACGAAAACTGCGGGCTGCCGAACCGTCATTACGCCATAGATGCCTTGCCCACCATGCCGTGACGATAGGTCACCCACGACCAACGGGACCACTGGGCCGATCCCAGGCGGCCGTTCGCAAGCCGATCCGCGTGCGGCCCGACGCCCGGAGCGCTCGCGGGGCTGGTCAGGCGGGCTTCGGGTCCGAGCCGCCCGCCACCTCGTAGTTCCACACCTCGCTGTGGGTCGAAACGGGCTGGGGCGCGTCGCCGCCGGCTCGCTCGACCGCAGAGCGGTGTCCTTCTGCGAAGTCGGGCGAGTTCACCCACGCCTGGAATGACTCCTCGTCGCGCCAGCGGGTGATGACGAGCCACTGCTCGCGCGCATCGGTCGGTCGGAGCAGCTCGAAGCCTTCGAAGCCCTCGGCCCCGTCGACCGCGCCGGCCCGCGCCGCGAAGCGGTGGGCCAGCTCGTCGCCGGAGCCGGCGGGGACGGTGATGGCGTTGATCTTGATCGTCGTCACGCGCCCAGCCTGCCAGCCTCGTCCACCCGCCGTGCCCAAGCCCGGCCGTACCCAAGTCACCAGGTGACCTCGTTGTCGTCGCCGCAGAGCTCGACCGAGTTTTTCTGGCCGGGGCGGTCGCCAGGGCTGCGAGCCGGGCGGTCGCCTCCTCTCTGACACACGGCCCCGGCCTGAAGACCTCGTTCCGCGGGCCGATCGGTCACCGGGACCACGCTCCGTGCCAAAACGCCGCTGAGCCCGCACCGATGAGCCTGCGTCCCCACTGGTTCTCCTCCGGGCGCGCGCACGCGGATTCCCGTCACCGCGTGCGGCCTACGCCACCGGTTCGGCGGCTCGGGCGTAGGTCGCAGCCAGCTCGGTTCGCGATCGGACCCCGCGCTTGCGAAACACGTTGCCCAGGTGGCGCTCGACGGTCCTCGGGCTGAGGAAGAGCGCGGCTCCGATCTCCTTGTTGGACATGCCTTGCGCCGTCAGGATCGCGACCCGCGTCTCCTGCGATGTCAGCGGCGCGCTGCCCGTAGCGGGTTGTCGCCGAGCAGTCGCGCCGGTCGCAGCCAGTTCCCGCTCGGCGACGGCGACCCAGTGGGTCAGGTCCATCCCGGCGAACGCGCCGCGTGCGGCCGCCAGGTGGTTCCGGGCGGCGACCCGGTGGCCAGTCCGGCGGAGCCGGCCCCCGTAGAGCAGCCGGGTGCGGGCAGTCTCGAACGGGTCTCCGCCCTCGGAGTGGGCCGCCAGCGCGGCCGCCACCGTCACGTCGGCCGTCGCCTCGTCGGCTACCGTCAGCGCCTCGCATCGCCGGGCCAACGCGACCGACAGTGCAGGGGACCCGGGTGGGGTGGCCTCGGCGAACCGGCCCGCGAGCGAGCGCGCTTCGTCCGTTCTGCCCAGCCCGAGGTACGCCTCGACCAGCAGCGGTGCCACGCCGAGCGGTTCACCGCTGGCGCCGACGCCGCCATCGGCGGCGACCCGCGCCTCGAGGAGGGTCACCACCTCGCTGAGTTCGCCCCGGCATAGTGCACAGAACGCCGCCGTGATCGCTTGATGGGCCGCGTGGGCGGTGGTGCCCGCCCGGTCGGTCAGTTCGCGCGCCCGGGCCAGCGACCTTGCTGCGTCGTCGTGCAGTCCGCGAGCGGCTGACTGCCAGGCCAGCATCTCCACAGCGACCGACCCGTCGGCGGCATATCCGAGGTGCTCGGCAAGTTCCGCAGCCTCACCGGCGTCCCCGAAGGCGCCCGCGTGATCGCCCAACCAGGCCCGGCCGGAGGCCAGGATCGCCAAACATGGGACCAAGACGCCGATCGCCCCGCGTCGGCGCACCTCCTGCAGCCGGGAGGCACCGACTGTGACGGCGTCTCCCACCTGTCCGGTGAAGCCTGCGGCCAGCGCCATCAGCAACAGGGCACGCGCGTCGTGCCGTAGCGCGGGCAGGTCCGCCAGCCGCCGGACCTCATCGAGTCGGGCCATGCCGGCCTCGAGGTCGCCCGTCAGCAGGAGTGCCGTGCCAGCGCTGAAGGCGGCCATCAGTCGTTGCTCGGCATCGTCAGGATCGGCGACGCTGCCGATACGGCGACTGCAGTCGGCCATCCCGGAAAGGTCGTTGAGACGGAACCGCGCCAACGCCAGCTCCGTCAGGACGCGGACCAGGGAAGGTCCCTTGAGAAGGTAGGACGCCTCGTCGAGATACTCGATGGACTGCGGCACGGATCCGGCGTACTGCTCCAGCATCCCGAGTGTGAAGAGAGCCTCGCCGCGTGATCGGTCCTCCACCCCTTCGGCCAAGACCCGGTCAACCAGGGCACGGACCCTGGCGACGTCGCCGGCCTGGAAGGCGTCGTGGGCGGCGAGGGCCAGTCGTTGCCTCGCCAGGTCCGGATCCGGTGTCAGCTCGGCGGCGCGTTCGAGCGCCGTCGCGGCGGCGGCGAAGCCCATCCGGTGTCGGTTGCCCTCCGCAAGCACGGCGAGCTGGTCTGCGAGTCGCGCATCGTTGCCCACGGCCGACTCGGCCAGGTGCCAGACCCGGGTCCGGTCGCTCTCGGGGAGCACCGCCGCGAGCGCCGCATGGGCATCGCGCTGCTCGCGCGGAGTTGCCAGCTGGAGCACGGTGCTGCGCAGAAGGGGATGCCGGATCCGGTAGCCCGCCCGCTCCTCGACGAGGACGCCGCACCGACAGGCTTCCTGCAGCGCATCATCGACGTTGATGCCGGCATCGCCAAGCGCCGTAGCGACGGCCAGCGCGTCCGACCCCGCGTCACCGACGAGTGCCAGGTGCAGCACGGCGGTGCGAGCCGCTGGAGAAAGCTCGGCGATCGTGGTCCGGAAGTGCTCGCGCAAACGGTCTCCGGAGGGCACCGGGTCGGGGAGCTCGGCGGCGCCGAGCCACTGCGCGTCGTCCAGCCGCGAGGCGACCTCGATCAGGGCAAGGGGGTTGCCCTGGGTTGCGGCGACCAGACGGTCCACGACCCCGGGCGCCGCACGGGTGGGCAGGAGCATCGCCGCATCGGACGTGGAGAGGCCAGAGACGGGCAGGACCGGCAGTCCCTGGGTGAGCTCACGCGCGGCCGTGCCATCACGGGCGGCCAACAAGATGGCGACGGCGTCCGGTCCGAGTCGACGCGCAGCGAAGGCGATCGCGGCCGCGGACTCCGGGTCCAGCCACTGCCAATCGTCCACCAGCACCAGCACCGGCTGGTGCTCGGCGGCCGCCGCGAGGAGTGAGAGGGTGGCGGCACCCAGCAGGAATGGGTCGGCGGTCGACGCCCCGCTCGACCAGGCCAGCGCCGCACCGAGCGCGGTCGCCTGGTGGTCCGTGAGGTCGATCACCCGGTTCCGGATCGGGTTGAGCAAACCGAACAGCCCGGCGTACGCCAGGTGTGACTCGGCCTCGATGCCGCGCGTGCCGAGGCAGATGAACGTATCGGCCCGCGCCCGCGCCACCTCCAGCAGCGTCGTCTTTCCCACTCCCGGCTCACCCACGATGAGCAGCGCCCCGCTGCGTCCCGCGCTCGCGTCACTCAACAGGGCGTCGATGCGCATCAACTCGTGCCCGCGCCCAGCGAGGACCGAGGAATTGGGGGTTATGCCGGACGCGACGACTGCGCCTCCGGTGCGAACTTGAACCGGAGAAGTTTCATCAGGAGGAGGCCACGGTGCGGACATCAACAATGATCCTAAGGTCACTCGAGCGTGCGCTCACCAGCCCAAATTGGGCGTACTGCACGGCTTGGTACTACCCGGTGTTCGTGCGCTCCGGGCCACGGCGCCCAGCATCCCCTCCGGAGTCATCGGAGCGGTCCAGTGCCTGAGTTCGCGGGCGTCGATCACGCGTGCCTGTCAGTGAGCGACTTGGACTGCAGCGAGCGCTTTTACACCGACGTGCTGGGGTTGCTCCGGATAGCCGACTTCGGCACGGTCCGGATCCTCCTGCACCGACCGACGTCGTTCATGCTGGCGCTCGTCCGCCACGACGCGGCGCACGGTGACCGGTTCACCGAGCTGCACACCGGGCTGGACCACCTCGGCTTCGGAGTGAACTCTCGCGAGGAGCTCGTGGCGTGGGAGCACCGCCTGGAGGCGCTCGGCGTGGAGTACACACCGATCCGGGACATGGAGTTCGGAGCGCACCTGAACTTTCGGGACCCCGACCACATCGCCCTCGAGCTCAGCACCTCCAACCCAATCCTCACCAGCTGGTTCGACGAGCTCCGGGAGCGCGAGATCCCACGCGACGAGATCGAAGCCCGCCTGGAGGAGTACCTGGCCTCGCCCCGGCCGACGATCAGCGAAGCCGCCACCTGGAGCCTCGTTCGCCGCGAGCGGATCCGCTCGCGGTGATCACGTCGGCGGCGGTCGCGGTTTCGTAGGGCGCCCGCACGAGGTTCGACAGACGGGGCGTCTTGACAAGCCGATGAGTCGAAGCCGAGAACCGAGTCTGCGTCCGGCTACTCGTGGAGCGGTGAGGCTGAGAGAACCCGTTATGGCCGGAAGGCTTTGCAGCCTCGTTTACCCAAGTCATATGGTCGGCTCGTAGAGCAGTCTGAAGATGCCGACACATCGGCAGGGGTCGCGGAGCATTATCTGGTGGCACAGGCCACCGGGTTCTGATGGCACAGTACGAAGTCAGCGCCGACACAGCCTTCGAGAAACTGACGGCAGAGGCGGCCCATCAGGGCCGCAACATTGTCGATGTCGCAGGCGAGATCGTGGAGAACTGCGGGCTGTCGACCAGGGGCACGGAGAGGCGATAGCGCCCGACCTCCGGCGCAGGAGCCGTTCGCTTTGCGGCGTTGATTGTGTCCAATCGCGGATCCGCTTTCGGTGACGATGGCCCGCGGAGTGAGAGCGGCGCGTTCTTGCCGTTGATCGTCGCAGGCGGTTCGCCGAATGGGACATCCGGACGTACGAGATGAGGTCGTTCTGGCATGCAGGTTCCAGGCGCCTGAGACGCTGGTGCCATGCGGTCTGATGGGGCAGTGCTGCCCGGCCTTGTTGAGACGGTGGTGTTGCACCGGTTGCTGCTCGTGCGTCCGACGAACTCGCAAACCTCGCGGCGCGGTGGCTCGCAACCGACATGGTGGACACCGAATCGGTTCGGCTGCTGGCGGGCCACGACCGACACGATCCTTGGGCGCTAGAGCGCTTGCTCGCTGCTTGTGTCTCGGAGGCCAACGGAGTCGTGCCCAACGACGCTGGCACCGTTCAGGGAGTTGCTGTCGACTGGATCAGCAGTACCTGGCGGCAGACGCAGGACACCCGCTGACGGTCGCAACGCTGGCACACCTGGAGACCGATCCTGACTTCGACCTCGGCTTGTTCATTGGCCTCAACGACGAGTGGAGTGGCGGCTGGGGAAGGCTCGACGCCGATTTGGCCCAGGCTGCGAAGCAGGAGCTTGGGCGGTTGCTCCACGGCGATGACCACGGAGCACCACCAACGCACTGAGGTGCCGCGATGAGCGCGTCCCGGGACCGCACGCGGATCCCGCTGTGGGTCACGCTCCGCGTGACGATCGTCACGCGGGGAGTTGCGGCAGGGCTGACTGTCTGCGGACATACCAGCCTCGGCCTCTCACGGAGCCGGGACGTGAGTCGTTTGGCTTGGCGCTCGGGGTGGGACCTGCTGAAACGCACCAGCAGAGGGCTGAGCACCCGCCGACTCTCATGTCGCGTTCAGCCGGTGTTGGCGCGCTGGTGCTGGTCGTAGTAGCGGGCCATGAGCCGCCAGTAGACCATCAGCAGCGACATCAGGACCGCGGTAGCACCGGCGGCCGGTGCGGCGCGGTGTCGCCGGGCGGCGATCAGTGCGGTGATGCCGGCCAGCATGGCCGCAGCGTCAACAGCCATCGCGGTGTCGAGGGGCCGCTCGGTGATCCAAAGTTCTTCGCCGAGCACCGCCCGGGTGGACCAGGCGTGCTCGCCCGCCGGTCTCGGGAAGATCACGGGGTTGGCGGCCATCCAGGCACCAATGATCGCCGCGTGGCTCCACCGCCGTGTCCACAGAGGGACCAGCACAAGCGGGGTGCTCAGCCAGCGAGTCCAAGCACTCCATGGGTTGGAGTGGCGAGCGAAGACCTCGTGTTTGACGTCGGCAAAACGGCGGAGCATGTCAGGATCTCGTGCTCAAGACGATCGCCTCGACGCGGACCATGATTCAACTCTACGGTCGCAGGCCGATGCTGCCAGGACTGACCGCAGCACCCCGCTCGCGCGCGATCGGGACGCTGGCTACTTCCGGGCACTTCGCGCGGAAGCCCGGTCCGGTGCACTCCGACCGAGAAGAGGTAGACGTCGCGGAGCTCCTCCTCAGTCAGGCCGAGGGCCCGCCCAAGCCCCGACGCCAACAAGCAGGACCGGACCGCCTTCTCCGGGTGCTGTCCCATGCCCAGGTCCGTCGCCACCGACAGCGCGGCAAGCACGTCGGACTTGCCGCAGATCAGCTGGCGGGTCCATTCCCCCCATCTCACCACGATCGAGAGCTCGCCGGACGAGAGAGCGGCAGCTGCGGCGCCCCCCAGCCTTTGCGCGCTGCGAGCAGAGTGGCCCGGATAGGGACGCGCACGAGGCCCGACTCGTCGGCGTACCCGCCGAGCAGTTCCTCGGTGTCGGCGACGATCCGCGCATATGTCGCTGGCGTGATCCGCTCGGCCAGCGGCGTGGCTTTGATCTCCGTGTCGGCGACCGCGGCCGCGGACGGGAACATGGCTTCCCCAAGGCTGGAACGCGACTCGACCAGCGACAGGCCGGCCGCCCTGGCGAGCTCGAGGAGATCGTCGAGGGCGCCTTGGGACCAGTACGTGCCGAGCAGGACTCGCGCCTCGGGGCCGGCGTGTCCGGCGACGAGTTCGACGAAGGGACCGTACGCCGGCTGCTCGGCCAGTGGCGCGTAGGTCTGCAGGGCGACCACGCCGCCGGGAACGACCACGCGTACCATCTCGGCCACCGCCCGGCCCGGGTCGGCGAAGAAGAACAGTGCGGACTGGCAGAGCGCCACGTCGAACTCGGCTTCCTCGAACGGGAGGTCCTCGGCGTCGCCGTGCACCCACTCGAGGTCGGGCCGCGCCTCCCGCGCCACCTCGAGCATCGCGGAGTTGAGGTCCACCCCCACGACGCGGCCGCCGGGCGCCACGACTTCCTGTACCGCCCGTGCCACCACCCCGGTGCCGCAGGCTACGTCGAGCACGGACTGGCCCTCGCGTACCCGAGCGCAGTCCACCAGCTGGGGTGCCCACTGACTGAATAGGGCAGGAACGAACAGGTCCTCGTAGGCCTGCGCCTGCTCTCGGCTGAGCTGGAACGTCTCGGTCATCGAAGCCACCTCCTGGAGTCGGGTATCCCCTTCAGCATCGACCGGGGCGCGCGTTCGGCACATCGGTCAGCTGACCTATCCACCGGCGCGTTCGGTGGCGATCATGGACGAGTGGCAACCATCGATCGCCTCGCAACCGCGCGTGCCGCCGCCGAGGCGGGACGCTGGGAGGAGGCACGGGCAGCCTTCGCCGCGGCGGCTGCCGTGGACGAGTCCGCCGACGCGATCGACGGCCTCGGCCGGGCATGTTGGTGGCTGGGCGAGGTACGCTCCGCGATCCGCCACCGGGAGCGTGCCTTCACGCTCCTGCGCCAAGCGGGCCGTGACGACGAGGCGACCATCGCGGCCCTCGACCTGTGCATCTGGTACCTCACAAACCTCGAGAACGACGCGGCCGCCGGCGGCTGGCTGGCCCGCGCCGAACGCGCCGCCGAGCACACCACGGACCCATTGGTCCGGGGCTGGCTTGTATTGATCGGCGCCTACCTGTGCTCCGACACCACCGAGCAACGAGACAGGCTCGAGGAGGCCCTCCGGCTCGCGGCCGAGGCCTCCGACGACGGGCTGCACGCGATGGCTCTGGCCGACCTGGGCCTGCTTCTCGTGGCCGGCGGTGAGGTGGAGCACGGGATGGCACTGCTCGACGAAGCGATGGCGACCACCCTGGGTGGCTTCGGCGGCCGGCTGGAGGTCGTGGTCTGGTCGAGCTGCAACATGCTCGCCGCGTGCAGCCTGGCCCAGGACCTGCGACGCGCGACGCAGTGGTGCCGGGTCGCCGAGGAGTTCACCCAGACCTACGGCTGCCCCTTTCTTCAAGCCAGATGCCGAGCCCACTACGGCTCGGTCTTGGTCGCCGCTGGCACATGGGATCTCGCGGAGCCCGAGCTCCGGCGGGCAATTTCCATGTCGGAGGACGTCGGGCGTCAGCCCCTACTCGAGGCGAGGACCGCACTTGCTGCCCTCCGGCTCCGACAGGGTCGGCTCGGCGAAGCCACCGAACTCGCCGAGGAGCTCGACACGAACACCCCCGCCGCCGCCCTTGTAACGGCCGAGGTGCAGCTCGCCGCCGGCAGGCCGGACGAGGCCGTGGCGCTGCTCCGCGCCGCGCTCGGGCTGCTCCATCCCGACGATCCGCAGAGCGACTCGCTCGCGGCCGCCCTGTGTGAGGCGTACCTGGCCACCGGCGACATCTCCGATGCCGAGGCGGCGCTGGCGGGTAGCCGGGCCGAGCCGCCGAGGCTCGCACTGCCCCGAGGGAGTGCTCAACGGACCCGCAGCGCGGGGCTGGTCGCAGCGGCATCGGGCGACGCTGCGACCGCGGTGCGACGGCTGGCCGAGGCGCTCGCCGCCTTCGAGCGGCACGACCTGCCCTTCGAGGCGGCGCGGACCCGGCTGGATCTGGCCAGGGCACTCGCCACGGACGATCCCGAAGCCGCCGCGGGCTACGCCACCGAAGCGCTCCGCACCCTCAGGCGGCTGGGCGCAGCCGGCGAAACAGCCGCAGCGGCCGCGTTGCTCCGCCAACTCGGAGTCACCCCCGGGCCGGAGCCCCGGGACCCCGGGGTGCTCACCAGGCGCGAGCACGACGTGCTCACCCTGCTCGCCGACGGACTCAGCAACCCGGAGATCGCGGAACGCCTGTACCTGAGCCGCAAGACCGTAGCGCACCACGTGAGCAGCATCCTGAGCAAGCTCGCCCTCCGCTCCCGCGCCGAGGCCGCCGCCTTCGCCACGCGGACCCGGGGGTAACGTCCTACACCGCTCACCTTTGGAGATGGTCACCCGCGCACCTACTCAACGCTGTCGTCCCTCGACCGACGCTGAGACGAAGGCCCGCCCTCAGGGGCTCCGACCGTGCCGCGATCTCACCGGCTCAACCGTGCCCAGCGCGGTCGTGCACTCGAGCGGGACTTCCTTGGTCCCGACCGTCGACTGAGCTCGAGGGAGTCTGAGGCGGCGCGTGTTGAGGATGCACACACGATCCTGCCCACTGACCGGAAGCGCCGGTCGACGAACCTCCTGCGGAGGCATGTCTGGCCCCCGACAGGGACAACCGCGCTGAGCGCGGTCGTCACCGATTGGGGATCCCCGCGGGACGGTCGGCGCACGTCAGATGTCGGGGCGTTGTACGCCGCGGGTGGTTCCGTTGCCGAACGGGCGTCTGAATGCGTACTCGGACCGGCCGTGTCGTCGGCCGACTGCGCAACTCCGAGCCTTACCCATGGCGGTTTGCAAGGCGGCTACGACTTGTCGATGACGAGGTTGTCGAGGACTCCCGCGTAGGCATCGGCGCCCACGAGACTTGCGGGCTTCTTGCCGATGGACAGGGGGCGGTCGTTAGCGACGTTGAACGCCCCGGAGACGGATTCGGTGCGGGTTACTTGGGTGCCACCGGCTGGTGTCACACCGAGTGTCGCCCCGGTCGCGTTCTTGGAGCATTCGAGTTTGTAGGCGACGCCTGGGTCGAGCAGGATCCGCTGGGCTGAGGGCGAATAGCCGGGCTTGGGCTGAACAATGGTCCCGGGCTGGCCACGCTCTCGCCCTTGAACTCGCAGAAGGGGAACCATCGCCTCTGCCCGCTCGTGTTGGTCGTCATCGCAAGCGACATCTTCCAAAAGTGCAGCGATGCCCCCGCCTGGCGCACACCCTTCTGCACAATGTTGGGCGAGACCGAAGTGCCCGAGCCGACCGACGTGGGCACGAGCGCTGGGTCGTCGGGCCTGATCCACGCCGTCACCTTGAAGGCGGAGGCTGCTTCGGGGTCGAAGGCGGTTCCTGCGTCGACCCCGTTGGTCGTGCCGCCCAGGGCTTCGAAGGCGGGGTCGGAGCTGAGCATCGACTCGGCGGCTGGGATCTGGCCCGACGCATTGGCGTCATTCCATCCGGGGAAGTACGCCGACTTCGGGTGGGCAGCATCGAGGTTCGCGGCGAGGATCGATGTGCCGCCACTGGCTGCGTCCGCCGCGTAGATGGTGGGGAGGCTCCCGCTCTGGAACTGCTGCCCGTCGGGAATCGGGTTGCCGAGGGGCTGCCCGGCTGGGATGGATACTTCGCTGAAGAACCACTGTCCGGTGACGGCCGCCATAGCTGGCGGAGCGGCCACGAGGACGCCCACGGTGGCGACGGCGGTGACTGCGGCGGTGAGAGGTGTGCGACGACTGCCAAGCATTTGGTACCCCCGAGAAGTGTCGAGCCGCGGGCCGGTCCGTGGCGGAACAAATCCTGCCGCTGTCCGGCTCGTGGAGTCAACCAGGCGTCGCCCATCAACCCACTCGACGTCTGTGCTGAAGTCGGCGCTGCCCACAACCATCATCGGGCTGCTGGCACCGCTTGCGCTGTGCACCCTGCTGTTCCTTGCCGGCGATCCGCACCCGTCAATTCGCGACGGTATCGGGCCCTGACCACTCTTGCTCCGCGAGGAGCATGCGCACGGCAGAAGCGGAAGGGGTCCGCTGCGTCCCTCGCTGAAGGGATCCCCTTGCGGCCTGAGAAGCAGGTAGCCAAGCGACCATTCCCCCACCAGTCCCCTATGAGCCAAGGAAAAGTGAGTAGGGGGATAGCCCGGGAAATGAGCCTGCCGGAAAGCTGACCTGCGGTTTCACTTGGTGGAGCCTAGGGGACTCGAACCCCTAACCCCCTCGTTGCAAACGAGGTGCGCTACCAATTGCGCCAAGGCCCCCGGAGGCGGTTGCCCGCCCGGTGGATCAGGACTTGTGGACCGTGTCCGTTGCCTCGGCCCAGAGCGCCTGCTCGGTCTTGCCCTGGTCGATCTTCTTCTTCGCGAAGACGGCACCGGCAGCAGCCAGCAGGACGACGATGAGCTTCTTCATGCAGGCACCTTAGAAGACGGGCGGAGATCGAAGGGGTGGTGGGCCTAAGAGGACTTGAACCTCTGACCTCTTCCTTATCAGGGAAGCGCTCTAACCGTCTGAGCTATAGGCCCGTGCCGTACAACACGGCGTGGTCGCCCGAGGGCGACCGAGGGGGAACATTACCCCACGCTCGAGCGGGGCAACAAAACGTCAGCGCTCGTCCTCGGCCAACGTGACTTCGATGCCGCCGAGCAGGGCGGCAGCCATGTTGTAGAGGAACGCGGTGAGGGTCGCGATGGCCGTCAGGAGGATGACGTCGATGATGCTCACCAGCAGCGTGAAGCCCAGGACGCGGCCCATGCCGAGGTAGTTGGTGACGTCGAAGTCGGAGCTGTTCGAGTCGCCCTCGACCACGCTGGCGACCGTCGCGTTGATCGAGTCCCAGACGCCGGCGGCGCCGAGCACCGACCACACCATGAAGACCGCGACGAAGGTCACGACACCGAAGGCCACCGACAGCAGGAACGACGTCTTCATGACGCTCCACGGGTCGATCCGGGTCAGCCGCAGGCGGGCGCGACGAGGTGCCTTGCCGGGCGCGGGCTTCGTACGGCGACTCTGCTTGCTCGTCCCGGCCACGGCGTTGGCACGGTGTTCGGTCGCCGCGTTGGACAGGGTCGACTGGATGCGCTCGGTGAGCGGAGCGCGAGAGCCGGAGTCGGGCGTTTCAGGCGTGCTCGCGCTGGTCGAGCTCTTGCCCCCGGAGGCCCGGGGGGCGATTCGCTCGGACATGGATCACTCCTCAGCGTCTTCGTCAGGAGTCTCGATTGTTGCACCGTCGGCCACATCCGGCGATTCGACAACCTCGGTCGCCTCGACGACCTCGGTGGTCTCCACGCCGGTCTCCTCCGCGGTCTCGACGGTGGTCTCGTCCGTCTCCTCCTCGTCGCGAGCCTCCACGGAGCGAGCGACCACGGCCACGGCGTCGCCGTTCTTGGGGCTGACGAACTTCACGCCCTGGGTCGAGCGACCGGTGGCCCGGAAGTGCTCGTTGATCGGGCTCCGCACGACCTGACCCGCCTGGGTGATCGAGAGGATCTCGTCGCCCTCCTCCACGATGAACGCGCCGACGAGGCCGCCGCGGTCCTCGTTGGTGAGGGTCATCGCCTTGATCCCGAGGCCACCGCGACCGGTGGTGCGGTATTCGGTGATCCGCGAGCGCTTGGCGAAGCCGCCGTCGGTCATGGTGAAGACGTACTGCTCCTTCACGTCGTCCGCCTCGGCCTCCTCGGCCGACCCGGCCTCCTCGTGAGCAGCTTCCGCCGCGACCTGCGCCGCGCGGATGACGGACATCGACAGCACCGAGTCATCTGATCGGAACTTCATGCCCGTGACCCCGGACGTCGCTCGACCCATCGGCCGCAGCTGGCCGTCGTCCGCCTTGAAGCGGATCGCCTGGCCACGGCGGGAGACGAGCAGGATGTCGTCGTCGCCGTTGACGAGCTCGGCGCCGATCAGCGCGTCGTCGTCCTCGCGGAAGTTGATCGCGATGACGCCGGCCTGTCGCGGACTGTTGTAGTCCCCGAGGCGCGTCTTCTTGACCAGACCGTTGCGGGTCGCGAGCACGAGGTAGGGCGCCTGCTCGTAGTCGCGGATCGCGAGCACCTGGGCGATGTCCTCGTCGGGCTGGAACGACAGCAGGCCGGCGACGTGGCCGCCCTTCGCGTCGCGCGCAGCCTCGGGCAGGTTGTAGGCCTTGGTGCGGTAGACCCGGCCGGCCGTGGTGAAGAACAGCAGCCAGTGGTGGTTGGTCGTGGAGATGAAGTGCTCCACCACGTCGTCGCCGCGCAGGGTCGCGCCGCGCACGCCCTTGCCGCCGCGCTTCTGGGTGCGGTACTGGCTGGCGAGGGTGCGCTTGGCGTAGCCGCCGCGGGTGATCGAGACGACGAGCTCCTCGTCGGGGATCAGGTCCTCCATCGACAGGTCGCCGTCGGCCGCGATGATCTGCGAACGGCGATCGGTGCCGTACTTCGCGACGATCTCGGACAGCTCGTCGATCACGATCTGACGCTGGCGAGGCTCGTTGGCCAGGATGTCCTCGAGGTCGGCGATGATCAGCTCGAGCTCGGCGAGGCGATCGAGGATCTTCTGGCGTTCGAGGGCGGCGAGCCGCCGCAGCTGCATGGCGAGGATCGCGTCGGCCTGGTCGACGTCGATCTCGAGCAGCTCCATCAGGCCGGTGCGCGCCTCGTCGACGTCGGGCGAGCGACGGATCAGCGCGATGACGTCGTCGAGCGCGTCGAGCGCCTTCACGAGACCGCGGTAGATGTGCGCGTCCTCCTCGGCCTTCTTCAGGCGGAAGCGGGTCCTGCGCTGGATGACCTCGATCTGGTGCGCGACCCAGTTGCTGATGAACTGGTCGATCGTCAGCGTGCGCGGGACGTAGTCGACCAGCGCGAGCATGTTGGCCGAGAAGTTCGTCTGCAGCTCGGTGTGCTTGAAGAGATTGTTGAGTACGACGCGGGCGACCGCGTCACGCTTGAGCACGATCACCAGGCGCTGGCCGGTGCGCGAGCTGGTGTCGTCGCGGACGTCGGCGATGCCCTGGATGCGACCGGAGTCGGCGAGCTCGGCGATCTTCAGCGCGAGGTTGTCCGGGTTGACCATGTAGGGCAGCTCGGCGATCACCAGGCAGGTGCGGCCCTTGGAGTCCTCGTCGATCTCGACGACGGCGCGCTGGGTGATCGAGCCGCGGCCGGTGCGGTAGGCCTGCTCGATGCCCTGGCGACCGACGATGAGCGAGCCCATCGGGAAGTCGGGGCCCTTGATCCGCTCGATCAGGGCGTCCTGGAGCTCCTCACGGGTCGCGTCGGGGTGCTCGAGCGCCCAGATCGCGCCCTCGGAGACCTCGCGCAGGTTGTGCGGCGGGATGTTCGTCGCCATACCGACCGCGATGCCGGCCGAACCGTTGACCAGAAGGTTGGGGAACCGCGCCGGGAGGATGGTCGGCTCCTGCGAGCGACCGTCGTAGTTGGGCTGGAAGTTGACGGTGTCTTCGTCGATCTCCCGGACCATGTCCATGGCCAGCGGCGCCATCCGGCACTCGGTGTAACGCATGGCGGCAGCAGAGTCGTTGCCGGGCGAGCCGAAGTTGCCCTGGCCGTTGATCAGGGGAGCGCGCATCACCCACGGCTGCGCGAGGCGGACCATGGTGTCGTAGATCGCCGTGTCGCCGTGCGGGTGGTACTGACCCATGACGTCACCGACGACGCGCGAGCACTTGCTGAAGCCGCGGTCGGGGCGGTAGCCACCGTCGTACATCGCGTAGAGGATCCGGCGGTGCACGGGCTTCAGGCCGTCACGCACGTCGGGCAGCGCGCGGCCGACGATGACCGCCATCGCGTAGTCGATGTAGCTGCGCTGCATCGAGACCTGCAGGTCGATGGGCTCGATGCGACCGCCGGGGCCGTGGTCGATGCCATCGCCGCCGCTGCCGAAGTTGCTCGTGGTCTCAGTCATGTGCGTGTGTCTCTCTCGTCGAATCTAGGAGAATCTAGGGAATGTCTTAGACACCTAGATATCGAGGAATCGAACGTCCTTGGCGTTGCGCTGGATGAAGGAGCGGCGCTGCTCGACGTCCTCGCCCATCAGGATCGAGAAGATCTCGTCGGCCTGGGCGGCGTCCTCGAGGGTGACCTGGAGAAGGATCCGGCCGGCCGGGTCCATCGTGGTCTCCCACAGCTCGTCGGCGTTCATCTCGCCCAGACCCTTGTAGCGCTGGACCGGGTTCTCCTTGGGCAGCTTCTTGCCCTGCTCGAGGCCGTCGCGCATCAACGCGTCGCGCTCGGAGTCGGAGTAGACGAACTGGTGCTCGGCCGGCTTGTTCCAGCGCAGGCGATAGAGCGGCGGCTGGGCCATGTAGACGTAGCCGTGCTCGATGAGCGGCTTCATGAAGCGGAACAGCAGCGTGAGCAGCAGCGTGTTGATGTGGTGGCCGTCGACGTCGGCGTCGGCCATCAGCACGATCTTGTGGTAGCGCAGCTTGTCGCTGTTGAACTCCTCGTGGATGCCGGTGCCGAGGGCGGAGATGATCGACTGCACCTCGGTGTTGGCCAGCACCTTGTCGATGCGGGCCTTCTCGACGTTGAGGATCTTGCCGCGGATCGGCAGGATCGCCTGGACGCGCGGGTCGCGGCCCTGACGAGCCGAACCACCGGCCGAGTCACCCTCGACGATGAAGACCTCACACTCGGCGGGGTTGGTCGACTGGCAGTCGCTGAGCTTGCCGGGGAGGCCGCCACCACCGAGCAGGCCCTTGCGACCCCGGGCCAGGTCGCGCGCCTTGCGAGCGGCGATGCGCGCCATCGCTGCGGACTGTGACTTGCGGACGATGTCCTTGCCCTCGGCGGGGTTCTGCTCGAACCACGCACCGAGCTGGTCGTTGACGATCCGCTGGGTGAAGCCCTTGACCTCGGTGTTGCCGAGCTTGGTCTTCGTCTGGCCCTCGAACTGCGGGTTCTCGAGCTTGACCGAGATGATCGCGGTCAGACCCTCGCGGATGTCATCACCGGAGACGCGGTCCTCCTTCTTCTTGATCTGGCCCCATTCCTCGCCCCAGTGGTTGACCAGGCTGGTGAGCGCGGAGCGGAAGCCCTCTTCGTGGGTGCCGCCCTCGTGGGTGTTGATCGCGTTGGCGAAGGTGTGCACCGACTCGGTGAACGACGTGTTCCACTGCATCGCGACCTCGAGGCTCATGTGCGCCCCGGAGTTGTCGGGGGTCTCGGCCTCGAAGGAGATGATGGTCGGGTTGGCCTTGTCCTTGCGGCGGTTGAGGTGCTCGACGTAGTCGACCAGGCCGCGGTCGTACTTGAAGACGCGCTCCAGCCCCGTGGTCGTCTTCTTGATCCCGTCGGGCGTGGCTTGGTCGATCGAGGCGTCGATCGTGCCGTCCTCCACCGCGTCGGCGAGCTCGTCGGCGCTCTCACGCTCGTCGCGGATGACGATCTCGAGGCCCTTGTTGAGGAAGGCCATCTCACGGATGCGGTTGGTGATGGTCTCGAGGTTGTAGGTCGTCGTCTCGAAGATGTCCTCCGACGCCCACCAGGTCACCGTGGTGCCGGTGCGCTCGCCGGCCTCCATCGGACGGATCTCCTGGAGGTCAGCGTCGGGGACGCCGAGCGAGAAGGTCTGGCGCCACAGGTGGCCCCGGTTGCGGACGTCGACGACCAGCGTGGTCGAGAGCGCGTTGACCACCGAGACACCCACACCGTGCAGGCCGCCGGAGACCTTGTAGCCGCCACCACCGAACTTGCCACCCGCGTGCAGCATCGTCAGCGCCATCGTCACGGCCGGCATGTCCGCGCCGGGCGCGGTGTCGGTCGGAATGCCGCGACCGTTGTCCTCGACCTTGACGCTGCCGTCGTCCTGGAGGGTCACGACGATCCGGTCGCAGTAGCCGGCCATCGACTCGTCGACCGCGTTGTCGATGATCTCCCAGATCAGGTGGTGCAGGCCGCGCTCACCGGTGGAACCGATGTACATCCCGGGCCGCTTGCGCACTGCCTCGAGACCCTCGAGGACCTGGATCGCGGAGGCGTCGTAGTCGACACCATTGGGCCGCTCGGGGACTTGGGAGTCGCTCACGCAAACCTCTTCTGCTCATCACCCCGGACTGGGGCTCGTGACATAGGCGAAGGTCGCGACTGAGAAAGTCGACGACCTTGTGCTCAGTCTAGCCGTCAGGGGCCCAGAATCCACTCACGACCCCCGGGAATGGGGGGATCTGTGGATGAAAGGTGCCTCTGCGGGCCACGGAGAGGCCGAACGGAGCGCCGAACAGGGGGGCGGTGGAGTCCCCATACGTCCGGGAGGCCCCCAGATCGGCAGATCGGTCAAGGTGGGTGCTGGAGAATCCGGTCGTAGCGAGCGGATTCTCCAGCAGCCTCCTAGCCGTAGGTATCCCGGGGGCCTCGACCGTCGCGACTGGTGAAGCGGCCCTTCTTCCAGTTCGGCAGGTGCGGCCCCTGGATGTCGATCACCGTCACGATGCCGTCGCCGAGCTCGACGTTGAGCCGCTTGACGATGGTCGGAGCGAGCAGCTTGAGCTGGGTCGCCCAGGCCGTCGAGTCGGTGCGCACGATCAGTCGCGTCTCGGCGAGCGACTCGGGCGTGCAGTGCGAGGCGACCTCGTCGCCGACGAGCTCGGCCCACCGGCCGAACACCGCCTGCACCCGTAGGTCCAGCTCCCAGCCGTGCTGGCTGATCATTCGCGACATCGCCGAGTCGAGGAGCTGCGGGTCGCGGTCGTCGGGGTGGGCACCCGACGACTTCGGCACCGACCTGCGCCGGAACGCGTCGCTGCCGGTCTTGCGACGCGGCGCCTTGCCGGGCCCGGAGCCCGCGGCCTTCCGCGCCGAGCGCGCGTAGTCGAGGCCGTCGTCACGGTGGCTCGTTGCCTCGCCCTCGTCCGGACCGGTGTCCGGGGTCTCGTCAGGCATCGCGGCGTACCTCACCATCGGCGACCATGAAACGGATCCCCTGCAGTGACAGTGGCACGTCGGCGGCGACCGCGGCAGTGACCAGCACCTGCTCGGCGCCGGCGACGAGCTCGGCGAGCTGTGCGCGACGATCGGTGTCGAGCTCGGCGAAGACGTCGTCCAGCACCAGGATCGGGTCGTCCCCATCGGCGCGGAGGAGGTCGTACGACGCCAGCCGCATCGCCAACGCGAAGGACCACGACTCCCCGTGCGAGGCATAGCCCTTGACCGGCAGCCTCAGCTCACCGTTCCCCAGGGTCAGCACCAGCTCGTCGCGGTGTGGTCCGACCAGGGAGATGCCGCGGTCGAGCTCGTCCTTGCGGCGGCGCTCGAGCTCGGCGAGGAGTGCCTCCTCGAGCTCCTGAGCGGTCCGGGTTTCGACACGGGCTCGTTCCTCGCCCTGCTCAACCGACGACGACGAGAGGTCGAAGGACGCCTTGTAGTCGATCTCGGCGTCGTCCCGACTGGCCCCACGAGCCACGGCTTCGTAGGCCTTGCCGACGTAGGGACGCAGGTCCTCGACCAGGCGCAGTCGGGCCGCGAGCAGCTCGGCACCGACGCTGGCCAGCTGCAGGTCCCAGACGGACAGGGTCGACAACGCGGTTTCACGTGAATCACCGCGCGCCAGCCCGGCCGTCTTCAGCAGGCTGTTGCGCTGCTTGAGGATCCGGTCGTAGTCGGACCGGACACCGGCCAGTCGTGGAGTGCGGAGGATCAGGAGGTCGTCGAGAAACTTGCGGCGGTCCGACGGGTCGCCCTTGACCAGCGTCAGGTCGTCGGGCGCGAACACCACGGTCCGCACGACGCCGATCAGGTCGCGCGGCCGCGGCAGTGGCGACCTGTTGATGCGCGCCCGGTTGGCCCGTCCAGGGTTGAGCTCGACCTCGAGGATGGCCGTGCGGCCACTGCGCACCACGGCCGCCCGGATCAGCGCCTGGTCGGTGCCGGCCTTGACGAGCGGCGCATCGGAGGCGACCCGGTGCGAGGACAGTCGCGAGAGGTAGTCGATCGCCTCGACGAGGTTGGTCTTGCCCTGGCCGTTGCGGCCGATGAACGCCGTCGCACCCGGCTCCAGCTCGACGTCGAGGTCGGCGTAGGAGCGGAAGTTGTGCAGGGTGAGGTGCGCGACGTGCAAGGGGTCTAGCTCTCCGCGGCCACGTGCCCGTCGCCGGCCCCGGCCTGCTTCGCGGCGCCGGACTGGTCGGGCGCCCCCTGGTCGCCGGAGGCGTCGCCACCCTTGGGCGCCGCGGTCCGGACCGCGTGCCCACCGAACTGGTTGCGCATGGCGGCGATCGCCTTCATGGTCGGCGAGTCGTCCTGGCGGGACACGAAGCGTGCGTAGAGCGCGGCGGTGATCGCGGGCGTGGCGACGGCGTTCTCGATGCCGGCCTCGACGGTCCAGCGGCCTTCGCCCGAGTCCTCGGCGTAGCCGGCGATCTTGGAGAGGCCCGGGTCGTCGTCCAGCGCCGCGACCATCAGGTCGAGCAGCCACGAGCGGATGACGGTGCCCTCGCGCCACGAGCGGAAGACCTCGGTCACGTTGTCGGTGAGCTCGGCGGTCTCGAGCAGCTCCCAGCCTTCGGCGTACGCCTGCATGATGGCGTACTCGATGCCGTTGTGGACCATCTTGGAGAAGTGCCCGGCGCCGACCTTTCCGGCGTGTACGGCGCCGAAGTCGCCCTCGGGCTTGAGCGTGTCGAAGGCGGTCTGCACCTTCTCGATGTCGGCCGCGTCGCCGCCGAACATCAGGGCATAGCCGTTCTCCAGGCCCCACACGCCGCCCGAGACACCGCAGTCGACGTAGCCGATGCCCTTGTCCTTGAGCGAGGCGGCGTTGGCGATGTCGTCGGTCCAGCGCGAGTTGCCGCCGTCGACGATCACGTCGCCCTCGGCGAGCAGGCCGCCGAGCTCGGCCACGGTCTGACGGGTCGGGTCACCCGCGGGCACCATCACCCAGACGACCTTGGGCGAGGGCAGCTTCTCGACCATCTCGGCGAGCGAGGCGGCATCGCTGACGTCGGGGTTGTGGTCGTAACCGACCACCGTGTGGCCACCGCGGCGCAGCCGCTCGCGCATGTTGCCACCCATCTTGCCCAGACCGACGAGTCCGATGTCCATGCGCGTGCCTCCCGGTGGATCGCTGGTGATGGTCTCACTCAACCATTCGCATGGCTGGTGCAGAAGAGGTCGGCGTACGGCTCAGCTGAGCAGGCGGCGCGGCATCAACAGGTAGCGGAACGAGTCGGCCTCGCCGCCGTCGGTGCTGGAGATGACGACCGGCTTGCTGGCCTGGGTGAAGGCGAGGTCGATGTACTCACCGTCGAGCGCGGTCAGACCGTCCAGGAGGAACTGCGGGTTGAAGCCCGTGGTCAGGTCGTCGCCCGTGATCTCAGCCTCGATGACCTCGGTCGCCTGCGCCTCGTCGCCGGTGCCGGCGTCGAGGACGAGCTGGTTGTCGGCGAACTTCAGCTGGACCGCGGTGTTGCGCTCGGCCACCAGGGCCACGCGCTTGACCGTCTCGATCAGGTCGTCCTTCTTGACCTTCGCGATCGTGAGGTGCTCGCTCGGGAACAGTGAGCGCACCTTGGGGAACTCGCCGTCGAGGAGACGCGTGGTCGTACGGCGTACGCCACCCAGCGCACTTCCCTCGAAGCCGATCAGCCCCTCGCCGCCGTCGCCGGAGCTCAGCGCGATGGTGACCTCGGCGCCGGACGTCAACGACTTGGCGGTGTCGCCGAGCACCTTCGCCGGGACCAGCGCCGCGACGGACGCGTCAGGGGTCTGCGGGTTCCAGGTCAGCTCGCGGTGCGACAGGCGGAAGCGGTCAGTCGCCAGCAGCGACATCGTCGAGCCGTCGATCTCGATCCGCACGCCGGTCAGCACCGGCAGCATGTCGTCGCGACCGGCCGCGGTGACGGCCTGGGCCACGGCGTGCGCGAAGTCGTTGCTCGAGACCGTGCCGGTCGCGGCGGGCATCTGCGGCAGCTTGGGGTAGTCCTCGACCGGCATGGTCTGCAGGCTGAACCGCGCGGAGCCGCAGGTGAGCGAGACACGGGGACCGTCGAGCTGCATCTCGATCGGCTTGGCCGGCAGGCTGCGACAGATGTCGGCCAGCAGTCGCCCGCTCACGAGGGCGGCGCCGTCGTCGCTCACCTCGGCCATGAGGTCGGCGCGGGCCGACGTCTCGTAGTCGAAGGTGGAGAGCACCAGACCGGCGTCGCTGGCCTCGATGAGCAGGCCGGCGAGCACGGGAGAGCTGGGACGCACCGGGAGGCTGCGAGCCGCCCAGGCAACGGCATCGGCGAAGACGTCGCGTTCGACGCGGAACTTCACTGCGGGCTCCTCATGGACAAACAGTCGGGCAGGTCTGGGGTGGTGTCGAAACGACACGATCCAGCGCACAGGTGCGCGCGGATTGTGAATCCTGCCATGGAGGAGAGCCGGAGCGGGAGGGAAGTCCCGCGGTTGTCCCCAGGCCGAGGTCCGTTCAAGTGTTTCTGAGATTCGATCCGGTTACAGGTAGGTAGGAGTAATAGCGTCTGTGGAAACTGTGGACAACTCTTGTTTGTGCAGGTCAGCCCTCGCAATCGGAGTGCACAGGGGGTGTGCGCGAGGGTGTTCACCAGCGGGTCGGTCTGTGCACCCGGCCGGCAATCGTGTTGTTCGTTCCTCGCGACCCACAACCCCTGTGGAGGACACGCTGGTCGAAACCACACGTCGTCCACAGATTTCGGGTCAGGCTTGACGCGCCTGGACCTTCAACCTGTTGGTGAGCTCGGAGACCTGGTTGAACACCGCGCGTCGCTCGGCCAGGAGCTGGCGGATCTTGCGGTCGGCGTACATCACCGTCGTGTGGTCGCGATTGCCGAACTCGGCGCCGATCTTGGGCAGCGAGAGCTCGGTCAGCTCGCGGCAGAGGTACATCCCGATCTGGCGGGCCATCACCAGGTGCCGGCCACGGCTCGGTCCGGTGAGGTCCTCGATCGAGACACCGAAGTAGGCGGCCGTCTGGGCGATGATCAGCCCGGGCGTGATCTCCGGCTCCGCGCCTTCGGGGATGAGGTCGCGCAGCACGATCTCGGCCAGGCTCATGTCGACGTCCTGGCGATTGAGGTTGGCGAACGCCGTGACGCGGATCAGCGCACCCTCGAGCTCGCGGATGTTGGTCTGGATCTTCGAGGCGATGAACTCGAGCACGTCCGGGGGCGCGGTGAGGCGATCCATCGCGGCCTTCTTGCGGAGGATCGCGATCCGGGTCTCGAGCTCGGGCGGCTGGACGTCGGTGATGAGGCCCCACTCGAACCGGTTGCGCAGCCGCTCCTCCAGTGCCTCGAGCTTCTTCGGCGCCTGGTCGGACGTCAGCACGATCTGCTTGTTGGCGTTGTGGAGGGTGTTGAAGGTGTGGAAGAACTCCTCCTGCGTCTGGGTCTTGCCCTGCAGGAACTGGATGTCGTCGATCAGAAGCACGTCGACGTCGCGGTAGCGCCGCTTGAACCGGTCCTGCCGGTCGTCGCGCACCGCGTTGATGAACTCGTTGGTGAACTCTTCGCTCGAGACGTAGCGCACCTTGGCGTTGGTGTAGAGGCTGCGCACGTAGTGACCGATGGCGTGGAGCAGGTGCGTCTTGCCCAGGCCGGACTCGCCGTAGACGAGGAGCGGGTTGTACGCCTTGCCCGGTGCCTCGGACACCGCGACGGCCGCTGCGTGGGGGAACCGGTTGGAGGACCCGATGACGAAGGTCTCGAAGGTGTACTTCGGGTTGAGCCGGGTCTCCAGTGCGGAGTGAGCGCGCCGATCACTGACTGGCTCGGGGGCGGGCGCACTGTTGATGGCCGGTGCCGGGGCGCTCGAGGTCGGTATCAGGCCTGGCGGGGTGCCGTCATCCAGGGTGTTTGTCGACATGTCGCTAGATGGACTTATCTCTTCGTCGACGTGTGTTTGTGGTGACAGGTCCTCGAGCGCCGGGTTGACGCTGACGGCAAGACGGATCTCGCGCCCGAACGACTCGCTCAGGGCGTCCTCCAGCTGCGCGCGCAGTCGCCCCTCGAGCTGACCGCGGGTGAAGTCGTTGGGCACCGCGATGATCGCCGTGCTCTCGTGCAGCGTCACCGGCTCGCTGGCGCGCAACCAGGCGCGTTGGTGTGGCTGGAGGTCATGGACGATGGCTCGCCACGCGGTCCCGAGATCGTTTGCCTGGTCGTCCACCGGCCTACCTCTCCTGCATCTGGTTGTTCGGTGTTTCGTCCACAGAGTTGTCCACAGACTGTGAACCACCGGCCCGTGGTAGTGGCCTGGGTCACACCCCGGGGTGTCCGCCCGTGCTGCTCGAACCATAAGTGTGCAGGTCAGGCGGCAGATGAGCGGTCCGGTGACCAGTCACGATCGACCCGGGAACTACCGTCCACGCCACCCGTTCTGGGAACCTCGGTGAGCCGCAACCTAACAACCAGCGAAACACCTCGGCAAGCCGTCATCCACAGCCTGACCCGCTGTGGCACAGTCCTGAGTTTGACCCTGATTCGCCAGCGCGCGTACCGTTGGCCGGTCACTCCGTGTCGACGGGTGCCGCATGTCCACGACTCCGTGACCCACACAGGTTCACGCGCGTGGGTGGGCGGTGCCGGCCGAAGAGCCAAAGTACGACGACCACTCTGTCGTCGTACGCACCTTGTCCCGCCTGTGGAGTGGACAACCCAAGAGAAACTGCATCGGAGAGAAGCTCGTGAGCAAGCGTACGTACCAGCCGAACAACCGTCGTCGTCACAAGGTGCACGGTTTCCGCCTGCGCATGCGCACCCGCGCCGGCCGCTCGATCCTGTCGGCGCGTCGCCGCAAGGGCCGCAACAGCCTGGCCGTCTGACGGCTGCGCCTGCGGCGACCACGCTCGTGCTGCCCGCGGCGCACCGACTCATCGACAGTGACGCCTTCCGGCGCACTGCTCGATCGGGTCGTCGCTGCGGATCACGCACTCTCGTGGTCCACCTCGACGTCCAGCCGCCCGGGCAACCGGCGCGTGTGGGCTTCGTGGTGAGCAAGGCCGTGGGCAATGCCGTTGTCCGCAACCGCGTGAAGCGCCGACTTCGACACCTGACCCGGGAGCACCTGCCTGCACTGGCGGGGCTGCCGGGTTCTGCTGTGCTCGTGGTCCGTGCGCTGCCGGCGTCCGCGACCGCGACCTCGGCGGAACTCGACGCAGATCTGCGGCGTTGTCTGACCAGGGTGACGTCGTGAAATTCCTGCTGATCGGTTTCCTCAAGGCGTACCGCGCGGTGATCAGTCCGCTGTACGGCCAGGTGTGCCGCTATCACCCCTCCTGCTCTGCCTATGCGCTCGAAGCAGTCACCCAACACGGTGCTCTCCGCGGCGTGTGGCTTGCTGTACGCCGACTGGTCCGCTGCCACCCTTGGGCGGCCGGCGGCTATGACCCCGTTCCTCCCCGCACCGTGAGTGCGGGCCCGACCCCGACCCAGGGAGCTTGAGTGCTCGACTTCTTCGGCAACATCGGCAGCTTCATCATGACGCCGCTGTACTACGCCATCTCGTTCGTGCTGAAGAGCTTCCACACGGTGTTCGGGGACATCTTCGGTCCCGCCTCGGGCGTCGCCTGGGTGCTGTCGATCATCGGGCTGACCCTGGTGATCCGGGCGGCGCTGATCCCGCTGTTCGTCAAGCAGATCAAGTCCAGTCGCAACATGCAGCTGATCCAGCCCAAGGTCAAGGAGCTGCAGAAGAAGTACGGCCACGACCGGGAGCGTCTCGCCCAGGAGACGATGAAGCTCTACAAGGACTCGGGCACCAACCCGTTCGCCTCGTGTCTCCCCATCATCTTGCAGATGCCGATCTTCCTGGCGCTGTTCCGGCTGATCGACCAGGCGGTGAAGAACCCGGACGATCCCAAGGGCCTGATGACGGTCACGCTCAACGAGCAGTTCCGGGACGCACACTTCCTCGGCGCGAAGATCTCCGACACCTTCCTGAACACCGATGACAACGGCGTGCGGCTGCTCGCCGCCGTACTCGTGCTCGCCATGACGGCCACGACGTTCCTGACCCAGCGTCAGCTGATGAGCAAGAACATGCCGGCCGACGCGCTCACCGGGCCCTACGCCCAGCAGCAGAAGATGCTGCTCTACGTGCTCCCGATCGTGTTCGCCGTCGGTGGTATCGCCTTCCCGATCGGCGTCCTCTTCTACTGGACGACCTCGAACCTGTGGACCATGGGCCAGCAGTTCTACGTGATCCGCAACAACCCCGCCCCCGGCACCCCGGCCTTCCAGGCCAAGGAGGACCGGGTCAAGGCGAAGGCTGCCCGCAAGGGGATCACTCTCGACGCGCCGGCAGAGGACTCCTCGTCGACCGCGACTGCGGTCGAGGAGCGACCGGCTCCCCGTGTGCAGCCGAAGCGCCAGACCAAGGCGCAGCGACAGGCGAAGAAGAAGCAGCAGGGCCACTAGTTCGCCCCCACAGTTCCCCGCGGCCGAGCCGCGATTCCGCACAGCAGATGGCAGGAGATTCGCACGTGACTGAACCCAGCGAGACCAGCACCGACGAGACCAGCACCGACGTGACAGCAGAAGACCAGCACCGACGTGACCAGCACCGACGAGACCAGCACCGAGCTCGACGAGAACGCGACCGAGGAGGCGACCGAGGCCACGGACGCCGGTCGTCCCTCCAAGGTGGAGCGCCTGGAGAACGAGGGCGACATCGCCGCCGACTACCTCGAGGAGCTCCTCGACATCGCGGACCTCGATGGTGACCTCGACATGGACGTCGAGGGTGACCGCGCCGCGGTGTCGATCGTCGGCGCCGACCTGTCCCAGCTCGTGGGTGGCAAGGGCGAGGTCCTCGACGCCCTGCAGGAGCTCACCCGGCTGGCCGTCTACCGCGAGACCGGTGAGCGCTCGCGCCTCATGCTGGACGTCTCCGGCTACCGAGCCGAGCAGCGCGAGCGCCTCGTGGTCCTGGCGACCGAGAAGATCGCCGAGGTCCGTGCGTCCGGCGAGTCCGTCTCGCTGGAGCCGATGACGTCCTTCGAGCGCAAGGTCGTGCACGACGCGGTGTCCGCCGCCGGGCTGACCTCGGAGTCCGAGGGCGCCGAGCCGCGACGCTACGTCGTCATCCTGCCGGCCTGACCGTCGGTGTTTCACGTGAAACAACGCCCGTGAGCTCCACGAGCGACCTGCCACCCTCCGTGCCCGATGCGGCGCGGGGGGTGTTTGGTTCGGACCGCCTCCCCCTGGCGGAGGCGTACGCCGAACTGCTGGCCACGGAAGGTGTGGTCCGTGGACTGATCGGTCCGCGTGAGGCTCCCCGCCTCTGGGACCGGCACCTCCTCAACTGCGCCGTCCTGGGTGAAGCGATCCCCGCGGACGTCTCCGTGTGTGACATCGGGTCCGGTGCCGGCTTGCCGGGTCTGGTGCTGGCGATCGCTCGTCCGGACCTGCGCATCACCCTCGTCGAGCCGCTGCTGCGGCGTACGACCTTCCTGGAGGAAGTTGTCGAAGCGTTGGGGCTCTCGGGAGTCACTGTCGTGCGTGGGCGGGCCGAGGAGGTCAAGGAACGTCACGGCTTCGATGTGGTGACGTCGCGCGCGGTGGCTCCGCTCGAGCGTCTGCTGCGGTGGTCGATGCCCCTGGTCGCGCCGAACGGCGCCCTGGTGGCGATGAAGGGGTCATCGGTGGCCGACGAGATCGAGGTCGCCCGGCCGACACTGCGCAAGCTTCGTTGCGCCGAGCCCGAGATCCTCTCGCTCGGTCAGGACTCGCTTGTCCACAGCACCCATGCGCTACGGGTGGCTTGGGCCGACCCGTCACGGGTAGGTTTGCCCGCCTCACGCTCGCCACGCGAATCACGCCGTCGCCGACGCTGAATTCTGGTCAATGAAGAAGGAAAGGTCCTGGTTGTGACCGAGGACTCGAACCGTCCTGAGCACACACCCTCCATCGACACCGGGGGGTTATCCACCACTCCATCCCCACGTGCTGAGCGTGAGTATCCACAGAAATCTCACCTTCATCCACAGGTTGAGGGTGTGGACGTTTCACGTGAAACAACGTCCCCCGAGTCGGTTTCACGTGAAACACCGCCTTGGCAGGTGCGTACGGCGGCCCAGGTCGCCGAGGGTGGCAGCGCCTTCGATGACGAAACGACGCCGTTGGCTCGTGCCGCAGAACAGTCCGTGCTGGCCCGCAGCGGACACCTGCACCGCGGTCATCCCGCGCCCCGGCCCAACGGCACCCGGGTCTTCGTCGTCGCCAACCAGAAGGGTGGCGTCGGCAAGACGACCACCACCGTGAACGTCGCCGCAGCCTTGGCACAGCTCGGCCAGCGCGTGCTGGTCATTGACCTCGATCCCCAAGGCAACGCCTCCACGGCGCTCAGCGTCGATCACCACCGCGGCGTGCCCTCGACGTACGACATGCTCGTCGACGGCCACCCGCTGGCCGACGTGATGACCAAGAGCGACGAGATCTCCGGTCTGTGGGTCGTGCCGGCCACCATCGACCTCGCTGGTGCCGAGATCGAGCTCGTGAGCATGGTCGCGCGGGAGACCCGTCTGCAGACGGCGCTGGCCGGACACCCGTGGATCGGATCCGCCGACGAGGCGGGGGAGGAACGCTTCGACTACGTCCTCATCGACTGCCCGCCCTCGCTGGGGTTGCTCACGCTCAACGCGCTGGTAGCGGGTCGGGAGATGTTCATCCCGATCCAGGCGGAGTACTACGCCCTGGAGGGCCTCGGCCAGTTGTTGGAGACCGTGGAGATGGTGAAGAAGCACCTGAACCAGAACCTCATCGTCACGACCATCTTGTTGACGATGTACGACGCCCGCACGCGACTCGCGGCCGGCGTGGCCTCCGAGGTGCGAGAGCACTTCGGCAACGAGGTGCTCAGGACGGCGATCCCGCGCTCGGTGCGCGTCTCGGAGGCGCCGTCCTACGGCCAGACCGTGATGACCTACGATCCTGCGTCGGCCGGTGCACTCAGCTACCTCGAGGCAGCCCGGGAGATCGCAACCAAGGGAGCACCCCGATGACCACCACCCCCAAGCCGCCCCGTCGGGGACTCGGTCGAGGGCTCGGCTCGCTCATCCCGACCGCACCGCCCGAGACCAGCGAACCCGCCGGGTGGGCAGGGGGCGCGACCTCCTCTTCCTCGGTCGCGGCTGGTCAGCCTGACGCCGGGTCCGTGGACGGTCACCCCACGTCGGCCGACGGTGCCCCTGTCGTGGCAGGGACCGTGGCCGGCGCCTACTTCGCCGAGCTCCCGATCGCCCAGGTCCGCCCGAACGCCCGCCAGCCTCGCCAGGTCTTCGAGGAGGAGGCGCTGTCCGAGCTCGTGCACTCCATCACCGAGGTCGGGCTGCTCCAGCCGGTCGTGGTCCGCCGGACCGGTGAGGCGGAGTACGAGCTGATCATGGGCGAGCGCCGGTGGCGCGCCTCCCAGCAGGCCGGGCTCGACACCATCCCCGCGATCGTCCGTCACACCGACGACATCGACATGCTCCGCGACGCACTGCTGGAGAACCTGCACCGGTCCCAGCTCAACCCGCTCGAGGAAGCCGCGGCCTACGGCCAGCTGCTCGAGGACTTCGGCTGCACGCACGACGAGCTGGCCCAGCGGATCGGCCGCTCGCGGCCCCAGATCAGCAACACGCTGCGCCTCCTGAAGCTGTCGCCTGCCGTCCAGCGCCGAGTCGCTGCCGGGGTGCTCTCGGCCGGCCACGCCCGCGCTCTTCTGACGATCGACGACCCGGACCTCCAGGACCGCCTTGCCGCTCGGGTCACCGCCGAGGGCATCAGCGTCCGCGGCCTCGAGGAGATCGTCTCCCTGGGCCCGGGTCAGACCAGCGCGTCCAGGACCCAGCGCAACCGGCCGACCGCGCCCGGTCTCGTCGACCTGGCCGAGCGGCTGTCGGACCGGTTCGAGACCCGGGTCAAGGTCGACCTCGGCAAGGCCAAGGGCAAGATCACCGTGGAGTTCGCCTCCCTCGATGACCTGCGCCGCATCGTCGAGATCATGGACCCGCGGAACCGGACCGACCGCCCGGTCTGAGTCGTCCGGCCAGCCGAGGCCTTGGTTTCGACACGACTCCTCGCTGCCCTCGTCGCTGCTCAACCAGCGGCCCAGAGCCTCGGCGCGTGCTAAATCGCTGGCCGAGCCTCGGTCGCCGCTGTTCAGTGCGGCCGAGCTGCGATTCGTCACGCGAGCGGCCGCGCGTTGGCAGCGCTCCTCGACCTGCGCAAACAGCGAAATGTCGACAAAGCGATTCAACAACAAAGCGATCTAGCGACAGATCGAGAAGTCACTTCTTGCCGGCCCGCTTGGCCGCCCGCTTCCGGGCCCGCTCGCGCTTCTCCGCGACATCGAGGTTGCCTGCTTCGTCGAGCGTCGGCGCGGTGCCACCGAGCCGCGCCGGCACCCACCAGGAGCCGGGCGGCTGCTCCTTGGCGGGGTAGGCGGCAATGGTCTGCTCGAGCATCTCGTTCATCCGCCGATGCAGCTCGGCGGTCTGGGCGACAGCGTTCTGCTCGGTCGTCGGATACATCGGTTCGCCCACGGTGATCGCGATCGTCTTGCCGCGGGAGAAGTCGCGCGGGTGGTCCTTGGTCATCATCCGCTGGGTGCCCCACAGGATCACTGGCACGAGCGGCACCCCCGCCTCGGCGGCGATCCGGACCGCGCCCGACTTGAACTCCTTCAGCTCCATCGCCCGCGAGATCGTCGCCTCCGGGAAGATCCCCACGGCCTCGCCGGACTTGAGGAACTCCAGCGCCGTCGCCAGGGACGACTCCCCGGCCGCCCGGTCCACCTCGATGTGGTGCAGCGAGCGCATGAACGGTCCGACGGCGGGGTGGTCGAAGAGCTCACGCTTCGCCATGAATCGCACCAGCCGGCCGGCCGGGTTCGCGGCCAGACCGCCGTACACGAAGTCCACGTAGCTGATGTGGTTGTAGGCCAGCAGGACGCCACCGGAGCGGGGCACGTGCTCGGTCCCGGTCATCTGGAACCGCTGGCCGAGCAGCCGGAAGGCCGTCTTGGCGGTGACGATGACGGGTGGGTACGTGAGATCTCGCATGTTCGTGAGCCTAGGGGCCGCCGCGCGTCCCGGCGAGGCGCGGTCCGAGGGGTGCCAGTGACATCTGTCATGAGCGACCCGTGCAGGGCGCACCCAGACCCATGACCGGCGCCACTGCCCCGGGAGCTCCGTCGCCAGCAGGCTGGAGCCATGACAACTGAGCAGACCACACCGATGGCGATCAGCTGCCGTGGCGTCAGGCGCACCTACGGCACCGGTCGGGACGCCTTCGAGGCCGTTCGGGGGGTCGACTTCGACGTACCAGCCGGATCGATCACCGCCCTGCTCGGCACCAACGGCGCGGGCAAGACCTCCACCGTCGAGCTGCTGGAGGGGCTCGACCAGGCCGGCGGGGGCGAGATCCGCGTCCTGGGGCTCGATCCGTGGCGCGATCGCGAGGCCGTACGCCGCCGCACCGGCGTCCTCCTGCAGGCGAGCGGCTTCTCCGGGGATCTGACGGTCACCGAGACCATGACCATGCAGGCCAGCCTGACGTCCGGCGCCCGCCCGATCGATGCGGTGCTGGACGAGCTCGACCTGCTCGGCAAGCGCACCACCAGGGTCGGCCAGCTCTCCGGAGGGGAGCAGCGCCGGCTGGACATCGCGTGCGCCCTGCTCGGCGACCCCGACGTGCTGTTCCTCGACGAGCCGTCCAACGGCCTCGATGTCGAGAGCCGGCGCCGGGTGTGGGACCTCGTCGCCCGATTCCGCGACCGCGGCACGGCCATCCTGCTCACCACCCACTACCTCGACGAGGCGCAGCGGCTGGCCGACCGGATCGAGCTCATGCACGCCGGCCGGATCAT
Organism: uncultured Actinomycetota bacterium; assembly: GCA_963742685.1. Classification (GTDB taxonomy): domain Bacteria; phylum Actinomycetota; class Actinomycetes; order Propionibacteriales; family Nocardioidaceae; genus Nocardioides. The sequence goes on along the minus strand of CAVUNB010000021.1, from coordinate 96,724 downwards.
GCGCAGCGGCACGCCGGCGGACATCGTCGCGGACCTGCCGAGCACGATCAGCTTCGCCACCGCGTCCCTCCGGGAGGCCCCGCCGCTGCCCGACCTCCGCCAGCTGCGGGTGGTCGAGCATCGCGGCACCGCGACCATCGAGACGCACGACCTGCAGGGCAGCCTCGCCGCGCTGCTGGCCTGGGCGGCCAGGCACGACGTGCACCTGGCGCAGCTGCACGCCGAGACCGCCTCGCTCGAGCGGGCCTTCCTGGCCCTGACGAGCACCGACACCCCGAGCATCGAGGAGCACGCCGCATGAGCACCCAGGGCACGACCATCGAGCAGCCGACCGTCACCACGTCGACCGAGCGGGTCCTCGGTCTGGCGCGCGCCAATGCCAAGCTGATGCTGCGCAACCCACTCACGCTGGCCTACGGCGTCATCGGCCCGCTGTTGCCTCTCTGTTTCGTGCCGTTCAGCGGCGGCAAGGAAGCAGCCCTCGCGATCGCCATCTCGAGCGTGTTGATGGTGGCCTGGCTCCTCCCCGTCTACTACAACATCCTCTCGATCATCGTCACCCGCCGCGACGAGCTCGTCCTCAAGCGCCTGCGCACGGGGGAGGCGCGCGACGGCGAGCTCTTGTTGTCGATGTGCCTGCCCGGCATCGCCATCTCGATCACGGTCGCCGTGCTCGCCGCGCTGGTGGCGACCGTGCTCGGTCACGCGCCGGGGTCGCCTGCGACGTACCTCCTCGCAGCGGTCGGCGGCAGCGTGCTCTGCGCCGCCCTCGCGGTGTGGACGGCGTCGTGGACCCGCAACGCCGAGGCCGCCCAGATGACGAGCCTGCCCGTCTTCATGCTGCTGATGCTCGGGATGTTCGGCCAGTCGCTGCCCGAGCGGGCCCAGGAGTACGTCGCACTGACGCCCGGCGGCGCCCTCGACGCGCTCGCCCGGCTGAGCTGGGGGGCCGACGTGAACGCATCGCGGGCCGCGCTGGTGGTCGTGGTGTGGACCTGTCTGGCCATCTGGACCGCGCGGCGCTCGATGCGGTGGGAACCGCGGCGGTGAGCCCGTCGACGGCCACGCGCCTAGGCTCGGCACCATGAAGCTGCCCGGGCTGCGCCGCACTCCCGTCGAATGGGTGGACCTCTACACCCGGCAGACGCTGCTGGCCCTGCTCTGGCTGGCCGTGCTCTTCCTCCTCATCGGGGCCTCGAACGTCGCCGACGTGAACGCCGGCGCGATGGCCGCCCTCGTGGCCATCGCCGTCGCCGTGCTCGCGGTCGGCACCTGGGCCTTGCGGGCAGTGTCCGACGCCTGGCCCCAGGAGCAGCCGACACCGATGCGTCCGGTGCTGGCCATGTGCGGCGTGGGTGCGGTCGCTGCCGCCGTGGCCGCCACCCTGCCCGAGGATCCACGCCTGAGCGGGCTGGCGATCGTCTGGGTGGGAGTCGTCTACTCGCTGTCCGGCCTGCGCGACCGGCGGCTCCTCGGCGCGCTCCTGGTCGTGCTGACCATCGGCGTCTACGTGGCGACGCGGGACGCGGGCGTCACCCTCGGCAGCATCGGCGGCGCGCTGTTCATCGGGTTCAGCGTCCACATCTCGCTGTGGATGCTCGAGGTCGTACGCCGCCTGGACCGCACACGGGACACGGAGGCCGCGCTGGCGGTTGCCGAGGAGCGACTTCGGTTCTCCCGAGACGTGCACGACGTGCTCGGGCGGCACCTGTCGACGATCGCGGTGCGTGCCGAGCTCGCCGCGGCGCTGGCGCGGCGAGGTGACCCCGCCGCTCCCGACATGATGCTCGACGTCCGGGCCACCGCCCACGACGCACTGCGTGAGGCCCGGGAGCTGGCGCGCGGCTATCGGGTGAGCAACTTCGACCAGGAGGTGGACGGCGCACGGTCCCTGCTGGCGGCCGCCGGCATCGGCACAGTGGTCGACGTCGACGACCTGCCGATGCGCTGGCACGAGCCGGCCGCGTGGGTGGTGCGCGAGGCCGTGACCAACGTGCTGCGCCATTCCGCCGCCACCACGGTCGAGATCGGTTGGCGAGACGGTGTGCTGAGCGTGAGCAACGACGGCGCCCTCGAGAAGGAGCCCGGCAACGGCGTCGGGATCGTGGGCCTCACCGAGCGGCTTGCCCCACTGGGATCGGTCGTGAGCACGACGATGCGCGACGCCCGATGGACCCTGGCGGTCACCATGCCGGCGGCCTCCGCTGACACCGCCTCGACTCCCACGGGGGCCCGCGCGTGATCCGGATCCTGATCGCCGACGACGAGAACCTGATCCGCGTGGCCCTGGCCCAGCTGCTCGACCTCCAGGACGACCTCACGGTCGTCGCCCAGGCGGCGACCGGCCGGGCGGCGCTCGACGAAGCACGCGTGCTGTGCGCCAACGGCGGGCTGGACGTCGCCGTACTCGACCTGCAGATGCCCGAGCCCGACGGCATCGCCGTGGCCACCGAGCTGGTGGCCTTGAGCGTGCACAGCATCATCGTCACCAGCCACGGCCGCCCCGGTCACCTCAAGCGCGCACTGGCTTCGGGCGTCCGCGGCTTCCTCCCGAAGACGACGGAGGCGGCCCGGCTCGCGGAGGTGATCCGCACGGTGGCGGCCGGTGGGCGGTACGTCGACCCGGAGCTCGCCGCCGAGGCGATCGGCGCCGGCGACTCGCCGCTCACCCCGCGTGAGGCGGACTGCCTGGAGCTCGCGGCCGACGGCGCCACCATCGAGGACATCGCCGCGAAGGCGCACCTGTCGCCCGGGACCGTGCGCAACTACCTCTCGAGCGCGATCACCAAGCTGGGCGCGGCCAATCGCCACGACGCGTGCGCGATTGCGGGCCGGATGGGCTGGATCTAGCGCCTCGTCGCCAAGAAGTCGCCGATGCGCCCGATGGCCTCCTCGAGCACCGAGGCCTCCGGCAGCGTGACGAGGCGGAAGTGGTCGGGCTCGAACCAGTTGAAGCCGGTGCCGTGCGTGACCAGGATCTTCTTGGCGCGCAGCAGGTCGATCACGAACTGCTGGTCGTCGTCGATCGCATAGATCTCCGGGTCGAGGCGCGGGAAGCAGTAGAGCGCGCCCTTGGGCGTCACGTTGGAGACGCCCGGGATCTCGTTGAGCAGCTTGTCCGCGAGCATCGACTGCTCGTAGAAGCGGCCGCCGGGGCCGATGAACTCCTCGATCGACTGGTAGCCGCCGAGCGCGGTCTGGATCGCGTGCTGCGCGGGCACGTTGGCGCACATCCGCATGTTCGCGATCAGGGTCAGGCCCTCGAGGAAGTCGGTGGCGATCTCCTTGGGGCCTGAGATCATCACCCAGCCGGCGCGGTAGCCGCAGACGCGATAGGCCTTGGACAGGCCGCTGAACGTCAGGCACAGCACGTCGTTGCCGGCGAAGGTGGCTGCGTGGTGGTGCTGGGCGTCCTCGAACAGGATCTTCTCGTAGATCTCGTCGGCGAACACGACCAGCTGGTGCCGGCGGGCGATGCTCGATCAGGCCCTTGACGATGTCCTCGCTGTAGACCGCGCCGGTGGGGTTGTTCGGGTTGATGATGACCAGGCCGTGGGTGTTCTCGGTGATCTTGGCCTCGATGTCGGCCAGGTCGGGGTTCCAGCCGTTCTCCTCGTCGCAGCGGTAGTGCACCGCCGTGCCGCCCGAGAGCGTGATCGCGCCGGTCCACAGCGGGTAGTCGGGCGCGGGCACCAGGATCTCGTTGCCGTCGTCGAGGAAGGCCTGCAGCACCATCCCGATCAGCTCGGAGACGCCGTTGCCGATGAAGACGTCCTCGACGCTTGTCTCGCGCAGTCCGTGGGACTGGTAGTAGTGCATGACCGCGGTGCGCGCGGAGTAGATCCCCTGCGAGTCGCTGTAGCCCGTCGACGTCGGACAGGTGGTGGATGACGTCGGCCAGGATCGCCTCGGGTGCCTCGAAGCCGAACGGTGCCGTGTTGCCGATGTTGAGCTTGAGGATCCGGTGTCCCTCAGCCTCGAGGCGCTGGGCCTCGACCAGGATCGGACCCCGGACGTCGTACCGGACACCTCGCAGCTTCTTGCTCTGGCGGATCTGTCGCATGAACCCATCCTCGCAGCAGGCACACCGACCTAGCATGGGTACATGGCCCGGCGGACAGCTCCGCTCACGCTCGACCACCTCGCGCAGGTGCGCGAGCCGTGTCGCTCCTGCCTGTTCTGGTCCACCGACCCGGTCAGCCGCGCCCGGCTCAGCGGTGGCGAGGAGACCGAGGCACGCGACGCGTGGCTGTCGTGGGTCCTGAGGGAATGGGGCTCAGCCGGCCGGGTCGCGCTGATCGACGGGGAGGTCGTCGGGCACGCGATCTACGCCCCCGTCGCGTTCTTCCCCGGCGCTGCGGGGATGCCCACGTTCCCGCCGTCGCCGGACGCAGTCCTGTTGTCGACGGTGTACGTCGACCCGGCGGCCCGCAAGGGTGGCGCTCGGCCGGCTCCTGGTGCAGGGGATGGCTCGTGACCTCGTCCAGCGGGAGATCACGGCCGTCGAGGCCTTCGGGGACACCCGCGGCCGCTCGGTCGGCTGCGTGATGCCGGCCGAGTTCCTCGGGCGCGTCGGCTTCAAGACCCAGCGAGCCCACGTGACCACGCCCCGGATGCGGATGGACCTGCGGACGGTCGTGACCTGGAAGAGCGAGGTCGAGGCGACCCTCGAGAAGCTGTGGGGAGTGGTGCGTCCCGCGCCACATCCGGCGCCGAAGACGTCCCACCGCACGCAGGCCTGAAATGCACGAACGCCCCGGGCCGCTGGTGCGGACCGGGGCGCTCGGTGGCTTCGACTCAGATGAAGTCGGCCAGCTCCTTGAGGAGCGCGGCCTTCGGCTTGGCGCCGACGATGGACTTCACGACCTCGCCGCCCTGGTAGACGTTGATCGTCGGAATGCCGGTGACGCGGTAGGACGACGGCGTGACCGGGTTTTCGTCGACGTTCATCTTCAGGAACGTGATCTTCTCGCCGTGCTCGGCGTTGATCTCGTCGAGGATCGGGGCGACCTGGCGGCACGGGCCGCACCATTCGGCCCAGAAGTCGACGAGGACGGGCTTGTCGGACTTGAGGACCTGCTCGTCGAACTGCGCGTCGGTGACGGCGGAGATGTTGCCCACGGAGGTGCCCTTTCGGTAGTCGGGTGACGTCTGTAGTTCAGTCAACACCACGCCGCCGACAGTTGTTCCCGGGTGCGTGGCCGGTGAAGCGGCGGGCCTCAGCCCGGCGATCTGCACGGTCTCCTCGACCAGGGCAACCGTCTCGGCGGCAGCGCCGGCGGTCGAGGCCCGGTGATCCAACTCGGCGATGTAGCGCTCGGCGTCGAGGGCGGCGGCGCAACCGGTGCCGGCAGCGGTGATGGCCTGGCGGTAGTGGTGGTCCACCAGGTCGCCGGCGGCGAAGACGCCGGGCAGGTTGGTCGCGGTCGAGGGGTGCGTGACCAGCACGTAGCCGTCGTCGTCGAGGTCGACCTGGCCGGTGAGCAGCTCCGAGCGCGGGTCGTGGCCGATCGCGATGAACAGGCCGGTCACGTCGCAGCCGGCGTCTCGCCCGTCACGGTGTCGCGCAGCGTGAGCGACTCGAGGCGGTCGTCGCCGTTGATCGCGGCGATCTCGGAGTTCCAGACCATCTCGAGCTTCGGGTCGGCGAAGGCGCGCTCCTGCATGATCTTGGAGGCGCGCAGCTCGTCGCGGCGGTGGATCAGGTAGACCTTCGAGCCGAAGCGGGTGAGGAAGGTGGCCTCCTCGACGGCGGAGTCGCCGCCACCGACGACCGCGATCGCCTGCTCGCGGAAGAAGAAGCCGTCGCAGGTCGCACACCAGGAGACACCGCGACCGGAGAGCTCCTCCTCGCGGGGGAGGCCGAGCTTGCGGTAGCCCGAACCCATCGCGAGGATCACCGAGCGCGCCTCGTAGGTGTCGTCGGCGGTCTTCACGATCTTGATGTCACCGGTGAGGTCGACCTCGACGACGTCGTCGGGGACCAGCTCGGCGCCGAAGCGCTCGGCCTGGGCGCGCATCTCGTCCATCAGGGCCGGGCCCATGATGCCGTCGCGGAAGCCGGGGAAGTTCTCGACCTCGGTGGTGTTCATCAGCGCGCCGCCGGCGGTCACCGAGCCCTCGAACACCAGCGGCGTCGAGCGACGCGCGGGCGGCGTACACGGCGGCGGTGTAGCCCGTGGGGCCCGAGCCGATGATGATGACGTTGCGAGGCTTCGGACATGCGGTCTCAGGGCTCCTGGGGATCGGGTGTGGCTGGTACGCCGTGTTCAACCGATCGTAGGCGAGCGGCATGTTCCGCGCGGTGGATCAGTCCGGGGTCAGCGGGCAGCGGAGTCGCAGCGAGCGGAGCGGCTCGGCGTCACCGCAGAGGAACAGGTCGACGCTGCTGGGTGCTCGCCGCCGGCGCGCGCGGAAGACCAGCGCCGCGGGGATGCCGTCGTACGTCGACCGGACACCATCTGCCCGCGCCCCAGTCGCCGGCAGCTGGCACGTCGGGTCGACGGAGAACGCGGCAGTCGAGGCGTGCCGCGTTGCAGCCTGCGGATCTGCGGCTGACGGCAGCATCGCGGGGCAGGTCGACGTCGTCGGAGAGCGCCTGGTCGCTCGGCACCGGTGCGGTCTCGCTGGGCACGCATGTCCGTGTCGCCCTGCTTCGTCGTCCGCACCCGCGCCCGCGTCGTCCTCGGCGCGAGCCGCTGCCGGGCTCGCTGCTCCGGCCTCGGCCGGCGTCGCCGCTCGGCGGAGCCGGCGGAGTCGTCGCGACGTGCCCGACGGCAGCACCTGGCCGATGCCCACCCCGGCCACGACCACGGCGGCGGCGGCGAGCAGGAAGGTCGCCGCGGCCGGCGGCGCCGCGGCGCAGGGTCACGACGGGCGCGCGGGTCTCGGCTCGTCGGCGAGCTCCGGCGAGCGACCCGGTCCCTCGAGGCGGGCGACGACGTCGGCGGGCATGGGCTCGGTGTGCCGGGCGTCGGCGAGCAGGCGGCGCACCTCCTCGTCCTGCGCGGGGGTCAGGTCGGTCGGGATCGTCGGTCAACGGGGTGCACCTCCTTCGGTCGTACGGGCATCGGGACGCGACGGATCAGCTGGACGTCAGCCGGCGGCGGGTGGCCCGCGGGGCGACCAGTGGATCGGACGGGCGCGGCGCGCGGCGGGTTCCCCGGGTCGGGGGTCCGGGTCACCTCCGGTCGGCGCGAGTACGCCGAGGAGCGCGGCCAGCTGCGCCCGGCCGCGGGAGCAGCGCGACTTGACCGTCCCCGCGGCGCAGTCGAGCATCTGGGCGGCCTCGGCCACGGAGTAGCCCTCCATGTCGACCAGCACGAGCGCTGCCCGCTGGTCGGGCGGCAGCGTGGCCAGCGCGGAGAGGACCATGCGGCGGCGCTCGTCCGCCACCGTCAGCGTCGGCGGGATCGTCCGGCGGCGGTCGGCTGACCAGCGAACCGCGGTCGGCACGCTCCTCGAGGTCGTCGGGCAGCGCATCGGCGCGACGGACCTTCGTCGCCCGCAGCCGGTCGAGGCAGGAGTTGACCACGACCCGGTGCAACCAGGTCGTCACGGCGGCCTCGCCGCGGAAGGAACCGGCCCGGCGGAACGCCGCGATCATCCCGTCCTGGAGGCCGTCGGCGGCGTCCTCGGGGTTGCCCATCGTGCGCAGCGCGACCGCCCACAGCCGGTCGCGGTGCCGGGCGAAGAGCATCGCCGAAGGCGTCGGGGTCTCCGTCGACGTGCGCGGGCAGCAGCTCGGCATCGGAGCGGTCGTCGCGTCGCGGTCGATCATCCTTGACCACGACCTCGGCGATCGTGCCGCGGAACCCGCCCTCGACCGGCGGGCATCGAGGTCAGCCAGACGGTGACGTACCGGCCGGTGCACCGCCTCGTCGAGCGTGATCCGTGAGCCCGCCGTTGCCCGCGGCGTCTCGCCGACGGGCGGTGAGGTCGGCGACGCCGGTCGGCGCGGTCGCGGTGACGTAGACGGTCACGTCGGTCGGCGCCGCCGAGCGTTCGATGTCGACCTCGCGCACGTCCGTGGTCGGCACCCAGGTCGAGGACCAGGCCGACGCCGTTCTTGAGCCCGGCCGGACCGAAGTCCTGCTTGTAGGTCGAGGTGCGCCACGACGTCGCCGGGTCGCCGTCGACGCCAGCGGCACCAGGTCGGAGTTCTCCTCCGGCGGGTCGCCCTGCGGGTCGAAGTCGATGGCGGTGAGGCCGGTCAGAGGTGTGGGCGTCGGACGGCTGGGACGAGCCGGTCGGTCGGAGGTCGTCGTCGGGTTCCTCGCCCAGCGGGTGCGCCCGCGGCCGAGGTTGTAGGCGCAACGGCCGCCACGAGCAGCAGGACGCCGAGCGCCGACGCACCATCGCCAGCCGGAACCAGTTGCGGCCGGGCACGACGTCGGTGCCGGTCGTCGCTCGTCCTGTCGGGGACCGGGACGCGCCGCTGCCCGTGTTCGTTCCGGGACCGCGTGCCGGGGCTGGTCGATCCCAGGGCCAGTAGTCCGGGGCCGGGCGGCCGCGGCGCCGGGTCGCGGTCGGCGTACCGGGCTGCCCGTCCGGCGGCTCGGGCGCGAACAGCGGCTCGTTCGGGCGGCTCCTCGAACGGCGGCGGCGGCGGCGGGGCCTCGGCGCGGGTCGGAGATCCAGCCGACCTCGTCGTTCGTCGTCGAAGATCGGGCATGCCCGGCCTGGGTGGGCTGCTCGACCGGTACGCTCGGCTCGGCCGGCTCGGGCTCGACCGGGGTCCGGGCTCGGCGACGTCGGCCGGCCGCTCGGGCAGCCGGGTCGGGCGAGTCCGGAGGCGTCGGCTCGATCCGGGCCGGGTCGGCACGGGCGGGAGCGGGTGCGTCGGGTTGCGGTGGGCGCCGTGCGCCGGTCCGGCGCGCCGCCTCGGCGCCGCCATGCCGGTCGGGTCGCCGACGAACTCGGCAGCGCGGCGGCCACGCCGGTCACGCTGACAGGTCGTGGGCCGAGCGCGGGTGCGTCCGGACGTCGGGTTGATCACCTGGTCGCACAGGGTGTCGAGGGGTCGCGGGATCCCGGCGCGCACGCTGGCGCGGGCGCAGCACCTCGCCGTGCACCATCGGGGCCGGCGGCACGGCGAGCGGGAGACGCCGGCCCACTTGCCGGTCAGCGCGGCGTAGAGCACGGCCGGCCAGGTCGATGACGTCGGCGCGACTGCGGCCCGGCGGCAGTCCGTGCAGGGCGGCGTCGACGGCGAAGCCGATGATCCGGACCGGCCGCTCTGGTCGATCAGCACGTTCTCCGGCACCAGCCGCCCGTGGGCGAGCCCGGCGTCGTGGGCGCGCGCCATGCGTGGCGGCCACCTCGGAGACCACCCAGGCGGCCCGGCGGGCAGCAGCGGGCCCGTCGCTGGCGACCAGGATGTCGAGCGAGGTGCCCGAGCCCCACTCGTTGACGACGTAGCAGAGCTCGTCGCGTCCGGTCGACGTCCAGGCACGCGCAGCATCCGGCGGTCGTGCGCGGCCGCCGACCGCCGGGCGGCCTCCAGCAGGCCGTCGGCCCGCCGGTCCGCGGCGCGATGCACGTGGACGGCGACGCGCCCGGTCGAGGACCCGGTCGTGGGCGCGCCAGAACCGGCCGCCCGCCGCTCTCGCTCAGCAGGTCGTCCAGGCGGTAGCGGCCGGCGAGCGACATCACCCGGCGTGGATCGAGTCGGCACGCGGCACCTCCCCCTCACGGCCGACTACGTAGTCATCGGTGCGTGCGTCCTCCTCATCGTAGGACGGTCACCGCGCGCCGCAACCGGGCCAGACGCGGCGTCCGTCGCAGGAGGTGATCTCCCGGATCGCGAAGTAGGCGGGCGATGCACGAGGAGGACGACCACACCCGCGAGCCGGCGAGCCCGCCGCGCAGGAGCGACAGCGAGGTCGCCTGGCCGCTCGCCCAAGCCCGGCCAGCGCCGCTCGACCGCCACGGCGGTCGAGGCCCGCGCCAGCACAGGCGATGACCATCCGGACCAGGAAGCGCACCAGTGCCAGGTACTGGAGGCCGCCGAGCGTACGGCGCAGCAGGGTGTAGCGCAGCGCCGAGCCCACGGCGTACGCCGCGAGCGTAGGCCACCACCAGCGCGGGCGCGGTGTGCTCGGCGGTGCCTGCGCCGACCAGCGCGAACGCGACGACGATGTTGATGGCGGAGATGACGCACTGGATCGAGAAGACCAGGCGGGTCCGCTCCAGGGCGTAGAAGCCGCGCAGCATCAGGTAGTGGAAGGTGAAGAACACCAGGCCGGCGCCGAACAGGGCCAGGGTCGGCGCGAACGCGGCCGGTATCCCCGGCGCCCGCGCCGAAGGCACCCCTGCCACGTCCGCCATCGACAGAGATCGGCAGCAGGGCGGCGAACGGCAGCACCACGACCAGCGCGGTGCGCAGGCTGAGCCGATGGTCCTGCCCAGGTCGGCCAGCCGCTGGTCGGCGGCGTAGTCGCGACAGCCGGGGCAGGATCGCGGTCGCGAGGGAGACGGTGACGATTGCGTGCGGCACCATCATGATCAGGAAGCTGCGGAGTAGACGGTGTTGCCGGTGCCCTCGCCACCGCCGCACGGTGCCGCTCGAGGCCAGCCGGATCACGACCAGGTACGCCACCTGGTTGACCATCACGAACAGCACCGTCCACACGCCCAGCCGCAGCGTGTGGCCGAGACCGGTGCCGCGGAAGTCGAAGCGCGGCCGGTAGCGGAAGCCGCCTTGCGCGAGGTACGGCATCAGGATCAGGAACTGGACGACGATGCCGAGCGTCGAGCCGAGTCCGAGGAGCAGCTCCTGGTCCGCTGTGAACGGCCCGACCCGCTCCGGCCCGGTCGCCCGTCCCAACACCAGAGGTAGGCGCTCAGCACCATGATCGAGATCAGGTTGTTGGCGATCGGCGCCCACATCATCGGCCCGAACCGGCCGACGGGCGTTGAGCACCTGGCCGAGCAGCACGAACATGCCGTAGAAGAAGACCTGCGGCAGGCAGTAGCGGGCGAAGGCGATCGACCGACTCGAGGTGTGCCGCGCGGTCGGGCGTCGAAGTAGCGGTCGGTGAGGTAGATCCGCATCAGCAGGGGCGCCAGGACCACCAGCACCACCGTGACAACGGCCAGGAAGATCGCGGACAGGGTGATGATCCGGCCGCGTAGGCGTCGCCGCCGTCCTCGTCGTTCTTCATCGACCGGACCAGCTGGGGCACGAGGACGGCGTTGAAGATGCCGCCCGCGACCAGGATGTAGATCGTGTTGGGGATCGTGTTGGCGATCGTGAAGATGTCGGCGTGCAGTGCGTCGCCGAGCGCAGCGATGATCAGCAGGGTCCGGAAGTAGCCGCTGAAGCGGGACAGGATCGTCCCGCTCGCCATCACCGCGCTGGAGGCCAGGATGCTTGGCGGAGCCTTGCGGTCGCTCATCCCTCGGTCTCGCTGGCGGGTTCACCGCGGCCGCGGATGCGGCGTACGAGCCTGATCGCGATCGTGCCGAAGAGGAGCAACGCGCCACCGCGCCGAGCAACAGCCAGATCAGGCCGCTCACCTGCGCCGGCGCGGATCTGCAGGCTGGTCGGAGGCGCCCGTCGGCATGCCCTGCGCATCGGTCACGACGAGGCGGACCTGGTGGATGCCGGGGCGGTTGGCCGTGACGCTTCGGCAGGATCCGCTTCCGGGCATTGGGGGCGAGCTCCTGCGGCCCGAGGTCCTCGAGCTCGAGGGCTGCCGTCGGACTGCACGGCGATCCGCACGGTGACGGGCTGGTCGAGGCCGTTGACGACGTCGGCGCCGAGGTTGCCGCTCTCGCTGGACAGGGTCACCGCATCAGGCGCGTCCACGGTGACGCTGGCGAGCTGGTCGTTGAGGAAGTCGGTCGCCGCCTGGACCGAGTCGGCGGCCCTGTCGGGTTGATCCGGCTGGCCGGACGAGAGGCTCATCAGCACCTCGTCGGCCACCTGCTGGCGCGACGGTGTGTCCGCAGGGCCAGCACGCCGGCGAGCAGGTTGGCGCGTCCGGTGAGCTGGTCGGCGAGCGCTGAAGTTGGCGACGTCGAGCTCGGCGCTCCTCGTCCTCCTCGGTGTAGGCGAGGGAGGCGCCATTCATGAACACGGCCCGCCGCAGGCTGAGGTCGGCCACGGCCACCGGGTCCAGCCACGGCACGTCGAGTCCGGTGAACAGGCTGCTGGGATCGGTGGGCTGCCAGTCGGCGGGCAGCATCATCACGACCGGCGAGTGGCTGCCGGACTGGAGCCGGAGTGCTGCCTCGCTGAGCAGCCGCTGGCGCAGGGCCAGGGGATCGTCGGCAGCCGTCGGGCCCGGGTCCACCGGCCGCGGCACCGCTGGAGGTGACGACCACGTTGTGCTCGAGCAGTCGCACCATTGACTGCGGTGCGTCGGGGGGTACGGCGAAGGACGTGTCGGCCAGCAGGATCGTGCTGTCCGGAGAGGCCGCCTCGATGGCGGCCCGGCTGAGGATGCCGTCGCGCGGGGCCAGCGCCGGGGAGGCCGCAACCCCCAGCGCCGCCATCACCTGGAGGCCGCGGGCCGCGGCCTGGTCGTAGTAGCCCGGCCCGTGCGCGGCTGCCGCGGACACGTCGAGGTCGCCGTACGGCAGTGCCAGCACGGTCTGGCCGGAGGTGACCTGCTTGAAGCGGGCGAGCCACGTCTCCGCGAGGGCGGCGACCCGCGACTCCTCCTCGGTCAGCTCCTTGTCGGGGTCGATCGGCGGGATGGGGTCGGGGAGTCGGCGAACGGCTCGGGACCGGCGGGCGCGCCCTCGGTCGGCGAGACCGGCTCCTCGGTGGGCTCCTCGGTCGGCTCCACCGGCACAGCTTCGGGGTCGGGGGTGAGACTGCGAACGGGGTTGCCGGCGGCCAGGCGCATCACGGCCGCGGGCACGGCGGGGTCGACCAGCCAGGTCAGTGGCACGCCGGTGCTGACGTCCCCGACGTCGAGGATCGAGTTCAGCCGGCCACCCTCGTCCAGGGTCTTCGCCCACCTGGCGACCCGGTCGACGCGGCCGTCAGGGGTGAGCCAGACGTTCTCCCGGATGGGTACGACGATGGCCGCATCGACGGTGTCGGGGTCGTTTCCCCCGGTCTTCGGGACCAGCGGGATGAAGGTGCGCGCTCGACCGTCGGCGAACTCATCACGCGGGAGCACCGGGGAGACCCCGCTCGCGTGCACCCCCAACCAGTAGACGCCGGCGGCGGTCACGAGCAGCTCGGAGCGCGGCACGGTCAGGCTGAAGGGCTCGGACTGTCCCGGGTCGAGGACGGCGACGTTGTCCTCGGTGCCCGGAGTCACGATCCGCTCGCCCACGAAGGCGTCGTCCTCGGCCCCGGCCGAGAAGGCCAGGGACGCCGCCTCGACGATCGGGGCCGGGGAGATGAACGCGTAGAGATTGACGTCCGTCCACTGCTCGTCGCTCTGGTTGCTCACGGTGCCGGTGATCGTGATCGGTTCGTCGTTGTCGCTCAGCGTGGACGGCGTGATCGACTCGAGGTGCACGAGGAGCGGGTCCTCGGCCGCCCTGGCCGGGCCGGTCTGGCGTGGCCCGGCGTGTCCGGTCGCGACGTTGGCCGACGCGCTCCCCGCCGGGCCCAGCAGGGCGACCACCAGGGCGAGCGTGACCAGCATCAACCGGTGCACCGGCGCCATCCGTCCCCGGGTCCTCCGGGCAGGGAGGGAGGGGGACAGGTGCTGCACGGCACGACTGTAGCCGCGCTCACCTCGCGCTCCGGGCACGACGCTCACGACCGGGCACTATCGCTGGGAACCCCCTAGAGTTGAGCCTCGTGTCCGACGCCGCCCTGCCTCCGCTGACCATCGTCGAGGTCCAGCGCCGCGTGGGCGAGGAGCTGACGCGGATCGGGCCGGTGATCGACGAGCTCGGCAAGCGCTTCACCGCCGCCGGCGAGGAGCTGGCGCTGGTCGGCGGCCCCGTCCGCGACGCGATGCTCGGCCGCCTCCAGAACGACCTCGACTTCACCACGTCGGCCCGCCCCGAGAAGACCGAGAAGCTGCTCGCCGGCTGGGTCGACGCGATGTGGGACATGGGTCGCTCGTTCGGCACCATCGGCGCCCGGATCGGTGACTGGCAGGTCGAGATCACGACCTACCGCGCCGAGACCTACGACCCGATGTCCCGCAAGCCCGACGTGGCGTACGGCGACAACCTGCTCGGCGACCTCGGCCGGCGTGACTTCACGGTCAACGCGATGGCCGTCAGCGTCCCAGGTCGCGAGTTCGAGGACCCGTACGGCGGCCTGGTCGACCTCGCCAACCGGACCCTGCGCACCCCCGGTCGCCCGGAGGACTCCTTCTCCGACGACCCGCTGCGGATGATGCGGGCCGCGCGCTTCGCCGCCCAGCTGGGCTTCACGGTGGCGCCCGAGGTGATCGCGGCGATGACCGCGATGGCCGGCCGGATCGAGATCATCTCCGCCGAGCGGGTCCGCGACGAGCTGGTCAAGCTGGTGTGCGCGCCGTTCCCGCGGCTCGGGCTGACGCTTCTGGTGGAGACCGGCCTGGCGGCGTACGTCCTGCCCGAGCTGCCGGCGCTCGCCCTCGAGCGTGACGAGCACCACCGCCACAAGGACGTCTACGAGCACACGCTGACGGTGCTCGAGCAGTCGATCGATCTGGAGTCCCGGCTGCCAACGGATCAGGAGGCCCCCGGATTTCATCTCCCGCTTCGCGGCGCTGATGCACGACGTCGGCAAGCCGCGGACCCGGCGCTTCGAGACCGGCGGCATCGTCACGTTCCACCACCACGACGTGGTCGGCGCCAAGATCACCCGCAAGCGGATGCAGGCGCTGCGCTTCTCCAACGCCGAGATCGATGCGGTGGCCAAGCTGGTCGAGCTGCACCTGCGCTTCCACGGCTACGGCTCGGGCGAGTGGACCGACGCGGCCGTACGCCGCTACGTGCGCGACGCAGGGGACCAGCTCGAGCGGCTGCACATCCTCACTCGCGCCGACTGCACGACCCGCAACCAGCGCAAGGCCGACCGGCTGCGCAGGACGTACGACTCGCTCGAGGAGCGGATCGACCGGCTGGCCGAGCAGGAGGAGCTCGCCTCGATCCGGCCCGACCTCGACGGCGCGCAGATCATGGAGATCCTCGCGATCCCGCCCGGTCGACGGGTGGGCGCCGCCTACAAGCACCTGCTCGAGCTGCGGATGGACCACGGCCCGATGAGCGAGCAGGACGCCCGGGATGCCCTGCTCGCGTGGGCCGCGGCGAACCCGGAGGGCTGAGTCGATCGGGTCCGTTCAATTCCCCCGCATATGCGGGGGAACCGAACGTTCTGGGGTGTTGCAACACTCGAGAACGTGACACAGACCCAGGGAGGCTCAGGCCTTCCGCATCGAGCTCGGGGCGAGACGCTGGCGAAGATCAAGGCCGACGCGGAGCGCTGACGCCGCGGCGTACGACGACAACGGCCCTGCACCCCGCTGAGCGGGAGGCAGGGCCGAAGCCTTCAACGAGTCAGATCACTCGCCTGCGATGAACTTCTCGAGCTCGGCGCGGCCGAGGTCGTCGGGCATCTGCACCGGCGGGCTCTTCATGAGGTACGTCGACGCGGGGATGATCGGGCCACCGACCCCGCGGTCCATGGCGATCTTCGCGGCGCGCACGGCGTCGATGATGATGCCGGCGGAGTTGGGGGAGTCCCAGACCTCGAGCTTGTACTCGAGGTTGAGCGGGACGTCACCGAAGGCGCGACCCTCGAGGCGGACGTAGGCCCACTTGCGGTCGTCGAGCCACGCGACGTAGTCGGACGGGCCGATGTGGACGTTGCGGCTGTCGATCTTGTCGGCCAGCTCGCCCTTGAGGTTGGACGTGACGGCCTGGGTCTTGGAGACCTTCTTGGACTCCAGGCGCTCACGCTCGAGCATGTTCTTGAAGTCCATGTTGCCGCCGACGTTGAGCTGGTAGGTGCGATCCAGCGCGACACCGCGGTCCTCGAACAGCTTGGCCATCACGCGGTGCGTGATGGTCGCGCCGACCTGGCGACTTGATGTCGTCACCGACGATCGGGACACCGGCGTCCTCGAACTTCTTGGCCCACTCGGGGTCGGAGGCGATGAAGACGGGCAGCGCGTTGACGAAGCCACAACCGGCGTCGATGGCGCACTGGGCGTAGAACTTGTCCGCGTCCTCGGAGCCGACGGGGAGGTAGGAGACGACGACGTCGACCTGGGCGTCCTTGAGGGCGGCCACGACGTCGACCGGCTCGGCCGGCGACTCGTCGATCGTCATCCGGTAGTACTTGCCGAGACCGTCCATGGTCGGGCCACGCAGCACGTCGACACCGAGGTCGGGACGTCGCAGATCTTGATGGTGTTGTTCTCCGAGGCGTTGATCGCCTCCGACAGGTCCTTGCCGACCTTCTTGTCGTCGACGTCGAACGCCGCGACGAACTTCACGTCGATTGACGTGGTAGTCGCCGAACTTGACGTGCATGAGGCCCGGGACCATAACGGTCGGGTCGGCGTCCTTGTAGTACTCGACGCCCTGGATGAGGGAGGTCGCGCAGTTGCCGACCCCCACGATTGCTACTCGTACCGACCCCATGGGGCTCTCCTTGTCTTGCGGACTTCTAGCGGTCGTCGCTGGATGAGCGGGTGGGCTTGTCGTCGGTGCTCGGTGCTGCGCGGCGGTGTGTCAGGGCTGTTGCCACGTCGCCGCGTTCGGCGTAGATCAGGTCGGAGAGCCAGCGCACCTCGCGCTCGACCGACTCGACCCCGTGGCGCTGGAGCTCGGCGGCGTACCTGTTGACCTCGGCCTGGGTGCGCTCGAGCTCGCGACTGGACGCGGGCGAGTCGCTCCTGGAGTCGGGTACGGCGCCCCTCGAGCACCCGGAGCCGGATCTCCATGTCGGTGCGACCGAAGAACGCGAACCGGATGTCGAAGTTGTCGTCCTCCCACGCGGTGGGGCCGACCTCGGACATCAGCCGCTCGAACTCGCGCGTGCCCGGCCGTCGGTGACCTCGTAGACGATCCGCGGACGACGGCTGACCGGCGTGGTCGGGCCGGCGACCTCCTCGATGAGGTTGGCGCGGAGCATCTTCTTCAGCGCGGGGTAGAGCGAGCCGTAGGACAGCACCCGACCCCAGCCGAGCATGAGGTTGAGCCGCTTGCGCAGCTCGTAGCCGTGCATGGGTCCCTCGTGCAGCAGTCCGAGGACTGCCAGCTCGATGGTCTCCGCGCGACGTGCCATGTGACCTATCGTAGCGATATATCCATGAGCCGAAATCGGGGCGAGATGCGGCGCGCTCGCCTTGCCCCGTACCCTTTCGGCGTGACCAAGCGCAGAGCCGACGGCCGCCCGGGCACCCGTCGACCCAACAAGCCCAAGAAGTCGAGAGGCCAGCGCGTCCGCGGACTGCGAAGATCGCTGGCCATCTTCGGACTGGTCGGGGTGCTGATCCTGGTCGGCGTGTTCTTCGTGCTCTACAAGGCGATCGAGCATCCCCGAGCCCAACGAGGCCTTCGAGGCCCAGACGACGTTCGTCTACTACAGCGGCGGCAAGGACGAGCTCGGGACCTACTACGACGACCAGAACCGGCAGTCGATCCCGCTCTCGGAGATGCCGCAGTCGATGCAGGACGCGGTCGTCGCCGCCGAGAACCGGACCTTCTGGACCGACAAGGGCCTCGACCCCAAGGGCATCCTCCGGGCGGCCTTCTCCAACGCCCAGGGCAACGCTCAGCAGGGTGCGTCCACGATCACCCAGCAGTACGTCAAGATCCTCTACCTCACGAGCGAGCGCAGCTACCAGCGCAAGGTCAAGGAAGCGATCGTCTCGCTGAAGATCCAGAACCAGCTGAGCAAGTCGCAGATCCTCGAGGGCTACCTCAACACCATCTACTTCGGCCGTGGCGCCTACGGCATCCAGGCGGCGGCCCAGGCCTTCTTCGCCAAGGACGCCAAGGACCTGAGCCTGCGTGAGAGCGCGGTCCTCGCCACGACCCTGAACAACCCGTCGCACTACGACCCCGACAACGGCCGCGAGGCCAAGCAGGCGCTCAAGGAGCGCTACGGCTACGTCCTCGACGGCATGGCCGACATGGGGACGATCACCGCTGAGGAGGCCGAGAAGGCCCAGAAGCGGTTGCCGAAGTTCCCGGAGATCGCCAGCCAGAGCCAGTACGGCGGCCAGAAGGGCCACATGCTGACCCTGGTGAAGAAGGAGCTGCTGCGCCTCGGCTTCGACGAGCAGGAGATCGACGGCGGCGGCCTGCGGGTCACCACCACGTTCACCGAGGACGCCATGGCGGCCGCCGAGCAGGGCGTGCTCGAGCAGAAGCCCGAGGGCTTCGGCGACAAGGAGCTGCACGTCGGCGCGGCCACGGTCGAGGTGGGCACCGGCGCGCTGCGCGGCTTCTACGGCGGCCAGGACTATCTCGACTCGCAGATCAACTGGGCGTCCGCCGGCGGCCAGGGCGGGTCCACGATGAAGGTCGCGGCCCTGGTGGCCGCGATCAAGGACGGCTACGAGCTCAACGACAGCTTCGACGGCAACTCGCCCTTCCTCCTGCCCGACGGCACCGACGTCGAGAACCAGGGCGACAGCGACTACGGCTCGGCGATCTCGATGCTCACCGCGACGGAGAACTCCGTCAACACCGCCTTCATCGACATGACGCTCGGCATGGACGACGGCCCCGAGAAGATCGTCCAGGCAGCCGAGGACCTCGGGATCCCGCCGTCGAAGGCGACCAAGAAGTCCAAGGGCATCCCCAACTCCTCGCCCGGCCTCGAGCCGATCACCGGCGTGGCACTGGGCAACGCGACGGTCAGCCCGATCAACATGGCCAACGCCTACGCCACCATCGCGGGCGGCGGCGAGCGCTCGACGGTGCACGTGATCGAGAAGGTCGTGGACGCCTCCGGCGAGGAGCGCTACGCGTGGAAGAACGACGCCACGCGCACGGTCGACGAGGACATCGCCGCCGACGTGTCCTACGCGCTCGAAGGGGTCGTGCAGTCGGGCTCCGGCACCGCCGCACTGAGCCTGGGCCGGCCCGCGGCCGGCAAGACCGGCACCGCCACCAACGGCCTCGGCGAGGTGTCGTCGGCGTGGTTCGCGGGCTACACCCCGCAGATGGCGACGGCCGTGATGTACGTCCGCGGCAAGGGCAACGAACAGCTCGAGGGGTGGCTGCCGTCCTACTTCGGTGGCGCCTACCCGGCCGAGACCTGGACCGCGATCATGACCTCCATCATGGAGGGCCTGGAGGTCGAGGAGTTCCCGGAGCCGGCCTACGTCGACGGCGACGCGCCCGACCGACGGCCACGAGCCGTACGTCCCGCCCTCCACCAACCCGCAGCCGCCGCCGACGCGCAAGCCCACCAAGTCGGCGACCATCAAGACCCAGGAGCCGGACCCGACGGAGACGCCCACGCCGACTCCCACGCCGACGCCGACGCCGACCCCCACGCCGACGGAGACGGTGCCGCCACCGACCGAGACGGTCCCGCCGCCCACGGAGACGGTCCCGCCGCCGACGGTCGCACCGTCGCGAGTCGCGTCGCGGTCGCCTGCCCTTCGCTGAGGCCGCGCGGCCGATCGGGGATGATCCGGGTATGAGCACCCCACGGCGTTCTTCTCCTCCTCTCCGTTCCTCCGAAGAACGCCGCAGGGACCCCGCATGACTGCGCACGAGGGTCGGGTCTCACCCACCCGCGAGGACGGCGTCGTCCGCTCCGTCAGCGAGGCGGTCGGCGGGCCGCTGGGCGACCACGCCGGGCAGCACCCGTGGTGGACGCCGCTGCGCGCCGTACTCCTGCTGGCGGCCATCGCCATGTCGCTGGGCATCGTCGCGAAGGCGCCGTGCCTCGACATCGCGGGCGAGGCAGGGAACACCGGCCGCTACACCAACCTGTGCTGGTCCGACACCTCGACGGCGTACGTCGCGAACGGGTTCGCCGAGGGCTACTGGCCCTTCACCGACGACGAGCAGGTGCGGGCCCGCTACGCCCCGGCCTGGGTGCCGCCGCTGCCGGCGTACGTCGCGTTCGTCAGCCAGCGGATGACGCACCTGCTCAACGGCTCGCCCGACCTCGACGAGCGGGCGCTGGTGCCCGTCACCGACGTCGCCGCGCAGTCCGAGGTGCTGCGCGAGGCCCGGATCTTCACCCTGGTCAACGCGGTGCTGCTGGCGGCGGTCGGCCTGCTGGCGGCAGGGCTGCTGACGGGCGTACGCCGCAGACGGCCCTGGGACGCCGCCGCGTTCGCGCTCGCCCCGGTGCTGGTGCTGTTCTTCCCGATCACCTGGGACCTGCTGGGTGGGGCAGCCGTGGCTGTCGCCCTGTGGGGCTGGTCGCGCGGACGACCCGGCGTGGTGGGCCTGGCCATCGGGGTGGGCGCGGCAGCCTCTCCGTTCGTGGCCCTGCTGCTCGTGCCGGCAGTGGCCCTGTCGGTCCGCGACCGGCGGCTGCCCGACGCGGGCATGGTCGTCGGCGGCGCCCTTGCCGCCTCGGCGACCCTGAACGTCCCGGCGCTGGCGAGCTCGCCCGATGCGTGGCAGGCGTCCTGGAAGTCCTACTTCCACGGTGCCGACATCGGCTCGGCCTGGATGCTGGTCAACCAGGTCGCCGACGTGGACCCGTCCACCAGGACCATCCTGATCGCCACCGGGCTGATGCTGGTCGTCGTCTCGGCACTGGTGGTCGCGCTGGCCTGGCGCACGAGCTGGTCCTTCGCCAGCCTGGCCACGGTGCTGGTCGCCGGGGCACTGATCGTCAGCCCTGCCGCCGCCCCGTCGTTCGCGCTCGTCCTGTTGCCGCTGGCAGTGGTGGCGGTCCGGGCGTGGAGCCACCTGCTGGTGTGGCAGGCCTGCGAGATCGGGCACTGGGCCGTGCTCGGGTTCTATCTCGGCGGCGTGCTGGCGCCGTCCGGTGGCGGCGACGCCCGGGCCTACTGGCTGGGTGTGGTGCTGCGGCTGGGCGGGCTCGTCTGGCTGATCGGGGCGACCGCGATGTGCGCTGCCGACACCGACTCAGAGGATCTCGACCCGGTCGAACGTGGTGGCGGTGAACCGGACGCGGACCTCGATGTCCTCGCCGACCTCGGGCACGCGCGCCCCTGAGGGCACGAACAGCATCGAGGCCTGCATGTGCGGGGGCTCCGCGAACAGCCGCTGCTTGCCGTCGATCGAGAACGGCGATCGCACCACGCCGACGACGTCCATGCCGCTGCGTGCGATGGTCGCGGCCCGGCTTCGCAGGGACTGGTCGCCCAGCGGCGCCTCGAGCCCGATCCCGTGAGCGGTGCCGCCACTGACGACCAGGATGTGACCGCCCTTGGGCATCGACCGTCCGCGATAGCCGAACGTCTCGCCGCGTTCGATGGCATGCACGTCCAGAACGGTGGCGCTGACCCGCAGCGCCCCGCGGTCCCCGAGCCACAGGTCGGTGCCGATCCTCGGCCGGATCGTGAAGTCGGGGTAGGACGTGCGCAGCCTGGTCAGCTCGGCTGTCGTCAGGTGGCTGACGAAGATGGTGCGCGTCGGCAGGCCCGTGGCGACGACGTCGTTGAGGAGCCGGGTGACCTCGCCGAGGTGGCTGGCGGTGTTGAGCGGCAGGTGCATCGCCACGCCCATGAGCCCTGACAGACGGCTCTCGCCGAGCACCCTGGCTGCCTCGAGCAGCTCCCGACGGGTCATCCCGTGCCGGCGCATGGAGGTCAGCTGTTCCAGGACGAACCGCGCATCCGGCGCCCGCTCCAACAGGTCGCGCACGTCCGCCGTGCGGCTGACGGTGTGGATGACCCGGGGACTCAGGGTCTCCGGCACGTCGAGGGCCGCCCCCAGCGGCCGCCACGGGGTGAGGACCAGCAGGTCACCGGCGAAGCGCGGCGCCGCGTGCTGGAGCTCGAGGTAGGTGCCGATGGCCATCATGTCGATGGGGCTGCCGGTGGTGTCGGCCTGCTCGTCGAGCCAGGTGCAACGACGCGCCAGGTGGTTGATGCCGAAGCCGTAGCCGTTGCCCTTGGCGACCGGCACGATGCCCGGCAGCGCGGTCGTCGTCTGGACCAGGTGACGTCGCCAGCGTGCGCCGTCGACGGAGAGGGTGAGACTCATGCTGAGCGGCGCTTCATGTAGAGGTCGAACGCCTTGTAGAGCGGCTTGTTCAGCGGCAGGTCCCACTCGCCGACGTACTCCACGGCCTCGCCGCCGGTGCCGACCTTGAACTGGATCAGCCCGACGTGGGAGTCGGCGGAGTCGAGGGTGTCGGTGATGCCGCGCAGGTCGTAGACCTCGGCACCGTTGGCCAGCGCGTCGCGGATCATCTCCCACTGGACCGCGTTGGAGCCGCGCACCTCACGCTTCTCGGTGGAGCTGGCGCCGTAGGAGTACCAGGCATGGGTGCCGACGCGGATCGCGATCGTGCTGGCCACCAGGTCGCCGTCGTGCCTGGCCAGCCAGAGGGTGATCCGGCCCGGTGCCTCGGCCGACAGGGCGTCGTACATCGTCTCGAAGTAGGCGAGGCCGCGCGGCGTGAAGTGGTCGCGCTCGGCGGTGTGGACGTAGAGGTCGTGGAACGACTTCAGGTCCTCACGCGTGCCCTGCTCGACGACGACGCCCTCCTTGGCGGCCTTCTTGATGTTGCGGCGCCAGAGCTGGTTCATCCCCTTGAGGACGTCCTCCTCGCTCTTGTCCGCGAGCGGGATGACGAAGTTGTACTGCGGCTGGCCGGCGGCGAACCCGCCCTCGACGGCCTGCGGTCGCCAGCCGAGCTCGTGGAGCTGGGAGACGACGGCGGCTCCCTCGCGCGAGCGTTCGAGCGGCGACACGTCGGTCAGGAGTCGCACGGAATCGTCGGCGATGCCGTCCTTGACCTGGGCGGCGCTCCAGCGTCGGGTGATCACGGGCGGTCCCATGCGTACGCCGAAGGCACCCTGCTTCTTCACGTGGGCGGCCATCGGCTCCAGCCAGGCCGAGAGGTCGTCGGCGGTCCAGTCGATGACCGGCCCCTCGGGCAGGTAGGCCAAGAAGCGCCTCAGGCGGGGGAGCTGGCGGTAGAGGACGAGGGCCGCGCCCTGGAGGTCGGAGCCGCGGAACCAACCGATGCTCTCGGCGCGCCACTCGGGCTTCACCTGCGCCCACGCCGGGGTCTGGAGGAAGCTGGCGCTCGAGCGGGCCGCGATGAAGGCCGCGTGCTCGGCCGTCGTGATGGTTCGGACGGTGAGCGGCGGCCCGGTGGTCGGCACGGTGGTCGGCAGAGGGGTCACCGGACCACGGTATCGGCTGCCTGCCCATACCCACACAGGCCCAAATGAAAGACGGCCGGACACGACCCCCGTGCGTGTCCAGCCAACTCTCTAACTACCCAGACGCTGCGGAGTCCCGTCAGGTTGCATGTAATCCTGGAATTCTTTCAGAAACTTCAGAGTCGCTCGCGCAGCTCCGCTCAAAGCCGCTGTCGCAACCAGGCCACGTCGTCGACGTGCTCGGCCGCCGCGCCAGGTGTCTCGAGCACGACCGGGGCGCCGGCATCGCGGATCACGGAGGCCAGCAGGTCGGCGTCGATCTTGCCCGCGCCGAGGTTGGCGTGGCGGTCGGCGCCGGAGTCGAACTCGTCGCGGCTGTCGTTGCAGTGCACGAGGTCGATCCGCCCGGTGATGGCCAGGACGTCGGCGACGACGGTCTCGAGCGGGTTGCCACCCGCGTGGGCGTGACAGGTGTCGAGGCAGAAGCCGACCAGGTCGGCCTGCTCGCAGCCGCTGATCGCGTCCCACACCCCGGCGATGCGCTCGAGGTAGCGGGTCATCGCGTTGTCACCGCCCGCGGTGTTCTCGATCAGGATCGGGATCTTCAGGTCGGTCGCGTCGACCGCCTTGCGCCAGTTGTCGAAGCCCGACACTCGGGTCGTCGTCCTTGTTCACGTGGCCGCCGTGCACGATCAGGCCCTTGGCGCCGATCTCGGCCGCGGCATCGACGTGCTGCTGCAGCAGCTTGCGGCTGGGGATCCGGATCCGGTTGTTCGTGGTGGCGACGTTGACGATGTAGGGCGCGTGCACGTAGAGGTCGATGCCCGCTGCCTCGGCCGCGGACCTGAGCGCGGCCGCACCGTCGGCGTACTGCACCTCGGGGCCCTTGTAGCCCTGCGGGTCGCCGAGGAAGAACTGCACGAGCGGCACCTGCCGCGCCTGCGCCTGCGCGATCGGGTCGGTCTGGTCCACGTGCGCGCCGATCTTGATGTCCATGGGAAAGACGTTAGAGCAGTACGCCGACAACCAGCCCTCGAGCTGCGACTCCGTCAACCCGTGATTGGCTGCCGCCATGACGCAGAGAAGTGCAGGGCTGGCCCTGCCGGCACTTCTGGCGGTCCTGACCGCCTGCGGTGGGGACACTGAAAGCGGCAGCTCGGTCCAGGACTTCATGGAATCGGCAGGTCAGGTGGAGTCGATCACCGTCTCCGACATCTACGACCGCGACGTCTCCGACGTGGTGATCGTCTGCGCGTACACCCCACGGACCGCCATCACGGACGAGCTCGGCTTCGACTGGCCCGGAGCCAAGTCGTTGGCCCATCGGTTGGGGGCTCATGACGAATACCAGGCCGTCATCGCACTGCACGACGGCGACGTGGTGGAGTCCGAGTTCATGCGCATCGACGTCGTCCACCTGTGCGACATGGACGTTCGCTATCCCGCAACCATCAGCGCAGACACCACCTTGCAGATCTCCTCAAGCGTCTGGGCGCGCGACACGACCTACCCGGTGGCGAACCTGAAGTGAGGCGTCTCGGCTCAGGCGGACGTCACAGCAGTACGCCGACCACGACCGCGGCACAGAAGGCGACCACCGAGAGGCAGGCCGCGATCGCACCCCAGGCAAGCCAGTCGGTCCGGACGGCAGGTTGCCCGCCGAGGCGGTCGGCCACGAGCGGGCCGTCCTCGAACGCGATGTCGAGCCGGCGCAGCAGTCGCAACGCGGCGTCGGCGGAGGCGAGCCGCTGGTCGGGGTCGACGACGAGGAGCCGCTCCAGCAGCGGCCGCAGCGGGCCGGAACCGATGCCGCCCTGGCGCTCCGGCGGCAGACCGGTGACGAGCTGGAGCCCCACGCGTCCGACGGAGTAGAGGTCCTGGGCCGGATCGGGCAGCGCCCCCCGCGCCTGTTCGGGGGCCATGTAGCCCTCGGTGCCGATCGCGCCCGGGACGGTCGTGTAGCGCGCGTCGGCGATCGGCGCCGCGACGCCGAAGTCGCCGAGTCGCAGGTGCGGCCGCCCGCTCTCGGGGTCCGTGGGCTGCAGCAACAGGTTGGCCGGCTTCACGTCGCGGTGCACCAGCCCGGCCGCGTGCACCGCGGCGAGCGCCTGGAGGAGCTGCTCGAGCAACGCTGCGGCGTACCCGACCGGAAGGGTGCCGTGCTCGTCGAGCAGGTCCTGGACGGATCCGCCCGGCACGAGGTCCATCGCGAGGACGACGAGGTCGTCGTCGGCGGCCCAGCTGATCGGCGCGACGACGTGCGGATGGCGCACGCGCACCGCCTGCTCGCGGACGAAGCGGATCAGCAGTGCGGCGTTGTGCTGGCCGAGCACCTTGACCGCCACGATCTCGCCGGAGCGCTCGTCGCGAGCCCGCCAGACCGACCCCATGCCGCCCGCGCCGATCTGGTCGAGCATGGCGAAGCGACCGGCGATCACGGTGTGGTGGAGCGGCGCCGTACGCATGAGAAGGACGGTAGCCGCGCGACGACCGGCGTGCCTCTCGTCATCCACAGGCGGTGTGACGGCATCAATTGTTCCCACGGCTCGGCGCGCTGTTAACCTTGCCTGTCGCCCCCGTCCAGTGGGGGCACATCCTCCTGCCACGGAACGTCCGTGGCCGCCTTTAGTCCGAAGGAGGTAGACACGCATGTCGCGTGCCTACGAAGTGATGGTGATCCTCGACCCCAGTCTCGAGGAGCGCACCATCGAACCGTCCCTCGACAAGTACCTCAACGTCATTCGCAAGGATGGCGGCACTGTCGACAAGGTTGACGTGTGGGGTCGTCGTCGTCTGGCCTACGAGGTCAAGAAGAACGCCGAGGGCATCTACGCCGTCATCTCGCTGACCGCCGAGCCGGCCACGGTCAAGGAATTCGACCGCCAGCTCACGCTCAACGAGTCCATCCTGCGTACCAAGGTCCTGCGTCCCGACGCCAAGTGAGGCCTGCCCGCAAGGGCGCCCTCATGGACCCACTGTCGGTGGCTGCCGCCATGGTGGCCACCAACATCACTGATCAGTTGACTTCTAGGGAGACCTGACATGGCAGGCGAGACGATCATCACCGTCGTCGGCAACCTCGTTGACGACCCGGAGCTCCGCTTCACCCCCTCGGGTGCCGCGGTCGCGAACTTCCGGATCGCGTCGACGCCCCGCACGTTCGACAAGCAGAGCAACGAGTGGAAGGACGGCGATGCGCTGTTCCTCTCCTGCTCGGTGTGGCGCCAGGCGGCGGAGAACGTCGCCGAGTCGCTGCAGCGCGGTATGCGTGTTGTCGTGCAGGGCCGGCTCAAGTCTCGTCAGTACGAGACTCGCGAGGGTGAGAAGCGCACCGTCTTCGAGATCGAGGTCGAAGAAGTCGGTCCCTCGCTGAAGTACGCCACCGCCAAGGTCACGCGCGCCAACCGTTCCAGCGGTGGCGGCGGCTTCGGTGGCGGCGGTCAGGGCGGCTCCGCTGGTGGTTCGGCTCCGGCCGACGACCCGTGGGCCACGCCCGCTCCTGCCCAGGGTGCCGGTTACGGCGCTCAGCAGGGTGGCGGACAGCCGGCTCAGGGCGGCAACCAGGGCGGCTCGTACGGCGGAGGCAACGCTGCTCCCGCCAACGACCCGTGGGGTGCCCCCGGCGTCGGCGGCTCGGCCGAGCCCCCGTTCTGAGTGTCCGCGCTGCCGAGCTCGCGAGGCAGCGACCAGGCGCCAGATTGAGCAGCACCCACGACTGAGCCTGCGAAGTCGTGAAGGTGCGTGTCGAAATCTCAGGGCCAACTGAATCAACAGCACCAATTCCAAGACACCTCAACCATTCCGCCCCTGCTCTGCAGGGCCGGGCTTCTAGAAAGGGAGCACCACAATGGCCAAGGCAGTTATTCGCAAGCCGAAGAAGAAGGTTTGCCAGTTCTGCAAGGAGAAGGCGACCGGCGTCGACTACAAGGACGCCACCCTGCTCCGCAAGTTCATCTCCGACCGAGGCAAGATCCGCGCGCGTCGCGTGACCGGCAACTGCGTCCAGCACCAGCGGGACGTCGCGATTGCGGTCAAGAACGCTCGCGAGGTCGCACTGCTTCCTTACACGTCCACCGGTCGCTGAGAGGAGCACGAGACATGAAGCTCATCCTGACGCAGGAAGTTGACGGCCTCGGCGCCCCCGGCGACGTGGTCGAGGTCAAGGACGGCTACGGCCGCAACTACCTCATCCCGCGGGGCCTCGGCCTCCGCTGGACCCGTGGTGGCGAGAAGACCATCGAGTCGATCAAGGCTGCCCGCGCTTCGCGTGCCGCCCGCGACTCGGACCACGCGGTCGAGATCAAGAACAAGCTCGAGCAGGGTCCGGTCAACGTCAAGGTTCGTTCCGGTGAGGGTGGCCGCCTGTTCGGCGCCGTCACCACCGCCGAGATCGCCGACGCCATCACCGAGATCTCCGGTGAGAAGGTCGACCGCCGCACCATCGTGGTCACCACGCCGATCAAGTCGCTCGGTGCTCACGAGGTGTCGGTCAAGCTGCACGACGAGGTGGCCGCCAAGGTCAACCTCAACGTCGTTCCGGCCTGACGCACACACATTCGCTCGGCCCGTCTGCTCCTCGGAGCGGGCGGGCCGTTCGTCATTCCCGGCTCAGCCCTGGAAGACGTTCGTCCGGGCCACGATCGCGTCGAGGAACACCGGCTTGTTGCGGGTGAGCACCTCGATGATGACCTTGCCGGTCCGGGCGCCCTGGTAGCGGGTCAGCACCACGATCTCCTTCTGCGCCGACCGCGAGCCGGCGAGGTCGACGACGCGCCAGTTGGTCGCCCCGACCTTGACCCGCACCTTGCCGTACGTCGGCGCGGTGGGCGCATAGAGACGGAGCTCGCCGACGCGCTGCTTGGGCAGGACGAGCCGGGCACCCTTGAGCCGCGACGTGGTCAGCGTGCCGTCGAAGGAGCCGGACTTCTTCACCGTCTTCCAGCCACGCCGGGCGCGCAGGTCCGTCGGGATGAAGAACTCGGACGTCGTCGACCAGGCACTCGGCGTACCGGCCTTGTCGACACTGCGGGCCCGGAAGAAGTGGCGTCCCGACGACGCGTCGGCGTAGCGCCAGGCGCCGGGCGTGCATGGCGTGCCCTCGCCGTCGACCTCGCACTCGAAGGTGGCGCCGACCTCGTTGCTGTTCAGTCGGATCCCGACGCTGCGGCCGACGACGACCGGCTGTTGCGGGGTCTCCTCGTCGTAGAGGTCCGGGTTGACGAACGCGACGGGTGCGGCGGTGTCCTGCCCCCAGGTGAGGGCGGCCGGTGATGCGTCGTAGTCCTCACCGGGCTCGTCATCGGGCACGAGGAGGGAGCCGTAGGGGAAGGCCTGGTCGGCGGAGTCGATGGCGCGGACCGAGAACGTGTAGGTCGCGACGTCGGAATCGGCGAGGCCCTGGTAGGTGCGCGGCGACGTGCAGGGCACCCAGTCGTGGGCCTGGGCCGGTCCGTCGAGCTTGCACTGGAAGTCGAGCACGTCGGAGTCCGCATCGGTGTGCGCGCCGGCGAAGGCGAAGGACATCACCCCGGTCGCGACCCAGCCGGCGGCGTTGGGCTGCGTCGAGACCGCGGTCAAGGCGGTCTCGGGCGGCACGGTGTCGTCGCACGCGGGCTTGCTGAATCCCACCGGCGGCTCGGACAGGCAGTCGGCCGCTGCGGCTGCGGGGCCAGCGCCCATCGGCACACCCACCAGGAGTCCGGCGGTGAGAGAGAGGGCGGTGGAGACGCCGAGACGTCGCGTGCGCATGCAGGCTCCTGACGAGGTGGCGGCTCCCGTGATGGCCGCCGGATCGGTGCCTAGGTTACGAGCCCGGAGCCCATGGCCGGCTCGCGTAGGCGAACAGCAAGACGATCAGGAGGAGTACGACGCCGCCGGCCGCGGCATAGACCGAGCCCATCAGGTCGTCGGCCGACGCCGCGAAGACGAGCACGGGGGCGACCCCGAGCACCCCGTTGAACACCATGGTCGTGCGCAGCCACGCCCGGGCACGCTTGTCGTCCGCGTCGCCGGCGAGCCCGGCGAGGTGCCGGCACAGCATCACGCAGAAGAGCACCTGCGGCAGGTTGACCGCCCACCGCAGCGAGGGATCGCTGTCGTCGAGCAGCTCCTGGGTCCCGGGGAACCAGACGACGCAGGCGATCATCAGGGCACCGAGTGCCAGCGCCCACAACCCTGCACGGTCGGCCATGCGGCGTACGCCCCAGAGGACGAGGAGCCAGCCGACCGGGTCGGCGAGGGCGTCGTAGCCGCCGAACTTCGCCACCAGCACCACGATCACCAGTCCCATCGCGACGGACTGGAGTGGCTTCACGCTCGAGAGGTTAGCGACCCGGTGACCAGCCACGCGTCGGTGCGCGCGCGTCGGGTCAGCAGCACGAAGCGCGCACCCATGAAGACGACGATCAGCGCCACCCAGACCGGGACGAGACCGCCGGGGCCGCGCGCGGCGAGGAGGGCAGTGGGGGCGTAGAGGGCGAGTACGCCGAGGCCCGCCCACGCGAGGTAGCGGCCGTCGCCCGCCCCGATCAGGACGCCGTCGAGCACGAACACGACGCCGGCGATCGGCTGGCCGACAGCGGCCACGAGCAGGACCGGCACCAGTAGGTGGTGCACGTCGGAGTCGGGCGAGAAGAGCGGGCCGAGGAAGGGTGAGCTCGCGGCGAGGAGGAGCCCGCTGGCGATGCCGGCGCCCCATCCCCACTGCACCATCCGTCGGGTCAGGCGGCGGGTGCCCTCGACGTCGCCGGCACCGAGGGCCCGGCCGGTGATGGCCTGTGCCGCGATCGCCAGCGCGTCGAGCGCGAAGGCGAGGAAGGTCCACAGCGTCAGCGCGATCTGGTGGGTGGCGAGGTCGATCTCGGTGCCGCGGGCGTCGCCGGTCCCGGCAATGGTGACGGCGTAGGTGCCCACGAGCAGGCAGGCCCGCAGGGTGAGGGTGCGCAGGACGAGCGGCACGCCGGTGCGGGCGGCGGTGGTGATGCCGCGACGGTCCGGGGTGAGTGGCGCGCCCTCGCGGCGGGCGGCGCGGACGACGACCGTGACCAGCACGCCGGCGCTGGCGACCTGGGCCAGCACGGAGCCGAGGGCGGAGCCGGCGATGCCGAGGTCCAGGCCGTAGACGAAGACCACGTTGAGGGCGATGTTGGCGACGTTGCCGCCGACGGCGACCCACAGGGGAGTGCGGGTGTCCTGAAGACCGCGGAGCACTCCGGTGGTGGCGAGCATGAGCAGCAGTGGCGTCGTGCCGAAGATCGCGACCTCGAGGTATGCCGTCGCCTGATCGCTCACGGCCGCGCCGGCCCCGAAGAGCTCGACGAGTGGTCGGGCGAACACGGCTCCGACGACGGTGACGACGGTGCCGATCAGGACCGCCAGCCAGCAGCCGTCGATGCCCTGGGTCAGGGCGCCCCTGACGTCGCCGGCGCCGAGATGACGGGCGACGCTGGCGGTGGTGCCGTACGCAAGGAAGACGCAGAGACCGACCATGGTCTGGAGCACGACGCCGGCGATCCCGAGCCCGGCGAGCTCCGTGGTGCCGAGGTGTCCGACGATCGCCGCGTCGGAGAGCAGGAAGAGCGGCTCGGCCACCAGTGCGAGGAACGCCGGCACGGCGAGGCGCAGAATCTCGCGGTCGGTGGACGTCACGGTCCGAGTGTAACGGTCAGTTCGGGGAAGTGGTCGTGACCGTTCCGTCAATCGGATAGTCCGTATAGTCCAAATGAACTACCTGTGTATGACCGGTGCACAACTTGACAAAGCAGCGGCAATCCGGCGCGATGTCGACAAACCGACCGGCGACTCCCAGATGGCGAGAAGGTGAACAGACTCTTTGCCAACTGATTTTCCTCCACAGGCTGAATCTGGCGTTTGCGCAGGTCAGAGTGCCGTTGGCTGGATCTCGTGCACTGTTTTCCACAGCGGCGTCCCCAGCTGCTGCACATCGGGTGGCGTGTCGTCCACGACCTGCACCTAGTTATCAACAGGCCCTGTGGATAACTAGGTGACCGGGAGTAGCCCGCGGGCCGTTGGGGGACGTACGGTCGCGCGAACGCGCACCCTCGACGGCCATCCGGTCGGCAAGGCTGACGAGGTCCCCCGATGTGGTCGGTGGCTCGTGTCGGGCCGTGAGATGCGTTGTCGGTGGCTTTGGCTAGCGTCATTTTTGGGTCGTCGAGCAAGGTCGTCAGACGAATGAGGGGACAACGGTGAGCATCACCGAGCAGGGACGCACCGAGGCCGACTTCGAGTGGGGCGACGGTCCGGCGGCCTACGAACCCGGCCAGGCGCCGCGACGTCCGGGCGACCGCACGCCTCCCCAGGACAACGCGGCGGAGCAGAGCGTCCTGGGGGCGATGCTGATCTCCAAGGACGAGATCGCCAACGTCACCGAGACCTTGCGTGGACCCGATTTCTACCGCCCCGCCCACGAGGTCATCCACGACGCCATCATCGACCTCTACAGCCGCGGCGAGCCTGCCGACCCGGTGACGGTCGCGGCCGAGCTGAGCCGCAAGGGCGAGCTGGAGCGGATCGGCGGCGCGCCCTACCTCCACACGCTGTCGGCCAACGTCCCGATCGCCGCCAACGCCGGCTACTACGCCGAGATCGTCCGCGAGAAGGCGATCCTGCGCCGGCTCGTCGACGCGGGCACCAAGATCGTGCAGATCGGCTACGCCGGTGAGGGCCAGGTCGATGACGTGGTCGACCAGGCGCAGGCCGAGGTCTACAAGATCACCGACCGTCGCGCGGCCGAGGACTACGCCCCGCTGAGCGACATCATGAACCCCGTCCTCGACGAGATCGAGGCCATCGGCAACCGCGACGCCGGGCTCTACGGCGTGCCCACCGGCTTCGCCGACCTCGACGAGCTGACCAACGGTCTGCACTCGGGTCAGATGATCATCGTCGCGGCGAGGCCCGCCATGGGCAAGTCGACCCTGGCTCTGGACTTCTGTCGTGCCGCTTCGATCCACAACAACCTGACCAGCGTCTTCTTCAGCCTCGAGATGACGCGCACAGAGATCATGATGCGTCTGCTGTCCGCCGAGGCGAAGGTCCCGCTCAACCACATCCGCAACGGGCAGATGACCGACCAGGACTGGGACCACCTCGCCCGCAAGATGGGCCAGGTGTCCGGGGCGCCGATGTTCATCGACGACTCGCCCAACATGACGATGATGGAGATCCGGGCGAAGGCGCGACGCCTCAAGCAGCGCCACGACCTCAAGCTGATCGTCATCGACTACATGCAGCTGATGAGCTCGGGCAAGAAGGTCGAGTCCCGCCAGCTCGAGGTCTCGGAGTTCTCCCGGCAGATCAAGCTGCTGGCCAAGGAGCTCGAGCTGCCGATCATCGCGCTCTCCCAGCTCAACCGTGGGCCCGAGCAGCGCGCTGACAAGCGCCCGATGATGAGCGACCTTCGTGAGTCAGGCTCGCTCGAGCAGGACGCGGACATGGTGATCCTGCTGCACCGTGACGACGTCTACGAGAAGGAGTCGACCCGCCCCGGCGAGGCCGACCTGATCGTGGCCAAGCACCGCAACGGCCCGACGCGCGACCTCACGGTTGCCTTCCAGGGTCACTACTCGCGCTTCGTCGACATGGCGCACTGACACGCGCCCGCCTGCCGAAGGGGGTTTGCAGTCGGCGAGGATCGGTCGCCAGCGAGTCGTGGGTGAACTCGTCGGTGAAGGTCCCGTCGATCAGTGGCTCGCTCTGGCGCGTGGGGCGTCTCGCTGACCTCAGCTCCCGGGATGACTCTGGGGCGGTGCTTGCGCCACGGCGTGCTGCTCGGCGACCCACGAGGCGATCTGCGCCCGGGCGCGGAAGCCGAGCTTGATCAGGATGTGCTGGGCGTGGGTCTCGGCCGTCCGCACGGAGATGGTGAGCCGGGTCGCGACCTGTCGGTTGCTCAGGCCCGCGGCAATCAGCTCGGCGATCTCGAGCTCACGAGCGGTGAGCACGGAGTCCTGCTCCGACGACACCGCCGTGGTGGGCCGCTCGCCGAGCGCGTAGGAGATGGCGTCATCGACACTGAAACTCGCTCCCCTCCCGAACGCCGCCTCGAACCGTGCGGTGCCGAGCTGCTCCGTGCTGGTCTGGACGCACGCCTCGTGGAAGGGATACAGGTGCTGGTACGTGGCCAGGGGGCGGCCCATGATCTCCCACAGGCGGTCGGCCGCGCCCAGCAGCGTCGCGGCCCGGTCGTGGTGCTGGAGGGCGGACTCCGCCCAGGCCAGCGACTCCTGCGACCACCCGAGGCCCGTCAGGTCGCGGAGCTCTCGCCTGAGCCCGATGCTCTGCTGGATCAGCCCCGCCGCCCGCGGCAGATCCCCCTGCTGCATCACGAACAGGCCGAACGTCCACAACCCGTAGGCGAGGTGGAAGCTCTCGCCGGCGGGCTCGGTGATCCGGCGAAACTCCTCGTGGCACCAGGTCGCGCGCTCCGCGTCCCCCAGCAACGCCACGGCCGACGAGTAGGACAACAGCAGGTCGAGGCGAACGGTCAGCTCGCGTCCGGGCTCGAGGAGCGCGAGACCCGCTTCGAAGGCTGTGGTCGCCGCGGGCAAGTTGCCGCTGTAGAGAGCGACTGACCCCTCGATCCAGTAGGCCATCGCTCCGGTCCCGGGATCGTCGGCCGTGGCCTCGATGGCCCGGGCTGCCACGAGCCGCTGGCCACCGACGTCGAACTCGCCGTCGGCCTGGGCCAAGGAGGCGTCAGTCAGGAGTGCCCGCGCCCGCACGAGAGTCGGCGGGCTCGGCCGGTCGAGCGCCCGCGACAGCAGGAGGCGGCCCTCGCGGGCGAAACCACGGCCCCACCAGTAGAAGTGGAACAGCGCCGTCAGGATTCGCAAGGCCGGCTCCAGCTCATCCGGCTCGGTCAGGCAGTAGTCCACCGCCGTCTGCACGTTGACGTGCTCCCGGTCCAACCGTGCGAACCACTCCACCTGCCGGGAGCTGACCCAGTCGGCGTCGGCCTGCTCGACCATCCGGAGGTAGGCGTCGCGGTGCCTGCGCGCCAGTCGCGCCCGTTCACCGGCCCGGTCGAGCTGCTCGCGGCCGAACTCCCGGATCGTGTCCAGCATCCGGTAGCGGACCACGTCGGAATGCCGTTGCCCGACCAGGATCGACTTGTCGATCAGGTGGGCCAGCACCTCCGAGACCTCGTTGACGTCGAGGCCGTCCCCGGCGCACACCTCTTCAACGGTGTCCAGCTCGAAGCCTCCGCTGAAGATCGAGAGGCGCGCCCACAAGAGCTGCTCCTGCTCCGAGCACAGGCTGTGGCTCCACTCGATGCACGCCCGCAGCGTCCGCTGCCGGCTCGGGGCCTGACTGCGCGGCGAGCTCAACAGGTACGGGTGGTCGGAAAGCCGGGCCAGCACGTCCTTCTCCGAGAAGGCGCGCAACCGCGCCGCGGCGAGCTCGATGGCCAGCGGCAGCCCGTCGAGTCGCCGGCAGATCTCGGCAACCTCGTTCCTGTTGTGCTCGGTGAGGCCGTAGTCGCTCACGACGGAGGAGGCCCGGTCGACGAAGAGCTCCACGGCGCCGTACTGGAGCAGGTTGCGGCTCTCGCGCCGGTCGCCACCGGTCGGCTCGGCCTCGGGCAGGCCCAGTGGTGCCACCCGGAAGACGACCTCGCCGGCGATGCCCAGCCACTCGCGACTGGTGGCCAGGATCCGCAGGTGCGGGCACGTCCGGAGCAGGTCGGCGGCGAGCTCCGCGCTCGCCTCGAGCACGTGCTCGGAGTTGTCGAGCACGAGCAGCAGCCGCCGTGACGACAGGTAGTCGGTCAGCATCTCGAGCGGTGCGCGACCGGACTGCTCCCGCAAGCCGACCGCGACGGCGACGGTGTTCGCCACGAGCGCGGGGTCGCTGACCTGGTCCAGCTCGACCAGGACCATCCCGTCGGGAAAGCTTCGGCGTACGGCGTTGGCCACCGCGAGCGCGAGGCGGGTCTTGCCCACGCCACCCGGGCCGGTCAGGGTCACCAGGCGAGAGGTGGTGGAGAGCAGCAGGCGCCTGACCTCGGCGACGTCGTGTCGACGGCCGACGAAGCTGCTCAGTGCCAG
Organism: uncultured Actinomycetota bacterium; assembly: GCA_963742685.1. Lineage (GTDB taxonomy): Bacteria > Actinomycetota > Actinomycetes > Propionibacteriales > Nocardioidaceae > Nocardioides. The sequence continues at coordinate 61,452 of CAVUNB010000021.1, read as the reverse complement.
GAACGGGCCGGCGGTCGCGCCCTCCACGGGTTGCGCCATGCCGGTGATGGTAGTCCGGAATCGCGCAGCCCCGGGCCGTGACGGCGAGGTGGCGACGTACGCCGCGCATCCTCAGCGTCCAGGGCGCCATGAGATGGTGCCGGAGGGGCTGATGATCGCGACACGAAGGCGCACAGGTGACGAACGGGGAGCGATGACGAAGGAACGACCGGCCCGAGTCCGATTGCAGGACGTGGCCGAACGCGCGGAGGTGTCCCAGACGACGGTCTCGTTCGTCCTCAACGAGAGACCCGGCACCCGCATCTCCGTCGAGACCCGCGATCGTGTCCTGCGAGTTGCGCGTGAGATGGGCTACCGCCCCAACCCGCTGGCGCGGAGCCTGCGGACCCAGGTCACGCAGACGATCGGCTTGGTCTCCGACCAGATCGTCACCGACAACTACGGCGGCGACCTCATCCGCGGGTCACTGGTCACCGCCCTCGAGCACGATCACCTGCTGATCGTGGCCGAGTCCCAGGACGATCCGGAGGTGGAGCGTCACCTCGTCGAGGACCTGCTCGCCCGACAGGTGGACGGCATCATCTTCGCCACGATCACCAGCGACAGGGTCCGCCTGCCCGGGATCATGCATGGAAGGAGCGTGCTGCTCAACTGCACCTCGTCGCACGCGTTTCCCTCCATCCTGGCCGACGAGTTCGCCGGCGGGCGCGATGCAGCGCACGCACTGGTCCGAGCCGGCCACCGGCAGGGCATCTTCCTGGTCGGCGAGACCCCCGACGCACTCCGCCCGGCCCGCGAAAGGCGCCGTGGGGTGGAGGCGGCCCTGGCCGAAGCCGGGCTCGAGCTGGAGGGGGCGATTGACTGCCGGTGGTGGCCGGAGTCGGCCTACGACGCCGTCGGCCCCCTGCTTTCCTCGGGTCACCCACCTCGGGCCCTGATCTGTCTCAACGACCGTGTCGCATTCGGTGCCTACCAGGCGATCGCCGACGCGGGCCTGCGCATACCGGACGACGTCTCTGTGGTGTCCTTCGACGACTCCGAGCTCGCGCGGTGGTTGCGTCCACAGCTGACATCTGTCGCCCTGCCCTACTTCGACATGGGTCGCATTGCCGTCGAGTCCGTCCTGGGCCTGCGCCAGGAGTGGGCCGGGGAGCTCCGGCAGGAGCGTCTCGTTGCCATGCCGCTGCGTGAGCGAGGCTCCATCGCTGCGCCTCGGAGCGGGGCAGCTCCCGGAAGAGGAGCTGCCCCACCCCTGCGTTAGCGCCTTCTCAGGGAATGCGAGTGCTGGCTACGGCGTGCCGGTTGGCCGGGATGTCGGCGTACCCGCCTCTTCCGCCGTTGCCATAGGTCTTGTCAACGGTGATGGTGTCCCCGCTGATGTTCAACCTGATCGTCGGCCCGAGCGTGCCACCGCGTCGGAAGCTGTCCTTGGTGCCGACCGTGTCGATGAAGGACTGCACCAGCCCACCGGGCATCACGTAGTGGGAGTAGGCCTGGAACGTCCCCGGGTGCTGGTTGAAGTCGGGGTCGAACGGGAACCCGGTGGCGTAGTTCAGGTTGGTCGGATTGCCGACGGCAAGTCCGGACCCGCGGTTGACGGGCTGGTAGTCGCTGCGAATGCCATCACCGACGAACGCGTAGACGCCCTCGGGTCCGTCGATCCCTTCGGCGAACGTCGACCTGTGACTGATCGTGAACAGGTAGTACTTGCCGTCCTTCATGTAGATCTGCGGTCGCTCCGTCTGGTCGGTGACGCAGTTGGCAGACAGGATCGGCGGCAGGAACCGCCAGGTCGTCAGGTCGTCGCGGGTGGCGACGGCAAGGCCGACGTTGGCCATCTGGAGCCGGGCGTCGCTGTTGCGCACGGTCTCCAGGTCCTCGGCGTACGGGTCGCCGGGCCGGTAGCCCAGGTCCTCCGCGGTGCACGCAGGGGTTCCCCGGACCGTGGCGGTGTTGCCCTCGAAGACCATGTAGGTCTTTCCGGGGTTCTCGGGGTCCTTGAAGGTGAAGGGGTCACGGAAGTTGTAGTAGGGGTTCTGTGCGCCGTTCTGGTACCACTGGCCGTCGGGCTTGAGCAGCTCGTGGTGCGTCTCGAAGCCGGTGAAGCGCACTCCGTTGCCGTTGGCCTTCAGCTTGCCGGGGGACATCATGATGCGCGCGTCGGCCGGCTTGACGTCCTCTCCAGCCGCGTTGCGGTAGAACGCGACGGCGGTGTAGAAGACCTTGACGTTGCCGCCCTTGAAGAGCCGGGTCGATCCGGACCACTCCGTCTGGTGGCTGAAGGACTGGTCCTCGAAGACCTCGCCCGAGACACCCTCGGGGAACACGAGGCCGCCGTACGTCCAGCCGCCGTTGGCGGGTCGCTGGTTGGCGGGGACGTCGTCCTTCCTGAAGAAGTAGCCGAGCTTGGCGTAGGTGTGCCGGTCGTCGAATCCCAGGTTGCGGTCAGCGACGAGGGAGAAGATGACCTCCCAGCCCTTGTAGCTGTACTGGTTGGCGGCCGAGTCGGTCAGGGGCCAGGAGTCCCACACCCACACGCGTCCGCCGCTCATGTCGGGGAAGTCGATGGGCACGGTGGGTGCGGTGTACTCCTCCGGCATCGAGTTCTGCCGCGGGGCGGCGGCGGGGTCGGACATCGCCTTGAGCTGGCGGGCATCCGCACGCGTCCATCGGGCCGTGAAGTTCGAGTTCGGCATGTAGGCGACCTGGCTGTGCACGGTCGGCTCCGGGAAGCCTTCCACGGCACGTCGAGCGTTGTCGGCCGGTTGCGCTTGTGCTCCAGCGGCGGCGCCGGTGAGCACCAGTCCGAGGAGCGCCAGTGGGGCGAGCCCACGGCGCAGTTGTTTGACGAGCATTGAGTTGTCCCTCCGAGATGTCCCTCGCGTCCACGTGCCCGCGAAGGACTGCCTTTCCCCAGGCGACACCAACGCTAGGGCCCTTCGTCCGAACTGTGAAGGGGTTGCAACCCCCCAACTAAATCGATATAGCATGAATTCGGGAGGTCATTGCTCCCCCCAGGCCCTTGGCCTCCACCCGCTGCGGGTGTCTGCTCGGGAAGACACGTGGATACCCGCGGCGCGGGTCGCTCTCGGCCTGACTGGCCCCCACATCGCGGGAGCCAGCGGCGTCACGATGAGGCTCTTCAGCCGAGCCCTTCCGTCCTGCGCCCAGACACCGATGGACCGCGCTCCGAGCTCGGGGAAGACCTGGTCGGTGATGGTGGTGAGGCCGTCCTTGCTGAACACCTCCACCGACGCACGGTCGACGTACACGCGGAACCTGACGATGCCTTGCCGGTCAGGCACCGGCGCCCGCTCGATCGAGGGAAAGGCCGGATGGAACGTGGTCTCGCCTGACTCGGTCCGGTCGACGAACAGCTCCTGACGGCGCGCGTCGTAGCCGATCCGGGTGGCGCTCCCGGCACCACCGAGGACCGAGATCCCGGCGGAGGACGCCGAGCCGACGTCGAGCACGGCATCGATCCGCACCAGGTCTCCGGCAACCGGCAGGGTGGCGTGCCCCTCCGCGATGCGGCGCTGCGTGATCGTCACCGCTTGCCTCTTCCGGAGCAGGCCCGCGATCTGACGGACGACCTGCTGGTGCAGGCGAGGACCCTCGGGGGTGCTGACGAGTCGCACCTCCCGCGGCAGTGACATGGAGCTGCGCCAGGTGCTGGTGGGGATGTCGTTGGCGTAGTCCCAGTTGTTCATCCAGCCCAGCATCAGCCGCTCGTCGTCCCCTGCGCCGCTGAACGTCACGGCCGCGTAGTAGTCGCGTCCCCAGTCGAGCCAGCCGTAGGCGCTCAGCCGCGTGCGCGCCGGCTGGTCGGCAAGCCTGAACTCGTCGGCCAGGACGTGCCCCCAGCCGAAGCGGGAGTTGTCGACGACCTGGATCGTCGCTCGCTTCCCCGCGAGGTCGCTGACGTCCCAGCTGTGCCAGTCGAGGGTCTCGCTGTCGGCGCCGGTGGCGGTGCGTACGACGGCGCCGTCGACCACGAGGTTCACGCTCGTCTCGTCGGTGCGCACTCGCGCCGGCTCGGGTCCCAGGACGACGTGGTCGAAGGTGAGGTGGCCCCAGCCGCCGACGGCCTGGTCGACCAGCCGGACTCGCGCCGTCCTGCCTTGCAGGGCCGAGACGTCCCACCCGGCCCAGTTCAGGGCGCCGGAGTCCTGACCGCTCGTGGACCTCAGGACCTGCCCATCGACGACGAGCTCGGCCTGGAGTGTCCCGTCGCTGCGCTTGCCGCCGCCGATCAGGAAGCTGAGGTGGTCGTCGTCGATGACGAACTCCGGCGAGGTGAGGGTTCCCGTGTTGTCGTCCCCGTGCGGGCCGCCCTCGAAGGTGTTGACCCGCTTGGCACCCAGGTAGTAGTCGCCTCCCTGGGTGGCCGGATTGCGGGACGGCTCGAAGTCACCGGTGAGCTGCCAGCCCCGATCGGCCATGGACACGCCGTCGGCGTACTCGAAGCCCTCGAAGAGCAGGTCACCGGCGGGCGCCTGCGTTGCCGAGCTGGCCGCCGGGGACGTGGGGGTGGCGGCCGCCGCCGACGAGGAAGTTGACGTAGTCCTGGTCGATCGTGAACTCGGGTGAGGTGAGGGTGCCGACCGGCCAGTCGCCGTCGTGGAAGCCGTTGACCAGGCCGGCGCCGCGGAACCCGGTGACCGGGGTCTGGCCGGGCAGTGCGCCGGCGGCCGGCGCCAGTCCGAACGGTCCGTCGCGCCAGTTGCCGGGTTCGTTGCCGACCTGCCACTGGTCCCAGCTGCCGTCGTCGAAGTTCTCGAGGACGGCGCCGGTGGGAGCGGGCTCGTCGGTGACGGTCGACTCGGAGGTGAACGTGGTGCCGTCGAAGTCGCCGACGAAGTACTGCCCGCCGCTGCCGCCGGCCACGGAGCCGGGGTTGAGGTTGACGACCATGACCCACTTGACGTCGTCGGGGTCGCCGTCGACCGGCAGCGGGAACAGGTCGGGGCACTCCCAGATGCCGCCGGTGGCGTTGGCCGGCCCGAAGTCGCTCAGGTGGGTCCAGTCGATGAGGTCGTCGCTGCGGTAGAGCACGACCTTGTGATCGAGGGCCTCGACGGCCAGCATCACCCAGTAGGCGCCGCCCGGACCGTCGTACCAGAAGACCTTGGGGTCGCGGAAGTTGCTCGAGCCGCGGTCGAGCACCGGGTTTCCGGCGTACTTCGTCCAGGTCTGCCCGTCGTCGAGGCTGTAGGCCAGCGACTGCGCCTGCCGCCCCGCCATCGTGGGGTGGTGGGGGGTGTAGGCGCTGGTGTAGATGGCGATCAGCGGCGGGTTCTGCGCGGTGCCCAGGCCGGAGGAGTTGGTGGGGTCCGAGACCACGGAACCGGAGAAGATGTCCTCGACGGCGCGACCCTGGTCGTCGAAGGTCTGGGGGATGGCGAGCGGCTGCTCGTCCCAGTGCAGCAGGTCAGGGGAGGTGGCGTGTCCCCAGCTCATGTTGCCCCACCTGGTGCCGGTCGGGTTGTGCTGGAAGAACAGGTGGTAGGTGCCCTCGTGGAGCACCATGCCGTTCGGGTCGTTCATCCAGTTCTTCTCGGGCGAGAAGTGCAGCTGGGGACGGAACCGTTGGGTGGCCGGGTCGGGGCCGGTCTCGTCGGCAGACGCGGAGCCGCTGAGTGACGCGCAGGAGAGGACGAGACTGGCGGCCAACACTGCCGTGGCCACTGTCTTCCGGAGGACTGACTGACGCACGGGGCTTCCTTCGTCGACTACGTGGGAGGGGACTGCTCGGTCGACCCGGTCGGGTCGGTGGCGCTCAGGAACGACAGCTGCGAGCCGTCCTCGACGATGAGGTCGCCGAGGGCGGCGTTGAAGACGCGCCCGTAGGGGGCGGAGACATGGGCCTCGAACGCCGACTGGTCGGCGTACCGCTCGAACACGAAGAACCGGCACGGGTCGTCGGCGCGCTGGTAGACGCCGAACTCCTGGTTGCCCGGCTCCTGGCGGACGTCGTGGGCGAGGTCGGTGATGAGGCGCTCGACCTCCGTTCGCGTCTCTGGTCTGGCAGTGAACTCGGCGTACAGGACGACGGGGCCGGACACGGGTGCTCCTTCGGTGATCAGGCGGTGGTCGGCGTCACGCTGGCGGTGAGTGACGGCGAGTCGGCCCAGGGCGGGTCGGCTCCCTGGCTGGCGACGGTGGCGGCCGCGACGCGGTTCGCCCGCGCCCCCAGGTCGCGCAGGGTCGAAGCGTCGAGCCCATGGATGAGGCGCAGCGGCTCCGGGTCGCCGAACAGCCCGTGGATCAGGGCACCCATCCAGGCATCGCCGGCACCGACCGTGTCGACGACTGTCGTCGGGGGCGCGGGCACGTCGACCCGAGTGGTGCGCGTGAGGAGGGACGCCCCGGCCGACCCCTTCGTCAGGGCGACCAGCTGAGGGCCCAGCTCGAGGAGGCGGGCGACGACGGCGTCGTGGGCCGTGCCGGGGTAGAGCCACGAGGCGTCCTCGTCGCTCAACTTGAGCACGTCGATCCAGGGCAGGGTCTCCTCGAGGTGTCGCACCGCCGCGTCGCGGTCGCCCACCAGGGCCGGCCGGACGTTGGGGTCGAGCGTGGTGAGGACTCCCGAGTCGCGGGCCCTGCGCAGCTGCCGCGCGACGGAGCCGGATCCGGGGCTGCAGAAGAACGCGATGGAGCCGGTGTGCAGGATGCCGACGTCCCTGAGGTCCGGCGGGTCCACGGCCGGCCAGGAGATGTCGAACTCATAGGTCGCCGCCCCGTCCACGCCCACGGTGGCTACCGCGGCGGAGGTGTGTGGCAGGACCGGCCCCGCGAGGATGGTCACGCGCGACTCGGTGAGATGGCGGTGCAGGGCGGCTCCACGGTCGTCGGGTCCGAGCGCGGTGAGGATGGACACGGGCGTGCCGAGTCGACCCACCGTGACGGCGACGTTGAGGGGAGAGCCGCCGGGAGCCTCCGTCGGCGTGGCCGTCACGGTGGCGAAGACGTCGACCAGGCTCTCCCCGATGACGAGGACGTGGCGGTTGTCGGACGTGGGCATGGACGCTCCAGGCGGGATGGGTCGCCCCACGGACGCCGATCGGCGTCCGTGGGGCGGACTGAGGGATGGGTCAGGTGCTGAGTGAGAGCGCGCCGGTCATGATGGCCACGCCGTCGGTCATCGAGTGGCTGCTGGGGTCGATCACCCCGGCGCACTTGCCCAGGCGCTGCACGTGGATACGGTCGGCGACCTCCCACACGTGCGGCATGTTGTGGCTGATCAGGATCACGCCGAGTCCGCGTTCGCGCAGCGACTCGACGAGCCGCAGCACCTGTGCGGACTCCTTGACACCCAGGGCGGCCGTCGGCTCGTCGAGGACGACCACCTTCCCGCCGAACGCCGCGGCACGGGCGACCGCGACCGCCTGGCGTTGCCCGCCGGACAGCGACTCGACCGCGACCGACATGTTCTGCACGGTCGCGATGCCCAGGTCCCGCATCGACTGTTGCGCGCGCTCGCGCATGCCCTTCTTGTCGAGCATGCGGAACACACTGCCCAGCGGTCCCGGGCGGCGTTCCTCGCGTGCGAGGTAGAGGTTGGACGCGATGTCGAGCGCCGGTGCGACGGCGAGCGTCTGGTAGACCGTCTCGATCCCGGCCTCCCGGGCATCCTGCGGACGCCTGAAGCTCACCGGCTCTCCTTCCATCCGGATCTCTCCTGCATCCGGCACCAGGGCACCGGTGAGGGCCTTGATCAGGGTGGACTTCCCGGCCCCGTTGTCACCGATGACCGCCAGCACCTCCCCGCGGTGCAGGTCCACGTCGACGCCGTCGAGGCCGATGACCCGACCGAAGGTCTTGACCAACCCGCGAGCGGAGAGGACGGCCTTGTCGTCGTGGCTGCTCATGCTCGTACCTTTCTGATCCACTGGTCGACGCTGACCGCGGCGACCACCAGGACGCCGACTGCCAGCAGCCGGTACTGGTCGTCGACCCCGGCCAGGGAGAGGCCGAGCGCGAACGCCTGGACGATGAGCGCACCGAGCAGGGTCCCGACGACCCCGCCGCGGCCACCGAACAGGCTCGTGCCGCCGATCACCACGGCCGTGATGCTCTCGAGGTTCGCGTCCCCGATCGCGTTGGGCGAGGCCGCGCCGGCGCGGCCGATCAGGATCCAGGCGGCGATGCCGTAGACGACCCCCGCGACGACGTACACGCTGAACAGCACGCGGGTCGTCCGGATGCCGGCCAGACGGGCGGCCTCGGGGTCGTCGCCGACGGCGTACACGTGCCGGCCCCAGGCGGTCTGGCTGAGTGCGAAGCCGACGACGGCATAGAGCGCGACGCACAGCAGCACGCCGTTGGTCACCCGGAAGTCGCCGATGGCGTGGATGTCACCGGTCCAGCTCAGCAGGTCGGGCATCGCGATCTGCTGGATGCTCTGCCCGCCGGTGTAGAGCAGGGTGATCGCGGTGAACACGCTGAGCGTGCCCAGCGTGACGATGAACGGCGGCAGCTTGAGGCGGGTGACGAGGCCGCCGTTGACTGCTCCCGCCAGGATCGCGACGCCCAGTCCGAGCAGCAGGGCGAGCGGCCCGGGCAAGCCGTGCTCGCTGCCGTAGGACGCCATCACCATCATCGCCAGGATCGCCGCCGCTCCGACCGACAGGTCGATGCCGGCCGTGAGGATGATCAGCGTCTGCCCGACCGCCAACGCCGCGACGACGGCGGTCTGCTGGATCATCAGCGACACGGTGCCCGGCTCGGAGAACCGCGGGTTGAGCACGGTGAACACGACGCAGGTGATGACGAGGATGATCGCCGGGCTCACCGCGGGGTGTGCGTGCAGCACGTGCTGCACGCGCTGGAGCGGTTGCCGGCGACGCTCGGCCAGCTCCGCGGCCGCTGCTCCGGCGCGATGGGTCGAGGTCGGCGGCCCCCCGGCAGGGGCCGCCCGAAGGTCCCCGGGACTCATGTCAGCCCCAGCAGATCTCGGAGCCGGCCGGCGAGTCGATGCTCTCGATGCCGTCAGCAGGGGTGTCGGTCACGAGCTTCACACCGGTGTCGTAGAAGTCCAGTCCCTCGGTCGTCTCGGGCTTCTCCCCGCCGTTGGCGATCGAGGCGATCGCCTCGACGCCCTTTTCGGCCATGTCGAGGGGGTACTGCTGCGAGGTGGCGTCGATGACTCCGTCGGTGACAGCGGACACGCCCTGGCATCCGCCGTCGACCGAGACGATGAGGACGTCGTCGGTGGACAGTCCGGCAGCCTCGAGCGCGGCGGCAGCGCCGTAGGCCGCAGGCTCGTTGATGGTGTAGACGACGTTGATGCCGTCGGTGCCGCTCAGGCAGGTCTCCATCGCCGTACGACCGCCGTCCTCGGCGCCGTCGGTGGGCTCGTTGCACACGATCTCGTAGTCGCCGCCGGAGTAGCTGCCCGTCGCCGCCTCGTCGCCGTTCTTCTCGGCGTCTGCGGTGTCGATGCCCATGCCGGTGAGGAACCCCTGGTCGCGGTTGTAGTCGACCGAGACGACCTTGTCGTTGAAGAGGTCGAGCAGGGCGATCGTCGCCTTCTCGCCGTCGAGCTGCGCCGCGGTCCACTCGCCGATCAGGGTGCCGGCCTTGAAGTTGTCGGTCGCGAACGTGATGTCGACCGTGTCGGCCGGGTCGGGCGGCGTGTCCAGGGCAATCACGTAGAGGCCCGAGTCGCGGGCCTTCTCGATGGCCGGGTTGACGCCGGGACCGTTGGGCGTGATCAGGATGCCGTCCTGTCCCTGAGCGATGGCGCTCTCGATGGCTTGGATCTGCCCGTCCTCGTCGCCGTCCTCCTTGCCTGCGGCGACGGTCAGGTCGACGTCGTTCGCCTCGGCTGCCTTCTTGGCGCCTTCCTGCATGGAGACGAAGAACGGGTTGATGGAGTCCTTGGTGATGAGGGTGACGGCCGTGGTGCCGCCCTCCTCGCCAGCGGCGTCCGCGGAGTCGCCATCGCTACCGCAGGCGGCCAGCGAGCCGGTCAGGAGTCCGACGGTCGCGACGCCGAGGGCGCCTCGCTGAAACGTGCGAAGAGTGGGGTGAAACATCTGTGGTCCCTTCAGGGTCCGTATCGGCCTCGGAGCGGCTCGACAACGTTGTCAAAACATAGTTGTAGATGTGATCGGCGCCACAGGTCAAGCATTTCTCGAAAAAGATCGCGAACTTCGACAGACTCTTGACATCGATGTCGAAAGTGGCGAGCATCACTGCGGCGCGGGTCGGATCGTGAGTGCCTCGGCTGTCTCCATTGCTCGCTTGATCTCGAAGGACCCCTCCATGAACCCAGCCCGGCGCGCCACACGCCGCCCCACCTTGAAGGACGTCGCGGCGCTGGCGGGCGTGAGCATGAAGACCGTGTCGCGCGTGGTGAACGGCGAGGCCGGTGTCGCGCCGGCGAAGGTCTCAGCAGTCGAACAGGCAGTCCGCCAGCTCGACTACAGACCCAACATCACCGCGAGCAGCCTGCGGCGTCTCGACGGTCGCACCGCCGCCGTCGCCGTACTGCTCGAGGACCTGGCCAACCCGTTCTCCGCCGAGCTGCACCGCGCCCTCGAAGACGTCGCGCACGAGCACGAGGTCCTTCTCTTCGCCGGCAGCGTCGACGAGAGTCCCGAGCGCGAGAAGCGACTGGTCCGGGCCTTCACCGCGCGCCAGGCGGACGGGCTCATCCTTGTTCCGGCGAGCAGTGACCAGGGCTATCTGGCCTACGAGGTGCCCGAGGGCACGCCGGTGGTCTTCGTCGACCGCCCGCCCGTCGGGTTCGAGGCCGACGCCGTCGTCGCCGACAACGTGGAGGGCGCCGACCGCGCCGTGACTCACCTGCTCGAGCACGGTCACCGCCGCATCGCCTTCCTCGGAGACCTGCCGAGCATCACCACGGCGCAGCACCGGTTCGCGGGATACCAGCAAGCGCTTCGCGCGCACGGAGTGCCCGTCGATCCCGACCTCGTGGTGCACGGACTGGACGACGCCGACCGCGCCGCCCGATCGCTCGCAGCACTCATGGAGCTGACTGCTCCCCCGACAGCGCTCTTCACCGCCCAGAACGACATCACCGTCGGCGCCCTGCGTCACCTTCAGGCGCGAGGACTCGAGCACACGATCGCGATCGTGGGCTTTGACGACTTCCCCCTCGCCGATCTGTTGCGGCCCGCCGTCACCGTCATCGCCCAGGACCCCACGGCCATCGGTCGGGCAGCCGCCGAGCGACTGTTCGCACGACTGGCGGGAGACTCGGAACCGTGTCGCACGGTGGTGATCCCCACGAGGCTGATCGTCCGGGGATCTGGCGAGCTGCCTCCCGTCCGACCGTGACGAGAAGATGCTCCGTCAGGCGTCGGCCTCGCGCGGCATCAGCAGGACTGGCACCGGCAGGCTGCGGACGATCTTGGAGGCGCGCAGCCCCAGGAAGACTCGCGACAGGGGGGCGCTGGACGCGGCGCCGATCAGGGCGAGGTCGCCCTCACGCCACGGCACGTCGCCCGCGGCCTCGGCCCAGGTGAGCCCGTCCCCGACCACGAACCGTTCTTCGCCCTGGTCCCCGCGGACGCGTTCGCGGACGAGGGCGGCGAGCTCGCTGCGCATCCGTTCGGCCCATGCGTTGACGACGAGGTCGTCGGCCGAGGGCTCGATCAGGCCCGCCTCGCGCTTGAGTGGTCGCACCAGGAACGACGCGAACCTCACCGACACGTCCAGCCGCTGCGCGAGGTCGCGGGCCGGTGCGAGCAGCCGGTCGATCGCACGCGCGTGCGAGAAGAGCACGGTCAGCCGGTCGATCCGCTCGTCCTCGGCGGCGCGGTAGCCCCGCGGGGCCAGCGCGAGCGGCCACCGCGCACCGTGGGTCAGCGCGTCGATCACGCTGCCGAGCGTGATCCGGCCGGTGAGGCCCTTCGCCGAGGACCCGAGGACGACCATGGACACGTCGTGCCGCTCGGCGGCCTTGGTCAGGCCGGCGGAGATCGAGGTGGCCTCGGTGACCTCGAAGGCGCAGTCGACGTCGCTCGACACCTTCGATCGGGCCTGGGCGAGCGACCGTTCGGCCCACTGCCGCAGCAGTGCGCGGTAGTCGCCGTCCACCGGGGCCTGGATGTCGAGGTACGGCGACGCGACGACCGTGGTCACCACCAGCGGCTCGCCCAGGGAGCGGGCCATCACCACGCCCAGCTCGAGCGCGGATGTCCCGCTCTCCTGCGGTGAGTAGCCGACCAAGACGGTCATGGGGTGCCGGCGAGCATCGATTCGGCCTCGATGTGGGTGACCGGCACGCCCAGGGCACGAGCGCGGTCGACCACCTCGAACCGCTGCCAGACCGACGCGCTGGCCGGCAGGGTCGCGATCACGATCCGGTCCGGGTGGAAGGAGTCCACCGCGTCCTTGATCGCGCGCAACGGCCGGTAGTCGCCGAGCTCTCCAGTGACGGACAGCCCGGCGTCGGTGAGGATCGCCAGGGTGCGGTCGAGCCGCTCCTGCGCGGCCGCAGCCGTCGCCTCGCGGATGTTGAGCGCCCCGTGCGTCGTGGCGGCGCCGGTGTCGACGGGGCTGGCGGGGACCACGACCTGGTAGGTCGCGTCGAGGTCGGAGTCGAGCCGGGCGAGCTCCTCGATCAGCTCGCTGGCCCCGAGCGTCTCGTTGGCCACGACGAGGATCCGCGTGGCCGGCCCTCCCGGATCCGGGGTGCCCGTGTCCGCCCGCGCGGCCCGAGCGATCCGCGACCGGTTGACGAAGAAGAGGATCAGCACCACGCCCCAGCTGAGCAGGCTCAGCGTGATCTGGGTGCGGGAGTCCTCGTAGAAGAACATCTGCATCAGGATGGCGACGATCGCCACTGCTCCGAGGATCGAGAGGAACGGGAAGAGCCACATCTTCACCTTCAGGGTGCTGTCGTCGGTGCGGTAGCGCAGCACGATCTGCGAGATCGCGATCAGCAGGTAGACGAAGAGGATCACCGCACCCGACGAGTTCAGCAGGAACGTGAAGACCGTCTCGGGCCAGATGGCGGCGAACACCACGGACAGGAAGCCGACCAGCGATGACGCCAGGATCGCGTTGCGCGGCACGCCGCGCTCCGTCACGGTGATCAACGAGACGGGCGCCTCGCTCCGACCCGCGAGGACGAAGATCATCCGCGAAGCGGTGTAGAGCCCGGAGTTGAGGCAGCTCAGCACGGCGGTCAGCACGATCGCGTTCATGATGTGGTCGGCGCCCGGCACGTTCATCGACTCGAGCGCTGCGACGTACGGCGACGCGGCGACGCCCTCGCCCTCGACCTGGTCCTGGTAGTTCCACGGCAGGATCACCGCGAGCACGAACATCGAGCCGACGAAGAACACGCAGATCCGGGTGATCACCGAGTTGGCCGCCTTGGCGACCGCCCGCTCGGGGTCCTCGGACTCGGCGGCCGCGACGGTGGCGATCTCCGCGCCGACCATCGAGAAGATCACGGTGACGATGGCGGTGGTGAGCGCGAGCGTGCCGTGCGGCATGAACCCGCCGTTGGCGGTGAGGTTGGAGAAGTCCATCGCCTTGTCCGGCCACAGACCGAAGATGAACAGCCCGCCGAGGACGAGGAAGACGATGATCGCGGCCACCTTGATGCCCGCGAACCAGAACTCGAAGGCGCCGAACGACGACACGCTGATCAGGTTGGTCCCCATCATCATCGTCATCAGGACCAGGGCGAAGATCCAGGTCGGCACGTCCGGCAGCCAGTACTGCATCACCTGGCCCCCGGCGACGGCCTCGAAGCCGACCACGATGACCCAGAAGTACCAGTAGAGCCAGCCGACGGAGAAGCCCGCCCAGTTGCCCAGCGCCTGGCGCGCGTAGTCGGCGAACGAGCCCGTCGAGGGGTTCGCCACCGCCATCTCGGCCAGCATCCGCATCACCAGGATGATCAGCACCCCGCAGAGGAGGTAGGTGATGAAGGCGCCGGGACCGGCCGACTCGAGCACGGCGCCCGAACCCACAAAGAGGCCGGCGCCGATCACCCCGCCCATGGCGATCATCGACAACTGCCGCTGCGTCAGCGACTTCTTGAGCTCTGGTCCACCTGACATGGCGCTGCCCCTTCACCCGAGTGCGGTTGGCCCTCTGCAGTGTGGCCCAAGGCAGCACCCGTGAACAGCCCCGGCATGCCGTCCTCGCGTGGGGGTGAGATCAGACCACGTCGACACCCTGCATGGCACGGATGACGGTGGCCTCACCGAGCATCATCAGGTGACCGGAGTGAGAGAAGTCGAAGACGGTCCCGCAGTGGAAGTCCCGGGTCAAGAGACACGGGACCACGGACACCCCGGCCTCGAAGGCGGCGACGGAGTGGTTGTGGATCGAGACGGCCAGCGCGCCGATCAGGACGTCCAGCGGGCTGCGCAACACCCGCGCCATCGGCGGCTTCGTCACGTCGAGGGCCCAGACGCGGTCGCCGGGACGGGCGATCTTCGCGGCCGCTGAGAGCGGCAGGTGCTCCGAGATGCCGGCATCGACGTGCGGGACGAGCCCCTGGCCGGTGTCGAGCAGGACGGGCGGGAAGACGGCGGGCATGGCCGTGGTCGCTGCCAGCAGGTCGGCGAGCCTGCCGGTCGAGTGGTGGTGGGCCAGGCCGGTGTGGAGGTTCGTGGTGGCGACGTACGCGGGAACGGCGAGGTCCTCGAGGTTCGTGGCCGGCATCCACTCCGCGACCAGGCGGCGGATCCGATCGGAGGAGAAGAGGTAGGGCCGGCGGCGCGCGAGGTTGCCGAGGACGGCGATCTTCGGGCCAGTCAGGTGGCGGGCCTCCATCGCCATCCACCGGTCGGTGAGCAGCTCCACGCGATCGAGGGTCGGATCGACGGCGAGCGAGCAGGCGTTGAGGGCACCGACGGAGGCACCCACGACGACGTCGGGGACGATCCCGGCACTCAGGAGAGCGCGCATCATCCCCACCTGGGCGGCGCCTCGGCTGCCACCTCCGCTGAAGACGAAGATCTCGCGACTGGTCATGACCTTTGGTCGTGCGGGGGAGGGAGTTCGTGCGCCATCCCCGGAGGTCCCGGGGCGAGCAGCGGTTCGTCACTCACCATGCGCCAACACCAGGGGCCACGGGCACCCGCCCGCTGAGCTACTACACACGTACCCCGAACGGGCGGAGTG
The DNA here is from genome assembly GCA_963742685.1 of uncultured Actinomycetota bacterium. Lineage (GTDB taxonomy): Bacteria > Actinomycetota > Actinomycetes > Propionibacteriales > Nocardioidaceae > Nocardioides. Next base: position 46,332 of record CAVUNB010000021.1, on the reverse strand, counting down.
ATGCGCGAGCAGTCTCGGTCAGTAGCCGCGTGCGCTGGGCCAGCCGCGCTCGTTGACGTACCAGCCGGCCGACGTGAGCACCACGACGATGAGCAGCGCGAAGAGCAGACCGCCGGCCACCGGCAACAGCCACCCGGGTGCGCGCCTGGATCTGACCGCGACCACCTTCACGACCACGGCGCCGAAGACGGCACAGCCGAGTACGCCGTGCAGCACCGCCCGCAGCGGCACCTTCTCCCCGCTCTTGAGCGTGCCGACCTCCAGGCCCAGTGCCCACAGGCAGTGGTAGCCGACGAACACGGACAGCAGGAGGGCAACGGCTCCGGAGGCGCGGTGGGCCGTGCCCAACCAGGAGGGCGCGCTGATGCCGAGCTTGCCGTACATCCAGAGAGCGCCGACGACCTGCAGTACGGCCAGCACACCGATGGCCGCCGAGACGACGACCTTCATCTCGATCACTGTGCCGAAGCCGAGCGTGGTCGTGCCCTCGAGGGTGGGGTCGTGCACTCGGCCGAACACACCCAGGAGGACCGCTACGACCGCTCCGGCGGTGAATGCGCCCAGGGGGATGGCCCAGCTCTTCTGGGCAGTGGCGTCCGCCATGGGTTCAGGATGCGCCGTTCCTCGGTGCTTGGGAATGGCCCGTAGGGGGCCCGGCCTCCCCGAGACTGGAGGAGACGACGATCTCGGTGTCGGGGTCGTGGTCGAGGGCGGACGTTCCACACACGACAAGCGCCGCATGGTCCCAGGGCCGTTCTCGCAACATGAAGGGCTGCTCTTCGTGGAGCCACTCGGCCTTGTGTCGTTGCATCCGGGGCGAATCGCCGTCCCGGGCGACAAGCCTGCGCTCCTGTTCGGTCAGGTCGCCCTGGACATAGATCCCGATGTCGATCCACGGGGCCAGCTCCTGTCGGATGATCCCGGTGCCCTCGATCCAGACGACGTCGGCTCCAGCCCGAACGTGGATCACACCTGGTCGTTCCCGCTCGATCCATGCCGGAGGGCGGAAGCTCACCTCCGCTCCACGGTGCAGCGGAGCCAGCACGTTCTCCGCCAGCAGCGAACCCCAGTCGAACATCGCGTGATGCCAGGCAATGTCGTCGGTGTGCACGAGCGCTGAGCCCGGGACACGGTCGCTCAACCGCTCGGCGAGCAGCGATTTCCCCGCACCGCCGCGGCCGTCGATGGCGACGACTCGCGGACGTCCATGAACAGCAGGTGAGGCCTCGAACAGCCTGGACACGACATCGTCGAGTGTCGCGACCCGCCAACCGCGAGCTTCGATCTCTCCCTCATGGAGCAACATCTCGTCAGGAGTCGGTCGGGCCGATGTAGCAGAGCATCCGGTAGTCGACGCCCTCCTCGATGTTGACGAACCCGTGACGCTCGTAGAAGCGGCGGGTGTCGGCATCGACCTCGTCGACATTGATGTGCATCTCGGGCGAGCCGTGCTCGAGCACCAGCCGACGGGCCTCGGCCAGGATCGCCGTACCGATGCCTCGATCGCGCAGGTCCGGTGCGACGTAGAGCTCCTCCAGCTGCGAGACGGGGCCGTCGAACCAGATCGCGGGACGCAGGGTGAGCAGCGCGAACCCGTCCGCCTTCCCGGCGATCAGCGCGATCACGTCGTCGCGACCGAGGAGTCGTGCGAACCGTGCGGCCAGCACGTCGGCCGGGTCGGTCGGCGAATCGAACTCGGTGTTGAAGTCCCAGAGGAGGCGGCCGAGCGTCGTGGCGTCGGCCGGCGTTGCGCGGCGTACGGCGAATGCTGCTGCGTCAGTCACGAGGTCAGTGTCATACCCGGCAGCCAGCCATCGCTACCGTGGCGGGATGACTCAGGAGATCTGGGACCTCGAGGCAGCGTCGTTCGACGACGAACCCGACCACGGTCTGGCCGACCCGCAGACCCGGGCGGCCTGGCGCGAGCTGCTGCTCGACGTGCTCCCGGAGCCGCCCGCCCGCATCGCCGATCTCGGCTGCGGGACGGGCACGCTGACGCGACTGCTCGTGGACGAGGGGTATGCCGTCGACGGCGTCGACATCTCACCGGAGATGATCCGCCGGGCGCGAGCCAAGGTGCCCGAGGCCGACTTCCGGGTCGGCGACGCCGCGGCGCCCGGGCTCGCGCCTGCGGGCGTACGACGTCGTGCTCTGCCGGCACGTGCTCTGGGCGATGCCCGATCCGGTGGCGGCCTTCGCCACCTGGGTGGAGCTGCTCGCGCCGGGCGGGGTCATGGTGCTGGTCGAGGGTCGCTGGGGGACCGGCGCCGGGCTGACCGCGAGTGCCGCCGAGGCGATCGTGCGCACGGCCAGGTCGGAGGCCACGGTCCGGCACCTGCCCGAGGACGTGTTCTGGGGCAAGGCGATCGACGACGAGAGATACCTCCTGACAAGTCGGGCTTGACCTTGACGCAGCGTCAACCCTGCACGCTGCTCTCATGAACATTCACCAACCTGCGATCGAGGTCGCCGGACTGACGAAGTCGTATGCCGACAACGACGTCCTCCGGGGCATCGACCTCACCGTGCCAACCGGCACCGTCTACGCCCTGCTGGGCCCCAACGGCGCCGGGAAGACCACCATGGTCCGCATCCTGTCGACCCTCACGACCGCCGACGCGGGGGAGGCCCGGGTCGCCGGGTTCGACGTCCGTCGGGAGCCTGACGGCGTACGCCGATCGATCGGCGTGACAGGCCAGTTCTCCGCGATCGACGAGCTCCTCACCGGTCGCGAGAACCTGCGCCTGATGGCCGACCTCGCCCACCTGCGCAAGCCCGAGGCCGTCTCGAGGGTCGACGAGCAGCTCGCCCGCTTCGACCTGACCGATGCCGCCGACCGGCGCGCGGCGACCTACTCCGGCGGCATGAAGCGTCGCCTCGACCTGGCGATGACGCTGATCAGCCGGCCGCGGCTGATCTTCCTCGACGAGCCGACGAGTGGACTCGACCCGCGCAGTCGCCGCGACCTGTGGCAGATCGTGCGCGAGCTCCTGGCCGACGGCGTCACGGTCTTCCTCACCACCCAGTACCTCGAGGAGGCAGACCAGCTCGCCGACATGGTCGGGCTGCTCGACGGCGGCCGGCTGGTGGCCGAAGGGACGCCGGCCGAGCTCAAGGCGCAGGCGGGCGGCGAGACCCTCGACGACGTCTTCCTCGCCCTCACCGGCCATCCGGCCACTCCCGCCAACGCCGACGAAGAGACGGAGGAGATCCGATGAGCACCATGTCGTACGCCGTCCAGGACTCGACCACGATGCTGCGCCGCAACGTGAGGCACATGCAGCGCTACCCGTCCCTGACACTGATGCTGATCGGGCAGCCGGTGCTGTTCCTGCTGCTGTTCGTCTACGTCTTCGGCGGCACCATGGGGGCCGGGCTGCCGGGCGGGAACGGGAGAGCCGACTACCTCGACTACATCGCCCCCGCGATCCTGCTCATCACCGTCGCCTCGGTGGCGCTGAGCACCGCGATCTATGTCGCGAAGGACGCGACCGAGGGGATCATCGACCGGTTCAAGACGATGCCGATCGCCAAGGCGTCGGTGCTGACCGGTCACGTGCTGGCCGCGCTGGTGCAGACCGCGGTCGCGGTGGCAGTGGTGCTCGTCATCGCCGTCCTGCTCGGCTACCGGCCCGACGCGTCGGCCGCCGAGTGGGTGGGTGCCCTCGGCGTGCTGGCTCTGCTCGCGATCGCGCTCACCTGGTTGTGTGTCGCCCTCGGCCTGGCCGCGGACAGCGTCGAGACGGCGAGCAACTCCCCGATGTTCCTGATGCTGCTGCCGTTCGTCTCCAGCGCCTTCGTGCCGACCGACTCGATGCCGACCGGTGTGGCGTGGTTCGCCGAGCACCAGCCGTTCACCCCGGTCATCGACACCCTCCGCGACCTCCTCGCGGGCCGCGACCCGGGCGCGGACCTGTGGTGGGCGATCGGCTGGTGCGTGGTGATCACCGCGCTGTCCTACGTCTGGGCTCGTCGACTCTTCTCCAGGGTTCGGGCAGGCTGAGGGCGTGCTGACCATCGGCCAGCTGGCGGCGTACTCCGGGGTGACCACGCGCGCCGTGCGGCACTACCACCAGATCGGGCTGCTGCCCGAGCCCGAGCGCGACGCCTCCGGCTATCGCACGTACGCCGCCCCGGCCGTCGTCCGGCTGATCCGGATCAGGACCCTCGCCGAAGCCGGCGTCCCTCTCGCCCGGGTCCAGCAGCTGCTGGACGCGGACGCCGACGAGTTCGCCGAGGCGGTGGGCGAGATCGACCGCCGACTGCGCGACGAGATCAGGGAGGTCCAGGAGCACCGCCGCCGGATCGCGAAGCTGGCCGCCGGCGACAGCCTCGCGCTGCCGACGGTGGTGACCGCCTATCTCGACGGGATGCGGGCACTGGGCGCCCCCGAGGTCATGGTCGAGATGGAGCGCGATGCCTGGATCCTGATCGCCGCCCGCATGCCCGAGAAGATCGCTGAGTACATGGCGTGAAGCAGGCCCACCTCGACGACCCGCTGATGAAGCGGTTGCTGCGGGCCATGGGCTCGCCTCCTCGACGATGAGAACGTCTCCGAGGAGCGGCTGGCGGAGACTCGCCGATGTACTGGTCGAGATGGCGGAGCAGGCCGACGCCACGCGGAGAGCTGAACGCCAGGACGACGCTCGACGAGAGCTCCTTCGTCGAGCTCATCGACACCGTCGTCCTGTCCGCCGGCCCGACATGGTCCGGATCCGCGACCGACATACAGGAGCTGATGGCCGAACGCGGCTGGCGCGGCCTGATCAAGATGGAGCGAGTCGAGCGCGGTGCGGTGAGTCCGCAAGTCAGCTCGCGCGACCCGCTCGACCGCCGTACGACGCAACCAGCGCGTCCGCAACGATCCCGGCGTCCGCCTCGGCGAGGTCGGCGGGATATTCCGGCAACAGGTCGTCCCAGACGACCAGCCACGATCCGAAGAGCTGGGCCTGACCCTCGGGCCGCGCGAAGAACCACATGTGCAGGTGGGCGCCGCCGTCGCCGAACCGGTAGACGTGACAGCGGCTGATGTGCGGCAGCGCCTGGACGTGGCGGGCGAGGTGCGTGCTGAGGACGCCCAGCTCGGCCGCGAGGTCGTCGGTCAGGTCCTCGAGGTCGTGGTGGTCACGGGGGTGCAGCATCAGCACGAGCGGCACTCCCACCCCCGACACCTGGGACAGCCGCCAGCGATCGTCGAGCCAGATGCCTTCGTCGCGTCGCCGGCAGGACGAGCAGTCCGCCGGGTCCTCCCCGTGTCGCGGTGGCTCGGGGACGACGGGCGGTCGCAACCGCGACACCCGCAGGCCCTCGGGCTCGAACGGGCTGACGTCCCACATGGTCATCCGTGACAGTGGCAGGCGCTGCTCGTCGTCGGCTGCGGCGATCGCTCGGGCGTGGAACTCGTCCGGGGAGAGAGGCATGCCGGGACGTTAGCCCACTCGACCCGCGCCGATCGGTCGTAGCATCGGCGGGTGACGCTCATGGAGCGCGAGGAGCAGTTGAGGGCCGCGGCGGGCTATCTCGAGGAGGCCGCGGCCGGTCACGGGCGCCTTGCGTACGTCGGCGGCGAGGCCGGCATCGGCAAGACGTCGTACGTCGCGCAGGTGCTCGAGGAGGCGGCCGGTTCCGCACGGGCAGTCGTCGGCAGCTGTGACGGGTCGGCCACGCCGGCGCCGCTGGGGCCGCTGGTCGAGATGCTGCCGGGGCTGCCGGACGACGTGTGGCCGCCCGACGCCACGCGTCAGGAGGTCTTCGCCCGGCTGATGGCGGTGCTGCGGGACCCGCCCGATCGCAAGCCCTACCTGCTGGTGATCGAGGATGCGCACTGGGCCGACGAGGCGACGCTCGACCTGGTCCGCCACATCGCCCGTCGCGTCCACACCTGTCGCGCGCTGGTGCTGGTGACCTACCGGCCCGAGGACGCCGCCGGTCAAGGCCTGCGGCTGCTGCTCGGCGAGACCGCCTCGGCCAGCGGCACCCGCCGCATCGGGCTCCCGGCGCTGACGCCGGCCGCCGTCTCGAGCCTGGTCGCGCAGCACGCCAGCGCCCACCCGGAGGCAGCGGTCGCGGATGCCGCGAAGCTCTACGACGTCACCGGGGGCAACGCGTTCTTCGTGACCGAGGCCCTCTCGGGCGGTACGTCGCTGGTGCCCGCGACCGTCCGCGACGCCGTGCTCGCCAGGGTCGCCCGACTCGACGAACCCGCTCAGCGTGCACTGGAGGTCGTCGCCCTGGCCGGCGCCCGCGCGGAGACCGGGCTGCTGTCGGACCTGCTGGCGCAGGGGCTCACCGCGATCGACGAGCCACTCCACCGCGGCCTGCTCAGACAGGTCGACGGCGACGTGGTCTTCCGCCACGAGCTGGCTCGGCTGGCCGTGGTCGGGGAGATCCCGGTCGGGCGCGGGGTGCACCTGCACCGACGACTGCTCGCTGCCCTCGAGGCGCGCGGTGCCGACTCGGCCCGGCTTGCCCACCATGCCGACGGAGCCGGCGACGCGGACGCCGTGCTCGTCCACGCGCCGATCGCGGCGGCGCGCGCGGCCGAGCTCGGTGCGCACCAGGAGGCGGTCCGGCAGTACCGTCGCGCGCTCCGGTACGCCGATCGCCTGGCCGACGGGGCCAGAGCCGAGATGCTCTGGGCGCTCGGCTACGAGTGCTACCTCACCGAGCGGATCGACCAGGCCATCGAGTTCACCCGGCAGGCCCTCGAGATCTGGGAGTCCGCGGGCGAGACCGTGCGCGTCGGGGATGCCTGGCGGTGCCTGTCCAGGCTCAGCTGGTTCGCGGGCCGCAACACGGACGCCGAGGAGCAGGCCGCCGTCGCGGTCGACCTGCTCGACGGCAGCGCGTCGGTCGAACTCGCGATGGCCTACAGCAACCGCACCCAGCTGCGGATGCTGTCCAGCGACCTGGCCGGCACGCGCGACTGGGGTCGCCGCACGCTCGCGCTCGTGGACACGCTGCCCGAGGGCCTGCGCCGGGACGAGGTGCGCGTGCACGCCCTCAACAACCTGGGCACGATGGAGGCCACCGCCGGCGACCTGGCCGCGGGGACGAAGATGCTCGTCGAGAGCCTGGACGGCGCGCGCGCCGCAGACCTGCACGAGCACGCGGCTCGCGCCTACTGCAACCTCGCCTCGACGGCCGTCGCCCAGCGCCGGCACGCGGAGGCGCAGCACTACACCGACGAGGGCATCGAGTACTGCGTCGATCGCGACCTCGACTCCTGGACCCTCTACATCCAGGGCTGCCTCGCCAGGCTCCTGCTCGATCGCGGCGAGGTGACCGCTGCCCGGGCGTGCGCCGAGTCGGTGCTGCGGCGCAGCGAGCTGGCCGCCATTGCGGCCATCGAACCGGTGCTCGTGCTCGCCCATGTCCATGCCCGCGCAGGCGACCCCGAGGCTGCCGCCTACCTCACCCGCGCGGCCGACCTGGCCGCAGGGATGCAGGAGGTCCAGCGGGTCGCCCCGGCAGCGGCCGCGCGCAGCGAGGCGGCCTGGATCGGTGGCGAACCCGATGTGCAGGCCGCCATCGCCGCCGAGGCCTGGCCGGTGGCGCTGACGGCCGACTGCCCCTGGAACCGCGGCGCGGTCGCGACCTGGCTGGCAACTGACGTGCCGGTGGAGACGGGTTCGCTGGCTCCGCCGTACGCCGCAGAGCGGGACGGCCGCTGGCAGGACGCCGCCGATCTGTGGGAGGGCCTCGACTGCCCGTTCGATCGGGCGCTCGCCCTCGCGCGCGGTGGTGGCCAGTCGGGGCTCACGGAGGCGGTCCGCGAGTTCGACCGCCTCGGAGCGGGAGCCGCCGCAGCGCGGGCACGCGCGCTGCTGCGCGCAGCCGGCTGGCCGGTTCCGCGTACGCCGCGCACCACCCACGCCAACGGCCTCACCGCCCGGGAGGCCGAGGTGCTCGCGCTCGTGACCGCGGGCCTGTCGGACGCCGGGATCGCCGAGCGACTGGTCATCTCGCGGCGGACCGCCGAGCACCACGTCGCGTCGATCCTCGCCAAGCTCGGAGCCGGCTCCCGCCGCGAGCTGGCCGACCATGGGTAGTCGCGATCGCCAGGATGGGTAGGCGCTACCGATGAGCGGCGACCCCGCTGGCGGATAGACCTGAGTCACCGACAACTCAGGAAGGAACCACCGAAATGCCGCTCTACATGGACGTACACGACCTCGGTGACGGAGTCACGATGGACGACGTCGCCAAGGCGCACGCAGCGGACCTCGCCACGCAGGAACCGCACGACGTGAGCTACCTGCGCTACTGGGTCGACGAGGGCAAGGGGCAGATCTTCTGCCTCGTCGAGGCACCCGACGCGGAGGCCGCGAACACCGTGCACCGGGAAGCACACGGTCTCGTCGCCGACGCGATCTTCGAGGTGAAGGAGGGGGTCTAGAGGCCCGACCAGGGATCCTCTCGACGCCACAGCGTGGGCAGGTGCAGGGCGACGGCCTGGTCGGCGGCCAGCTCCGTGAAGATGCGGAGGGTCACGTCCAGGTCGTCGCCGGCGTAGGGCAGTGCGCGCAGCGGCTCGTCGAGGCTGCGGAAGAAGTCGTCCCAGTGCGTCAGCACCACGCGTCGGGCACCGACGGCCTCGACGGTCTGCGCCCAGTAGTCACGGATGTAGTCCTCGGGCATCACGCCGAGCTGCCCGATGCCGAGGTAGGCGACGTCGGCGCTGTGGCCGGCGAGGGCGCCGTCGACGTACCCCGCGCTGCCCTGGAGCAGCGCCGTCCGGCCGCTCGTGTGCGACACCAGGATCGACCACGCCTCTCCACACTTGTACGCCGCAGTCTTCACCGGCGGCACGACCGGCTCGTCGATCACGCCGGGGAAGCGGTCGGGCGGGCAGTGCTCCGACTCGAGGTGCGTGATCGTGAAGGCGCCGAACGTCATCGGGGACCCGGGAGTCACCACCGTGATCCGGCTCAGGTGAGAGCCCGGCCCCGCGACCGACATTCGCGCTCGACTCCCCACCGACCAGCACCGCGCCGGTGCGAGCAGCCACGACCGCCGAGTCCATGACGTGGTCGAAGTGCGTGTGCACCGGCAGCACCGCCGACAGGCGACGACCGGAGGGCCCGAAGCCCAGGCGACCCAACGCCGAGTCGATCCGCGGCAGGTCCGGTGAGATCGGTCGCAGCAGCAGCCGTGGCAAGGACGGACGGGAGAAGAAGCCGTCCGTCATCACGGCGGACTCGCCGTCGTCGAGCAGCAGGCTGGCGACGCCCAGGAACGTCACCGCGAAGTCGCCTTCCGCCCCTGGCACGTCGAACAGGTCGGCGTACTTCGTCAGATCGGGACGACCGAGCTTCAGGCGCATGGCCGCAGCGTATTCACTGCCCAGTCAGCGCCAGAGCAGGAACGCGCCGACGAGCCCGGCGACGACGATCCCGGCCCGAAGCAGTGACGGCGGCAGCCGGCGGCCGATCCGGGCGCCGACGTAGCCGCCCACGACCGAGCCGGCCGCGAGCAGCACGACGGCGCGCCAGTCGATGTCGGCGGCGAAGACGAAGATCACGCTGGCGATCAGGTTGGCGGCCAGCACCGCCAGGGTCTTCAGGGCGTTGGCGATCCGGAACGGCAGGTCGGTGCCCAGCCCGAGCACGGCGAGCATCATCACGCCCGAGCCGGCGCCGAAGTAGCCGCCGTACACCCCGGTCAGGGCCCCGAAGCCGGCCGTCACCGGCGACACGTGCAGGCGGTCGACGGCCTCGCTGCCGCGACGCTCGCGGAGTCGTGCCGAGAGCCGCGGCTGGATGCCGACGAGGAGACAGGTGCCGAGGATGAGCCAGGGCACGACGCCCTCGAAGACGGACGGGGGCAGGGCGAGCAGCAGCACGGCACCGCCGACCGAGCCGACGGCGCAGGTGGCGAGCACGATGGCCGTGACGCGCGGGTGCTCTCGCAGCTCGGCGCGGTAGCCCCACGACCCGCTCAGGGCTCCCGGCGTCATGCCGACCGTGTTGGAGGCGTTGGCCACCACCGGGGGCAGGCCCACGGCGATCAGCACCGGAAAGCTCAGCAGCGAGGCGACGCCGACGGTCGAGGTCAGGATCCCGGCGCCGAGTCCGGTCAAGAGCACCAGGACCTGTTCGAGGGGCGTCACGTGGTGCGCAGGACGGCCACGTCGCTGACCATCTCGACGTGGGCGTGCATGGCGCGAGCCGCTCCGTCCGGCGTCGCCCGCACGGATCGCGTCGGCGATGGCACGGTGACCGGCCAGCGACGCCTTCGGTCGGCCGGGCTGGGACAGCGACTCGATCCGCGTCTCCCTGATCAGGTGGGCGATCTCGCCCATCAGCCGGGAGAGCAGCTGGCTGTGCGCCGCTGCCGTCACCGACGCGTGGAAGTGCTCGTCGCCCTCGACGCCGCGGCCGCCGGCCGCGACGTCCTCCTCCATGAGGACCAGGGCGTCCTCGATGCGCTGCAGGTCGGCGTCGGTCCGCCGGGTGGCAGCGAGGCTGGCGATCTTGGTCTCCAGCGCGTCGCGGGTCTCGATGATCTCGGGCAGCCGGTCGGCGTGGGCGCGGACCGCCTCGACGATGCGCGACGCGCCCGGTGACTTCGCCACGACCGTGCCGTCACCGTGCCGGACCGCCACCGCGCCGATGACCTCGAGGGCCACGAGGGCCTGGCTGAGCGTGGCCCGGCTGACGCCGAGGCGTGCCGCCAGCTCGCGCTCGGCGGGCAGCTTGTCGCCGGGCTGCAGGTCGTGCTCCTTGATCCAGCTCGAGATCTGCTCCGCCACCTGCTCGTAGAGACGGACCCGCGCGAGGGGCGCGGGAAAGGACGGCTCGGAGCCGCGGGAGGGGGGCAGGGGCGTGACGGACATGCCCACAGCCTATTGACTTTTGGCTGAGAGGGCTATTGGCTAGGCCACTAATCCAGTACGTGACGCCGGTCACGTCGATGGCAGAGGGAGAGTCCTATGGGACCGGAATGGGTGGCGATCCTCGCCTTGGTCGCCCTGTTTGTCGTGGGCACCGTGTTGCCCATCAACATGGGGGCGCTGGCGTACGTCGCAGCGTGGCTCGTGGGCATGTATGCCCTTGACCTCGACGAGAAGGAGATCCTCGCCGGCGTCAGTGGCGACCTGATCCTGACCCTGATCGGCGTGACCTACCTGTTCGCGATCGCTCGCAACAACGGCACCGTCGACCTGATCGTGCGTACGGCGGTCAAGGCCGTCGGCGGACGAGTGGCCCTGATCCCGTGGGTGATGTTCGCGGTGACCGCCGTGCTGACCGGCATCGGTGCCGTCAGCCCCGCAGCCTGCGCGATCATCGGTCCGATCGCGCTGGGCTTCGCCGGGCGCTACGGCATCAGCCCGCTGATGATGGGCATGTTCGTCGTCCACGGTGCGCAGGCCGGCGGCTTCTCGCCGATCAGCATCTACGGCACGATCACCAACTCCGTCATGGAGGACGCGGGACTGCCCTCCAGCGAGATCACCGTCTTCCTCGCCAGCCTGGTCGTGAACACGATCATGGCGGCGATCCTCTTCGTGGTGCTCGGCGGGCGTGAGCTGATGAGCCGTCGCGTCGACCCCGACGAACCCGACACCCTCGACGACGACCTGCACCGCGGTGGCGCCTCGATCCCCGCTCGCGGCACCGGCACCACCACCGAGACGCCGACCCAGGCCCTCGGCGTTCGCCGCGACCAGATCCTCACGCTCATCGCGTTCGTGGCCGTCGCCCTCATCGCGCTGATCTTCGACAAGAACATCGGCTTCGTCGCCATCACCGCCGCCGTCATCCTGGCGATGCTCGCCCCCAACGAGCACAAGGACGCCGTGAAGCAGATCGCCTGGCCGACCGTGCTCCTGGTCGCCGGCGTCAGCACCTACGCCACGATCCTCACCGCTGCGGGCTCCCCGGAGTTCGTCGGCAAGTGGGCGGCCGGCCTGGGTGCCATCGCGATCGGCGCACTGATCCTCTGCTACGTCGGCGGCGTGGTCTCGGCCTTCGCCTCGTCGACCGCGCTGCTGCCGGTGATCGTCCCGATCGGAGTGCCCCTGATCGCCGACGGCGGCATCAGTGCCGGGATGTTCGTCGCGGCCCTCGCGGTGTCGTCGACCATCGTCGACGTCAGTCCGTTCTCGACCAACGGTGCGCTGATGCTGGCCAACAGGCCCGACACCATCAGCGAGCCGGTGTACTACAAGCAGATCCTCACCTATGCCGTGATCGTCACCCTGGGTGGTCCGCTCCTCGTCTGGGCAGCGCTCGTGCTGCCGGGATGGTGACCCCGATGAGCGGACCTCTTGCCGACGTCCTGGTCGTCGACCTCTCCCGAGCGCTGGCCGGGCCGCACGCCACGATGATGCTGGGCGACCTCGGTGCCCGGGTGATCAAGGTCGAGACGCCCAGACGGCGGCGACGACACCCGCGGGTGGGGGCCGCCGTTCGTCGGACCGGAGGACGATCGCCAGTCGACGTACTTCCTCTCGGCCAACCGCAACAAGGAGTCGATCGCCCTCGACCTGAAGGCCGACGCCGACCGCGAGGTGCTGCTGCAGCTGGTCGACCGGGCCGACGTGCTGGTGGAGAACTTCCGCACCGGCGTCCTCGAGCGACTCGGCCTCGGCATCGAGCGCCTCCTGGAGCGCAACCCGCGCCTGGTCGTCCTCTCGATCACCGGCTTCGGCCACGACGGCCCGGAGGGCGGTCGCGCCGGCTACGACCAGATCGCCCAGGGCGAGGCCGGCCTGATGTCGCTGACCGGCTCCGGTCCCGACGACCCGCAGCGCGTGGGGGTGCCGATCGGTGACCTGCTGGCGGGGATGTACGGCGCCTACGGCGTGCTCGCCGCCCTGCTCGAGCGGTCCACCACCGGCCGCGGGCAGGTCGTGCGCACCTCGTTGCTGTCCGCGGTCGTGGGCGTCCACGCCTTCCAGGGCACCCGCTGGACCGTCGCGGGTGAGGTCGGTCGCGCCCAGGGCAACCACCACCCGTCGATCTCCCCCTACGGCCTGTTCCACTGCCGCGACGGCGCAGTGCAGATCGCGGTGGGCAGCGAGGGCCTGTGGAAGCGGCTCTGCGCAGGTTTCGACATCGACCCCGCCACGCCGGGTCTCGAGACGAACCGTGACCGTGCGTCCTCCCGTGATCGCACCATCGAGCTCGTCGAGGCGGCCTTCGCCGACTGGGACGCCGAGGCGCTGCTCGCCCGGCTCGACGAGGTGGGTGTGCCGGCGGGCAAGGTGCGCAGCCTCGACGAGGTCTACGAGTGGGAGCAGACGAAGAGCCAGGGGCTGCTGATCGACGTGGAGCACGCGTCCCTGGGGAAGGTGACCCTGCCCGGACCGCCGTTGCGGTTCTTCGACGGAGCCGGGGACGAGACGACGCCACGTGACCACACCGCACCTCCGCTCCTGGACGAGCACGGCGAGCGCGTGCGGATGTGGCTGGAGGAGCAGGCATGAGCGCGACTGCCGCGCCCGAGGTGGGCCGCCGCTGGGGCGCCGAGGAGCTGCTGGAGCTCGTCCTCGACGAGGGGTCCTGGCAGTCCTGGGACCGTCCCATCGACATCACCGGGCACGACGCCGGCTACCAGCGCGAGCTCCTGGCGGCCCGGGAGAAGGCGGGCACCGACGAGTCCGTGATCACCGGCCGTGGCCTCGTCCGAGGTCGACCGGTGGCCGTGATCGCCAACGAGTTCCGGTTCCTTGCGGGCTCGATCGGGCGTGACGCCGCGGGCCGCATCACGGCGGCCGTCCGCCGGGCGACGGCCGAGGGACTGCCGCTCCTCGCGACCACTGCGTCGGGCGGGACCCGGATGCAGGAGGGCACCCCCGCCTTCGTGGAGATGGTGGAGATCACCCGAGCGATCGGCGACCACCGCGCCGCCGGGCTCGCCTACCTCGTCCACCTGCGGCATCCCACGACCGGAGGGGTGTACGCGTCGTGGGGCTCGCTCGGGCACGTGACCGTCGCCGAGCCCGGCGCGCTCGTCGGCTTCCTGGGTCCGAAGGTCTTCGAGGCACTCAACGGTGAACCGTTCCCGGCTGGGGTGCAGCGGGCCGAGAACCTCGCCGCCAAGGGAGTGATCGACGCCGTGGTCGCCGCCGAGCAGCTGCCCGAGCTGGTCGACCGGTCGCTGCGGGTCCTGCTGGATCCGCCCGAGCCGCCGGCGCTCCCGCGACGGGATCCGACCGCCCTGACGGCGCGGACGGCGTGGGAGTCCGTCGCCCTCACCCGCAGGTCCGACCGAGCCGGCGTGCGAGACCTCCTGCGGTACGGCGCCGGCGACACCCTGCGCCTGCGTGGCACCGACGAGGGCGAACGCGACGAGACGGTCATCGTCGCGCTGACCCGCCTGGACGGGCAGCCCTGCGTGCTCGTCGGTCAGGACCGATCGCGACAGGGACCCGGACGGGCCATGGGGCCGGCCGCCCTGCGGGAGGCCCGGCGCGCCATGAACCTCGCCGAGGAGCTGGGGCTGCCGCTCGTCACCGTGATCGACACCCCCGGGGCCGAGCTGTCGGTGAACGCCGAGGAGCGTGCCGTGGCCGGGGAGATCGCGAGGTGCATCGCGACCATGACGCGGATGCGGGTGCCCACCCTTGCCGTGCTGCTGGGGCAGGGCTGCGGCGGTGGCGCCCTGGCGCTGCTGCCCGCACGACGCGTCCTGGCCGCCCAGCACGCGTGGCTCTCACCGCTTCCGCCCGAAGGGGCCAGCGTCATCGTCCACGGAGACATCGAGCACGCCGAGGAGATGGCCAACCGCCACCAGATCCGCGCGGTCGACCTCGCGGCCGGTGGCACCGTCCATCGCATCGTCCCCGAGCGCGAGGACGACGACGCGGCCACCCTCGCCCGCGCGATCGCTGCCGAGTGCGCGGTCCTGCTCGTGAGCATGAGGTCGTCGACCTAGTCGGGCGACTCCTTGCGGCTCGGCTTCGTCATCACCCGGGCAGGTAGGGATCCGCCCACGCACTGATGATGCGGGCGGCCCGTTTGGCCTGGTTGCGCCCGGTGAGCAGGTGGTCGGCACCCTCGAGCGACACGAAGCTCCGCGGGTGCCTCGCCGCCCGGAAGATCTCGCTCGCGTTGGCGATGCCCACCGTGTTGTCGGTCGGGGAGTGCATGACCAGGAGAGCTCGACGCAGCGTGCGGATCTGCTCACGCAGGTCCGCCGCGCGCACGTCCTCGATGAAGTGCCGACGCAGGGTGAGCGCCTTGCCACCGATCAGGAACGGCGCCTCGCCGTCGGCCAGGATCCGCTCCACGAGCGCGTCGTAGTTGTGCTCGACGTGGCCGGGTTCGTACGGCGCGCACACGCTCGCCACGGCGCGCACGGTGTCGAGGTCATGGGCCGCGGCGATGACCGCGGCACCGCCGAAGGAGTGGCCGACGAGGAGCCGCACCTCCCGGCCGGTCTCGTTCATGAAGCGTGCCGCCTGCGCGGTGTCGGCGATCTTGCGGGAGAAGGAGCCGTCGCCCCAGTCGCCCTCGGAATCGCCTAGCCCGAGGTTGTCGAAGCGCAGCATCCCGATGCCCTCGCGTGCCAGCTGCTTGCAGATCCGGCTCGCGGCTGGGCTGTCCTTGCCCAGGGTGAACCCGTGCGAGAAGACGCCCCATCCGCGGGGTGTGCCCTCGGGGTGGTCGATCAGCCCGGCGAGGTGTGGTCCGCTCGTGCTGGGGAACCTGACCCGCTCGCTCACGTCGGCATCCTCGCAGAACGCGAGGCGGCACGGCAGATGCCCGTGGTGCGAGGAATCGGGGTGCGCCGCGGCGGCGGGGTATTTTCCGGGGGTGTCCGACAAACGCCAGCGCCGCACCTTCGCAGTGATCAGCCACCCCGACGCGGGCAAGTCCACGCTCACCGAGGCGCTTGCCCTGCACGCGCGCGTGATCACCGAGGCCGGCGCCGTGCACGGCAAGGGCGGTCGTCGAGCGACCGTCTCCGACTGGATGGACATGGAGAAGGCGCGCGGCATCTCGATCACGTCGGCCGCCCTCCAGTTCGTCTACCGCGACCACGTGATCAACCTGGTCGACACCCCCGGGCACAGCGACTTCTCCGAGGACACCTATCGCGTGCTCTCCGCCGTCGACTCCGCCGTGATGCTGGTCGACGCGGGCAAGGGGCTGGAGCCGCAGACGCTCAAGCTCTTCAAGGTCTGTGCCCTGCGAGGCATCCCGGTGATCACGGTGATCAACAAGTGGGACCGCCCGGGCCTGGCGGCTCTGGAGCTGATGGACCTGATCGAGCAGCAGATCAAGCTGCGGCCGACGCCGCTGACGTGGCCGGTCGGCGAGGCCGGCGACTTCCGCGGCGTGCTGGATCGGCGTACGGGCGAGTTCGTGAAGTACACCCGCACCGCAGGCGGCGCCACCCGCGCGCCCGAGCTGCGGATGCCCGCCGGAGACGTCGACGCCGTCGACGCCGACGTGTGGGCCGATGCGGTCGAGGAGCACGAGCTGCTGTCGGCCGACGACGCCGACCACGACCAGCAGCGGTTCCTCGCCGGCGAGACGACCCCGGTCATGTTCGCCAGTGCCCTGCAGAACTTCGGTGTGGCGCAGCTGCTCGACCTGCTGCTCGACCTCGCCCCGTCACCCGGCACGATCACCGGTGTGGACGGCACCCCGCGCCACGTCGACGACGACTTCAGCGCGTTCGTGTTCAAGGTGCAGTCCGGCATGAACGCCTCGCACCGCGACCGGCTGGCCTATGCGCGCATCGTGTCCGGTGACTTCGAGCGCGGCATGATCGTCACCCACGCCGCGACCGGGCGGCCCTTCGCGACGAAGTATGCCCAGGCGGTCTTCGGCCGCGAGGTCACGTCGATCGAGCACGCCTACCCCGGTGACATCGTCGGCTTCGTCAACGCCCAGGCCCTACGCGTGGGAGACACGGTCTACGCCGGCGAGCCGATCGAGTTCCCGCCGGTGCCGACCTTCGCCCCCGAGCACTTCATGACGGCGAGCGCGACCGACATCGGGCGCTACAAGCAGTTCCGCCGTGGCATCGAGCAGCTCGACCAGGAAGGCGTGGTCCAGGTGCTGCGCTCCGACCTGCGCGGGGACCAGAGCCCGGTGCTCGCTGCCGTCGGACCGATGCAGTTCGAGGTCGTGCAGGAACGCATGTCCAACGAGTTCAACTCGCCGATCCGGCTCTCGCCGCTCGACTACAAGGTGGCTCGCCGGACGGACGAAGAGGGTGCGCTCGCCCTCCGGGGTGGTCGCGGGGTCGAGGTGCTCCAGCGCTCCGACGGCACGCTTCTCGCGATCTTCACCGACCAGTGGCGGGCGATGGCCACGGCCCGGGACAACCCCGACGTGATGCTCGAGGCGCTGGCCGCCGGCTGAGGCACGCAGCGCGACGTCCCAATGACGCCAGCGCTGCGGCGTACGGACGGTGGCAACTGCAAGGATCCGACCATGCGCGTCCATGTCGGCCCGGCTCCCGGAGGCGAGGCGACCAACCTCGCGCTCGGCCACGTGCTGGCCCGCAGGGCCGAGCGCGAGGAAGCTTTCGAGGCGCTGCACGTCTACCAACCGTCGGGACGCGCCGTCGTGTTCGGTCGCCGGGAGACACGGTCGCCGGGGTTCCCCGCCGCGGTCCGGGCCGCCAGGGACGCGGGCTTCGAGCCGCTGATCCGGGCGACCGGTGGACGCGCCGTCGCCTACACCGAGCAGACGGTCGTGGTGCATCACGTGCGCCACGAGAAGGAACCCATCGGCGGGCACGATGCTCGCTTCATCGGATTCGGACACCTGCTGGTCGGCGTCATGCTCACCCTCGGGGTGGAGGCCCAGCTCGGGGCGGTGCCGGGTGAGTACTGCCCTGGAGCGCACAGCGTCAACGCCCGAGGAGAGGCCAAGCTGATCGGTACGGCGCAACGCGTCCTGCGCCAGGCGTGGCTCTTCTCCTCGCTGGTCGTGGTGGGTGACGAGACAGCGCTCCGTCCGGTCCTGTCCGAGATCTACGGACACCTCGGACAGCCCTTCGACCCGATGTCGGTGGGTTCGCTGTCCGCGGAGAACCCCGCGCTCGACGCGGGCGGGGTCGAGCGTGCACTGCTGGCGGCCTTCGCCGGATCGACGGTCGCCCAGCCCGTCAACGCGTTCGGCGACCTCCTCGACGAGGCCGACCGACTGGCCGGCGACCACCGCGTGTAGTCCTGACCTCCGTTTCGCGGTAGGACTGGGTGGTGGAATCGACGCTCACCGAGCACGCGCGATCGCTGCTCGACACCAACGCCTACGTCACCCTCGGCACCGTCGGCGTCGACGGCCGACCCTGGACCACACCGGTCTACTTCATGGCCGACGGGCTGACCGACTTCTACTGGATGTCCAGCACCACGAGCCTGCACTCGCAGCACCTCGCGGCCAACCCGGCGGTCAGTCTCGTCGTCTTCGACAGCACGGTGCCGCCGTACCACGGTCGCGCGTTGTACGCCGCAGCGTCGGCCCACGCAGGTCGAGGGTGCCGACCTCCGGCGCGGGCTGGAGGTCTACCCCGGCCCGGAGGCCCGCGGAGGAAGCACCGTCACCCTCGAGGACGTGACCGATCCTTCGCCGTGGCGGCTCTACCGCGCCCGGGCCACCGACGTCTGGGTGCTCTGTCCCCGCGAGCCACGGCAACCGTGCCCGCTGCACGGCCGCGCCGAGGACCACCGGGCGCGCGTCCATCCCACCACGGAGGACTGACGCTCAGGACGGGTCGGCCACCCGCTCCGCGAGACGCACGGCGGCGTGCGCGACGAGCGTCGGCCGTCTCCGGATCGGCGGCGGCCTGCTCGGGCACGAGCCCGCCCAGCAGGGCGGCGGGCTGGGTCAGCCAGATCCACGCCTTCCACGGGTCCATGCCGGCGGCCAGCAGCGGCTGGAGGACCGGTGCGAGGTCCGGTCGGGGGTCGCCTTCGGGCGTGATCTGGAAGGCGGGCACGAGGACGTGCCCGTGGTTGCTGACCACGAGCAGCCGGTGCAGTGACGCCGTCTTGTGGACCATGAACCGGGTCGCGTCGATCGACGTGCCTCGCAGCTCGGCCAGGGTCTCGTAGTCGAACCACGGGGTGTCGAGCAGCTCGTTGCGCAGCCGCGCCTCCCGGGCGACCTGCACGAGCGAGACGGGCACGGCGTACGCCGGGTCGTCCCCGTCGGCGTGCAGCAGGACGTCGAGCGCGTCGAGCTGCTCGGGGGTCATGGGTTCGTCCGTGGCCGGGTCGGTCCACACGGCCCGGCCCCGCTCGTCGCGCTCGAACGTCGGCAGTCCGGCAGCCGCCAGGTGGGGGGCGAGGTCGAGATCCTCGAGCCAGGCAGCAATGCGTTCGCCGACGTCCGAAGTCATGGGCGAAGCCTGCCGCACGCGTCAGGCGCGCCTGAAGGTGAGGTGGGTGACGTGCGGCGTGGTGCGGCTGGAGACCGGCACCATCGCCAGGTCCGGAACGCCGTCGAACACCCGCAGCCCCTCGCCCAGCGGTGAACGGCACGACGTGCAGTCGCAGCTCGTCGACGGCGCCGGCATTGAGGTAGGCGTTGAGGGTGGTCACACCACCGGCGATCGAGACGTTCCGGTCCCCTGCCGCCTCGCGGGCGCGGGCCAGGGCGGCGTCGGCTCCGTCGGTGACGAAGTGGAACGTGGTGCCGCCCGCCATCGTCACGGACTCCCGCGGCCGGCTGCCGAGCACGAAGACGGGTCCGCGGTAGGGCGGCTCGGGACCCCACCAGCCCGTCCACTCGAGGTCCCACTCGCCCCGGTCCGGCCCGAACATGTGCCGCCCCATCACGAAGGCGCCCGCGTCGAGGATCGCGGCGACCTCGTCGGCGCTCTCGTCGCCGTGCTCGAACATCCAGGTGTGCAGCCGCTCGCCGACGCGCGGCCCGAACGGGTGCTCCAGCGACTGGTCATGGCCGGACCCCACGAGGTCGAGCGAGACGGCCATGTCTGCGGTGACGAGACCCATGGCCACAGGTTACGTACGCCGCAGCACGCCCAGCAACGGTTGTGGCATCCGCTCCAGCGCGAGCGCACCGACGAGCAGCCCGGCGTAGCGGGACTTGCGACGCGCGCCCGCGCCGAGGAACCGGTGCATCTGGGCCTCGAACGTGCCCTCCCTCCACGCGGGCTGCTTCTGCAGCGTCTGGAAGGAACCGAGGTCGCCCTGGGCGTCGAGCAGGGCCTCGATCGACTCGCGACCGGACGCCCGGATCAGCTCGTCCTCCAGGTCCTCGACGCAGACGAAGAAGCCGAGCCCCTCCATCTCGGCGCGAGACTTCGGCGTACCGATGCCCGCCTTCACCAGGCCTCGGCGGAAGAACTCCTCCTCGGCCGCATCGCACATCCCGCTGAGGGCCAGGCCGGCTCCGTGGGGGCCGAAGAGCGCCAGATGACTGGCCACGGCGTGGGCGCCGCCGATCGGTACGACGGCCACTCCCTCCGACGCCAGGTCCCGGCCGAGGCGGGCGGCCAGGGTCTCGAGCGCGATCTGGTCGCTGATGCCCTCGACCAGCACGAGCGACCGCGCCGACGCGGCCTGGAGCAGCGCCGCGGCCCGCGCCTCGATCGGCGCATTCGGTCCGTTCGCATAGCCCGCCAGTGCTTCGCGGGCGAGTCGTGCGCGTTCGGATCCGTGCTCCATCACCGCCATGGTGCCACCGCGACGAGGCCTCAGGACGACGCGTCACCCCGTCGGCGGCGTGAACTGGCTGGCGGTGAAGACGGCGCCCTGCGGGTCGCGGATCTCGGCAGTGCGCGTCCAGTCGCTGTCCGCACTCGCGAGCACGGTGCCCCCCAGCCGCTCCGCGGTCGCTGCGGCCTCGTCGCGGTCCTCCACCGTGAACGTGACGTGCCAGTGGGGCTGCTCGGCCGCCTCCACCGTGGCGAGCCAGCCGATCGCGTCGGCGAAGCCGGGCGGCGAGTGGACCGCGCTCTGGCGCTCGTGGATGCCCGGGTCGACGGTGGACGCCAAGTGGTCGCCGTACCCGGGCCGACGGATCATCGTGGCGAAGCCCAGGTCCGTGATCTCCCAGCCGAACACGTCGCCGTAGAACCGGCCGGCGGCTGCCGGATCGGCGCTGTGGAGGTCACTGAAGTTCCAGGCGCCGGGGGCGTTCGTGAGCTGGGCGCCGAGGCGCAGCCCTGCCTGCCACAGCCGGAACGGCACACCCTCGGCGTCCACGCAGTACGCCGCAGTGCCGGCCGGGCCGAAGGTCGTCGGCGGCATCACGACCCGCCCGCCCGCGGCGGTCACTCGCGCCGAGGCCGCGTCCGCGTCGTCGACGGCCACGTAGGTGTTCCACGTGTCGCCGGTGCCCTCCGCGAAGCCGGCCACGTCCTGGCCGCCGAGCTGCGCGATGACGTAGGCGCCGCCGCCGGCCTCGACGAACTGCCAGCCGAGCAGGCCGCCGTAGAACTCGCGGGCGGCCGCGAGGTCCTGGTGCTCGACGTCGATCCACGAGGTGACGCCCTCCGGGTAGGTCCGCAGCTCGGTGTCCATACGGATCACGCTAGGACTCCAACCGGTCAGATGCTGTCCGCTCGGACCGCCGTCTCCTAGCCTGAGGCGATGCCACGCCGACCGATCGAGCCCCCTGACGGAGCCGAACCCACCGCCGCCACGGTCTCGTCCTACGAGCTCATCGCCGAGGACTACGCCCGCGAGACCGAGGGTGGCGGCCGCTCGGAGCCGCTCGCCCAGCTCACCGCAGCCGTGCCCGGCAACGACGTGCTCGAGATCGGGTCGGGGCCGGGCTGGGACGCCGACCGGCTCGAGGAAGCCGGGTTGCGTGTGCGGCGTACGGACATCACGCAGGCCTTCATCGAGCTCCAGCAGTCGCGCGGCAAGCAGGTGGACCGGCTGGACGTGGTCGTCGACGACCTGGGTGGCCCGTACGACGGCATCGTGTGCCTCGCCGTGCTCCAGCACGTGCCGAAGGCCGAGCTGCCCGACGTCCTGGCGCGGATGGCCGGAGCCCTGCGACCGGCCGGCGCGCTGCTGGTCGCCGTACGCACGGGGGAGGGTGAGCGCTGGGAGGTCGGCGACTCGGGCAATCCCTACTACAGCGCGCTGTGGGGCGAGGACGAGTTCGTGGCCCTGCTCGAGACAGTCGGACTCAGCACGGTGTGGCGGTTCGCGTCGGAGGACAGCGAGCAGAGCGCCTGGCTCTACCTGGTCGCGCGCCTCGTGCCGTGACGACAACCGTGGCAACCCTTACTTGACTCGTTCAAGAAAAGGGTGAAGGGTGTGGGACGTGCCCACGTCTGCCGCCGACAGCCTCCTGCGAGGCGCCGGTCTGCGCGTCACCCAGCCCCGACTGGCGGTCCTCCGCGCGGTCGAGAACAGCCCGCACGCCGACACTGCGACGGTGCTGGGCGCCGTACGCTCCGAGCTCGAGTCGGTGTCGCACCAGGCCGTCTACGACGTCCTCGAGGCGCTGACCGCGGACGGGGCTCGTACGCCGCATCCAGCCGGCCGGCTCCGTCGCGCGCTATGAGCTGCGCGTCGGCGACAACCACCACCACGTGGTGTGCCGCTCGTGCGGCGCGGTCGCCGACGTGGACTGCGCCGTCGGCAGCGCGCCCTGCCTCGACGCCTCCGACACCCACGGCTTCGTCATCGACGAGGCGGAAGTGACCTATTGGGGCATCTGCTCCGCCTGCACCAACGCACCCTCCACTGCCAACACCAACTGATAAGGGAAGCCCATGCCTGACGACCTGCCCAACGACTCCGCCGAGGCTGTCGACACCTCCGACAAGACCCAGGCCAACGCCGAGGTCGGCGAGATGAACCAGGACGCACCGGCCGGTCAGTGCCCGGTGCTGCACGACGGCCTGGCCCACCCCACGCAGGGTGACGCCAACAGTGCATGGTGGCCCGAGCGGCTCAACCTCAAGATCCTCGCCAAGAACCAGCCGGTGCTGAACCCGCTCGGCGCGGACTTCGACTACCCCGCCGCGTTCGAGGCACTCGACCTGGGCGCGGTCAAGGCCGACATCACCGCGATCCTGACCGACAGCCAGGACTGGTGGCCCGCCGACTTCGGCCACTACGGCCCGCTGATGATCCGGATGGCCTGGCACAGCGCCGGCACCTACCGGGTCCAGGACGGCCGCGGCGGTGGCGGCACCGGCCAGCAGCGCTTCGCGCCGCTCAACTCCTGGCCCGACAACGGCAACCTCGACAAGGCCCGCCGACTGCTGTGGCCGGTCAAGAAGAAGTACGGCAACGCGCTCTCCTGGGCCGACCTGATGATCCTCACCGGCAACGTCGCGCTGGAGTCGATGGGCTTCGAGACGTTCGGCTTCGCCGGCGGTCGCGTCGACGCCTGGGAGCCCGACGACGACGTCTACTGGGGCCCCGAGACCGAGTGGCTCGGTGGCGACAAGGGTGGCCAGCAGCGCTACACCGGCGACCGCGAGCTCGACAACCCGCTCGCGGCGGTCCAGATGGGCCTGATCTACGTCAACCCCGAGGGTCCGGAGGGCAACCCCGACCCGATCGCCGCGGCCCACGACATCCGCGACACGTTCAGCCGGATGGCGATGAACGACGAGGAGACCGTCGCCCTGATCGCCGGCGGCCACACCTTCGGCAAGACCCACGGTGCGGCCGACCCGGAGGAGTACGTCGGCCCCGAGCCCGAGGCAGCCCCGATCGAGACCGGCGGTCTCGGCTGGCTGAGCAAGCACGCCTCCGGCGTCGGCAAGGACGCGATCACGTCCGGCCTCGAGGTGACCTGGACCGACCGTCCCGACCGAGTGGAGCAACCGCTTCTTCGAGATCCTCTTCGAGCACGAGTGGGAGCTCTCCAAGAGCCCCGCCGGTGCCGCCCAGTGGGTGGCCAAGGACTCCGAGGCGATCATCCCCGCCCCCGACGAGGGTGGCGCGAAGCGCAAGCCGACCATGCTGACGACCGACCTGTCGCTGCGGATGGACCCGGCATACGAGGAGATCTCGCGCCGCTTCCTGGAGAACCCGGACCAGTTCGCCGACGCGTTCGCGCGTGCGTGGTTCAAGCTGACCCACCGCGACATGGGTCCGGTCAGCCGCTACCGCGGTCCCGAGGTGCCCTCGGAGGAGCTGCTCTGGCAGGACCCGATCCCGGCCCCGGCGCACACCGCGTCCGCCGAGACGATCGCGGCGGTCAAGCAGCAGATCGCCGACGCGGGCCTGCCCGTGAGCGCGCTGGTCTCGACCGCCTGGGCGGCCGCCTCGTCGTTCCGCGGCTCCGACAAGCGCGGCGGCGCCAACGGCGGTCGGATCCGCCTCGAGCCCCAGCGCAGCTGGGAGGCCAACGACCCGCAGCAGCTCGCGGGTGTCATCAGCGTGCTCGAGGGCATCGCCGCCGGCGCGGACATCACCTTCGCCGACACCGTGGTGCTGGCGGGCAACGTCGGGGTGGAGCAGGCGGCAGCCGCGGCCGGCGTCACCGTCGAGGTGCCGTTCACCCCGGGTCGCGGCGACGCGACCCAGGAGCAGACCGACGTCGAGTCGTTCGCCTGGCTCGAGCCCAAGGCCGACGGCTTCCGCAACTACCTGCGGTCCGACGCCAAGCTGCCGGCGGAGTACCTCCTCGTCGACAAGGCCAACCTGCTCAACCTCAGCGCTCCCGAGCTGACGGTCCTGGTCGGCGGCCTGCGTGTGCTGGGAGCCAACACGGCCGCGTCGACGGACGGCGTGCTGACCGAGCGTCCCGGCCAGCTGACCAACGACTTCTTCGTCAACCTGCTCGACCTCGGCACGGTCTGGAGCCCGGCCGGCTCCAACGACCGGTTCGAGAGCAGCGTGGGCGGCTCGGCCTGGACGGGCACCAGGGCCGACCTGGTCTTCGCGTCCAACTCCGAGCTGCGCGCGGTCGCCGAGGTCTACGCCAGCGACGACGCGCAGGAGAAGTTCGTCCACGACTTCGTCGCCGCCTGGGTGAAGGTCATGGAGCTCGACCGGTTCGACCTGCACGGCTGATCCTCTGAACGCCGATCGGGTCGCGGGTGTCACAACCCGCGCCCGGTCGGCGTCTTCATGTCCAGCACGCGACCACGCGTCAAGGACAAGGAGAAGCAGATGACCAGCACCACCCGCGTTCCCCCGGCCGAGATCACCGGCCTGTACGGCGGCCTGCTCAAGATCGCCATGAAGAAGATGCTCGGCGGCGTGCCCGCCGGTGCCGCGGTGATGTGGCACCACCGCGCCGTCTTCAACGACTCGATGAAGTTCGGCCGCAAGTCCGAGAAGTGGGCCGAGCTCGACCACAACCTCACCTCCTTCGCGACGATGGCTGCGGCCGCCGAGATCGGCTGCAGCTTCTGCCTCGACCTGGGCTACTTCATGTCCCACAACAAGGGGCTCGACGAGGTCAAGGCCCGTGAGGTGCCGCGCTGGCGGGAGTCCGACGTCTTCACCCCGCTGGAGAAGCGGGTGATGGAGTACGCCGCCGCGATGTGCCACACGCCGGTCTCCGTCACCGACGAGATGTCGGCCGCGCTGCTGAAGGACCTCGGACCGGCCGGGCTGGTCGAGCTCACCGCCAAGGTGGGCTTCATGAACTCCAGCGCCCGCGGCAACATCGCGCTCGGCATCCACTCCGAGGAGTACGCCGAAGCGTGCGGGCTCGCACCACTGGCCACCGCGTCCCAGCCCGTAGCCTGACGGCCATGAGCGGAGACCCGTTCGTCGCGCACCGCAGCCTCCTCTTCACCGTCGCCTACGAGATGCTCGGCTCCGCGGCCGACGCCGAGGACGTCGTGCAGGAGACGTGGCTGAAGTGGCAGGGCGTCGACCAGGCGGAGGTGCGCGATCCCCGCGCCTACCTCGTCCGGATCGTCACCCGCACGGCGCTCGACCAGCTGCGCACGGTGTCGAGACGTCGCGAGGAGTACGTCGGACCGTGGCTGCCCGAGCCGTTGCTGACCAGCCCCGACGTGGCCGAGGACGTCGCGCTCTCCGACAGCCTGTCGACCGCGATGCTGCTGGTCCTCGAGACGCTGACTCCGACCCAGCGTGCGGTGTTCCTGCTGCACGACGTCTTCGACGTGGGCTACGACGAGCTGGCCGAGGCGGTCGGCAAGACCGAGTCCGCCGTGCGCCAGATCGCCCACCGGGCGCGCTCGCACGTGGCGGAGCGCCGACCGCGTGGTGTCACGTCGAGGGCCGACACCCGGGGCGCGCTGGAGGCCTTCCAGCGGGCGCTCGTCACCGGCGACCTGCAGGGCCTGGTCGACCGCCTCGCCCCGGACGTGGTGATGCTCGGCGACGGCGGCGGCATCAAGCAGGCGCTGCCTCGACCGATCCTGGGTGCCGACAAGGTGGGCCGACTGCTCGTGGCCGGACTGGCCACGCTGGTCGGCGACTTCGCGGGTGAGCTGGTCGAGGTCAACGGCTGGCCGGCCCTGCTCGTCCGGCTGGACGGCGAGATCGACTCGGTGATGACCATGCGCGTCGAGGAGGGCCTGGTCACCGGGATCTACACCGTCCGCAACCCCGAGAAGCTGTCGCGGATCTTCGAGGTCGCAGAAGTCAGTCGCTGATCGTTCGTGCCACCGGGGATGATGGATCCATGACCCCGTTGTCCGAGGCCGAGATCCGCACGTCCTTCGTCAACTGCTCGCAGGGCGAGGCCAAGCGGCTCCGGGTCCCGGTCGGGCTCATGGACACCGCGTGGCACACACTCGACTTCCTCGGCTGGCGCGACCCGGGCGCCCCCGCTGCGGCGTACCTCGTCACCGAGTGGCGCGGGAACCTCACCGGCCTCGTGATGCGGCTGAGCACCGACCGTCGCGCGACCGGGCGGCAGAACATGTGTGCCCTGTGCGGCACCATCCACTCCACGACCGACGTCGCGCTGATGGTCGCGCCCGGCCGGGCGCCTCGGGCCGCAACGGCAACACCGTCGGCACCTACCTCTGCACCGACCTCGCCTGCTCGCTCTACGCCCGGCGCCTCAAGCAGCCCGACCGCGTGCAGCCGGTCGAGACGCTGAGCACCGAGGCCCGGATCGAGCGTCTGCAGGCCAACCTCGACACGTTCGTACGCCGCGTGGTGGAGGCGGCATGAGTGACGTGTGGCAGATCGTGCACGCCGAGCGGGCGGCGCTGATCGAGGACCTGGCCGGCCTGACCGACGAGCAGTGGGCACAGCAGTCCCTGTGCGGCGACTGGACCGTGCGCGACGTGGCCGCCCACCTGGTCAACACCGCGAGGGCGACGCGGCTCGGGTTCATGCTCGACCTGGCCCGGGCCGGGTTCGACTTCGATCGCCAGAACGCCCGGGGCGTCGCCCGCGAGCTCGGCGTCGACCCCACCGAGACCCTCGACCGCCTCCGCAGCGTGGCCGCCCGGACCTCGACCCCGCCCGCACACCTCGACAGCAGGGTGGTCGAGGAGGTCATCCACGGCGAGGACATCCGCCGCCCGTTGGGGATCACTCGCAGCTATCCGATGCACGCGGTGGTGCGGGCGATCGGCTACCAGGCCCGCACCTCCGTCTCGATGGGCGGCTCCAAGCAGCGGATCGCCGGCGTCCGGCTGGTCGCGACCGACGCCGACCTGACGATCGGAGACGGTCCGGAGGTCATCGGCCCAGCGCTGTCGTTGCTGCTCGCGATCTCGGGTCGCGACGTCGCGCTCGCCGACCTCGACGGCCCGGGCCTCGCTTCGCTGCGCGCGTGACACAGCCGTACCGAAATCTCTGGCCGGCCTCCCGAGCGAGTGACACGCGTGTGCGGAAAGAATCGGGCGAACCAGCCGTCGCGTGACACGGCTGTGCTGCATCCCAGCACAAGCGTGTCACCGCGTCGCCGGGTTGGGACGAATTCTCCGCACACCTGTGTCATGCGGTGGCGCAGACTCGGCCTCAGACGTGACCGCTGAGCTGCGCGAGCCGGGTGGCGAGCGCGTCGACCATCGCGCTCGCCTGCTTGGCGGAGATGGCGGACCTGCGGTCGCCGCCCTGGCTGCTCACTGGCAGCACGTCGACCGACAGCTTCGCACCGCCGGCCAGCGCCCGGAGCTCGTCGACCTTGTCGCCGAACGGTGTCCCGCTCCCCGGTGAGTAGTAGTCGACGACGTCGTCCAGGTCGTCGGCGTACAGATCGGTCTTGGTCACGGCGATCACGAGCCACACCGGCCGGTCGCGGCGGACGGCCATCGACGCGATCCGGTGCGAGGTGATCGCCCAGTCCTCGAGCTCGGCGGCGAGCTGTTCCTCGCGGGAGGCGGTCGCGGTGCCGGTGGTGCCGGCCGTCCGCCGCGGGGTTGCGTAGCCGTTCGCGACGACGTGGATCACGCCGTCGACCGGCTCGTCGTGGAAGACCTCGTCGAGCGCGCCGAGCCGGGTGGCGGCGTTGTCGCCCGGGACGACGAGGAAGCGGAAGCCGTGCAGCCGGGCCGAGCGACGGGTGCGACGCTCCATCACGGCCGAGCCGACCTCGGTGACGCCGTTGCCGGACGTCCGCCGCGAGAGCCGGTCGGCGAGCTGGGACTTCCCGACCCCGGTCATCCCCGTCACCGCGACCGTCGGGAAGCGGTGCCGGAACAGCCGGCCGATCCGCTCGGGCGCAGCGGCCAGCCCGGTGAGCACCGTGCCCGCGATGGTGGCGCCGAGCGCCGCGTTGCGACCCGAGCTGGGCAGGACCGTCCGGATGCGGGTGGTGGCGCGCGACATGCGTGGAGCCTACGTTCCGGAACCTTCCACCCGCGTCGCCCTTCCCGGCGAGCGACTCCCGCGCCCACACTCTGCTCACGACGAGCGGAGCGGAAGGAGCGTGCGATGACCACCCTGGTCGGGATGGACACCGAGGTCGTGACCGACCTCGCGCACGGACTGCTCGCCGACGCCGATCGCATGGACGAGGTCACCGCGCGGTTGCGCGGCGTGGTCGGCGACCTGTCCGCCCGCTCGTGGTCCGGCCGTGACTGTGCCGACTTCTGCGACACCTGGCAACAGGCCCACGACCCGGCGCTGGTCGCGCTCGCGACCCGGCTGCGCGAGCTCGGCCGGCAGGCCCTGGTCGAGGCAGCCGACCAGGACCGCGTCAGCGGAGTCGCGGCGACCGGGTCGAGCGCGGTCGCGACCGCGCCATCGCCGTACGCCGCAGCGAATCCCGTGGGAGGACAGCACGACCGCGACCTGCTGGCCCTCGCGACCGGCGTCTACCCCGGCGGAGACGTGACGCAGGCGGGCGGTCGCTACCGCCAGGTGTCGGGCGAGGAGCTGACCCGCCTCGGCATCACCGACAGCATGCTGCGCGACGACCGGACCGGCTTCGCGGCCACGGTCTACCGCGGCGAGGACGGCGGCTACGTGCTGTCGTTCCGCGGGTCCGACGGCCTCGACGTGACCGACTACGGCGGCACCAACGTCCCCAACGGGCTGGGCCTCCCGAGTGCGCAGGGCGGGCCGGCCATCGCGCTCGCCCAGCGACTGGCCGCGGGTGTCGGCGCGGACAACCTGACCATCACGGGTCACTCCCTCGGCGGACATCTCGCTGCCGCCGGCGCCGTGGCCACGGGAGCACGCGCGGTCACGTTCAACTCC
The DNA here is from genome assembly GCA_963742685.1 of uncultured Actinomycetota bacterium. Lineage (GTDB taxonomy): Bacteria > Actinomycetota > Actinomycetes > Propionibacteriales > Nocardioidaceae > Nocardioides. Next base: position 16,835 of record CAVUNB010000021.1, on the reverse strand, counting down.
GCGCGGCTCGGCGACGCCGACTTCTCCCGCGCCCTGATCGCGAGCGGCCGTGACGGCAACGTCCCGGGCGTGGTCGCCAAGCTGGCCCACATCCAGGCCAACCCGCTGAGCCCGGTCGGGCACCTCTACGACCCGCACGCCGCCGTACGCCGGGAGATCAGCGCCTCCGGCCAGATCCGCAACTACACGACGACCAACGAGCCGCTCAACCTCGTGCAGTGGCTGCGCCTCGGCCCACGGCCCCTCGGTGAGCAGGTGGCGATGACCGACCCGGCGCCGGGCTTCTTCAAGCGGCACGGTCCCGACGGCTTGATCGAGACCTACGACAACACCTTCCCGCGGCGGCCCTGACCGGTCAGGTGCGCCGTGCTCGCAGCACGCAGTCGGTGGTGTGGTGGGCGCCGGGTCCCTCGGGCGCCGTACGACCACGCGGCTCCGCCACCTCGATCGTCCAGCCGTCGCGCCCGCTCAGGGCGTCGAGGAGGTCCGCGTGCCGGACGTAGTCGTCGGGGTCGAAGCCGTGCTCGCGAGCCAGGTCGAGATCGACGACCGCGTGGTGCACGACCAGCAGCAGCCCGCTGGGAGCCACGGTGCCCAACAAGGTGTCGATGATCGCGCCGTCGTCTCGCAGCAGGGCGGGATAGAACGCGATCACCAGGTCGTACGCCGACTCGTCGAGGTCCTCCAGCCCGACCGTGCGCCAGTCCACCTCGGCGCCGGCCATCTCCGCAGCCCGCGCCGCTCGACCGAGGGCCCGCGCCGACACGTCGATGCCGGTGACGCGCCAGCCACGCTCGGCCAGCCAGATGGCGTCGGCACCTTCGCCGCAGCCCACGTCCAGCGCCGTACCCGCCTCGAGGTCGCTGGCCTCGACCACGAGCTGCTCGTTGGGGTGGCCGCTCCACAGCTGGTCCTCGCCGTAGCGCTCGTCCCAGGCTTCGGCGTCGTGGTGCCCGTGCTGGTCAGTGTGCTCGCTCATGCGACCTCCCTGGGCGAAGTCTGGCACCGACCACAGGAGTTTGGACACTCGTCAAGACGCGTGACGTCCTCGGACTCTCCTCGAGCAGCGCCGGCCGGCTCCTCCATTTTGGGCCTGTCCAAGAGCCGGTTCGCGCCCTAATGTCCAAGGTCACAGGGGAGAGTCGGGATCGCTCGGGTTCGGACTCCCCTGTTCTCGGAAAGGAAAAGATCCTCGTGCGAACCACGAATGCCGGGCTGGGCCTGGCCTTTTTCGCCGGGGTGGGGCTGCTGGCCCTTCCCACGGCTGCCGCCACACCGGCGGCTCCATCACAGTCGGCGGGCGAACCCCAGTCGGCGAACCCCACCCATGTCCTGCCCAACCCGAAGGCGGAGAAGCAGGTCGCGTTGCGCCAGGAGGCGTGGGCCGACGTGCTCAGCGGGGAGGCCACTCCCCAGACGATCAACGGCAACACGGTGCTGAAGGTCGGGCGCGAGCCCGCGGCAGCTCGCAAGGCCAACCGCCGGGGCGCGGCGACCGCGACCCAGGACCAGTACGTCGAGCTCTCCAACGAGCGCACCGACAAGGTCTTCGTCTTCCTCGTGGAGTTCGGCGACCAGCGTCACCCGAACTATCCCGACCAGGACACGCACCCCGCGACCGCCGGCCCGGCGCGCTTCGACGGGCCGTCGTTCAACGAGATCCCGAAGCCCGGACCCGACGACAACTCCACGCAGTGGCGCAAGACGTACAACAAGAAGTACTTCAAGGACCTCTACTTCGGTGAGGGGGACACGGTCGACTCGCTCAAGAGCTACTACGAGCGCCAGTCCTCCGGCCGCTACAGCGTCGAGGGCATGGTCACCGACTTCACGGTGGTGCCCTACAACCAGGCCCGCTACGGCCGCAGCAACGGCTACCCGTGCGGCACCAACGTCTGCAGCAACACCTGGAACCTGGTCTCGGACGGCATGAACCAGTGGGTCGCCGACCAGAAGGCCGCGGGCAAGACCGACGCGCAGATCAAGAAGATCGTGTCGCAGTACGACATCCGCGACCGCTACGACTACGACGGCGACGGCAACTTCGACGAGGCGGACGGCTACATCGACCGCTTCCAGATCATCCACGCCGGCGGCGACCAGGCCGACGGTGACCCGATCTACGGCGAGGACGCGATCTGGAGCCATCGCTGGAAGGCCTTCCAGTGCGACCCCTGCACGGCGGGCCCGGTGGGCAACCTCGACGGTGGCGCGCAGATCGGCAACACCGGCATCTGGGTGGCCGACTACACGGTCCAGCCCGAGAACGGCGGGATCTCCGTCGTGGCGCACGAGTACGGCCACGACCTCGGCCTGCCCGACCACTACGACACCGCGGCCTCGGGCGACAACCCGGTCAGCTGGTGGACACTGATGGCCCAGAGCCGCGTGTCCGCCGCGGGTGACCAGGGCATCGGCACCCGCGCCGCCGACCTCGGCGTCTGGGACAAGCTCCAGCTCGGCTGGCTCGACTACGAGACGGTCGTGGCCGGCCAGGACCGGACCATCGACCTCGGCCCGCACGAGTACAACTCGGACAAGGCCCAGGGTGTTGCCGTGGTCCTACCGGACAAGCAGACCACGACCCCGCTGCCGACCCCGCCCGAGGGGACCAAGCAGTGGTGGAGCGGCGAGGGCGACGACTACCAGGCCTCGATGTCCCGCGCGGACGTGGCAGTGCCTGCGGCCGGCGCGACCCTGACCCTCTCGACGCGCTACAACATCGAGGAGGACTTCGACTACGCGTGGTTCGAGGCCGAGGTGCCTGCGGGCAGCGGCAACTGGGTCCAGCTGCCGACGACGGCCATCGACCCGGACACCGGGGCGGACGCCGACGAGATCGGGATCGACGGGGTGAGCAACGGCTACGTGCCGGCGAGCTTCGACCTGACGGCGTACGCAGGTCAGACGATCGGCCTCCAGGCTCGCTACGCGACCGATGGTGGCGTGGAGGGTCAGGACCCGTCGCTGGGTTGGTCGGGACTGTTCGTCGATGACATCAAGGTCACGTCGGGTGCGACGGTGGTCTTCGCCGATGGTGCGGAGACCTCGCCCAACGGCTGGACCCTGGACGGCTTCTCGTCGGTGGGCAGCAGCATCACCACGACGTCCGACCAGTTCTACCTCGCCAGCAACCGTGCCTACGTCTCCTACGACAAGTACCTCCAGACCGGTCCGTACAACTTCAGCTTCGCGGACCGGCCGGACTTCGTGGAGAAGTTCCCCTACCAGGACGGCCTGCTGGTCAACTACTGGGATGCGTCGTTCTCGGACAACAACACCAGCGCGCACCTCGGTGGCGGACTGGTGCTGCCGGTGGACGCCAATCCGCAGGTCCACTACAACCTGCAGGGCGCCGCATGGCGTGGGCGGATCCAGACGTACGACGCCCCGTTCGGCCTGCAGCGGTCCGACTCCTTCTACCTCACGGCCGGCGGCCGGCGGAGCTACATCCGTGGAGCGGCGGCCAACCCGTTGTTCGACGACTCCGACCCCAACCGCTACTACCAGCCCTTCGCGGACGCGGGTCAGCCGCGGACCGGCGTGAAGGTCGCGGGAGCGGGAGTGCAGATCCAGGTGCTGTCGCAGAGCGGCACCTCGATGCAGGTCCGGGTGTACTGACCGGAGAGATTCGACAGCAGTACGGCGAGGGCCGGGAGCGTCACGCTCCCGGCCCTCGCCGCGTCCGGATGTCGTCCTCTGACGATCAGAGGCGGCCGACCCGGCCGTCACCGCCGGCCGCCCAGCAGCGGCCGCGCGCGCAGTCGAGGGTGTGGAAGCGGACCTTGCTGAAGCGCTTCCAGGTCTGGCCGTCGTTGCCGGACACGCTGCTGCCGCCCACGTCGCCGGACTCGCCGACCACGATCAGCTGCTGACCGCGCCACGCCGCGTCCTCGCCCAGGTGGGTCAGGTCGCCCGCGCTCGTCCACTGCTCGCCGTCACTGGTGCGTGCCGTCGCGTCGGCGCCGTCGTCGGGTGCCTCGAAGTCGCCGCCGACCGCCACCCCGTGGCCGGGGGTGCGGAAGACCAGCCCGAAGACGCCGGCGGCCTCGCCGGCCGGGATGGTGGAGTCGCTGGCGGTCCAGGTGCGGCCCCGGTTCGTCGAGTGGAAGACGCGGGACTTCGCACCGCCGCTGCCGAACCAGGCGTCCTCACCGGCGATGACGAGGCAGTCACCGCTGGCGGAGAAGTTGAACTCGCCCTTCGAGCGAGGCATGCCGGCATCGTCCAGCACCTTCCAGGAACGGCCGCCGTTCCTGGTGCTCGCGATCCGGAACTTCCCGTCCACCGGGTCGCTGACCGCGAGGCCGTGTCGCCCGTCGGGGTAGAAGTCCAGGCAGTTGTAGAACGCCTTCGGCTCGGTGTTGCGGAAGGTCTCGGTCCAGGTGGTGCCGCCGTCGGTGGTGCGGTAGATGCGCGAGGCCTCGCCCTCGCCGATCGCCAGCACGGTGGCGGTCTTCGCGTCCTTGGCCTCGACGTCGCGGAAGTTGAGGCCCGCGGTGTCGGGCGGGCTGACGTCCTGCCAGCTGCGGCCCGCGTCGGTCGTGAGGTAGATCTTCGCGGCGCCGCCGTCGGTCAGGCTCGCGCCGCTGACCCAGGCCGTACGGCGGTCGACGGCATCCAGACCACGGAAGCTCTGGTCGGCGTCGACGACGCTTTCGTGCCACGTGAGGGCGGGCTTGTCGGGCTTGTCGGGCGCGGCCGTAGCGGCTGCGAGTGGGACGGTCAGGGACAGCGAGAGGGCGAGGGCAAGCAACCCGAGAGGTGTGCGCATGCTCGGCACCCTGCCGGAGCCCGGACGCGGTGTCCAGAGCCCTCGCCCTCGGCCGGAGCTCGTGGCATCTTGGGAGCCATGTCACTTCTCGGCAGCTATCCACCCGTCGTCTACACCGGCGAGAGCGGCGAGACGAGTGCCTGGATCAGGCGCTCCGACACCCCGCCGGACATCCACTACGCCAACGGCGGAACGTGCGAATACCTCGTCCGTGGCGACCAGTCGCGCGGCAACATCGGCGTCTATCGCTGGACCTTCGGCGAGGGCGAGTCCGGCCCGGGGCCGCACTTCCACCGCACCATCTCCGAGCACTTCTACATCCTGAGCGGCTCGGTGAAGCTGTTCGACGGCAACGACTGGGTGACCGGCCATGCCGGCGACTACCTCTACGTGCCGGAGGGCGGGATCCACGGCTTCAAGGGCAGCGGTCGCGCTCAGATGCTGCTCAGCTTCGCGCCGGGCGGCCCGCGAGAGGACTACTTCGAGACGCTGGCCAGTGGCAGGGAGATGAGCGAGGAGGAGCGGGCGGAGTTCATGTTCCGCCACGACAACCACTGGCTCTGACGCGTTTCGTGGCCAGTCCTACAGTAAGCCTATGGAATTTCGATACCTCGGCAACAGCGGACTCAAGATCTCCGAGATCACCTATGGCAACTGGTTGACCCACGGGTCCCAGGTGGAGAACGACATCGCCGCCCAGTGCGTGCGCGCCGCCCTGGACGAGGGCATCTCGACCTTCGACACGGCCGACGTCTACGCCAACACCGCGGCGGAGACCGTGCTCGGCGAGGCACTCAAGGGCGAGCGGCGCGAGTCGCTGGAGATCTTCACGAAGGTCTACTGGCCGACCGGCCCGCGCGGCAAGAACGACACCGGCCTCTCGCGCAAGCACATCCTCGAGTCGATCAACGGCTCCCTGCAGCGACTCCAGACCGACTACGTCGACCTCTACCAGGCGCACCGCTTCGACACCGAGACGCCACTCGAGGAGACGATGCAGGCCTTCGCCGACGTCGTCCGCCAGGGCAAGGCGCTCTACATCGGTGTCTCCGAGTGGACCGCCGACCAGATCCGCGCCGGCGTCGAACTCGCGCGTGAGCTCAACGTCCAGCTGATCTCCAGCCAGCCGCAGTACTCCATGCTCTGGCGCGTCATCGAGGACGAGGTCGTCCCGACGTCTGCCGAGCTCGGCGTCTCGCAGATCGTGTGGAGCCCGATCGCGCAGGGCGTGCTCACGGGCAAGTACGTCCCCGGCCAGCCGCTCCCGGAGGGCTCGCGGGCCACGGACGACAAGGGCGGCGCCGACATGATCAGCCGCTTCATGCGCGACGACGTGCTGACCCGGGTGCAGGCCCTCAAGCCGATCGCCGACGGCGCCGGGCTGACGATGGCCCAGCTGGCCGTGGCCTGGGTGCTGCAGAACGAGAACGTCGCCTCAGCGCTGGTCGGCGCCTCGCGGCCCGAGCAGGTCGGCGAGAACGTCAAGGCCGCCGGTGTGAAGCTGGACGCCGACGCGCTCGCCGCGATCGACGCAGCCCTGGGCGACATCGTCGTGCGCGACCCGGCCAAGACTGCGGAGACCGCGCCGAAGGGTCGCGTGGCCTGACGCGCCTCCGCCGCTGGTTGGAGGAACGAGATCGCGCGGCAGGCGTGCCGCCTCCGCCGCTGGTTGAGCGGCGCGCCACGCCTGCTGTTGGGGAACGCAGAGGTCGCAGGTCCTTGGTTTCGACACGCTCGGCCGAGCCGGTCTCCCTGCTCAACCAGCCGGGTAACGCGCGACGGGCGACCCCTCGACAGGTGACCCCGGGAGTTGCCAGCATGGGGGCCATGCTCGGTGAATCGATCCCCTTCAGCGGCTTCTCCGTCGACGACGTGGCTGTGGCCCGCGACTTCTACCGCGACACGCTCGGCCTGGTCGCGCTCGAGCAGGACGGCCTGCTCTTCCTGGAGCTGACCGGCGGGCACCGCGTGCTGGTCTACCCCAAGGACGACCACCGGCCGGCGACGTACACCGTGCTCAACTTCCCGGTCGCCGACGTCGAGACCACGGTGGACGCGCTCGCCGGGAGGGGCGTGGTGTTCGAGCGCTACGAGGGGACGCCGCTCGAGACGGACGCGAAGGGCGTCTTCCGGGGCGGCGGCCCGCTCATCGCGTGGTTCACCGACCCGGCCGGCAACGTCCTCTCGATCATCGAGGAGTAGCCGCCCCTGCCGCGATGAGGTCGTCGATCTGGTTGAGCGCGGACGTCATGCCCTCGACCATGCCCATGTCCAGGACCTGTTGCAGGGCCTCGGGGGTCGCATTGGTGCAGGCGTAGGTCGCGCGGGTGCCGCCGTCGTGCTCGGTGAACGTGAAGACGTTCTTGCCGACGGGCAGGTCCGGGTTGGGGTTGAACTCCAGGTCGGCGAAGCCGTCGTTGAAGCTGAACTCCTTCGGCTCGTTGGTCTCCGTGATGTCCCAGAAGCCGGCGAACCTCTCACCCTCGGGCGAGGTCATGAAGTACGTCGACCGCGACCCCGGCGTCAGGCTGTGGTCCACGAAGGTGGCCGGGTAGGTCGGTGGACCCCACACGCGCTCGAGCTGACGCGCGTCGGCGTACACCTCCCAGATGCGCTCCACGGGAGCCGCGAAGTCGGCCACGATGGTCACGGTCAGGTTGTCCAGGTCGTGCTTGACGTCGGTGACAGGCATGTCACTCATTCCTCTCGGTCGGGTTGTGCGATCAGGTCGTCGATGCGGGCAATGCGCCCGCGCCAGATGGCCTCGAGCTCGGTGAGCATGGAGCCCACCGAGCGCACGGCCTCCACGTCGCCACTGGCCAACGCCTCGCGGCCACGGCGCCGCTTGGTGATCAGGCCGGCGCTCTCCAGCACGGCGACGTGCTTCTGCACCGCGGCAAAGCTCATGTCGTAGGACGCCGCGAGCGCAGAGACCGAGTGCTCCCCGGCCAGCACGCGGCGCAGGACGTCGCGCCGGGTGCGGTCGGCCAGGGCGTGGAACATGGCGTCTGCCCTGTCCTCGTCCTGGTTGGTGCCCTGGGTCATGAGAGAAACATACAACCAAATGGTTGTATGTTGTCAAGGGTGACCCACAGGGGTGGGCCGCCGCGTGGAGACCGCCCGTAGCGTGGATCGAATGAAGCCCACCGTGTCCAGGACGTTCACCACCACCGCAGCGCCCGAGTCGGTCTTCGACTACCTCGCCGACTTCACCAACGCCGAGGAGTGGGACCCCGGGACCGTGTCCTGCGTGCGGGTCTCGGGCGACGGCGGCGTCGGCACGACCTACCGCAACGTGTCGAAGTTCCTCGGTCGCGAGTCCGAGATCACCTACACGACCGCCGAGCTGGAGCGCCCGACGCGCATCCACCTCACGGGTCACAACGAGCAGTTCGACGGCCATGACGTGCTGGGGATCCGCGCGCACGGCACCGGCTCGGAGGTCACCTACACGGCCGAGTTCGCGTTCAAGGGCAATGCCCGCCTTGCCGCGCCCGTCGTGGCGGCGTACCTCCCGTTCCTTGCGCGCAAGACCGTCGACGAGCTGAAGGCGTGCCTCGACCGCCTGCCGAGCGTGCCGTGACCGGGCCCCTGCCCGCCAGGGCGCTCGACACCCTGATGGATCGAACACTGGTGCTCGGCTACACCGCGATCGGCTTGCGCGTACGCCGCAAGCTGCCCGGCTGGCCGGCGGACCCGCGCTCCGGTGCGCTCGAGGGGAAGGACGTGCTCGTCACCGGGGCCAGCTCCGGGCTCGGCATCGCCACCGTCGAGGGACTCGCGGCGCTGGGTGCCACGGTGCACCTCGTGGTGCGGGACGAGGCCAAGGGTGCGCGCGTGCGTGCCGAGATCGCCGCGCGGCAGCCCGGCGCACAGCTCCGCGTCTGGCGCTGCGACATCGGCGACCTGGACGACGTACGCCGCTTCGCCGCCGATATCGGTGGCGAGCTCCCCTCCATCCACGCCGTCGTGCACAACGCCGGCCTGATGCCGCCGGAGCGCACCGAGTCCGCGCAGGGCCACGAGCTGAGCATGGCCGTGCACGTGCTCGGGCCGGTCGTGATGACCGAGGCGCTCCGGCCGCAGCTGGCCGACGCTCGCGTGGTGCTGGTGAGCAGCGGCGGCCTCTACAGCCAGACCCTGCGCGCCGACGACCCCGGCTACCTGGTGGGCGACTACTCGCCCACGGCGGCCTACGCGCGGTCCAAGCGGATGCAGGTCGAGATGTTGCCCCTGCTGGCCGACCGCTGGTCGCTCGACGGCATCACCGCCTGCGCGATGCATCCGGGCTGGGCCGACACCCCGGGGGTCCAGGAGTCGTTGCCGCGCTTCCGGGCGATCACCCGCCCGGTGCTGCGCGACGACGCGCAGGGCGCCGACACGAGTGTGTGGCTCGTCGGCACCGAGCCGGCGCCGCCCAGCGGCCTCTTCTGGCACGACCGCCGGGCGCGACCGATCGACCTCCTGCCCTCGACGAGGGCCGACCAGGACGCCCGGACCACCGCCTGGGCCTGGCTGACCCAGGCGGCCGGTCTCTAGTCAGGCGTCGGCGAGGATGCGCGCCAGCTCGACCGGCTTGGTGAACATCGGCCAGTGGCCAGAGTCGATGTCGACGTACGCGACGTCCGTCGACTTCGCGAGCTCCGGGATCTCGCCGGCCTCGACCCACTCCTTGGCCTGCGCCGGCGTGAACTCCGGGCAGACCATCGTCACGGGCACGTCGTAGCGGCGCTCGTCCGACAGGTGCAGCACGCCCTGCGTCACGGCGGCCGGCACCGCGATCGCGCCCGCGGCCACCGAGGCCTTGAGCTCGTCGGAGATGTCGTCGGAGTCGGGGCCCTCGAACGGCTCCCAGCCCGGGAAGGGCACGACCCCGTCGACGGGCTCGAAGAAGCCGAAGTAGGTCTCGCCGTCCGCGCTCGGCATGCCGCCGATCAGTGCCACCCGTGCGATCTTCTCCGGTCGAGCGTCCGCCGCCACCCACGCGAGCGCGCAGGCAGCGGAGTGCCCGACCACCAGGGCCTGGCCGTCGGCGGCGTCGACCGCGGCCACGACGGCGGCCACCTGGTCGTCGTACGTCGCGTCGGTGTTGCCGTCGCCCTGCCCGGGCAGGGTCAACGGGACCGGGCGGTGGCCGAGCTTCTCCAGCTCGGGCACGACCTCGGACCACGCCGATCCGTCGAGCCACATGCCGGCGATGAGGACGATGTCCATGTCAGTTCTCCCCTTCGGTTGCTGCTGTCGTTGCTTCAAGTGCGTCCAGGTCTCGTTCGGCGTAGAGCCGGTGGTGCCATTCCTCGTTGACGACGATGAACAGGCACTGCCTCAGTGGGAAGTCCTCGAGCTGCGGCCAGCCCGGCTCGGTCATGGTGACTGTCGTGTCGAGCTGCTCGGGCGTCAGTCCGTCGATGATGTCGCGCACCATGGCCTGCCGCTTGCGACGTACGGCGAGGACCTCGTCCAGCGAGGGACGCACCTCGCGGTCCCAGGGGATGCCGTCCCAGCCGGGCGCCTCGTCCCATGGCAGGTCGAGCGGGTGCCACGGGACCGGGTCGCCGAGCACCATCCGGCCGGCCCAGGCGGCGCTCGCGAAGCCGAGGTGGCGCAGGGTCTCGATGAAGGACCACTCGTCGCGGACCTGCTCGTGGAGCCGCTCGGGCGGGAGCCGTCGCGCACGCTCCTCGGTCTCGGACCACAGGCGCTCCAGGATCGCCCACGCCTCCTGGAACTCCTCGACGGTGGTCGGGTTCATCTTCGCCCGCTCGGGCATCCGGCGGTTGAGCTCGGCATCGACGAGCGGACCGACGTCGACGCCGTTGATCGTGACGTTCTCGATGTTCCCGGTGATCTCGACGTCGACCAGCTCGAGGCCGGGGAAGCGCACGTGGTGGAAGGAGATGGCGCGCAGATCGGCGTGCTCGATGTGCGCTCCATGGTCCAGGGAGGCGGTTGATCGATTCATGTGGCCACCGTAGAAGTGGTTCCGGACGTTCCCCTTCCGCATCGAGAATTGCCGTGTCAGGGTGTCGAGATGAGCGAGATCAGCCCGACCGCCCGGGCCCTGCGGACGCTGGAGATCCTGCAGCAGCGACCCGGCTGCACGGCCCTCGAGCTGGCCGAACGCCTCGGCGTGACCGATCGGGCGGCCCGGCGCTACGTCGCCATCCTCCGCGAGGCCGGCATCCCGGTGGAGTCGGTGCGCGGTCCGTACGGCGGCTACCGACTCGCTCGCGGACTGCGGCTGCCGCCCCTGGTGTTCAGTGCAGCGGAGGCGCTCGGCCTGGTGATGGCGGTGCTCGACGGCCGGCACGCCGCGGCCGACAACGAGGACCCCGTCGGCGCCGGCCTGGGCAAGATCATCCGCGCCCTCCCGGCCAACGTGGCGCGGCAGGCCGCGACGATGCGCGAGCACGCCCGCGCCGTACCCGACAAGTGGGCGCGACCCGATCCCGACATCACGAGTGCGCTGGTCGAGGCCGTCGCGGCGCAGCGGCAGGTGCGCATCGGCTATCGCAGCGCGGCCGGTCACAGCCACACCTTCGAGGTCGATCCGTGGTCGGTGGTGGTGCGCTACGGGCGGTGGTACCTCCTCTGCTTCGCCCACCACGCCGACGCGGTGCGGACCTATCGCATCGACCGGGTCACGTCCGTGGGCGAGGGCACCCGGACCTTCGAGACCCCGGACGGCCTCGACGCGGTGACGGTGCTGGAGGAGAACCTCGCCTCCGGCTGGGAGCACGACACGAGGGTCGTCTTCGCGGCACCGGCGCACGAGGTCCGGCCGTGGCTGCGTCCGACGATGGGGCGGCTCGAGCCGCTCGGTGAGGACCGCTGCGTCGTCGTCGGCAGCACCAGCAACCCGGTGATGTACGCCGGCGAGTGGCTGGCCGGCATGCCCTTCGAGTTCACGATCGAAGGCGGACCGGAGCTGCGCGCGGCCGTCGCCGAGGTCGCGGCCAGGATGGCTCGGGCCGCGGCGGGGTGAGGCGCCCCTTGTCCGGGACGGTGAGAGCGGACAAGGTGGAGCGCATGACGCGACGCGATGAGGGCGACTGGGGCCAGACCGAGCTCGACGCACAGGAGCAGGCGGACGCGGAGGTCAACCTCGACGACCCGAGTGCCAGCGACGACGAGCCGTGGTCACCCCCGGATCGCCAGCCACGCGGCGCCGAGCTGGCCGAGGTCGAGGACGAGTCACTGAGCGTCCGGCTGATGCAGGAGGAGCCCGATCCCAACGTCCTCGCCGTCCTCGACGACGAGCCGATGGTCGGGGGCGACGACCCGGATGCGATCCCGGCCGACGAGGACGTGCTCGGTGGCGATTCGTACGCCGAGGACGACTCGGTCGACCTCGATGACGAGCCCGGCCCGGAGGCCGGCGCGATGCACCTCGAGAGCTGACTGTCTTCCGCGGAAATGAGGGGCGCTTGAACTTCCACTCGTCCGGGTGGAAATGCATCGGCGGTCACGCTGGGCGACCGCCGAGGGGCGCTGAACTTCCACTCGCTCGGGTGGAAATGCATCCGCGGCGGCCTCAACCCACCTAGCGAGCGACCTTCCAGGTGAAGTAGGGCGAGCCGAGCGGACCCATCAGGCGGATCCAGGCCAGCATCAGCGCCTCGGTGCCGCGCGCGGTCGTGATGTCGCCGAGGTCGATCACGTCCTGGTGACCGAGCGAGCCGAGCAGCGACATGACCTGCGCCTTGGCGGCGTCGTCGTTGCCGGAGACGAAGGTCGTGAAGTCGCCGTTGGCGATCAGGTGCGGCTCGACCATCGCGGGGGCGGTCATCGTGTTCAGCGACTTCACCACCCGCAGCGCCGGGAACTCGCGCTGGATCTGCTCGCCCAGCGAGTCGTCGTTGCTCACGAAGAGCGCCGGCACGTCGCCGGAGAAGTCGAGCGGGTTGGCGATGTCGAGGAGCACCGTGCCCTCGGCGAGGTCCGCCGCCCCGATGCCGGCCAGCGACGCGGCGCCGTTCAGGGCGTTGACCACCAGGACGGCGTCACGGGCCGCTTCGGCGTACGTCGCCACGCCGATCTCGCTGTTCATCGAGGCCCAGGTCCCGAAGTCCTCTGCCTCGGTGCGGGCCAGGCTCGCCTCGGGGTCGCGGGTGCCGATGACGACGTCGAGGCCGAGATGGGCCAGGCCGACGGCGACGGCGCGCCCGACCATGCCGGTGCCCAGGACTGCGATCTTCACGAGGGGTCCTCAATCTCGGAGTGGCGACGGTGCAGGCGTTCGCGGATCTCGTCGGCGGAGTAGGACCGTCGCTCCCGCTCCTGGCGCGTGATCGCGGCGCCGGTCGCGACACCGCCGAGCACTCCGGCAAGCCCGAGCAACTTCCACCACGCGAACTTCTTGGCCATGGCCGGAGCATAGGCGTTGCGGGCTTGTGAGGGCAGCGCCGATTCCTTCAGTGCAGACTGACCGCCATGAACGACGCTCTGACCCTGGACCAAGCGGTCGATCTCACCCGGACCGGTGACCTGTGGCTGTTCCGCGGTCGTACGGCGGCGGATCGCGCGATCCGGACGCTGACCAACTCACCGGTCAACCATGTGGGGATGGCGGTCGTCATCGACGACCTGCCACCGTTGATGTGGCACGCCGAGCTCTCCAGGGTGCTGACCGACGTCTGGACGGGCGGCAACCACCGCGGCGTACAGCTCCACGACCTGCGCGAAGCCGTCGACCGGTGGTCGGGCACGTACCGCCAGCAGGCCTGGCTGCGACAGCTCACGCCCGAGGTCGGACGATCCCAGGAGGACGCGCTGCTCACCGCGATCGCGCGACTGGACGGGGTGTCCTTCCCGAGCGCGGTGAAGCTGCTCGCCCGCTGGGTCCGCGCCCGCGATGCGTACGTCGCCCGCAAGCACCGTGGCCGCAAGGTCCGCCCCGAGCAGGCCTTCTGCGCCGAGGTCGTCGCGACCACCCTGCAGGACATGGGCGTGCTCGCGCTCGACCGGCGGGCTCAGTGGTTCGACCCCGGCACGTTCTGGAGCGGGGACTTCCTGCCACTCAAGGACGGCTGGCACTACGGCCGCGAGGTGAAGGTCGGAGAGCCCGGCGCCGGACGCGCGCCGAGCGCTCGGGACCGTTGGCGCTAGGGCCTTATCCACAGCTGACGACTGGCTCGTTTCCGCACCTGCCCGACGCGGGAACCCTTCCTCCACGCAATTGCCAACCCAGTGGAGGACCACCATGACCAGTCGACTCCTTGCCGAGTTCGGGGCGATGACCCGCGTCGCCGCCGACCAGCGGCAGGCGCGCAACACCCTGATCAAGATCCAGCACCAGCGTCGCGAGGCGGTGCTCGACCCCGACGCGCTCGGCAAGATCCTGCCCGCGCACGAGGTGGTCGCGACCTTCCGTGAGGTCAACCGCGCCACCCGTGCCGGTCTCTGGGACGTCGCCCAGCGGTGCGAGGACCTCAGCGACGGGGTGCGCGAGGTGCGCAACCTCTTCCGCGCGGTCGACGGCGAGATCGCCGAGCGCTTCGAGGCCCTCCTCGGCGGTCGGCGATGAGCGCCCGGGTCGCCCACGCGTCCGACCTCGAGGCGCAGCTCGGCGCCCTCGGCGCAGAGATCGCCGGCATCATGCGTCCGCTCCTGGCGCCGCTGCTGGAGAAGTGGGAGTGGGTGACCGGCGACGACGAGCAGGTGCACGAGACCGCGCGCCGGTGGCGGGCGATGTCGGAGGCGGTGTCGCAGGTCGCCCTCGACGAGCAGACCGCGATCGCCCGGGTCGTCGGCGAGTGGGAGGGCGCCGCACAGCAGTCCTTCGACGACGCGGTGGAGGAGGTGGTGCGCGACCTGAAGGAGATCGCGGTCCGCACCTCCGACGTCGCCGACCTCCTCGACGATGCGGCCGTCGCCGTACGACGTGCGGAGCAGATCGTGCGAGAACTGATCCGCGAGCTGATCGAGTGGGCCGCCCTCTCGCTCGCGATCAGTGCGGCCGGCGCGATCATCACGCTGGGCGCGTCCGCCGCAGCCGGTGCCGCAGCGGCCGCGGCGAAGGCCGGCATCGTCGGCGCGAGGATCGCCGCCCAGCTCAGCCGGCTGGCCCTGGAGCTGCGACGGATCCAGCTGGTCCTCGGGGTCTACGAGTCGTGGATCACGCAGCTGAGCTTCGTGCAGAGGCGGCTCGTGAGCATGGTCCAGGCGATCGTCGTGAAGGCAGTCGCGCCCATCGACGGCAACTGGAAGCCGCCGGTCGTCGACCTCGCGAGCATCTGGGTCGAGCCCGAGCGGTGCTTCGAGCAGGAGGGACCGACGTGGTGACTGCTACTCGGCGCCGGCTGTGGCCGGCAACCGGTGCAGGGCGTCGACCAGGGGGCGCAGCTCGGGGGTCTGCCTCCGCCTCGGCGAGTGCGTCCTCGAGCATCCGGTCGTGGGTGGGGCGGGCCTGGGCGAGCAGCCGCAGCCGGCCTGGTGAGCTCGGTGTAGATGCCGCGCCGGTCGTCGGCGCAGAGGATCCGGGTGAGCAGCCCGCGGTCCTCCAGCCGGTTGACCAGCCGGGTCGTGGCGCTGCCGGACAGCGCGGCGGCGCGGGCGAGCTGCTCATCCGCATGTGCCAGCCGTCCTGGCGGGACAGCGCGTCGAGCACCGTGTACTCGACGACCGAGAGCCCGTGGCCGGCCTCAGCTCGCGTTCGAGCGCGGTCTCGATCAGCCCGTGCAGGGCGGCGAGGGTGCGCCAGCCCTGGGCGCGGATCTCGACGGCGTCGTCGGCGATGCCCATGCGTCCTCCAGCGTGATCCGTGACGTGCGCGTCCAAGCTATCGCGCTTGCAGCTGATATAGACGCGCATGCAACTATTTCGTTGCTTCGCGTTAGTTGCACACGCCGTCTATCTGCCTCTGGAAGGAACGTCATGCCTCTCGCCCTTCTCGCCCTCGCCCTCGGCGGCTTCGGCATCGGACTCACCGAGTTCGTGATCATCGGACTGCTGCCCGAGGTCGCCGCCGACTTCGGCGTCGACCGAGGCCATGGCCGGATGGCTGATCTCCGGCTACGCGCTCAGCGTGGCCGTCGGCGCCGTCGGCCTGACCGCGGCGGTCACCCGGCTGCACCGCAAGCACGTGCTGCTCGGCGCTGATGGTGCTCTTCATCGCCGGCAACCTGCTGTCCGCGCTCGCCGTCGACTACGCCGTGATGATGCTCGGCCGCATCCTCGCCGCGCTGTGCCACGGCGCCTTCTTCGGCATCGGCTCCGTGGTCGCGGCCGACCTGGTCGCGCCGGACAGGCGGGCGGGCGCGATCGCCATGATGTTCGCCGGACTGACGATCGCCAACGTGCTCGGCGTGCCGTTCGGCACCCTGCTGGGCCAGCACTCGGCTGGCGCTCGACGTTCTGGGCGATCACCGCCATCGGGGTCGTCGCCCTGATCGGCATGGCCGCGCTCGTCCCGCAGCGCAGCCGCTCGACGCCGACGGCGCCGGGACTGCGCGGCGAGCTGCGGCGCCTTCCGCTCCGGCCAGGTCTGGCTGTCCCTGGGATCACCGTCCTGGGCTTCGGCGGGATGTTCGGCGCGTTCACCTACATCGCCTACACGCTGACCGAGGTCTCCGGCTTCGCCTCGGCACCGTGCCGTGGCTGCTGATCCTCTTCGGCGGCGGCCTCTTCGCCGGCAACTGGCTCGGCGGCCGCGCCGCCGATCGTCCGTCCGCGCACCCTGGTCATCGTGCTCGCCGGACTGACGATCGTGCTCGCGGCTTCGCCCTGACCGCCGGTCCAGGCCGCTGACCATGGTCGCGCTGGTCCTGATGGGTGGCTTCGGCTTCGCCACGGTCCCGGGGCTGCAGATGCGGATCATGCACCTACGCCGGTCGGCCGACGCTCGCTCGGCGCGAACATCGCCGCGTTCAACCTCGGCAACGCCCTCGGCGCGTGGATGGGCGGGCTCACCATCACCGCCGGACTCGGCTACACCTCGCCGCTGTGGATCGGTGCCGTCATGTCGGCGGCGGCTCTCCTGGTGCTGGTCGTGGCCGACCGCGCAGCGGTCGCCCGGCGCGTGCCGGCACCGCAGGCCGTGACCGTCGGCTGACCTACGCGT
>CAVUNB010000020.1:0-21729 GCA_963742685.1 uncultured Actinomycetota bacterium | reverse complement strand
GGCCGCGCGGCCCGATAGCGCTCGAGCGCCTCGACGCGCTCGTCGGCATGGTCGACGATCCGCAGCGGGTAGTCCTTCTCGTAGCCGACGTCGGACTTCCACGGCTCGTGCGCCGCGGCGCCCGTGAGGTGGGCGAGCTCGGGCACCCAGCGGCGTACATAGGAACCGTCGGGATCGAACTTCTTGCCCTGCGTGACGGGGTTGAAGACCCGGAAGTACGGCGACGCGTCGGTGCCCGTCCCGGCCGCCCACTGCCAGCCGTGGTTGTTGGAGGCGACGTCGCCGTCGATGAGCAGCGAGAGAAAGTGCCGCGCGCCGATCGGCCACCACACGTGCAGGTCCTTGGTCAGGAAGGACGCGGTGATCATCCGGACCCGGTTGTGCATCCAGCCGGTCGCGAGCAGCTGCCGCATGCCGGCATCGACGATCGGGTAGCCGGTGGTGCCGGTGCGCCAGGCCGCGATGGCGTCCTCGGGCTCGTCGTACCTCATGCCCGACAACGCGGGCTTGAGGTCGGACCAGGCCGAAGCCGGCGCGTGCCACAGCACGTCGGCGTAGAACTCCCGCCAGGCCAGCTCCGTGGCATAGGTCGCGCCGGGTCGAGGTCGGCGAGCAGTGAGCGGGGGTGCAGCACGCCGAGGTGGAGGTACGGCGACAGCCTGGACGTGCCGTCGTGGTCGGGCCGGTCCCGCTCCACCGCATAGTCGTCGAGTGCGTCGGCACGGAACGCGTGCCAGCGTCGCCAGGCGGCGTCCTCGCCGGGCGACGGCAGCTCGAACGGTGCGTCGGCCACGGCCTGCTCGAGCATGTCGACAGCGCGTTGGTGGGAGTCGGCCTTCGCGAGGTCGGGGGAGCGGGGCGTCTGTGCCGGCTCCGGCCACCCTCGCTCGCGCCAGGCCCGGGCGAAGGCGCTGAACACCTGGTAGGGATCGCCCGTCCCGTTCGTGATCAGCCCCGGCCCGACGGCGTACGGCGAACCGGTGGCGACGAGGTCGACCAGCTCGCCCACGGCCGCATCGCGCCGGCGGCCGTAGGGCGTGGTCTCGGCCGCGATGTGGACCGCGTCGGCGCCGGTGTGGGCGACGACCGCCGGGACGACATCGACCGGGTCGCCGTACCGGATCGTGACGGGGATGCGCTCGGCGAGCGCCAGCACGTTGGCGGCGAGCCAGGCCCGCCGGGCCGCACCGGCGCCGGACCAGATGACGGGGTCGATCACGAACAGTGCGGTGACGGGCCCGCCGGCGAGTGCCGCCAGCAGCGCGGGGTTGTCGCGCACGCGCAGGTCGCGACGCAACCACAGGACCGAGGGCATGACCATCAACGTAGCGATGGGGTGATCAGGGCCACTGAACCCAGCCTCGATGTGACCCGGCCAACAGGTCTAGGGTGCCGAGTGGAAATCCCGGACTCGTTACGCACACGAAAAGGACTGGGTACGTCGTGGACTTGATGGAGTACCAGGCGAAGGAAATCTTCGCGAAGCACGGAGTGGCTGGCGCCCTCGGCATCACCGTTGAAACTGCGGAGGACGCTCGCGCGGCCGCCGAGAAGATCGGTGGCGTCGTCGTCGTCAAGGCCCAGGTCAAGGCCGGTGGCCGTGGCAAGGCAGGTGGCGTCAAGGTCGCCAAGACGCCCGAGGAAGCCGAGGAGGCAGCCCGCGCGATCCTGCAGCTCGAGATCAAGGGTCTCCCGGTCAACCGGGTGCTCGTGGTCCCCGGCGCCTCGATCGAGGAGGAGTACTACTTCTCCTTCCTGCTCGACCGCTCCAACCGTTCCTACCTCTGCATCGCCAGTGTCGAGGGTGGTGTGGAGATCGAAGAGGTCGCCAAGACCAACCCCGACGCGGTGAAGATGATCCCGATCAACGCCGGCACCGGTGTCGACGAGGCCAAGGCGACCGCCATCGTCGACGAGGTCGGCTTCCCCGCCGTGCTTCGCGACCAGGCGATCACCATGGTCCAGCAGCTGTGGACCGTCTTCACCGAGGAGGACGCCACCCTGGTCGAGGTCAACCCGCTCGCGCGGCTGACCGGCGACAAGCTCGAGGCGCTCGACGGCAAGGTCTCGCTCGACGAGAACGCCGAGTTCCGTCACCCCGAGCACGCCGCCTTCGAGATCCGCGAAGAGGCCGACCCGCTCGAGGCGAAGGCGAAGGACCTCGGCCTCAACTACGTGAAGCTCGACGGTGCCGTGGGCATCATCGGCAACGGCGCGGGCCTGGTCATGTCGACGCTGGACGTCGTCGCGTACGCCGGTGAGAACCACGGCGGCGTGAAGCCGGCCAACTTCCTCGACATCGGCGGCGGCGCCAACGCCACCGTGATGGCCAACGGTCTCGACGTGATCCTCAACGACGAGCAGGTCAAGAGCGTGTTCGTCAACGTGTTCGGTGGCATCACCGCGTGCGACGAGGTCGCCAACGGCATCAAGGGTGCCCTGGAGATCCTCGGCGACGCGGCCGCCAAGCCGCTCGTCGTCCGCCTCGACGGCAACAACGTCGAGGAGGGTCGTCGGATCCTGAACGAGCTGAACCACCCGCTCGTGACCCAGGTCGACACCATGGACGGCGCGGCCGACAAGGCCGCCGAGCTCGCCAACGGCGCCTGAGACCACGGAGACGAGAACCTCATGAGCATTTTCCTGAACAAGGACTCCAAGATCATCGTCCAGGGCATGACCGGCGGGATGGGTGCCAAGCACACCACCCTGATGGTCGAGTCCGGCGCCAACATCGTGGGCGGTGTCAACGCCCGCAAGGCCGGCACCACCGTCGAGCTTGGGCGGCCAGGAGTTGCCCGTCTTCGGCACGGTTGCCGAAGCGATGGAGGCCACCGGCGCCAACGTGTCGGTCGCCTTCGTGCCGCCGGCGTTCACCAAGGACGCAGCGATCGAGGCCATCGACGCCTCGATCCCGCTCCTCGTGGTGATCACCGAGGGCGTGCCCGTCCAGGACACCGCCGAGGTCGTTGCCTACCTCGACGGCAAGTCCACCCGGATGATCGGTCCCAACTGCCCCGGCATCATCACGCCGGAGGAGTCGCTGGCCGGCATCACCCCGCACACCATCGCGGGCAAGGGCCCGGTCGGTCTCGTCTCGAAGTCGGGCACGCTGACCTACCAGATGATGTACGAGCTGCGTGACTTCGGCTTCTCCACCGCCATCGGCATCGGCGGCGACCCGATCGTGGGCACCACCCACATCGACGCGCTGCAGGCGTTCGAGGACGACCCGGACACCAAGCTGATCGTGATGATCGGTGAGATCGGCGGCGACGCCGAGGAGCGTGCCGCCGACTACATCAAGGCCAACATCACCAAGCCCGTCGTCGGCTATGTCGCAGGCTTCACCGCTCCCGAGGGCAAGACCATGGGCCACGCCGGCGCCATCGTCTCGGGCTCGGCGGGCACCGCTGCCGCGAAGCAGGAGGCCCTCGAGGCCGTCGGCGTGAAGGTCGGCAAGACGCCGTCCGCCACCGCCGATCTGGCGCGGGAGATCCTGAAGACCCTCTGAGTCACCGTCCACGAGCCCCGTTCGCCTCGGCGAGCGGGGCTCGTGTCATTCAGCAGCCGGCCCGCGCGAAGACGCACATGTCGGCGGCGAGGTCACGCCCGAGTCGCGTCTGCCTGCGGATGTGCGCGCGACTCTGCGACAGCATGCCTTCGCCGTACGAGTGGGTGATCAGGACGCCCTTGCCGACCCGGATGACCTGGAAGACCGACAGCCCGAGGCCGCGCGTGTAGCTGAGCGTGAACGTCACCGAGTCGTAGCCGGTGTCGGCGTCGTGCACGGTCCACACCGCGCCACGCTGCGGCTCGGTGCAGGCGTTGAGCGCCGCGCGGATCCGGGCCACCGCCTTGACCGCCACCCGGGCGCCGCGCATCGAGACCAGCTCCCGCGCGTCGAGGTACTCCGGACCCGTGGCCTGCACTGCGAGCCGGTCCTCGATCCTTGGCTTGGCCAGCGGCCAGAGCTGCACGCCGCACGCCCGCCACTTCGAGACGCCCTTGGCGTCCTCCGCTGGCACGGGCTGCTGGCCGTCGGACTCGTTCTCCGCGATCCGCAGGGCGAGCGGGAAGTCGTCGGGGATGGGCGTCGACGTCATCGTCAGGGCGGTCGCCGGGACCGCGGCCAGCAGCAGGCCGAGGGTCAGCAGCAGTGTTCCAAGGATTCGGGTCATGACTCTGGGACGGTAGGGGACTCCGGTTCGTTGCGGAAGGCCGACATCGCCGCCACCGTCTCCTCGAGGCGAGCCGACTCCTCGGTGATGGCCTCGTCGAGGTTGAGGCTGGGGTCCCACTCGGAGTATGTCGACGTCACGAGCAGCGCCCGGCCGACCTGCACGACCTCGATGATCTCGGCACCGACGCCGACCTCGCCGTCCGTCTCGTAGGTGTGGACGACGATGGCGGCAGGCGACCTGCTGGAGGAGTCGTGCACCTCGGTGAGCAGGCGTGAGACGGGGCCGAGGCGCTCGGCCGGGCACGCGGTCGCGGCAGCCCGGATGTCCTCGAGCAGGGCCGCCGGCGGCCCTGCATCGGCGAAGACCATCAGGTCGCGGGTGCCGGCGTACTCGGGGCCGCTCGCCTCGGCCACCAGCCGGTCGGTCGGGTCCAGACCGCGCAGCGGCTTGCGGCCGCAGAAGTCCAGGGCGCGCATGCCGACGCTCTGGGGCGAGACGCTGATGTCGTCGTACGCCTCGCTCGCCATCCCGTCCGTGAGGGGGAAGTCGTCGGGGATGACGAACGCCGCCGGGGCCGCCGCCGTCGAGCTGGTCGTGGGCGGTGCCGGGTCGGCAGCAGTCGTCTGCTCGCTGCACGCCGTGAGCGCGAGCGCGAGCAGCCCGAAGAGGACGAGTCGTCTCATGCTGGAGAGACGCGCGGCCGGGCGCGATAGTTGTGGGGGCTCAGCCCTGGGTCATCGTCGGGCGCTGGGCAGGTCGCTGAGTCGTTCCAGCGCCCGCTCGGCGATGGCGGCGAAGTCGTCGCGCGCCATCGTCATGCCCGCCGCGGGGGTGAAACCGACCTGGGAGACGGCATTGCCGTCACGCATGATCGCCATCCAGAACTGCATCGTCCGGTTGTCGGAGATCTCGACGTCGAGGTCCCAGACGGTCAGCTCGGCGTCCTTGCCCGAGCGGTTGACCAGGGTGTCCACGGACGTCCCGAGGTTGGCCTCGCCGCACTTGCGGATGCGGCTGCGGACCTCGCCGACGAACGTGCCGGCCTGCGCCGTCTTCATGGTGGCCACGGTCTGGGTGAGGCCGAAGGTGTCGACCTGCTTCTTCGCCGGGAAGACGAAGGTCCGGGTCAGGGTGTGCTTCATGCCCTTGCCGCGGAACTGGGTGTTGTCGCACCGGGTGGCGGCGAAGTTGGTGCGGGCACGCTCGGGGTCGGTGCCGACCCACGGACCGACGGCGCCGGTGACGGGCGGCATGTCCACAGCCGCGAGCAGACCAGCGGGCTTGCCGACGGGGAAGGGCTCGCTCGCTCGCACCTTGGGCGGGCCGGCACAGGCTCCGGCGCCGGGTGAGCCACAGGCGGCGTTGACGGCCGCGGCCAGCCCGGCTGCTGCCGTCCTGGCAGAGACAGGGGCGCCGGTCGAGCGCACCAGGGTCGTCACCGTGAGCTGCCCCGTGCGGGCCAGGCCCACCGCGATCCGCCCGGGCGTCTTGTTCCAGGTGCGCATCGTCAGCACCGTGGCCTCGTCGCCGACGCGCGCGATGGAGTCGGTGGAGAGCAGCTGGACGCGCGGGTCCAGGCAGTCGGCGTACCACCCGCGCGTGGTCTCGAACGCCGTCTGGGCCTGGGTCTCGTCGGCGGAGAGCTCGACGAACTCGAGCGCGGTCGCGGTGTCCTCGGTGACCTTGGTCCGGATGGTCCGCGCCTTCTTGCCCCTGCCGGTGCGGGTCACCTTCGTGACCTCGGCGGTGGCGGCGAACGAGCGCATCAGCGCCCCGGCGCCGTCCGGGTCGGCGAAGCGCGTCTCCTGGCACGGCATCACGAGGCCGGACCCGGCGAGGTTGTCCGAGGTCTCGCCCTCGCTCCACGTGAGCTTGCGGTCGTAGCGCTCGACCTGGCTGGTGGTCAGCAGGGCGGTGGCGTCCAGGACCGGTGCGTCGCCGGCCGAGGCCTTGCGGAGGGTGACGCCGGGCAGCGCGCTCTCCTGGTCGAGGGTGCTCGGCTCGGCGCCCCCGGATGCGACGACGGTGCCGGAGATCAGCAGGGCGGCGACGACGGCGGCGGAGCCGATCAGCGTGTGGGTACGCCGCCGCGCGGTGCCCGTCCGGCGGATGATCGTGCTGCGTGGCCAGCGGGTGTCGGCGAGGGGCTCCCGGAGCGCCTCGAGCCGTCCACGCACGTCGGTGCTCGCGACGTCGCGGACCATCGCGAAGCGCGAGGTAGCGCTCTGGAGGGCGCGCTCGGTCTCGGCCTGGGGAAGGCCGACCTCGCGGGCGATGTCGGCCAGCGGCATCGGCGACAACGTGGTCAGCACCAGGGTCTTGCGCTCCTGGGTGCTGAGCTTGGCGAGCGCCTCGAGGGTCGCCCGGACCTCGTCGTCGAGACCCTTGTCGCGGTGCCACGGCCGGGCGGCGTGCCGGTGCAGGGCCCGGCTGTGCGCCTGCGGGCGAATCCACGCCGCGGGGTCGTCGAGGCGGGCGACCTTCGGCCAGTGGTGCCACGCCACGGCGAACGCGTCGCGCACTGCGGTGCGCGCGGCGGGCAGGTCACCGGTCAGCGCATACGTCTCGAGCAGGAGGCGTTCGCGCGTCTCGGCGTAAAAGGCGTCGAACGCTTCAGGGCTCCTCATGACCCGCTCCACGGTACGGGGTCGCGGCGTGGCAGCCCAAACGCTCCGGACGATCGAGTCATGATGGCCGGGCCATGACTTCTCTGCTCGTCGACCGCCGCCGCACCACCAGTCCCGGGGCCCAGCGACCGCTGGTCCTGATCGCGACGCTGGGTGGAGCCGCTGCCGCGCTGGCGCCGCTCCTGGTCTGCGTGGCCGTGGGCATCATCGGCTGGTTCGCCTCCGACGCGGGTGCGCACGGCGCTCCGCGCGACGGCATGCAGATGGGCGCGGTGGCCTGGCTGATGGCGCACGGCTCCGGCATCTCCGTGCGCGGCGTCGCGGTGGGCGCCGTACCCCTCGGACTGACCGTGATCTGCGCCTGGTCGATGTGGCGCATCGGCCACCGCGTGGGCGCTGCCCTGTCCGGCCACGGACCGGATGCCGACCGGATCTCCGACGGTGAGCGCGACCTGACGGTGCCCGACGGCGGCCGGCATGTTCTTCATCGGCTACGCCGTCGTCGCCGTGGTGGTCGCCACCCTCGCGGCCAGTGTCGAGACGTCGCTGAGCGTGCCCCGCGTGGTGCTGTGGAGCCTGGCGCTGACGCTGGTGTTCGCGACTCCCGCCATCGCCACCGGCTCCGGTCGCGCGGCGATCTGGGCGACCTTCGTGCCCGCCGTCATCCGCCAGGGTGCCGCGACCGCGATCGCGATCCTCACGGCCTTCCTCGCGCTGTCGACCGTCGTGTTCCTGGTGTCGCTGGCCTTCGGTGTCGGGGAGGCCGCCACGATGATGAGCCAGCTGCACCTCGGGGTCGGCGAGGGCACGGTCTACGCGATCGCCAACGGTGGCTTCCTCCCCAACGCGACGCTGTTCTCCGGATCGTTCCTGCTCGGCCCCGGCTTCGCGGTCGGTGGCAACACCCTCGTCTCGCCCGGCGCCGTGGTGCTGGGGCCGCTCCCGCTGTTCGCGCTCCTGGCGGCGCTGCCCGACCCGGGTGCGCCCGGCGTGCTGCTCTCGTCGCTGGTCTGGCTGCCGCCGTCGGTGGCCGCGCTCGCGACGATGTGGTGGCAGCGTCGGCATCCCGCAGTGACGTGGCTGGAGGCCGCGCTGCGCGGTTGCGGTGGCGGGATCGCGGCCGGAGTCGCCTTCGCCGTACTCACCTCCGTGGCGGGTGGTGCGGTCGGCCCCGGCCGGATGCGTCACGTCGGTCCGTTCGTGCCCGACGTGCTCGTTGCCGCCATCACGGCGTTCGGCATCGGCGGCCTTCTCGGCGCCCTGGTCATGGCCTGGTACCAGCGCAGAGGCAGCGTCGAGGAGTCCTAGACTCCGCCGAGTGACCACTCGTCTTGTCGTCCTCGTCTCCGGTGCCGGGACCAACCTGCAGGCCCTGATCGACGCCTGCGCGGATCCGGCGTACGGCGCCCGGGTCGTCGCCGTCGGCGCCGACCGCGACGACATCGAGGGCCTCGCCCGGGCCGACCGGGCCGGCATCCCGACCTTCGTCAGGGAGGTCAGGCAGTTCAGCAGCCGGGAGATCTGGGACCGGGCGCTGGCCGACACGGTGGCCGGCTTCGAGCCCGACATCGTCGTGCTCGCCGGCTTCATGAAGCTGGTCTCCGAGGACTTCCTGGCCCGCCTCACCACCGTCAACACCCACCCGGCGCTGTGCCCGTCCTTCCCCGGGATGCACGGTCCCGCGGAGGCGTTGGCGTACGGCGTCAAGGTCACCGGCGCCACCCTGTTCATCGTCGACGGGGGAGTCGACACCGGCCCGATCATCGCCCAGACCGTGGTGCCGGTGATGGACGAGGACAGCGTCGAGACCCTGCACGAGCGGATCAAGCTCGCCGAGCGCATCATGCTGGTCGACACCGTCGGGCTGATGGCCCGCGACGGGTGGGAGCTGGACGGCCGTCGGGTGCGACTCGGCTGATTGGTCTCCCCTCCGGTCGACTAGGCTGACGCCACACGACTGGCGCAGGTGGGTGACCACCAGGGAGTGAAGCCAGGGAGCATCGAACGCCTGGGTGCTCCCCTCCGCAGCAAATTTGGGAGCAGCCCCGTGTCCGAAACTCTCCATGACCAGATCCCGATCAAGCGTGCGCTGGTCTCCGTCTACGACAAGGCCGGGCTCGACGAGCTCGTCCGCGGCCTGCACGACGCCGGTGTCGAGCTCGTCTCCACCGGCGGCTCCGCCAAGCTGATCGCCGACCTCGGCCTGCCGGTCACCAAGGTCGAGGACCTGACCGGCTTCCCCGAGTGCCTCGACGGCCGGGTCAAGACCCTGCACCCGCGCGTGCACGCCGGCATCCTGGCCGACCGCCGCCTCGACAGCCACGTCCAGCAGCTCGCGGACCTCGGCGTCGAGCCGTTCGACCTGGTCGTGTCCAACCTCTACCCGTTCACGGCCACCGTCGCGTCCGGCGCCTCGCCCGACGAGTGCGTCGAGCAGATCGACATCGGCGGCCCGTCGATGGTGCGGGCGGCCGCCAAGAACCACCCGTCCGTCGCCATCGTCACCTCCCCGGCGCGGTACGCCGACGTGCTGGCCGCCGTCGCTGCGGGCGGCTTCACCCTGGCCGCCCGGAAGTCGCTGGCCGCCGAGGCGTTCGTGCACACGGCGACGTACGACGTGCACGTGGCGTCGTGGATGGGCAACGTCCTGACCGACAGCTCCGAGGGCTCCGGATTCCCTGCCTGGATGGGCGCGACCTGGGACAAGGACGCGGTGCTGCGCTACGGCGAGAACCCGCACCAGTCGGCCGCGATCTACTCCAACGGCTTCCTCCCCGGCGGACCCGGGCTCGCGCAGGCGACCCAGCTGCACGGCAAGGAGATGTCCTACAACAACTACGTCGACGCCGACGCGGCCCGCCGTGCGGCCTACGACTTCGACCTGCCGGCCGTCGCGATCATCAAGCACGCCAACCCGTGCGGCATCGCGGTCGGCTGGCGACGTCGCCGACGCGCACCGCAAGGCACACGCGTGCGACCCGGTCTCGGCGTTCGGCGGCGTGATCGCCACCAACGTGCCGGTGTCGGTCGAGATGGCCAAGCAGGTCGCGGAGATCTTCACCGAGGTCGTCGTGGCTCCCGGCTACGAGGACGGCGCCGTCGAGATCCTGGCGGCGAAGAAGAACATCCGGATCCTCGAGTGCGCCCCGCTGCCCGTGGCGGCGGCGAGATCCGCTCGATCTCCGGAGGCCTGCTCATGCAGGGCCGCGACGCCATCGACGCCGACGGGCGACGACCCGTCGACCTGGACCCTCGCCACCGGCGAGGCAGCCTCGCGCCGAGGTGCTGGCCGACCTGGCCTTCGCGTGGCGCGCGTCCCGCGCCGTGAAGTCCAACGCGATCCTGCTCGCCGCCGACGGCGCGTCGGTCGGCGTCGGCATGGGCCAGGTCAACCGCGTCGACTCGTGCCGCCTCGCGGTCGAGCGGGCGGGGGAGCGGGCCGCCGGCTCGGTCGCCGCCTCGGACGCGTTCTTCCCGTTCGCCGACGGTGCCCAGGTGCTGATCGACGGCGGCGTGAAGGCGATCGTCCAGCCGGGCGGCTCGATGCGTGACAACGAGGTCATCGAGGCGGCCGCGAAGGCCGGCGTCACGATGTACTTCACCGGCACGAGGCACTTCTTCCACTGATGCTCCGCTACTTCAAGCGGATCCTGCCGCCCACGAAGCTCGAGCGCGACCTCGCGCTGCAGAGCGTGTTGTCGGCGTTCGCGACCGGCTCGTTCCTGACCGGGACGGCCGTCTTCTTCACCCAGATCGTCGGCCTCACCGGGTCTCAGATCGGCCTGGGCATGTCGGCGGCCGCGTTCGTCACGCTCGCGTTGTCCATCCCGCTCGGCCGGCTCAGCGACCGGGTGGGTGCCAAGCGGCTGTGGATGATCAGCGCCTTCATCGAGGCGCTGCTCTACCTCGCCTGGCCGCTCGCCTCGGGCTTCGCGTCGTTCGTGTTCCTGCTCGCCCTGCTGGCCTCGGTCGAGACGGCCGGTCGCTCGGCCCGCAACGTCTACCGGATCGAGGTCTTCCCGCGCGACAAGCGCGTCGGGGCCATGGCCTACCAGCGGGCCGCCCGCAACGTCGGCTACACGCTCGGTGCGGGTACGGCGGGCGTGGCGCTCGGCATCGGGACCCGGGAAGCCATCATCGCCGTACCCCTCATCACCGCCGCGCTGCTGCTGATCAACGCGGTGATGATCTCGTTCCTGCCCGCGATCCGGCGCAACGTGGTGGCGACCGGCCCCGACCTGCACGTCACGCCGGCCGCCCTGAAGAACAAGGGCTTCCTGGCCCTGGCTGTCTGCAACGGAGTGCTCTCCTCCAACCAGGTGCTGCTCAACGTCGTGGTGCCGCTGTGGCTCATCGAACGCACCGACGCTCCGCAGACCCTGCTGGCGTGGCTCTTCGGCACCAACACCGTGCTGGCCGTGCTGCTCCAGGTCCGTGCGTCCCGGGGCGCCGACTCGGTCGACGGCTCCCTGCGAGCGGTGCGCTGGTCGGGCTGGGCGTTCGTGCTGTCGTGCCTGGTCCTGAGCGTGACCCACGAGACCGTCGGGTGGGTCTCCATCGTGCTGATCTGGATCGGCCACATCACCATCACCGGCGCCGAGCTGTGGCAGTCGGCCTCCGACTGGGGCTTCACCTCCGAGCTCTCCGACCCGAGCCGGATGGGTGACTACCAGGGCGTGTGGGGGCTCGGCTACCAGATCGAGCCGATCGTCTTCCCCGCGCTGTACACGTTCCTCGCCCTCACCTGGGGCGCACCCGGCTGGGCGGTGATCGCCGTCATCGGCGTCTCGGCAGCCGTCGCCTCCCATCCGGCGGCTCGCGCCGCCGAGCGCTACCTTGCCCGTCATGGCGGGCTCGTACCCACTCCCACTCCCGCACCCGCCCCATCTTCTGCCAACCTGGAGACAACGTGACCGCCCAGACCCTCGACGGCGCCGCAACGCTGCGCACCATCAAGGCCGAGCTCGCCGAGCGCGTGGCCGCCCTGAAGGCCCGGGGCGTCACGCCCGGCCTCGGCACGGTGCTGGTCGGTGACGACCCCGGCTCGCACTGGTACGTCGGCGCCAAGCACAAGGACTGTGCCGAGCTGGGCATCGCCTCCATCCGCCGCGACCTGCCGGCGACGGCCACCCAGGCCGAGGTCGAGGCCGTGATCGACGAGCTCAACGCCGACCCCGACTGCACCGGCTTCATCGTCCAGCAGCCCACCGGTCTCGACGAGTTCGCCCTGCTGTCGCGGGTCGACCCCGACAAGGACGTCGACGGCCTGCACCCGACCAACCTCGGCAAGCTGGTGCTCGGCAAGGCCGGGCCGCTGCCGTGCACGCCGGTCGGCGCGATCGAGCTGCTGCGTCGCCACGGCGTGCAGATCGCCGGCGCCGAGGTGGTCGTCGTCGGCCGTGGTCTCACCGTCGGCCGTCCGCTCGGGCTGTTGCTGACCCGCCGCTCGGAGAACGCCACCGTGACGCTGTGCCACACCGGCACCGTCGACCTCGCCGCCCACGTCAGGCACGCCGACATCGTGGTGGCCGCCGCGGGCGTCCCCGGCATCATCAGCGGCGACATGGTCAAGCCCGGCGCGGCCGTCCTCGACGTGGGTGTCTCCCGCGTCGACGGCAAGGTCACCGGAGACGTGGCTCCCGACGTGTGGGACGTCGCGGGCTGGGTCTCGCCCAACCCCAAGGGTGTCGGTCCGATGACCCGCGCGATGCTGCTGACCAATATCGTGGAGATCGCCGAACAGTCCGACGCCGACTGATGAGGAACCCCGTGACCGATCCGCTCGAGCCGCCGCTGGACGATCGCGCTCCGGATCGCCCGGAGGAGGGCCACCTCCTGCCGCCGGAGAGCGTGCCGCCCATCTCGGCGGAGGACCTCGTCGACGGAGACCATCCCGAGGCGCATCCGGACGGTGAGCTCGAGGAGCGGCGCTATCCCTCGACCATCGGGGGCGCGTTCTACCTGCTCGTGCTGCTGATCACGGTTGCCGGCCTGGCCGTGGCCTCCCTCAGCGACTGGCGCGTCGGGGTCCGGATGATCGGCGGCGCGCTGGTCTTCGCCGCCGCGGTGCGGGTGGTGCTGTCGCCTCGAGACGCCGGCATGCTCGCCGTACGCCACAAGGCGCTCGACGTCGCGCTGCTGGCCGGGCTCGGGGCCGCGTTGATCTTCCTCGCGTCCTCGATCCCGGACCAGCCAGGCTTCTAGGTCAGATCAGACCCGAGCTCGGTGACGGCGTCGCGCTCCTCGGCCAGCTCGGCCGTCGAGGCGTCGATGCGGGCACGCGAGAAGTCGTCGATCTCCAGGCCCTGGACGATCTCCCAGTTGCCGTCCTTGGTGGTGACCGGGAACGACGAGATCAGGCCCTCGGGGACGCCGTAGGAGCCGTCGGAGACGACCGCCATGGAGACCCAGTCGTCGGCCGCGGAGCCGAGCAGCCAGTCACGGGCGGCGTCGACGGTGGCGGACGCGGCCGAGGCGGCGCTGGAGGAGCCACGCGCGTCGATGATCGCGGCGCCACGCTTGGCCACGGTCGGGATGAAGGTGTTCTCCAGCCAGTCCTGGTCACCCACGGTCTCGGCGGCGTTGGCGCCGTTGACCTCGGCGTGGAAGAGGTCGGGGTACTGGGTCGCCGAGTGGTTGCCCCAGATCGTCATCTTCTTGATGTCGGTGACCTTGGCGCCGGTCTTGGCCGCGAGCTGGGAGATCGCGCGGTTGTGGTCGAGCCGGGTCAGGGCCGAGAAGCGCTCGCGCGGGATGTCGGGGGCGTTGGTCATCGCGATGAGGGCGTTGGTGTTGGCCGGATTGCCGGTGACGCCGATGCGGACGTCATCGGCGGCGACGGCGTTGAGGGCCTTGCCCTGGGCGGTGAAGATCGCGCCGTTGGCGGAGAGGAGGTCGCCGCGCTCCATGCCCGGGCCACGGGGGCGGGCGCCGACGAGCAGGGCGAGGTTGACGCCGTCGAAGATCTTCTCCGGGTCGTGGCCGATCTCGATCCCGGCCAGGTGCGGGAAGGCGCAGTCGTCGAGCTCCATGACGACGCCCTCGAGCGTCTTCAGCGCGGGCTCGATCTCCAGCAGCCGCAGCTCGATGGGGCGGTCGCCGAGCAGCGAACCGCTCGCGAGGCGAAAGAGCAGGCTGTAGCCGATCTGACCGGCCGCGCCGGTGACGGCGATCTTCAGGGGAGTGGTGCTCACGAAGACTCCTGTAGGCGAAGTTGAGTGGTGGGTTGATCCGCGAATGACGCTAGCAGCGCCACTCGTTGTGCGGCCCGGGAGGGCTGGCTGGCATTCTCCTCCCATGCCGCGCCCCGTCCCTGCTGCCCGTCGTCTCGTCCGGATCGCGGTCATCGCGCCGGTCACGGCGGGCCTGATGGTCGCCACCGGCTGCGGCGTCGGGGAGCCGCGATCGATTGACCCGGCCGGCGTCGACGGGCTCGAGATCCCGACGGCATCGCCCGACGCGGCCGACTTCGTGCGCGAGATCGACAACCCCTACCTGCCGCTCACGCCGGGCAACGTCTGGCGCTACGAGGTGACGGCGGGCGGCGAGGTCACCGAGACGATCGAGGTGCGCGTCACCACCGAGACCCGAGAGGTGGCCGGCGTCGTCACGACCGTTGTCCACGACGTGGTCACGGACGCGTCGGGACAGGTCATCGAGGACACCTACGACTGGTATGCCCAGGACACCCGGGGAAACGTCTGGTACTTCGGCGAGGACACCACGGCGTACGACGACGGAGTGCCGAGCACCGACGGGTCCTGGGAGGCCGGTGTCGACGGAGCCCGGGCCGGGCTGGCGATGGCGGCCCGCCCGCGCGTCGGCGACGGCTACCAGCAGGAGCTCCGCGAGGGCGTGGCCGAGGACCGGGCCGAGGTCCTGAGCCTGGACGAGACGCGAGGCGAGTGGACCGGTCTCCTGGAGACGCTGGACACCACGCCGCTGGAGCCCGGGCTCGAGGAGCACAAGTTCTACGCAGAAGGTCTCGGTCTCGTCCTCGAGGAGGACGAGACCGAGACCGTCACGTTGGTGGGATCGGACCTGAGCTAGTCGGGTCGGCGCACCTGGGTGCGGCCGTCCTCGCCGTCGTCCTCGATCGGCTGGCCCCACTCCTGGGCGGGGGGCTGGGCCGGCGGCTGCTGGGCCGGCGGCGCGTAGGGGTCGGCGGCCGGCTGGCCCCACTGCTGAGGCGGCTGCTGCTGCGGAGCGGCCTGCGCGGGCGGCTGCGGCCACTGCTGGGCGGGCGGCTGCTGCTGGGCCGGCGGCGCGTAGGGGTCGGGCGCGGGCTGGCCCCACTGCTGCTGCGGAGGGGCGGCGGGCGCCTGCCACTGCTGCGGCTGGCCCTGGTTCCACTGCTGCTCGTAGTTGGACGGCGGGGCGTACGACGCCTGCTGCTGGCGACCGCCGCCGAAGCTGAGGCCGGAGCCGGCGACCGGCTCGGAACCGTGGCCGAAGACCAGCGGGTAGGTCAGACCGGCGATGGCGGCGCCCACGAGCGGGGCCACGATGAACAGCCACAGCTGGATGATCGCGTCGGTGCCGCCGAACACGCCGACGCCGATCGAGCGGGCGGGGTTGACCGAGGTGCCGGTCGCGCCCATGGAGGCGAAGTGGATCATCGCGAGCGCGAAGCCGATGGCGAGCGGGCCCATCAGGGCCTGGAACTCGTTGCGCTCGTCGGTCACCGCGAGGATGACGTAGAGGAAGATCAGCGTCAGCAGTGCCTCGAGCACGAAGGCGGCCCACATGGCGTAGCCCGAACCCTCGGAGCCGAACGAGTTGGCGCCGATGCCGCCCTCGGCGCTGTAGCCGTCGAAGCCGTGCATCAGGCCGAAGAGCGCGGCACCGGCGATCAGACCGCCGACGAGCTGCGCGCCGACGTAGACGGGCACGGAGCTCCACGGCAGGCGGCCACCGAGCACTGCGCCCAGGGTGACGGCCGGGTTGAAGTGCCCTCCTGAGATGCGCCCGACGGCGTACGCCATGACCACGACCGTGAGACCGAACGCGAGGCCGGTGGTGATGTAGTCGCCGCCGCTCATGAGCGCGGCGCCCACGCCGAAGAACACCAGCACGAAGGTGCCCAGCAGCTCGGCCGCGAACTTGTGGCCCGTCGTCGGTGTGTCGTCAATGCTGGTTGCGTCTGTCATCTTCGGCAGCCTTCCTGAGAAGTCGAGCGCCCACCCCCGCGGAGGACCACGGGGCACTCTAGCGAGGTGAGGAGGGCGGGTGCGAGGCTAGGCGTACGCACTGTCAGGTATCTTGACGTCAAGTTAGTTTCACGCGTCGACTCTAGGAGCGCCTCGTAACCATGGCCAAGATCATCTACACCCACACCGATGAAGCACCCATGCTGGCGACGTACTCGTTCCTGCCGATCGTCGCGGCCTTCGCCAAGACCGCAGGCGTGGAGGTCGAGACCCGCGACATCTCCGTCGCAGCGCGGATCATCAGCCAGTTCCCCGAGCGGCTGACCGAGGACCAGCGCCTCGACGACGCGCTCGCCGAGCTCGGCGAGCTGGCCACCAAGCCCGAGGCCAACATCATCAAGCTGCCCAACGTGTCCGCCTCCATCCCGCAGCTCAAGGCCGCGGTCAAGGAGCTGCAGGACAAGGGCTACGACCTCCCGGACTACCCCGAGAACCCGCAGACCGACGAGGAGAAGGCGACCCGCGCGAAGTACGACAAGGTCAAGGGCTCAGCGGTCAACCCGGTCCTGCGAGAGGGCAACTCCGACCGTCGCGCACCCGGCGCCGTGAAGAACTACGCGCGGTCGCACCCGCACTCGATGGGCGCCTGGAGCGCCGACTCGCGCACCAACGTCGCGACCATGGACGCCGACGACTTCCGCCACAACGAGAAGTCCGTCGTGCTCGCCGCCGACGACACCCTGCGCATCGAGCACACCGCCAAGGACGGCACCGTCACGGTGCTGAAGGACGACCTCAAGGTCCTCGCTGGCGAGGTCATCGACGCCACCGTGATGCGCGTCGACGCGCTCAACGAGTTCCTCACGGCGCAGATCGAGCGCGCCAAGGCCGACGACGTCCTCTTCTCGGTGCACCTCAAGGCCACGATGATGAAGGTCTCCGACCCGATCATCTTCGGCCACGTCGTGCGCGCGTTCTTCCCCAGGACCTTCGCGGCGTACGGCGACGCGCTGGCCGCGGCCGGCCTCAGCCCCAACGACGGGCTCGCCGGCATCCTCGGCGGCATCGGCGTGCTGGAGCAGGCCGACGAGATCAAGGCGTCCTTCGAGGCCGAGCTGGCCGAGGGGCCCCCGTTGGCCATGGTCGACTCCGACAAGGGCATCACCAACCTGCACGTGCCCTCCGACGTCATCGTCGACGCGAGCATGCCCGCGATGATCCGCACCAGCGGCCACATGTGGGGACCGGACGGCCAGGAGGCCGACACCCTCGCGGTGATCCCGGACTCCTCCTACGCCGGTGTCTTCCAGACCGTGATCGACGACTGCCGTGCCAACGGCGCCTTCGACCCGACGACCATGGGATCGGTGCCCAACGTCGGCCTGATGGCCAAGGCGGCGGAGGAGTACGGCTCGCACGACAAGACCTTCGAGGTGCCGACCGACGGCACGATCGCTGTCGTCGCCGCCAACGGCGACGAGCTGATCGAGCCACAACGTCGAGAGCGGCGACATCTGGCGCGCCTGCCAGACCAAGGACGCGCCGATCCAGGACTGGGTCAAGCTCGCCGTCACCCGCGCCCGCGCCACCGGCTCGCCGGCCATCTTCTGGCTCGACGAGACGCGCGCCCACGACGCCAACCTGATCCAGAAGGTCAACGCCTACCTGCCGCAGCACGACACGTCCGGGCTGGACATCACCATCGCCTCCCCGGCCGACGCCTGCGCGACCTCGATCGAGCGGATCCGTCGGGGCGAGGACACCATCTCGGTGACCGGCAACGTGCTGCGCGACTACAACACCGACCTGTTCCCGATCCTCGAGCTGGGCACGAGCGCCAAGATGCTCTCGATCGTCCCGCTGATGAACGGCGGCGGCCTGTTCGAGACCGGTGCCGGCGGCTCGGCGCCCAAGCACGTCCAGCAGCTCGTCAAGGAGAACTACCTGCGCTGGGACAGCCTGGGCGAGTTCTTCGCGCTGGCCGCCTCGCTCGAGCACCTCGCGGGCTACGCCGACAACCCGCGCGCCAAGATCCTCGGCGACACCCTGGACCGCGCCACCGAGACGTTCCTCAACGAGGACCGCTCGCCCGGCCGCAAGCTCGGCACCATCGACAACCGCGGTTCGCACTTCTACCTCGGCCTCTACTGGGCCGAGGAGCTCGCCAAGCAGACCGAGGACGCCGAGCTGGCCTCCGCGTTCGCGGCCCTGGCCGGCACCCTGCGCGAGAACGAGGCGAAGATCGTCGAGGAGCTGATCGCCGTCCAGGGCTCGCCCGCGGACATCGGCGGCTACTACGAGCCCGACGACGAGCTCGCCGAAGCCGTGATGCGTCCGAGCGCGACGTTCAACGAGGCGCTCGCCTCGTTGTGAGTCGCGTCTCCTGACCGGGGACATCGGGGTCGTGGAATAGGCAGGGCGTGACCGGCCTTGGAGAATGAAGTGCCTATGACGACGACCTCCGACGCCACCGAGATCGACCACACGCCCGTCGTTCGTGCGCGCCACTACGGGCTCGCGATCCTGGCGCTGGCGATGGGCGGCTTCGCGATCGGCACCACCGAGTTCGTGACGATGGGCCTGCTGCCGCAGATCGCCCGCGGTGTCGAGGTCTCGATCCCCACCGGCGGCCACGTCATCTCGGCCTATGCGGTGGGTGTCGTCGTCGGCGCCCCGGTCCTGGCCTTCCTCGGCGCCCGCCTGCCCCGACGCGCACTGCTCGTCGGGCTGATGGTCGCCTTCGCGGTCGGCAACGCGGCCAGCGCGCTTGCGACGTCGTACGGCGCACTGATGCTCGCTCGCTTCGCCGCCGGCCTTCCCCACGGTGCCTACTTCGGGGTCGCGTCACTGCTGGCAGCCAGCATGGCGAGCCCCGCACGCAAGGGCCGCGCCGTGGCGGCGGTCATGCTCGGGCTGAGCGTGGCCAACGTGGTCGGCGTACCGGCCGCGACGTGGCTCGGACAGAACCTCGGCTGGCGCACGGCCTTCTGGGGCGTGACCGCCCTCGGCATGGTCACGCTGGCTCTCGTGCTGGCGTTCGTGCCCAGCTGCCCCGGGGACGGAGAGGCCAGCGGCCGTCGCGAGCTCACCGCCTTCAAGAAGCCGCAGGTGTGGCTGACGCTGCTGGCCGGCGCGATCGGCTTCGGAGGCATGTTCGCCGTCTACACCTACATCGCGCCGACCGTGACCGACGTCGGCGGCCTGGGGGAGTCGGCCGTGCCGGTCTTCCTGATGTCGTTCGGCCTCGGCATGGTGGCCGGCACCTACCTCGCCGGGGTGATGGCCGACTGGTCGATCTTCCGGTCGCTGCTGATCGGCGCCGCCGGGATGGGCGCCACGCTGATGCTCTTCTGGCTGACCGCCCCCGGCGGCTGGCTGGCGCTCCCCGTCGTCTTCCTCATCACCGTGCTCGGCTCGGTGCTCGTGGTGAACCTGCAGCTGCGCCTGATGGACGTGGCCGGTGACGCGCAGACCCTCGGCGCCGCCCTCAACCACGCCTCCCTCAACGTCGCCAACGCGCTGGGCGCCTGGCTCGGCGGCCTGGTCATCGCGGCCGGCTGGGGCTTCCGCGCGCCGGCGCTGGTCGGTGTCGGGCTCAGCATCGCGGGCTTCGCCGTGCTGGTGCTGTCCGCGATGGTCCACCGACGTAACGCAGTTACAACCGAAAACGTCGAATCTGGAACCCACGTGTAACACGGGGTCAATCGCTCGTTAGCACGTCTCGATCAGGCTTCGGTCATGAACGAGAACCCGACCTCCCAGCCCGATGAAGACGTGCTCCAGCGCCGTCGCGCGTTGCGCGATCGGCGTACGCACGACCTCGTCGAGCTGATCGAGCGCCGCCGCGAGCTGACCGGCATCAACCCGTGGGCCGACCACGTGATCGAGAGCGTCGCCTGGACCGCGTGAGCATGCCGGGCCACGCTCTCGATCAGCCGGTCAGATCAGCCAGCAGTTGCTGAGCTGCGGCAGACCGGCGAACCGGCCCTCGAAGAACAGCGC
Organism: uncultured Actinomycetota bacterium; assembly: GCA_963742685.1. Lineage (GTDB taxonomy): Bacteria > Actinomycetota > Actinomycetes > Propionibacteriales > Nocardioidaceae > Nocardioides. Next base: position 1,767 of record CAVUNB010000020.1, on the reverse strand, counting down.
CGACTCCGCGACGAACGGCACGTAGCCGCCCACGTGTGTGGGGATCACGTTGGTCGACATCCGCACGTTGGCACCCTTGTTGCACCAGGACTTCGCCATCGCCTTGCCCACGGCGTAGGGGATGACGTCGTCGAGGGCGGAGTGGCTCACGAACACCGGCACCGTCGGCTTGATGTTGCCGATCTTCTGGTCGGCGATCATCGCGCCGAACTGGGGCAATGCGATCAGGTCCGACATCGGCTTGCCGTTGTAGCTCAGCGTCGAGGACTTCACGAAGGAGTGCCCGAAGAGGTCGAAGACGCAGTCCTGCTCGACCGTGGTCATGGTCTCGACGCCCTTGGCGTTGAGGTAGGGCGACAGGTCGACGCCGTAGCTGGCGGAGATCCCCCGCAGTGCGAAGAAGGCGAACGCGGAGTAGAGGCCACCGTCGAGGGTGGAGGCCACCTGCTTGAGGTCGGCGGGGACGGCGCCCACGGCGACACCCTTGAGCTTGAGCTCGGGGGCGTACGTCGACGCGAGCTCGCCGGCGGAGGCGGCCGCGCCGCCACCCTGCGAATAGCCCTCGATGCCCACGGGGCTGGTGGCGGACAGGCCGGTGCCCGGAAGACGCTGGGCGGCGCGGATGACGTCGAGCACGGCACGACCCTGCGAGACGCGATCCATGTAGGTGTGGATGCCGGCGGTGCCGAGACCTTCGTAGTCGGTCAGCGCGACGGCGTAGCCACGCGCGAGCAGCCCCTGGATGGCGAAGCCCTCGTACTCGAAGCCCTCGCTGTACTGGCGCGACGGCGCGCACCGGTCGCCCATGCCCTGGGTGCCCGCGGCGAAGCCGATCACCGGGCGGCTGCCGATCCCGACCCAGGCTGTCTTGGGCACCATCACCACGCCGGAGACGGCGATCGCCCTGCCGCTGCGGTTGGTGGTCTTGTAGAGCACGCGCTTGGCATTGGTGACCAGGCTGGTGGCGTTGGCCGGGTCGAGCAGGAAGCTCATCGTCTCGCTGCGGATCACGGTGCCGTTGGCCGCCGGCAGCGTGGCCGGTGCCTCGTAGAACGCCGGTCGTGGTGGTTCGACGACGACGGCCTGCGCCGGCGCTGCCACGAAGACGACGGCTGATGCAGCGATCGTCGCGAGTAATGCGACAAGGGTGCGTACGCGGGTCATAGGTCTGTGCCCTCCCAAGCAACTGCCTCTCACCGGGCTTCCCGGTGGTCGGATGTTACTGGCGGGTTAACCAATGCGCCAGACCTACGGTTGCGTCAGTTACGAAGGCGTAGGTCGGCCCGACTCGCTCAGGTGTAGACCATGCCCATCCGCTCGCGCACCTCGGCGAGCGTCTCCTCGGCCACCTCGTTGGCGCGCTCGTTGCCGGCGCGCAGGATGTCCGCGACGTACGACGCATCGTGCTCGAGCTCCAGCCGGCGGGCGCGCAACGGCGCGAGCTCGGTGTTGATCGCGTCGGTCAGCCGCTTCTTCAGGGCACCGCCGCCACCGTCGCCGATCTCCTCGGCGATCTGCTCGGGCGGCACGCCCTCGCACAGCGAGATGAGCAGGAGCAGGTTGGCGACCTCGGGCCGTGCGACCGGGTCGTAGGTGATCACCCGGTCGCTGTCGGTCTTCGCGCCCTTGAGCTTCTTCGCCGTCTCGTCGGCGGTCATCCGCAGCTCGATGACGTTGCCCTTGGACTTGCTCATCTTGGTGCCGTCGAGGCCGAGGATCAGGGTCGCCTCGGACAGGAGCGCGTCGGGCTCGGGGAAGGTGGCGCCC
>CAVUNB010000019.1:0-24095 GCA_963742685.1 uncultured Actinomycetota bacterium | reverse complement strand
TGACAACTGAGCTCACCGGCGACGCGCTCGAGCCCGAGCAGCGCGGCGTGCTGCTCGTCCGCGCCCCAGTCAGCACGCCAGCCGAGCGGCAGGGTCGAGATGCTGCCGTCGGAGACGTCACCGGGCAGCAGCCGGGCGAGCAGGCCCGCCAGCCCGATCGTGTACTCGACGCGGTCGGTCTCGGTCCAGTTCGGCCAGTAGACGTCGAGCTTGACCACGGGCGCGTGGAAGGCCTTGTACGGGAAGCCGTTGAGCGTGACGACCTCGAGGCGCAGGCGCCGAAGCTGCTCGGCCAGGCGCTGCGCCGCCGCGTCGTCAGCGAGCGCCGGCGCGGCAAACCCACAGGCCGACGCCCAGGACCGGCACGTCGAGCCGCTCGCGCACCCGCGCGGCGTAGCGCTCGAGCTGGGCGGAGACCCCGTCGAGATCGTCTGCCGGGTGGACGTTGGAACAGTAGGCGAGGTCGGGCGAGGCTGCCGTCGGCGTGCTTGAGCCTCAAGAGTGGCCCCGTCCCCGTGTACAACGGGTTCTGGCGGGCCCCGCCCACCTCGTTGCAATCGCCAGGCGACCCGCCGTACCCGCCGAGCGGGACCACTACCGTTCGCCACGCAGCACGCCGCTGCCCTCGAACGTCGCGGTCAGATCCGGCTCGGCCAGATCGTCGAGGATCAGCCGGCCGCTCTGGGAGAAGAACTCCACGGGGTTGCGCCACACGACGCGGTCGATGTCGTCGTCGTCGAAGCCGGCGGCCCGCATCACCTCCGCGGTCTTGGCCACCTTCAGCGGGTCGGACACGCCCCAGTCGCAGGCGGAGTTGACGATGATCCGCTCCGGGCCGTGCTCGGACAGCACGCGCACCATGCGGTCCTCGTAGATCTTCGTGCCGGGGTAGATCGAGAAGCCCGCCCAGCAGCCGGACGCCTTGACGTCGTTGACCGTGAGCTCGTTGTTGTGGTGGGTATCAGCACCATCTCGGGCGGCAGCCCCGAGGCCTCGACCAGCTCGATCGTGCGCCGCGTCCCGGCCGCCTTGTCGCGGTGGCGCGGGAGACCTTCGGGATCCAGCAGGTCGTCGCCCGGATCTACGACCCCGGCCGCGCCGAGGTCTACCAGCGGCTCGGCATCACCACGGTCGCCACGGTGAAGTGGACGGCCGACCAGGTGCTGAGACGAGTGCTGCCCGCCGGTGCCGAACCCGACTTCCGCGACCCCTCGGGGACGATCCGGCTCGACCACATCCCCGTACCGGAGGCCTGGATCGGCGAGCGCACGATCCACTTCCAGGAGCAGTCCCGCTGCCGGATCGCGTGGATCGACCGACTGGGCGAAGGCATGATCCCCACTCGCGAGACCGTCATCCAGGAGGGCGACATGCTGCACCTCGTGATGCGTGAAGAGGTCGCCGCGCACGCCTACTCCGTGCTCGACCGCGGACCCGAGGAGAGCTGACATGCGCGTCGCCATCGCCGGAGCCGGTGCCGTCGGACGCTCGATCGCCCGCGAGCTGATCGACAACGGCCACCAGGTCCTCCTGATCGACAAGAACCCCGGCTCCATCAAACCCGAGCGGGTGCCCAACGCCGAGTGGCTGCTCGCCGACTCGTGCGAGCTCTCCTCGCTCGAGGAGGCGCAGCTCGACAAGTGCGACGTGGTGATCGCCGCGACGGGCGACGACAAGGCCAACCTCGTGACCTCGCTGCTGGCGAAGACCGAGTTCGGGGTGCCCCGCACCGTCGGTCGCGTCAACCACCCCAACAACGAGTGGCTGTTCACCGAGGCCTGGGGCGTCGACGTCAACGTCTCCACCCCGCGCATCATGTCCGCGCTGGTCGAGGAGGCCGTCAGCATCGGCGACCTCGTGCGGCTGTTCACGTTCCGCCAGGGCAATGCCAACCTCGTCGAGATGACGCTGCCCACGGACTCGCCCTACGTCGGCACGCCCAGTGGCCTGGTGCCGTTCCCCGACAACTGCGCGCTGGTCACGATCCTGCGCGACGGGCAGGTCTACACCCCGAGCGGCGAGCAGCCGCTGGAGGCCGGTGACGAGCTGCTGTTCGTCGTGCCGTCCGACGTCGAGGAAGAGCTCGAACGACTGCTGTCCCCCCGCACCCACGGCGGCTGACCTACTACCGCTGGTTGAGCAGCGAGCGCCAGCGCGCGTGTCGAAACCAAGGCCCCGTGCGCTCTCAGGCCGTCGGCGCCTCGGCCGTCATCGGTGTGTGGTTGCGCGCCAGCACCCACACCATCGCGCCCAGCGCGGCGAGCTGGAGCGGCCAGCCCAGCACGATCTTGAGCACGCCGAGGATCGCCACGGCGGTGTCGGCGTCCATCGAGCCGGAGTTGCCGGCGAGCCAGATCGGCGCCTGCACGGCCACGCGCAGCGCGCACGGCAGGACGAGCAGCCACGTCAGCCGCGTGCACAGCTTCACGATCTGCTTGTCCTGGTGCCACGCGGTCGGATCGCCGGTGACGCTGCCGACCATGAAGCCGACGAGCGGCCACCCGATCAGGCAGGTCAGGGCCAGCACCACCGTGTAGCCGGAGTTGTAGAGGATCCCCGGCAGGAAGTAGGCCAGGGCCTGCTCCTGCTCGCTGCCGCCGCTCGCCGCGGACCGGGCGACGAACAGCCAGCCGATGCCGATGCCGACGAGCGCATTGACCACGAACTGCACGCTCGAGCGCTGGACGAGACGCAGCACGAGCAGCAGGACGGCGGCCGACACGCTGATCGCCAACGCGACGTTGAGCTCTCGCGTGGTCAGCCACAGGACGGTGAAGGTGATGGTCGGTACGGCGGCCTCGACCATGCCCCGGCGGCCGCCGAGCGCCTGGGAGAGCTGTCGGCGGACGACGGCCTCGACGGTCTCGACGGAAGCGGGAGTCGCGGGCTTCACGGGATCTGTCACCGGGCCGGTCACGGAATCAGCTCGTAGCGCGGGTTGAACAGCACCCGGTGCCCGGTCGCGGAGCCGATGCGGCCCTCGACACGCATGGCGCGCCCCGGCCCGATGCCGGCGATCCGCCGACGACCGAGCCAGACGATGGTGATCACGCCGCTGCCGTCCTCGAGCTCGGCCTCGAGGGCGGGTACGCCGCCGCGCGGGCGCAGCGTCACGGTCTTGATCGTGCCGCGGAGGCTGACGCGCTCGCGGTCCGGCGCGTCCGCGATCGAGACCTCGCCGGCGGCGGCCGAGTGGGCCTCCCGAAGGTCCCGGGCGTGCGCCTCTCCGCTGTCGGCCCAGCGAGAGAGGCTGCGTCTCAGCCGGCTCCTCTTGTCGGGTGAGCCAGTGTCGGGTGAAGGAGTGTCGCCCACGATGCGCTCACTTCACCCGTCGGGCCTGGTCGGGCAGGGTCGCCGGGATCGGCTCGCCGACCGCCATCGCGCCCGCGCCGCGGCGTACGACGACCTGCGCCAGCGCGTCCTCCCACTCCCCTGCCTCGTCGGGCTGCAGGGCAGGGCGCCCCAGGAAGGACGCACGCAGCATCCAGCGCTCGCCGTTGATACCGACGATCCGGGAGGGCTGGAGCCCGACCGTGCCGTCCGGCTTCTTCACCGGCACCTGGCAGACGAGCTCGGTGCCGAAGCGACCCTCGCGCTCCTCGGCCTGGCCGCCGCGGCCGGTGATGTCGGCCTGGATCTGCGGTCGCACGGTGCTCCAGAGGTCGCCGTTGCGAGGGGCGGCGAAGGCCTGCATCTCCAGGGCGCCGTCCGGGCCGGTGAGCATGACCGCCTGGACGGTGTTGCTCGCCTCGTCGACCTGCAGGCGAAGCTCGCGACCCTCGCTGGGCGCGACCAGGAGTGACCCGAGGTCGACGCGCTGCACACCGTCGCCGGCGACCTGTGACTCGTCGAAGGGGCCATCGGTGCGCGGCGCCGACTGCTCGGCCGCGGACTCGGCTGCGTCCTCGGTCGGCTCGGTGGTCGCCTCGGGGGTGGGCTCCGACTTGCGGCCGAACTTCACGTCAGTCACTCCATTCGTGGTGCTTCGAGATCTCGGGTGGCGGGTCGTCGCTCACGCGGGCGCGAAGCCGCCAGTAGAACCGTAGCCCCCCGCGCCGCGTACGGACTCGGGGAGTGCGTCCACCTCGACGAAGCGGGCGCGCTCGAAGCGCTGGACGACGAGCTGGGCGATCCGGTCACCACGCTTGATGCTCACCGGCCGCACGTGGTCGTGGTTGATCAGCAGCACCTTGATCTCACCGCGATAGCCCGCGTCGACGGTGCCGGGGGTGTTGACGATGGACAGCCCGTGCTTCGCCGCCAGCCCGGAGCGCGGGTGGATGAGGGCCACGAAGCCGGGCGGCAGGGCAATGGAGATGCCCGTCGGGACGAGCGCGCGCTCGTGCGGCAGCAGCCTCAGGTCGACCGTGGACTGCAGGTCGGCGCCGGCGTCGCCGGGGTGGGCGTAGGACGGCAGCGGGAGGTCGCGGTCGAGACGGACGATCGCGACGTCGAGGTCGGTGGGTTCGGGTGATGGCACGGGCGCTGAATCTACCCGCCAGCGGGGACGACGCGGTCCCCCCATAGGCTCTGCGCCGTGGAGTTCGCGGAACGGCTGAGCGTGCCGCTGCGCTGGTGGGTGCAGGGGACGATGCTGGTCGCCACCTTGTGGCTGGCCCTGGTCGTCGCGGTGCCCCTCGCCGTCGCCTGGGTCGTGACCGGGATCGCGCTCGCGCTCATGGTCGCCCTCTTCGTGTCGTACGGCGCAGCGCGCATCGGCGTCGACGGCGAGGTGCTCCGGGCCGGGCGCGCCCAGATCTCGACCGACCACGTCGGCGCGGTGACCGCGCTCGACGCGGAGGCGATGCGGCTCCAGGCCGGCCGGGACGCCGATGCGCGCGCCTACCTGCTGCTGCGGCCCTACCTCAAGCGCGGTGTCAAGGTCGACCTGACGGACCCGAGCGACCCTGCGCCGTACTGGCTTCTCAGCTCGCGGCACCCCGACCGGCTCGCGGCTGCCCTCCTAAGGGTGGGGCCGTAGCCGGACGCGCTGGGTAGGGTGAGAAGCATGGCATCTGGATCCAGCAAGGCATGGTCCGCCTTCTCGCTCGTCGCCGCCCTCGGGGCTGCAGCGGTCGCGAAGAAGGGACTCAACACGACGTGGCGGGCAGCCACGGGGAAGAACCCGCCCGCCAACCCGGCCGACCCCGACGTCGACCTGTGGGAGGCCGTGGCCTGGGCCGCCGTCAGCGGCACGCTGATCGCGCTGGCCCGGATGCTGGCGACCCGCCGCGCCGCCAACTACTACGCCCGGTCCACCGGTCATCTTCCCCCGGGACTCCAGAAGGACGACCAGGACGCCGACAAGGCGCCGGCACCCCAGAGCTGATCCCCGGCCACTGAGCACAACGAGGCCGCGTCCCCGTGGGGGACGCGGCCTCGTCGGTGTTCGAGGGTGACCAGGCCCGGGGACCGGGGGCCGGGTCACACAACCCGATCAGGCGCAGTCGCGGCAGATCAGGTTCTTCTCGTCGGCAAGCTGCGAGCGGTGGTGGACCAGGAAGCAGCTCATGCAGGTGAATTCGTCCTCCTGACGAGGCATCACCTCGACAGCGAGCTCCTCGTGCGACAGGTCGGCGCCGGGCAGCTCGAACGACTCGGCAGCCTCGGTCTCGTCCTCGTCGACCTTGCCGGAGTTCTTGTCGTGGCGACGAGCCTTGAGCTCCTCGATGCTCTCTTCGCTCTGGTCTTCCTCGGTCTTGCGTGGCGCGTCGTAGTCAGTGGCCATCTTCGTCCCTCTCCCCATCCCGAACGATCCCGGTCAGTGCCGGAATTGGATCGTTCATCTCCAACGTCGGCAGATTGTGCACCATGACCGTCGTAAGTGCTACGCCGGTGCCGACGTGTCGCGACAACAGGTGACGACGGCTCCGTATTCCCCCGCGCCTCAGGCGAGGAAACCGGCCATGCGCAGCGCGTCCACGAACGTGTCCCAGCCCTCAGCCGGAGCGCCCACCACGAGGGCGTTGGTGGGGGCTCCGGGGGCGACCTCGTGCAGCCGCCCGGCGAGGAGCTCGAACCGGCCGCCGGCCTCGGCCAGGACCAGACCACCGGCCGCGTAGTCCCACGGGCTCGGCCCCTCCTCGACGTAGCCGTCGCCGCTGCCGTCGGCGACGTGGCACAGGTCGAGGGCGCACGAGCCCATCCGGCGGATGTCGCGCACCTGCGGGAGCAGGGCGGCCACGCACGCCGCCTGGTGGGCGCGGACGTCGCTGCGGTAGCCGAAGCCGGTGAGCACGAGCCGCTCGGCGAGCGGCGGTGTGGGGCGTACGCCGATGGGTCGGCCGGCCCGCGTCGCGCCGGCGCCCCGCGCTGCGGCGTACTCCACGCCGGTGGAACCGTTGATCACGGCGCCCGCCACGATCTCGCCGTCGACCTCGGCGGCGATGGACACGGCCCAGTCGGGCAGCCCGTAGAGGTAGTTGACCGTGCCGTCGATCGGGTCGACGATCCACCGCACACCGCTGGTGCCCGGATGGTCCTCGCCCTCCTCCCCCATGATCGCGTCGTCGGGACGGACCGCCAGGATCCGCGAGCGGATCAGCTCCTCGCTGGCGCGGTCGGCGGCGGTGACGACGTCGACGGCACTCGACTTGGTGTCGGCGACGGCGATGCCGCCGTCGCGCATCCGGCGTGCCAGCGCGATGGCGTCGCGACCGATGACGAGGGCAAGGTCACGCAGCTCGGTGCTCACGCGTCCAGCCCGCACAGCGCCGGCCGCTCGCCGCGCGGATTGGGGCAGCAGCCGACGGCGCAGATCCCCGGCCACGCGACGAGGTCGCCCACCGCCGCCCGCTCGACGTCCTCGCCGCGCTCTGCAGCGGCCCGCTCCACCAGCAGGTCGCGCACCATCGCGACGAACCGCGGGTCGACCCCGGGGTCGCGGCCCGCACGGCCTCCAGCCCGAGCTTCTCGGCGGTGGCCAGGGCCTCCGTGTCGAGGTCGTAGATGACCTCCATGTGGTCGGAGACGAAGCCCACGGGCACCAGCACGACGGCGCGGGTGCCGCGCTCGGCGATAGGTGGCGAGGTGGTCGTTGACGTCCGGCTCGAGCCAGGGGGTCGTGGCGAGCCGGAGCGCGAGCAGTAGACAAGGGCGTGGTCGTGATGACGGCCCGTCTCCTGACGCACTCGGGCGGTGACCTCCGAGGCGACGCTGAGGTGCTGGCGCACGTAGGCGTCGCCGTCCCCGCCCGCTCGTCGCGGCCATCTCGGTGGGGATCGAGTGCGTGACGAAGACCAGCTCGGCACGCTCGCGCACGCTGTCGGGCAGCTCGGCCAGCGCCGGACAGCGTCGCGTCCACGACCGGCTCCACGAAGCCGGGGTGGTTGAAGTACTGCCGCAGTCGATCGAGGCGTGGTGCCTCTTCGACCTCGGCCACGGCATCCGCGAGGTTCTCGCGGTACTGCCGGCAGGACGAGTAGGACGAGTAGGCCGAGGTGGTGAGGACGGCGGCGCGGGTGATCCCGTCGTCCGCATCCGGGTCAGCGTGCCACGTGAGGTAGGGGTCCCAGTTGCGGTTGCCCCAGTAGACCGGGAGGTCGATGCCGCTCCCGGCGAGGTCCTCGCGGATCGCCGCGAGCAGGGCGCGGTTCTGGTCGTTGATCGGGCTGCGGCCGCCGAAGAGGAAGTAGTGCTGCCCGACTTCCTCGAGCCGCTCGCGCGGGATTCCCCGGCCACGCGTGACGTTTTCCAGGAACGGCACGACGTCGGCCGGCTGCTCCGGTCCGCCGAACGACAACAGCAGGAGTGCGTCGTACGGCGACACGTCCGGACCTTTCGAGGAAAACATGGGTTCAGCCTAGTGAGCACCCCCATGGTCATTACCCTCTCCCCATGGCTTCGTGGATGAACTGGGCTGGCACCGCGGCGGCATCGCCGCGCAAGGTCGTCACGCCCATCAACACCAAGCAGATCCAGCACGAGATCGAGCACGCCCTCGCCCACCGCGGCACGGTCAAGATGGTGGGCACCGGCCACAGCTTCACCGGGATCTCGGCACCGGTCGGCACGATGCTGCGTCCGACCGCTGCTCCGGCATCGTCTCGGTCGACCGGGACGCCATGACCGTGACCGTGCTCGGCGGCACCCCGCTGCACGTGCTCAACACCGAGCTCACCCGCCTCGGCCTGTCGCTGCACAACATGGGCGACATCGCGGAGCAGACCATCGCCGGCGCCACCTCCACCGGCACCCACGGCACGGGCGGCACCGTCGCCTCGCTGTCGGCGCAGATCGCGGCGTTCACCATCATCAGCGGCCACGGCGAGGAGATCACGGCCTCGCCGACGTCCTTCAGCGAGCTCTACGACGCAGGCAGGATCGGGCTCGGGGCGCTGGGCGTCCTGACCGAGATCACGCTCTTCGTCGAGCCGCTGTTCGCGCTCGAGGCGCACGAGCGGCCGATGACGTGGGACGCCGCGCTGGCGACGTACGACGAGCTCACCCACGACCACCACCACGTCGACGTCTACTGGTTCCCGCACACCGACCAGGTGATGACGAAGGTCAACGACCGTCTGGCCGAGCTGGACGGGCTCGAGCCGCTGAGCCGGTGGAAGCACTGGCTCGAGGACGAGTTCCTCTCCAACACGGTCTTCGGGATGCTCACGACGGTCGGCACCCGCGCCCCCGCGGCGGTGCCCAGCTCAACCAGATCTCCGGCAACGCGCTGTCCGAACGGATCTACAGCGACATCGCCCACCGGGTCTTCACCTCGCCGCGCCGCGTCCGGTTCAAGGAGATGGAGTACGCCGTGCCGCGCGACGTCGGGCTCGAGGCGCTGAAGGAGGTACGCCGGGTCATCGAAGGCGCAGGGTGGCGCATCGGCTTCCCGATCGAGATCCGCTCGACCCCCGCCGACGACATCGCGTTGTCGACCGCCTCGGGCCGGGAGTCGATGTACCTCGCCTTCCACGTGCCTGCGAAGGCCGACCACACCGAGTACTTCGCCGGGGTCGAGGAGGTGCTCCGCAGGTACGACGGGCGACCGCACTGGGGCAAGATGCACACGCTCGCGGCCGACGACCTGGCGGCGATCTGATCCGCGCTTCGACGAGTTCCTGGACCAGCGCGAGAAGATGGACCCGCAGCGGGTCTTCGGCAATCCCTATCTCGAGCGGGTGCTGGGCGACTGACCGGTCCGGTCCCGGGTCCTCAGACGTTCGACGGGCCGCGCGGCTTCGGTGCGCGGAGGTCGAGCACGATCGCGAGCAGTCGCAGGACCAGGCACACCCCGAAGCCGGCGCCTGCCACCAGCGCGAACGGCTGTCCGGAATGGTTCATGGCCACCGCGATGGCGGCCCCGGCCAGCGCCGGCGTGGCGTACAGACTGCCGCTGAACACGTCCGGCGGCCGGCCGGCCAACACGTCGCGGACCATGCCGCCACCGACGCCGGTCACCATGCCCATCAGTGCGGCCGGCACCGGGCCGAGTCCGTACTCCACGGCCTTCAACGCGCCGGTCACGCAGAACAGCGACAACCCGAAGGCGTCGGAGACGTTGATCACCCGCTCAAGTCGCCCCATGGTCGGGTGGAAGGCAAAGGTCAGCAACCCTGCTCCGATCGGCACGATCAGGTAGCGCCAGTCCGCCAACGCCGCGGGCGGCGTCGCATCGATGAGCACGTCGCGGAGGAACCCGCCACCCAGGCCGGTCGTGCCAGCGAGCACCAGGACGCCGAAGACGTCGAACCCCTTGCGGACCGCCACCAGGGCCCCCGAGATGGCGAACACGAAGATGCCGAGCAGGTCGAGGACGACCAGCGCAGCGGCAGAATCAGGGAGTGACACGAGGGCGACCACCGGTGAACGCTATCCGCAGGCACGCCGCTCGCGTAGCCGGGCTCCACGTGTGCGCTGGCGTAGGCTCGACGAGACCGGACACAGGCGTATCGACACCACCTGCAGAGTGCAGCATCCATGGCCCACCTCACGCTCGCGGGACTGAGCGACGACGGGAAGCGCCTGCTGCTGGTGGATGACAACGGAGCCGAGTTCACCCTCGACATCGACGCCCCACTCCGCGCAACCCTCCGCGGCGAACACGCCCGCATCGGCCAGTTGGAGATTCAGATGGACAGTGCTCTTCGCCCTCGTGACATCCAGACCCGCATCCGGGGCGGCGAGACACCCGAGTCGGTGGCGCAGGCGGCCCAGACCACGGTCGAGAAGATCATGGCGTTCGCGGCCCCGGTGCTCGCCGAGCGAGCCCACGTGGCCCAGCGCGCCCAGGGCTCCTCGTTGCGCCGCAAGGCCGGCGACACCGGTGCCCGCACGCTGGGTGAGGCGATCAGCGCCCACCTCCACAGCTTCAACGTCGACCCCGCCGTGGTCGAGTGGGACGCCTGGCGGCGCGAGGACGGCCGCTGGACCCTGACCGGTGCCTTCCGCACCTCGCAGCGCAAGGGCAAGGCGACGTTCGCCTACGACACCCGCGGCAACTTCGTCACCTCCGAGGACGAGGACGCCCGCTGGCTCGTCGGTGAGGTCGTCAGCCGCCCGGCCGCGACTGCTCCGGCCTCGCACCGACGACCTCCAGCAGGCTCGAGTCCGCCGGCTCAGCGCCGTACCCGCCGACGAGCTGCCGTTGGGCGAGGACGCGATCGAGCTCGTCACCGACGAGGTCGACGAGGTGAGTGCGGTCGAGACCACCATCGACCTCACCGAGGCCGGTCTCGGCACCGAGCAACCCGTCGAGGCCTACCTGTCGGACGACCCGGTCGAGTCCGCCGAGACGGCTGCCCACGCCGAGGGCGATGCCCCGGAGGTCGATCCGGCCGCTGCGGTCGAGGAAGAGCACGACCCCGCGGAGAATGAACCGCCCTCGCGCCGACCCGCCCGCAAGGCCCGCGGTCGCGCCTCGGTCCCGAGCTGGGACGAGATCATGTTCGGTGGTCCGAGCGACTGACCGGAACGAAGTTCCTGTCAGTCAGGCGAGGAGGTTGAGCAAGGCCGCGACGCCGTGTCGAAACCCATCAGCTGACGTGCTGCAGTTCTTGGCAGCGCCTACCCTGAGCCAATGTTGCTGACCGGCCTCAACATCCATCCCGTCAAGAGCACCGCGATCCGCCCGGTCGACTCGGCGGACGTGCTGTTCGGGCGGCCTCGACGGCGACCGGACGTGGGTGATCGTCGACTCCGACGGCGTGCTGGTCTCGGCGCGCGAGCAGCACTCGCTGTTCGCGATCACGGCGGACACGCCCGCGACCGATCCGTCACTCACGTCCGCGCTGAGGCTGCGGACGGGCGACCTGCCCGACCTGCTGGTCGACGTACCCACTGGTGGTCTCGTCCGGGCCAAGGTGCACTCGCAGGAGCTCCAGGGCATCCCCGCGGGCTCGGAGGCGGATGCGTGGGTGCAGAAGGCGGTCGGCCGCGACGACCTGCACCTCGTGTGGTGCGACGACCCGACTCGCCGGACCCTCAATCCGGCCCACTCGCGACCCGAGGACTTCACGGCGTACGCCGATGCCTACCCCGTCACGATCGCGTCCGAGGCATCACTGCGCCAGCTCAACGACTGGATCATCGAGGGCGCCCTCGACCGCGGGGAGGAGCCGCCCGCTCCCCTGCCCATGCAGCGGTTCCGCCCCAACCTCGTCGTCGACGGCGAGGCGCCGTTCGCCGAGGACGACTGGTCCTCGGTCGTGATCGGTGAGGTGCGGTTCCGGGTCGCGAAGCCGACCGACCGGTGCGTCATGACGACCATCGACCTCGAGTCGCTGAAGACCAGCAAGGAACCGATCCGCACGCTGGCCCGGCACCGCCTGGTCGATCACAAGACGCTGTTCGCCGTCCACCTGATCCCGGAGACGACCGGGCGGATCAGCCTGGGCGACCCGGTCATGGTCCGGACATGACGAACGGGGGCGGCCGATGGCCACCCCCGTTCGCTTCACCCCATGCTTGCGGTCAGCGGATCTTGCCGACCTTGACCGTGACGGTCTTGGTCGTCGTGCCGGACGTGGCCGACACCTTGACCTTGATCTTCTTGCCCTTGAGGGCCTGGGTCACCTTGAGCTTGGACTTGGTCGCCTTCTTGATCTTCTTCGAGCCGGCGTACCACTGGATCTTGTAGGTCACCACGGCCCGCGAGACGAGCGCCTTGAAGTTCTTCAGCTTCAGGGTCGAGCCGACCGTCAGCGCACCAGCGACGTCGATCTTCTTCGAGAAGGAGATCACCGGGGCGGGAGCAGGAGCGGGCACCGGGGCGGGAGCGACCACCGGAGGCGGCGTCGTAGCGGCAGCCGCGACGATCGGGCCCACGACGTTGGACATGTTGGTGCGGTCCTGGTAGCCCGGCGCGGACGCGTCGACGAGGACGACCAAGGTCGTGCCCACGTCCGAGGCGGTCGGCACGTACGTCGTTGCGGTGGCGCCGGCGATGGCCCCGTTGTCGTTGTACCACTGGTAGTCCGCGGTGACGCTGGGAGCGTTCCACGTGCCAGCGGTCACGGTGAGTGTCTGGCCGACCTGCGGCGCGCCGCTGATCTGGGGAATCGTGACACCCTCCAGGAACGGCAGCGGGTCGTGCTCACCCTCGACGAGCTTGGCATCCTTGCCCGAGATCGTGCCGTCGGTCCCGACGACGATGCTGTCAGCTTCGTCGAACGAGCCCTTGTTGTTCCAGTACTCGTAGAGGTAGTCCTGGCCCGACTCGTACTCGAATTCGAGGCGGTAGGTGCCCGCGGCCAGCCCGCCGACGGCGTAGTTGCCACCGGCGCCGGTGATCGCGCGGCCTGCGTAGTCCCACTCGCCACCGGCCTGGACGTAGGCGTAGACGGATGCTTCTGCCAGCGGGGCGTCGGCGACATCGGTCACGGTGCCGGAGATCTCCGAACCCAGGGCGAGCTCGGCGTCGACGGTTGCCGGGGCCACGGTGGTCACGGTGACGTCCTGGGCCGTGCGAACGCTGGCCTGGTTCAGGTGGAACTCGGCGGCGTACGTCGGGTTTTCGGCGTCGTCCTGGAACCCGATGCGGTAGGTGCCCGCACGCAGGCCGCCGAGGTCGTATTGGCCGAGCTCGTCGGTGTAGGCGTACGCCACCGAGTCCCAGCGGCTCTCGTCCTCGACGAAGACCTCCTGGTAGGCGGCGACGCTGATGTCGGGCAGTGCAGCGGCGCCGGGGCCCGTGACGGTGCCGGTGACGTGGCTCGCGACTGCCAGCTCGGCGTCCCGGCCGGCCAGGGTCCCGCCGTCGATGACCGTCTGCGTGTCGCCGTCCTCGATGGTGACTGCGTCGTCGTAGTACTCC
The DNA here is from genome assembly GCA_963742685.1 of uncultured Actinomycetota bacterium. Classification (GTDB taxonomy): domain Bacteria; phylum Actinomycetota; class Actinomycetes; order Propionibacteriales; family Nocardioidaceae; genus Nocardioides. Next base: position 10,840 of record CAVUNB010000019.1, on the reverse strand, counting down.
TCGACGAAGTCGGCGCCGTCGTTGCTGTCGCTGAACCCGATCCGGTACTCCCCCGGGGGGAGGTCGAGCGAGTAGTTGCCGTCGACGTCGGTGAGGGTGTAGTCCACCCAGATGCCGGACCAGTAGTCGTCCTCCGCGTTGTACTGGCGGGCGAAGACGTAGACGTCCTCCAGGGCACCCGCGCCATCGCCGGTGACCATCCCGGTGATGGTGCCCACCGGATCGGCCGCGTGGGCGGGGGCGAAGGCGAAGACGCTGGAGACCAGCGCGCCAGCGAGGAGAGCGCCGGCAGGCCGGCGCAGTCGAGAATTCAAGAGAATCTCCGATGAAGAGGAGGCCGCGTCGCGAGTCGACGGGTCCAGGTGCTGCGAACGTAGGTGCCAGCGCACGACGGCGTACGGGCTTTGGCGTCTAGACCACCCATACGGGTGGGTTGAACTTCATTGGTCGGTCAGCCGACGGTCCACTCGACGGCGGGCGGTCGCAGCCGCGCGCACCGCGGCAACCCGCTCTCGTCGGTGAGATTCACCCGTGCGGTGACCGACTCGGCCTCGGGCGCGTCGTCGAGCATCAGCTTGGCGCGACGGAACATCGTCGCGTCGGGCCCCTCCAGCCAGGTGAGGTAGATGAAACGCTCGCCGTGCTTGCCCTGGACCGCCGGGCCGTGGAAGTCGCGGGCGTCGCTGCCGTAGGACTCGGTGACCTCGACCTCCCAGGACGCGTGCTCGACGTCGGCCGGCACCACCTCCGCGGGATCGCGGCGGACCTGGATCCCGACCTGGACGTCACGGTGGCTGCCCGGGTTGCGGCCGGGCAGGGTGTGGCCCTCGATCCGGATCCTCATGACCGCTCGACCGGCCTGGTCTCGTCGGACACCCACCCGGACCAGCTTGCCGGAAAGAGCGCCGCGTCCACACCGGCCACGGCCAGGGCGAGGAGGTCGTGGGTCGCGGTGACCCCCGAGCCGCAGTACGCCGCCACGTCGACCCCGGGCACTGCGCCCACCTCTCCGTACAGCTCCCGGAGCTCGGCCGCCGGCCGGAAGGTGCCGTCCTCGGCCAGGTTGCGCGACGTGTCGACGTTGACCGCGCCCGGGATGTGCCCGGCGACCGGGTCGACGAGCTCCACCTCGCCGCGGATAGCGCTCCGGCGCACGGGCGTCGATCAGGACGCCAACACCCTTCACGCCAGCAGCGTCCACGACCGGCAGCGTGCCGGGCTCGCCGTCGAAGTCGCCATCCACCTGCGGCACGTCCTCGGTGCTGGTCGCGCCACCGGCCGCGCGCCAGGCAGGCCAGCCGCCGTCCAGCACTCGCACCTCGGTGTGGCCGTAGTCGCGGAGCAGCCACCAGGCCCGCCCGGCTGCCCGGCCCTGCCAGTCGTCGTAGACCACGACCGGCACGTCAGTGCTGACTCCGGCCCGGCGCATCGCCGCCACGAACACGTCCGGTGCGGGCAAGGGATGCCGACCGCGCTGGTCCACGGGGTCGCCGGGTGCGCTCGAGAGCTCGGTGTCCATGTCGACGTACGCCGCACCGGGGACGTGGCCTGCTGCGTGTTCCTCGCGTCCGGGCGGCCCGCCCATCCGGTAGCGCACGTCCAGGACGGTGACCTGGCCGAGAAGCGAGGACAACTCGGCGGCCGAGATCAGCGGTGAGCTCACGCCGCCAACCGTAGCGCCGCGTGGCTGTGGCCCGCCGGGGCGCGAGGCTGTGACAGGATCTCGCCTCGTGGCTGAACTGCAATTCTTCACCGGAACCATGGACAGCGGTAAGTCGACCCTCGCGCTGCAGACCAACCACAACCACGCGGCCCGCGGCCGGGTCGGGCGGATCTTCACCTCCCACGACCGCGCAGGGCAGGCAGTGCTCTCCAGCCGGTTGGGGCTGACGCACGACGCCCTCGAGGTCAACGCCGACTTCGACTTCTGGCGCTACGTCGTCTCGTCCCTGACGGCGGGTGGACGGATCGACTACCTGATCTGCGACGAGGCCCAGTTCTACTCGCCCGACCAGATCGACCAGCTCGCCAAGGTCGTCGACGAGCTGCAGATCGACGTGTTCGCGTTCGGCATCCTCACGGACTTCCGGACCCAGCTGTTCCCGGGCAGCGGCCGCCTCGTCGAGATCGCCGACCGGATGAACGTGCTCCAGGTGGAGGCCCTGTGCTGGTGCGGCAAGCGCGCCACCCACAACGCCCGCACCGAGAACGGCGTGATGGTCACCGAGGGTGACGTCGTGGTCGTCGGCGACGTCGAAGCCGCCGACGAGCCGCCAGCGGATGTCGCCTACGAGGTGCTCTGCCGGCAGCACCACCGCCGCCGACTCACCGCGGCCCGCGCCAAGGCGGTCTCGCTCGCCCCCGAGCCCCTCCCCTTCGGCTGAGACGTCGGCCGACCCGCGTCACGAACGACGGACCAGCCGACCCAGCCCGCGGAGCGGTGCCGTCGCCCGCCACGAGGTCGAGGCACGTACGGCGGCGAGCTGGTCTGCAAGGTCAGCGGCCTCCTGCTGGGCTCGCCGGGCCGCGGCCCGGGCGCGACGTACCTCCGGTGACGGCCCCGCAGGTCCTGACGGCCCGGCTGGTGCCGGCGCGTTGTGCCGGGGCGCGCCCTGGCCGTAGATGTCAACGGTGGTGCCGAAGAACTCGACGTCGCGCTTGCCGAGCAGGTCGGGCGAGGCGGCTCTCAGGTGGGCCGAGTAGTCGGCCGCGGCCTCGGCCGAGTCGGTCAGGTAGAGCTTGTTGGGCGAGATCGCGAACGGCAGCAGCCTCGGCTGGTCGAGCAGGTAGGTCGCCGTACCCGTCAGCACTCCCAGCCAGTGCCCGTTGAGCATGTCGTCGAGGACCACGATCCCGCCGTCGGCGATGCTCGCCTCCGCGAGCTCGAGGTCGTGGCGGGTGATCTCGGCGGTGTGCCCGCCGTCGACCGAGAACATCCGCGGCCGGCCGAACACCTCGCGTGCCGAGTCGGTGGAGACCTCGAGGCTGGAGCGCGCCACGACCCGCACCTGGACGTCCGGGGCCCAGCGCGCGAGGTTCTCCTCGAACCGGCCGCGGTCGCCCTTGCCCGAGTGGTCGGCGTTCTGCTCCTGGTGCTCGAAGACGTCCAGCGCCACCCCCGACTCCCCCGGCGCCAGCCCGTTGGCGAGCAGCAGGAACGAGCGGCCGTGGTGCACACCGATCTCTGCCACGCCGCCGCCCAGGCCCGCGTCGATCTGGTGCACCAACAGGGACGCCATCAGCTCGGCGGACTCCGGCTCGAACCAGCCCGCGACCTCGCCCAGGCCGTCGTTGCGGTAGCGCTCCAGCCGTTCGGTCACCGTCTCCGACACGCTTCGACACTAGACCCGGGGAAGCCCCGCCCCGGGACCACCGGCCGGGGTGTCGTCAGCTGACGAGGATCGGGATCAGCATCTCGGCGGGAGTCAGCGAGCCGTGCATGCCGACGAGCGACTTCTCGTAGGGGAAGTCGGTCGTGGAGACGATCGCGGCGTCGTCACGGCACGCGACCAGCACGTCGCCGACGCGGGGCAGCACCCCGGCAGCGACCTCGCCGAACCAGCCGCGTGCGATGGCGTCGTCGCGCGTGAGCACGAGTGCCTTGTCGCCCAGCACCTCGCGCCAGGTCGCGACCACCGAGTCGACCGAGCCCCGCGAGCAGTAGAGGTGCCGGAACCGCGCTTCGCCGCCGAGCAGGTCCACGCCGTCGCGCAGCTCCATCACCTCGTCCACGTCGACCCGCGACGAGAGGTCGGAGTCGACCATCCCGTGGTCGGCGACCACGAGGAGCCGCACCGAGTGCGGCAGCGCGTCGCGCATCTGCTCGGCCTCGGCGTCGACCATCGCGAGCTGCTGCAGCCACTGGGTCGAGGCGACCCCGAACTTGTGCCCGGTCCAGTCGAGGTCGGAGTCGTAGACATACGTCAACGACGGGGAGTACGCCGCAGCCTCGACCATCGCAGCGATCCGCTCGCCGACGAGGTTCGCGCCGACGTAGGTGGCGCCGCGGTGCGCGGCGACGGTCAGTCCCGAACCGCCGAACTCACGTTTGTTGACCACCGAGACGTGCACCCCGGCGGCCGTCAGCCGGGCGAAGGCGGTCGGGTGCGGCTGCCACTCCAGCGGATCGACCTGCTTGTCCCACGAGAGGTGGTTGATCAGCCGGTTGGTGCCGGGGATGCGTGCGGTGAAGCCGATCAGGCCGTGCGCACCGGGGACGAGACCGGTGCCGAACGACGTCAGGCTCGTCGCCGTGGTCGACGGCACGCCAGCGGTACCGATCGAGCCGCCCTGGACCAGCGAGGAGAGGAAGGGTGCCGCGTGCGAGTAGCGCTCGAGCAGCTCCGAGCCCAGGCCGTCGATCAGGAAGACGACGTACGCCGAAGCGTCGGGCAGCAACAGCCCCGTCGGCGTGGCACCGCCCACCGAGGAGTCGACGCCCAGCGCGCGGGCGACCGCCGGCACGACATCGCCGAGCGACCGTTCGCCATAAGCCGGCAGAGTGAAGTCGTTCATGCTCCGCGCGTCAGCGACGACAGTGCCTCGGCGAAGCCCAGCAGCCGGGCCACGGCTTCGCCGCCGTCGGCCGCCGCAGAGACACGGAGCGAGAAGTCGTCGCCGGCGATCACGCCGGTGTAGCCGTGGTCGGCGTCGCACTCGGGGTCCGCGCAACCGGCCGGCTCGAGGTCGACGCGGCCGACGCCGCCCCAGCCGATGGTCATGACGGCCTCAGCAGGAGACGAGGGGCCGGACGTCGGGTTGGCGATCATCCGCGTGACCACGACCGAGCGGATGGCGGACAGCGAGACTGCCTCGGTGGAGGTCGAGGTGTAGGGGTCGGGCAACAGGTCGTCACCGGGGTGCTCGTCGGTGTGCGCCAGGATCAACCGCGACGGCGTCAGCACGGCCACGGTCAGGTGGCGTCGCACCTCGTCGCGGTCGAAGGTCGGCTCGTGGTGCAGGTAGAACGCCAGCATCTCCTCACCGCCGACCGCGGAGAACACTCCGTCGGAGACCACTTCGGGGTAGTAGCCGGTGTGGTTGATCGCCTGTCGAAGATCTCCCGATGGCCCGGTGTCGGACGTCTTGCTGCGCATGGGCGCAGTCTGTCACGCGGTGCCCACGCCCATCCGATCGCCGCCGGGGGTCGTCAGTCGGGCAGCGTGTCACCCGGCGGCGTGGAGAGCCGCCGGACGAACCAGTCGGAACGGGGATCGAGCACCGGCTCGATCCGGATCGCGCCGCCGAGCACGGCCGCTCCGGTGGCGCCGGCGAGGATCAGCGGCAGGTCGAGCGCGCGAACCTGCGGCAGGTCGTTCTGGATCTGCGCCACCCGGCGGACGAGCCGCTCGATCTCGGTGACGTCGACGATCTCGCTGCCGCGATAGCCGAACAGGATCGGCGAAGCCTTGATCTCGCGCACCATGTCCTGCGCGTCGTGCTCGGCGAGCGGCGGGATCCGGAAGGACCGGTCGCCGAGCAGCTCGGTCAGCGGGTCCACCGATCCCGAAGGAGAGCACCGGCCCGAAGAGCGGATCCTCCAGGGACGAGATGCCGACGGGGATTCCCGGTGGTGCGTTCCTCTGCACCACGAAACCCGCGGACTCGGGCTCGGTGATGAGCTCGTTGAGGGATCTCCCACGCGTGCCTCATCTCGGCGGCGGTGTCGATGTTGCGCCGGACGTGCGCGAGATCGGGCCGGTGGCGCAGGTGGTGAGCCGTGGCCTTGAGCACGACGTCCCACTTGAGCTGCCTGCCTGCGGCCAGCGCCTCCTTGAGCGTGGCAACCGGCAGCGTCTCCCACAGCTTGATGCCGTAGGCGCCCAGCAGCTCCTTCTGCTCGGGCAGCGACAGGTCGTGCCCGTCGGGGTGGTTCATCAGCAGCTCGTTGACCACGCGCCGGGCCGCCTGCCGGTCGACGAGGTCCTCGTCGTGGGCCGACTTCTCCGGAGTGCGCAGCCAGACGGCGTACTCCACGACGCGCGCCAGCGCGCGCACGGCCGCTTCGACGGCTGGGTAGGACGGCACTGATCCTCGCCCGGCACTGGAGCCCGCGACGTCGGGGACGCGCAACAGCTCGGGCACGCCCTCGGCGCCGAGGAAGGTGGAGACGATCGGCTTGTCCGACTGCTCGCCGACGGCCGCGAGGACGTTGGCGACGTCCTCGCCGGAGACGTTGAGGGGCGGGATGTAGATGGCGGCCACGGCGTCGACCTCGGGATCGTCGATGGCGGCGTCGAGGGCGTCCTCGAAGTCCTCGGCACCGGCATCCGCACCGAGCGCGACCTGCTTGTTCACGACGAGCCCGACACTGGTGGCGGCGTCGGCAGCAAGCAGGCCGAGCGCGTCGGAGTTGCCGACCACCGCGACCCGGCGACCTCGCGGCAACGGCTGGTGGGCGAGCAGCTGGGCGACGTCGAACATCTCCTCCAGCGTGTCGACCTGGATGACACCGGCCTGGCGGAACATCGCGTCGACGGCCTGCCCGGGCGCGGCGATCTTGCGCACGGCGTGGCCCATCGGCACGCCCTGGGTGCTGCGACCGGACCGCACCGCGATGATCGGCTTGCGCCGGCTCACCCGGCGGGCGATGCGGGAGAACTTGCGCGGGTTTCCGATGGACTCGAGGTAGAGCAGCACGACCTCGGTCGCGTCGTCCTCCAGCCAGTACTGCAGCAGGTCGTTGCCCGAGACGTCGGCGCGGTTGCCGGCACTGACGAACGTCGAGAGGCCCAGGCCCCGGTTGTTGACCTTCTCCAGGATCGCCGAGCCGAGCGCTCCGGACTGGCAGAAGAAGCCGGCGCGACCGCGGGGCGGCATCAGCGCCGACAGCGACGCGTTCAGGCTGACCTCGGGGTCGGTGTTGATCACACCGAGGGCGTTGGGTCCGATCAGCCGCAGGCCGTAGGAGCGGGACAGCCCGACGAGGCGCCGCTGCCGCACCCGGCCCTCCTCGCCCGTCTCGGCGAAGCCGGAGGAGATGACGACGAGTCCGTGCACGCCCTTGGCGGCGCAGTCGAGGACCACGTCCTGTACGGCGTCCGCCGGCACGGCCACGATCGCGACATCGACCTCGTCGGGGATGTCCCCGACGGTCTTGTAGGCGGGCATCCCCGAGACTGCGTCCGCACTCGGGTTGACGACGTACACGCGACCCGTGAAGCCGCCGGTCACGAGGTTGCGCACGAGCGCCTGGCCGATGGTGTCCTGGCGGCGACTGGCGCCGATGACGGCGACCGAGCGCGGGCGGAAGAACCGCTCGATGGACGCGGACTCGGCGCGGTGCTCGCGCTGCGCCATCACCCCGATGGCGGTGTCGGTGGGGTCGATGCTGAACTCGAGCTCCATCACGCCTTCGTCGTACTGGCTGGCAACGCGGTAGCCGGCGTCCTTGAAGGTGTGGATCATCGCCTGGTTGTCGGGCAGCACCTCGGCGATGAAGCGCTCGATGCCGCGCTCGCGGCCGGCCTGGGCGAGGTGCTCGAGCAGCAGCTGCCCGATGCCGCGGCCCTGGTGGCCGTCCTCGACGAGGAAGGCGACCTCGGCCTTGCCCGGCTCGACCGCGTCGTAGCGGCCGACGGCGATCATCTTGCCGGCGCTCGTGAGGACCAGCGCGACGCGGTTGACGTAGTCGACCTGGGTGAAGCGCTTGACGTCGCGCTCGGAGAGGTGGGGCATCGGCGAGAAGAACCGGTAGTACTTCGACTCGTCGGAGACCCGGCTGTAGAAATCGACCAGCAGCTCGGCATCCTCGGGCTGGATCGGCCGGATGTGCGCCGTCTTGCCGTCCCTGAGGAGCACGTCGGCCTCCCAGTGCCGGGGCGGCGGAGTGCTCGTCTCGGCTTCACTGGAGGTCACGCCGGGAAATCTACAGGGCTTTGGTGGCCTTCGAGCCGCCGCGGACACGGCAGTACGGCGAACCATCAGCCCGCGCCCACACACTGGCCCGCCCCTGTGCGTTCATGCTGCCTCGGAGTGGGCCGTGAGGGTCAGCGCATCTCGACCAGCCGGCGCACGACCCGCTCGATGAGGACGTAGTCGATCAGGGCGTAGGGGAGCTTGAGTGTGCCCTTCGCTCCGGCGTACGGCGCGAGGTCGGCGTCCAGCGCGAGGTCGCCCTCGGGTGGGACGGGATACAGCGAGACATGCTGCTTCCACGCCGCTGCATGGACGAGAGACGTCCCGTCGACCTGCCAGGTCGGCATGTCGTAGCGAATCACCCGCTCTGCGCCGGGCACCACGGCCAGCACTCGCTGCTCGATCTCCTCCATCACCGCACGCTGCTCGTCGGGCAGGGACGCGAGGTAGTCGTCGACGGACGCGAACTTCACCATGACCCAGTATGGAACATCCTTGAGCAACTGGGCGCAGCGCACATCCCTGGTCATACCGACATGAAGCCCCATCGGAGAGAGGTCCGTCCCGAAGAGGATCCGGCTGCGGGACAGCCACGCCGACCAGGTGAAGAGGCCGCCGAGACGTGACCGCGGCTCTCTGCACGAAAGACCACGATCCCGGCACCGGTGAGTTGTAATGGACGTCCGCCGACCAGGAGTCGCCATGATTTCGCAGCAAGGAAGGTCTGATGCTGCCCTGGCGATGATGTGCGTTCTGCTCGAACGCGATGAGGAGCTGGTCGGTGACGAAACCCTGGTCAGGCTCCTCGAGTGCGCACGCAACGCCGTAGGCGCCGCCTCCGCGCACCTCGATACCTCTGGGCGATACCTGGCTACGCTGCCCGTGGAACGATTCGGGCCAGGGACCGTCACGGTGACCAGCCCCCACAACGATGCACGCCGTCTTCCGGTGCTGGTGATCGAGGGCTGCCCGCCAACAGCCCTCAATGAGAGCCAGTCGCAGGTCCTCAGGTTGTGCGGCTCTCTCATCGGCTCGGTCGTCCGTGCCACTGAACGGGACGCCGATCGAGAACGTCGCAGGGCACGTCAGGACGCCGTTCACGCGGTAGCAACGTCCGCAGTCGAGCACATCGACCTCGACGTAATGCTGCTCGCCGCTGTGGAAGCGCTGCGGCTTGGTGTGCGGTGCCAGGGTGTGGCGATCCGGGCCTTCGACTCACCAGATCCAGCATCGCTTCGCCGTCACTCGGCTTCCTACCCGAGCTGGGCAGGCAATCTGGCCACCGAGGAGCTCCTCGACATCTCCGGTCGCGCGGCCAGGATCTGCTGGGACCGTCAGTGCGCCAGCATCATGAGTCTCGACGATCCTGACGTGGTCCCGCTGACTGATGAGGCCGAACGGGACTTCATGCTCGACTGGATGCGTTCGATCCAGGCTCGCAGCCTTCTGATGGCCCCCCTCGGTGGGTCGGGTGAGTGCCAGGGCTTCATCGCCCTCACGAGGACCACCGTGCAGGAGGCGTTCGACGACGAGGACGCAGCGGCGGTCCTGACGATCGGACGCGAGCTCGGAAACGCCGTGGTTCACACCCGACTCTTTGCCCGCCAGCGCGTTCTCGTCGAAGAGCTGCAGGAGCTCCACAACTACAAGGACAACTTCGTCGCGACGGTTGCTCACCAGCTGAAGAGTCCGTTGACCTCCATCCTCGGCCATGTCGAGCTGCTCGAAGAAGCAACGTCATCGCCGCCCGAGGCAGCCCAGCGGTACGCACCCGCGTCTCTCCCTGTCATCCGACGCGGAGCCGAACGGATCCAAGAGACGGTCGAGGGTCTGCTCACGCTCAGCAAGGTCCAGCTCGCGGACCGTCCTTTGATCGCGGGACGTGTCCGGCTGGTCGCACTCGTCAAGGGCTGCGCCGAGCTGGTCAGCGTCGATGCCCGCGAACGCGGTGTCACGGTTGATCTCGAGCACGTCCGCGACGACTCCGTGGCCCTGGGCGACCACAGTGAGATCGAGAAGGTCGTGGACAACCTGCTCAGCAACGCCGTGAAGTACTCCCGACGCGGTGGCAAGGTCACCGTCGCGACGTACGACCAGGAGGACGGGGTCGTTCTGGAGTGCCGGGACGAGGGTTACGGCATCGACGCCGAAGACCTGACGCACCTCTTCGAGCCCTTCTACCGCTCAGCCAATTCGACCAGGACCCTGGAGCCAGGCACCGGGTTGGGGATGACCATCATCAAGTCCGTCGTCGACCGCCACCGCGGCAAGATCGACGTCGAGTCAGTGCCCAGCGCGGGCACGACGGTCCGCGTGTGGCTGCCATCGCCCGCGCCGGGTACCGGGTGACCCGGGTTCTCCAGAGCGACGTAGCGCCTGTCCAGAATGACTGACGTCTCTGTCAGGCCGTTGGCACGGGGTGGAATCTCCGGACTCGCCCGGGCGAGTCAATGCTGGCGAAGCGCCTAGGGGAGCCCGGATTCGTACGCGGCGATCACGAGATGGACCCGGTCGTGGGCACCCATCTTCGCGAGGATGCGGCCCACGTGAGTCTTGGCGGTCAGCGGGCTGACGACCAGCTCGTCTGCGATCTCCTGGTTGTTAGGCCCGCGGCGATGAGCCGAAGCACCTCGCGTTCGCGCGGAGTCAGGCTGGCCAGCCGCTCAGGCGCAGGCGCGTCCGGGTGACTCAGGGCCCGGGTGATGACCGCCCTGGTCGCGCCGGGCGACAGCAGCGCCTCCCCCGCCGCGACGGTGCGGATGGCGTCCAGCAGCGCGTCCGGACGGGTGTCCTTGGGCAGGAACCCACACGCCCCCCCGCGCGAAGACCGCGCAGTACGTTGGTGTCTGTCTCGAACGTGGTCAGGGGTTCAGCACCTTGCTGCCGCTCTGTCCATCGGCAGCGAAGATCTGCCGGGTCGCCTCGATGCCGTCAGTGCTCGGCATCCTGATGTCCATCAAGACGACGTCGGGGTCTGAGCCCA
>CAVUNB010000018.1:0-5377 GCA_963742685.1 uncultured Actinomycetota bacterium | reverse complement strand
CGCCACCCGGGCCGCGATGATGTTGGAGTTGTCACCACTCGACACGGCGGCGAAGGCGTCGGCCCGACGGATGCCGGCCTTCTCCAGGACCTCCTGGTCGAAGCCGTAGCCGGTCACCTTGTCCCCGTTGAACGACGGGCCCAGACGACGGAACGCATCGGGGTCGCTGTCGATGACGGACACCGTGTGATTGCGATCCTCGAGGCTTCGGGCGAGGGTCGATCCGACCCGGCCACAACCCATGATGACGACATGCACGAGGGAACCGTAACGCAGATGACTACGCTGTCCCCTCGTGAGTGTCGGCGACGTATCGAAACGCATCCTGCTGGGCCGCAAGCTCCGTAGCAGCCAGCTGGGCGAGACGCTGTTGCCGAAGAAGATCGCGCTGCCAGTCTTCGCCAGCGACGCGCTCTCCTCCGTCGCCTACGCACCGGACGAGATCTTCATCATGCTCAGCGTGGCCGGCGCGTCGGCGTACACCTGGAGCTGGAAGATCGGCCTCGTCGTCGCCCTCGTGATGCTCACCGTGGTCACGTCCTACCGGCAGACCGTGCACGCCTACCCGTCCGGCGGCGGCGACTACGAGGTCGCCACGGTCAACCTCGGACGCAACGCCGGAATCACCGTCGCCAGCGCGCTGCTCGTCGACTACGTCCTGACGGTGGCGGTCTCCATCTCGTCCGCGGCGCAGTACGCCGCCGGCGCGATCCCGGCCCTGATCGGGCACGAGGCAATGGCGGCCAGTGTCGCGGTCGTGGTCCTGGCGGCGCTCAACCTGCGCGGCGTCCGCGAGTCGGGTGCGTTCTTCGCGGTCCCGACCTACCTCTTCATGGTCGCCATCCTCGGCATGTGCGCCTACGGCCTGACGCAGCTGTTGCTGGGCGAGCTGCCGATGGCGGAGAGCTCCGAGCTGCTCATCGAGCCAGCAGAGGGCTGGGACGGCCCGCTCACGCAGGTGGCGATGGTGTTCCTGCTGGCGCGGGCGTTCTCGTCGGGCTGTGCCGCCCTGACCGGTGTCGAGGCCATCTCCAACGGGGTGCCCGCCTTCAAGCGACCCAAGAGCAAGAACGCTGCCACCACGCTGCTGCTGCTCGGGCTGATCGCCGTCTCGATGATGATGAGCGTCATCGTGCTCGCCAAGCAGATGAGCATCCGCTACGTCGACCCGCACGAGCTCGATCGGTTGCGCAGCGCCGCCGGGGGAGCCCTGCCCGGCGGCTACGAGCAGCACCCGGTGATCTCCCAGATCGCCCACGGTGTCTTCCACGGCTTCTCGCCGGGCTTCTACTTCGTCGTCACCGTGACCGGGATCATCCTGGTGCTGGCCGCCAACACGGCCTTCAACGGCTTCCCCGTGCTGGGCTCGATCCTGGCCCAGGACGGTCTGGCGCCGCGATCGCTCGGATCTCGCGGCGACCGTCTCGCCTACAGCAACGGCATCGTGTTCCTCGCCGCCATGTCGATCGTCCTGATCGTGATCTTCGACGCCGAGACCACCAAGCTGATCCAGCTCTACATCGTCGGCGTCTTCGTCTCGTTCAACCTCAGTCAGCTCGGGATGATCCGGCACTGGACGCGGCACCTGAAGGACACGACCGACCCGGCGGCGCGCCGTCGGATGATGCGGTCGCGCGCGATCAACACCTTCGGACTGGGCATGACCGCGGTCGTGCTGGTGATCGTGCTGGTCACCAAGTTCCTCGCCGGCGCCTGGATCACGATCATCGCGATGATCGTGTTCTTCCTGGTCATGAAGGGGATCAGCAAGCACTACGCCATGGTCGAGGTCGAGCTCGCTGCCGACGAGCAGGACAAGCTGCTCCCGACCCGTGTGCACGCGATCGTGCTGGTCTCCAAGCTCCACAAGCCGACACTGCGGGCGCTCGCTTTCGCCAAGGCCACCCGGCCCAACCTGCTGGAGGGCGTCTACGTCTCCATCGACCCGGCCGCCACCAACCGGCTGCTGGAGGACTGGGACGAGCGCAACCTGGACACGCCGCTCAAGGTGCTGCACTCGCCGTACCGCGAGATCGTGCGACCGATCGTCGAGTACGCCCAGGAGATCCGTCGCTCCAGCCCGCGCGGGGTCGTGGCCGTCTACATCCCCGAGTACGTCGTGGGTCGCTGGTGGGAGCAGATCCTGCACAACCAGACCGCCCTGCGCCTCAAGGGCCGACTGCTCTTCACTCCCGGTGTCATGGTCATCTCCGTGCCCTACCAGCTGCGCTCGTCCCTGATCGCCGAGGAGCGCGGCTCCCGTGAGGACAAGCGCGTCCAGGCGGGCGACCTTCGTCGCGGCCGCGTCGTGCGCGACACCAGCGACGTCGACTACGACCGACAGATCGACCCGTGACTCGTCGTCCCCGCGCCCGCAAGGAACGCGGGCAATCACGCGTCGGTGAGCGCTTCGAGGCGGTCGTCGGGCCGGTGGCGCACGGTGGACACTGCATCGTCCGGCTGCCGGAGCCTGAGTCGCGCGTGGTCTTCACACGGCACTGCCTCCCCGGTGAGCAGGTCGTCGTGGAGATCACCGAGGGCACCGAGGGCGACCGGTTCTGGCGCGGTGACGCGATCAAAGTGGTCACGCCGTCGCCCGATCGGGTGCCGGCTCCGTGCCCCGTTGCCGGCCCGGGTCTGTGTGGAGGCTGCGACTTCCAACATGCCTCCCTGCCCGCCCAGCGCTCGCTCAAGGCGGCCGTGGTCACCGAGCAGCTGCGCCGGCTCGCGGGCCTCGACCTCTCCGTGACGGTCGAGCCGGTGCCGGGCGACCTGGACGGGCTGCGCTGGCGCACGCGCATGCAGTGGGCGCACACACCGGACGGACAGCGCGGCCTGCGCGCCCACCGGTCTCGCCGCGTCGTCCCCGTTGACGACTGTCTGATCGCCACCACCGACGCCCGCGAGCCGACGTCCGGGCTGACGGTGACCGAAGAGGTCCTCGGCCACGACTTCCTGGTCGAGGCCGACGGGTTCTGGCAGGTGCACCCGGGCGCTCCGTCTCTCCTTGTCTCCACCGTGCTCACCATGCTCGACCCACGGCAGGGCGAGCGCGTGCTCGACCTGTATGCCGGTGTCGGACTCTTCGTCCGCTTCCTGGCCGACGCCGTCGGCCCCGGGAGCCGCGTCGTCGCGATCGAGGCCGACCGCGCCGCCTCGGCGCACTCGAAGGAGAACCTCGCGTCCCACCAGGGCGCCGTCATCGAGTGCGGTCCGGTCGAGAAGGTGCTCGCTGCGGCGTACGACGAACCGTTCGACCTCGTCGTCCTTGACCCGCCGCGCGAGGGCGCCAAGCGGGTCGTGGTGGAGCAGGTCGTCGACCGCGCGCCGCGAGCGGTCGCCTATGTCGCCTGCGACCCCGCTGCCCTGGCGCGTGACGTCGCGATCTTCGCGGAGCACGGCTATCAGCTGGAACAGCTCCGGGCCTTCGACCTGTTCCCGATGACGCACCACGTGGAGTGTGTCGCCCTCCTGACAGTCGGGCGGCCTGACGGCTCGAGCTAGCAGGCCCCTTGCCCAGCCTTCCTGCCACTCACCCTTGGACCTGAGTCTTCACGAGACTCAGGTCCAAGGGTGAGTGTCGGTGGCTCCTGCTGAGATGGCTCGAAGACAGCACGAGCGACCATCGGGGGAGATGGGATGGAGACACACGAGCAGGTTTCATCACCTGCAGCTGATCAGGTGGCGGAGACGGATCGGGCGGATGGCCGGCAGGCGGGCGATGACGAGATCTCGGGGTTGATTCGGCGCGTCCGCCGTCTGGCGAAGCTGTCACAGCGCGAGTTGGCGCACGACCTGGGCGTCTCGCAGTCGGCCGTTGCCAAGTGGGAGACCGGACGGACGAGCCCGTCGGCTCGCATGCTGAGGCGGGTCCTGGACGTGGCCAAGCTGCGCCTCGTCGCAGTGCGACAGGACGGCCAGCCACAGGGCAGTCAGCGGCTGGGCGGCGGCCGTGACGGTGAGTTGGTCGGTGATCTCGTGAAGCCGATGAAGGTGGTGGCGGCCAGGGATGCGGCGGGTCGTCGCTATCCGGCCCACACGTTCGTGTGGGCAGAGGGGTGGTGGGCTCCGGAGGGGTCCGAGACGACGGCCTGGTACGACCAGATCCTCTGCCGGTCCGAGGACCTGGAGCTGCCGAGGGTTCGGTACAGCAGGTGGTGGCAGCTGGGCCGTCCGCCGACGATGGCCGACATCGACGATCACCCCACGTGGCCTGAGCTGGTGGCCGAGGCCAGGGAGGCGTGGCGGCCGCCTCGTCGCCACGTGTTCCCGATTCCCGAGTGGGCCTTCGCGGACACGAAGAAGTCTCGCAACCGCAGACTGGAGGACTTCCGCGCCCTGGCCCGGACCGTGAGCCTGGCTCGGTCCAGCAGACAGCCAGTAGGACGAGCCACAAGTATGAGCCAGGCACTCGTCCCAGCCGTCAGACGTGGGTAGCGTCGAGGGCATGACGACGAACGGCATCGAGGTCAGTACGCCGCCGAGCGGGTCGGGCTGTGCGGAGTGTGACGAGGTTGGCGGCTGGTGGGTTCACCTGCGGCGTTGCGCCCAGTGCGGACACGTCGGATGTTGCGACAGCTCTCCGGCCCAGCACGCGACGGCCCACTTCCGCGAGACCGGGCATCCAGTGGTGCAGTCCTTCGAACCGGGGGAGTCCTGGTTCTGGGACTACGCCAGGGAGAAGGGTGTGCTCGGGCCGGAGCTGGCGCCGCCGACGGCGCACCCGGACGACCAGCCGACGCCGGGACCGGCGGGGCGCGTCCCCGCCGACTGGCGCGAACACGTCCACCAGTGAGGAGACCCGCATGCCGACGTACGACGTCAACAAGGATGCGATCACGCACGCCAGGGACCTGATCGAGAAGCGCCAGTACGTCCTCGAGAGTGACTGGGGCGAGGTGCAGCCCGGCGCCGACGCCCAGAACGCCTACCTCGAGCACCACAGCTGGGAGGAGTACGCCGCCTGGCACCTCGGACTCAAGGAGGACGCGAACGACGACACGAAGAACCGCTATGCCTTTGTGATGGGGGACCTCCGACGCATCCACCGCAGTGCTCTCATCGCCTGCGTCTACCGGGCCAGCGAGTGGCGGCACAAGAAGGTCGAGCTCGCGGCCCACGACTTGCTCCAGCGGCTCGACGCGCGGGCGGGCATCGAGTGAGGGAGCGTGACACCTTTCTCGGCGTCATGTATCTTGATATCAAGACAAACTACGATGTGACGCCGACCAGAACTTAGGGTCGCCTTGCTTCCCCGGGTTCGCCCGGCGACGGCAAGATGGACGCACACGGCTCAGTGATCCACGAGAAACTCAGGAGATGTGGCGGATGGCCAGTCAGGACAGCTTCGGCGCCAAGGGCACCCTCGATGTGGACG
>CAVUNB010000017.1:0-29783 GCA_963742685.1 uncultured Actinomycetota bacterium | reverse complement strand
GTCGACCACGAAGTCAGGGTCGATGCCGTGACCACCTCGGCTCTGAGCGAGCACGACCAGGAGCGCAGTGGCGAGAAGGGCGTAGCTGGCGAACCACAGCGGGTCGGCAATCGACACGTCGTTGGAGGCGCCGAGCAGGTCGAGCACGTTCCACGCAGCGTCGCCCATCGCGGTCAAGGAGAGACCGGCCGCAATCAGAACGGCACCGTCCGTCGTCCACGCGGTGCGCGCCAGGCACCGACCGACGCGCCGACCCCGGCGCCGATCAGCACGCCGAGGTAGCAGACATGGCTATGACGACGTTGCCGGTGCTGTCGGTGACCATGTAGATGCCGACCGCCAGCGAAACAACGAGCCCGACGGCTCCGCTAGCCACCCGGGACGTCGCTACCACGAGATGGACCATACGCCGCTATGACGTGCCGATCTGGCGATCACCGGGATCACCGCCGATCCCGAGGCGCCCGCTGCCGCTGGCGCCTCGGGTCGCTGCCGCCGTCAGGTGCGAAGGTCGAAGACGATGCGCGCCTTGACGTTGCCCTTCTCGACCTCTTCGAAGCACTCGTTGACCTCCTCGAGCCGGCGGGTCTCCCTGATCACCCGGGTGCGGCCCTGGGCGTGGATCGCGTACACCTCCGCGAGGTCCTTGCGCGTCCCCACGATCGACCCGAGGACGGTGATGCCGTTGAGCACGGTCTCGAAGATCGGGAGGTTGACCAGGTTGTCGGCCGGGAGCGCGACGAAGACCAGGGTCCCCCCACGACGCAGGGAGCCGAACGCCTGCTCGAAGGCCTTGGGAGCGACGGCCACGGAGATCGCCGCGTGTGCGCCTCCGAGCGCCTTGATCGCAGCGACCGGGTCCTCGGTCAGCGCGTTGATCACGTGGTCGGCGCCGAGTTCGTTCGCGAGCGCGAGCTTCTCGTCGTTGATGTCGACGGCGACCACGGTGGCTCCGCTGATCTTCGCGTACTGGACCGCGAGATGGCCGAGCCCGCCGATGCCGAAGACGGCCACGAGCGAGCCGGGGCGGGCGCCGGAGAGCTTGATCGCCTTGTAGGTCGTCACTCCGGCGCACGTGAGCACGGACGCGTCGAGCGGGTCCACCGCGTCGGGAACCTGAGCGACGTAGGCGGCGTTCGCGGCCGCGTACTCGGCGTAGGACCCGTCGACGCCGTAGCCGGTGTTGACCTGTGCCTCGCACAGCGTCTCCCAGCCGTCGACGCAGACTCGCAGGTCCCGCAGGCCGAACCCAGCCACGGCATGGCCACCCGGTCCCCCACGCGCGGGGTGGTCACGCCGGGTCCGACCTCCTCGACGATCCCGACCCCCTCGTGTCCGGGGATCAGGGGCAGCGTCGGCTTGATCGGCCAGTCGCCGTGGGCTGCGTGGATGTCGGTGTGGCACAGGCCCGCGGTCTCGACCTTCACGAGCACCTCGCCGGGGCCGGGCACCGGCTTCGCGGTTTCTGCGATGACGAGCGACTTGGTGAAATCGTTGACGATTGCTGCCTTCATGGAGAACTCCTTGTGAGAGGGCCGGCCCGGGAACGAGGCGGTTGGTGATGTGTGTCACACGCTAGGTATCCCAACGTTGCGACACCGTTGCGCCGGTCCGCGACGAGCGTGTCGCCATGCTCGGTCGCGGAGACGTATCAGGCCGACGCCAGCCACTTGTCCGGTCCGAAGACCTCGTAGTGGATGTCGGCCTCGGGGACGTCCTGTTCGACCAGGCTGGTGCGTACGGACTCCATGAACGGAAGCGGCCCGCACAGGTAGATCTCCGCGTCCGCGGGGACCTCCACTGCCCCGAGGTCGACGCGTCCGGCCCGGAGGACGTCGCGGGTCGGGCGGACGCCGAGGTCCTCGTACCACCGGTGCAGGGACGCCGACGGCATCGCCGCGACGAGCTCCTTCAGCTGCTGCCGGTGGGCGTGCCGCGCCGGTGACCGGTCGGCGTGCAGCACCAGCACCTCGCGGGCCGAGTTGGTGCCCGACAGGAAGTGGAGGATGCCGATGATCGGGGTGATGCCGATGCCCGCGGAGATCAGCACCAGCGGCCGGTTCGAGTCCTCGAACACCAGGTCGCCGAAGGGGGCCGAGGCCCTGATCTCGTCGCCCTCGAAGAGGTTCTGGTGCAAGAAGTTCGACACCTCGCCGGCCGGGACGAGGGTGCCGTCGGCGTCAACACTCTGCGGGACCGCCTTCACCGAGATCTCCCACTCGCTGGGCTCGGTCGAGCCGGTGAGGCTGTACTGCCGGATCTGGCGAGCGCCGTCCGGCAGCGTCACCTGGAGTGAGACGTACTGGCCGGGGAGCGCCTTCGGCAGAGTGCTGCCGTCCGCAGTGCCGAGCACGAAGGAGACCGTGTCGGGCGACTCCTGGCGACGACGCCTCAGCACCAGGGTGCGCCACACGTCACCGTCCGCGACGCCGGCGTCGGCGTACAGGCGCTTCTCGATGGTGACGAGCGCTCCGGCCATGTGCCAGTAGACCTCGTCCCAGGCACTGGCCACCTCGGGCGTGACCGCGTCGCCCAGCACCTCGACGATCGCGGCGAACAGGTGCTCGTGGACGATCGGGTACTGGTCCTCGGTGATGCCGAGCGAGGCGTGCTTGTGGGCGATGCGGGCCAGCACCTCGACCGGGTCGCGGCCGTCGTCGGCCACCAGCAGGGTGGCGTACATCGCGATCGCCCCCGCCAGGGCGCTCTGCTGGTCGCCCTGGGCCTGGTTGCCACGATTGAACAGGTCACGCTCGAGCTCGGGGTGAGCGGCGAACATGCGCTGGTAGAACACCGGCGTGATGTCGCCGATCGCGGCACCGATGACGGGCAGCGTGGCCTTGACGACAGCGGCGGACTGGGTGGACAGCATGGGGGTCTCCGAGACGTTGGGTGCGTGAGTCACGGCTTCTCCTCCGGAGGAGGAGAGCCACTGACTCCACACCACCACGCCGCGACCGGGATGCGGATGGGGCGAAGGTCCCGTCCCTCCCGATGAAGGTCACTCAGCCGCGGCAGCCACTCCCGCCAGGAACGCGCCGTGCGACCACAGCAGCGGATGGGCCGAGGGCCCCCAGCGCTCGAGCCACTCGTCGAGGACCTCGGGCGCCAGGAGCGGTGAGACCTGCTCGGGCAGCAGCAGGTCCGAGTCGGCGGTGGAGACGATCCAGTCGAGCAGCTCCGCCGCCCGGTCCGGGTTGCCGACGCGGGTGTGGTGCCGGGCCAGCAGCGCGGCGAGGACCGGCCACTGGCCGCCGCCGTAGAACGTGTCCGCCGCGTATCGGTGCACGCCGCCGTCCGACGAGCATCGCCTCGATCGCGCCCACGGTGGTCGTGACCAGCGGGTCGTCGAGGGGCAGGACGTCGTACAACGCGGCCACGGCCAGCAGCGACGCGTCGACGTCGGTGCCGCCGAGCCACTTGGCGAGGTGGCCGCCGTGGACGCCGTCGGTGCGGATCAGCGAGACGCAGCGCTCCGCCACCGCCAGTGCCGACGCGGCCAGCGCGTCGGGCAGCGTGCCCATCCGCACCGCCGCCCGGAGTCCCGCGGCCACGCCGGCGAGCGTGGTCACGTGGGTCTGGTCGCGGTTCTCCTCCCACCAGTCCCGACAGGTGTCGGTCCCGGTGGCGACCAGGTAGCGGACGGCGGTCTCGATGCCTTCGGCGTACGCCGCGGGTTCGGCGACGGAGGTCCGGGCGAAGTGCCGTTCCAGCGCCCACAGCCAGGTGCCGTAGCCGTCGACCTGGAAGTTCCACCAGTCGTCCTCGTGCCGGGTGCCGTCGAGGTTGTAGCGCGCCGGCAGGTAGTCGGAGTCGGCCGGCCGCCGGCCCTCCTCGAGCATCGTCAGCACCCGCTCGACGGCGGGGCGTTCGCGCTCCAGGACGCGCGCGCACCAGGCGTGGAAACGGTCCGCTTCGTCGTGCAGACCGGTCACCGAGGCGCCGTCGGCGATGAAGGAGCCGTCCCGGAACCAGGAGTACTGGTAGGGCGCGAAACCGGGCGACGCTGGCCACGCGCCACCCGGATCCTGGTGGCCGCGAAGAAGCTCGACCGAGCGTTCGGCCAGCGGTCGCCAGCGGTCGGGAAGGGCGTCGAGGGGGTTGACAGGTCCAGACATGTCCGGCACGTTAGCGGATGTAACCGGTTTCAGAAACCGGTTACATGACAGGTCAGGAGGCCCGGGTGTTGCCCACGATTCGCGATGTGGCCCGACAGGCCGGCGTCTCCATCGCCACCGTCTCCCGCGTGATGCGCGAGTCCGAGGGAGTCCGCGACGCGACCCGCCTGCGGGTCCTGGCCGCCGCCGCCGACCTGGAGTACACCCCCAGCCAGCTCGGCCGACAGCTTGCCGAGCGCCGCCACGCCGCCAACGGCATCGTCTTCCCCGACCTGTCCGGCCCCTACTTCGCCGAGGTCGTCCTGGGCTACGAGGCCGTGGCCGCGGAGCTGCGCCGTTCGGTGCTGATCCTGTCCACCCACGGCCGCACCGACGCCGAGACCGCCGTCCGCGAGATGGCCGGTCGCTGTGACGGGCTGGTCATCCTGACCCGCACGGTCAGCGACGCGGCCGTCCTGCAGCTCGCCGCCCGCGGCACCAAGCTCGTGCTCGTCGCCCGGCCCCCGATCGGGTCCGTCGACTCGGTGAACTCCGAGAACCACGCCAGCGCCGTCACGCTCACCCAGCACCTGCTCTCCGAGGGGGCGCGCGAGCTTCGCTTCGTCGGAGACCCGGGCGCCTCCCCCGACGTCGCGGAGCGGTGGGCGGGCGTCCAGGCCGCCGTCCAGCGGTCCGGCACCGGCCGCACGCCCGAGCTGGTCGCCGTCGACGAGCTCGACGAGGAGTCCGGCGCGTCCGTCGCGGCCGCCGCTCTCGCGGCCGACGACCTGCCCGACGCCTTCGTCTGCGCCAACGACGAGCTCGCGCTCGGTCTGCTCGGAGGGCTCGAGGCAGCAGGCGTCGACGTCCCCGGCACCGTCATGGTGACCGGCTGGGACGACGTGATGGCCGCGCGCTACGCCGGCCTGACCACCGTCCGCCAGCCGATGCGCGAGCTCGGTGCCACCGCCGCCCGACTTCTCGACGAGCTCATCGTCGACGAACGCACAGAACCACGCCACGAGCTGCTCCCCACAGAGCTCGTGATCAGAAACAGCAGCAGCCGCTCCACCTCCCCTAAGGAACAGAAATGAAACGCACTGCCACCGCCCTCGCCGTTGTCGCCGTCACGAGTCTCGTCCTCACGTCGTGTGGACGAGACGACGCGGGAGGCGGTGGAGAGGCCCAGAGCACGGCGATCGAGGACGGCGCCGCCACCGGCACCATCGAGGTCTGGGCGATGGGCACCGAGGGTGACGAGCTCCAGGCGTTCTCGGCAGCCTTCGAGGAGGACAACCCGGACGCCGAGGTCAAGGTGACCGCAATCCCGTGGGACGCCGCGCACAACAAGCTCGCCAACGCGATCGCCAGTGGCGAGACGCCCGACGTGAGTCTGATCGGCACCACCTGGATGGGCGAGTTCGCCGCGGCCGGCGGCCTGATGCCGACCCCCGAGGGCCTCGTCGACGAGGCCGACTTCTTCCCCGGCGCGTGGGGTTCGACCGAGGTCGGCGGCACGTCCTACGGCGTTCCCTGGTACGTCGAGACGCGCGCCCTCTACTACCGCAAGGACCTGGCGGAGAAGGCCGGCTGGACCGAGGCCCCCCAGACCTGGGAGGAGCTGCACCAGTTCGCCACCGACCTGAAGGAGAAGGCCGGCGCCGAGTACGGCATCAGCCTCCAGCCCGGCCAGACCGGCTCCTGGCAGACCGTTCTCCCGTTCGCCTGGTCCAACGGCGCCGCCGTCACCAACGAGGAGGGCACGGAGTACACCATCGACTCGCCCGAGATGGTCGAGGCGCTCGACTACTACACGTCCTACTTCGAGGAGGGCCTGTCGCCCTCCCGGCTGCTCGACCCGGGCGAGCTCGAGAGCGGCTTCGCCGAAGGCAGCTACGGCTCGTTCATCTCCGGCCCGTGGCACACCGGCCTGGTCGAGGAGGCCGGCCTGACGACCGACGAGTACGCCGTCGCGCCCCTGCCGGGCAAGGATTCTGGACCCGGCACGTCGTTCGTCGGCGGTGGTGACCTCGCCGTCTTCCAGGACTCGGACAACAGCGACGCCGCCTGGAAGTACATCCAGTGGCTCACCGAGCCGGAGACCCAGCAGGGCTTCTACGACACCGTCGGTGACCTGCCGGCCGTCCAGGCCGCCTGGGAGACCGGCGAGCTCGCCGAGGACCCGCAGCTCCAGGTCTTCGGCCAGCAGCTCGAGACCACCGAGGCCCCGCCGGCCGTCCCCACCTGGGAGCAGGTCGCCGCATCGATCGACACCCTGGTCGAGCAGGCCTCGAAGGGCGACGCCGATCCGGCGGACGTCGTCAAGGAGATGCAGTCCAAGGCGGCGTCGATCGGTACCGGTCTCTGAGATGACCGCCACGGCAACGGAACCGCGACGGGGGCGGTCGGCGAAGAACGGCCGGCCGGCCACGTCGCGGCACGTGGATCCCACGCGGCGTGGCCAGGCCGTCGCCGCGTGGGTCCTGGCCCTGCCGTTCTGCGCACTGTTCCTGGTCTTCACGGCCGGCCCGGTGCTGGCCAGCCTGGGCATGAGCTTCACCGACATGCGCAGCACCGACGTGCGCAACCCGCTCGGTGTCGAGTTCGTCGGTCTGGCCAACTACGTCGACCTGGTCTCGGACCCGCTGTTCCGCAAGGTCACCTTCAACACCTTCCTGTACCTCGTGCTCGGCGTTCCGCTGACCATGGCAGTCGCGCTGGCGGTCGCGGTCGCGCTGAACAGGCTCGTCCGCATGAGCGGGTTCTTCCGGGTCGGCTACTACCTGCCGGTCGTCACCAGCATCGTGGCGGTCTCGGTCGTGTGGAAGTTCCTGCTCCGCGACAACGGCGGGCTCGTCAACGTGATGCTCGCGTGGTTCGGCATCAACGGCCCGGGCTGGCTCGACTCGACGAGCACCGCACTGCCGTCGCTGGTGGTGATGGCGGTCTGGCGCAACTTCGGCAGCCTGATGGTGATCTTCCTGGCCGGGCTGCAGACCATCCCGAAGGAGATCTCCGAGGCCGCGGAGACCGACGGCGCATCGGCGTGGGGGACCTTCCGCTACATCACCTTGCCGATGCTGCGTCCGACGCTGCTCTTCGGTGCGGTGATCACGAGCATCGGCTACCTCCAGTTCTTCGAGGAGGCCTTCGTGATGACCAAGGGCGGCCCGCTCGACGCGACCAAGTCGGTCACCTTCTTCACCTACGAGCAGTTCGGGTTCGGCAACTACGCCTATGCATCGGCCGCGGCCTACCTGCTGTTCCTCGCGATCGTGCTGCTGACGCTGTTCCAGTTCCGTGTGTTGCGAGAGAAGGACTGACATGGCCAGGAATAAGGTCAAGGAGCGTTCCGCCGCCAGCACGAGCACACCCGGCTGGCTGTACGCCGTGATGTTCGCCGGGCTCGTCCTCGTGGTCGTCCCCTTCGTGTGGATGCTGATCTCGTCGTTCAAGCCCGAGGCCGAGGTGCGCGCCGTACCCCCCACGTGGTGGCCGGAGACGATCACCATCGACAACTACGACCAGCTGTTCACCCAGCTCGACTTCCCGCGCTTCTTCTTCAACTCGGCGGTCGTCGCGGTCGCCGTCGCCGCCGGCAACATGGTCTTCTGCTCGATGCTGGGCTACGCCCTCGCGAAGCTCGACTTCCCCGGCAAGAAGGCGGTCTTCGGTGTCGTGCTCGGGACCCTGATGGTCCCCGGCGTCGTCACGTTCGTGCCGCTCTTCGTGCTCACCACCAACATCGGGCTCACCAACACGCTGCCCGGGATGATCCTGCCGTTCCTCGCCGGCCCGTTCGGCGTCTTCCTGATGCGGCAGTACATCGCGACCCTGCCCGACGAGCTGATCCAGGCAGCCCGCATCGACGGCGCGGGTGAGCTGCGGATCTTCTTCTCGATCATCCTGCCGCTCTGCGGCCCGGCCGTCGCGACGCTCGGCGTGCTCACGTTCCTCTCGTCCTGGAACAACTTCCTGTGGCCGCTCGTCGTGGCCACCTCGGAGGACAAGTACACGCTGCCGGTCGCGCTCGCGCTCTACGCCGTCGGCCAGAACGCCACGAAGTACGGCCTGCTGCTCGCCGGCTCGGTCGTCACCGTGATCCCCGTCCTCGTGGTCTTCCTGGTGCTGCAGCGCCGGATCATGCAGGGCATCGCCATGACCGGCATCAAGTAACCCACCCATCGCGCCTTTTTCTCGGAGGAGTCCTCATGCGCGCACGTCGAACACCCGTCCTGGTGGCCATCACGGCCGCCATCGCCCTCGCCGCCACCACGGCCGCCGTTCCCTCGGCGCCCGCGTCCTCTCCAGCATCGAGCGGGCGGCACCACGACCCCGACAAGCGCGTCCTCCAGAGGTACGCCGCCGACACCTGGAAGTCCTTCGAGGCGATGGCGGTGCCGGCCACCGGCCTGCCGGCCGACAACATCGCCGGCAACCTCGACCCCGCCACGCGCAGCGGCTTCACGTCGCCCACCAACATCGGCGCCTACCTGTGGAGCACCGCCGCCGCCCGGGACACCGGACTGATCGGCAAGCGCGAGGCGAAGGCCCGGATGGCGCAGACCATCCGCTCGATCGCCGGCCTCGAGCGCCACGACGACAGCGGCATGTTCTACAACTGGTACGACCCGGCCACCGGCGCGAAGCTGCGGACCTTTCCCGAGTCCGGCGACACGATCAAGCCGTTCCTGTCCTCGGTCGACAACGGCTGGCTGGCCACCGGGCTGCTGCTCGCCGCGCGCGCCGAGCCCTCCCTCGCCAGGGAGGCCGACCGGATCCGCGAAGGCATGAACTTCGGCTGCTTCTACAACCCCCTCGAGAACGCCCCTGCCGGCCAGATCCGCGGCGGCTTCTGGGACGAGGACCCGCTGGAGACGGCCGCGGTCAAGGGCAACTACTGCGGCGGTGCCGACGTGTGGTTCACCGGACACCACTACGGCGCGTTCAACACCGAGCCCCGCATCGCGTCCTACCTCGGCATCGCGGCCGGGCAGATCCCGGCCCGCCACTACTTCGGCACCTACCGCACCTTCCCCAACGAGAACTGTGACTGGTCCTGGACCGAGACCAAGGCCGTCGGGTCGTGGGCCGAGCACCAGGGCGTCCGCGTCTTCGAGGGCGCGCTCCCCTATCGCGGCATGCAGATCGTCCCGACCTGGGGCGGCAGCATGTTCGAGGCGCTGATGGTGCCGCTGTTCGTGCCCGAGGAGACGTGGGGCCCGCGCTCGTGGGGCGTCAACCACCCCCTCTACGTGCGCGGCCAGATCGAGCACGGGATGCAGGAGGCCGGCTACGGCTACTGGGGCTTCTCCCCGTCCAACAACCCGGCCGGCGGCTACCGCGAGTACGGCGTCGACCAGCTCGGCATGGACGGTCCCGGCTACACCACCGACCAGGAGCGCACCGCCGTCGACCAGCCGTACGAGGGCTGCCCGGGTCGTGAGGGCTCGCCCGCGCCGACGGAGTACGGCGACGGCGTCGTCACCCCGCACGCCTCGTTCCTGGCGCTGCGCTACGCCCGCGACGCGGCTCTCGAGAACCTCGCGAACATCCGGGAGGACTTCGACTCCTACGGCCCCGGCGGCTTCTACGACGCCGTGGCAGTGGGCTCCGGCACGGTGTCGCAGCGCTACCTGTCACTCGACCAGGGCATGGTGATGGCCGCCCTGGGCAACGCGCTGGCCCGCGACGACATGCGCAAGTACGTCGGCCGCGGCGCGATGGAGCAGACGCTGCGACCGCTGATGAGCGAAGAGGTCTTCGCGTCGAGGGGAACTGAATGAGTGACGCAACGAGCACCGACGCACGCACCGACTGGGAAGCCCGGATCGGCCTGCGCAGCGGGCACGCCTTCGGCGGCTCGGCGCCACAGCTCCGGCCACCCGGCGGCCTCCTCGCCGTGGCGGGCGGTTCGCAGGTCACCCTGACCTGGTCACCGGTGCGGGGCGCGATCGGCTACCAGGTGCACGTCGCCGACTCCCCCGACGGACCGTGGGAGGCGCTCGACCACCACGGCCGCGACGTCACCTCGGTGCCGCACCCGCCCTACGTCGACACGACCGGCTCCCCCGGCGTCGAGCGGTGGTACGCCGTCTCGTCGCTGTCCGACGTGCACGTGGACGGGCCGTCGTCGTCGGCCGTGTCGGCGACGCCGCTCGCGGAGGCGACCGGACCCGTGACCGTCGCTGTCGACGCGTCCACGGTGGTCGGCGACCTGGACCGGCCCTGGCGCCCGATGATCGGCAGCGAGCACCTGTCCCACGCCCTCTCCACCGACACCACCGGTGGCCGGGTCGTCGGCGAGGAGCTCAGCGCCGCGCTGTCCGCGGCGCACCAGGAGCTAGGGGTGTCCCATGTGCGGGCGCACGGGATCCTGTGCGACGACCTGGCGGTGTACCGCGAGGTCGACGGCAAGCCGGTGCACGACTTCACCGGCATCGACCGGGTCTACGACCACATCCGGTCGATCGGGCTCTACCCCGTCGTCGAGATCTCGTTCATGCCGCACGACCTGGCGAGCGACCCGACCAAGACCGTCTTCGGCTACGACGCGATCATCTCGCCGCCCAAGGACTGGCAGCGCTGGTTCGACCTGGTCCGCGACCTCACCGCCCACCTCATCGAGCGCTACGGCGACGAGGTCGTCGAGCTGTGGTCCTTCGAGGTGTGGAACGAGGCCAACCTCGAGGTGTTCTGGTCCGGAGCGCCCGAGGACTACCTCAAGCTGTACGACGTCACCGCGGCCGCCGTCCGCGAGGTCGACTCGCGGCTGGTCGTCGGCGGGCCGTCGTCCGCCGCCGCCGGCTGGGTCGAGGAGCTGCTGGCGCACGCCGCGAAGTCCGGCGCTCCGGTCGACTTCGTCTCCACCCACACGTACGGCGCCCCGCCGCTGGACTTCCGGCCGATGCTCGCGCGCCACGGTCGCGAGGGCACGCCGATCTGGTGGACCGAGTGGGGCGTGACGCCGACCCACTTCAACGAGGTCAGCGATGCCGTCTTCTCGGGTGCCTTCCTGCTGCGCGGCATGAAGTCCGCGATGGGCCGGATCGAGTCGCTGGCCTACTGGGTGGTCTCCGACCACTTCGAGGAGCTCGGCCGCCCGCCGGAGCTGCTCCATGGCGGCTTCGGCCTGCGCACGGTCGGCGAGCTGCGCAAGCCGCGCTGGTGGGCGCTGGCCATGATGGAGCGGCTCGGGTCGCACCGGCTCGCGGTGTCGTCGTCGGGAGACGGCGGCGACTCGCTGGTCGAGGCCGTCGCGGCGTCGACCGACGACGGCGAGGTCTCGGTGCTGCTGTGGAACCTCACCCTCGACCAGAGCAAGGCAGCCGGGTCGCCGGCGCTGGATCGCGACGTGGTCGTGGACGTTCGCGGCCTCGTCGCCGGGTCGTCGTACACGCTGCGCCACGACCGGGTGGACGAGGAGCACTCGAACGTCGCCTCCGCGTGGGGTCGGCTGCGCGAACCCGGCCAGGCCTGGCCGACCGACGCACAGTGGGAGACCCTGCGCGCGGCCGACGAGCTCGCCCGGCTGGAGCCGGACCGGGTCGTCGTCGCCGACGAGTCGGGTGCCGTCACGCTCGACGTCGTGCTTCCGATGCCGTCGATGAGCCAGCTGACGCTGGTCCCTGCCGAGTAGCCGCAGTCAGCCGTCGTGGTCGATGCGGTCCACGACGTACTCCGCGATCGCCAGGCTGGAGGTCGCCGCCGGTGAGGGCGCGTTGCGCACGGTGGTGATGCCGTCCTGGTGGCCGATGCGGAAGTCCTCGACCAGGGAGCCGTCGCGGTCGACCGCCTGGGCGCGGACGCCGGCGCCGAGACGGACCACGTCGGCCGAGCCGATCTCCGGGACATAGCGGCTCGCGGTCCTCATGTAGGCCTTGACCGAGAGGCTGCCCCGCACCTCGACGAGGCCGGTGCGCCAGTGCTGCCGGGCCATCCGCCAGGTGCCCGGCCAGGTCGCCATGCTGCGGACGTCGGCCCAGCGGGCGTCCTTGCGCCGGTAGCCCTCGCGGGCCAGGCCGAGCACGGCATTGGGTCCGACCTCGAGCCCGCCGGTCACCCGACGGGTGAAGTGGACCCCCAGGAACGGGTAGCGGGGATCGGGGACGGGATAGATCATGCCGCGGACCAGGTCTGCCTTGGCGGGCCGGACGCTCATGTACTCGCCGCGGAAGGGCACGATCCGTGGCCCGTCGACACCGTCGGCCAGGCGGGAGACGCGATCGGCGTGGAGGCCGGCACAGACGACGAGGCGGTCGAACCGCATCGGCCCACGACTGGTGGTGACGTCGATGCCTCCGACACCGCGCCGGATGTCGGTGACCTCGGTGGACAGCAGCACCTGTCCCCCCGCCGCCTCGATGTCCAGTCCGTACGCCGCAGCGACGGCCACGTAGTCCGTGATGGCGGTCGCCGGCGAGTGCAGGGCCAGGAGCCCGGCGGCGTACGGCTCGACATCCGTGATGTCGGCGCCCTCGAGCCGGGTCAGGCCGGGGACGCCGTTCTCCCGCGCTGTCGCCTCGAGCGTCTCGAAGCGCCCGAGCTCCGAGGAGTCGACGGCGACGACCAGCTTCCCGCACTCCTCGTAGGCCAGGCCCTTCTCGGCACAGAACTCCTTGAGCAGCAGCCGGCCCCGGGTGCACAGCTCGGCCTTGAGGCTGCCCGGCTTGTAGTAGATGCCGGCGTGGACGACGCCCGAGTTGTGGCCGGTCTGGTGGGCACCGAGCCGGTCCTCCTTCTCGAGCACGACGACCGTCGCGCCCGGCCGTCGGCGGGTGAGCTCGCGCGCGATCGCCATCCCGACGATGCCGCCGCCGATGACGCCGACGGTCTCCGCTCCAGAGCTGCTCACAGGGTCACTCCATCACGATGACCGCTTCGCCTCTGGTCTTTTGTCCAGAACATCAGCCTGATCCGATACCGGAGCGCCGCGTGCCGCTAGCCCCGTGCGACCAGCTTGGCCTGTGCAGCTTGCGCCGTTGGACGTCGACGCAGGTCCGGAGCAATCGCGAGGAGTCCCAGCAGGGGCAGCACCGCCAGCGCCGCCAAGCTGCTGGGTATGCCGATCACCTCGCCCAGCCCGGCAAGGAAGGCCGATCCGACGCTGCCGCCGACCAGGAAGAGCAACGTGGCAATTCCGAGCGCCACTCCTCGTACGTCGGCATGCACTGCATCACCCACGGACGCCATCAGGGCAGGTTGACCGAGTCCGAAGGCGATACTGGTCAGGACCACGGCCGCGGCTACCAGCGCCGGCCACTCGGTGGCGGTGCCCACGGCGCCAGTGAGCAGAGAGCCGGCCGCCACGATGCCTGACAGGGCAAGCGTCCAGGCGCTGCCGCGGCGATCGAGCAGAGGTCCGGCCCACCGTGGGACGAAGAGCGCGATCCCTGCGCTCGGCAGCAGCAGCAGCCCGACCTCCCATGGCTCCCAACCCGCGTGCACCATCACGGCGGGCACTGCGATCAGGAGGGCGAACCACGACGCCGGCACCGACGCGGCAGCCAGCGCGGAGCGCACCACCCGGCCGTTGCGAATCACGGCCTTCGGCAGGAACCCGTGCGGTTGCCGGCGCACCCGGTGCGCGACCAACGGCGCGCCGATGAGGAGGAGCAGAGCGCCGATCGTCGCGACGACCAGTCCGGTCGACGGGGACTGGACCAGCAGAACGAGACCGCCCGAGGTGATGGCGACCAGCACCGCGCCCAAGACGTCCAGACGTGCACCGGTCCCTTCGCCGAGCAGCGCATGCCACACCAGCGGGATCAACAACACCGCAAAGATCGGCAGCGCCATCACGGCCCGCCAGCCGAGCGCATGCTCCACCACCCCGCCGAGAAGGGGCCCGAGACAGCCCAATGACGCGGCGATCGCGGCCAGTCGTCCGAGCGCGACGCCACGCACTGCGCCGGCGTACCTGGCGCTCAGGACGGCAACACCCAGGGTCGGGACAGCGGCGGCACCGGCGCCTTGGAACAGCCGCGCGACCAGAAGCACCGAGAAGGTGGGGGCCAGCGCCGCGGCGAGCGCGCCTACCGTCATCAAGGAGACCCCGAAGACCAACGGCCAGCGGACACCGACCAGGTCGGAGACCCGCCCGTAGACAGCTGTGGTGACGGCGAGGAAGAGGACGTAGCCACTGATGGTCCACGCCGCGACGCCGACACTCACGTCGAACTCGGCGGCGATCATCGGCAGCGCGATCGCAGCCGAGGATGAGCCCATGCCGACGACTCCGAAGAGGAGACCGAGCAGCAGCGAGACGCGGCGGGAGTCCTGTTCTTCGGTCATGACTGAGCACAACACTCGACGCGCCATGGGCATTCCGTCGCGAGACGCACGAACGGGGCGGCCTGTCGGCCGCCCCGTCCTGACCCACTCGGGTTCTGGTGTGCTGATTCGCCCGCTTGGACGCCTCTGTTCAGTTGGTCACCAGGTCGTGCGGTGGGTGTTCAGACTCCGGCGAGCTCTCGGTCGCGCTCGGCGACCGGGGTCCCGGCCGGGTTGTTCTTGTCCTTGCCAGCCCAGACCAGGCCGAGGCCGGCGAGGAGGAAGGTGAGCCCCAGCCCGGCGAGGATGCCGGAGATGGCGAGGCCCAGCTGCAGGGCGGAGTGGGTGACGGTGCCGACACCGAGCTCACCGACCAGGCCGTGCGCGGTACCGGTCCAGGCCTGCTCTCGGGCGATGCCCTCGATGGGGTGCTCGCGGTCGAAGTCGTTCCAGTAGCGGCCGTCGATGGCGAACTCGTAGGTGCCGGCCTCGAACAGCTCGCCGTTGTACTCCACGTCCTCATCCAGCACCACGGTCTGGGTGCCGTGCAGGGTGTGATAGCTGACGGTGGCCATCTGGTACATGTACTCGCTCGCGGTGTTGACCAGCGGGTCGGCCGGGTCGAGCTGGGACTGCACCACCGGATACTTCCAGTCATCGGTCAGCAGGCCCATGATCGCCTCCGCTCCCTCGGTCTCGCCGCGGTCGGTCAGCTCGCCGTCCTCGTTGTAGGTGAGCTCCACGCCCTGGGCCTGCGAGAAGGCCTGCAGGGAGCCGTAGCCGTCCTGGACCTTGGCGTAGGCCACGCCGGAGCCGACGAGGAAACCAAGGCCGATGACGGCCAGGAGGACGCCGAGGATACGTAGGCGCTTGGTCATCTGAAACACATCCTTTGAGGGGGAACTGGTGAACCTTCTGCTCCCATGGTGTGGCCCCGACTACGCCTGCCGGAGGAGTCGAACGTCCCGACAACCCAGGGCCAGTGGACCCCCATGACGTCGGCATCGATGATCGCCTGTTGCTCAAAGAAGAAGTCCTGGCCAGCCTTGCGGCTGACCAGGACTCTCGTTTGTAGTCCTCGCTCAAGACAAATCCCAACGCCCCTGGCCGGTAAGCAAAGCGCTGCAGCGTCGAATCCGTTACCTCACCAGGAAAGATGCTCGGAGGAAGTGCCCGCTCTCCGGACGCGAGGTCAAGCCGCTGCGCGCCGCAGCACTTCGCGCACCTCCGCTTCATCTCGCTCGGGCTCAAAGACTCGCTTGTCTTCTGGAATCAGCCCGTGGAGCTGGTGGAGCAAAGCATCTTGATTGGCGTAGGCAACGGGCGCGTGGTTGCTCTTCAGAGGATCGATTTCCTCCAGGAAGCCGAACAACCGCAGAGTCTCCACGTCGTCCGCTGTTGTTTGTTCGAAGACCCGCTTCAACCCCTGTGCATCTGTTGTTTGGGCCGCAAGTTCAGCCTGAATTGCATCGGCTATCTGGGTGCGTGTCGTCCGGATATTGGCATGCGTCCCGGACTCAAGGAGGTTGCGCCACTTTCGCACGAAGTCCGCACCGGACGCTGACTCGTAGTGGAGCATCCGCAGCCAAGGAGCCTCGAAGGCGTCGATCACTTCTCGTTGCGAATCCATTGCTCTGTGAATTCCCAGCCACACATCGTGCGCTGGGCGAACGCCGACCTTGCCGCTGACGTGTCCATGGAAGTAGTGGTCGTTTCGCGGGCGTTCGACTAGTCCACGGACGGCCAGCAGCCTGAGTTGCTTCTTGGTGAGCTTCCGCTTGAAAAGGTTCGCGTGCGCCGGCTGTGGGTCCCACTCGGCTACCGACTCGAGTACCTCGAGGCGCACGGCACGCACCTCGCGACCCAGCGCTGAGATTCGGTCGGTGTTGACCTGGAGTGCCTCGTCGCCGTCCAAGTGAAAGAGCCAATCGACATCGCCCAGGCCGGCGGCGATCGCACGCACCGTATTGGCGGCGATGCGCTGACGACTATTGAGCGCCGCAGGTCGGCTCT
This sequence comes from uncultured Actinomycetota bacterium, assembly GCA_963742685.1. GTDB lineage: Bacteria > Actinomycetota > Actinomycetes > Propionibacteriales > Nocardioidaceae > Nocardioides. The sequence continues at coordinate 13,401 of CAVUNB010000017.1, read as the reverse complement.
GGCCCCACCAGCTCAAGGCTGCGACCCCTGTCGCGTGACGATGATTCGCTAGGTAGTCCAGCGCCTCGGCATCGTCATCATCGACGAACACGACCACGTGGTCAGCGCCTCCGGCGAGATTGCGCACCACGAAGCGTTCGATGTTTGCCAGGGTGTCCTTCACCGTGCTGACGGTCCAGATCATCGCTGTGTTCTTCCGCCGTCTCGTGTGGTCAGAGGATGGGGGCGTCCATGGAACGTATCCTCGCAGATCGACAGACCTGCAGGTTCGGGAAAGTCCGGTCACGCGATCCACTGGCGTCGTGGCTACGGTGGGTCGTGTCGAGGGCACACCGGATCGCCGAACGACAGTCAGTGGACAGTTGATCAAGTCTCCAAATGCATTCAGGCCCGGAATCCGTAAGGATTCCGGGCCTGAACATTTTGTAGCGGGGGCAGGATTTGAACCTGCGACCTCTGGGACGATTGTGTCCGATTTCCGCTACTTCGGAATGTCTTTGGTTAGCTTTGGTTGCCTCGATCTACACGGAGATCGACTGGCTGTCGACTCCCCCACTGTACCGGTTGTTGCCGGTCACCTCGGCTGGTCTCGGCATCAATTCGATGGGTTCTCGCTGGCCCGCGGCACCCGATTCCGAGGCCCTGTGACGACCGAGGAGTGAGATGTCGACGGGCCAATTTTCGCTCGACGTTGCTGGTTGTCTCGGGGTGTCCACGGTTGTCATCGAGTGTCTCGGGGCTCGAAATATCGACCCTTGACACGGCCTGAATCCCAAGCGCACCGTCGTCGTATGACGTCCCGAGTTCGCGCCGCGCGCTGCTCGTTCCTCACGACCGCAGGGAGCACTCCGGCGATCGCCGGGGATCTCACGGTGCCGCGGGCCCCGCGGCACCGGCCATCGGGGATCTCCACGGTGCCGAGGGTCCCTCGGCACCGCGCGGTGATGGACATCGTCCATCACCGGTTTGCCGTAAGCGTGCAGGTCACGCCGGTCATGCTGAATCGGCATGACCGTGACAGAAGGCTGGTGCCGCACATCTGTGCGGCACCGCTTCGCGGCCGTGAACGCGCAGGCCACACGGTTCCGGCTCGGAGCCGGCACCGCTGCCGCTCAACCTGTAGGTCACGCGATCCCGGCGAGTCGCCGGGACCGTCGCTGACCGGACAGTGTCCGGCACCGGTTTACCTCAAACGTGCAGGTCAGCACGGTCATGCTGAATCAGCGGGACCGAGAAGAGACCGGTGCCGCACATTGTGCGGCACCGTCGGAAGCGTGACCGGTGCCGGACACTGTCCGGCACCTCAGATGCCCATCGCTCCACGGTCCACGCTTGCGCTCCGTCCACGCGCGTCCGACGCTCCCTGCAACCGGGTCTGAGCCAGCCTCGCGCGTGCGCGGTCGAGACGCTGGACATCGCTTGTGGCCTTGTCACCGAGCGGCGCTGTGCGACGTGATGGCGTACCGATCGCGGTACGCGGCGATGAGTGACGAAGGCCTGATCCCACTGGGCGCGATCGCGTCGGTCCGTGGGCGGTTCGCCGAGGCGCCGTACCCAAGGAGCCTTGGTACGAACGGCGTCGGCGGCGAGCTCGCGAGCGCGTTGTTCGATGAGGTCACGGCGCTCGTCGAGGGCTTGTCGCATGTCGGGCGCCATCGGGCCGAGGGCTTCGGGGATGAGCCCGACGATGAGGCGAGGTCTTGGCGCTCGTCGGCCGCGAGGCTGGCTGGTCCCAAGTGCAACGCGGTGATGCAGGACTGCAGCGACGTCGTCTGCGTCGTTCAGTCCGTGCCTGGACACGACGGCCGGCAGGAGTCGCTCGACCTGATGGCCGTTGGCCTCTGCACGTCGCAGCTCCGCGGCGAGCGGGCCGAACGCCTCAGAACTGATGGCAGCTTCAGCCTGCTCACCGGTGAGACCGGATGCCCGCATCAACGTGGCCCAGCGATCGTCCTGGGCCGCCGCGGCGATGGTTTCGTACTCGGCGGCCATTCGGGCGATGGAGCCCCAGGTCTCCTGCTCGTCGCGGATCGTCTGGTGGGCAGAGGGTTCTGCGCCGCTGTTGGCGAGGATCTTCAGGAGCACGTCACGCACGCTGACGTCCTCGCCCGGGATCCGTCCGTGGCTCTCGTCGGCGTCGTCGAGCGCGACGTAGGCGATGTTGGACTCACGGCCGCGGGTCATGGCGACGTACAGGTTCTCCCTCGTGGTGGTCTCCGCCGCGACGACGTGCGCCGTGTCGACGGTGAGGCCCTGAGCACGGTGGGCGGTCACGGCATAGCCGAGGTCGACGTGCTCGGCGACGTAGGCGGCCGGGAGCACGATCGCAGCGCCGAACTTCGCGCCCTGTCGTCGTACGACGAGGGAACCGTCGGTGCGTACGTCCCGGACGTGCCACCGATCGCCGTTCCTGACCCAACCGTGGCGCAGCGTGCGCAGACGCCGGTCGTTGCGGCGGGTGATGACCAGGTCGCCGAGGATGCGTGGGTGCCCTCGACCAGGGCGACAGCCCTCGCCGTCGTCGACCTCCCCGCGCAGGATGCGTTCGGTCCGTGCGCGGGTGTTGAGGTCGTTGACGGCGTGGGTCGAGTCGGCGATCAGCACGCTGCGACCTGCCGGCCGCGGTGTCGGCCTGCCAGGCGGCGTACGCATCGTCAAGGAGATCCTCGTGGTTCCTTCGCGGATCCGGTCGTGGGACAGGTACGCGTCGACCGCCTCGGGATGGCCGTGGCGCAAGGCGAGGGACGTGGCCTTCTCCCACTCGTGGGTGAAGCGGTGGATGTCGACCAGCTCGGGGACGTCGTCGCGCGCGTCCACCAGCATGGCGAACGCTCCCCCGGCCTCGACGGACTGGAGTTGTGCCCAGTCGCCGACGAGCAGAACCTTGGCCCCGGCCTTGGCCGCGTGGTCCGTGATGCGGTCGAGGGTGAGGGTGCCGGCGAGGGTTGCCTCATCGATGATGACGAGCTGGTCCTTGGCGAAGGCGGCTCGGCCGCGGCTGTGTTCGTAGAGCCACTTCGCGGTGTTCTCGCAGTCGATGCCCAGGTCCTCGGCCAGGACTTGGGCCGCGGCGGCACTCGGGGCAAGGCCGACGACGCTGCGTCGACCGTGCTGCGTGGTCCACACGTTCTTCAATACGCGCATGGCGGTGGTCTTGCCGGCGCCCGCTGGGCCGACGAGTACGTCAAGCTGACGAGCGTCGGTGGCGATGGTGGCCAGCGCCTGTGCCTGCTCTGTGGTGAGGCGTTGGCCCCTGACGGGCTGGGCGGTGATGGCGTCGACGATTCGATCTCGACTGTCGGGGCCGACCTGGCGCCGGCGCGTTCGAGGAGTCGATCTTCGGCCGCGAGGAGCTGCTCGGACGAGTAGACGATCGAGTGCCTGGGCCGGAAAACGCTGGTGCCGTCGGTGCGGGTGAACGCGGCCGGGACGCTCGCCAGCTCGGGCGGCGTGAGTCGCAGCGATGCGTGCTCGGCTGCGTCGACCACCATGCCGGTGATCGCCTCGCGGTCGGTGGTGGTGGCGAAGCGCCAGCCCATCGTCTGGCGGGCTGCCTCGGCGTAGAGGTTGGGGCGGCGCCAGGTCGACCGCTTCTCCCCCACCGCGATCAGCACCAACGACGCGACGTCACTGACCACGTCGAGCCCGACGTCGTCAGCTCGAAGTAGCCGGGCGGGCGGGTTGTCGACGCCGTGTCTGGCCCATTGCGTCGCGTCAGTGCCGAGGTGCGCGGTGGCTCTTCTTCGCCAGCCTGCGGTGAGGTCGGCCAACGAGTGGACGTGCTTGGGCGGTCGCGTGCCAAGGCTGGCGCGGTCGCGGATCTTGTTGAGCACGCGGGCGCGAGGACGGTGGCCGTGTTCCTCGACGTACTTCTGGATGATCTCGTCGGCGGCAACGTCGATGTCCGCGGAACGCTGGGAGAACAACCTCGACAATGACTGCGGGACCGAGGCGATCGCCCAGTCGGGGTTTCGGTCTCGGCCGCGGGATCGGGGCTCCCACTCGACGCCGAGTGCGCGGGTCAGGTGGTCGGCCAGGACGGCCTGGTGCAGTTCGGAGGCCGAGACGCCCCAGGCGTACATCGCGTGGCTGTCGAGGGAGCGCCACTTGTGGTCCCGGGCGGTGAGGACCTTGTTGCTGATCACGACGTGGGTGTGCAGGTGCGGGTCGCCGGCACGGGAGTCCCAGTGGTCGTACGCCGCGGCGATGAGCCCTCTCGTCTCGACCTGCGCGACTGCACCATCCGGGGTGGCGGCACCCATCCGAGTCGCGGCGAGCTCGCGCTCCATGAAGTCGACGACGTCGCGTACAGCGGCGTGGTGGGCGTCGGCGATGATCGCCTGCGTGCCGGCATCGGCCACCGCCCACAGCACGCTGGCGGACTTGGGCATCGAGAAGGTGTAGTCGAAACCGGCGACGGCCTTCCTTGGCTTCTTCTTCGGGTCGTCCGGTTCCCTCTTGTAGACCGGGTAGGCGCGGCCGAGCTTGTCACCGGTAAGCGGGTGCCTCCCGTGGCCGATCAGCAGCGCCAGCTGGGTCTCGGTGACTTCGGCGCCGACCTCCAGGCCGAGATCCCTGACGCCGGAACCCATCCATCTGCCTGGAGGTGTCCCGGTCTCCGCGTAGTAGCGGGTCAGCGGTGTCGACAGGGATCGGTCGCCATCGCCGGCCACCACGGTCTTGAGCAGGTACTTGTAGCCGGCACCTGCCGACATCTTGCGCATCGACACCACCACCGCGCCCACCTCCGATGGAAGGTAGGTGCGCCGGGGTCGCCAGGTGGTGCCTCGAGGCCGGCTCAGCCTGCGAGCGACTCAGCCGTGGGTGAGTCACTTCGCCCAGAATGGGCTACGCCGGAGGCGCGACCCTTCGCCCACTTGGAGCGGTCCGGCACCCCGACTCGTGGAGGGCGTCTCCCTAGTCCTAATCGAGACCGCCTCGATCAGGTTGTTTGCCCACCCCTAGCAATTGCACAGTGCGACATGCGCCCAAGCGGCAGTGAGGTCAGCTTCCCAATGAGTAGAACTCTAGTCCAGGTCATCAATTGACCCAACGCCAGCGCCGTCAAGGAAGCGCCGTCAAGCAGGTTAAATCCCGCCTAGCGGCCTCTGCCCCCCTGGTGTGCTGGATGATCCTGAGAGCCATCCTGAAGACCGCGCCCCAAGCCTCATCATCGCTTCTAATGCTCACAGAGCGGGCCACGTCTTCAGGCGATTGATCTGCTAAGTGGGCGGCTGCTTAGGTATTCGCGGACCAAGCCATGCGTAAACCCGTACATCGACTCTCCGGACTCGCTCTTCCCGACCTCGACCAGGATGCTGCCGCGGCTCATTGTGGAGATCAGATCGTCCGCGCTCCAGGTTCGCCTCCGTCAGCCCACCCCAACTCACCTCTATTCTTGAGATCCATTCCCTCTATCTGACGTACGTAGTCAGATAAAAGCTCACTTAGAGCGGAGCGACTGCTATTATTGTACCAGTCGTTGGGTGCGCTTGCATCATAAACGCGGCATACCCAAGCAGGCGAAGATCGGGGCCATGCGAAGCGGTCCCTCGAACGTACTCTCGCTGTAAGCTTCCTTCGACTAGATACCGGCACCATTTCGAGTTCGTCAAAGGCAACCCTTGCATGCAAGCTGGAAGAGCGAACGGCCAGTTGGAATCCAAGGGGGGTGGTGAGGAAAGCCGACCGGTCTTGACCCGTGTCCTCCAGCGAGGAAACGATATCAACCACACGGCTTCCAAAGTAGTCCAGACCGGAAAGCTTCTCTGCATACTCGCGCCGCAGTTTTCGAGACCACGCTGTGAGTTCGGACCTCGCGAAACCTGAAGCATGTCACTAACTTGAAAGCTTGGTCTCGATGTCACGAGCATCGCAGAATGGGGAAATGCACCCACAAAAGCCTCAATCGCAGAGACCAGTGTCTGTCGCGTGAAGGTGTCTGGTATCTCGTCAAGACCATCGATTATCAACAGCCCGCGCCCAGTGGAGAAGATGTGCTGGAGTGCCTCGTCAGTGACATCATGGGTATAACGGTACCTAAGGGTCTGTCGAACCAATGCCAGCAAGTCAATGGCCTCTGCGCCTGGCGGAGTGTCGCGAGCAAGCACCAAGAATGGAACGTGAGTGGGTTCGCCCGCAAGCAACTGCTCCCCTCCCGTCAAGCAGAGCTGGTTAACTAGAGTTGTCTTTCCGCTTCCACCCGGCGCTTGAATCAGCAGACGGCGATGCTGTTCGGGAACACCTCGTTGACGGGAGCGACCAATCCGTCTCCCAATCGAATTGGTATGTCAAGATAGTGTGCCCGAGTTTCCAGCAGTTCCGGGAGCGGCAGGACGGAAGGCAGATGGCTATGGGCCTCGAACAACTTTCGTGGGTAGTCCACGCCCAACTTCCGAATGGTCCAATCCGTGACCATCGCGAGGACATCTGCTCGGAGACGGCCAGAGTCCGCTTCCTCAGACCGCTGCTGCGCAAAGAGGGAAAGAAGGTCGTGCATGCGGACGGCCCCGCCGCTGACTGGCTCGATCAGTTGCCGGACGATTAGATCATCCATAACGTCGTCATATTCCGTGCCGCGGAGCAACGTCTGCGATAGATCTCTGGGTATAACCCGCGTCAGCTGTCAGAGCAGGAGCCTGAGAGCAAGCGCACTCTCTTGCGAAAGATTATCGTAAGCGACCTTGAAGCTCGGCTGGTTGACTTGTGCGTCGATACTTTTGCCAATTTTTCCCGTTTGTGCGTCCTGAAGAAGTCGCGAAAGATCACTCCATCCCCAATGAGGCCTGGCACGGAGGACGCCGCCTGCAATGCGGATGGCCAATGGAAGTCGATCACACCACTAAGAATCGCTACTAATTTGGGCTGATCAGATGCGGCCAGCGGCCTTCTGCCGATGGCTGTAAGTAGTGCCGCTGCGGATTCGTCATCAAGAGTGTTTAAAGTCATCTGCCTAGCGCCACCAAGTTCGGACAATTAGGTCCAACTAGTCACGATTACGCGCCACTCGCCGCTCCCGGAAGTAATGGGCGAGACTTGTTCCGAGCTGACGGCGTTGTCGATAACCAAGACGACTCTCTTGGAAGCTAGCTGGGAACGAAGCATTGCTGAGCGGAGCCCGACTCCTTGGGGTACTTCGGATGCCGGCAGTCCTAGTATGACGAGCAATCCAGCAAGAACTTCAGCAATGTCGATTTCTTCCCCATCGCTTCGGAGGTCGATATACAGTTCTGCATCGGACCAAGCGGACGCGAGGAGTCTCGCCGCTTGGACGGCAAGTACGGACTTCCCACTCCCTGGACGGCCGCAAATATTGATTGACGGTTCGGGGACCGAGTTTCGCCCAGCGATCAATCTTTCGAAGTTCTGCTCGTCTCCCTACGAAGTCAGCAGGGGTTGTTGGCAGTTGGTGGATGGGTTGGTGCCTAGCCGCCGTTGCGGCGTCCTGGAGGAGCGGGGAGTGATTATCTCCCGCGATGTAGACCAAGGGCGCGCGGGAGCCGAAGTGTGGCGCATGTTTGTCCCCGGCGACCTTGTCGGCACCAACCTTGTCACCGGCGACTTTGTCGCCCTCAACGTGGTCTCCGAGTGCTCCTCGCCCCCCACTCGCGGTTGCCTGTGAATCAACCCTTGGTCGCGCTTTCATGGCTTCGGATCTGCGTCCCTGACATGCTTGTCGCCCGCGACCTTGTCGCCCGCCACTTTATCGCCGGCAACCTTATCTCCGCCGACGTAATCTCCGCCGACGTCGATCCGCAGGGTTTTCTGCTTGGCGGAGTACGTTCCCGAGTTAGTCGGCCCAGCCGCCGAGTTCTTCGTGTCTAATCGGCCGCTGTGCAGGACGGCGAGCAGGATGCCGACGGCTATAAGGGCGACGAGGGTCGCGGCGAGGGTCCAACTCCACCTGTCAGTCACCAGGTTGGTGACTATGGCGGTTAATGCGCCCACGAACACAGTTGCGCCAGCCAGCCATCCGCCGTTCATGCACCAATCGTGCCCTGTGCGCTTGGTCTTCGCTAGTCCAAGTCGCAGCGCGTGAGTGCCGATCGTTCGCGCCGAGCCGAGACGCTCATCCGCGCCTCCGACGGATGCGCATCAGTGGCCTGTCGACCGCGTCTAACCGCCGCCTGTCGGCGCGGCTCCGAAACATCCACTCATGCCAATGAGCGTGCATCCGAGACGGCTCACTCGTGCGTCCCGCACAACAGCCGCCGAACCTCGGCCGGACGGGTCTGCGTACTCACGCAGGTGCTGTCGCTTGCCGTCACGCTCTGCCTATGGAGCATTCGGGCGAAGCCAAGGGGAACCGTGCAATGACGAACACGGCACAAGCCACGAGGTCCGCGTCATGGTTGGCGCACGGCATCCTCCTGGCTCTGGTGGTCGGGTACATCGGCTTGAGCGCCTTGCAGGGCACCCCCGATGCCAACATCGGATTGGGACTGGGGTTGCTCGCCATGGGTGCGCTGGGTGCGCCCTGGACGTTGCCCGTCCTCGCGTCCAACGAGGTCACTGAATCGCCCTGGGTCTGATGGAGACTCGGGCTATTGGATTCCGACCAGGAGTTGGTCGGTCCGTTTCGTAGCGTAGAACGACTGCTCGAACTCTGCTGGCGGGACGTCGGCCAGGTAGCCGTGCAGTCGGTCGTGGTTGTGCCAGTGGACCCAGCTCAGGGTGGCGAGCTCGACGTCCTCGACGGTCTTCCACGGCCGTCCCTCACGTGCGGGTCCGCGGATCAACTCGGCCTTGTAGTAGCCGTTCACGGTCTCGGCGAGCGCGTTGTCATACGAGTCGCCGACGGTGCCGATCGAGGGCACCGCGCCGATCTCGGCCAGGCGCTCGCCGTAGCGAATGGACGTGAACTGCGATCCGGCATCGCTGTGACACCGCAGCCCGGCGAGCTGGGCACCTCGTGACCACCGGGCCATCTCGATGGCGTCGAGGACCATCGTGGTCCGCATGTGGGATGCGACCCGCCACCCGACGATCGTCCGGGAGTAGGCATCGATGATGAAGCAGACGTAGGCCACGCCGGCCCAGGTCGGCACGTAGGTCAGATCGGTGACCCACAGCTGGTTCGGTGCCGTGGCGGTGAAGTCGCGGCCCACCAGGTCGGGGTGCCGCGGCATGTCCGGGTCGGGCTTGGTGGTCCGGACCCGCTTGGTGCGCCGGACACCCTCGATCCCGGCGGAGCGCATCAGCCGAGCGACCTGATCGCGGCCGACGTCATGGCTGGCACGCTGGGCTGCCTTCCAGACCTTCCGTGCCCCGTAGACCCGGTAGTTGTCGTCCCACAGCTGCCGCACGACCGCACCCATCACCTCGTCGCGCTGGGCACGAGCCGACGGTCGCCGGGTCTTGATCTCGTAGTAGCTGCTCGGGGCCACCTGCAGCACGCTGCAGATGAGCTCGACCCCCAGACGCCGGCCCGCGACGACATCGTCGCGGTTGGCGTCGATGAACGCGGCTACTTCTTGTGCTGGCGGTCGAGCTCCGCCCCGAAGAAACTGGCGGCCCTCTTCAGGATCTCGTTCGCCCGCTTCAGCTCACGGTTCTCCTGCTCGAGCGCTCTCATCCGCGCCGCGTCACCCGTGCTGACACCCGGCACGTGACCCTCGTCGATGTCGGCCTGGCGAACCCAGGACCGGACCGACTCGGTGCCGTACCCCAGCTGCGCTGCGACGCGTTGCACCGTGCCGTGCTCGGTGCCCAGCTCGGCACGCAGCGTCCTGACCATCCGAACCGCAGCGGCCTTCTCTTCGGAGCTGTAGCGACGTGTCGTCGGCTTCCCCGGGGTCGTGTCCTTCGGCATGAGTCCATCCTCGTTTCCAAACGATGGAGACTCCAACCAACCCAGGGCGATTCACACCGTGGACTCCGGCTTGTTCCTCGCCGTGGCCGCGGGCGAGCGGCGCTCAATCTCACGCTTCATGCGGTGGCCCTTGCACGGTGGCGCGAGAGGTTCGGACGTGGGCAGTAGTGGCACCCGACCTCTGCGGAACATCCGGACATGCCGCGATAAGTGAGCCTTTCCGCCTAGCGTGGGCCGTCACCCCACTGCTGCACAAACGGGTGGCGGGGGGTCACACCGTCTGAGTGGCCTGGTGTGCTCACGATGGCATCGTCTTACGGCCGTCGTCACGCGTCGCAGTACCTGGGGCTTCAGTCATTGCGCGGCAGTGTTGACGTTAGTCAGGATCGCTAACCGGATTCGTCGGAGGTCTTCCTTGACCATTCGTCAACTGCTTGGTGGAGTTGTTGAAGCTCGTTATCCATGTAAGCGAAGATTTCCCTCCGACTCCTTCCGCCATTGCCGGAGCCACTCGCGGTTTTCACGGCGCGTGCGCTGAAGTTCGAGCTGGGCTCTTACCCTGGCCGCCGTGCGCTCTTCTCGGCTAGTCAGTTCACTCAGAAGCTCAGGATCGGCGATCCGATCTCGCAACTCCGCGAAGGGTCGGTGCACTTGGCTGGCCACGCGGAGCCCCCTTCGGATGACCTCTGGCACGTCGATGCTCACGAGTGCGGCCTGGGCTAGCGGAGGCCCAGATGATGGTTGAAGGTGCCCAATCAAAATTTGAACGGCGCGATCCAGTCGCACGGCCTCCCCAAGCAGCTCGATCGCCGAACCCTGCGGCAAGCATTTGCGAGCATCAGCGCAGCTTCTCGCATTCTCTGGGCGCGTAGGCCCATCTCCTTAGTTTCACTCAATGCGCGGCCATGCAGGGCTTCAGCATCGTCGAAGCCAGCCATGCGGGCGTCGTGGAGGGCAGCTCTCGCCTGCTGCATGAGCTCGCCCGAGCCCATCGTCCACGGTAGTTGGAAGGCATTGGATATGAGCTTTGATGCCTCGACGTCTCCCATAAGGACCTTCGCCGCGCTGGTCGTGATGGCCCCCGTCTCGCGCATGACCTGGTCAAGCAGATCGACTGCTATCACCGCGTATGAGCGCCACCGCCGGCCACCAGATTTCAACGATCGCGCCAACTCCGAACAAGGCGGCGGCAACTGCGCCCAGAGCTCTAAGCGCATTCAGGAAGAGAAGCGTTCCATAGCTTTCACTGCCGCCTGACTCGATCAACGGAACCGTCAACAGGCAAACTGCGAAGACCACGCCGGCCGCGAGGACATGCACGAGGCGCGGCCGAAAGGTTAGGTCCAGCATCACCCAGACACTGCCACCACCCATGGCGAGTCGCAACGCCGTTGAGCGGACGCCTGAACCGTTCGGAAGAGGACGATGCGTCGGAACGCGCTGGTTCATTCCGCCGCATGTCGAGCATCTGCGAAGAGAGAGCGCCCCTCCTGAGAAGCGTCGAGATCGCCTGAATAAGAGTGCCCAGCGCGATGAAGGCTACGCCGAGCATCTCCGAATTGAACGCAACCGCATCGATCTTGTCCGCCTCTTGCTCGGCAGACTCGATGCGTCCTTCGATCGCTGCGGCCCACTGTTCGGAGTCGGCCCGCAACGAGTCGACGCGCCCCGACAGGTCGTGGGCCTGAGCAGAGATCGCATCCCGCACCTGCTGGATACCTTCCTCAAGAGCCTGAAGGCGCGCCTCAACCGTGAGCGGCCCAGCCGTCCCTGACGCACTCCCGGTGATCACGAAACTGCCGAATGCTTCACCGCTAGGAATGCCTACTGGACGGACGTCAATGGGTTCGGGCGAGCGCGCCAACCTCGACCAAGCCTGTCGGACCGCCGCCTGCGTCCTTTGAAGGCCCCTAATCAGGCTGCATCCAGGCCTCGCTTAGTTGTCACGATGTAGATCGCGCGAAGCGACAAACCGAGCCCAACTACGACGAAAGTGAAGCCGATCCAGAAGAGCCAGAGATCCATCTGCACATCTTGCCGCAGGGTGCGGCGCGAAGCCCTGCGGTCCTCGTCACTCCTACGGTCGACGAGTCAGCGTGCAGCTACCTGCGCATACGTCGTTCCGCCGCGTCTACCCGCACGGGCTGGCGACGTGATTGGGCATCACATGTGTAGGCCAGCGAACAGGATGGGAATTGAAGTACTCCGGGAACGCTTGAGGTCGGTATGGGTGACGTTAACGAGCCACAAAGCTGGGACAACATGAACTTCACCGAAAAGTTGTGGTCGCTTGATACCCCGACCCTCATCCAGCGCTTCATCGCGACAACGCAGACGCGGGACGCGGGAGACGCACACGCCGCGCTCACCATCCTGCAGGCCAAAGCCACCGTTGCCGCCCAAGAAGCGGCCGAGCAGTCCAAGCGAGTAGCGACCGCAACCATGTGGCTGGCGTCGCAACCTTTGTCATGGCCCTGGCCACCATCGCGCTCGCAATCCAAGGCTAGGACGGTCTGGAGTGGTGGCTCGGGGACGAACCGCGACGTCCGCACGACGCAAGTCAGCACGGAACCTGCGCTCGCGCTGGATGTAGGTCCTTCCGCCGCGAAAGCGCCACCGCCTGCCCTCTGATCTGTCGCACGCGACGCCCGGGTTCTAGCCTGAACGGATGCTCGACCTCAGCGCAATCGACGTAGACGAGGTTGCAACGGCGCTCGCGGATCAGACTGACTACGAACCATGGTTGGTCGACCCGCGCACGGGCCAGGTGGCGTTCTGGGCCAGCGACACGGGCATCGACGGAGAGAACCCTGTCGAGATCCTTGAGTTGGATCTCATCACCATCGAGCCGCTTCCGTCATACGTGTGGTTTCAGGACATGGCCGACTTCGCCGAGGGCATCAGCGACCGCGGGGCCGGTCAACGCCTGAGCCATGCGCTGCGAGGACGGGGACCGTTCAGACGATTCAAGAACGAGCTCTATGAGCACCACCCCGAACTGATCTCGGCGTGGCACAACCTGCGTGATGTTCGAGCCCAGCGCCGAGCCGTCGAGTGGCTGCGCGACCACGAACTCATCGAAGACGCCGCTGAGCAACGGTTCTCAACCGACCATCCAGATCCAGATCTTCCCTGAGGCATCCCCAGAACCGCGCGCGCTGATCGGGTCAACTCGGAGTTGATTCGCGACCCTTCGCCTCGATCTGCCAGAGGCGTAATGGCTCAAGCGGGTGCTGAATGAGAGTGGGACGGGCGATGGCGTGGTGGAGATCGGATGGGATCATGACGACTCAGCGAGGTCGTGAGGCAGGCAGCTGTTGGAGGCCGGGGAAAGGTGGGTCGGCATGCTGACGGAGCGTCCGGACTGGCGATCGGAACGACAACAGGTCGGGTCGAGGTGACCGCGCTCGCTGACGCCGTACTCCCGCTGATCCGCACGCGCTCGGACGTCTATCGGTTGAGCGCCGCCAACGCTCACGGGCAGCAGATGCATGACGCTGTCGACATCCTCGAAGCCGCGATCCCGACCACCGATCCCGTCGAGATCTACTCGGTGACCCACAAGTCACTCGCCTCCGCGATCAAGGTGT
>CAVUNB010000016.1:0-20501 GCA_963742685.1 uncultured Actinomycetota bacterium | reverse complement strand
GGCGAGAGCGTCACAGGTTGTCCAGAGCTCCCGTACGTCGCGCGGCGCCGAGATAGGCGAGCATCACGACGACCGGGATCGTCGAGACGGCCGCGGCGAACGGCATGTTGTTGCCGGTGAGGAAGTTGTCGTAGACGACGTTGCCGAGCATCTGGTTGGAGCCCCCCACGATCTTGACCGCGATGTAGTCACCCAGGGTGAGGGAGAACGTGAAGATCGACCCGGCGACGAACGCCGGGACCAGCACCGGCATCACGACCCGCCGCAGCGTCATGGCGGTGCCGGCGCCGAGGTCGGCCGATGCCTCGAGCAGCGAGTTGGGCAACCTCTCGAGGCCGGCGTACACCGGCAGGATCATGTAGGGCAGCCACAGGTAGGACAACGTGATCACCGTCGCCGCGAGTCCGTAGCCCGGCGTGTCCAGCCCGAACGGCGTGGCCAGCCAGGCGACCGGACCGGAGTCGGAGAGCATCCCGCGCCAGGCATAGGCCTTGACGAGGTAGGACGCCCACAGCGGCGTGAGCACGGCGATGAGCAGCACCCGCTGCCACCGGACCGACGCCACCTTGGCCATGTAGATCGCGATCGGCAGGGCCAGGACGGCGTCGATCAGGGTCACGGAGAACGCCACGACCAGGGTGCGGACCGTCACCGAGCGGTAGACGTCGATGGAGAACAGGTCGCGGTAGTTCTGCAGCGTCCAGGTCCGCTGGATGTTGCCGGTGAAGCCGTCGACGGTCCACAGCGAGGTGATGAACAGGGCGGCCAGGGCACCGAGGTACGCCACCCCCAGCCACAGCATGGGCGGCCCGAGGAGCAGCCCGAGCCGGAGCCGGGGATGGCGGTGCAGGATGCCGTTGGCCATGACTCAGCCCTTGACCTCGGTCCAGGCCTGGGTCCACTGGGTGTAGGTCGTGCACTTCACGTCGGTCCGCCCGTCGAGGCACTGCTCGATGGGGGTCGTCCAGTACCAGATCTGCTCGGCGTAGTCCTCCTCCCCGGCGTGGAAGGTCGCGCAGTGGCCCTCAGAGGCGACGTCGCAGGACTTCTCGTTGGCCGGCGCCTCACCGAACCACTCGGCCACGTCGGCATTGGCCTGCGGGCTGATGATGTGATCGAGCCACGCGTAGGCACAGTTGCGGTGCTCGGTCTTCGAGCTCACCATCCAGGTGTCCGACCAGCCGGTGGCGCCCTCCTCGGGAAGGATCGCCTCGACCGGGACCTTGTCGGCCTGCGCGAGGTTGGCGATGACCTGCCAGGTCGTGCCGACGGTGCTGTCGCCCGTGGTGAACGCCTGGACCTCCTTGAGGTAGTCCGACCAGTACTCGCTGACGTGCTCGTTCTGCTGCTTCAGCAGGTCGACCGCCGCGGCCAGCTGGTCGTCATCGAGGGCGTACGGGTTCTCGATGCCGAGGTCCGGCTGGTGCTTCATCAGGTAGAGCGCCGCATCGGCGATGTAGATGGGCGAGTCGTAGGCGGTCACCTTCCCCGTCTGGGCCGCGGCGTCGTCGAAGACGGCGCTCCAGCTGGTGGGGGCCGGGGAGACGTCCTCGGTGTTGTACATGAGCAGGTTGGCGCCGTACCCGTGCGGGACGCCGTACATCTGGCCGTCGACGGCGTTCCAGTCGCGGTCCTTGAGGAACCCAGACGTCCGCGTAGTTGGGGACGAGGTCGGTGTTGACCGGCTCCACGTCGCCGGCCGCGATCAGCCGCAAGGACGCGTCCCCGGACGCCGACACGACGTCGTACTGGCCCGACTTCATCAGGGTGACGGCCTCGTCGGAGGTGCCGAAGTACTTGACGCTGACCTCGCAGCCGGTGGCCTCCTCGAACGGGGTCACCCAGTCGACGGCCTTGTCGGTGCTGCCGTCCTCGGCGTAGCCGGGCCACGCCAGCACACTCAGCTCACCCTCCATGTCGCCGACCTCCTCGGCCATCGGCAGGTCTGGCGGCGTGAAGCCCGCATCCTCGCTGGCGCCGGCACCGCCGCCGCCGCCGTCGCCTCCGTCGTCGGACTCGGTGCCGCATCCAGCGGCCACACCGCCAGGACTGCAGCGCCGACCAGGGCGCGGGCGACTCGTGTGCATCTCATGGTGTCTCCTTCGTTGCTGACCGCTGAGGCGTGGCTGGCCCCGGGGTCCCCCCCGTCCGACGGGGTCAGATCGATGACGTGCTCCTCCTGCCATGACAGGTCGACGCGCTGACCCTCCGCCACGAGCTGGTCGGCGCCCCCATGGAGGTTCTGCCGGAGCACGGTGAGGGTGTCGCCGCCGTCGACATCGACGATGTAGTGGTTGACCGAGCCGAGGTAGACGACGCCGGTCACGGTCCCGCTGATCGCGCGGGGACGGCTCCGTCCAGGTGGATCTTCTCGGGCCGGACGCTGAAGGTCCCCGGCCGCCCCATGATCCGTCGGGCCGCGTCCCCGGTCAGCAGGTTGGAGGTGCCGACGAAGCCGGCGACGAACGACGTCGCCGGGGACTCGTAGAGCTCGGTGGGCGACGCGACCTGCTCGATCCGGCCCGCGTTGAACACCGCGATCCGGTCGCTCATCGTGAGCGCTTCCTCCTGGTCGTGGGTGACGAAGACGAAGGTGATGCCGACCTCGCGCTGGAGCTGCTTCAGCTCGACCTGCATCTCGCGACGGAGCTTGAGGTCGAGGGCGCCCAGTGGCTCGTCGAGGAGCAGCACGCTCGGCCGGTTGACGAGCGCGCGAGCCAGCGCGACGCGCTGTCGCTGGCCACCGGAGAGCTGCTGCGGTCGGCGATCGCCGTACGCCTCCAGGCGGACCGCCTCGAGCGCCTCGGCCGCGCGCCTGCGCCGGTCGGCGGCGGGCACCTTCTTGACCCGCAGGCCGTACTCGACGTTCTCCCGGACGGACATGTGCGGGAACAGCGCGTAGTCCTGGAAGACCGTGTTGACGTCGCGCGCGTACGGCGGCAGCGCGGTGACGTCGCGACCCGCGAGCAGGACCCCGCCCGCCGTCGCCTGCTCGAAGCCGGCGATCAGGCGGAGCACCGTCGTCTTGCCCGACCCGCTCGGCCCGAGCATCGAGAAGAACTCACCCTCGGCGATGTCCAGGTCGACCCCGTCGACAGCGCGCACCTCCCCGAAGTGCCGCACGAGGCCCCGGAGCGTGATCGCGGCGGTCATGTCCAGACCTCCTTGCGAACGGTGGTGGTGCACCGGATGCTGTCATGTCCGCTCGCGACGAACAAGGAAATCCGTCGGACACCGACGCACAGGCGACTGAATCCGACGGTAAACCCCGGCTTCTTGTACGACATGGCACGCCCTGACACGATGCCGCACGTGACTACCCGGACCAGCCAGGCCGATCGTGCTGCCCCCCTCGATGCCGTGTCGAAGGCGATCATCGAGCAGCTGCAGCAGGACGGCCGCAAGTCCTACACCGCGATCGCGAAGGTCGTCGGCCTGTCGGAGGCCGCCGTGCGCCAACGCGTCCAGCGGCTCACCGACAGCGGTGTCATGCAGGTCGTCGCCGTCACCGATCCACTCCAGCTGGGCTTCGCCCGGCAGGCCATGATCGGGATCCGGGTGGTGGGCCCGGTCGAACCCATCGCCGACCAGCTCGCAGAGCTCGATGCCGTGGAGTACATCGTCATCACCGCCGGCACCTTCGACCTGCTCGTCGAGGCGGTGTGCGAGGACGACGCCCAGCTGCTCGAGCTGATCTCCGGCCGCATCCGCACGATCGAGGGCGTCGTGTCGACCGAGACCTTCATGTATCTGAAGCTGCGGAAGCAGACCTACTCGTGGGGAGTTCGCTGAGTCGCTGGAGCGCGGCCGCGCTCAGGCGAGCCCGTTGTCGGCCGTCCTGGCGGGCTTGGCCTGGGTGCGCAGCCACGCCGTGAAGAAGCCGGTCAGGTCCTGGCCGCTCACCTGTGCGGCGAGTGCCTCGAACTCCTCGGACGTGCCGTTGCCGCCGGCCTTCGTGTCGAGCCAGGTGCGGATCAGCAGCCAGAACTTGTCCTCGCCGATGCGGTTGCGCAGCGCCTGCAGAGTCATGCCGCCGCGGTCGTAGACCGCCTCGTCGAAGATGTGGTCGGCGCCCGGATCGGCCAGCGAGAGCTGCCAGAAGTCGTCGGAGGCACCGATGCCGTCGTAGACGGTGCGCAGGGTGTCGGCGGCGGACTTGCCACCGTGCTGCTCGGCGAAGCGCCACTCCATGAACGTGGCAGCGCCCTCGTTGAGCCAGATGTCGCGCCAGCGGGCGACCGCGACGCTGTCGCCGAACCACTGGTGCGCGATCTCGTGCACGATCAGGCTGACGTTGTCCCCACCGACCGAGGGATACGTCGGCCGGGTCTGGTTCTCGAGCGCGAAGAAGACCGGCAGGCCGGTGGTCAGGCCGCCCGTCACCGAGAACGGGTAGGGCCCGAGGTCCGCGGACAGCGCCTTCACGGCCTCCGGTGTGTGGCTGAGCAGGTTGAGCGACGACTTCTGCTCACTGGCCGAGAGCTGCTTCGACACCGCGTTGACCCAGGGCAGTCCGTTGCTGGTGCCCTTCTTGATCGTGAAGTCGCCCGCAGCGAAGAATGCGAGGTAGGGCGCCATCGGCTCGTCGGCACGCCAGCGCCACGTGGTCCCGCGCTTGGTCTTCTTCTTGCTCACGAGCTTGCCGTTGGCGATCACCTCGCGACCCTTCGGGACGGTCGTGATGATGTCGAAGCGGGCCTTGTCGATCGGGTGGTCGTTGGCGGGGAACCACCACGTCGCCATGTGCGGCTGGTTCATCGCGACCGCCTCGCGCTCGTTGGCGAGCCAGTTCCCCTCGCCGGCGTAGCGCTTGGTGTCCGGGCGGCCGGCGTAGGTGACCTTGACCGTGTGGCTGGACCCGGCCGTCAGCGGAGTCGGGGTGGACGGCGTGATCGTCAGCTCGTGGTGCGTCTGGTCGAAGTCGACGATGGCGCCGTCGACGGTGACCTTCTTCACGTGCAGCAGGAAGTCGAGGTTGAAGCTGCTGAGGTCGCTGGTGGCGGTCAGCGTGATCGTCGTGCTGCCCCTGAGCGCCTGCTTGCGGATGTCGTAGGTGTTCCTGATCTTGTACGCCGACACGTCGATGCCGCCATTGCCGTCGAGCGGCCAGTAGCTGTCGCCGATCCCGCTGGCGCCCGGTGCGGGTGCTCGTGCGTCGTCCACCGCTGCGGCGTACCCACCCCCGACCAGGAGTGGCAGGGACACGGCTGCGGCCAGCGAGCGGGCCAGGTTTCGAGACATCACGCCGAGCAACCTACCTCCGCCCGATAAACCGGTTGCCGCACCGGGGTCGCACACCCCACCATGGTTCCGAGCACGTGTGCCGCGCACGTCGCGCAGCCACCAGATGAGAGGAGCCGTGACATGTCCATCACTGTCCTCGGCCTGTCCGCAGACCGTCTCTCTCATTCCTGGAGCACCCTTGTCTCAGCACACTCCGGGCTCGGCTGACGAGCTCGACCCAGCTTTCACCTTCGACTTCCGCGCGTACGACGAAGACCTCGCGCCCAACCAGCGCTGGTCCACCTGGCTCGACGTCGAGCCGCTCATGCGTGGCCCCGAGCCGCGCCCCGACTGGATCGTGACGTCCCAGGGCGCCATCGACACCGAGCTCGGCATCCTCAAGACCGGCAAGGAAGCCGACGTCTTCCTGATCGAGCGGGCCGATCCGCTCGACCCGGACGGCGGAGTCATCATGGCGGCGAAGCGCTACCGCGACACCGACCACCGCAACTTCCACCGCGCCGCCAACTACACCGAGGGCCGCTCGATGAAGCGCTCGCGCGACGAGCGTGCCCTCAAGCGCAAGTCCACGTGGGGCCGCATCGTCGCCGCGGGTGAGTGGGCGACCTCGGAGTGGGGCGCGCTCAAGCGCTTCCACGAGCTCGGGCTGCCGGTGCCCTACCCGGTCCAGATCGAGGGCACCGAGATCCTGATGGAGTGGATCACCGCATGACGGCGAGACGGCTCCGCGGCTCGCGCAGACCCGCCCGGCGCCGGACCTGTTGGCGTTCTACTTCGAGCAGCTGCGCGACTCGCTGGCGACGATGGTGCAGTCGGGCATCGTGCACGGTGACCTGTCGCCGTACAACACCCTCGCCGCAGGCGAACGCCTGGTCATCATCGACCTCCCGCAGATCGTCGACCTCGTCGGCAACCCGCAGGGCATGGACTTCCTGCTGCGTGACTGCGCCAACATGTGCACGTGGTTCCGTGCCCGTGGGCTGGACGTCGATGAGCAGGAGCTGTTCGGGGAGCTGATGGCGCACGCGTTCTAGAGTCGGCGCGTGCACCACACCCGCGGACGCGTCATCGATGTCACCACGCTGGCCGACTTCGACCGCCGCCTCGCCACTGGGGCGCGGTCGCTGGCCGGCTGGCGGGTGACGGGGCTCGACCTGTTCCACCGCGGTTCGGCGTTGGCGTCCGTGGAGGTCGCGCAGTCGCTGTTTCAGGGGTGCACGTTCGAGCCCGAGGACGAGGAGTCCGTACGCCGCCGCGGGGCCGTCGTCCTGCCGCGCGTGCCCGACGTGCCGCTCGACACCTTCCGCAGCACGCTCTACTCGCCGCGCGACCTCTACGACTCCCCCGTCTATGCCGAGTCGTTCGACGCGCGGGCCTACGCGTGGTCGCGTGGTGTGCCCGACCAGGACGACGCGCTCGCGCAGGCGCTGCACGACCACTCGATCGACCAGGCGCTCTCGACGTGGACCCGGGACCGGTCGATCGTCGGCGTGATGGGCGGGCACGCGTTGCAACGCGGCTCGTCCGCATACGCGTCCGCCGCTGGCCTGGGCCGCTCCCTCGCCGCGCGGCGGACCGTCGCGACCGGCGGCGGACCGGGCGCGATGGAGGCGGCCAACCTCGGGGCATACCTCTCGGCGCACCCTGCGTCGGTGCTCGACGCGGCGCTGGCGTCGCTGGCCGCCGTAGCCGTCCTTCATGCCCGACGTCGGCGCCTGGGCGGCCAGCGCGTTCGAGGTGATCGACGCCCACTCCCCCGGCGTCGAGTCGCTCGGCATCCCGACCTGGCACTACGGGCACGAGCCGCCAAACCCGTTCGCGACCGCGATCGCGAAGTACGTCCGCAACGCCACCCGCGAGGCGATCCTGCTCGAGGTGTGCGACGCCGGGATCGTGTTCCTGCCCGGAGCCGGCGGCACCGTGCAGGAGATCTTCCAGGACGCCTGCGAGAACTACTACGCCGACGAGTCGTCGGTCGCGCCGATGGTGCTCGTCGGGGTGGAGCACTGGACGAGGACCGTGCCCGCGTGGCCGCTGCTGTCGTCGCTCGCCGCCGGGCGGGCCATGGAGCCGCACGTGCACCTGGTCGACACGGTCGAGGAGGCCGTGGAGCTGCTTCCCTGATCCGCTGGATCAGGCCCAGGCCACGATGCCTTCCCCGCCGTCCCAGCGGGCGACGAGGGTGGGGCCGGCGACGTGGGCGTCGGCGATTTCGGTGGCCAGGTGCACGTCGAGCCCGTCGGGAGACGCGGCGGGGTGGTTGAGGGTCAGCTCGACGCTCGGGTCCCGCGCGCCCACGAGGGCGCCGCCGTCCCAGATCTCCAGCGCGGCCTGCTCCTGCTGGCCGGCCAGCGCGCGTTGGTACGCCGCAACGGCGACCGGGTCGCCCTGACCGTCGTACACCCACCGCGTGCCGAGCACGGAGTGCTCCATCGTGGTGATCAGGTGGTCGGCGGCAGCGTCGAGTGGCGTCGCCCGATAGGTCAGCACTGCCTGACGCACGGGGCCGCCGCGGGTGACCAGCAGGGCCTCGATGCCGACCTCGCCCTTCGGGTCGTCGAAGCGGTAGCTGGCGACCTGCTGCAACGCCGAGTCACCCGACAGGTCGCCGCCGAGCCACTCCTCGAGGAGCTCCAGCTTGGTCGGAGTGATCGTGGCCCGGTGGATGATCGCCATGCGTCGAGCCTAGCCAGTGGCGTTGTTCAGCCCACCCGACGACGCGTGCGCGTGATGCGACCTCCGCACACCTCACGGTAGTGCTCGACGAGCCGGTCGTTGACGGCCTGCCACGAGCGGCCCTGGACGCTGCGGTGGGCAGTGGCCGCGACCTGCGCGCGGAGGCGCGGGTCGTCGACCAGCCTGGCGACGTACGCCGCAAGCTCGGTGCCGTTGCCTGGCTGGTAGAGGAATCCGGCGCCCTCGTCGACGACGTCGATGGGCCCACCGGCGCGTGGGGCGACGACCGGGACCCCGCTGGCGAGCGCCTCCTGGGCGGCCTGGCAGTACGTCTCGTGGCGGCCGGTGTGCACGAAGACGTCGAGCGTGGCGTAGGCCCGGCTCAGCTCCTCGCCGTGCAGGACCCCGAGGAAAGCGGCACCCGGCAGCAGCGCGCGCAGCCGGGCTTCCTCCGGCCCGCCGCCGACAATCACCAGCCGGACGCCCGCGAGCCTGTCGACGTGGGCGAGCAGCTCGAGCTCCTTCTCCGGCGCGAGCCGGCCGACGTAGCCGACGAGCGTCTCGCCGTTCGGGGCGAGCCCGGCGTGCAGTCGGGTGTCGCGGTAGCCCGGGTCGAACATCTCGAGGTCGACGCCGCGCGGCCAGCGCGCCAGGCCGGGGATCTGCATCCCCTCGAGCTGCTTCACCGAGGCGGTCGAAGGGGCGAGCGTGCGATCGACGGCGAGGTGGATCATCCGCGTCAGCTTGGCCATCGCGGCGGTGCCACCCGTGATGCCGTAGCGCTCGGCGAACCCGACGAGGTCGGTCTGGTAGATCGCCACGGTGGGGATGCCGAGCTCGCGGGCGGCCCTGGCGGCCTGGTAACCGAGTGTCGCCGGTGAGGCGATGTGGACCACGTCGGGCTGGAACCTGAGCATCACCGAGCGCAGCCGCCGGCGGGTCTCGAGCCCGATCCGGAAGTCCTGGTAGAACGGCAGGCTCGCGCCACGGGCGATGGTGACCGGGAAGCCGGCATACGTCTCAGGGCCGGTCGGCGCGAACACCTCGGCGACGTGACCCTCGGCCGCCAGGTGCTCCAGCACGCGGCGTACGGAATTGGTGACGCCGTTGACCTGCGGCAGGAACGACTCGGTCACGACCAGCACGCGCAGCCGGTCGGGATCGGTCCGCCGCGACTGGAGCGGGATCAGGTTGGACCTGGAGAAGGTCGTGTTGGAGACGGCTGACTGTCGTTCGGGACGTCGCAACGTGGCCATGACCGCACCATGGCGGCGCGGTCACAACACTGCGGGTGAGCCGTGCAGACGACACGTGAACACCCGCTGACGGACTACTCAGCCGCGGCGAGCTGTCCGCAGGCGGCGTCGATGTCACTCCCGCGGGTGTCGCGCATCGTGGTCACGATGCCAGCGGCGTTGAGGCGGCGGACGAACTCGTCCATGTCCTCTTCGCGGGACCGGGTGACACTGCGACCCGGGGATGTCGTTGAGCGGGATCGGGTTGATGTGCACCCAGCCCGTGCCGCGACCGTTGTCGGAGAGCACCTCGGCCAGCCGGTCAGCGCGCCACGGCTGGTCATTGATGTCGCGCATCATGGCGTACTCGATGGAGACGCGTCGGCCTGTCTTCTCGAAGTACTCGTAGGCCGCAGCCACGGTCTCCTCGACGGAGAACTTCGTGTTGATCGGGACCAGCTCGTTGCGGAGCTCGTCGTCAGGGGCGTGCAACGACAGCGCCAGGGTGACCGGGATGCCCTCGTCGGCGAGCTGCTTGATCCGCGGCACCAGGCCGACGGTCGAGACCGTGACATGGCGGGCGCTGAGGCCCAGGCCGGCCGGCGCCGGCTCGGTCAGGCGGCGTACGGCGTTGAGGGTCGCCTTGTAGTTGGCGAGCGGCTCGCCCATGCCCATGAAGACCACGTTGGACAGGCGTCCGGGTCCACCGGCGACGTCGCCGTTCGCCATCGCGCGGGCGCCGACGACGACCTGGTGCACGATCTCGGCGGTCGACATGTTGCGCTGCAGGCCGCCCTGCCCGGTGGCGCAGAACGGGCAGGCCATGCCGCAGCCGGCCTGGCTGGAGATGCAGATCGTGGCTCGGTCCTTGTAGCGCATCAGCACCGACTCGACGAGCGATCCGTCGAAGAGCTTCCACAGCGTCTTGACCGTCTTGCCGCGGTCGGCCTCCTGCTGCCGGATGGGGTTCATCAGGTCGGGCAGGAGTGCGTTGACCAGCTCGGAGCGCTGGGCGCTCGGGAGATCGGTCATCTCCTCGGGGTCGTGGACCAGTCGCCCGAAGTAGTGCGTCGAGAGCTGCTTGGCGCGGAAACCGGGCAGCCCCATCTCGGTCAGCAGGTCCTTGCGACCGGCCTCATCGAGGTCGGCGAGGTGACGCGGCGGCTTCTTGCGGCCGCGGGGTTCGTCGAAGACGAGGGGCAGGGTCTTGATGGGTTCGTGGGACATCGCTCCGCGATCCTCCCACCCGGCCGCCGGAATCGGCGAACTCAGCCGGCGTCGCTCTGCACCATGAAGTAGAGCACCAACGAGGCCACGCCCAGGACGACGGCGGCGGTGATGACCATGCCGATCACCATGAAGATCGCGAACCGACGAGTCTTGCGCTTGATCAGCAGGAAGATCGGCAGCGCGAGCCCCACGAGCACGAACGGGAACAGCGTCTCGGCAGTGTCCTCGGAGAACACCGTCCGGAGGATCGCGGCGAACGCACCCGGGAGTGCCGTCACGAACAGCATGCCGGAGAAGAAGCCGGTGAGGGCCGCGAACGTCGGGTGGCTCCGGTGCCACCAGTTGCGCGTCTCCTCGACCGGCTGGGCGGTCTCGGTGGTCGTGTCGGGCGCGCTCATGGGTTCATCGTAGGCGGGTCGGCACCGTGATCACGTCGGGCGTGCCGAGTGACCTCCACCTCACGAGATCGGGCTCGCGGCCGGTCAGGTCTGCCACAACCAGCGTCCAGGCGGTGCCGTGACCGACCAGGACGACGTCGTCATCGCCGTGCACGTCGAGAATGCGGCGTACGGCGGGGAGGACCCGCGCTCGTGTGGTGGCCAGCGGCTCCCAGCCCGGTGCGGCGGGCTGGTCCGGCTCCGCGAAGGCGGCACGCACGCGATCCTGGAAGTCGTCGAGCAGACCGGCCGCCCGCTCGTGCTCGCGGAGGTCCTGGACGATCCCGACGTCACTGTCGGTCAGGAGCTGGGCCGTCTCCTGCGCCTTCGTCTCCGGCGAGGAGAACCACGCTGCCCGGCTCGGAAGCCGATCCCGCAGCGCCCACACGTCGTCGAACCCGGCCGGGTCGAGCTCCCACTCGGCCGCCGGGCGATCGGGGTCGATGAGCGGCCGTCCGTGGCGGACGAGGTGCAGGGTCATGACGTTCGCCGTCCCCAGCGGGCCAGGGCGAGACCGGCGAGGAGAGCCCCCAGCGTGCCGAGGGCCTCGTCGCCGAGGGTGTCCTGGTAGGCACCGTCCAGCTCGACGCCGCGGCGGATGAACGTCCACCACTCCCCCAGCTCCCAGACGATCGCGAGCAGCGCACCCAGCCCCGTCACGAGCAACACCTGCAGCCACGGTGGCCTCAGGTGGGGCACCAGGAGCAGGCCCAGGCCGCCGCAGAGCAGTCCCCAGCTCACGAAGTGCATCAGGTCGTCCCACCACACGACGGCGTCGAACAGGTCGAGCGTGTTGCCGGTGACGTCGAGCAGGAACGGCGACCAGATCAGCGCGACCGCTCCCCACCGCATCGGACCGCTCCGGTGCGTCCACCACCAGACGAGCGGCGGGACCGCCATCAGGGCGGGGTAGGCGATCAGGCGGTAGCCGAAGCCCTTGCCGTCGTACTGCTGCAGGCCGCTGAACGCTCCGACGGCCAGCTGGACGAGGGTCAGGACGCCGATGGTCCAGGCGGTCCTCACAGGAACTCCCCCGCTCCACGCAGCCGCGTGGTCAGCACCTGCGAGGCCCTGGTCGAGTCGAGGCGTACGTCGATGGGTCCCGGCACACGCGCGGCGGCGCGGCTCGTGCCCCTGAGCACGTCGGGGTCCAGCCCGTCGCGGCGCGCGATCAGCCGACCGAGCTCGAGCCTGCTCATCGCCTGGGCACCGCCCACGTGCAGCACGCCCTGATGGTCGTTGGTCGCCAGCTCGACGAGCGCGGCGGCCAGGTCGGCGACGTGCACGGGAGTCCGCTGCTCGTCGTCGAAGAGCGCGCCCTCGGTGCCGGTCGCCAGCGCGTGCACGAGCCGCTCGTGCTGCGACGTGCCGTCGCCGAGGATCAGCGACGTGCGGGCGACGACCACGTCGGGACAGACGGCGAGCGCCACCGTCTCGGCGGCGGCCTTCGCTGCGCCGTACGCGGTGATCGGGTCGGGTGGCGCGGACTCGGCGTAGAGGCCGTCGGCACCGGAGAAGACGACGTCGCTGGAGACGAGGACGAGCCTGGCGTCGTGTCGCGCGGCGGCGGTCGCGACGTGTGCGGCGCCGGTCGCCGTGACGTGCCAGTCGGACTGCACGTAGGCCGTGTGGACGATCGCGTCGGGTCGATGTTGCGCGATCAACGCGTCGACGGCGACCGGGTCGCGCAGGTCGGCATCGCCGGAGCCGACGGCGATCACGTCATGGTCGGCCGCGGTCGCGACGACGTGTCGCCCGAGGTAGCCGGTGCGACCGCCGGTGACGAGGAGGCGCACGCGATCAGAAGACGAGGTAGTGGAGCAGCAGCCAGATCGGCGCGACGGTCGCGAGCAGCGAGTCGAGCCGGTCCATCAGGCCGCCGTGGCCCGGGATGATCTGGCTCATGTCCTTGATGCCGAGGTCGCGCTTCATCACGGACTCGCACAGGTCGCCCAGGGTCGCCATCACGACGGTGATCAGGCCGAGCAGGACGCCGACCCACCAGTCACCGCCCAGGAACGACGTCACCAACCAGACACCGACGCCGACACAGGCGAGCATTGAGCCGGCGAAGCCCTCCCACGACTTCTTCGGGGAGATCACCGGCGCCATCGGGTGCTTGCCGAAGAGCACGCCGGCGATGTAGCCACCGGTGTCGGAGGCGACCGTGATCGCGATGAACGTGATGACGCCGCGCATGCCGATGTCGTCGAAGTCGAACCCGATCGACGGGTTGGTGCCGCCCTCGGCGAGCAGGAGCGCGACGAACGAGGCGAGGAACGGGACGTAGATCAGGGTGAAGACCGAGGCGGTGGCGTTCTTGACGTAGCCGTCGACGCCTCGGCGCAGCAGCCACAGCATCACGACCAGCGAGGTCACCGCCGTGGCCGTCACCAGGGCCGGGGCGCCCCAGACGTAGGCCACCACCACCATGACCACGGCGCCGAGCATCAGCGGCTGCTCCGGGATGTCGATGTCCTTGGCCGAGAGCCCGCGCTGCAGCTCCCAGACGGCCACCACGACCGCGATCGCGACGATGACGATGAACGCGGTCTTCCAGAAGAACAGCGACAGCAGGATCGCCGAGACCAGCACGACCGCCGACGCGATGGCGGCCGGCAGGTCGCGGCCGGCGCGGCCGTGATCCTTCTTGGGGGCGTCCGGGGCAGCCGGCGCGTCGGGTGTCGTCATCGATGTCGGGTCGGCCTCGGGCTCAGACCTCCAGCAGCTCGGCTTCCTTGTTCTTGAGCATGTCGTCGATCGCGTCGGTGTGCTTCTTGGTGATCGAGTCGAGCCTCTTCTCGGCGCCGGTGACGTCGTCCTTGCCGACCTCGCCGTCCTTCTCGAGCTTCTCGAGGCCCTGCTTCGCCGTACGGCGGACGTTGCGCACCGCCACGCGACCGTCCTCTGCCTTGCCCTTGGCCATCTTGATGTACTCCTTGCGGCGCTCCTCGGTCAGCTCCGGGAAGACTGCGCGCAGGACCTTGCCGTCGTTGGACGGGTTGACGCCGAGGTCGGAGTCGCGGATGGCCTTCTCGATGTTGGGCATCGCCGTGATGTCGAAGGGCGCGATCAGGATCGTGCGCGCGTCCTGCGAGGTGAAGGAGGCGAGCGCGGACAACGGGGTGGGCGAGCCGTAGTAGTCCGCGACGATCTTGGCGAACATGCTCGGGTTGGCCCGGCCGGCGCGAATCGCCGCGAACTCCTCGCGGGTCGACTCGACCGACTTGGCCATCTTGTCGTCGGCCTCGTTGAGGACTGCGTTGATCACGGCTGCTCCTTGTTGCGGATGGCGGCGTACTGCCAGAACGGTCTGGTTCGTGTGGCTGGGTCAGCCGTCGCGGCTCACCAGCGTGCCAATCTTCTCACCCCGGACGATGCGCAGGATGGCACCCTCGTCCTCGGCGCCGAAGACGATCAGTCGGCATGTTGTTCTCCATGCACAGGGCGAAGGCCGTCGCGTCGGCGATCTTGATGCCCCGCTGGAGGGCTTCCTGGAACGTCAGCGTGTCGTACTTCGTGGCCGTCGGGTCCTTCTTCGGGTCCGCGCTGTAGACGCCGTCGACGCCCTGCTTGGCCATCAGCACGACCTGGCAGTGCGTCTCCAGGGCACGCTGAGCGGCGACCGTGTCGGTGGAGAAGAACGGCATCCCCGCGCCGGCACCGAAGATCACGACCCGGCCCTTCTCGATGTGGCGGATCGCGCGGCGCGGGATGTAGGGCTCGGCGACCTGGCCCATCGCGATGGCGGTCTGCACGCGGGTCTCGATGCCTTCCTTCTCCAGGAAGTCCTGGAGGGCGAGGCAGTTCATGACCGTGCCGAGCATGCCCATGTAGTCGGCGCGCGAGCGGTCCATGCCGCGCTGCTGCATCTCGGCGCCGCGGAAGAAGTTGCCGCCACCGACCACGATCGCGACGCCCACGCCTTCGCGCACCACGGCCGCGATCTCGCCAGCGACCTTGTGCACCACGTCGGGGTCGACACCGACCTTGCCGCCACCGAAGACCTCACCGGAAAGCTTGAGCAGGACACGGTTGTAGGAGGTCACTCAGGATCCCTTCGCAGGCGTTGTCGATGCCCGAGAAACCTACTCGACTCCGGCCGAGAGGGCACAATGCTGCGGGTCGTGGGCGCCGAGCGGGCGCAAAGTCCCCGGCGCGAGGGCACTGTGTGCCCGGTCGGGGTGGATCTGGCGCACCTTTGTGCCCGCTGGTAACGCCGGAGGGGTCGTACGCCGCGGCGTACGACCCCTCCGGATCAGGACTGGTGAAGCTGGTGCTCAGGCACCGACCTCGAAGCGTGCGAACCGCTTGACGGTGGTGCCGGCCTCGTCGAGGACGGTCTTGACCGACTTCTTGGCCTCGGAGACCGACTCCTGCTCGAGCAGCACGATCTCCTTGTAGAACCCACCGAGGCGACCCTCGACGATCTTGGCGATCGCCTGCTCGGGCTTGCCCTCCTCGCGGGTCTTCTGCTCGGCGATCGAGCGCTCGCTCGCGACGACGTCGGCGGGGACCTCGTCGCGGGTGAGGTACTGCGCCTTCATCGCGGCGATCTGCATCGCGGCAGCGCGGGCGGCGGCCGCGTCGCCGTCGAACTCGACGAGCACGCCCACGGCGGGCGGCAGGTCGGCGGCAGCGCTTGTGCATGTAGACGACGGTCTCGCCCTCGAAGTAGGCGACCTGACCGAGCTCGATCTTCTCGCCGATGGTGATGGCGAGCTCCTGGACGACCTCGCCGACGGTCTTGCCGTCCAGCTCGACCGCCTTGAGGGTCTCGAGGTCGCCGGCCTTGGCGGCGTCGGCGGCATCGGCGATGCGCTGCGCGGTGGCGACGAAGTCGTCATCCTTGGCCACGAAGTCGGTCTCGCACTTGAGCTCGACCAGCGCGCCACCCGAGGTGGCGATGAGGCCGGCGGAGGCCTCACGCTCGGCGGCGCGGTTGGCGGCCTTGGCGGCACCCTTGACGCGCAGCAGCTCGACGGCCCTGTCGAAGTCGCCGTCCGCCTCGGTCAGCGCCTTCTTGCAGTCCATCATCCCGGCCTGCGTCAGCTCACGGAGCTTCTTGACGTCGGCGGCGGTGAAGTCGGCCATGATCCCTCTTCTCTGAGTTCTTGGTGGGTCGATCGGCGGCGGGCCGCGAGTCTCCTCGCGGCCCGCCAGCCAATCAGTCGTTCTTGTGCTCGGCGTTGACGAAGCCGGCGGCCTCGGCGGCCTCGGCGGTCTTGAACCAGACCTCAGCCTTGGTGCGGGAGTACCACGGGCTGGTGGGCGCGTGGAACTTCATCGAGTCCGCGTTGCCCTTGATGTCGAAGCCCTCGGGAGCCGAGCCGTCCTCGTTGGCGGGAGCGGAACCGGCGAACTCGGCCTTCGCGGGGACAGCGGCCAGCGGCTTGATCTCGGTCGCAGCCTCGTCGGCGGCGGGCGCCTCGGTGGCGGGGGTCTCGACGACGGCCTCGGCGGCGGGCGCCTCGACGACGGGGCGTCTCGACAGCGGCCGGGGTCTCGACAGCGGCCTCGGCGACGGGCGCCTCGACGACGGCCTCGGCGGCAGCAGCAGCGGCCGGAGCCTCGGACGCGGCGCCGGTCGCCTCGGCGGCCGGGCGCCTCGGTCGTGGCGTCGCCACCGGTGGCCTCGACGGCGGCCTTCGTGGCGTCACCCTCGAGGAGCTCGCGCTCCCAGTCGGCCAGCGGCTCGGCGGCGCCGATCGCGCTCGCCTCGGTCTTGCCGCCGGAGCGGGCGATCAGGCCCTCGGCGACGGCGTCGGCGACCACGCGGGTCAGCAGGCCGACGGCGCGGATCGCGTCGTCGTTGCCCGGGATCGGGAAGTCGACCAGGTCGGGGTCGCAGTTGGAGTCGAGGATGCCGATGATCGGGATCTTCAGCTTGCGCGCCTCCTCGACGGCGAGGTGCTCCTTGTTGGTGTCGACGATCCACACCGCGGACGGGGACCTTGGCCATCTCGCGGATGCCACCGAGGGTCTTCTCGAGCTTGGTGTGCTCCCGCTTCATCTGCAGGAGCTCCTTCTTCGTGCGACCCGAGCCGGCAACCGTGTCGAAGTCGACGTCGTCGAGCTCCTTGAGGCGGTTGATCCGCTGGTGCACGGTCTGGAAGTTGGTGAGCATGCCGCCGAGCCAACGCTGGTTGACGTAGGGCATCCCGACGCGCGTCGCCTGCTCGGCGATGGCCTCCTGGGCCTGCTTCTTGGTGCCGACGAACATCACGACACCGCCCTTGGCGACGGTCTCCTTGACGAAGGCGTAGGACCGGTCGATGTAGGCCAGCGACTGCTGCAGGTCGATGATGTAGATGCCGTTGCGCTCGGTCATGATGAAGCGCTTCATCTTGGGGTTCCAACGACGGGTCTGGTGACCGAAGTGGACGCCGCTCTCGAGCAGCTGGCGCATGGTGACGACTGCCATGTGAATCTCCTTCTGTGTTGGAGTCGCTCGCCGGTGGTGCTCGACCTTGTGGCAGGCCGAGCCGGGGAACGGATCTCCGAAGTGGTTTTCAGTTGCTTGCGCCCGACGGGTGCCGGTTGCCCTGACGCTCGCGCGCGATCCGATCCGACTCAATTGCGAGCCGGAACTGAGGATCGGCGCCCACGGGTGGTCGGCCACAGAAGAGAGAGGCCGTCGCGGTCTGCGAGCGTGCGAAGTCAGCCCGGTGTATCTGGATGGTGCTGGGCTGCTTCGCGAATCGTAGGCCACCTGCCCGCCGACGGGCCAATCGAGCGTCAACCGGGCTCCGAGCCGCGCACAGCCCGCGTGGTCACCACCTTCTCCACAGGTACGCCGCAGCACCCGTGCGGTACCGCCCCGGCGACGCCACTCTGGGTCGATGAAGGCGTTGCGCTCCCTCGTTCCCGTCGTCTCCCTGGTCGGGCTGCTCGCGTCCGGCCCGGCCTCGGCCGACACCGATCCCGTCGGTGTCTGGCCGCTGAGGCCGACGCCCGAGGTGGTCCACGACTTCGACCCGCCCGACGACCCGTGGGGCTCGGGCCACCGCGGCGTCGACCTGGCGGGCACGGTCGGTCAGTCGGTGCACAGCGCCATGGCCGGCACGATCGCCTTCGTCGGCCACATCGCCGGCAAGCCGGTGGTCACCGTCTCCCACGGCGTCACGCGGACGACGTACGAACCCGTCTCCTCAGCGCTCGAGGTCGGCACCACCGTGGACGCCGGCCAACGGATCGGCTCGCTCGAGCTGCCGTTCAGCCATTGCTTCCCCAGCGCCTGCCTCCACTGGGGCTGGCTCGACGGTGAGACCTACCTCGACCCGCTCTCCCTCGTCAGCGACGGTCGCGTGCGGCTGCTCCCGCTGTGGCGGGACCAGCCGGTCGACCACAGTGCCGCGGCCTGGCACGCGCCTGCGCTGCCGTACGCCGCCTGGTCGCCGCCACTCCGGGGCTACCGTCCCCTGACGGCCGCGGCTCCGCTCAGGCCCGCGGGTGCGCCTGCCGGTAGGCCTGACGGAGCCGGTCGGTGGTCACGTGGGTGTACAGCTGCGTCGTGGCCAGCGAGGCGTGGCCGAGGAGCTCCTGCACCGACCGGAGGTCGGCGCCGCCCTCGAGCAGATGTGTCGCGGCCGTGTGGCGCAGCCCGTGCGGTCCCATGTCGGGGGCACCCGGGACGTCGGCGATCCGGCGATGCACCAGCTCGCGCACCGCACGCTGGTCGATCCGGCGCCCGCGCGCTCCGAGGAAGAGGGCCGCTCCGGCGCCCTCGACCCGCAGTGCCGACCGCCCCAGCGTCAGCCACCGGTCGACGGCACGGGCGGCGGGTTGGCCGTAGGGAACGGACCGCTCCTTGCGGCCCTTGCCGAAGACCCGGACGACCTGACGCTGGGTGTCGAGGTCGTCGATGTCGAGGCCGACCAGCTCCCCCACCCGGATGCCGGTGGCGTAGAGCAGCTCCAGCATCGCCACGTCTCGCAGGCCCACGGGCGAGCCGTCGTCGGCCCGGTCGGCGGCCGCCCGGATCAGGTCGGCAGCCTCATCGGCCCGGAGGACCGGCGGCAGCGTCTTGTGCTTCTTGGGCGAGCCCAACGACGCGCCCGCGTCGGCCGGAGCCCGACCGGTGCGGACGAGCCAGGCCGTGAACACGCGCGCGGCCGTGGCGCGGCGGGCGATCGTCGTACGCGACTTGCCCATCGTCTGCTGCTTGGCCAACCAGCTGCGCAGCGTGCGCAGGTCGAGCTCGGCGACGTCGCCGAGACCGAGGCGGGTCGCATGGTCGAGCAGGCTGACGAGGTCTCCGAGGTAGGCCCGGACGGTGTGCGCCGTCAGGTCGCGTTCGGAGGTGAGGTGCCGCTCGTAGTCGGCCAGCACCTTGGCCATCGACTCGGGGAGCGTGCCCTCGCTCGCCTCCACGTCGCCCTCGGTCGCCATGCCCCGATCGTAGGTCTGGCGGGGCAGCGGACTCCGGCGCCACGACGGAGCGGAGCCGACCCATGCCGCCGGCTCATGACCGGCCGCCGCCCGCGACGAGTCGCCAGCCGTCCTCACCCAGGTGGACCAGGCCCGCGTCCTCCAGCGCCACCAGCACCCGGTCGGCCTCCTGCACTCCGACGCCGGCGATGCTGCTGATCGACGCGGTGCTCGCACCCTGCGCCACCGGCACCGCATCGAGCACCCGGACCTCGCGCAACGAGAACCCGTCATGGGCTCGCTCCGGTCCCCGCGGGATCGCCATCAGGTGCTCCCCCGACGACCCGACGAGCTCCAGCACCTCGAGCCCGCTCGTGACCAGGCTCGCGGCGCCGTTGCGGATCCGTTCGTGAACACCCTGGGACGTTACGCTCGTCACCGGCCCGGGGACGCCCATCAGCACCCGGCTGAGCTGGTCTGCCCAGTGGGCCGTGTTGAGCGCGCCGCTGCGGAGCGCGGCCTCGACCAGCACGGTGCCCCGGCTCAAGGCGGCGATCAGCCGGTTGCGCGACAGGAACCGCACCTTGGTCGGCGCCGAGCCCAGCGGCGCCTCCGAGACCACGGCGTGGTGCTGCCCGATGTGCTCGATCAGCTCGCGATGCGCGGCCGGATAGACCCGATCGGCCCCGCAGGCGAGCACCGCCACGGTGGCGCCGCCCGCGGCCAGGGCGCCCCGATGACCCGCCTGGTCGATGCCGTAGGCCGCACCGGAGACCACCGGGGCACCCGCCCGTGCCACCGCGGCGGCCACATCGGTGGCGATGTCGAAGCCGTAGGACGTCGCGGATCGGGACCCGACGACGGCGATGGACTCGGTCAGCCCGGTGAGCTTCATCGGCCCCCGCACCCACAGCCCGACAGGGACGCCGCCGAGCCCCTGCACGCGCTGGCCGTGGGCGAGGTCGTCGAGCTGGGTCGGCCATTCGTCGTCGGCGGGGGTGACGAACCGGATCCCCTGGCGGTCGGCCACGGACAGCACCCGCGCCACGTCGACCGAGCGCAGGCGTTCGACGAGCTCGGGGCGGGATTCTCCGGCCAGCAGCTCGTCGAGCGTCCTGACGGCACCGACGGTCGTGACGCTGTCGGCCACCTTGCCGTCGCCCGGCTCCACCGCGTGGCTCAGCCGCACCCGAGCCAAGCGCTCCTGCTCCGCGCTCACGAGGCGAGCTCCATCGCCGCCAGCTCGATCGATTGGCTGGCTCGCAGCGCCAACGCCGTCTCCACGTCCTCGATCGAGGGCACGTCGCGG
>CAVUNB010000015.1:0-85649 GCA_963742685.1 uncultured Actinomycetota bacterium | reverse complement strand
CTCAACACGCGAGTCCGGCATCTCGGCCAGGGTGCTTGAAGGGGTCCAGTTCGTCCGTCTCCACGATGCCGTCTACTGCCATCGAGACCGCGACCTGACGTTCGAGCACCCGCTTGGCCGCTGCAAGGTTGGCTCTTCCCGATGACGCCCGCACGACGGGCATCACGAGGCTGCAAGAAATCGGGCTCGACCACGGGGCGTCCTCGCCGCTGCATTTCGTCGTGGCGAGCGATCACCACCTGTCGATCCCGGGAATCTTCCTCCACCGGACGGCGGCGATGCCTCCTGCCGACGAGCACGGAGTCAGTGCTGAAGCAGCGTTCGTCGCTCACTGCGCGGAGGCCCGTTCTGATCGACGCGATCAAGGTCGGAAGCATGTTGCTCCACCTGGAGCTGATGGACGTGGAGGTGCTCCTCGCTCTGGTCGTCGAACAGCCGTGGCGCCGCGGGTGCACCGAGGCCCTCTGGGTTTCCGAACATCTCGAGGGGCGTTGCCGATCGCTGCCGGAGGCCGAACTGCTCGCCCTGGTCCGGTTCAGCGGTCTTCCTGGAGCCCGACGTGAATCCGGAGCTCCGCGATGACGATGGGAACACGGTGATCCCAGACCTTTGGTTCGCCCCGTGGCGGCAGGCGGTAGAGATTACGAAGGCGTCCAGCGCCAGGAGGATCGCGACCAGTACAACGCCGACATCGATCGCTACCTCGCCTTCCGCACCATGCGGGCTCCGTACCTGCAGATCACCAAGGAACGGTTACGGACGGCCTCGGCTCGCGATCAGGCAGATCCATCGGGCACTCACGGATGCCGGTTATGAGGGCCCTGAACCCGAGTTCGGCGGCCGGTGGGCGACGCTGTTCGACCGCTGCGCGACGTCGTACGCCGCAGTGGGCCCGTTGAGCAGCGGTGAGTCAGCCACATTCCGTGGCGAGAAAATGTGGCTCACTCACCGCTCTAATGCTCGTGGGTGACCGAGATCAGGGGCAGGCCCATGTCGCGGACCTTCTGCAGCAGCCCGTGCAGGGCGGCCTGGTCAGCGACGCGGCCTTCGAGGACGGTGGTGCCGTCCTCTCGTGGGTGAGCGTCAGCCCGTCGAACCAGGAGGCCCACCGCTGGTCGAGGTGGCCCTGGACGCGGATCTGGTACCGGCCGGCCCCTTCGGCGAGGCCCTTGTTCGTGCGGTCGTTGCTCATGACCGGACGTTAGGAGCCGACGTGGTGAGCGGGCCTCACCACACGTGGTGAACGTGGTGGTGAACTGCCTAGAGCAGATCGAGCTCGTCGGGCGCGGCTCAGCGCGGCCCGACGGCTGTTCACACCGAGCTTCAGGTAGAGGTTCTTCGTGTGGGTCCGCACCGTGTTCAGGGACACCACGAGCTCCCGGGCGATCTCGGGGCCGTTGAGATCGGTGCCGAGGAGGCGCAGCACGTCGCGCTCGCGGTTGCTCAGAGGTTCGACCAGCGCCGACTGCGTCGCCGCCGTGACTCTCGGCGCCGGCGCCGCGCCGCAGGCGGCCAGCAGCCGGCGGACGTACGGCGAGCCGACGCCGCGCGGCGGCGCCAACAGCTCCGCCATCGGCGCACCCTCGTCGAGGAACGTGCGGACGTAACCCTCGGGCTCGGCCAGATCCAGCGCGCGCTCGAGGGCTGCAGCGCGCCAGCCCTGTCGCCCCGCAGCCGGTGCGCCAGCGCCTGGATCACCAGGACCTCGATCACGGACCGGGCCGGTGCCCGTCCTCCGCCGCGCGCAGGAGCCGGTCGAGGAGGTCGATCGCCGGGCGAGGCTCCGGGTCAGCTCGTGGACGTGCCGGGCCATGAGCACCCGGGCGAGGGTGAGGTGCTCGAACTCGTGCAGGTAGGTGAGGTCGTCGGTCGACGGCCAGGCCCGCGCGCGTCGACCCAGCCCAGCGCGTCCGCGACGCCGTCCTTGCCGGACCCACGCGCGGGCCCGGAGCGCCGGCACCGGCCGGACGTCGGGGGAGAAGTCCCCTTCGTAGAGCCTCTCCGCCTCGTCGAGCAGCCCGACCGCGGCGTCCAGGTCACCCTCTGCCTCGCAGACCCGCGCCATCGCCACGCGCCAGCGGTAGGCGTTCTGGGGCAGTCCGGCGTGCTCGCCGAGCTCCCGGCTGCGCGCCAGCTCGCTCCGGGCGGCGGCCAGGTCGTCGCGCTCCCGGTGGATGGCGGCCAGCCCGACGTACATGTCCGCCGTGCCGCGCAGCACCGCGGCCGCCCTGACGGGACGCGAGCTCCAGCGCCTGCGTCGTAGGCGCGCATCGCCGCGCCGAGCCTGCCCTGCGCGAGCTCGATGTCGGCCAGTGCGATCGAGCAGCCGAGCACATCGGAGACGTGGCCGATCCGCTCGAAGTCGACCAGGCAACCGGCGTACGACGAGTGCGCCAGCTCGAGGTCTCCGCTCGACCAGGCAGCCAGCCCCTGAGCGCCGACGCGGCCCCGCGGGCGAGCGGTCGTCGTCCAGGCGCGAGCTCGAGCGCACGCCGGGCGAAGCTTCATGGTGGCGTCGACGTCTCCCTGCACCAGGGCAAGCCCGGCCCGGTGCACCGCGAGCGTCGCGCCGGCAGACGGCGGAACTCCTCGGGGTCCACGACGACCACGCCGCTCGCGGCGCCGGTCCTCTGCCGGTCGCATCAGCGTTCGAGCTCGTCCATCAGGTCCTCGACGCCCTCGAACGTGCCGGTCGACATCCGCGCCCCGGCCAGGCCGTTGCACAGGACCGGCCGGACGCGCAGCACCTCGTCGGGGAACGCCTCCAGCCAGCCGCGCATCGTCGCCTCGCGCCGGTCCCGCCGCATCGCGGGCATCGCCAGCTCGACCAGGTCGGCGGCAGTGGTCGAAGTCGCCGCCGGCCAGGGCGTGCCGGATCGCCTCGGCCCGGTCGCCGTTCTCCTCGTACCAGTCGCTGGCCAGCCGGTGCAGCTGCCGGACCCGCTCGGGCTGCTCGTCGAGCAGCCGTGCCCGCAGGACGTCGGCGAACAGGTGGTGGTAGCGGTACCACTGGCGGCGGTCGTCCGAGCGGGACCAGGAAGAGGTTGTCCCGGTCGAGCGGCTCCAGCATCGCTCGGCCGCCCTCCTGGCCGGTGAGGGCGTCGCACAGCGAACCGTTCATCCGGTCGAGGATCGAGGTCTGCAGCAGGAATGCCTGGACCTCGCTCGGGCTGCCGCTGCAGCACCTCCTCGACCAGGTAGTCGACGACGTAGCGGTCGTCGCCGGCGAAGCCCGGCGATGAAGGCGGTCGCGTCGTCGCGTCCGGCCATCGAGAGCGCGGCCAGCTGGAGTGCGGCGATCCAGCCCTCGGTGCGTCCTCCAGGCGGTCGACGTCGCCCGCGTGAGCTGCAGGCCCATCGCGTCGTTGAGGTACGCCGCCGCCTCGTCGGCGGTGAAGCGCAGGTCGGCCGCCCGGATCTCGACCAGGTCGCCGCGCGCGCGCAGCCGCGGCGAGCGGCAGCGGCGGGTCGGCGCGGCTGGCGATGACCAGGTGCAGCCGCGGCGGCAGGTGGTCGAGCAGGAACTCCATCCCGGCGTGCACCTCTGGCGACGTCGATGACGTGGTAGTCGTCGAGCACCAGCACCACGTCGTCGCTCAGCGGCGCCGAGGTCGTTGAGCAGGGCGGTGAGGACGACCTCGACCGGCGGCGGCTGGGGCTCCTGCAGGAGCGCCAGTCGCGCCGTGCCGATACCCGGCGCCACCGTCCGCAGGGCGGCGATCACGTAGGTCCAGAACGTCGCCGGGTCGTTGTCGCCCGCGTCCAGCGACAGCCACGCGGTCCGCCGTCGCCGTCGGGTGCGTCGGGCCGGCCGCCATCCAGTCGACGAGCAGCGTCGTCTTGCCGAACCCGGCCGGGGCGGAGACGAGCATCAGCTTCGACGCCAGCCCGCGGTGCAGCCGCTCGCGGAGCCGTGGCCGGGGCACCAGGCCGCGTCGCGGGCTGGGGAGGAAGAGCTTGGTCTCGAGCAGTGGGGTGGACATCCCCGACTCCTGTTGCGACTCAACAGGGCCCGGCGGTCCCTGGTCCGTGCGCCCACGGTAGTCCGTCGCCGCCGGGACGGCCCGAGGATCACCACGTCTGTTCACCACGTGTGGTGATCACCGCTCACCACATCCGTCCCTAGCTTGCGTCCATGAGCAGCACCCAGGCACCCGAGAGAGGCACGATCATGGACAGGTTCACCCGTGGCATCGCAATGACAAGCGCCAGGCACCCCTGGCGCACCATCGCGGGCTGGGTCCTCGTGATGGCGACCGTGTTCTTCCTGGCCGCCACCGGGGGCGGCACCTTCACCGAGCAGTTCAGTGTCCCCGACAGCCAGAGCGCACGCGCCC
The DNA here is from genome assembly GCA_963742685.1 of uncultured Actinomycetota bacterium. Taxonomy (GTDB): domain Bacteria; phylum Actinomycetota; class Actinomycetes; order Propionibacteriales; family Nocardioidaceae; genus Nocardioides. The sequence continues at coordinate 81,312 of CAVUNB010000015.1, read as the reverse complement.
TGGACCTGCTCGACGAGGGCTTCCCCGAGGCGGCCAAGGGCAAGGTCCTGGTCGTCTTCGCGGCCGAGGACGGCGAGACGCTGGAGAGCCACCGGGCCGACATCGACGCGGTGCTGACCGACGTCGCGACCCTTGACCACGTCGCGTCCGTGAGCGACCCGTTCGCGGCCGGCACCGTCTCCGACGGACGGCCGGATCGGGTACGCCGAGATGACCCTCGACGCGCCGCAGCGTGAGATCGGCAAGCCGGCGTTCACGGTGCTCTCGAACGCCGTGTCCGGAGTCGAGGTGCCAGGGCTGCAGGTCGAGCTCGGCGGCGACGCAGTGTTCCTCAACGCCGAGGACGACACCGGCCACGCGGGCATCGGGCTCCTGGTCGCGCTGCTCGTCCTGGTGGTCGTGTTCGGGACGCTCGTGGCCGCCCTCGTGCCGATCGGGCTCGCGATCGTCGCCGTGGGCGCCGGCATCGGGGCCATCACCCTGCTCGCCGGCACGATGGACGTGTCCGCCTCCGCCATCCCGATCGCCGGCCTGGTCGGCCTGGGTGTCGGGATCGACTACGCGCTGTTCATCGTGGTGCGCTACCGGGAGAACCGTGCCGCCGGCCAGGACGACACACCGTGCACTCGGAAACGCGATGGGCTCGTCGGGTGCGGCCGTGGTCTTCGCGGGAGGGACCGTCATCGTCGCGACGGCGTCTCTCGCCCTCACCGGCCTCGGGGTCCTCACGTCCATCGGGCTCGCCACCGCCCTGATGGTGCTCTTCGCGGTCGCCGCCGCCATCACCCTGCTCCCGGCGCTCCTCGGGCTGCTGGGCGACCGGATCGACAGCGGCCGGCTGATCCGTCGGCACCGCACCGCCGTGCGCCCCGAGGACACCGCCTGGTGGCGCTTCGGGCACCGCGTGTCCGGACGCCCGTGGCCGTACCTGCTCGGCGCCGTCGTCGCACTGCTCGCCCTGGCCGCGCCGACGCTGTGGCTCCAGACCGCGTTCCCCGCGGCCGGTGACGCACCGTCCGAGACCACGCACCGACAGGCCTACGACCTGCTCGCCGACGGTTTCGGCATCGGGTTCAACGGCCCCCTGCTCGTCGTCGTCGACCTGGACGCCCCCGGCGTCGACGCCGCCGACCTGCCGGCCCTGACCGAGGACATCGCCGCGATCCCGCGGATCGTCTCGGTGAGCGAGCCGCAGACCTCCGCCGACGGCGGGACCGCGGTGTTCACGGCGATCCCGACCACGGGCCCGGCCGATCTCGAGACCTCGATCGCCATCGACCAGGTCCGCGAGCTGATCCCCGGCAACGTCTACATCTCGGGGATCACCGCGGTCACCGACGACGTCAACACCCAGCTGAGGGACACGCTGCCGCTCTTCATCGGCGTCGTGATCGCGATCTCGTTCCTGCTGCTGATGATGGTGTTCCGCTCGGTCGTGGTGCCGCTGAAGGCGGCCGCGATGAACCTGCTCTCGATCGGTGCCGCGTACGGCGTCCTGGTCGCGGTCTTCCAGTGGGGCTGGGGGAGCAGCCTGATCGGCCTCGAGGGCCCGACGCCGATCACCTCGATCATCGTCGTGATCATGTTCCCGATCCTGTTCGGGCTGTCCATGGACTACGAGGTGTTCCTGCTCTCGCGGATCCGGGAGGAGTACGTCCGGACCGGCGACAACGTCGAGTCCGTGGCGCGCGGTCTGGCCGGGACCGGACGGGTCATCACCTCGGCCGCCCTGATCATGATCGTGGTCTTCCTCAGCTTCGTCGCCAGCCCGGTGCCGTCGCTGAAGATGCTCGGACTGGGCCTCGCCACCGCGATCCTCGTCGACGCCACGCTCGTCCGGATGGTGCTGGTCCCGGCCACCATGGCGCTCCTGGGCAAGGCCAACTGGTGGCTGCCGGCGTGGCTGGACCGGGTGCTGCCCCGCCTGTCCGTCGAGGGCCCGGGGGACGACGGGCCGGATGCGGCGTACGAGCCGGTCGAGGAGCTGGTCAGTGACCGTGCGTGAGCGCGTTGCGCAGGTCCTTGTTCAGCTGCGATATCACGTCGAGCGGGATCTCCTTGGGGCACGCGGCGGTGCACTCGCCGATGTTGGTGCAGCCACCGAAGCCCTCGTGGTCGTGCTGGGCGACCATGTTGACGACACGGTGGTCACGCTCGGGCTGGCCCTGCGGGAGCTCGCCGAGGTGGGTGATCTTGGCACCCATGAACAGCGACGCCGAGCCGTTGGGGCAGGCGGCGACGCAGGCACCGCAGCCGATGCAGGTGGCCACGCTGAAGGCGCGCATCGCGTCGTCGCGGGGGACCGGCACGGAGTGGGCCTCGGGGGCCGATCCGGTGTTGACCGAGATGTAGCCGCCCTGCTGGATGATCCGGTCGAAGGCGCCGCGGTCGACGACGAGGTCCTTGATGACCGGGAACGCGTGGCGCGCCACGGCTCGATGGTGATCGTCTCGCCGTCGGAGAACGAGCGCATGTGCAGCTGGCAGGTGGTGGTGACCTCGGGACCGTGCGCGTCGCCGTTGATCATCAGGCCGCACATGCCGCAGATGCCCTCGCGACAGTCGGAGTCGAACGCGATCGGGTCCTCACCCTTGGCGTTGAGGTCCTCGTTGAGCACGTCGAGCATCTCCAGGAACGACATGTCGGGCGACACGTCGTTCACCTGGTAGGTGTGCATCGAGCCGGCCGTGACGGAGTCGGGCTGACGCCAGATCTTCAGCGTCAGGCTCATGTTGCTGTTGTCGCTCACTTGTAGCTCCGCTGCTTCATCTCGATGGCTGTGTAGGTGAGTTCTTCCTTGTGCAGGACTGGCGGTTCCCCGTCGCCGGCGAACTCCCACGCGGCGACGTACGCAAAGAGGTCGTCGTGGCGCAGGGCCTCGTTGTCCTCGGTCTGCGACTCGGCGCGGAAGTGGCCGCCGCACGACTCGCGGCGGTTGAGCGCGTCGATGCACATCAGCTCGCCGAGCTCGATGAAGTCGGCGACGCGGCCGGCCTTCTCGAGCGACTGGTTGAGCGACTCGTTGGTGCCGAGCACCTTCACGTTGCGCCAGAAGTCGTCCTTGAGCGTGCGGATGAGGTCGATGGCCTTCTTCAGGCCGTCCTCGGTGCGCTCCATGCCGCAGTACTCCCACATGATGTTGCCGAGCTCGCGGTGGTAGGAGTCGACGCTGCGGGTGCCGTTGACGTTGAGGAAGTGGTTGATGCGCTCCTCGACGGAGGCGCGTGCCTCGACCACGGCCGGGTGCGACTCGTCGACCTTCTCGAACGGGCCGTCGGCGAGGTAGTCGCGGATGGTGTGGGGCAGCACGAAGTAGCCGTCGGCCAGGCCCTGCATCAGCGCCGAGGCGCCGAGGCGGTTGGCGCCGTGGTCGGAGAAGTTGGCCTCGCCGGTCACGAAGAGGCCGGGGATGGTCGACATCAGGTCGTAGTCGACCCAGACGCCGCCCATGACGTAGTGCACGGCGGGGTAGATGCGCATCGGCACCTCGTAGGGGTTCTCGCCCGTGATCCGCTCGTACATGTCGAGGAGGTTGTCGTACTTCTCCTCGATGCCGTCCTTGCCCAGTCGCTCGATGGCGGCGGCGAAGTCGAGGTAGACGCCCCGGCGCACACCCTCGACCTTCGGGCCGACGCCGCGGCCCTCGTCGCAGACGTTCTTCGCCGCGCGCGAGGCGATGTCACGCGGGACGAGGTTGCCGAAGGAGGGGTAGATCCGCTCGAGGTAGTAGTCGCGGTCGGCCTCGGGAATCTCGCGGGGGTCCTTGTCGCAGTCGACCTCGTTCTTCGGGACCCAGATCCGGCCGTCGTTGCGGAGCGACTCGCTCATCAGCGTCAGCTTGGACTGGTGGGCGCCCGAGACCGGGATGCAGGTCGGGTGGATCTGCGTGTAGCAGGGGTTGGCCATGTAGGCGCCCTTGCGGTGCGCGCGCCATGCGGCGGTGACGTTGCAGCCCATCGCGTTGGTGGAGAGGTAGAAGACGTTGCCGTAGCCACCGCTGGCCAGCACCACGGTGTCGGCCAGGTGGGTCTGGATGTCTCCGGTGACCATGTCGCGGGCGATGATCCCGCGGGCCTTGCCGTCGACCACGATGAGCTCGAGCATCTCGTGCCGGGTGAACGTCTCGACCGTGCCGGCGGCGACCTGGCGCTCGAGGGCCTGGTAGGCGCCGATCAGCAGCTGCTGGCCGGTCTGGCCACGGGCGTAGAACGTGCGCGACACCTGTACGCCGCCGAACGAGCGGTTGTCCAGCAGGCCGCCGTACTCCCGGGCGAACGGGACGCCCTGAGCGACGCACTGGTCGATGATGCTGGTGCTGACCTCGGCCAGGCGGTAGACGTTCGACTCGCGGGAGCGGTAGTCGCCGCCCTTGACCGTGTCGTAGAAGAGACGGTGGACCGAGTCGCCGTCCTCCTTGTAGTTCTTCGCGGCGTTGATGCCGCCCTGCGCGGCGATGGAGTGGGCGCGACGCGGGGAGTCCTGGTAGCAGAAGGACTTCACGTTGTAGCCGGCCTCGCCGAGCGTGGCCGCCGCCGAGGCGCCGGCCAGGCCGGTGCCGACGATGATGATGTCGAGCTTGCGGCGGTTGGACGGGTTGACCAGGCGAGCCTCGAACTTGCGCTCCTGCCAGCGGTCCGCGATCGGGCCGGCGGGTGCCTTGGCGTCGGTGATCGGCTCGCCGGGGGTGTAGTAGCCGGCGGCGTCGTCGGTCATCTCGGCAGGCGTGTCCTGCGAGGGGTCTGCGGACGTGGTGGTGTCCGGCATTTCGTAGTTCATTCCAGATCCCCTTACTTCGAGATGACGCCGGCGAGGACGAAGATCGGCACGAGCGAGAAGCCGACCGAGATGATCAGCGCGAGCGAGAACGCGATCCTCTTCCAGGTCGCCCGCGCCTGGGCCGTGCCCGTCAGGCCGATGGTCTGGGCGGCGCTCCAGATGCCGTGGTGCAGGTGGGCACCCAGAGCCAGCATCGCGAAGAGGTAGATGAGCGTGAGCCACCACGTGTCAAAGGTGTCGACCAGGAGGTTGTAGGGGTCGTTCGTCGCGCCGCCGGTGACGTTGACCTTGCCGATGGTGAAGTTCAGCAGGTGCCAGATGATGAACAGCAGCAGCGTCACACCGCCCCAGCGCATCAGCCGGCTCGCGAAGATCGCGCCCGTGTGCTTCTTCATGACGTAGGGGATCGTGCGGGCGCGCTTGGCACGACGCCACAGGGCCACGGCGGCGTACACGTGCACGATCAGCGAGCCGAGCAGCACGACACGGATGATCCAGAGCAGCCCCTCGTGGGGAAGCATCGGCTCCCCGAAGGTGCGCAGGTGGTGGGCGTACTCGTTGAAGGCATCGTGGCCGGAGAAGGCCTTGAGGTTTCCGTACATGTGCACCAGCACGAAGCCGATGAAGATGAGACCGGAAATAGCCATCAGGAGCTTGAGCGCGATGGTCGAGCGCGATGCACGCGCCCCTTTGACCAGAGACGTGGTTGACACGTTCAGCACCGTACCGCGCGGAAGGCCCCAGGGAGCCCGCGGGACCTGTGACATATGTCCGGTTACCGGCGGGTGCTTGTGGCGCGCCCCCTTCCCCTGACGTACGACACAAGCCATAGTCGGACCCGTTGTCCGCGACGGAGGAGTAGCAACTGTGGCACTGACCGATACCGGCGTGACGGGACCCACGCGGGCCAGCATCGAGGCTCGTACCCTCCGAACGGATCGGTGGTGGATCGCACCGCTGCTGACGTTCGTGGTGTTCTCCGCCTTCGTCGTCTACGCGACCGTGCGTGCGTTCATGGGCCGCGACTACTACGCCTCGCCCTACCTCTCGCCGTTCTACTCGCCCTGCCTGACCGACTGCGTCGAGGGCGCCTCCGACTTCGGGCAGCCCTTCAAGGGCTTCCCGCTCTCGGCGGCGCTGATCATCCTGATCTTCCCGCTCGGCTTCCGGATGACCTGCTACTACTACCGCAAGTCCTACTACCGGGCGTTCTGGCTCTCGCCGCCCGCGTGCGCCGTGGCCGAGCCGCACAAGGCCTACTCCGGTGAGACGCGCTTCCCGCTGATCCTCCAGAACGTGCACCGCTGGTTCTGGTACGCCGCAGTGCTGGTCGCCATCGTCCTGACCTTCGACACCGTGCTGGCGTTCCGCAACGCCGAGCACGAGTGGGGCCACATGGGGCTCGGCACGCTGCTGATGATGATCAACGTCGCGTTCATCTGGCTCTACACGCTCTCGTGCCACTCGTGCCGGCACACCGTCGGCGGCCGGTTGCGGCACTTCTCCAAGCACCCGGTGCGCTACAAGCTCTGGACCTGGGTCTCGAAGCTGAACGTCCATCACGGCAGGTACGCCTGGTACTCCCTGTTCTCCGTCGCCCTGGTCGACCTCTACATCTGGTTGCTGGCGACGGGCACCTTCGACGACCCGAGGTTCTTCTAATCCATGGCTGACACGACCAGACACCCCATGACCGGCAACGAGATGTCCGGCGACGCCCAGGGCGGGATGGAGCGGCACACCTACGACGTCGTGGTGATCGGCGCCGGCGGTGCCGGGCTCCGCGCCGCGATCGCCGCGCACGACTCCGGCGCTCGCACGGCGATCGTGTGCAAGTCGCTGCTCGGCAAGGCGCACACCGTGATGGCCGAGGGCGGCATCGCCGCCTCGATGGGCAACGTCTACCCCGACGACAACTGGGAAGTGCACTTCCGCGACACCATGCGCGGCGGGAAGATGCTGAACAACTGGCGGATGGCCCAGCTGCACGCGCAGGAGGCGCCCGAGCGGGTGATGGAGCTCGAGGACTGGGGCGCCCTCTTCGACCGCACCGACGACGGGCTGATCAGCCAGCGCGACTTCGGCGGCCACAAGTACGCCCGGCTCGCCCACGTCGGCGACCGCACCGGCCTCGAGATGATCCGCACCCTGCAGCAGCGGGCGGTCGCGCTCGGCATCGACGTGTTCATGGAGTGCACGGTCACCGACCTCTTCAAGGAGGACGGGAAGATTGCCGGCGCCTTCGCCTACTGGCGCGAGTCGGGACGCTTCATCGTCTTCGACGCGCCGAGCGTCATCCTCGCCACCGGCGGCATCGGCAAGTCCTTCAAGGTGACCTCGAACTCGTGGGAGTACACCGGCGACGGGCACGCCCTCGCCATGCGGACCGGCGCGAGCCTGATCAACATGGAGTTCGTGCAGTTCCACCCGACGGGGATGGTCTGGCCGCCCTCGGTGAAGGGCCTGCTGGTCACCGAGTCGGTGCGCGGTGACGGCGGGATCCTGAAGAACTCCGAGGGCAAGCGCTTCATGTTCGACTACATCCCGGAGTTCTTCAAAGCAGAGACCGCGGACACGATCGAGGAAGCGGACCGGTGGTACGACGACAAGAAGAACAACCGCCGACCACCCGAGCTGCTGCCCCGCGACGAGGTCGCGCGCGCCATCAACTCCGAGATCAAGGCCGGCCGGGGCACTCCGCACGGCGGCATCTACCTCGACATCGCCTCGCGGCGTACCCCCGAGTTCATCCGCAAGCGGCTGCCCTCGATGTACCACCAGTTCAAGGAGCTGGCCGATGTCGACATCACCGCCGAGCCGATGGAGATCGGCCCGACCTGCCACTACGTGATGGGCGGCGTCGAGGTCGACGCCGACACCCAGGAGAGCGCGGTGACCGGCCTGTACGCCGTCGGCGAGTGCTCGGGCGGCATGCACGGCTCCAACCGGCTGGGCGGCAACTCGCTCGGTGACCTGCTGGTCTTCGGGAAGCGCGCCGGCGAGGCCGCGACGGCCTACGCCAGGTCGCTCGGCGAGACGCGTCCGAAGGTGGACGAGGCCGACGTGAAGGCGGCGCAGACGAGCGCGCTGGCCCCGTTCGAGGTCGAGGGCGGGGAGAACCCGTACACGATCCAGTCGGACCTGCAGCAGTCGATGAACGACCTTGTCGGCATCATCCGCACGGCGTCCGAGCTCGAGGAGTCGCTGCGCGAGATCGAGGCGTTCAAGGTGCGGGCGAAGACGATGGTCGTGGAGGGGCACCGGCAGTACAACCCCGGCTGGCACCTGGCCCTCGACCTGCGCAACATGCTGATCGTCAGCGAGTGCATCGCCAAGGCGGCGCTCGCCCGCGAGGAGTCACGTGGCGGCCACACCCGCGACGACTTCCCGGGGCCGAACGCGGAGTGGGGCACCAAGAACCTCGTGGTCAACCTCAACAGCACCGGTGACGGAGTTGACTTGCACGAGAAGCCGTTGCCGGTGATGCCCGAAGAGCTCAAGAAGTACTTCGAAGAGCCCAAGAAGGAGTCCTGATGGCCTACCAGCTGAAGCTGAGGATCTGGCGCGGCGACAAGGACGGCGGCGAGATCAAGGACTATCCCGTCGAGGTCTCCGAGGGTGAGGTCGTGCTCGACGCGATCCACCGCGTGCAGGGCACCCAGGCGGGCGACCTCGCCGTGCGCTGGAACTGCAAGGCCGGCAAGTGCGGGTCGTGCAGCGCCGAGGTCAACGGCAAGCCCCGGCTGATGTGCATGTGCCGGCTCTCGGACTTCGAGGAGGACGAGGTCATCACGGTGACCCCGATGCGCAGCTTCCCGGTGATCCGCGACCTGGTCACGGACGTCTCCTTCAACTACGAGAAGGCCAAGGAGCTGCCGGCGTTCGCGCCGCCGGAGCGCGATGCCGACGGCAAGCGCCGGATGCAGCAGATCGACGTCGAGCGCGGGCAGGAGTTCCGCAAGTGCATCGAGTGCTTCCTGTGCCAGAACACCTGCCACGTCGTGCGCGACCACGAGGAGAACAAGGAGGCGTTCGCCGGACCGCGCTTCTTCCTGCGCTACGCCGAGCTGGACATGCATCCGCTGGACACCCACGACCGTCGGGAGCTCGCCCAGGGTGCCGCGGGACTGGGGATGTGCAACATCACCAAGTGCTGCACCGAGGTCTGTCCCGAGGGGATCAAGATCACCGACAACGCGATCATCCCGCTGAAGGAACGCGTCGTGGACCGCAAGTACGACCCGCTGGTCTGGCTGGGCAACAAGATCGGGCTGCGGAGCAAGGACTACGAAGGCCGTGCAGAAGTCTGACGTCGCCGACGACTGGTGGAAGTCCGCCGTCGTCTACCAGATCTACCCGCGGAGCTTCGCGGACAGCAACGGTGACGGCATCGGCGACCTGCGCGGCATCATCGGTCGGCTCGACCACCTCGAGCGCCTCGGCATCGACGTGGTGTGGCTCAGTCCGGTCTACCGCTCTCCGATGGACGACAACGGCTACGACATCAGCGACTACTACGACGTCGACCCGGTCTTCGGCACGCTCGACGATCTCGACGAGCTGATCGCCGGTCTGCACGCCCGCGGCATCAGGCTCGTGATGGACCTCGTCGTCAACCACACCAGCAGCGCACACGCCTGGTTCGCCGAGTCGCGGGCGAGTCGCGACAACCCGAGGCGCGACTGGTACTGGTGGCGCCCGCCGCGAGAGGGGTTCGTGGGCGGCGAGCCCGGGGCAGAGCCGACCAACTGGGGCTCCGCCTTCTCCGGGCCGGCGTGGACGTGGGACGAGACGACGGGGGAGTACTACCTCCACCTCTTCGCCTCGAGCCAGCCCGACCTCAACTGGGAGAACCCCGAGGTGCGCGAGGCGGTCTACGCGATGATGCGGTGGTGGCTCGACCGCGGGGTCGACGGCTTCCGGATGGATGTCATCAACGTGATCTCGAAGGTCACCGTCGACGAGCCGCCGGGCCTGCTCGACGGCGACGTGGGCGTCAAGAACGACGGCGGGGTCGGGGTCATCGACACGACGCTGTACGGCGACACGCTGCCGCACGTCCTCAACGGTCCGCGCGTCCACGAGTTCCTGCAGGAGATGCACCGCGAGGTCTTCGCAGGGCGCCCACCCGGCCTCCTCACCGTCGGCGAGACGCCCGGGGTCACGGTCGAGGACGCCCGCCTCTACACCGACCCGTCGCGCCGCGAGGTCGACATGGTCTTCCAGTTCGAGCACGTCGACCTCGACTCCGGCCCCGGCGGCAAGTGGGACGTGGTGCCCATGTCCGTGCTGGCAGTGAAGACGTCGTTCGGACGCTGGCAGGACGGGCTGGCCGACGTGGGCTGGAACAGCCTCTACCTCGGCAACCACGACCAGCCGCGCTGCGTGAGCCGTTTCGGCGACGACTCGCCCCAGCACCGGGAGCGTTCGGCCACGGCGCTGGCGACGGTGCTCCACCTGCACCGCGGCACCCCGTACGTCTACCAGGGCGACGAGCTCGGCATGACCAATGCGGGGTTCACCGACCTGGGCCAGGTGCGCGACATCGAGTCCCTCAACGCGCACCGGGCGGCGGTTGCCCGCGGCGTACCACCCGAGCACGCCATGGCGGCGATCCGCTGGAAGGGTCGCGACAACGCGCGCACCCCGATGCAGTGGGACGGTGGCCCGCAGGCCGGCTTCACGACGGGTTCACCGTGGATCGCCGTCACCGGCAACCACACCGAGATCAACGCCGCCGACCAGGTCGACGACGAGGGCTCGGTCTTCGCGCACCACCGCCGGCTGGTGGCCCTTCGCCACGACGAGCCGACCGTGGCCCACGGCGACTTCACGATGCTGCTGCCCGACGACGAGCGCGTCTACGCGTTCACCCGAAGGCAGGGGGAGACCGAGCTGCTGGTGGTCGCCAACCTGTCCTCCGACGACCAGGTCGAGGCAGCCGTGCCGGCCGGCTGGTCGGACGCCGAGCTGGTGCTGTCGAACGTGGCCGAGCCCCGTCCTGTCGACGGACTCGTGCTGGGCCCGTGGGAGGCGCGGGTGCTGCGACGCCGGTGAGCGGGGGTCGATCAGGCGTATCGTCGAGACGTCCCGACGAGGCGAGGAGCACCCCATGCGTTCCCGGATCCTGACAGTCGTCATCGCGATGCTCGCGTCGCTCCTGCTGACACCTCCTGCCTCGGCGGCGCCACCGGGTTGGCGCGACACGGGCGTGACGAGGACGTTCCCGAACAACAACGGCGTCAAGGTGCTCGACCTGCGCTTCGCCACGCACCCCGACTTCGACCGGGTCGTGATCGTCCTCAGCGGACCGATGCCGGACCACCGCACGGGCTATGCCCGCCGGTTCCACTTCGACGGGAGCGGCCTGCCGATCCCGATCCGCGGGGCGTCGGGGCTGTGGATCGGGCTCACCGCGGACGGGCACGACGCGGCCGGCAACAACATCTACACCGGCCCGCGCCTGGCCCGGCCCGGGTTCGACACTCTCAAGGCGCTCGCCCTGGGCGGCGACTTCGAGGGCCAGGTGACGTTCGCGTTCGCGTTGCGGCACCGAGCCGACTACCGCATCCAGCACCTGACCGGGCCCAGCCGGATGGTCATCGACTTCCGACACCGGTGAGCCGGCGATGCCGGGTCGTGCCGGGGACGTCCCTGATCGGGAGGCCGAGCTGGAGCCGTCGGATCTCGACCTGTTGGTGATTGCGGCCTACCTCACCGGAAGGTACGAGGCCGGTGACGAGCTGGCCGCGCGCGCCTTTCGAGAGTGGTCGTCCCGAGACGAGAGGCAACGTGCCGCGCGCACCGCCTTCTGGGTGGGGCTGGAGCTGTTGCTGCGAGGGGAGACGGCACGGGGCGCTGGATGGCTGGCCCGGGCCGAGGACGTCCTGGACGGGTGCGGGGACTGCGCCGAGACGGGCTACCTGTTGGTGCCGGCCGCCCTCGAGCTGCTGATGAGCGAACCGTCACGGGCGCACGCGCTGTTCGCGGAGGTCGTGGAACTGGGGCAACGGTTCGCCGATCCCGACCTGCTGTCGTTCGGCCGGCTCGGGACCGGGCAGGCCTGCGTCGAACTGGGGCGCGTGCCCGAAGGCGTGGCGGCGCTGGACGAGGTGATGGTCGCCGTGACTGCAGGAGAGGTGACGCCGCTCGTGGCCGGGATCGTGTACTGCGGCGTGATCGAGACCTGTCAGAGGGTCTTCGACCTGCGTCGGGCTCGGGAGTGGACCGCGGCACTAGCCCACTGGTGCGAGGCTCAGCCGGACCTCGTGGCCTATCGCGGGCAGTGTCTGGTCCATCGGGCGGAGATCATGCAACTGGGAGGCGACTGGTCGGACGCCCTCGACGAGGCCCGCCTCGCCTGCGACCGTCTCTCCGGTTCGGCCGCCGAGGGGATCGCCAACTACCGGCTGGCCGAGCTCCACCGGCTACGTGGCGAGACGTCCGAGGCAGAGCAGGGCTACCTAAGAGCCAGCACGCGGCTTCCCGACCTCCAGCCGGGGCTCGCGCTGTTGCGCGTCGCCCAGGGTCGGGTCCCCGCCGCGGCAGCCATGAGTCGGCGCGCGTTGACCGCGGCGAGCGGTCACACCGAGCGGTCGCCGCTGCTGGCGGCGCACGTGGAGATCATGATCGCGGCGGGGGACCTCGATGAGGCACGCGAGGCCGCGAACGAGCTGCGGGTCGCGGCCGAGAGCCTGGACTCGGCGTGGCTGCGCGCCGAGGCCGCGCAGGCCGACGGCGCCTGCCTGATCACCAGCGACGACGGCGACGCGGCCCTCGCAGTGCTGCGTCGGGCGTGGCGGGCGTGGCAGGAGCTGGCGGCGCCGTACCAGGCCGCGCAGGTCCGTGTGCTCCTCGGACTCGCCTGCCTGCGGCTCGGTGACCCGGACTCGGCCGAGATGGAGCTCGACGCCGCGCGCTGGGTCTTCGCAGAGCTCGGGGCCGCACCCGACGTGGCGAGGGTCGACGGGCTGTCCCGGTCGGCGTCGAGCGCTGGCCAGCTGAGTGCCCGTGAGGCACAGGTGCTGGGTCTGGTGACTAAGGGCATGTCCAACCGGACCGTCGCCTCGGAGCTGTTCCTCAGCGAGAAGACGGTGGCGAGGCACCTCAGCAACATCTACGCCAAGCTCGGGGTGTCCTCCCGGGCGGCGGCCACCGCCTACGCCTACGAGCACGACCTGCTGTGACCATGCCTGGTCTGCCATGGGTCGGACTACCCAATTCGGCGCAGTGGTGCGTCCTGCCGATGCCGGATCACTGGGCCGCTGCATAGCGTCGTTGGCCTCTTGGCCGGGCGTTGCGCTCGGTCCAGCAACCCGACAAGGAGTCGACATGTCTGACGTCACCGATACCACCACGATCGCGTTCCCGTCGCGCTTCCGGGGTGAGGTGATCGGCCCCCACAACGCCGGCTACGACGAGGCTCGCGCCCTGTTCAACGCCGCCCACGACCGGCGCCCGCTCGTGATCGCTCGTTGTGCCGATGCCGACGACGTCGCGCTGGCACTGGAGGTGGCGCGCACCGAGCGGCTGGAGGTCGCCGTACGCGGAGGAGGTCACTCGATGACGGGGGCGTCCGGTGTTGACGGTGGCCTGGTCATCGACCTCAGTGGGATGAGCTCGGTGGTGGTCGATCCCGATGCGCGTACGGCGACGGTCGGCGGAGGCGCGACCTGGGCGGGCGTCGACGCCGCGTGCCAGGAGCACGGTCTCGCCTGCACTGGCGGGATCATCAGCCACACCGGCGTCGGCGGGCTGACGCTCGGCGGCGGGATGGGCTGGCTGGCGCGCGAGCACGGACTGACGATCGACCACCTCCTCGCCACCGAGGTCGTCACCGCCGACGGCCGGACGCTGCGTGCCTCGGCGACCGACCACCCGGACCTCTTCTGGGCCCTGCGCGGTGGTGGCGGCAACTTCGGTGTCGTCACGTCGTTCACGTTCCGTCTCCACCCGGTGGGCCCGGAGGTCCACGTCGGACTCCTGTTCTGGGGACTCGACCGGACGACCGAGGCGCTGCGGCTGGTCGACGACCGGGTGTCCGGGATGCCGGAGCAGACCGGGATGATCGTGGCCGCGGGGCTGGCCATGCCGGCCGCTCCCTTCGTGCCCGAGGAGCTGCACGGATGCCCGGCGATCGGGGCCATCATCGTCGGCTTCGGCACCGCCGCGGAGCACGCTGCGGCGGTCGCGCCCTTCCGGTCGGCGCTGCCGCCGCTGGTGGAGCTCATCACCCCGATGCCGTACACGGCGCTGCAGCAGCTGCTCGACGAGGACGCGCCGTGGGGGACCTTCAGCTACGACAAGGGGCTCTATGTGGAGGAGCTCGCGGACGAGGCGATCGCGATCATCGCCGAACGGCTTCCGCGGAAGTCCGCCCCCGGCACGTTCCTCCCGATGTTCCGGCTCGACCGGGCCTACTCCCGCGTCGCCGACGACACCACGGCCTTCGGCGGCCGACGCCACGACATGTGGGCGATCGCCATTACTGCGGAGTGCACGACGGCCGAGGAGCTGGCGACCGACCGGCCGTGGGTGGAGTCGCTGTGGACGCAGCTGAAGCCCTACGCCTCCAACACCGGGGGCTACGTCAACTTCCACTCCGAGGACGACGACGCGCTGGTGCGGACCACGTACGGCGCCGCGACCCATGCCCGGTTGGCGCGCGTCAAGGACACCTACGATCCGGAGAACGTCTTCCACCGCAATGCCAACGTCCGGCCCGCCAGCACCGGGTCGTAGTGCTCGGACACGAGCTCGCTGCACGCGGCGCTCCACGAACGGGTGCTGAGCTCGCGGGCGCGCGCCCCCATGAGCGCGCGGTGCCGGTCGCCGGCCACGGCCTCGACGGCGCGGCGCAGGCCGGTGGGTGAGGCCGGGTCGTAGAGGAGGCCGGTCTCGAGAGCGCGTACGACGCCGGGCGCGCCGCCCGCCCGAGGAGCGACGACGGGCAGGCCGGTCGCGGCGCCCTCGCGCAGCGCGTGGCAGCACGACTCCTCCTCACCGGGGTGGACGAGCAGGTCGAGCGAGGCGAGAGCTGCCGCGAGGTCCCCGGTGGCGAGGGCGCCGGTGAACTTCGCCTTCGGCAGGTGGCGTTCGAGCCAGACCCGCTGCGGGCCCTCACCGATCACCACGAGGCGGATCCCGGCGACCTCGGCGAGCTCGGCCAGACGGCGTACGCCGTGTCGCTTGTGCAGGCTGCCCGCGTAGCCGACCACGACCTGGCGGCCGTCGCGGGACCGGACGCGCGACCACTTGTCGTGCAGCCACTGGTCGCGCAGGTCCGGGTTGAAGGCACGGGTGTCGGCCCCCGGCTCCCACACGCGTGCGTCGACACCGAGCTCGCCCAGCCTCTCGGCGAGGAACGACGACGTCGCGACGATCCGGTCGGCGCGCACCGCGACCTGGGGGAGTGCGTGCTGCACGACCAGGGTTGGTACGTCGAGGCGTTGCGCGTGCTTGAGCGCCTTGCGGCCCAGGGTGGCGGGCGAGGTGACGTGCACGAGGTCGGGCTGGAACTTCTCGAGTGCCTCGCGCACTTGGCGGCCGGGCTTGTCCAGCGGCCGGATCCGGGCGACATGGCTGCGGCGGTAGGTGCTCAGTCCTGGCCCCGGCGCGACGATCAGCACCTCGTGGCCGGCATCGATCAGGTGGTCGGCGACCTGCTTGAGCGTGGTCGTCGTGCCGTCGACTGCGGGATAGAACTTCTCGGTGACGAGGGCGATCCGACGAGTCTCCATGCCGACAGGCTCGTTCACCGGTGCCGCACGCAGCCGTCGTCGCGGCCAACGGCCGCGGAACTGCGGGTGAAGGCTCGGATCGCGGCACCAGCGGACTGCAACCGTCCGCATTTCGTTCTAGCGTGGGGCCATGGACATGAAGCTGGAATTGATCATGGTGCCCGTGACCGACGTCGACGTGGCCAAGGCGTTCTACGAGAAGGTCGGCTTCAACGTCGATCACGACCAGACGGTGAGTGACGAGGTCAGGTTCGTGCAGCTGACCCCGCCCGGGTCGGCCTGCTCGATCGCGATCGGCCGCGGGCTCACCGAGATGGAGCCCGGTTCCCTCGACAACCTGCAGATCGTGATCGCGGACGCCGACGCCACGCACGCCGAGCTGAAGGAGCGGGGAGTCGAGGTGAGCGACGTGCAGGACCTCGCGTGGGGACGCTTCGTCGGCTTCGCCGACCCTGATGGCAACCGGTGGGCGCTCCAGCAGCTGCCCGACTGGTCGGCCGGCGCGGGCTCGTGAGACGAATGCCATAGTCCACCCCGGGCGTTGGCCGCGGTGTCGGGCCTATCCTGCCCAGCATGACCGATGTCCCCGCCAATCTTGAGGGTGGCCTCACCGAGCCCGAGGAGCTGGAGCCTGCACAGGGCTCGCTCCGACTGGCATCGCCCGACGACCACTACGACGTGGCCGCGTGGGAGGCGGCCACGGCCGCGGTCCTGCGCAAGAGCCGCAAGCTGGGCGATGACGACCCCGACTCGGACGTGTGGGCCAGGCTCACCCGGACCACCCTCGACGGCATCGCGGTTGCCCCGATCGGTGCTGCCGCGGACCTCGACGGGCTCGTGACCCAGGGGCGTCCGACCCGCGCCACCGACTGGGACATCCGCGCCCACATCAGCGGCCCCGACGCGGCGGTGGCCAACGAGGCCGTGCTGATCGACCTCGACAACGGCGCGACCTCGTTGTGGGTCGAGCTCGGCGCCGGCCTCGACGTCGACGACCTGCCGCGCGCCCTGCAGGGCGTGCTGCTCGACCTGGCCCCGGTGATCCTGTCCGGCTCCTCGACCGCCGCCGCCCGGGCGCTCGTCACCCTCGCCGACGACACCGGCGTCGACCTGCACCCCGGCACCAACTTCGGCGCCGACCCGCTCGCCGACGACCTCGTCGAGATCGCCACGCTCGCCCGCCAGCACGGTGTGCTCGGCGTCGTCGCGTCCGGACTGCCCGTCCACGAGCAGGGCGCCAGCGACGCCCAGGAGCTCGGCGTCGCGATCGCGGCCGGCGTCGTCGCACTGCGCGCGCTGACCGGGGCCGGTTTCACGGCCGAGCAGGCCGCCGCGGTCATCGAGTTCCGGCTGGCCGTCACCGACGAGCAGTTCCCCTCCATCGCCAAGCTGCGCGCCGCGCGCCGGCTGTGGACCCGCGTGCTGGAGCTGAGCGAGGCCGGCGGCGTCGAGATGCGCCAGCACGCCGTCACGTCGCGGCCGCAGATGAGCAAGTACGACCCCTGGGTCAACATGCTCCGCGGCACGGTCGCCGCCTTTGCCGCCGGCGTCGGTGGCGCCGAGGCGGTCACGGTGATCCCGTTCGACGAGCCGCTCGGCCTGCCCGATGCGCTCGGCCGTCGGATCGCCCGCAACACCTCTTCCCTGCTGATCTCCGAGTCGCACCTCGCTCGCGTCGCCGATCCTGCCGGTGGTTCCTACGCCGTCGAGAAGCTGACCGACGACCTCGCGATCGCGGGCTGGGCGGAGTTCCAGAAGATCGAGGCCGCCGGTGGGCTGGCCGCAGACGGTGACCTCGCCGCTCGCATCGCGTCGGTTGCCGCTGTCCGCGACGAACAGGTCGCCCTGCGCAAGCGGCCGCTGACCGGGGTGAGCGAGTTCCCCAACCTCGGCGAGCAGCTGCCCGAGCGCCTCGCGTCCCCGATCGGTGACGACGTCCGCCGCTACGGCCACGCGTTCGAGGCGCTGCGCGACGACCCGGCCACCTCGCCGGTGTTCCTCGCCACCATGGGCACCGTCGCGGCCCACACCGCACGTGCCACGTTCGCCACCAACCTGTTCGCCGCGGGCGGGGTCGCCGTCGCGCTGGCCGGACCGACCGACGGCGTCGAGTCCGTGCTGGCGGCGTACAACGGCGAAGAGGTCGTCTGTCTCGCAGGACCCGATGCGGCGTACGCCGAATGGGGCACCGCCCTCGTCACGGCCCTGCGCGCCGCGGGCGCCACGCACGTGATCATCGCCGGGAAGCCGGATGCAGTCGGGGGCGAGGGCGTCGACGACTCGTGCGCGATGGGCGTCAACGCGCTGACCTTCCTGACGACGACGAGGGAGAAGCTGGCATGAGCATCCCGGACAACTTTGCGGACCTCAGCCTTGGTTCCGACACGCCTCGTTCCTCGGCTGCTCAACCAGCGGCGGGGCGCGACGCCTGGGGGAGTCCCGAGGGCATCGACATCCTGCCGGCTCTACGGCCCCGAGCACGTCGACGGCCTGGACGCGCTCGACACCTGGCCCGGCCTCGCGCCGTTCCTGCGCGGGCCCTATCCCACGATGTACACCACGCAGCCGTGGACGGTGCGTCAGTACGCCGGCTTCTCGACCGCCGAGGAGTCCAACGCGTTCTACCGGCGCAACCTCGCGGCCGGCCAGAAGGGCCTGAGTGTCGCCTTCGACCTGGCGACGCACCGCGGCTACGACTCCGACCACCCGCGCGTTCGCGGTGACGTGGGCATGGCCGGTGTCGCGATCGACTCGATCTACGACACCCGCACGCTCTTCGACGGGATCCCGCTCGACGAGATGTCGGTGTCGATGACCATGAACGGCGCCGTGCTGCCCGTCCTGGCCCTCTACATCGCGGCGGCCGAGGAGCAGGGGGTGAAGCCTTAGCTGCTCGCGGGGACGATCCAGAACGACATCCTCAAGGAGTTCATGGTCCGCAACACCTACATCTACCCGCCGGCGCCGAGCATGCGGATCATCAGCGACATCTTCGCGTTCACGTCGCAGAAGATGCCGCGCTTCAACTCGATCTCGATCTCCGGCTATCACATCCAGGAGGCCGGAGCGACGGCCGACCTGGAGCTCGCCTACACGCTGGCCGACGGCGTCGAGTACATCCGCGCCGGCCTCGCCACAGGCATGACGATCGACCAGTTCGCGCCGCGCCTGAGCTTCTTCTGGGCCATCGGCATGAACTTCTACATGGAGATCGCCAAGATGCGCGCCGCTCGGGCGCTGTGGGCACGCCTCGTGCGCGACTTCGACCCGAAGAACCCCAAGTCGCTCTCCCTGCGCACGCACTCGCAGACCTCCGGCTGGTCGCTGACAGCGCAGGACGTGTTCAACAACGTCGGTCGCACCTGCATCGAGGCGATGGCCGCGACGCAGGGCCACACCCAGTCGCTGCACACCAACGCCCTCGACGAGGCGATCGCGCTGCCGACCGACTTCTCGGCCCGCATCGCCCGCAACACCCAGCTGCTGCTCCAGCAGGAGTCGCGGCACGACCGAGATCATCGACCCGTGGGCCGGCTCCTACTACGTCGAGCGGCTCACCCACGACCTCGCCGAGCGCGCGTGGGCGCACATCCTCGAGGCCGAGCAGGCCGGCGGCATGGCCAAGGCGATCGAGCAGGGCATCCCCAAGATGCGCATCGAGGAGGCGGCGGCCCGCACCCAGGCACGCATCGACGCCGGCTCGCAGAAGGTGATCGGCGTCAACACGTTCCGCCTCCCCGTGGAGGACAAGCTCGACGTGCTGCGCGTCGACAACGACGACGTCTATCGCCAGCAGATCGCCAAGCTCGAGCGGCTGCGCGCCGAGCGCAACGACGACGACGTACGCCGCACGCTGGACGCGCTCACGAAGTCGGCCGAGGCCGGGGCGGTCGGAGGTGGCTCGCTCGAGGGCAACCTGCTCGCGCTCGCGGTCGACGCGGCCCGGGCCAAGGCGACCGTCGGCGAGATCTCGGACGCGCTCGAGAAGGTCTACGGCCGGCACCAGGCCGTGATCCGTACGATCAGCGGCGTGTATCGCGACGAGGCCGACAGCGGCGCCGGCGGCAAGGTCGCCGAGGTGCTTGCTGCCACCGACGAGTTCGAGGCCGAAGAGGGGCGCCGCCCGCGCATCCTGGTCGCCAAGATGGGCCAGGACGGCCACGACCGAGGCCAGAAGGTCGTGGTCACCGCGTTCGCCGACCTCGGCTTCGACGTCGACGTGGGCCCGCTGTTCTCCACGCCCGAGGAGGTCGCCCAGCAGGCGGTCGACGCCGACGTCCACATCGTCGGGGTCTCCTCGCTCGCGGCCGGCCACCTGACCCTGCTGCCCGCCCTCAAGCAGGCGCTGGCCGACCAGGGCCGCCCGGACATCATGATCGTGATCGGCGGCGTCATCCCGCCCGACGACGTGCAGACGCTCAAGGACATGGGTGCCGCCGCGGTGTTCCTGCCGGGCACGGTGATCGCCGACTCGGCGCTCGACCTGCTGGCGCGACTTCGTGACGCCTGACGTCCCGACCCTCGTCGAGGGCATCCGCTCCCGGCAACGTGCGGCGGTCTCGCGCGCGATCACGCTCGTCGAGTCGTCCAAGCCGGAGCACCGGGTGCTGGCGCGCGAGCTGTTGAGTGAGCTCGCGGGTTTCGAGGCTCGCTCCGCTCGCACCTCAACCACCGAAGGCGCGGCGATCCGGGTCGGCATCTCCGGCGTCCCCGGCGTCGGCAAGTCCACCTTCATCGAGGCACTCGGTTCGCAGCTGACCGCTGCCGGGCACCGCGTCGGCGTGCTCGCGGTCGACCCGTCCTCCGTGCGCACGGGTGGATCGGTGCTGGGCGACAAGACCCGGATGGCTCGCCTCTCTGTCGACCCCGACGCCTTCATCCGGCCGTCCCCGTCGGCCGGCACCCTCGGCGGCGTCGCGCGCGCGACGACGCAGGCGATGCTGGTGCTCGAGGCCGCCGGCTACGACGTCGTGCTCGTCGAGACCGTCGGCGTCGGCCAGTCCGAGGTCACGGTCGCCGGTATGGTCGACACCTTCCTCTTCCTCACCCTCGCCCGCACCGGCGACCAGCTGCAGGGCATCAAGAAGGGCATCCTCGAGATCGCCGACGTCATCACGGTCAACAAGGCCGACGGTGATCGTGAGCAGGAGGCCCGGGGCGCCGCCCGCGAGCTCGCCGGCGCACTGCGCCTCGTCCGCGGCCACGGCGAGTGGGCTCCGCCCGTCGTCACCTGCTCGGCCCTCAACGACGTCGGCGTCGACGAGGTCTGGGCGCGCGTGCTGGCCCACCGCGAGCACCTCGGCACGGACGGACTCGCGCAGAAGCGCGCCGGCCAGCAGCTCGACTTCACCTGGGCGCTCGTGCGCGACGAGCTCGCCCAGCGCCTGCGCCGGTCACCGGGCGTCGCGGCGATCCGCGACGACGTACGCGCCGCCGTGCTGTCCGGCGAGCTGGCCGCTCCGATGGCCGCCGACCGCATCCTCGCGGCCTACGACCAGCGCTAGAAGAACATCTGCCACCCCCGCGGTGGCGGAGCGCCGCACCCCGTCGCCACGACGACCGAGAATGAGCACCCAGTCCGCCATTCGGTATGCGCCCGATCTGCGGCATCGGCTCAACTACGCTGGGGAGATCATGTCCGACACCTCCGCAGGCGACTCGCCGACCACGCTGATCACCACCGTCGTCGACAAGTACACCGACCAGCTGATCGACTTCCGCCGCGACCTCCACGCCCACCCCGAGCTCGCGTGGACCGAGTCGCGCACCACGGAGAAGGTGATCGAGGCCCTCGCGGACACCGATTGGAACGTCGACCCGATCGCCGGCGGCGGCCTCATCTGCGAGATCGGGACCGGGGAGCGCCGGGTCGCACTGCGGGCCGACCTCGACGCCCTGCCGGTCGATGACCTCACCATCGACCCCTGGACCAGCACGGTTCCCGGCGTGGCGCACGCCTGTGGCCATGACGTGCACACGGCCGGGCTGGTGGGGGCGGCACTCGCCCTCAACGAGGTGCACACGAGCGGCCTCCTGGAGGGTCGCGTGCGCCTGCTCTTCCAGCCGGCCGAGGAGATCATGCCCGGGGGAGCGCTGCACCTGATCCAGGCCGGCGCCCTCGACGACGTGCACCAGGTCTTCGGCCTGCACTGCGACCCCAGCCTCGACGTGGGCAGCCTCGGGCTGCGCGAGGGGCCGCTCACCGGCGCTGCCGACTCGCTGTTCGTGCGGCTCGGTGGCAAGGGCGGGCACACCAGTCGCCCGCACCTCACCGAGGACCTCACCTTCGCCCTCGGCAAGCTGATCACCGAGCTGCCCGCCATCCTCAGTCGCCGCCTCGACCCGCGCGCCGGCGTCAGCCTGGTGTGGGGCATGGTCCAGGCCGGGGCCGCCGCCAACGTGATCCCCGGCCGGGGCACGCTCGCCGGCACGGTGCGCATGCTCGACGCGGTCGCCTGGGCCGACGCCGAGCACATCGTCCGCACCCTGGTCGGCCAGATCGTCGCGCCGTACGGCGTCTCCGCGGAGGTCACCTATCAGCGCGGCGTGCCGCCCGTCGTCAACGACGGCGCGGCCACGGCCATCCTGGCCGGGGCCGTCGAGCGGGTGCTCGGTGCTCACGGTCACGTGTCCACGACCCAGAGCCTGGGCGGCGAGGACTTCGGCTGGTACCTCGACCGGATCCCCGGCTCGATGGCCCGCCTCGGCACCCGTACGCCGGGTGGACCGACCTACGACCTCCACCAGGGCAACCTCCGCGTGGACGAGCGCGCGACCTGCATCGGTGCCCGCGTGCTCGCCGAGGCGGCCGTGGACGCGCTCCGCGCCTGATCTTGGGCTATTCCTTCTGGTAGGGGATGCCGTCGGCTGCCGGGGGTCGCGAGCGACCGACCAGACCGGCCACCGCCACGATGGTGATGACGTAGGGCAGCATCAGCATGAACTGGCTGGGGAGAGGTTCCCTCGCACCCAGCACACCGAGCACGCCCTGCAGGTTGGAGGCGAAGCCGAAGAGCAGTGCCGCCAGGGTCGCCCGGATCGGGTCCCACTTGCCGAAGATGACGGCCGCGAGGGCGATGTAGCCGGCGCCGCCGGTCATCTCGCGGTTGAACTGGGGCACCGAGACCAGGGTGTAGAACGCGCCGCCCATGCCGGCGACGGCGCCCGCTAGCAGGATGGTGCGGTAGCGGGTGCGGTTGACCTTGATGCCGACGGTGTCGGCGGCCTTGGGGTGCTCGCCGACGGCCCGCACTCGCAGGCCCCAGCGGGTGCGATAGAGCGCAAACGTCACCAGCGCGACCGCGATGTAGAGCAGATAGACCACCACGGTCTGGCGGAAGAAGATCGGCCCGATCAGCGGGATGTCGCCCAGCAGCGGGATCGGCACCCGTGGGAATCGCGGCGGCGAGTTGAGGGTGGCGGCGTTGGGGGCCAGCACCTGGCTGAACAGAAAGCTGGTCAGGCCGATGATCAGCACGTTGAGCACGACGCCGACGATCACCTGGTCGACGAGATAGGTGATGGCGAAGACACCGAGCATGAGCGCCACCAGGGCGCCCGCGAGCATGGCAGCGATCAGTCCGGCCCAGGGCGAGCCGGTCGACGAGCCCACGATCGCCGCTGCGAACGCGCCGAGGAGGAGCTGACCGTCGATGGCGATGTTGACGACACCGGCCCGCTCGCCGAGGACGCCGCCGAGGGCGCCGAACACGAGTGGCACGGCCAGCGCCAGCGAGCCGGCCAGGAGCCCGACCACCGGCAGCGAACCACCCGAGGCCTCTTCGGTGAGGAAGCCGACCATCCACGCCACCGCGAAGAGCACCACGACCCACCCGGGGGTCGGCAGCTTGGCGAGATAGCGGCGCAGCGACTCGGCAGTCAGGAGTGCGCAGACCACGGTGAGCGCCCAGGCGCCGGGAACCGACGGAATCGACACCTCGGGGAGCTGGAAGAAGTCGGTGTCGGCTGCAAGCCGGAACGTCGCGTCCCCGGACTCTCCCCGCAGGAGCACCAGCGCGGCCAGGGCCGCGGTGAGCACGGCGAAGATGACCAGCGTCTTGCGACTCACCACCGTCACGACGGCGACGACCGGCCCCGCCGTGTGCGGGGTCGGGGTCAGAGCGGCTGTGGTGCTCACTTCGCCTCCTTGGCGGGGAGTCGGAAGATCGCGCGCACCAGAGGTGGCGCCGCGATGAAGAGGACGATCAGGGACTGGACGACCAGCACGATGTCGACCGGGATGCCCTCGGACGCCTGCATGGCAAAGCCGCCGGCCTTGAAAGCGCCAAAGAGGATTCCGGCCCCCAGGATGCCCAGTGGCCGGGACCTGCCGAGCAACGCCACCGTGATGGCGTCGAAACCGATGCCCGCGTCGAGGTCGGTCGTGACTCCACTGGTGACCGTGCCCAGGACCTGGTTGGCGCCGGCGAGACCGACGAGGGCGCCGGCGATCAGCATCACCACGGTGTACGTCAGGCCGACGTTGATGCCGTTCGCGCGGGCAGCGCTGGGATTCTCCCCGACAGCGCGGATGCGGTAGCCCAACGTCGAGCGGTTGAGCAGCCACCACACGATGCCGACCGCGATGAGGGCCAGCACGAAGCCGAGATGCAGGTTGAACTGGTCGCCCAGGACCTTGGGCAGGATCGCCGACTCCTTGGCGGGCGACGACTTGGGATTGGCCGAACCGGGCGCCTGCAGGAGGCTCTTGCGGGACAGGGCGAAGAACACGAGGTAGTAGCCGACGTAGTTGAGCATGATCGTCACGATCACCTCGTGGGCGCCGGTGCGGGCCTTCAGGACCCCAGCGAGGCCGGCCCACAGGGCGCCGGCGACCATGCCGGCGAGGATCGCCAGCGGCAGGTGCACGATGAGCGGCAGGTCGAACTTGAACGCGACCCAACCGGACGCAGCACCGGCGAGCAGCATCTGCCCGCGGCCGCCGATGTTGAAGAGCCCGGCCCGGAAGGCCAGCCCGACGCCGAGTCCGGCCGCGATCAGCGGGCCGGCGAACTTCAACGTCTCCGTGAGCGGACGGATCTGGCCGGCGAAGGTGTCGACGCGGTCGTTGTAGACGGAGCCCCGGAAGAGCGCGGTGTAGGCGCCCCAGATGGCGTCCCAGGTGGCTTGGACGAAGTCGCCCGGGCGGGCGAAGACGTAGGACGCGGACGCACGGACCTCCTCGTCGGTGAGCGCGATCATCAACGACCCGACCACCACGGCGAGGAAGACGGCCAGGAAGCCGGCCAGGGCATTGCCGGACACGATCTCGCGCATCAGCGACTCCGAGCGCTTGGGGGCCTCGGGCGGTGTCTTCGTCTTCGTGGTGGTCTCGGGGGCGGACTGGGGGCTCTCGGTGCCGCTCACGCGACCACATCCTTCGGGCGCTCGCCGGTCATCATCAGTCCGAGTGTCTCGCGCGGGGTGTCGCCGGGCACGATGCCGATCACCTGCCCGCGGTAGAGAACCATGATCCGGTCGGCGAGGGCGACGACCTCGTCGAGCTCGGTGGAGACGACCAGGACGGGGATCCCGCTGTCGCGCGTCGCCACGATCTGTTTGTGGATGAACTCGATGGAGCCGACGTCGACGCCACGCGTGGGCTGGGCGGCGACGAGCAGGCGCAGGTCTCGCGAGAGCTCGCGAGCGACCACGACCTTCTGCTGGTTGCCTCCGGAGAGCTTGCCGGCGTGGGTCTGGATGTCGGGAGCACGGACGTCGTACTCCTTGAGCTTCTGCTCGGCGAACTTCTCGAGCACGTCAGTGCGCAGAGAACCGAGGCGGACGAACGGCGAACGGAAGCTGCGGTTGAGCATGAGGTTCTCGGCGATCGTGAAGCCGCCGACCAGCCCGTCTGCCTGACGGTCCTCGGGGATGAACCCGACGCCGGCGTCGAGGATGTGCCGCACGGACTTTCCGACGAACTGCACGCCGTCGAGGGTGATCGAGCCCTCGACGTGGTCCTGGAGCCCGAGGAGTGCCTCGGTGAGCTCGGTCTGGCCGTTGCCCTGGACGCCCGCGACGGCGAGCACCTCGCCGGCCCGGATGGAGAAGCTGATCCCGTCGAGGTGCACCTGGCCGAGAGCATCGACGACGCGGAGGTCCTTGACGACGAGCGCGTCGTCACCGAGCTTGGGCAGATCCTTGTGGACCGTGAGCTCGACGGGACGTCCGACCATGAGGGCGGCGAGCTCGGCGTTGGTCGCGGTTGGCGAGGCCTCCCCGACGACGGCACCACGACGGATCACGGTGATCCGGTCGGCGACGGCGCGCACTTCACGGAGCTTGTGGGTGATGAAGACGATCGCCTTCCCGGCCTCCTTGAGCTGGCGCATGATCTCCATCAGCTCGTCGGTCTCCTGCGGCGTGAGCACCGCGGTCGGCTCGTCGAAGACCAGCACCTGCGCGTCCCGCGAGAGCGCCTTGATGATCTCGACCCGCTGCTGGACGCCGACCGGTAGGTCCTCGACGATGGCGTCGGGGTTGACGTGGAACCCGAAGCGCTCGGAGATCTCACGGACCCGCTCGCGGGCGGCGTCGGTGTCGAGGGTGCCCGCGAACCCGGTCGACTCGTTGCCGAGCATGACGTTCTCGGCGACGCTGAAGACCGGCACCAGCATGAAGTGCTGGTGAACCATGCCGATACCGGCGGCCATGGCGTCGCCGGGGCCGGCGAAGTGCTGGACCACGTCGTCCAGCACGATCTCGCCCTCGTCCGCCTGGTAGAGGCCGTAGAGCACGTTCATCAGCGTGGACTTGCCGGCGCCGTTCTCGCCCAGCAGGCAGTGGACCTCACCGGGCAACACCTCGAGCGAGATCCGGTCATTGGCGACCAGCGACCCGAATCGCTTGGTGATGTTTCGCAGGCACGAGCTTCATGGGACGGCATCCTATTCACGCGATGTGTCGTGGGACACGCAAAGGGGGCCGACTCTCAGCCGGCCCCCTTCGCGCGGAGCTACATGCCTGACTTCAGTGCGAAGTCAGTGTTCTCGTCACGGAGCCAGGTAGGACGTGACCTTGATGGAGCCGTCGATGATTCCGGCCTTGACCTCGTCGAGCTTGCCGGCGAGCTCCGGGGAGACCTCGCCCTCGAAGTTGTGGAACGGGGCGATACCGACGCCGTCGTTCTCGAGCGTGCCGACGTAGGCCTCGAAGTCGAAGGTGTCCTCGCCCGCGGCCATGATCGCCTCGTACGTCGAGACCTTCATGTTCTTCAGGATCGACGTCAGGATGACGTCCTGGGTGTTCGGGTCGGTCTCGTAGACGTCGGCGTCGACGCCGAGCATCACGACGTCCTTGCCGGAGTCCTCGATGGCGGTCAGGGCACCCTGGTAGATCGGGCCGCCGACCGGGAGGATCACGTCGGCGTCCTGGTCGATGATGCGGCGAGCCGTGCTGGTGGCTGCCTCGTTGGCCTCGAAGCCGCCGGTGAAGGAGCCGGTCTTGCCGTTCCAGCCGACGACCTTGATGTCCTTGCCGTTCTCCTCGGCGTAGTAGTCGGCGCCCTGCTTGAAGCCGTCCATGAAGATCGTGACGGTCGGGAACTCCATGCCGCCGTAGGTGCCGACGACGCCGGTCTTGGAGTAGTCGGCAGCGGCGTAGCCGGCCAGGAAGGCGGCCTCGGCGGTGTTGTAGAGCAGCGGCTTGACGTTGTCCGCGTCCTTGGTGCCGTCGAAGTCGTTGTCCGCCGCGTCGTCGATGAGGACGTACTCGATGTCGGGGTTGGCCTTGGCCGACTCCACGGTGGCGGCCGACAGTGCGAAGCCGACGGTGACGATGGCGTCACAGCCCTGTGAGACGAGAGCCTCCAGGTTGGGGCCGTAGTCGTTCTCGCTGTTGGACTCGACGGGGATGAGCTCGACACCCAGCTCTTCGGCGGCCTGCGTGGCACCCTCGAAGCCGAGCTGGTTGAAGGACTTGTCGTCGAACCCGCCCGCGTCGGAGACGATGCAGGGGGTGAAGTCGAGGGCGGCCTCCGTCTCGGTCCCGCTGCCGCCGTTCTCCTCCTCGGGCGCGTCGCCACACGCGGCCAGGGTCGCGGTCGCCAGCAGCGCCACGATGCCGCCAACGACGGCCTTCTTCGTCTTCCTCACAGATGCCTCCAAACTCAGTCGGCCCCCGGAGTGGGACCGCATATCGAGTGAATGATGCTGCAAGTCGTCCGGTGGGGGAAGGCAATACCTGAATCCGGTGCCGGTTTGAGACCTGACGGCAACAAGATGCGTCATAGTTTGCCGGATGGACTGGAACAAACTCCGCGCCGAGGCGGTCGCCGCCATGGGACACGCCTACGCGCCCTACTCCAACTTCCCTGTCGGTGCCGCAGCACTGGCCGACGACGGGCGCCTGCTGGTCGGCTGCAACGTCGAGAATGCGGCGTACGGCGTCACGCTCTGCGCAGAGTGCGGGCTGGTGTCCGCCCTGCACGCCTCGGGTGGCGGTCGGTTGACGCACTTCGTTTGCGTGAACGGCAACGCCGACGTGATCATGCCGTGCGGACGTTGTCGTCAGCTCCTGTGGGAGCACGGCGGCGCAGACCTGCTCATCGAGACGCCCGAGGGCGTCCACACCATGGCCGAGATGCTCCCGCAGGCATTCGGCCCCGACGACCTGAAGGAAGTGTGAATTGGCAACCCACGACGCCGTCGAGGTGATCAGCGCCAAGCGCGACAAGGGCGAGCTGAGCGACAGCCAGATCGACTGGGTGATCGACGCCTACACCCGCGGTGACGTCGCCGACGAGCAGATGTCGGCGCTGGCGATGGCGATCCTTCTCAATGGCATGGTGCCGCGGGAGATCGCGCGCTGGACTGCGGCGATGATCGCCTCCGGTGAGCGGATGGACTTCTCGGCGCTGTCCCGGCCGACCGCCGACAAGCACTCCACCGGTGGGGTGGGCGACAAGATCACCCTGCCGCTGGCTCCGCTGGTTGCCGCATGCGGCGTCGCCGTACCCCAGCTCTCGGGTCGCGGACTGGGCCACACGGGCGGCACCCTCGACAAGCTCGAGTCGATCCCCGGCTGGCGGGCCGCGCTCTCCAACGAGGAGATGTTCGCTCAGCTCGAGTCCGTCGGTGCGGTGATCTGCGCGGCCGGTGACGGGCTGGCGCCCGCCGACAAGAAGCTCTATGCCCTGCGCGACGTGACGGGAACCGTCGAGGCGATCCCGCTGATCGCGTCGTCGATCATGTCCAAGAAGATCGCCGAGGGCACCGGTGCCCTCGTGCTCGACGTCAAGGTGGGCACCGGGGCGTTCATGAAGGACGTCGAGAAGGCACGCGAGCTGGCCCGGACGATGGTGGGCCTCGGCAAGGACGCGGGTGTGCACACGGTCGCACTGCTGACCGACATGAGCACTCCGCTGGGCCTCACCGCCGGCAACGCGATCGAGGTCATCGAGTCGGTCGAGGTGCTCGCCGGTGGCGGCCCTGCCGACGTGGTGGAGCTGACCATCGCGCTGGCCCGCGAGATGCTCGCCGGCGCGGGCGTGACCGACGTCGACCCCGCGGACAGGCTCGCCGACGGCTCGGCCATGGATGCCTGGAAGGACATGATCCGGGCCCAGGGCGGAGATCCCGACGCCACGCTTCCCGTCGCCAGGGAGTCGCACGTCGTGAACGCGCCGGCGAGCGGCACGCTGACCCGGCTCGATGCGATGGCGGTCGGGCTGGCGGCCTGGCGGCTGGGCGCCGGACGCGCCCGCAAGGAGGACCCGGTGCAGGACGGCGCCGGCGTCGTGTGGCACGCCCGTCCCGGCGACACCGTGACCGAGGGACAGCCGCTGTTCACGCTGCTCACCGACCAACCCGAGCGCTTCGACCGTGCCCTGGCCTCGCTCGAGGGCGGTTATGACATCGGTGACGGCACGTTCACGCCCCAGGACCTGATCATCGACCGGATCAGCTGAGCAGACGCTTCGAACGTCCCCAACTCTGACGAATCCTTGACCTCTTCTCTACTCTGCGGCCCGCTGCGCGCCTAGCCTCCTGAGATCTCTGGGGGGAGAGGGAGCGAAGCATGGACATGCACAGCGAAACACTGGATGGTCGGATCAGGGGCCCGGTACTACTGGTCCTCCTGCTCCTGCTCGGCGTCGCGCTCGGCGGCGGTGCAGCGTTCCTGCTGCTCAGCGGCGAGGACGAGCCGCCCGCCGCGAGCGGTTGCGCGGAGCAACGCACGGTGGAGCTGGTCGTGCCGCCCTCGATGCTCGGCGTCGTGACGCAGGCCCTCGCGGCGATAGAGCCGCCCACCTGCACCCGGGTGGCGCCCGATGCCCGCCCTCCCAGCCAGGTCGCCCTCGCCGTCTCCACGGGCGAGCAGCTGCCGGACGTGTGGATCGCCGACTCCCGGTTCTGGATGACGCCGACCTATCTCGGCGGCGCCGCCGGACTCCGTGTGGTCTCACCGAGCGTCGCTCGCACCCCGCTGCTGCTCGTGGGCGGTCAGGGCGCACCCAGCTTCGCCTCGTGGGGCGAGGCCGAGGCGTCGGGGCTGGTGTCGGTCCCCGACCCGCTGAGCTCCACGGCTGGCTCGCTGGCCGTCGTGGCTCCGCAGGCGGAGGCAGCGGAACTGGGACGCAGCACGGCATCGGCCCGCGCAGATGGTGGTGCCGTTCGCGCAGTCGTACGGCGAACGCGTGTCGCGCGGCCTCGACGCCGACGTCGCCATGCTGTGGCTGGAAAGTACGTCGCGGCGGCTGGTCGTGGGCACGGAGCAGGAGCTGGTCGAGGCACGCATCGACGCTCCCTACCTGCGGGACCTCACGCCCGGCGTCGGGAGCCCGACCCTGGAGTTCCCCCTGGCGGTCCGACAGGAGGCGACACCCGGCTCCGGGAGCATCGCTCGCGACCTGGTCCGCTACCTGGCCAGTGACACGGGAGCAGCAGCCCTGCGCGACGCCGGGTTCCGCCCGCCGGAGGCGGCGCCGGCCGACAGCCTGGGGGCCGAGGTCTCGGCGTTCCTGCCCACGCCGCCGGCCCGGGCCATCGCCGCCACCGTGCAGTCGTGGCGCTCGCTGAGCGTTCCCTCGGCAATCCTGGCCGTCGTCGACGCGTCCGGATCGATGGACTTCGGCACCTCCAACGGCACCAGGATGGAGCTCCTCGCGGACGCGGCCGGGATCGGGCTGTCGTTCCTGCCCGACCATGCGCGGGTCGGCCTGTGGATCTTC
This sequence comes from uncultured Actinomycetota bacterium, assembly GCA_963742685.1. Lineage (GTDB taxonomy): Bacteria > Actinomycetota > Actinomycetes > Propionibacteriales > Nocardioidaceae > Nocardioides. The sequence goes on along the minus strand of CAVUNB010000015.1, from coordinate 50,625 downwards.
TCGATCGACAAGGGTGGGCCGGGCCAGGACTGGCGGGTCCTCGAGCCGATGCGCCCCCTGGACGACCTCCGCTTCGGCCGGACCCAGCGATATGCCCTGCGGGAGCGGGCGCAGCAGCTCCCGTCGCTGACGGACGGCGGGACCGGCCTGTACGACACCGCGCTGGCGGCGTACAAGCAGGCCCTCCGCGACTACAAGCCGCACTTCTCCAACGCCGTGGTGCTGTTGACCGACGGCGAGAACGAGGACCCCGGCTCGATCTCGCTCGAGGAGCTGGTGCGCCAGCTGCGCCAGCTGACGGACCCGGACCGCCCGGTGCGCGTCGTCGGGATCGCGATCAGTGAGGACGCGGACCTCGGAGCGCTCGAGCAGATGGCCGAGGCCACCGGTGGAGACGCCTACCTGGCAGCGGAGCCGGAGGACATCCTGGGCGTCTTCGCGCAGGCGGTGCTGTCGCGCTGACCTTCACTCAGCGAGCAGCAGGACGACGAGCTCCGCGACACACGCGGGCTTGTCCACGCCCTCGATCTCGAGGGTGTGCTTGATGATCAGCTGCTTGCCCGTCGGCAGGTCGGTGACGTCGCCGAAGGAGACGTGCGAGCGCAACCGCGAGTCGACCGGGACCGGGTGTGGGAAGCGCACCTTGTTCAGGCCGTAGTTGAGCCGGGCGCCGGGGGTCTCGAGCGCGAAGGACTCGGTGTTGAACAGCGGCAGCAGGCTCACGGTCAGGAAGCCGTGGGCGATCGTCGCGCCGAACGGACCGGTCTTGGCGCGATCCTCGTCGACGTGGATCCACTGGTGGTCGCCGGTCGCGTCGGCGAACAGGTTGATCCGCTCCTGGTCGATGACCATCCACTCGGTCGTGCCGATCTCGGAATTGGCGAACGAGGCGACCTCGTCGAGCGTGGTGAATATGCGCATGGCTGGAAGGATAGGCACATGTCTGTCCCCACTGGTCGACCCTCCTCCCTGCCCACCCGCGACGACGTCCGCCGCGCACCCAAGGTCCTCCTGCACGATCACCTCGACGGTGGGCTGCGACCCCAGACCATCATCGACCTCGCCGCCGACGCCGGCCACGAGCTGCCGGCCTCCGACGCGGCCGGCCTGGGCCAGTGGTTCGTCGAGTCCGCCGACTCCGGTTCGCTGGTGCGCTATCTCGAGACCTTCGACCACACGGTGGCGGTGATGCAGACGGGGCCTGCCATCACCCGGGTCGCGCGCGAGTGCGTGGAGGACATGGTGGCCGACGGCGTGGTCTACGCCGAGGTCCGCTACGCCCCCGAGCAGCACGTCGAGATGGGGCTCACCCTCGACGAGGTCGTCGCGGCCGTGCAGGAGGGCTTCGACCAGGGCGTGGCCGCCGCCGGCGGTCGTGTGGTCGTACGCCAGCTGCTGACCGCGATGCGCCACCAGGCCCGCTCCATGGAGATCGCCGAGCTCGCCATCGCCTGGCGCGACCGTGGCGTCGCCGGCTTCGACATCGCGGGTGCCGAGGCCGGCTACCCGCCCACTCGCCACCTCGACGCGTTCGAGTACCTCCAGCGCGAGAACGCCCACTTCACCATCCACGCCGGTGAGGCCTTCGGCCTGCCGTCCATCTGGCAAGCCATCCAGTGGTGCGGGGCAGCGCGCCTCGGGCACGGCGTGCGGATCATGGACGACATCACCGTGAACGACGACGGCTCGGTGGAGCTGGGTCGGCTCGCGGCGTACGTCAGGGACAGCCGCATCCCGCTCGAGATGTGCCCGCGGTCCAACATCCAGACCGGAGCCGCCGAGTCGATCGCCGAGCACCCGATCGGGCTGCTGACGCGGCTGCGGTTCCGCGTCACCGTCAACACCGACAACCGGTTGATGAGCCAGACCTCGATGACCGAGGAGATGTCCGGACTCGTCGAGGCGTTCGGCTACACGCTCGAGGACCTGAGGTGGTTCACCATCAACGCGATGAAGTCGGCGTTCCTGCCCTTCGACGAGCGGCTGGCGATCATCAACGACGTGGTCAAGCCCGGCTATGCCGCACTGATCAGTGAGGCGAGCTGACGACGAACCACGGTTCGCTCCAGCCGCCCAGCACCAGCCGCCCCTCGACCCACTCCTCGCGCGTGACCCGCACGACCCGACCGGCGCCGGGCTCATACATGCGGACCGCGTCGTCGAGCGGGGCGAAGGCCAGCACGACGTGGCGCGGCAGCCAGCGGCTGCCGACGTAGGCCGGCACCAGCGCGCCGCGGGCGAGGCTGGTGCTCATCGCGGCCCAGGCGTGGCCCGGCTGGAATCGGGCGGTGCCGACGCGGCGCCTGGTCGAGCCTCGGCCGAGCTGGCGGGCCAGCGCCCACGGGGGAGTGCCGATCGCTCGCAACCAGGGCGCCTGGATGGACCCCGCGGCGTCGACCGGGCCCGGTGATCCGGCGATGCATCGCGATCACCTCGCGTTCGAACTCGTCGTCGCCACCGGCCAGGAGCCGTCGGGCGTAGCCGTCGTTGCCGAGGGCCTCGGCCATCACGGCGACGGCGGCGCCGCAGCTGCGCTGGTCGGGCTGCTGGAACTGGCGCCCCAGCACCAGCCGGCCGGTCTCCGTGATGCTCATGGGCGGCTGCGGGCTGTCGTGATGAGGGCGTAGGCCTCGTCCGGCGTCGCGACGTCGCAGCCGAGCTCGACCGCGTGGGCCACGACTCGCCGCTGGTCGCGCATCAGCGCCAGACCCCGGCGGACCAGCATCAGGGGCGGCTTGCGTCGCTCCCGCAGGTCACGGGTCAGGCGCCGCCAGAACGTCACGGCCGGTCGTTGGGTGACGCAGTACGCCGCTTCCAGCAACCCGGCCCGGCGGCACTCGGGCACGATCTCGGGCGCGAAGATGCCCTCGGCGATGAAGACGGGCGCGCCGGCCAGGTCGAGGGGTTGGGAGCCGCAGCGGCCGTTCTGGGCGATCTCGTAGATGGGCACCTCGGTCGAGCCGTCGCGGCACAGGGCCGCGAGCGCCGCGAGGGCGTCGTCGTGCAGCCACGAGTCCGGATGGTCCCAGTCCACCAGGCCGGTGTTGGCGCCCACGGTGATGGTCGGCAGCGTCGGGTCGTCCCCGTCCTTGTAGAAGTCGTCGAGCCGGAGCACGGGCAGGCCCAGCCGCTCGGCCAGCCGGGACTTCCCGGCTCCGCTGGGTCCGGCAAGGACGATGACGTGGGCCGGCACGTCGGACATTGTGCCCTGACGGACTCAGGCAAACGTGGCCTGGGGCCACTTCTCCCCGTCGAAGTTGGTCCAGTCGGTCTTCACGCCGTCCCAGGCGCTCTGCACCGTCTGCGTGTCGGTGGTGAGCTGGTCCTTCGCGTTCATCATCTTGACCGCGAAGGTCGCCAGAGCGCCGATGCAGGTGATGATGCCGCCGATCAGCGGGATCACGGCTGCGGCGCCGGCGATGGCCACGATCGCTCCGGCCACGGCCACTCCGAGCGCGACCAGAGCCTCCTGCACGGTCGAGAGGGACTTGTTGATGGCATCGGCGACGTCGTCGAGGCCGTCGGCGATCTTGGCGGTGTACTGCGGCTTGACGGCGTTCATCGCCGCGGTCTGGTTGGGGATGACGCCGCGGTAGGCACTGGCTGAGACCCCTGAGAAGACGTCGTCACTGCTCAGCTGCCCGGCCGCGACCTTGCCGGGAATGCCGGTGAGCTTGTTGTCCACCTGGTCACGCCACGCGGCGGCCGCCGCCCGCAACGTCCACGCCTCGCCGACGTTGTCGACCAGGTCCTCCACGTCCTGGATCATCGCGCCCCACTCGTCGCAGAGGTTGTTCCATTCGTCGTACACGGGCTTGATCGCCCAGTCCGGGACCCACCAGGGCAGGTTGTTGAGAGCGTTGTTGACGGCGGCCTGCATCTCGTCGATGTCGCCCTGCAGGTCGTTGAGGAAGTTGAGAATGTCGTAGATCGTGTAGTCGTCAGCCATGGTTCTGCTCCCCGTTGCTCGGCGTGTGGATGATGTGGGTGCGGCGGGACATCACTCGAAGTCCCAGAGTCCGTCGATGCTCTGCTGGGCGGCCTCGTCGGCGCCTTCGAGGATGTTGCGCACGTTGATGAGCTCGTCCGCGACGGCCTCGGACTCGGTGGCCCCTTCACTGAGCAGCCGGCCGACCTTGGACTGGAGGCTGGTGTACAGCGAGTGCAGCTCGACGGGGACGTTGATGGGGAAGGCCCCGGACGACACGTCCTGGTCGTAGGCCGCTGTCGAGCAGTCCGACAGGCCCGTGGACACGGTGGACCATGCCTGTGAGTCCTTGTTGAGCGCGTCGATCGCCATCTTGAGTGTGGCCATGATTGTTCCTTTCAGCTTCCGGGTCGGCGGTCAATGAGGTGATCGTGGATGCGTCCGAGCCGGCTGGCCGCAATGACCGCCGTCAGGTCGGTGGACGCGCGGCCGCGGCCGCTGGCGGACGTGATCGCCTCGGTCGCCGCGTTGCCGATGTGTGCTCCGCTGGCTGATTCGAGCCAATCGGTGTCGAACGTCAGACCGACGACGTTGCCCTGACCATCTGCTGTCGCGGTGGCGTGACCACCCCGGTCGTGGCCCTCGACGGTGTGCGCTGCGGCCACCTGGAGAGATTCCTTGAGCTCCTCCATGGCTCCACGGAGTCCGCCTTCGGACCGGAGGGCATCGGCGATGAGCCGATCACCGGCCGCGCCGCGGGGCGGCGTGGCGCCGACGGAGGTGGGTCGAGGCGGCACGGACGCAACGGGGCGCTCCATCGCGTCGGGTGCCAGCTCAGCCCAGCGGCCGAACTGCTCCCCGAAGGCCACCCCCATCGTGGCCAGGATCAGTGAGCCGAGGGTCTCGGGCTCTGCCTCGCGTCGCCAGCCGTCACGCACCTCCACCCGGTCGAGGGTCGAGTCGGAGTTGATCGAAACCCGCACCCCGCCGTTCTCGCTCGTGGCGTCCGATGGACGGGCATTATCGATCGAATCGGTGAGGCGCTCAGCGAACTCAGTGGTTCGCTTCAAAAGGCTCGACAGTCGCGCGTCGAAGTCGTCAGGCACGAGGGGCTCCTTGGGTGCTGGGGTCTGCACCACAGGTTCCCGCCGGGACCGACTTCTAAACGGGGCTGGGCGCGCCAGTCCGTGAGCGCCGCACCCAGTCACCCGCGAAGAGCAGCAATGGCAGCAGTGGCCACGACTGCAGCAGCACGTCGTTGAACGCATCGTCCGCGTAGTCGCCCGACGCAGTCAGGGCCAGCAGGACGAGGGCGATGACCGCGGCGAGTCCCGCCGAAGCCGCAGCGACTGCGGCGAACCCGCGGCCCGGCAATCGACCACTCACGAGCGCAATGAGGCCACACCCGACGACCAGGAGCCAGGCCAGGACGGCCAACCCGGTCAGGGCCAGGTAGGCGCCGTCGGCTGCGGGTCGACCGAGCCTGTCGTCGTTGAGCCCAGACCATGCGACCTGGGCCGCCGCGAGTGCGACCCCGAGAAGGACACTGCTCCATGCCATCGACCTGAGGTTCGATTCCGAGTCGGCCATGACGCAACCCTGACACATGGGTGCGCGGGGCATGCAACGTAACGCGATCACTTTGCGCATTCCACCTTCCGAGACACGAAGAAGCACTTATCGTCGGCGTGCACCAGCCCCCCGATCAGCTTTGAGAGGCCCTTCATGTTTGGCGCCCATGTCACCAACACGTCCGAGTCCGACGAGACGTCGGCCGCGTCCGGGTCCAACAGCCGCTTGGCGATCATCGGCCTGGCGCTGGCCGTGATCGTGGCAGCCGGCTGGTTCGCCGTACAGCTGCTCGACGACGACAGCTCAGCGGCGTCCGCGAACTGCACGTCCGACACGACCACGACTCTCTCCCTGGTCGTCGCGCCGGCCATGGCCGACCTGGTCGACCTGGCGGTGGGATCGCTCGAGGACAACGGGCAGTGCGTCGAGCTGGACGTCAGCACGGCGTCGGTGGCCGAGGTCAACGCGGCGCAGGACGAGGTCGACGAGGGCGAGGAGAACGTGCTTCCCGACCTGTGGGTGCCGGACTCCCCGGCCTGGCAGACCGTGCTGATCGGAGCCGGCCTCACGGGCAAGCTGGTCGACCCCGCGCTGGCCACCAGCCCGGTCGGGCTGGCGGGCGGGACCGAGGGCGTGGCCCCGGCCAACTGGCTCGCGGCGCTCTCGTCCCCGCGCCTGGTGAAGACGGACCCCATGGCCAGTGGCGCCTTCGCCGAGACCTTGCTCGCGCCGCTCGCCGAAGCGGCCGAAGCCGGCGGCGACGTCGCCGAGGCCCAGAGCGCCATCGCGCCGGTCGCGCAGAAGTTCGGGGCCAAGGTGGCCGCCGGTCGGAACAGGCCGGTCACCATCGACACGATCCCGGACGGAAGCAAGCGGATCATCCCGGTCACCGAGCGCGACTTCCTGATCGCTCGCCGCGGCAACGACGCCCTCACCTGGACGACGCCCGTCACGGGCGCCGCGGTCCTCAACTTCCCGCTCGTCCAGCCCGACGCGGGAGCGGGTGGCATCGGCGTCGGTTCCGGCTCGCTCGACGTCGCCGGCCGCACCGGCGAGAGGATCGCCGCGTGGTTCACCACGGAGGAGGGCATCGCGGCCCTTGCCGGCGAGAAGCTGCGCGGCGCCGATGGCGCGCCGCTGCCCGATGACGAGGGTGTCAGTGCGGACAAGCAGCTGCCGGCCGCGGAGCGTGCCCAGGTGGACTCGATCATGAAGAGCTGGGGCATCCTCACCGTGCCGTCCAGCGTGCTGGCCGTCATCGACGCGTCGTCCTCGATGGACACCGTGGAAGGCTCCTCGACCCGGATGGGCCTGGCCGTGGGCGCCGCCCTGACCGCGCTGGACGCATTCCCCGAGCACGCCCGGATCGGCCTGTGGAGCTATTCCATCGACCTGGGTGGCAGTGGGCAGGACTGGCGCGAGCTGGCGCCGCTTCGCCGTCTCGACGCGCCCGACGGGTGACGGTAGACGCAGACCGAGCTGCTCAGGGAGCAGGCCGAACGTGGCCCCGAGCCTGATCGGCGGCGGCGCCGGGACCTACGACACGCTGCTGGCGGCCTACAAGGTCGCGACCCAGGAGTACAACCCGGCCTACTACAACAGCCTCGTCATCATGACCGACGGGGTGAACGAGGACCCGGGTTCGATCACTCTCGACCAGCTCCTCGAGGAGCTGGCCAGCTCCACGACCCCGACCGCCCGGTGCCGCATCATCCCGGTCGGCATCAGCACCCAATCCGACATGGCCTCGCTGGAGCAGATCGCCGACGCCACCGGCGGTCAGGCCTACGAGGCCCGCGACCCGCAGGACATCCTGACGGTGCTGGCGCAAGGTCTCCTGACGCGTTAAGCAGTGCCGGAAGGGACCACGGTCGGGAGTCAGATCCCGATCGGGTGCCAGACCGTCTTGGTCTCGAGCCAGTCGGTCAACCGGTCGATGCCCGGTGTCGCCAGCCAGTCGACGGGTGTCTCGGGCGCGCGACGAACGCGCTTCAGGTTGTCGGCGGCCGCCACTTCCAGCGAGGTCGTCAGCTCCGGATCGGTGACCCCGGTCAGGTCGATGCCGTTGACGTCCATGTGCGAGGCCAGCCAGGGCGCGACCTCCGCGACCGAGCCGGTGAGGATGTTGACGACGCCGCCGGGCAGGTCGGAGGTCGCCATCACCTCGCCGAGGGTGATCGAGGTCAGCGGGTGTGCCTCGCTGGCGATCACGACGCACGTGTTGCCGGTGACGATGACCGGGGCGATGACGCTGACGAGGCCGAGCAGGGGACCGCTCGGGGCGACGACGGCGACGACGCCGGTCGGCTCGGGCGAGGAGATGTTGAAGTAGGGCCCCGCGACCGGGTTGGCGGAGCTGACCACCTGGGTGATCTTGTCCGCCCAGCCGGCGTACCAGACGAGCCGGTCGATCGCGGCGTCGACGAAGGTGTTGGCCTTGGCCGCGGTGATGCCCTCGGTGGCGCGCAGCTCGGCGACGAACTGGTCGCGCCGACCCTCGAGCACCTCCGCTATGCGGTAGATGACCTGGCTGCGGTTGTACGCCGTCTTCGAGGACCAGCCCTTGAAGGCGTGGCGGGCCGCGATCACGGCGTCGCGGGCGTCCTTGCGGCTGGCCTGGGCGGCGTTGGCCAGCAGGTTGCCCTTGGCGTCGTTGACGACGTAGGACCGGCCGGACTCCGAGCGGGGGAAGGCGCCACCGATGTAGAGCTTGTAGGTCTTCTTCACGTCGATGCGAGCCATCAGTCGGTTCCCTTCAGGTAGGCCGCGAGGCCGGGCAGGCCGCCTTCACGGCCGTAGCCGGACTCCTTGTAGCCACCGAACGGCGACGTGGGGTCGAACTTGTTGAACGTGTTGGCCCACACCACGCCGGCGCGGAGCTGGTTGGCCATCCAGAGGATGCGCGAGCCCTTGTCGGTCCACACGCCTGCGGACAGGCCGAAGGGGGTGTTGTTGGCCTTCTCGACGGCCTCGGCGGGCGTGCGGAAGCTGATCACCGAGAGCACCGGGCCGAAGATCTCCTCGCGGGCGATCCGGTGGGCCTGGGTGACGCCGGTGAACAGCGTCGGCGGGAACCAGAAGCCGTTCTTCGGCAGGTCGCACGCCGGCGACCAGCGTTCGCCGGCCCCTGACACCTCCTGTTCGCCGATGTCGGAGAGCTCGCGGATCTTGGCCAGCTGTTCGGCGGAGTTGATGGCGCCGATGTCGGTGTTCTTGTCGAGCGGGTCACCCAGGCGCAGCGTGGACATCCGGCGCTTGAGCTTCTCGAGCACCTCGTCGGCGATCGACTCCTGGACGAGCAGCCGCGAGCCGGCGCAGCAGACGTGGCCCTGGTTGAAGAAGATGCCGTTGACGATGCCCTCGATGGCCTGGTCGAGAGGGGCGTCGTCGAACACGATGTTGGCGGCCTTGCCGCCGAGCTCGAGGGTGACCTTCTTCTTCGTGCCGGCCACGGCACGGGCGATGGCCTTGCCGACGTCGGTCGAACCGGTGAACGCGACCTTGTCGACGTCCGGGTGGGCCACGATGGCCTGGCCGGTGGAGCCGGCGCCGGTGACGATGTTGACGACACCGGGCGGCAGGTCGGCCTGCTGGCAGATCTCGGCGAAGAGCAGGGCCGTGAGCGGCGTCGTCTCGGCCGGCTTGAGCACGACCGTGTTGCCGGCCGCCAGCGCGGGCGCGATCTTCCACGCCAGCATCAGCAGCGGGAAGTTCCACGGGATGACCTGGCCGGCGACCCCGAGGGACTTCGGGTCGGGCCCGAGACCGGCGTAGGAGAGCTTGTCGGCCCACCCGGCGTAGTAGAAGAAGTGCGCGGCGACGATCGGGACGTCGACGTCGCGCGTCTCCTTGATCGGCTTGCCGTTGTCGATCGACTCGAGGACCGCGAGCTCGCGGCCGCGCTCCTGGATGATCCGGGCGATGCGGAAGAGATACTTCGCGCGCTCGCTGCCGGGCATCCGGCCCCAGACGCGGGAGTGGGCGCGACGGGCCGCCTTGACGGCGAGGTCGACGTCGGCCTCGTCGGCCTCGGCGATCTCGGCGAGCACCTCCTCGGTGGAGGGGCTGATCGTCTTGAAGCTCTTGCCGTGGCCGTCCACGAACTCCCCGTCGATGAACAGGCCGTAGGACGGCAAGATGTCGACGATCGCGCGCGACTCGGGAGCGGGGGCGTATTCGAAGAAGGGCGTGGCCTTCTCGGGAACCTTGACCATGTGTGTGTCCCTCAGTCCAGGGTGAAGTAGTCGGGGCCGGAGTAGCGGCCGGTGACCATCTTGGTGCGCTGCATCAGGAGATCGTTGAGCAGCGTGGAGGCGCCGAACCGGAACCAGTCCGGGTCGAGCCAGTCGGGCCCGGCGACCTCGTTGACCATGACGAGGTACTTGATGGCGTCCTTCGTGGTCTTGATGCCACCGGCGGGTTTCACGCCGACCATCTGTCCGGTCTGCTCGCGGAAGTCGCGGACCGCCTCGAGCATGATCAGCGTGACCGGCAGCGTGGCCGCGGGCTGCACCTTGCCGGTGGAGGTCTTGATGAAGTGACCGCCGGCCATCATGCCCAGCCAGCTCGCGCGGCGGACGTTGTCGTACGTCTGCAGCTCGCCGGTCTCGAAGATGATCTTGAGGTGGGCGTCTCCGCACGCCTCCTTGACGGCCACGATCTCGTCGTACACATCGAGGTAGCGACCGGACAGGAACGCGCCCCGGTCGATGACCATGTCGATCTCGTCGGCGCCTGCTTCGACGGCGTCGCGGGTGTCCGCGAGCTTGATGTCGAGGGCGGCACGACCACTCGGGAACGCGGTGGCGACGGCCGCCACGTTGACGCCGGAGCTGCCGAGCGTGGCCTTCGCGGTGGCGACCATGTCGGGGTAGACGCAGACGGCGGCGGTCATCGGGCACGTCGGATCGGCCGGGTCGGGGTGCATGGCCTTGGAGGCCAGCGCGCGCACCTTCCCGTGGGTGTCCGCACCCTCGAGCGTGGTGAGGTCGACCATCCGGATGGCGAGGTCGATGGCGAAGTTCTTGGCCGTCGTCTTGATCGAGCGCGTGCCCAGGCTCGCGGCCCGTGCCTCCGCTCCGACCTGGTCGACACCGGGCAAGCCGTGCAGGAATCGGCGCAAGGATGAATCCGACGCTGTGATGTCGTCGAAGACTCCCGCACTCGTCGTCGAGGCAGAAGTTGTCGTCACTTCCCCAGCATAGGGTTGTCGGGGTCCAGGTGGGCAAACCAACAAGGAGCACGATGCCGCAGGAGAATGCCGACGAGATTCGGTTCCGTCCGACGAGCGGTCGGATCATGGGCAGCCTCGCCGTGATCGCCGCGTTGGCGGTCATCGGGATCGCCGTCGTGGACCCCGGCGAGGTGCCCGGGCCGGTCGTTGCGGGAGCGGCGCTGCTCGGGGTGCTGGGCTGGGCCACGATGCTGTGGCCCCGGCTCTCGGTCACGTCCGAGGAGCTCGTCCTGCGCACGATGGTCGAGCACCAGCGGCTGCCGCTGGCAGCGGTCGAGGACCTCGCCATCCGCCAGGTGCTGGCCGTCCGGGTCGGCGAGAAGCGCTATGTCTCGACCGCCGTCGGCAAGTCGTGGCGCACGGCGATGGTGGGGGACCGGAACGCCACCCGGAAGCAGGCCGCCGACAAACCGGTCACCGAGGTGCCCTACGCCGACTACGTCGAGCAGGAGATCCGCAAGCGCATGGAGCACGCGCGGGCCGTGGCCGGGGTCGGGCTCCTCTCGGACGAGCAGCTGGCGCTGGCGGAGGGCGTACGCCGCGCGCCGGCGTGGTTGCCGATCGGGCTGATGACCGTCGCGACCGTCGCCCTGCTGGTCACGATCCTGTTCTGACTCCGGCTCGCGCCGATCAGAAGCCGGCGGCCGCCCTGATGTCGCCCTTGATGGCGTCGAGTCGACCGGCCGCGGCGATCCGGGCGGCGTCGACCCCGTCCTCGGGGTCGACCGGGATGACGACCTCGAGGTAGCACTTGACCTTCGGCTCGGTGCCGCTCGGCCGCACGATCGCGCGGGCGCCGTCGGCCAGTGCGAAGCGCAGTCCGTCGGTGGGCGGCAGGGCGACGCTGCCCAGGGAGAGGTCGTCGATCCGTTCCACGGCCAGGCCGCCGAGGCGGGTCGGAGGGGTGTCCCGCAGCCGCTGCATGGTGGCCGCGATCTGGCTGAGGTCGTCGAACCTGGCGGAGAGCTGATCGGTCGCGTGCAGCCCGTGCTCGGCGGCGATGTCGTCGAGCAGGTCGTTGAGGCCGCGACCCTCCGCCTTGGCGGTGGCGGCCATCTCGCAGACCAGCAGGAGCGCGGAGACGCCGTCCTTGTCCTTGACGTGGTCGGGATCGACGCAGTAGCCGAGCGCCTCCTCGTAGCCGAACGCCAGGCCGGGTGCGCGGCTGATCCACTTGAAGCCGGTCAGTGTCTCCTCGTGCGGCTGGCCCGCGGCCGCCGCCATCTTTCCCAGCAGGCTCGAGGAGACGATCGAGTTGGCGTAGGTGCCGGTGCGGCCGAGGCTCAGCAGGTGGTGGCCGAGGAGTGCGCCGACCTCGTCGCCGCGGAGCATCCGCCACCCGTGCGGGCCGGGTAGGGCGACGGCACACCGGTCCGCGTCGGGGTCGTTGGCCACCACGATGTCGGCGTTCTTCGCGGCCGCGAGCGCCATCGCGAGGTCCATCGCGCCGGGCTCCTCGGGGTTGGGGAACGCGACCGTCGGGAAATCGGGGTCGGGCTGCTCCTGCTGCTCGACCACGTGTGGGGCGCTGAACCCCGCCGTCTCCAGGACCTGGACCACCGTCGTGCCGCCGACACCGTGCAGCGGCGTGTAGACGATGGTCAGATCACGGGGCCCGTCGCCCGCGAGGTCGGCGACGGTGTCGAGGTAGCGGTCGACGATCTCCTCCTCGACCAGCTTCCCGGTGTTGCCGCGGGGCACGTCGGCCATCGCGCCCACGGCCGCGATCCGGGCCGCGATCTCGATGTCGGACGGTGGCACGATCTGGCTGCCGTCACCGAGGTAGACCTTGTAGCCGTTGTCCTCCGGCGGGTTGTGGCTGGCGGTGACCATCACACCGGCCGCGCACCCGAGCTCGCGGATCGCGAAGGCCAGCAGGGGAGTCGGCAGTGGCCGGGGCATCACCAGCGCCTTCAGCCCTGCACCCGTCATCACCTCGGCCGTGTCGCGTGCGAAGGCGTCGCTGTTGTGCCGCGCGTCGAACCCGATGACGACACTGCCACCGCGGTGGCCGGTGTCGTTGAGGTAGGCCGCCAGGCCGGCAGCCGCCCGGGTCACCACGATGCGGTTCATCCGGTTCGACCCCGCGCCCAGTGCCCCGCGCAGCCCCGCCGTACCGAACTCCAGGGTGCCGGCGAAGCGGTCGGCCAGGTCGGCGTCGTCGCCGCCCGCCTCGACGTCCGCGATGACCTGCTCGAGCTCTGCCTTCGTCTGCGGGTCCGGGTCCTCGGCGACCCAGGCGCGAGCGCGGGTCAGCAGGTCGGCGGCGGTGTCGACGGCAGGGGTGGTGTCGGTCATGCGCAGACGCTATCGCCCGTCCGACTAGCGTGGGCGCGTGCGCTCCTTCCACTTCGAGTCGACCTGGGAGGTGGCCGCGCCGCTTCCCGACGTCCACTCCGTCCTCGTCGACCTCGAGCACTATCCGGACTGGTGGCCGCAGGTGCTGGCCGTGGCCAAGCTCGACGACGACAACGCCCGGGTGCTGTGCCGGTCGGTGTTGCCGTACACGCTCGACCTGGTCCTGGGCGCCGTGCACCGTGAGCCAACCCTCCTGGAGACGACTCTGTCGGGAGATCTCGAGGGGTCGGTGCGCTGGCGCCTGTCTCCGGTCGACGGTGGCACCCGGCTGGACTACGAGCAGGACGTCGATGTCACCGGGCGGCTGGCCCGGCTCGCGGCCCGCCCGCTCGGCCCGGTGCTCAGGTGGAACCACGAGCGGATGATGGCGGGCTGCCGCGACGGGCTGCGCCATCGGCTGTCCGGCTAGATTGCCCAGATGGCCTCGACGACCGCGCGTACGGACACGATCATCGAGGTGGTCCGCGAGGCGTTCGCGCCACTGATGCGCGCCGACCCGGTGGCGTTCCGCGCGAAGTACCGGAAGATGGCGCTCGATCCACACGCGTTCTACCGCGGGTCCGCATGCCTCTTCTACCGCGACGTCACCGACGAGCCGAACGACTGGGCCGGGCACGGCGCCGAGCGCATCTGGATCCACGGCGACCTGCACGTCGAGAACTTCGGCACCTACCTCAACTCCGACGGTCGTCTCGTCTTCGACATCAACGACTTCGACGAGGCCTACCTCGGCCACTTCACGTGGGACCTCCAGCGCTTCGCGGCCAGCCTCGCGCTGATCGGGTGGCAGAAGGCGCTGCCCGAGGATGCCGTCCGCAAGCTGATCGGGCGGTTCGTGCGGTCCTACCTCGCACAGGTCAACCACTACGCGGGCACCGACGACGACGACGACTTCGCGCTCACCCTCGACAACGCGACCGGCCCGGTGCTGGTCGCCTTGGAGAGCGCTCGCATGCTGCGACGGGCCGACCTGCTCGACGAGATGACCGTCCTGGCGCGGGGCGTGCGCAGGTTCAGCGAGGACCATTCGGCCAGGCGACTCGGCCGCGAGGAACGCGCCGCGGTGGTGGCGGCGTTCCGCACCTACCTCGAGACGATCCCGCAGTCCAAGCGGTTCGACCGGGCGCTGTTCTACGAGCTGCGCGACGTGGTCGGCAAGTCCGGCTTCGGCATCGGCAGTGCCGGGCTCCCGGCCTACAACATCCTGGTGGAGGGCTACAGCCAGGCCCTCGACAACGACGTGGTGCTCTCCATGAAGCAGGCCAACATCCCCGCTCTGTCGCGCTTCGTGGACACCACCGACGTCGACGCCTACTTCGAGCACGAGGGTCACCGGACCGCGGTCAGCCAGCGCGCGCTGCAGGTGCACACGGACCCGCTTCTCGGCCACACCAGGATCGACGGGGTGGGCTATGTCGTCACCGAGGTGTCGCCGTACGAGGTGGACCTCGACTGGTCCAACATCAACGAGCCCTCCGACATGCGCGCCGTGGTCGACCTGCTCGGCCGGGCGGCCGCCAAGATCCACTGCGCCTCTGACGAGGACAGCGACCAGGACCTCGTCGACATCCAGGTCGAGGCCGCGATCGTGGACTCGCTGAAGGGGCGGCGCCAGGACTTCACCGGGTGGCTGTGCCAGTGGGGCATCGACTACGCCGTGCGAGTGCGCGAGGACCACGCGCTGTTCGTCGACGCCTTCCGCGAGGGGCGGATGGGGATCGCCGCGACCTGACCGGACTCAGGCGTCGATGTGCGACATGTCGCCGTAGCGCGCGCCGACCACGGCGTCACGGGGGACGGCCGCATCGAGGGCGGTGAGGTCGTCGGCGGTGAGCTGTACGGCGAGCGCGCCGACGTTCTCCTCGAGGTACTTCACGCGCTTGGTGCCGGGGATCGGGACCACGTCGTCGCCCTGCGCGAGCACCCAGGCCAGCGCGAGCTGTCCGGGCGTGCAGCCCTTGTCGTCGGCGATGGCGCGCACGCGATCGACGAGCGCCAGGTTGGCGTCGAGCGCCTCACCGTTGAGCCGCGGGAAGTAGGCGCTGGTCCGTGAGTCGCCCGCCTCGAGAGTGCCGTGCGTGATGGCGCCGGTGAGGATGCCGCGACCGAGCGGCGAGTAGGGCACCAGGCCGATGCCGAGCTCGCGGATGGTCGGCAGGATCTCGTCCTCGAGGTCGCGGGTGAAGAGCGAGTACTCCGTCTGCAGTGCCGTGATCGGGTGCGTGGCATGGGCGCGGCGGATGGTGCCCGGGGCCGCCTCGGACAGGCCGAGGTGTCGGACCTTCCCCGCCGCGACGAGCTCGCCCATGGCGCCGACGGTCTCCTCGATCGGGACGGACTGGTCGACGCGGTGCTGGTAGTAGAGGTCGATGTGGTCGACGCCGAGCCGCTGCAGGCTGGCGTCGCAGGCGGACCGGACGTACTCCGGACTGCCGTTGATCCCGATCCGGCTGCCGTCGGGGTTGCGCTCGTTGCCGAACTTGGTGGCCAGCTGAATGTCGTCGCGACTGTGCTGGCTGGTGGCGATCGCCTTGCCGACGAGCTGTTCGTTGACGAAGGGGCCGTACATGTCCGCGGTGTCGAGGAACGTGATCCCGAGGTCGAGGGCGCGGTGGATGGTGTCGATGCCCTGCTGCTCGTCGGTCGAGCCGTAGAACTCGCTCATCCCCATGCAGCCGAGGCCGAGCGCGGAGACCTTAAGGTCACGAAGCTGTCGCTGTGGTGTCGTCATGCCAACGAGTCAACGCGTTGGAGTGCGCTCGAAGTCAAGCGCTTCACTCGGTCCCTGCCCCGTCGAGCTTGGCTCGCTGCTCCGCGGAGAGCTCGAGCGTGGCCGCTGCCAGGGTCTCGTCGAGCTGTGCGACGGACGACGCACCGACCAGTGGGACCACCGGCACGTCGCCACCGATCAACCAGCTCAGCACCACCTGGTTGGGCGTCGTACCGGTCTCGGCGGCGACCTCGGCGAGCGCCCTCCGACGGGCAGGAGTGCCGACATGGTCGAAGCGCGACCCGAGCGGCTTGTCGTCACGCACGTAGCCGCCGCTCAGCAGCGGCGAGTAGGCCACGAGCGTGAGCCCCGGCTGGGTGCGCACGTAGCTGAGCACGTTGCCGTCGGCGGTGCCGATCTGGCCGTCGGGGGAGCGCAGCGTCGGCTGGTCCGTTCGCGAGGCGAGGTACGTGTGGGCGTACTGCAGGACGTCGTACGACGGCAGCCCGCGCTGGGCAGCCAGGTTGCGAGCGCGCTCGACGGCCCAGGCCCAGTGGTTGCTCACGCCGACGAGGTGGACCAGGTCGTCGGCCACCAGCGCAGCGAAGCCCTCGACCTGCTCCTCGATGTCGACCCGGTCGTCCGGGACGTGCGAGTAGTAGAGGTCGATGCGGTCGCGGCCGAGACGCTCGAGGCTCTCCTCCGCGGCCTCGCGGATCCGCGCCGCCGACTGGACCTCGATGTCACGGGAGAAGGTCCTGGTGGGCGTGTTCGGCCGACCGCCCAGCTTGGTGGCGATGGTCATCTCGTCGCCGACGCCACGGCTCCTCAGCCAACGACCGAGCAGCGCCTCGCTCTCGCCGCCCTGCGTGCCCTCGACCCAGAACGCGTAGTTGTTGGAGGTGTCGATGAACGAGCCGCCGGCCTCGGCGAACCGGTCCAGGACGGCGAACGAGGTGTCCTCGTCGGTGCGGGTGCCCATCAGCATCGCGCCGAGGGCGATGGTGCTGACGGTGCGGGTGCGCGCGGGGTCGGTGCCCAGGGTGCGGGTCGGGAGAGTCGTCATGCCGCGAGTCTGGGAGTTCGAGCGCGCTCGCAGTCAAGGGTGCTCTCACCGGCTGTTAGCCGCAGGAGCCCGTCCGGCCGGCGTACCACTCGATCTTGCGGTCGATCAGCGCCAGGTGCTGCCGGGTCTCCTCGAGCTCCGCGCGAACCTGCTCGCGGTGCCGTTGCAGGATCTCCATCCGCTCGGCCTCGGTGCCCTCGCCGGCCCGGACCAGCTCGGCGTAGCGCCGCACGTCCCGGATCGGCATGCCCGTGCGCCGCAGCCGCGTGATCATCCCGATCCACTCGAGGTCACCCTCGTTGTAGCGCCGGTGCCCGATCGTCGAGCGGTCGACGGACAGCATCAGCCCGTCGCGCTCGTAGTAGCGCAGGGTGTGGGCCGTGAGTCCGGTCTGCTCGGCCGCCTCGGCGATGGTCAGGCTCATGCCGCCCAGTCTCCGCCTTGGAGTGCACTCGAAGTCAAGCGCACTCCAAGGCGAGCACTCAGTGCGCGTCGGGCAGCACCCGGTCGTGGCGCAGCGACGACTTGGCGGTCTCCTTGGCGAAGTAGACCGCGACCAGCGTGATCACCGAGGCGATCGTCATGTAGATCGCCACGAAGTTGACGTTGGTGTCGCCCATGGTCGCGGCACCGAGCAGTGCGACCGCGATGATGGGCGCCAGGGCACCGGCGAAGATCGACGCGAGCTGGTAGCCGACCGAGGCGCCCGTGTAGCGCACGGACGTGCCGAACAGCTCGGAGAAGAAGGCCGCCTGCGGTGCGTACATCAGCGCGTGCAGGACCAGGCCGACGACGACCGCGAGGATGATCTTGGACTCGTCCTTGCTGCTGATCAGGTCGAAGAAGATCCAGGACCACGCCGCCACGCCGACCGCGCCGGCGAGGTAGAGCGGGCGACGTCCGACCCGGTCGGAGAGGGCGCCGAACAGCGGGATCGTGATGAAGTGCACGACCGCGCCGATGAGCAGGGCCTTGAGGATCATGCTCTTGTCGTCCGCGGTGCCGACGTAGGTCGTCAGGAACGTGATCGAGATGACCGTGAAGAGGTAGTAGGAGATGTTCTCTGCCATCCGCATGCCCATCGCGACGAACACCTCGCGCGGGTAGAGCTTGATCACCTCGAGGATCGGCAGGTGCTTCTTGCCGCTGGCCTCGATCTCGGCGTGGGCCTCCTTGAAGACCGGCGACTCCTCGATCGAGAGGCGCACCCACAGGCCGATGATCACCAGCACGGCGCTGAGCAGGAACGGGATGCGCCAGCCCCACGCGTTGAACGCGTCGTCGGACTGCACGGACGCCAGCACCCACAGGACACCGGTCGCGAACAGGTTGCCCAGCGCCACGCCGGCCTGGGGCCACGAGGACCAGAAGCCGCGCTGGCTGTCCTCGCCGTGCTCGGCGGCCATCAACACTGCACCACCCCACTCGCCACCGACGGCGAAGCCCTGCACGAGCCGGCAGACGAGCAGCAGGATCGGCGCGCCGATGCCGATCGTGGCGTACGTCGGCAGCAGCCCGATCGCAAAGGTCGCGACGCCCATCATCAGCAGCGAGACGACCAGCATCTGCTTCCGGCCGACGCGGTCGCCGAAGTGTCCGAAGACCACGCCACCGAGGGGGCGCGCGACGAAGCCGAGCGCGTAGGTGCCGAACGCAAGCAGCGTCCCGGTGGCCTTCTCGCTCTCCGGGAAGAACAGTTGGCCGAAGACCAGGGCAGCCGCGGAGCCGTAGAGGAAGAAGTCGTACCACTCGACGGCGGTGCCGATGAGGGAGGCGAAGACGACCTTGACGATGTTGGCCTTCGGGGGCTCCGTGGCGTGCGCGGGGCTGCCGGGTGACTCGGTGGACGTGGCCATGGGTGGCGCCTTTCTCGTGGTGACTCGGGGGAATCGGGGGAGTGGTGCGGGGTCAGGCTGCGGTCCAGCCGCCGTCCATCAGGTGGGAGGTCCCGGTGATGGACCGGGCGGCGTCGGTGCAGAGGAAGTTGACGACCTCGGCGACCTCGCCGGGCTCGACGAGCCGCTTGAGGGCGGAGCGCTCGAGCAGCACGCGCTGGATCACCTCGTCCTCGGCGATGCCGTGGCTCTTGGCCTGGTCGGCGATCTGCCCTTCGACCAGCGGCGTGCGGACGTAGCCGGGGCAGACCGTGTTGCTCGTGACACCGTGCTCTGCGGCCTCGAGGGCGATCACCTTGGAGAGGCCCTCGAGCCCGTGCTTGGCGCTCACGTACGCGCTCTTGTACGCCGACGCGCGGTGCCCGTGCACGGAGGAGACGTGGACCAGCCGGCCCCAGCCGCGGGCATACATGCCAGGCAGCAGGGCGCGCGCCAGCCGGAACGGCGCGGCCAGCATGACCGCGTGGATGGTCGAGAACATGGCCGGGTCGAAGTCCACGATCGGCGCGACGTGCTGGATGCCCGCGTTGTTGACGAGGATGTCGGCGTCGATGCCCTCCATCGCCGCGGAGACGGCCTCACCGTCGCCCAGGTCGAGTGCCAGGGCCTTGCCCCGGACCAGGTCGGCGACGCGTTCGGCGCCGTCGCCGTCGCGGTCGACGACGATGATGCTCGCGCCGGCCTCGGCCAGCCGGGCGGCCACGGCCGCGCCGATGCCGCTGGCGCCGCCGGTGACGACGGCGGTCCGTCCGTGCAGGGCGGTGGTGCCGGTTGTGAGCTGGCTCTCAGGCATGTTGCTCACGCTAGGTGGAGCCTGTCACCACCTGCCATGTGTTGGCAGCCCATGTTTTCGCTCTGAACATGTGTTGGTGTCACAGTTTCTGCAGCCGGAGCAGCCGCAGCGCGACCTGCGCCTCCAGTGACCGTGCCGGCTCGCGCCAGGACGGATCGAGCAGCTCGCCGATCCGGGCCAACCGCTGGCTCACGGTGTTGGCGTGCACGTGCATGGCCTCGGCGGTCGCCGCGATCGAGCCGGCGTGGTCGAACCACGCCTCGAGGGTGGCGAGCAGCGCCGTACCCCTCTTCGCGTCGTGGGCCAGGACCGGGCCCAGGACGCTCTCGATGTAGTGCGCGACCGCGTCGGGCGAGGCGTCGCCGAGCAGCAGGCTGGCCAGGCCGAGGGAGGAGTCGTCGGCCACGTCGCCGGTACGACCCAGGGCACGAAGAGCGGTGGCGGCGCGGCGCGCGGAGTCGTACGCCGCAGGCACCCCGCCGACGACGGTCGCCGCCACCCCGACGGTGGCCTGCTCGCCCAGCGCCTCGCGCACGGAGCGGCCGAAGGCCAGCGCATCGGCGGCCGGCGCGAGCACGAGCAGGTCGCCGTGGTGCTCGGCGGAGATGCCGCGGTGCTGGACGGCGAGGCGGGAGGCGGCGCGGGCAGCGGCACCGCGATCGCCGTCGATGATCGCGGTCGCGAGGACGAGCTCGGCGTCGGGATCGAAGGTGTGGCGCCGAGCACGCTCGCGCAGGCGGTCCGGGTCGAGCTCGCGACCCTCGACCAGGTCGACCAGCAGCTGGGTCCCGAGCCGCTCGCTGGCCTCCGCGACGCTGCGCGCGAAGACGAGGACCAGCGCGGTCACCAGCGCACCTCGCTCGAGAGTGCGTTGCTCGACGCCGTCGAGACCCGTGGGGCGACCGTGGAGGACGACCGTGGCCACGTGTTCTCCCGCCGCGACGGCAGCGGCGACCCAGGCCCGGTCGGCCTCGATCGCGTGCCCCGAGCGGGCCGACTCGCGGGCGGCCTCGACGATGCGATCGCGGTCCGCGACGTCGGTGCCGGCGAGCAGCAGGCCCTTCGGGTCCCACGCGGCGACATCCCCGCCGAGCACCTGGGCAAGCACCTCGACGACCTCGGCGACGCCGCCACCCGCGAGGAGCAGGTCGGTCATCCGCTCGTGCGCCATCGCGGCCGCCTCCACCGAGGAGGCGTGGGCGGAGATCGTCCGGTTGGCCTCGTCGAGCCGGGCGAAGAGCCGGGCGTTCTCCAGCGCCACCGACGCGTGAGCCGCGAAGGACATCAGCAGCGAGACCTCTTCGGCGGGAAAGCGGCGGACGGAGCGGTGGACGGCGAGCAGCGCTCCGATCACCCGTCCCTCCACGAGCAACGGGACGCCGAGGATCGCCCGGATCCGCTCACCGGCCACCGCGTCGTCGATGTAGTGGCGGTGCACGAAGCGCTTGTCTGCCTGGTAGTCCTCCGTGAAGTAGGGAGCCCCGGTCTGCGCGACCAGCCCGAGCAGACCAGTTCCGAGCGGGAGCCGCAGCGTCTTGAACTCCCGGGTCAGCGCACCATCGGTGACCTTCATGTAGGACGCGCCCTCGACCTCGTCGTTGAGCGAGAGGTAGGTCATGTCGGCACCGAGCAGCTGTCGCGCGCGCCGGACGACGGCGCTGAGGATCTCGTCGAGGTCGCGGATGGCCGTCAGGTCGTGGGCGGTCTCGTAGAGCGCGGAGAGCTCGGCCTCGCGCGCGCGGTGGCGCGCGATCAGGTCGCGCAGCCGCAGAGCGATGTCGTACTCATCCGCGCGCTCGGGCTGCTCCTCGACGAGCCGGTCGAACTCGGCCCGCGCCGCACCGGTGTAGAGCAGGTCGAGGAAGGTCCCGCGCGAGTCGGTCACGTCGTTCAGCGCAGGCCGAGCGCCGGGCGCTCGAACTCGGCACTGGCGTAGGGGCCGCCGACGAGCGACGCCTCGAACTCGTCCTCGTCGCGCGGCGAGATCTCGTCGTGGAAGGCGGCCGCGTCGTCCTGCGGCTCGTAGCCGAGCCGGCGTCCGGGCTCGAGGTCCCACCAGGCGTCGGAGTTGTTGCTGATGCCGTAGAGCACGGCGTAGCCCGGGGCGGGCGTGGTGAGCGCGGCCTCCACCATCCGGACCGCGTCGTCGGGCGAGAGCCAGGTCGCGAGGTGGCGCGCCGTGGTCGGCTCGTGCCGGAAGCTGCCGATGCGACAGCTCACGGCGTCGATCGAGTGGCGGTCGGCGTACAGCTGGAGGAGCGCCTCTGCCGCGACCTTCGCGACGCCGTAGAAGCTGTCGGCGCGGGGGAGGGCCTGATCGCTCAAGGAGCCGGAAACGAGGTCGCGTCGGGGCGTGCGGCCGACCGCGTGGTTGGAGCCGGCGTAGACGATGCGCGTCACCCGGTGCTCGAGCATCGAGTCCAGCAGTGCGGCGGTGGTGATGACGTGCGACGTCAGCTCGGCCGGGAGGTCGGTCTCATCAGTCCGGCCGGCCATGTGGACGACGGCGTCGAGGCGCTCCTCGGCGAAGACGGCCCGCACGGCCTCCGGGTCGCTGCAATCGGCCGTGTGCCAGTGGCCGGTGAACCCCTCGGGCTCGGGGACGAGGTCGAGACCGATCACCTCGTGGCCGAGATCGCACAGGCCGAGCGTGAGGACGCGGCCGAGTGAGCCGGCCGCGCCGGTGAGGAGGATGCGCATGAGCGCCAGCCTAGGTCAGCGGGAGTACGCCGCGAGGTTGGTGCCGAGCTCCTCGAAGAGCGCCTGGTTGAGGCCGAATGCCGCGCGCACCTCGTCGACCACCGCGCGCTTGTCGTCGTCGGTCAGCGGCAACGCGTCGAGGCGGGCGCGGTAGCCATCCTTGTAGGGCTTGGGCTTGGGGATCGCCGGGAAGTCGTAGAACGCGATGCCGGCGCCGTCGAGCTCGAAGCTGCGGTCGAGGATGCGCCCGATCGCCTGGCCGCCGGACAGGTCGCCGAGGTAGCGCGTGTAGTGGTGCCCGACGAACAGCAACGGGTTGGCACGCGTGGCCTCGAGGCGCTCGGCGTAGGCCCGGGCAGCGGGGCTGTCGGTCTCGCGAGGAGCGTCGCCGGCCCAGTGGTCGAGGTCGGCGTCGATCGCGGCGAGCCGCTCGAGGTCGGCGTCGCGGACGGCCGCGACCGCCGGGTGGTCGGCCAGGTCGCGGCCGACGGACTCCATGGCGGCGTACACGCAGCGCAGCCGGCGGAGGTAGTCGGCGTAGCCGAGGGCGTTGACCCGGCCGGCGAGGAGCTCGGCCATGAAGCCGGAGTTCTCGGCGGCGGTGTGCTCGGCCTGGGACCCCTCCCGCATGGCAGTGGAGAGGGCGAGTTCGGGGACGAGCACGGACATGGAGACTCCTGAAGAAGTGGGTTGTGAACAAAGTGTCAGAAAGATGATGACAATTTGTCAAGAAGGCGCGACCATGTTCTAAGGTGACCCTAACATTGGTTAGGCTCACCTAAGTAGTGATCGAGGGAAATGGGATGAAGGTCCAGCAGAGTGCCGCGCACGGGTTGCTTGCCGTGCTCGCCTGCCTGGTCCTGGCCGGGTGCGGACTGGGGTCGGCGAAGGCCGGCGCCGAGGCGGGCGACGACCGCGCTGCCGGTGCGGCCGCCCCTCGACTGGTCGACGTGACGCCGCTGAGGGATCCGCGGGCGTGGCAGGGCGAGGCGATCGCGGAGCTCGGACCCCAGCCGGTCGATGCCGTGGGGTCGACGGCCCCGAGGCTGCCCGTCGAGGTCACCGACGCCCAGGGCACCGAGGTCACGGTCAACGACGCGGACCGGATCCTTGCGCTCGACGTCTCCGGCACGCTCGCCCGCACCGTCTTCGAGCTCGGCCTCGGCGACAACGGTCGTCGGCCGCGACATCTCCACCCAGTTCGACGAGGCCGCGGACCTGCCGCTGGTCACGCTCGGGCGGCCACGACCTGAACGCCGAGTCGATCCTGGAGCTCGACCCGACCGTGGTCATCACCGACACCACGCTCGGCCCGTGGGACGTGCTCCTCCAGGTCCGCGACGCCGGCATCCCGGTTGTGGTGCGTCGACGCGCGACCGCAGCCTCGACAACGTCGAGTCGCTCACCGCGCGACGTGGCGCGGCCCTCGGGGTGCCCGACGCCGGTGTGCAGCTGGCGGAGCGGATCGCGGGCGACGATACGACAGGCCCGAGGCCGAGATCGCCCAGGTCGCACCCAGCGCCGAGGGGACAGGCTCCGCACGGTCTTCCTCTACGTGCGCGGCCAGGCCGGCGTCTACTACCTGTTCGGCGAGGGCTCCGGAGCCGACTCGCTGATCGACGCGCTCGGCGCGCTACGACGTCGCCGAGGAGATCGGCTGGCCGGGCATGCGGCCGCTCACCGCCGAGGGCATCGTCGCGGCCCAGCCCGACCTGGTCCTGCTGATGACCAAGGCGGCCTGGAGTCGGCCGGGCGGAGTCGACGGGCTGCTCGACCGCGTGCCGGCCCTGGCCCAGACCCCGGCCGGGCAGCACCGCCGGTTCGTGGACATGGACGACTCGCAGATCCTCGGCTTCGGCCCGCTCACCGCCGACGTGCTCAACGCGCTGGCGCGTCGCCGTCTACGCCCCGGAGGCCGTCTCGATGACGACCGACGACCGCGCCGGCGGCCGCGTCGGCGCCGGTCGCGACGAACTCTCGGCCGTGGTCGCCGCCTGCTCGTGCTGCTCGTCGTCGGCGTCGTGGCGCTGCGTGCTCTTCGCGGCCGGCACGCGGCCAGCTTCGACATCCCAGCCGACGAGGTGCTCGGCTCGGTGCTGCACCGGATCGGCCTCGACGTCGGGCCCGCTGCCGACCCATCCGCAGGGCGAGAACACGCTGTGGCAGGTGCGGTTCCCGCGCGTGGTGATGGCGATGCTCGCCGGCGCCGCGCTCGCCACTGCCGGTGCGCTGATGCAGGGCGTGTTCGGCAACCCGCTCGCCGAGCCCGGCGTGGTCGGCGTCTCCTCCGGTGCGGCGGTCGGCGCGGCGTCGGTCGATCGTCTTCGGCTGGACCTTCGCCGGCGCCTGGACCGTCGCCGTGCGCGGCCTTCGCCGACCGGCCTGGTCACCACGCTGCTCGTCTACGCGCTCTCCCGCGACGGCGGCCGCACCGAGGTCGTGACGCTCGTGCTCACCGGCATCGCGGTCAACGCGATCGCCAGCGCCGGCATCGCCTTCCTGATGTTCCTCGGCGACCAGCAGGCCCGCGAGGAGATCGTCTTCTGGACGCTGGGCAGCCTCAACGGCTCGCGCTGGGAGCACGTCGTCGGATCGTCTTCCCGATGGCCGCCGTCGGACTCGTCGCGGCGATCCTCGTGCTGCCCGCCAGCTCGACCTGCTCGCGCTCGGCGACCGGGCCGCCCGGCACCTCGGCGTCGACGTCGAGCGGCTGCGGCTGACGACGATCGTCGTGGTCGCCGCTGCTCACCGTCGGCCGCCGTCGCGTTCTGCGGCGATCATCGCCTTCGTCGGCCTGGTCGTCCCGCACCTGATGCGGATGGTGGTCGGGCCGGGCCACCGCGTGCTGGTGCCGGCGAGCGCCCTCGGCGGCGCGCTGCTCCTGGTCCTCGCCGACCTGTGGGCGCGCACGGCCGTCGACTACGCCGACCTGCCGATCGGCATGCTCACCTCGCTGGTCGGCGGCCCGGTCTTCTTCTGGCTGCTGCGCCGCGCGCGTCGTACGGCGGGTGGCTGGGCATGAGCCACACCATCAGTCGCCACCGGGGTCAGCGTCGAGCTCGGCGGCAACCAGATCCTGGACGCGGGTCGACCTGGCCGTCGCGCGCGGGTGAGGTCGTCGCGCTCGTCGGGCCCAACGGCGCCGGCAAGTCGACGCTGCTCGGCGTCCTCGCCGGCGACCTCGGCCCCTGACGCGGGCCGAGGTCGCCCTCGACGCGTCGCCCGCTCGGCGCACCTGCGCGCGTCCGAGCTCGCCCGGCGCGCGGTCGTGCTGCTCCAGCAGCAGACGCTGGCCTTCGGCTTCCGGGTCGAGGCCGTCGTCCGGATGGGCCGGGCGCCGTGGTACCGCACCGACCGCCGAGGCCGACGACGACGCGTGGTCGTCCGCGCGCTCGATGCAGCAGCCGACGTGACGCACGCTGGCCGACCGCGTCTACCCGACGCTCTCCGGTGGCGAGCAGGCGCGCGTCGCCTTCGCCCGCGTGCTCGCCCAGGACGCGCCCGTGCTGCTGCTCGACGAGCCCACCGCTGCCCTCGACGTGCGGCACCAGGAGGCCCTGCTCGGCGTGGCGCGAGCATGTCGCGCCGGGCCGGCGTCGGCCGTGGTCGTCGTGCTGCACGACCTGTCGCTCGCTGCGGCGTACGCCGATCGCGTCTGCCGTGCTGGCCGAACGGCCGCGTCGCCGCCGACGGCCGGCCCGGGCACGTGCTCGACCGGCGAGCTGCTCAGCGAGGTCTACGACCACCCGGTCGAGGTGGTCGAGATGTCCGGCCAGCTCGTCGTGCTGCCCGTACGCCGGCGCCTCACCACCGGCACGGAGGTGCCCGCATGACGACCACCCGCATCCTCGGAGCCCTGCTCCTCGCCGCGGCTGGACTGACGTTCACCGCGCCTGCCCACGCCGCGTCCCGGGTCACCGTCGCCAACGCGCAGGGCGCGCCGTGATCGACCCGACCTACGCCACGGCGCTGACGGTCGACGCCAGCGGCTTCCAGTCCGTGCGCAACGGCCACGGCGGCGTCTACGTCTTCTTCGGCACCGTCAGCGACGGCTGGCGGCCCAGCGCGGGCGGCCAGACCGGGCGCGACTACCTCTACGTCCCCGACTCGGAGGGCAGGAACAACGCCGGGCTACCAGCGCTTCGTGGCGTTCCCCGGCTCGGACACCGCGGCGTCCGCCAACGGCGGCACCATGAGCAACGCCGGGTCGTGTCAGCACCACGATCACCGTGCCGGGCGCGGTGTTCGAGGCCGTCGACCGCAACAACGACGTCCGCACCGTCGACTGCCGCAAGGTCACCTGCGGGATCATCACGATCGGCGCACACGGCGTCACCAGCGCACCCAACGAGACCTTCACGCCCGTCCGGGTCGAGTCGATGTACGCCGCAGGCGAACCGTCGCCGACGGCCGACCCGGCGCCATCGAGCAGTCCCTCGTCGGAGGCCTCCGCAGGGTCCTCCCCGGTTGCGGCCCAGCCGTCCGTCGCCACCCGGCCCGGTCGGCAAGCCGTCGCTCAGCGTGGACCGCAAGTCCGCGCGGGCCGGCGCAGTGCTCTCGTTCACGGCCCGCGGACTCACCCCCGGCCGCCAGCTGACCGCGACCCTCGACGACGGGGCGGCCGCCGCCGGACCGCTGACCGTCGGGACCGACGGCACGCTCGCCGGCATCATCTCGATCCCGTCCGACATCGGGCCGGGCACGCACAGGCTGCGGCTCGTCGGCGCCCGAGCCCCGGCCGTGAACTTCCCGGTGACCGGGCTGCTCTCACCGGAGGCCGCAGCCGTGCTGGCCGACGAGGACGAGCCCGACAACCAGGCAGCGGTGCTGTTCGTCGCCGGCTCGGCCGTCGTGCTCGTCCTCGCACTGGCCCGGCTGCTCCTCGCCAGGCGGAGGTCGGCCCGTGCGTAGCCGACTCGCCGCGCTCCTGGTGCTGCTCACCTGCGTCGGCGCGCTCCTCGCACCGGGTGCCGCCGCGGACGACACCACCGGACCTCGCGCAGTGAGCAACGCGGTCCTGCGGTGGGGGATCAACAACGAGTCGAACAACGCGGCGCACGCTCCCGGCACCTACAACTTCCTCTCGGCCGGGGTCGTGCCCAACCCGGGCAAGGGCGGCAGCAAGCTGCCGAAGTCGTCGTGGAAGCAGGTGGACGGCGCGGTCAGCATCGAGAAGTTCCTCGGCGGTGCCTGGGGTCCGGCGACGTGGGAGGGACTCTCCACCGACAGCGCCGGCCAGCCGCTGGGCAGCCCCACGTCCGGCCGCTACAGCAACCACGAGGTCGTCCTGGGCGGCGGTGTCGGCTCGGTCGATGCCGCGGCTGGCACCGCGAGCGTCACGTGGGCCGGTTCGTTCACGGTCGTCTTCTACTCCGGCATGTCGTTCTTCACCGTCGCCGACCCCGCCCTCGAGGTGGCCGACCGGCACCGCGCGGGTGACGGCGACGCTCGGGGGCTACGCGTCCTCGCTGGAGGACCCGACGAAGTGGGAACCGGTCCCGCCGGTGCGGGTCGTGCTCGCCGACCTGCCGGCGTTCGACCTGGCGTCGACGTCGATCACGGTGACGCCGGCCTACCCGGGGTCGTTCCCGCAGTCGTTCGTCGCCTTCCAGGAACAGCTGGGCACGGCCGCGTTCTGGAGGGCCAGCGGCGGCAGCACCGACGCGGCCAAGGTGCCCCTGCCGATCAGCCTCCACCTGCCGAGTCCCGCCGACCCGGCCGCGCCGACGCCGACCACGGCGCCCAGCGCGGCGGCCCCGGCTGTCACCGGCGCGCCGACGAAGGCGCCGACGGTGACCAACTCGGCGCCGGCACCGCCGAAGCAGACGAAGTCGCCGACGCCCACGAGAACGAGCACGGGGACGTCCTCCCCGACCCCGACGGCTGCCCCGACCGCCGCCGTGCCCGTGGCCGCCCCGGTGTCGACCGTCGGTCTCCCGTCGCCGCCACCACCGGTCGCGGTCGCCTTCTCCGGGCCCGCCCCGGCGCCGGTCGTGCTCGTGGCTGCGCAGGTGGAGTCGGCCGACTCGTCCGCCGTACCGACACAGGGGTCCGACCGGCTCTGGTGGCTCGGCGGCGCGCTCCTCCTCGCGGCGGCACTGATCTCGCTCGTGCCCACGCGGCCCAGACCTCAGCATCAAACCCGATGAAAGGAACACCCCACATGTCCACCCACACCTCGACCCGGCGCCTCGTCGCCGGTTCGGCCGCCGTTGCCCTGGTCGGCGGTGCGTTCGCGGTCGTCACCGCGACGGCGCCCGCCCAGGCGGCCGTCGCGCCGGTCTTCAACTGGGAGATCTCCCAGCAGTTCGACGGCCACCTTTCCTCCCACACGCTCGGTGACGGTGCGACCGAGGACGCCGACGGCGTCATCTCGTTCGCGGGCGGCGTGGGGTCCTACAACCCCGCCAACGGCGCGGCCACGATCAGCTACCAGGGTTCGGTCAAGGGTGCGTTCAACCACCCCGCGACCCAGGTCCAGCAGTACGCCGTCACCCTCGAGGACCCGACCGTGGTCGTCGAGGGAGACGGCTCGGGCCGGATCAGCGCCGTCGTGTCCTCGGTCGTCGGCACCGATGCCGCGCCCAGCGACTCGACTGCCCCCGCGCGGGTCGTGGTGACCACCTTCGACACCGCCGGGGGCTGGGACGCCGAGTCGCTGACCGCCACCCCCGACTGGGACGGCGTGATGCCCGCCGGCAGCGACGAGGCGCTGGCGCTCGGGCTTCCAGCCGACCGACCGATCGCCGGCAGGTCGTTCGCGCCGTCGTTCCTCGGCCAGCTCGCCTCCGGGGTCCGCGCGCACTTCTACGCCACGGCCGACCCGCAGCCGAACAAGGTCCCGGCAGCCTTCACCGCCACCGCCAACCCGATCGCCACGACGGCGACGATCACCGGTGCGTCGTACGCCGATGGCCTCTCCGTCTCCGTGAGCGGCACCGGCTTCAGTGCCGTCACCAACCCCGGCGACGCCGGTGTCTACGCCGGGATCGCACCCGCCGGCGGGTTGCCGGACGTGAGCAGCCAGGCCGGGATGGCGTCCTTCGCGGCCGCGGCCTACGTGGTGCCCGGCCAGATCCAGGCCAGTGCCTTCACCACGGCCATGACCGCCGAGACGGCCAAGCTCGACCCGACCAGGTCCTACTCGGTCTACACCTGGCGTGCGCACACCCACTCCACCGTCAGCCAGGACACCGAGACC
This sequence comes from uncultured Actinomycetota bacterium, assembly GCA_963742685.1. Taxonomy (GTDB): domain Bacteria; phylum Actinomycetota; class Actinomycetes; order Propionibacteriales; family Nocardioidaceae; genus Nocardioides. The sequence goes on along the minus strand of CAVUNB010000015.1, from coordinate 21,169 downwards.
CCGCTGACGATCGACTGGGCGGCCCTGAAGCAGACCGCGACTCCGACTCCGACGCCGACGCCGACGGCCACGCCCACTCCGTCGGCGACCCCGTCGCCGACCGTGACTGCGACCCCGGTCGCGCCGACCGTGACCACGACCAAGGCCACGGTGAAGAAGCTGCCGACGACCGCGAAGGGCGGCAAGCTCGTCGTCAAGGTCGCCGGTGCGGACCAGGTCGACGGCGAGGCCGTGGTGGTGCTGAAGAAGAAGGGTGCGAAGAAGATCAAGCGCACCGTGACGGTCGAGGACGGCAAGGTCGTCGTGAAGCTGCCGAAGCTCGCGCCGGGTGGCTACACCCTCACGGTCCGCTTCCTCGGCGCCGACGGCATCGAGGCGTCGAAGACCGTGGAGAAGTTCCGGGTCAAGCGCTGACCTGACCCGCGGCTACCTGTCGGCCGGCGCCTGCAGGGCGTTGAGCACGAACTGCTCGACCTCGTCGGCCGGCAGGTGTCGCGGACTCAGGCACGCATGGATCAGCGACATCGTCGCCGGCACGTCGGACCGGGTGAACTCACCGGCTTCCATGCCTGCCTCGATGATGTCGCGCAGCACCGTCTCCACGGCGACCACGTGCTCGCGGATCTCGCCGCGCGACGGCTCGCTCAACAGCCCGTACAGCTGGGGCCCGAGCCCCATGTGGAAGTCGGCACCGGCAACGAGGTGGTGACGGACGTAGGTCCGCAGCTGCTGCTCGGCGCTGGTGTCGTCGTCGAGCTCGTCGCGCAGCCTGGCGAGGTAGCGGTCGGTCTCGTGGCTGGCGAAGCCGACCACGATCGCCTCGCGATCGGCGAAGTGGTGGTAGATCGTGGTGCGGCCGATCCCGGCCTCGGCCGCGATCTGGGCCATGGTGATGCCCTCGAAGCTGTGCTCGCCCATCAGGCGCGCGAAGGCGCCGAAGATCCGCTGCCGGACCTCGATCCGGTGAGCGGCCACCGAGTCGGCCGCGATCTTGGGCATGTCAGATCCGGGGAACGATCTGGCCGAGCAGGTCGCCCATCCGGCTGGCCGCGGCCTTGCCGGCCTCGAGGACCTCGTCGTGGTTGAGCGGCTCGCCACTGATGCCGGCCGCGAGGTTGGTGACCAGGCTGATGCCGAGCACCTCCATCCCGGCCTCACGAGCCGCGATCGCCTCGAGCGTGGTGCTCATGCCGACCAGGTGGCCGCCGATGGCGCGGACCATGCCGATCTCGGCCGGGGTCTCGTAGTGCGGGCCGGGGAACTGGACGTAGACCCCCTCGTCGAGGGTCGGGTCGATCTCCTTGCACAGTGCGCGCAGGCGCGGGGAGTAGAGGTCGGTCAGGTCGACGAAGTTGGCGCCCTCGATCGGGCTGGTGGCCGTCAGGTTGATGTGGTCGGAGATCAGCACCGGCTGGCCGGGCTGGAACGTGTCCTTGAGACCGCCACAGCCGTTGGTGAGCACGATCGTCGAGCAGCCGGCCGCGGCCGCGGTGCGGATCGGGTGCACGACGGCGGCGACGCCCTTGCCCTCGTAGAAGTGGGTGCGGCTGAGGAAGACCAGGACGTGCTTCTCGCCGACCGCGATGCTGCGGATCTTGCCCGAGTGGCCGACCACGCCGGCGGCGTGGAAGCCCGGCAGGTCGGTGGTGTTGATCTCGGCGGTGGCCGGCCCGAGGGCGTCGACGGCCGGCAACCAACCGGAGCCGAGGACCAGTGCGACGTCGTGTCGCTCGATGCCGGTGAGTGAGGTGAGCTCGGCGGCAGCCTGCTGGGCGAGGATCTTGTGGTCGGTCACGCGGGAATACTAGTGGGGCCAGACCCGCCGTGGCCCAGCCTCGGGCGAGGCGATCGTCGCGGTCTGCTCCCACACCCGGCGCCACCGTGCGGTGGCAGGTCCGGACGGGTCGGGAGTGGTGCCGGCAGCAGCCCTGCGCCGCGCTTCCCACCACGTGCTCTGGTCCTCGTCGAGCAGGGCGGCGACCGCGTCGCGGATCCGGGGCGCGAAGTCGCGGGGCGACTCGTCGGCGCCCGGTTGGAGCGGTTCCCCGAAGCGGACGGTGAGCCGACGACGCCCCCGGCTGGGCCAGCCCTGCCCGCGCGGCATGGCCGCGTAGGTCCCGCGGTGGGCGATGGGGATGACGGGCACCTGGTGCCTGGTGGCGAGGTAGGCCGCGCCGTACTGGAACTTCCCGACGAAGCCGTCGGGCGAGCGGGTGCCCTCGGGGAAGATCACCAGGCTCCAGCCGTCGGCGAGCACCTCGCCCGGCGTGGTCGCCATCGTGCCGCCACGTCGCTCGATCGGGAACGTGTTGAACGCGATCGAGGAGCCGACGGCGCGCCACCACGTGTCGAAGAAGTAGTCGGCGGCGGCGGCGACGGCGGTACGGCGACGCCACTCCGCCGGCAGTGAGAGCAGGATCAGCGGCGTGTCCAGGTGGCTGGCGTGGTTGGCCACGAAGATCACCGGACCGTCGAGCTTCGTCAGGACATCGAGGCCCTCGACGTGGGTGCGCACCTGCGAGCGGAACAACGGCTCCAGGGCGCCCTTCTGCACGGCCTCGCGGGCGATCTTCGCCGGCCGGCGACGGGCCCAGTCGGTGTTGAACACGGTGGTCTGCTGCGCCGGCACGAACGGCTCGGCCGAGCGGGGCACCTGGGAGCGACGGCCCCAGCGCCAGCCGTCCGCCACGCGGCGTACGTCGGAGACACCGTCTCTCAGCCAGCTCACGACATCCTCACTTCACGTCCGCGATCAGGTGCGGCGGGTTGTGCATGTAGGAGATCGACGGGTTGTTGCCGACCGCACCCGACGCCATCTCCAGCGCGTCGGAGAGCGTCGAGGCCGCGCGGAAGCCGAGCCGCGAGGCGACCTTGCGGTCGGCGCCGACCCAGATGACCTCGTCGACGTGGTCCATCGCGTGCGCCGCCCAGTACCACATGTAGAAGGGGTGGACGCCGTGGTAGGCGTGCGAGGTGCGGTAGAGGTGGATGTACCAGGGATCGGTCGCGAACTGCTCCTCGTACTTCGCCGCGATCACCGCCGGGTCGGTCGACTCGGCCAGGATCTCCTCGTAGAAGTCGACGTAGCTCGGGTGGTGCAGCTGGTTGAAGCCCTCGTTCAGCGGGTGGTAGAGGATCACCGCCCCGCCGCGGCGGACGACGGGCTGCCCGCGGTAGGAGTTGAAGAAGTAGCCCAGCCCCATGCAGGTCGCCAGGATCGGGTTCATCGACGAGTTCACGTTGTAGGGGCCGAGGTAGGGCACGCCCAGCACCAGCACGTCGGTCTGGCCCTGCACCTCGACGAGCTGCTGGCGGTGCACCATCTCGATGGTGCGCTCGTGCACGGCCTCGGTGTCACCGGCGTTGATCCCGGTCAGGCCGTAGGGCGAGCGCAGGTCGTGGAACAGCTTGTGCCGCAGTCGACGCGGTGCCGCGCCGAGCCCGCGGCGTACGGCAAGCATCGAGGCCTGGTCTCGCACCGACCACTCCCACTCGCGCTTGAGCAGGAAGTCGTAGGGCGCCCCGAAGACGTCGTTGTTGAGCGTCGTCTCGATCTGGAAGATGTCGAGGTGGTCCTTGAGGTAGCGCCCCATCCGCCAGGCCGAGTGGTGGAGGTGCGACTTGGTGTGGTCCATGAAGGAGTGCGACTGGACCATCGTCTTGGGGTTGTGGTGGTGCCGGAGGCTCTTGTACGACGCCAGCCCGATCGGCACCGACTTGTGCCCGCCGTCCATGGCGACGAGGTTGACGTTGACGTAGACCAGGAGGTCGGACTCGGCGGCTCGCCGGTTGATCTCGATGTCCTCGCCCCGGTCGGTCATCCCGATGTGGAGCAGGTTGTCGCGGTCCTCGGCGTCGTGGTTGTAGAGGTCGCCCTGCGGGAAGAAGGACCGGAAGACCCGCTCGCCGACGATGTGCTTGAGCTCGGCCGCCGTCATCCGTCGGTGCAGCGCGTTGGCGGCCACGATCTTCGACGTCGTCGACCCCGGCATCGGCGGCCATCGTGAGCACGGCCTCGATGATCCGCTGGCGGATGTCCGGCGCCTTCATCGACGGCAGCGGCAACGAGATGTCGTCGAACGCGATGGTCAGCCGCATCCCGGCGAACAGCTTGGTGGGCAGCGGGTCGGCGTCGACCGGGTTGAGCAGCGCCTCGCGGATCGCGGCGTCGACGTCGTCGATCGCGGGCAGCGACTCGGGCGGGTAGATGACGCGCGTGCCCTGCGGGAAGGTCTCCAACCGGAAGCCCAGGCCCTCGTGGACCACCAGCGGCGGTGTGCGGTCATCGACCTCGAGCACGAAACCTGGACGGCTCACGAGTGAGTTCCCCCTTGTGTGGAATGACCTTGTCGTCTGGGATCGAAGGCAACCTTGATGCTGCCGAGTCGACCGGCGCCGTGCGCGTGGTCGAGCGCCTCGCGCCAGCGGTGCAGCGGATAGGACGCGACGCCCTTCGCCAGCTGGGAGACCGCATCACCGGCGACCAGGTCGGTGGCGATGTCGAAGGCGCTGCGGCCCCCGGGCTCGACGCGAGCGGACGAGTAGGAGCCGATGATCTCGAGCTCACGGAACCAGGCGGCCGACAGATCGGCGGCGGCGGGCATCCCGGACAGCACGACGCGACCACCGGCACGGGTGGTGTTGAGCGCCGTCTCCAGCGAGCCCTTGCTGCCGACCGCGTCGATGGCGATGTCGACGCCACCGAGGAGGTAGGGCGCGGAGAACTCGGGCGTCACCGCGAACGCGCCCGTGGAGCGGCGCAGCCGGCGCAGCGTCTCGCCGGGCGACACCACCTCGGTGGCGCCCAGCTGGAGCGCGAGCTCGCGCTGGTGGGCGTACTTCGCGACGACGGTGATCTCGCCGGCGTCGGTGAGGCTGCGCAGAGCCAGCGTCGTGAGCAGGCCGACCGAGCCGGCGCCGCTCACCAGCACGCGCGCGTTGTTCTCGACGCGGGCGCGCAGCGCGGTGTGGACCGCGCACGCGATCGGCTCGATCAGGATCGCCTGCTCGTCCGAGAGACCTTCGGGCACCGGGTGCAGCTGGCTGCGGTGGGCGGTGAGGGTCTCGCCCCAGCCGCCGCCGGTGTCGGTGCAGAAGCCGGTCTGGAGTCCGGGGGAGAGATGGCCGACCGTGATCCCGCTGCAGCGGTTGGTGAGGCCCTCGGCGCACGCCTCGCACGGTGCGACGCCGCGGGCGGCGCAGGTCAGGACCGGGTCGATCACCACGCGGGTGCCGGCGGGAAGGTCCTCGCAGTCCTCGAGGAGGTCGGCCACGACCTCGTGGCCGGGCACGAACGGCAACGACACGACGCCGGAGAAGTAGCGGCTCGTGCGCCCGGACAGCGCGCCGAGGTCGGAGCCGCAGACGCCGGAGAGGCGGGTCCTCAGCCGGGCCCAGCCCGGCCGCTCGACCTTCGGCTCGTCGATCGTCACCAGGCGCAGGGGAGCGGCGTAGCCGGAGCAGGATCCCGGGGAGCCGGTCACCGACGGCCCGCCCGGCCAGGTGGCGGGGGAGCGAGCGGTACATCTGCAGCGCCAGCATCATCGGCTGCCCCGAGAACTGATAGAGCCCGCGGGGTTGAGGGGACGGGACGCGACGTCCGGGCTGGCCCAGTCGACGATCGTCCAGTGCGCGCGCCGGGCATGCCTCGACAAGCGACACGTCCGGGCTCACCGCGACCGGTCTGCCCACGGCCGCGAGCAGCGGCAGGTCGGAGTGGCTGTCGGCGTAGCCGTAGCTGTTCGCGAGATCGATGCCCTCGGTGGCCGCCCAGTGCTGCATCCACGCGGCCCGGGACTCGCCGACCAGCGGCGACGCGGCGAGGAAGCCGGTGCAGATGCCCCGGTCGTCGACGGCCAGGTCGGCCGCCTCGATGTGGTCGAAGAGGGGCGCGATCGGCCGGGTGAGCGGCCGGATCGCGCCGGTGATCAGCACGGTGGTGTGGCCCGCTGCGCGGTGCTCGCGGATGCGGCGTACGGCGGCGGGCGCGAGCCGCGACAGGACGTGATCGGTGAGCACCTCGTCGACCACCGCTGTCGAGGTCGGCGAGCCGGGCGCCGGCGTACTCGCTTGTAGATCGACCGCAGGAACGCGCTGCGCTCGCGCCGCTCGGCACGGACCAGCCCGGGCAGGCGGGTCGCGATCCGGCCGAGCTCACCGACGCGCTCGGCGGGGGAGAGGTCCTGGCAGCCGCATCCACAGGTAGGTCTCGATGACGTTGGAGGACAACAGGGTGCCGTCCATGTCGAAGAAGCGCCGCCGTGCGCTGCTCGGTCTGCCTGACCGGCCGGAGGCTGGCCGTCGGCCGGCTTCGCGCGGGCGCGGCGCACCTCGTCGTGCGAGCGGATCGGGGCCGTCACCGCCGGGCAGTGCACCTCGCGGAGGTAGTGGTCCCAGTCGACCTCGTCGATGTCGAAGCCGAACGCGGCGCGGTCGTCGGGGTGGAGGGCGTCGAGCAGCCCGCGGGTGTGCGCGTCGTCGAAGCGCAGCTCGGCTTCGGCGTACTCCCGGTAGAGGTCGAGGTAGCGGCGCAGGAACTCCAGCCGGCGGCCCTGCCGGTCGAGGTTGCGCGCCATGGACAGCGTGCGGGTGCTCCGGGGTGCGTGCCCGACGAGGTAGTCGGCCGCCTTGTGGGCGCGCTCGCTGGTGGCCAGCAGGCGTTCGACGCTCTGGGCGCCCGGGAAGCGCCACTCCGGCAGCCGGGCCGATCCCCGGTCGCCGATGTCGAACGGGTGCTCGTCGAAGTAGGCACGGACGGCGGCGTACAGCCTCCGGAACGTGAGCGGGTTGCGCGCACCGGAGACGACGTGGAAGTAGGCCGCAGCGCCGGCCTCCGGAGGCGTGGCGAGCGCGGCCACGATCGCCGCGACGACGTGGTCGACCGGCACGATGTCGACGATGGTGTCGCCGGCGGCGGGGAACTCGGGGAGCTCGCCGCGGCCGTAGGCGAGGATCAGCGGCTCGGCCATCTTGAAGCCCTCGATCCAGCCCGGGTAGGGGCGGCGGAGGGCGGACTCGATGATGCTCGGGCGGACGATCGTGGTCGGCGCGACCCGGGCGTGCTCCTCGACGACGCGCTCGCCGAGGGCCTTGGTGAACGTGTAGCAGTCGGTCCAGCCGAGCGACCTGGCTCGTTCGGTGCCGACCCGCACGAGCTCGCGCGCCACCCAGTCGCGGCGCTCGGTCCTCGGTCGCGGCGGCAGCGGTCAGCAGGCCCGCCCGTCCGTGCTCGCGCTCGGCCTTCGACCGCAGCTTGGTCGAGGACGTCGGCGGAACGGGACGCGTGCTCCACGACCCGGCGCTGGGCCATGCCCCACTCGGTCTCGGCGTCGACGTCGACGGTGTGGTCGACCGGGGCCTCGGGGATCGGCGCCGCGACGGCGGCCGGCGACGTAGGCCGTGGAGATGTGGACGTAGTGGACCTGCGGCGCCCGACCTCGGCGATCCGCTCGAGCAGACCGCGGGTGCCGAGCACGTTGGTGCGGAACCCCTCGTCGACGGGCGGGTCGAAGGAGACGTCCCCCGCACAGTGCACGACGGCGTCGAGGTCGGTGGGCAGCGCGGGTACGTCGCCGAGGTCGCCCTCGAGGACCCGCACCCGGGCGGTCATGACGGCGTCGATGCCGCCGGCGCGCTCGACGGTCGCACCGAAGATCGGCTTGGCCAGCAACGAGCGGATGCGGTCGGTCCCGGGGGTCGATCCCTTGGGCCGGACGAGCAGGGTGAGGACGGTGTCGGGGGTCTCGCTGAGCAGCAGCTGAGCAGCGCCTCACCGACGAAGCCGGTGACTCCTGTGAGCAGGAGGTGACGGCCGGCCAGTCTCTCGGAGATCCGCCCGGCGCCCTGGTCCTCGTCCCGCTGGGAGGTGTCCGGCACGGGGCTTGTCTACCAGTCTCGACGAAAGTGCGTCGACCGACCCCCGGCGGCTCCTGCCATGATCGGGCGATGATCGATCACTTCGGCATCAACTGCGCTGACATGTCCGTTGCTTCGGCGTTCTACGACAAGGTGCTCGGCGTCCTCGGCCACCGGCGGATCCTGGACTACGAGGTCGCCATCGGCTACGGCACCGACAAGCCCGACTTCTGGATCGGCACGTTCGAGGGCCTCGGGCCGAATCGCGAGATGCACCTCGCGTTCACGGCGCCCGACGCGGCCGCGGTGCGTGCCTTCCACGCCGCCGCACTCGAGATCGGTGCGGAGTCGCTGCACGAGCCGCGCCTCTGGCCGGAGTACCACGACGCCTACTACGGCGCCTTCGTCCGCGACCCGGACGGCAACAACGTCGAGGCCGTCTGCCACTCCGGCGATGCCTGAGATCCCGCAGGACCTCGAGTTCTACGACTACGACACCCGCGTTGCGGCGTACGCCGTGATCGTGGACGGGGATCGCATCCTGCTGTCGTGGTGGAACGGCGAGGGCGTCGGCGAGCCGGCATGGTCGATGCCCGGCGGCGGTGTGGACCTGCCGGAGAACACTGCGCAGGGAGCGGTGCGCGAGGTTCGGGAGGAGACCGGCTTCGACGTCGAGCTCACCGGGCTGCTCGCCATCGACTCGTTCGTCGTGTCACCGGACGAGCGGGTCCTCGACACCGAACGCTGGTACCGGTCGCTGCGGATCATCTACGCCGCGCGCGTCGTCGGCGGCACGCTCGGCACGCTCGAGGTCGGCGGGTCGACCGACTACGCCGAGTGGGTGCCGATCGCATCGGTGCCCGACCTGCCGCGCGTCGGCCTCGTCGACGTGGCGCTCGCCGCCTGGCTCGAGCGACGCTGACAGAGAGGTACAACGTCTTGGCGATGCCGGGGCGCGGCAATCTGCGGAAGACTGCCGGTCGGGACCCGTCCGACCTCGCCGACCGGTGATCGTGGGCGGCCCAGGGGGTGGTGATCTCGTGCGGGTGCTCTTCTCGTCGACCTGGGGCTACGGCCACATCTTTCCGATGCTGCCGCTCGCACGGGCGTTCCGCGACGCCGGTCACGACGTGCTGTGGGCCACGAGCGCCGAGTCGACCCGGCACGTCGCGGCCGCCGGGCTGGACACGGCGCCCGCTGGCGGAACGGGACCGGGCTTCCTCGAGGATGTCGGGCGGCTGCACGCGATCGCGGCGACGATCGCGCCACCGGCGCGTGCGGCCTTCATGTATCCCCACCTCTTCGGTGAGCTGCTGACGCCGCTGATGGTCGCCGACCTGCTGCCGTTGGCGCGGGAGTGGCGGCCGGATCTGATGATCCACGAGCACGGCGAGCTGGCCTCCCCGCTCGTGGGCGCGGTGCTGGGGAAGCCGAGCGTGACGCACTCGTTCGGTGGCGCGATCCCGGCGGCGATCGTGACCGCGGCCGCCGAGAAGGTCGCACCGCTCTGGGCCGCCCACGGCCAGGAAGCCCCGCCGTACGCCGGTTGCTTCACCTCGCTCTACCTCGACATCTGTCCGGCCTCGGTGCAGTCGGTCGCGATGGACCACGTCCCCGCCGTGCAGCCGTTGCGCCCGGTCGTGCGCGGGGCGGACCAACCGCCTGACGCCGGTCCGCCACTCGTCTACCTCACCCTCGGCACGGTCCAGAACCGCGCGCCGATCCTGCCGATCGTGGCCGCGGCGCTCGCCACGCTGCCCGTCCGGCTGCTCGTCGCGGTCGGGCCCGACGGTGATCCGGGCGCCCTGGCCGGGCTGCCCGACAACGTGCAGGTCGAGACGTGGGTCGACCAGGCAGCCGTGCTGGAGCGCTGCGCGGTCGTGGTGTCTCATGCGGGCTCGGGCACGTTCCTGGGCGCGCCTCGCCGCAGGCCGGCCGCAGCTGTGCCTGCCCCTGGCCGCCGACCAGTTCCGCAACGCCGATGGCGGATCTCGCTCGGGCGCGGCGCTGGTGCTGACTCCCGGCGAGGTGAACGCAGACTCGGTCACCCAGGCTTTGTCACGGTTGTTGACCGACGACTCGTTCCGCGACGCGGCGCGCGTGGTGTCGGCGGAGATCGCCGCCATGCCGTCGCCCGACGAGGTGGTCGACGTGCTGGTCGCCTCAGTGTCCGTCTGACTCCAGTCAGGTGCCCGGACTCCTGCAATCTGCCGCCACTACCGAAACAGCACCGTCCCGAGTGGCGGCACATCGCAGCCACGGCGAGCCCACGACTGCGATCTGCCGCCACCTCGCCCTGACGCGCGTGGACCAGCCCTAGAGACCGGTCGAGCGGCAGTCGCGGCGACGGAGCGCGGCGACGTAGTCGACCGGGGCGTCGGCCGCCTCGGCGGCGTCGGCGAGCACGCCGAGGTAGGACGCCGACGGAAGGCCGCCTTCGTAGGCGTCCAGGACGTAGGCCCAGACCACGAGCTCGCCGCTCATCGTCTTCACCCGGACCCGGGTCTTGCGGTAGAGCCCGGTGTCGGCGGAGTCCCATTGATCGAGCTCGGTCTCGTCCTCGGAGGTGACGTCGTAGACCGCGACGAACACCTGGTCGATGGGGTCCTCGACGATGGTCGCGAGGGCTCCGTCCCAGCCGTGCTCCTCGCCCCCGAACGTCAGTCGCCAGCCCGTCAGCCAGCCCGTGCTGCGCAGCGGGGAGTGGGGGCAACGTTCGCTCATACGGCCCGGGTCCAGGTTGGTCCCGTAGGCGGCGTAGAGCGTCACGGGGCAAGGGTAGCGAGGTCCGGTCCGGCGGCTAGGGTGTGACCCGTGACCGACACGCATTTCGACACCCTTGTCCTCGGCGCCGGCCCCGGTGGCTACGTCGCCGCCATTCGCGCCTCCCAGCTCGGCCAGAAGGTCGCGGTCGTCGAGGAGAAGTACTGGGGCGGTGTCTGCCTCAACGTCGGCTGCATCCCCTCCAAGGCGCTGCTGAAGAACGCCGAGCTGGCCCACACGCTGAAGCACGAGAAGGCGAAGTTCGGGATCGAGGGCGACGCCACCATGTCGTTCGGGCCGACCCACAAGCGGTCGCGTGACGTGAGCGCCGGCATCGTCAAGGGCGTCCACTACCTGATGAAGAAGAACAAGATCACCGAGGTCGACGGCTGGGGCACCATCACCAGCCGGACGTCGGTCGACGTGAAGGACAAGGACGGCAACACGACCGCCTACACCTTCGACAACCTGATCATCGCCGGCGGCGCGACCGTCCGGCTGGTGCCGGGCGTGACGCTCTCCGACAACGTCGTGACCTACGAGGAGCAGATCCTCAGCGACCAGCTCCCCGAGTCGATCATCATCGGCGGATCCGGCGCGATCGGCGTCGAGTTCGCCTACGTCATGGCCAACTTCGGCGTCGACGTGACGATCGTCGAGTTCCTCGACCGGATGGTGCCCACCGAGGACGCCGACGTCTCCAAGGAGCTCGCCAAGCACTACAAGAAGCTCGGCGTGAAGGTGCTCACCAGCACCGCCGTGAAGAAGGTCGAGGACACCGGCTCCGGCGTCAAGGTGACCGTCGCTCCCGCGGCCGGCGGGGACGAGCAGGTCCTCGAGGCCGGCAAGTTCCTGGCCGCGTTCGGCTTCGCGCCGCGCGTCGAGGGCTTCGGCCTGGAGACCATCGGCGTCGCCGTCTCCGAGCGGGGCGCGATCGAGATCGACGACTACATGCGCACCAACGTGCCCAACGTCTACGCCATCGGTGACTGCACCGGCAAGATGATGCTGGCCCACGTCGCCGAGGCGATGGGCATCGTCGCGGCCGAGACGATCAGCGGCGCCGAGACCATGCCGGTCAACTACGACATGGTCCCGCGCGCGACCTACTGCATGCCGCAGATCGGCTCCTTCGGCTACACCGAGGCGCAGGCGAAGGAGAAGGGCTACGACGTCAAGACGGCCACCTTCCCCTTCTCGGCCAACGGCAAGGCGATGGGTCTCGGCGAGGCCGTCGGCTTCGTCAAGGTGGTCGCCGACGGCGAGCACAACGAGATCATCGGCGCGCACATGATCGGCCCCGACGTGACCGAGCTGCTGCCGGTGCTGACCCTGGCCCAGCAGTGGGACCTCACGGCCGACGAGGTCTCCCGCAACGTCTTCGCGCACCCGACGCTGACCGAGGCCGTCAAGGAAGCCGTCCACGGCATCTCCGGCCACATGATCAACCTCTGATCCGCTCTCACCCGTAGCGCGCGACCAGCTCGCGGCCCCGTACCGCGAGCTCGTCGCGCAGCGCGGTCGGTGACACCACCTCGACGTCGAGGCCGTGCTTCACCAGCGACCACGCGGCGTGCTCGACCGACTCGATCGGGAGTACGGCGCGGTGCCAGCCGTCGTCCTCGACGTCACCCGCCGCGACCGCACGCGTGAGGTCCGGATCGCCGCGCTCCACGAGCCGTGGCGCGAGCCCGGGGGAGACCCGCACGATGGCCTCCCCGGTGAACCGGCGCGCCTCGAAGGTCGCGAGGTGGCCGTCCCAGTGGTCGGCGAGGTCGAAGCCGCCGGGTCGCTCGAAGGTCTCGCTCGAGATCGCCAGTCGCAAGATGTTGGAGACGCGATAGGTCCGGGCGCCTTCGCGTCCTTGCGTCGCCGCAACGGCGTACCAGGTGCCGTTCTTGAGCACGAGTCCGTACGGCGCGAGCACGCGCTCGACCTCGCGCGGCGCATCCCAACGGCGGTAGGTGACCTCGACGCACCGGTCGGTGAGGACGGCGTCGGCCAGCTGCGCCAGGTGGGGTGTGTCGTCGCCGTCGCGGTACCAGCCGGGCAGGTCGACGTGGAACCGGCCGCGGAGCCGGTCGGCCTGTGCCCGCCGGTCGGGCCCGAGGGCGGCGCGCAGCTTGAGCTCCGCCCCGGCGGCGTCGCCCTCGAGACCCAGGGCGCGCGCGGCGCCGGGGAGACCGACGAGGAAGAGTGACCGTGCCTCGTTCTCGGTGAGGCCGGTCAGCCGGGTGCGGTAGCCGTCGACGAGCCGGTAGCCGCCGGCCCGGCCCTGCTCGGCGTACACCGGAACTCCCGCGGCCGAGAGGGCGTCGACGTCGCGATAGATCGTGCGCACCGACACCCCGAGCTCGTCGGCGAGCTCCTGTGCGCTCAGCTGCTGGCGCGCCTGTAGGAGGAGCAGGATCGAGACGAGCCGGGTCGAGCGCATGCCGCGAGACTAGCCACAAACACTGACACTGGCTGTCAGGTATTGCTGCCACTCTGCAGGCATGACTACTCAACAGGCACCCCAGACCATCAGCACCGGCTTCGACTTCCTCGTCGGCAGCTGGGACGTGTCCCATCGCAGGTTCCGCGACGACACGGCCGACGAGTTCCGCGGGACGGCCGCCGCGTGGACCTACCTCGACGGCGCGGTCAGCGTCGAGGAGCTCTCCGTCCCCGACCGCGGCTTCGCCGGGATGGCGCTGCGGATCTTCGACCCCGAGACCGACGCCTGGTCGGTGCACTGGATCAGCAGCGGCTCGGGCGTGATCGGCGATCCGGTCGTGGGCCCGGTCGGACCGGAGGGCTGCCGCCTCGTCGCGGTCGACGACTTCGAGGGCGCGCCGCTGCACTCGACGTACGAGTGGTTCGGCATCGAGCGCGACCTCGTGCACTGGCGCCAGCAGCTCTCGCGCGACGGGCAGGCCTGGGACCTCGACTGGGAGATGGAGTTCCGGCGTACCGACGCGGAACCGCGGCGACAGGACCTGTCCTACCTCCCGAAGGTCACCGGCGACTTCGACTTCCTGGACGGCACCTTCCGGCTGCACAACCGCCGGCTCAAGGAGCGGCTGACCGGGTGTGACGAGTGGATCGAATTCGAGCACATCGTCCCGTGCCCGCACCCACCTCGGTGGCGCCGTCAGCATCGACGAGAACGTGATGCCCGGCTTCTACACCGGGCTGACCTTCCGCTCCTACGACGTGGCCGCAGACGAGTGGGCGATCCACTGGATCGACAACCGCACCCCGACGCTCGGTGAGTCGGTGCGCGGCCGGTTCGTCGACGGCGTCGGCGAGTTCTACGGCGACGACCAGCACGAGGGGACGCCGGTGCGCGTCCGCTTCCTCTGGGACTCCCGTCCGGAGGAGCCGACGTGGGCACAGGCCTTCTCCACGGACGGCGGCGAGACGTGGGAGACCAACTGGCAGATGACGCTCTCCAGGGTCGAGTAGCTCAGTCGCTCACGGCGGTCTGGTTGCGGACGTGCCCGTCGGCGATCCCGGCCGCCGTCGTGAGTGCGCCCTGCGCTTCCTCGAGCGTGGGGCGCAGCCGGCCGTCCCAGTCCTCGCGGAACCGGTTCGCGTCCTGCCCGATCCACTCGGTGTCGGCCAGCCGTGCCTGCAGGCGGGCGCAGAGCTCCTGCACCCGGTCGCCGGCGTCGCGGAGGTCGGTGCCGAGCGTCTGGACCGACTCGGTGTCCATGCCGCGCCAGGTCACGACGTCACCCCGCCCATCGCCTGCGCGGCCAGACCGCGGAGCCTCGCGCGCATGCCCTCGACGGTCTCGGGTCTGGCGATCGCTCCCGATCCGGGGTGGACGTCACCGTCCAGCAGCCCTCGGGGCCGGAGAAGAGGCCGGTCAGCTCGGGTCGCTCACCCTTCTCCTCGGCGGTGAGCACGACGACGTCGGCACGCACGTGCGCCTGCCCGAGGACCTCCAGCAGCTGGGCCGGCGCGTCCTCGTCGGGCATGGCGTCGATCGAGACGGCCTCTCCGCTGCCGTCCGTGGCCTCGGGGTGCAGCGCGGCGCCGACGAGCAGCGTCGGCAGGTCACGGGTGAAGCCGAGGGCGAACGTGTGCAGGCCGTCCGTGCTCACGTCCTCGAGCACGACCAGGTCCTCGACGACGTGGGCGTACCAGAAGTCCTGGCTCTCCGTCATCGTCCGGGCCACGGCGACCAGCGTGGTGGCGGACTGCCGCAGGGTCACCAGGGTCAGCACGTCCTCGCGCAGCAACAGCCGCGCCGGACCGTCGCCGGGGTCGGCTCCGGGCTCGACGATGCCGCGCGCGACGAGACTGCGGTACGCCGTCCGCTGGGCGACCTCGAGGTCGCGGGTCGCCAGCGTGGAGAAGTAGGGCGTGACGACGGCGCCGGGGCCGTAGGTCAGCAGCGAGAGCTCCTCGTCGGTGAGGATCTCGACCGGCCGGAGCTGGGGTGCGAGGTCGGTGACGGTCATCGGGCCCCTCCTGTTTGGGTGGCGAGCATCGTGCGGCCGTGGGACAGCGCGTGGTCGGTCAGGTCGTGCCAGCGGTCGGCGACCCAGCCGGTGGAGACCTGGTAGGCGCGCTCGATCGAGTCCCAGTTGTCGTAGACGTAGTTGCCGGCGCTCCACAGGGCGTACGCCGTGACGCCGACCGCAGCCACGGTGGCGGTGATCGGGGCCGTGACGACGGCGCCGATGCCGCCGGCGATCAGCACCACGGCGCCGGTGCCGCCGGCGACCGCGAAGCCGCGGGTCGCCCACCCCCGCCAGCCCTGGTAGCCGCCGCCGGTGGCGACGTCGCCGATCGCGGAGATGACGGTCAGCGGCAGGGCCACGCGGGACGCGAGCCGGAGCAGCGGGTTGGTGCTGGTGCCGAGGAGGAACGCCCGGCCTGCTTCGATCAGCCGCTCGGTCCGGGTCAGGGCCGCGAAGCCGGTCGCCGGCAGCGCCAACGCGCTGAAGAAGCTGGCCAGGTTGCCGAGGCGCTTGACGGCGGAGAACGTGCGACGGGCGGCGTCGCCGGTGACGGCGAGGTCGTAGAGCCGGCCCAGGATCGTGAACAGATGGGTGTCGCCACTCGCGATGTCCTGCGCCCAGGCATTGATCCGCAGGTGCCGGCCGGCGGTGGTCAGCTCGTCGGCCACCTGCCTCATCTGGGTCTGCGCGAGGCCGGTCCACTGGTCCTTGCAGCGGTCGGCGTTGGGGCCCTGCCAGGAGTCGGTGCGGTCGATGGAGCTCGCCAGCCGGCGGGCGAGCTGGTCCAGCTCGTCGGCCGCGTCGCCGAACTCGGCCGCCAGCTCCGCCAGCTCCGCTGTGTCGGCACCCACCATCGTCATGTCGGCAACGTTAGGTGCGGACCATGTCCCAGATCACCCGGAAACTTCCGTCCTGTCGGCGCCGTCGTCAGCGCGCGACGGTCGCTGCAACAATGGCGGACATGAATCGAGTGGTGATCATCGGTGGTGGGCCCGGCGGCTACGAGGCGGCGCACGTGGCTGCTCAGCTCGGGGCCGAGGTCACGGTCGTCGACACCGACGGCATCGGTGGTTCGGCGGTGCTCACCGACTGCGTGCCCAGCAAGACGCTGATCGCGACGGCGGAGCTGATGACGGAGGTGTCCGACTCGGCCGAGCTCGGCATCGACTTCGCCGACCACGAGGGCGACGCCGCGACCACGATCCGGGTCGACCTCAGCAAGGTGAACGCCCGCGTCAAGCAGCTCGCGACCGACCAGTCCGCCGACATCGCCGCCCGCCTCGACCGCGACGGCGTGCGCGTGGTCCAGGGTCGCGGCCGCCTGGGTCCCAACCTGACCGTGATGGTCGGCGACGAGACCCTTCAGGCCGACTCCATCCTGATCGCGACCGGCGCCGCGCCCCGCACCCTGCCGAGCGCCCAGCCCGACGGCGAGCGCATCCTCACCTGGGAGCAGGTCTACGACCTCACCGAGGTGCCGGAGAAGCTGATCGTGGTCGGCTCCGGGGTGACGGGCCTCGAGTTCGCCAGCGCCTATCTCGCGCTCGGCATCCCGGTGACCCTGGTCAGCTCCCGCGACCGGGTGCTGCCCGGTGAGGACGCCGACGCCAGCGCCGTACTCGAGGAAGTGTCGATCCGCCGCGGCATGGAGGTGCTCGGGCAGTCGCGGATGGAGTCGGTGACGCGCGACGGCGACGTCGTGACCGTGCGCCTGACCGACGGCCGCGAGGTCACGGGTTCGCACTGCATCCTCGCGCTCGGCTCGATCCCCAACACCGCCGACCTCGGCCTCGAGGACGGCGGCGTCGAGACCGACGAGGGCGGCTTCATCAAGGTCGACCGGGTCTCGCGCACGTCCGCTCGCGGGGTGTACGCCGCCGGCGACTGCACCGGCGTCCTGATGCTCGCCTCGGTTGCCGCGATGCAGGGCCGCATCGCCATGTGGCACTTCCTCGGCGACGCCGTCGCCCCGCTCGACCTGAAGAAGGTCTCCTCCAACGTCTTCACCGCCCCCGAGATCGCCACCGTCGGCTGGTCGCAGCAGGCCGTCGACGCCGGCGAGATCCAGGCCACCGTCGTGATGCTGCCGCTGGCCGGAAACGCCCGCGCCAAGATGCAGGGCGTGCGCGACGGCTTCGTCAAGCTCTTCATCCGCCCCGGCACCGGCATCATCGTCGGGGGAGTGGTGGTCGGCCCGCGGGCCTCCGAGCTCATCCACGTGGTGTCGGTCGCCGTCGCCGAGTCGCTGACCGCCGACAAGCTCGCCCAGGCGTTCACGGTCTACCCGTCGCTGAGCGGCTCGATCGCCGAGGCCGCGCGCAGGTTGCACAAGGTCTGAGACAGGTCGCCGCCGGACGGATGCCCCGAGCCGCGGGATGTGAGTGCGTTCGGCTCAGGGCTGCCAGTTCGTTTCCGCTGCCCAGCTTTCGGCGAGAGCCATCAGAAGGGGTTGGGCGGTGGCCTTCACCTGCCCGTACCCGTAGATGTCCAGGTGCTCCTCGGCGAGACGCATCTTGAAGTGACCCCACGTATCGCGATGGTCGTCATTGGCTCGCAGGAAGTCGCGGAAGAGCAATGAGTACCGGGCCGTCTCGGCGCTTGCCTCACGGACATGGATGTTGACTGACCTACCGCCGACAGGAGGGGCGAACACCCGCTTCGGATAGGTGACCGTCCCGAGGCCCTCCGCCCGATTCCATTCTTCTGGCCTCTCCCGAAACCCCGATTCGGTGAGACTGCTGAGATCGGTGTCGGCGAGGGACACGACGCGCACCATCAGGTCGATGCAGTCCTTGGCGGGCAGGCCGGGTACCGACGTTGAACCGATGTGATCGATCGCGCGCGCCTCGGGAAGCATCCGCGCGAGCCTGGCTGTGAGTTCTCCGCCTTCCGTGGCCCACTCACAGCGGTACGCCACAACCTCAACGCTCTGGGCAGACTTCTCGTCCGGGAATGGCACCCCAGGAGTCTCCCAAAGACCGATGCGCTTGGGGAACGCACGTGGGTGCGGGCTGTTCGTGACTTGTCGCGCTACGTCCGCCGAGCGAAGCGGTGGTCGCCGTTGGGCATCAGCTTCGTCAGGTATCTGGCGTCGTGGGCTCGGTGGTGGTGGTGGCTGCAGAGCAGGGCGGCGTTGTCGAGGTCGGTCTTCCCGCCGGCTGACCAGGCGTGGGGGTGGTGGGTCTCGCACCAGGCTGCCGGGACGGTGCACCCGACTGTTTGGCACTGGTGGTGTAGGAGCCGGATCGCCTTGCGCTGGGCTGCGGTGTGCAGCCGGCGGGTGCGGCCGAGGTCGAGGACCTCGGACTTCCCGCCGAGGACGGCGGGCAGGATGTTGGCCTGGCAGGCGAGGCGGCGGGCTTGGGCTGCGGTGATGGTGTCGCCGGTCTCGAGGGTCGCGATCCCGGACTTCTCCAGGCTGGCGGTGAGCTGGTCGTGGTCGAGGTGCACGGTGACGGTGGTCGCGGTCCCGCCATGCGCGGGCAGCACGTCGGCTGGCAGCGCTTCGAGCAGGTCGGTCAACGCCAGACCCAGCAGCCTGGGGGTCGGGATCCGTTCCCCATCACCTTCGATGGCGGTGCGTCGGGGTGAGGCGAACGCTTCGAGGTAGGTCCTCAACCTCGCTGCTGCGGCGTCGGAGATCCGGCCGCTGAGGCGGGTGGTGCCGTCCCCCAGCGGGGTGAGCGCGAGTCGGGTGCGTTCGGCGGCGAGTTGCTCTTCTTGTTCGAGGGCCTTGCGGTCTGCTTCCTCGCTGATCTCGGGGGCGACGACCTCGAGGACCTTCCGCGCGAGGCGCCGCAAGGGGGTGGGCGCCCAGTCGTCGGCGAGGCCGATCAGGTGCAGCTCGGCCCGCTCACGAACCTCGGGCGACACCGAGGAGTCGGAAGGCAGGTCGTCGAGGGCACGGGCGATCACCATGGCTTGGTCGAGGTTGACCCGCCCGTCGAGGACCGCGGCACCCAGGTGGACGTGGTCGGTGTCCAGGGAGCGGCCGAGCCGGTCGAGGCCGACGCTGGGGCGGTGGTCGTGGCGGGTGCTGGCGGCGTACCAGTCGCCGGCGGAGCGGGCGCCGGACTCGTCGGCGACGTCACCGGAGGCGGCCAGCACCGACAGCAACAGACCTTGGGTGCGGGTCACGATGGTGGACAGCTCGCGCATCGCGGTGGCCTTGTCGCGCGTGGGCACGAAGGTGGGGTTGAGGGTGGTGGCCTTGTCGAGCTGGTCGGAGATGCTCGCGACAATATTCAGCAGCGGGTGCTGCTGGTGTGTGTCGTGAGTGGTTTCCATAGGCGTAATTCTACGCGCGAATCAATAGATAGGAACAGGTGTTCGAGTTATCCACATGTGGATTCAGTGATCACCAGATCCACAGGCATTTCGACAACAAGTGGACCGCACTGCCGTCCGTCCAAATCTGGGCGACTGGAATGGAAAGCCGGGCGAAGCTCACGCCTCAGGCGCTCAGCACCGTCTCGTAGTGCTCCACGACCGGGAACGGCTCGTAGAAGTGGTGCAGCAGTGCTCGCCACTCCTGATACTCGGCCGACCCGCGGAACCCCTCGGTGTGGTCCTCGAGTCGCTGCCAGTGTACGAGCAGCAGGTGGCCCGACGGCCGCTCCAGGCAGCGCGACAGGGTCAGGCCGGCGAAGCCGGGCATCGAAGCGATCATCGCCTTCGCCCGGTCGAAGGCCTCCTCGAACTCGGCCTCTCGGCCGGGGATGACGGGCAGGACGGCCTGTTCGAGGATCACCGCGCGATCCTGCCACCTGTTGACGCATGCCGATATCAGCATATGATGACGACCATGGCACGAGCAGCGACGACCTCGGACGTCTTCAACGCGATCGCCGAGCCGCAGCGCCGGCAGACCTGGTGCTGCTGCGGGCTGGTGAGCGGCCGGTGACCGAGCTGGCCCGCGAGCTGGGGATGACCCAGCCGGGAGCGTCCAAGCACCTGCGGGTGCTCCGGGAGGTCGGGCTGGTGCGCGACCGCAAGGCAGGCAAGCAGCGCCTGTACGACCTCGACGCCCGCGGGCTGCGGCCGGTCCACGAGTGGACCGGCGGGTTCGAGCAGTTCTGGAACGAGAGCTTCGAACGGCTGGACACGTACGTGCAGGACCTCAAGCAGGCAAAGCAGGAGGAGTGACCGATGAGCAGACGGACAGGAGCAACGGCGCAGTCAGCGACGGCCGACCGCGAGATCCTGATCTCCCGGGTCATCGACGCCCCGCGGGAGCTGGTGTTCGAGGCGTTCACCGAGGTGCGGCACCTGTCGCAGTGGTGGGGACCCGAGGGGTTCACCACCACCACGCGTGCGTTCGAGTTCCGCGTCGGCGGGGAGTGGGACTTCGTGATGCACGGTCCGGACGGGACGGACTACGCCGAGTGGATCACCTGGACCGAGATCACCCCTTCGGAGCGGATCGCGTTGCTCCACGGTGAGTCCCGCGGCGACCCGAACGCCTTCGACTCGGTCCTGACGTTCGCGCCCGACGGTACGGCGACCCGGATCGAGATGCGCACGGTGTTCCCCACCAAGGAGCTGCGCGACGAGGCGGTCGAGAAGTACCACGCGGTCGAGGGCGGCCAGCAGACCCTGAGCAACCTGGCTGCCTACGTCACCGAGATCGCCCGGAAGGAGCGGAGAGGGGCTGATGGCCGGGAAGGTGTTCTTCAGCGTGTCGATGTCGCTGGACGGTTTCATCGCGCCCGAGTCCTCGGGGAGCTGATGGGGCAGCAGTGGATGGAGCTGCAACTGTGGGTTTTCCCGCAACGGTTCTTCCGGGAGAACCTGAAGCTGGGTGGGGGCGGCGAGGACGTGCGCGACAACGACATCGCTGCGCGACACGTTCGAGCGCACCGGCTCGAGCGTGATGGGCAAGCGGTTGTTCGACGCCGGCGAGAGGATGTGGCCGGAGGAGGCGCCGTTCCACACGCCGGTCTTCGTCGTGACGCACGAGAAGCGTGACTCCTGGGAGCGGCCGGGCGGGACCACCTTCCACTTCGTCAACGACGGCATCGAGTCCGCACTCGACCGGGCCCGCGAGGCCGCCGGCGACCGGGACGTCCGGATCGCGGGCGGCGGCGAAACGATCCTGG
>CAVUNB010000014.1:0-81442 GCA_963742685.1 uncultured Actinomycetota bacterium | reverse complement strand
CAACCGGTCGGCCTGCGCTCTCGCTTCGTCGGTGATCTTCGCGCCCGACAGCATGCGCGCGATTTCCTCGCGGCGCTCGCGCAGCGTCGAGCGCGTGGACATCGGTGCGGGTGACCGTGCCGTCGCTGGACTTGGCGATCCAGCCAATGCCGCGGCCGCGTGCGGCGACCTGGGGCTGTGGGTGACCACGAGCACCTGCGTCCGCTCGCCAGCCGCGCCAGGCGCTCGCCGATCGCCGTGCCACCGCGCCGCCGACGCCGCGGTCGATCTCGTCGAAGATCATCGTCGCCGCGCCGCCCTGTTCGGCGAGCGCGACCTTGAGCGCGAGGATGAAGCGCGACAGCTCGCCGCCGCTGGCGATCTTGTGTCAGCGGCGCGAACGGCGCGCCGGGGTTGGTCGAGATCAGGAACTCGACGCCGTCGATGCCGCGCGCGCCCCAGCGTTCCTCGGGCAGCGGCGCGACGGCGGTGCGGAAGCGCGCGGCGTCGAGCTTGAGCGGCGCCAGCTCGCCGGCGACCGCCCGGTCGAGCCGCAGCGGCGGCGGCGCGGCGCTCCGCGTCAGCGCCTCGGCGGCCGCGTCGTAAGCCTCGCCTGCGTCGTCGGCTCCTCGGCTTCGAGCTCGGCGATCTCGTCCTCGCCCGCCTCGATCGCTCGAGCCGCCGCGCAGCTCGCGCGAGCTCGGCGAGCTCGTCGGGCTGGCCGCGTGCTTGCGGGCGAGCGCGCGCAGCTCGAACAGCCGCGTCTCGTCGGCCTCCAGCTCGCGCGGGATCGAAAGCCAGCGCCTCGCGCCGCCTTCTCGAGCTGTCCTCGGCCTCGCCCGCCTCGATCACCGCGCGGTCGAGCGCCGCCAGCGCTTCGGCGAGCGCGGGATGCTCGTCGCCGATCCGCTCGAGCCGCGCGCCGCCTCGCGCAGCTGCGCGAGCCCGCCGTCCGATCCGTCCACACAGGCCGCCGACCGCCGCCAGGTCGTCGGCCAGCTTCTCGCCCTTCTGCATGTCGCGGCGGCGAGCGGCGAGCGTCTCCTCCTCGCCCGCCTCGGGCTCGAGCGCGGTCAGTTCGGCGACGGCATGCGCCAGCCAGTCGCGGTCGCGCTGCGCGGCCTCGATCTCGATCGCGCGCGCCGTCTTCGAGCGCGCCCTCCGCCGCGCGCCACGCGGCCCAGGCCCGGCCGCCGCGGTCGCGTCGGCTCGCCCGAACGCTCGAGCAGCGCGCGGTGGCCGCGCGGGTTGACCAGGCCGCGGTCGTCGTGCTGGCCGTGCATCTCGACCAGCGCGGCGCGATCTCGCGCAGCAGCCCGGCCGAGCTGGCTGGTCGTTGACCCAGCCGCGGCTGCCGCCGTCCGCCTTGACCCTGCGGCGCAGGATCAGCGGCTCGCCCGGCGTCGACCTCGACGCCGTTGTCGGCCAGCACGCGGCGATCGGGACGTCGGCGAGCGGCGTGTCGAATCTCGCGGTGACCGCCCGCCTGCGCCGCGCCGGCCGCACCAGCCCGCTTTCGGCGCGGTTGCCGAGCACCAGCCCGAGCGCGTCGAGCAGGATCGACTTGCCCGCGCCGGTCTCGCCGGTCAGCACGCCGAGCCCGGGGCCGAAGGCGAGGTCGAGCGCCTCGATCAGCACGACGTTGCGGATCGCGAGCGCGGTCAGCATGGCGCTTTCCTTAACGGCATACGCGCCGCCGGGTCATCCGCTTACTTGGGCTCGGTGCCAGCGCAGCCGGTGTGCTGGCGCTGATCGAGCCCGAGCCCTCGTCCTTCGGCGCGACGCCGGAGTTCCAGGGCACGAGCTGCGGCTTGAACGCAGCGGAATCGGCAACCGCCGGCTGCAGGGTGCGGCCGGCGTAAACGGATGCTCCTGCATCAGCTTGTAGGCGCGCTTGTACCATTCAGTGCCCGGGTAGTTGGCGCCGAGCACCGCGGCGGACTTCTGCGCTTCCTCGGGGATGCCGAGCGCGAGGTTGCTCTCGGTCAGCCGCATCAGCGCCTCGGGGATGTGGCTGGTGGTCTGGTAGTCCTCGACCACGGTGCGGAAGCGGAGCGCCGCCGCGAGCCATTGCCCGCGCGTTTCGTAGAACCGGCCGATCTCCATCTCCTTGCCGGCCAGATGGTCGCGCACGAGGTCGATCTTGAGTCGCGCGTCGGCGGCATATTTGGTGTTGGGATAGCGGCGGACCAGCTCGCCCAGCGCGTCGAGCGCCTGCTGGGTGATCTTCTGGTCGCGCGTCACGTCGCTGATCTGCTCGTAATAGCCGAGCGCGATCAGATAATAGGCATAGGGCGCGTCGCGGTTGCCGGGATGGATCGAGAGGAATCGCTGCGCCGATTGGATCGATTCGGTGTAGTCTGCTCCATATAATAGCTGAACGCGCTCATCAGCTGCGCACGGCGCGCCCACACCGAATAGGGATGCTGGCGCTCGACCTCGTCGAACAGCGCCGCAGATTCCTTGTAACGGCCCTGGTCGAGCCGATCCTTGGCCGCGAATAAAGCGTGCCGACATCGCGCGCGACATAGGGCAGGTCGCCCTTCTTGCCCGCCACCGCGGCGGCGCATCCAGCGAGGAGGGCGACGGCGGCGACGCGCGAGGAGGAGCGGGCGGGACGGGGAAATACGCATGGGGACGTGCCTTAGCCGAGGGTCCGCCTAGCGAACAATGATTTTCGCTTGTGCGTTTTCCGGCAAAGACGGGGGATCGCACTCATGCTTCCGCGCGTTGGCGGCGGACAAGAAATCCGGGAGGGCCGACACCGATGACCGCCACCTTGCTCGCCACCAAGCGCGTCGAAAAACCGTGGGGCCGGCATCATTTGTGGCCGGGATTCGACGACCCCGCGGCCGGCGCACCGCCGATCGGCGAGATCTGGTTCCAGACCCCGGGGACGGGACGCCCGACTTGCTGATCAAATATCTCTTCCCTGGCGAACAGTTGTCGGTCCAGGTCCATCCCAACGACGAAGAGGCGCGCGAGGCGGGATGCCGCGCGGCAAGGACGAGTGCTGGGTGGTGCTGGAGGCCGAGCCCGGCGCGACGATCGCGGTAGGCACCTCGCACCGACGACGCGAGAAGTTGCGCGAGGACGCGTGAACGGCACGATCGTCGACCTGCTCGCTGGAAGCCGGTTAAGGAGGGCGACTTCCTCTATTGGCCGGCGGATACCATTCATGCGATCGGCGGCGGGATGACGCTGATCGAGGTTCAACAGAACTCGACCTGACCTATCGCCTCTACGATTATGGCAGCGACCGACTGCATCTCGACGAAGGATTGGCGATCGCCGATCCAAATCCCTACACGCCGGTGCCGCTCGTCGCGATGTCGGCGAAGGGCGGCGGATCATGTGCGAAGGGCCGAAGTTCGTGCTCGAACGCTGGACCGGGGGCGATCGCGCGCTGGCGTTGCCCGACGGCGTCACCGCCTGGCTGACGCCGATGAAGGGCGAGGGCATGGTCGCCGGGGTCGACTGGAAGGCGGGCGAGTGCGTGACGGTCACCGGCGCCGCGCATATCAATGCGAGCGCGGGCAGCGACCTGTTGTTCGCCTATCCGGGCAATCAGCGGATTTAACGCTGCATCGACACGGTTCGACCGCTGTTAACCATCGCGCGCCTAAGGAAGACGCCATGCTGCGCGTCCTCACATTGTCGACCCTCTTTCCCGACGCCACGCGGCGCAATTTCGGGGTGTTCGTGGTGAGGTTGATCGCGACGTAGACCAGGGCGGGCGCGATCATCCCTCCGATCGCGGCGAGGATCGGCAGGGCCGCGCGGCGGGGGTCGCGGAGGTCTCCGGCGACGAACTCGCGTTGAGCTCCAGGCCCACGACGAAGAAGAAGATCGCCAGCAGACCGTCGGCGGCCCAGGTGCCCAGCGACAGGTGCAGGTGCAAGGCTTCGGGGCCGATCTGGTAGTTGCGCAGGGCGTCGTAGGAGTCCGCGGCCGGGGAGTTGGCCCAGACCATGGCGATCACGGCGGCCAGCAGCAGCAGCGCCCCACCGACGGTTTCCTTGCGGAGGATGTCGGCGACGCGGGTGGTCTCGGACCACGAGCCCCGTCCGAAGACGGTCCGCGCGGCCGGTCCGGTGGCGTGGGGATCAGACATGTCGGTGCTCCTGGGGGTCGACGACGTTGTTGCCGACCAGACTTCCCGGCGCACCAGTGCCCACCCTAGGCGTCGCAGCGCGGGAGGGACATTCGTGGCTCAGTGCGATGACGAGCTGTCCGGTCAGCCGGCCCTGCCGATCGGCGCTGGTCTCGTTGAGGCCGACGATCTGGACGGTCCAGGACGCCGACGATGACGCCGATGGTGGCGATCACTACGGTGGTCTCGGACTTCGGGTCAGACCACCTCGGCGCGCCGCCACCATGCCACCGTGGCGAACGCGCCCAGCGCGGCGACCAGCGGCACCACCAGTCAGCCATACCGGAGCCACCGGTTCCATCCCCGCGTCGGTGCCCATGGCCCAAACGGCGGCCACCGACCAGGGCCACCAGGTGCCCGCGCCAGCCACCATGGCGACTTGGGCGGCGACGACGAGCACCATCAGGCCACCGACGGCAGGGAGATAGCCGCGCCCGATGCTGGCAGGCAGAGCGACGGGAAGCGCGAGGAGTCCGGACAGGACCGCCAGCGCCGCGAGCCGCCCGAGGTCGCGCCCGTCGGTCGCGGCGGGAAGCCCGAGGCCGGAGGCGATCCCGATCAGCGCGGCGGCAGCGGCCACGCCGATACCCACCGCGACGGACCACGCCGCGAGGAGCACCAGCTTGGCCCATGCGACGCAGGTGCGGGGGGTCGCGGAGGCGTAGAGCGAGACAACCGTGCGGTCGGCGTACTCCCGTCCGAAGCACCAACCGACCACGATGCCGGAGCCGACCACGCCGGCTGTGGCGTAGATCTGGATCAGTCCGCCGAGGTAGCCGGCCCAGCCGACTCCCGGCAGCAGCAGGGAGGCTTTGGCGCTCATCGGGTCAGCGCCGCCGCGTTCGGCGGCGATCAGGAAGACCCGGGCGAGCAGTGCTGGCACCAGGAGCAGGGCGACGGTCGCCACGGCGACCACGCGGGATCGGCGCAGCTTGAGCGCCTCGACGGCGTACGCCGCGGTCATCGGACCGGCTCCACGCGCCGGGCCGCCTCGTCGGCGGCATGCACCATCGCGAAGAACGCCCGCTCCAGGTCGACGCCGTGCGGGTCCAGCTCGCCCACGATGGTGCCGGCATGGATGACGCTCACCCGGTCGGCGACCCGAGCCACCTCGTCCAGATGGTGACTGGAGACCAGCGCGGCCACCCCCGCGGCGGCGCGCGCCAGCAGCAGCTCGCGCAGCAGCAGCACCCCGGCCGGGTCGAGGGCGTTGGTGGGTTCATCCAGGACGAGCAGCCGTGGTTCGTGCACGAGCGCACTGCCCAGGCCGACGCGCTGCCGGTTCCCCTGGGAGAGTGCCGATGCACGGCGGTCCGCCCACGGCCCGAGCTCGAGGTCGGCCAGTGTTCGGTCGGCGCGGGCCCTGGCCGCGGAGGCGGGCACGCCGTGCAGTCGCGCCGCCGCCCAGAGGTTCTCCCGGACCGTCAGCTCGGGGTAGACGAACGGGGTGTCGATCAGGTGTCCCACACGGCCCCACCCCGCGCTGTCGAGGCGCGCAACCTCGACGCCATCGATGTGGACGACACCACCCTCGGGCCTGATCATCCCCAGAGCGGCGCGCATCAGGGTCGACTTCCCCGCCCCATTGAAGCCGACCAGCGCGTGCACCTCGCCACGTGCAACTGTGAGGTCGACGTCGTGCAGCACGACGGTGTCGTCGTAGCGGTGCGCCAGCCGGCGAATCTCCAGCGCGCTCATCGACTCGCCGTCCCATCGAGCACGTCGAGTGCGGCGCTGAGCCGGCACGACATCGGGTCGTTCTGGTCGCTGAGGCACCACTCGAGCAGAGCGACGGTGAGTGCGGCCAGCGCAGCAGCCGAGGCGACGCGGGCCTCGAACGGACTGACACCGTCCGCGACCAGGACCTCAGAGATCGCCTGCTGGGTGGCCTCCGTCGCGGCGTACGTCCCGGCGCGGAGCACCGGATGCTCCGCGGCGATCCTGACCCGAACCCGGACCTCCTCCTGCCCCGGCAGGTCCACATGCGAGAGCGCGGCGCGAAGTCCCGCGCAGACGCGAGCCAGGGGCGGGAGATCCGTCGGTGCGGCGGACACGGCGGCCGCAATGGCCGGATCGAAGCCGTCATCGAGCACGACGGCATCCTTCGTCGAGAAGTGCCGGAAGAACGTCATGTGACTGACGCCGGCCTCCCGCGCGATCTGCTCGACGGTCGTTGCGTCGTAACCCTGCTCGGAGAACAGCCTGAGTGCCGCCTCCTGCAGCAGCGCACGGGTGCGTGCGGTCCTACTGGTGCTCGTGACCGTCATGTCGCCAATGTTAGTGGCTAACATGAGCCGGAACAATGCTCAGTGGGCGACCTCTGAGCCAGGCATAGCGGCCCCGTTGGCCGAAGCGCGACCGGACCAGGCGTCGTCCTCAGCCTGATCCGCGACGGAACGCTGCTCCTGTCCCACAGGGGATGGTCATGTGGGCGATCATCCGGCACGGCCCGAAGACGTGCACCTCTTCATCTGCCCGCCCTGCCGGCGCGCCGCCCCATGTGGATGCGGTGGCTCGGCCCAGGGACTGAAGTGCGCTTCAGGCCAGCGCCGTGACGCCGCCGAGCGCGCAGTAGACCGCCCCGGTGAGACGGTCCAGCACCGGATGCCGAGAGTCGCTCCGCCGCCGGGCGATCCGATGACGCACCACCGAGGTGACCATCGCGTAGGCGCCGTCCGTCAGCGCGGCCAGCACCACGAAGCAGACACCCAGCACCAGCACCTGCGTGGTGACCGGGCCCCGAGCCGGCTCGACGAACTGCGGCAGGAAGGCCAGGAAGAACAGCCCGGTCTTCGGGTTCAGCAGGTCGACCAGGACGCCGGCGCGGAAGAGTCGCGCGTACGACGTCCCCGGCGCATCGGCAGCCTCGGACGCCGTGACCGCCTGGCGTCGGAGCTGGCGCAGGCCCAGCACCACGAGGTAGGTCGCACCGGCGTACTTCACGACGACGAAGGCCCAGTCGGAGGCGGCCAGCAGGGCGGTCACTCCGAGGGCCGAGAGCGCGACGTGGACCAGGGCGCCGGTCTCGAGCCCGAGCATCGACACCAGCCCGGCCCGGCGGCCCTGCTCGAGCGTGCGGGTGACGACGTAGAGGACCGACGGGCCGGGGACGGCGAGCAGGGCCAGCGTCGAGGCGAGGAAGAGAATCAGGGTGGTCGTGGTGGGCATGCCCAGAACCCTCGGCGGCCGGCGTGCGGCCAGCGTGCGCCGATCGTGTGTCCAGCGTGAAAGGTGCGACGACGAGGCGACGTGGGTCAGACGGAGGATTCCGGCGCACCTGCGGCGGGCACGAGGAGGGCGATGTCGGAGCCGGCGGCAGCCAGGTCGTGCGCTGCGGTCTCCAGGTGGCCGCCGGCGATGTCGAGGTCGCCGCAGGTCGCCGCGAGCTGGGCCAGCGACAGGTCGACGGTGCCGAGCACCGCGCCACCCGCCCCGAGCACCACCGGACGCCGGGCGTAGGGAAGAAGGACGTCGTACAGGTGCCTCGCCTTCTCGGCATCGCCCAGCAACGACACGGCCATCGCCAGGAAGCAGAAGCCCCCCACCTGGACCGCGTCGAACGGCAGCGCCTCCTCCGGTGGCCAGACCAGCTCGACCTCGGTGACCGCCTCGTCGAGGCGTCCCGCGGCCGCCAGCGCCGTCGCGAGCGCCCCGCGCCAGGCCGGGATCGCGGGGTAGGCCTCGACGAACCCGCGAACCGGCTCGACAACTTCGGCAACTCGCCCGGCCAGCACGGCGAGGGTGAGTGCGTGCACGCCCCCGAACTGCAAGGCGTCCGCGCCACCGCGCAGCTCCCCGAAGGTCGTGACGTGGGCAGAGGCCACTTGGGCGTCCTCCAATCGACCTTCGAGCAGCGCCCGCATGGTGGCGAAGACGGCGACGTACATCAGCTCGTAGGGCAGCCCCAGCCGGCGGGCCTCCTCCTCGTGCAGTGTGGCCTCTGCCCAGACCTCGTCGACGCGACCCGCCTCGAGCAGGGCGACAAGTCGCCAGCGACGGGCGACGGCCGCCGTCTCGCCGTTGCCGTCGGCCTGGGCGACCCCGAGCAGCTCATCGGCGAGCACGACGCGCTCGGCGATGCCATCGGGACGCCACCGCGCCCAGAGGCGGGCCTCCAGGGCGGCTGCGAGCACGGACGGGTCTCCCACCTCGCGGGCGGTGACCAGCGCCGTCTCGGTGAGCTCGAGGACCTGCTCGGGCCGTCGGGCGAAGTAGAGCTCCACCGCCAGGCGCGCGCGGAGCCGGGTGCGCAGCGCGACCCGGTCGTCAGGGACCGTCGCGAGCGCCTCCTCGAGCAGCCCGATGGCCTCGGTGTCGACGGTGCCGAAGCCCTGCCAGGAGGGTCCGGCGTATCCGAGCGCTGCGGTCCCGAGCCAGTTCGGCTGCTGCTCGTGTCGAGCTGCCGCCACTGCCTCGAGGTACGCCGCCCGGGCACCGACCGTGTCGCCGGACCGGGACAGCGCGTCGCCCAGCTCCAGCAGCAGCGGGCCGAGCCGCGCCTGGTCGTCTCCGCGCAGCTTCCGCACCATGGCGATGGTGCGGCGCGTCACGGCGGCTGCCTCGCCGTAGGCCAGCTGGACGAGCGCGTCCGCCGAGGCCTGGCGGGCGTAGCCGATCGCGACGTCGAGGTATGCCGGGTCGGCGGACGTGAGGTAGTGGTGAGCCAGCTCGGCCGCGGCGACGCCGCCTGGGCGATCGTCGGTCTCGAGAGCGCGGGCGACCAGGGCGTGCAGCCGCGCACGCCGGGTCTGCGACAGTCCGTCGTAGAGCGTCGAGCGAACCAGCGCGTGCGAGAAGGAGTAGTGGTCGACGCCGTGCTCGTCGACCAGCTTGGCCTCGACGGCGAGGTCGAGGGCGTCGAGGGTGCGGTCGTCCGGCATGAGGCAGCAGGCGGTGAGGACCCGGAAGCTGAACGAACGGCCGACCACGCTCGCCCAGGACAGCACCTCCTGGACGTCGTCACCGAGGCGCGAGAGTCGCCGGCCCAGCAGCTCGCGAACACCATCGGGCACCTCGAACGGCCGCACGTCGTCACCCCGCCGCGCCCCCGACGGAGCAAGGTTGCGGAGGATCTCCTTGACGAAGAAGGGGTTGCCCTCGGTCTCCTCGAAGAGCGCGGCGACGAACCCTGTCCAGTCGTCGCGGTCGGCGTGGCTTCGCGCGAGCCGGGCGACGTCGTCGCGGCTGAGACCGGGAAGGTCGAGCATCGTCAGTGATCCCTCGACCCGCAGCTGTCGGAGCACCTCGTGCATCGGCGCGTCGCGGGGTGCCTCGTCCCCGCGCGCGGTGAGCACGAAGGCCAGGGCCGCGTCCTGCGAGGTCCGGAGCACGTGCCGGAGCAGCGACATGGTCGACCGGTCCGCCCAGTGCAGGTCCTCCAGCACAACCACGACGGTGCGGTCGGCAGCGAGCTCGGCGAGCAGCCGCGTGATCGCCTCGAAGAGTCGCCAGCGCTCGGTGTCTGCCTCCTGCGCGGCTCCGAGGTCTAGGCCGTCCCGCGCCAGCATGGGGAAGAGCCTGGCAAGGTCCGCCCCGCCCTCCGTGACGATGGTGCGCCGGCGTGCGCCGCTGAGCTGCTCGACCACAGGACCCAGTGCCTCGACCCACGGGCAGAACGGGACGATCGCCTCCTCGTCGCACCGGCCGTACAGGACGAGCGCACCCTCGGCCTGCGCCGCGACAGCAGCGGCGGCAACCACGCTGGTCTTGCCGATGCCGGCCTCGCCGCGCACCATCGCCGCCGCTGGCAACGGCGAGACGTGCAGCGCCGCCAACCGGGCCAGCACCTCGTCGCGCCCGATCAGCTCGGGTGACAGCAGATCCCGCACGCCCGGGGCGGAAGGCCCCGACACGACCGGCTCGTCGCTTGCCGGACGGGGTGCGACCAGGGGCGGCGCCGTGTCGGTACGGCGCAACCCCTTCAGAAGCCCCGCCGTCGGCTCGGACGGCCCGATCCCGAGCTCGCGCTGGAGCCGATCGGTGAGCGAGCGCCCGGCCTCGAGGGCGGCGGCCCGATCGCCGGACGCGGCAAGCAGCCGGACCAGCTCGCGCCCGGCCTCCTCGGAGAGGGGGGCCATGCGAACCCGGCGCCGGGCCATCGCGAGTGCCTCGCCGGTGCGCCCCGCGGACTCGTGCTCGGCGGACAGGCGGGTCAGCGCCCGCAGCACGTCATGGACGTGCTCCTCGCGGCGCCGGTGCGCCCAGTCATCGTCGAGGTCGGCGAGCAGCAGGCCCCGGTCGAGCGCGAGCGCGTCTGCCCAGCGTCCGGCGGCGAGGTGCCCCTGGAACTCCTGCAGGTCGACCCGCGCCCGGTCCAGGTCGAGGGCCACCTGCTCTCGCCCGGCGACGAGGACGTCGGCGGGACCGAGTCCTCGGCGCAGCTCGGCGAGGGCCCCCCGCAGGCTGGTTCGAGCGCTGGCCTCGGGAATCCCCGGCCAGAAGACGCCCGCCGCCTGGCTGCGGGAGCGGCCGCCCGGGTGCACGGCGAGCCATGCGAGCAGAGCGCGGGCGCGCCTGCTGGACGGCAGCGCAACCTCGGCCCCGTCGTTCCCCTCCACGGTAAGCCGACCCAGCACCCGGATCATCACCATCCCATGAGGCTAGCGGTGCTCCCGACCTCCGAACAGGCACTAGCCCGTCGGGCCAACCTGCGGACGCCGCTTCCAAAGGCGGACCGGGCGGCTCGTCGCTGGTAGCCGCGCGGCACGCTTGCGGCACGCGCCTCGCTCCAGGTGAGCACCAGATTCCGCGCCGCGGTATGACTCGGCTCGGCGCGACCAGTTGCCACGGCTCAGACTGCGTGGGGAGGCGCGACCCGTCCCACAGGCCGATCGCGAGAGGCCACACGGAATGCCCGCCATGCTCGCGCGGCCGTCACCGCAAGCCGATCCCCTACCGAAACTTCCATCGCGTGCCGGCTACCGATCGCCGTCTTGCATTGCGTCGCGGATCTCCGACCGCTGGCTGCGCCACCATGTTGCCGGTGGATGCAGTCGGAGCGGCCCAGGGTTTACGGCGACGGACACAGCGGCGACCGATCATCTCGGGCTTCGCATTCTGCGCGGCTCGCTGCACGAGCCTCAATCATCGGCGCGGCACGGTCACGCGGTGTGCTGCGAGCCAGCTGATCTCCGAACGCGCTCGACAGCGTCCTTTAGCCCTCACTCCACTCGGCACGGGCGACGATCTTGCGCTGCTCGT
Source organism: uncultured Actinomycetota bacterium (assembly GCA_963742685.1). Taxonomy (GTDB): domain Bacteria; phylum Actinomycetota; class Actinomycetes; order Propionibacteriales; family Nocardioidaceae; genus Nocardioides. The sequence continues at coordinate 70,110 of CAVUNB010000014.1, read as the reverse complement.
CTCGATTCGCAGTGGCCTGCGCCGGGTCCTCCGGCCAGTCGGCAACTTGCTCCCCGGCCCAGTCGGCCCAGTCGGCGACCAGCTTGTAGAAGTCGGTGAGAAACGCACCGACCAGCATGGTGGGAGCCGCCCGCACCGCGAACTCCGGAGAACCGTCCAGAAACGCACGCGCCGCGACGAGGTTGCCTTCGTTGCGCTCCTCCGCCCACACCCTGGCGGCCGCCAGGGTGGCCAGCGCGTCGTCCCGTGTCCCCTGGTCGGCGAGGAACATCCGGAGTAGCGGTTCGGCCTCCAGCGCCATGCCGTCTGATGGTTCGGACTGCCAGTTCGCCAAGGCGCGGCGGCCCTTGGCCGTGATCGTGAAGACGGTGCGACCCCGCCGTCCCACCGTCTCCGTCCGGGAGCTCGCCAGGCCGAGCCGCTCGAGCTTCTTCGGCTCCTCGTAAAGCTTGCTCTTCGCCCGCGGCCAGAACCGCCCGAGGCTCCATTCCATCTGCCGGGTGAGCTCGTAGGTGCTCCACGACCTGATGGCGAGCAGGCCGAGGATCGCGTGCGACGTCGTCGTGAGCCGCTGACTGCTTGACATGTCATCCCTCCGGGCGTACAAACATATAGTCCCTTTGGGACTATATACGCCGACAGGATCCCACATGAGCGACACGACCAACATCCAGGTGGATGCGAGCAACACCGATCAACTTCAGGCGTGGGACGGCGGTGAGGGCAACTACTGGGCGGCCAACGCGAACCAGTACGACGCAAGCGTCGACGGCTACCACAACGCCATCCTCGATCTCGCCGCGATTTCTCCAGGCGACGCCGTGCTCGACATCGGGTGCGGCACCGGCCAGACCACCCGCGACGCGGCACGGATCGCCGCATCGGGCACGGCCCTCGGCATCGATCTCTCCTCGAGCATGCTCGCCGTGGCACGGTCCCGGGCGGAGCAGGAGAGCGTCCACAACGCCTCGTTCATCCAGGGTGACGCCCAGATCCATCCGTTCGAGCCGGCGTCGTTCGACGTGGCCCTAAGCCGCACGGGGAGCATGTTCTTCGGCGACCGGGCGGCGGCCCACGCCAACATCGCCCGGTCCCTCCGGGCAGGCGGTCGGCTGGCGCTCGCCGTCTGGCAACCCATGTTGGAGAACGAGTGGTTCACCTCCTTCGTCGGTGCACTCGCGGCTGGACGCGACCTTCCGTCACCTCCCCCAGACGCACCGAGCCCGTTCGCGATGAGCGATCCCGACCGGGTCGGACCTCTCCTGGAGTCGTCGGGCTTCGAGGACATCGAGTTCGGCGACGTGCGCGCCCCGATGTCCTTCGGTGACACGGCAGCCCAAGCCCACGACTTCATCCTCGGCCAGCTGGGCTGGCTCGTCGCCGACCTCGACGAGACATCTCGCCGGGCCGCAGTGGCCGAGCTCCTGCGGACGATGCAGGAGCACGAGGGCAACGACGGTGTTCTGTTCGGGTCCGCAATGTGGCTCATATCTGCGAGGCGGACCGACCGATGAGCTACTACGCCGTCATCCGCGAAGCCGGGCCCGCGTGGACAAGCGGGAAGGGCACGTTCGAGCAGCCCGGCGTCAACGATCACGCGATATTCATGAACGGGCTCGCCGATCAAGGCTTCGTGCTCTTCGCCGGCCCGCTGGCCGGCAGCGAGCTCGGACGCATCCGCGCCATGGTGATCGTCGACGCCACCGACGAGGCCGAGATCCACCGACGGCTCGCCGGCGACCCCTGGACGCTCGCACAGCGACTGGTCATCGCCAGCATCGAGTCGTGGAACCTCTTCGTCGGCGCGGAGCGCCTGGCCGCACCTCGGGCCTAGCTGACGGGTCATGAAGCTGGATTGGGCCTCCGACGCACACCGCGCATTGGAGGCCGGCGAGGTGACCGGCAACTTGTCTTGCTGCCTAGCCGCCCCCGACCCGACAGCGGACGCTCAAGTGGAGCCGGTAGCCGCCAGATGGCCTCGCCACGAGGCGGATCAGGGCGGGCAACAACACTCCCCCATTCCCGGCTGAGGAAAGGCATTCGGAGCGCCTACGGCCCTTCGCCTCGGTGGGTTCATCGGCTCAGCCGCCCCGGCGGCGGGGATCCGCTTACGGGCTAGCGGAAGGGACTGTGGCCCTGATGCTGAGGTGTCCTGTCACATCGAGTTGACTACGCCGCATGGGGCACATGCTGCGAGATGAGGGTGTCAGTCCGCGGCGGGTTTCTGCTCGCCGGACCCGGGTCCGCGCGAGATCGCCGCGGAGCTCGGCGTGGACTTCGACCTGATCGCTCGGGGCCGTGAACACGTCAGCTCGCCTAGCGGGTCCGTCAGCTCGAGCCGGAAGCGCTCCAGGCTGCGACGGAACACGGATCCGGGCTTGGCCGCCCGGCTGGCTACCCTGAGGGATGCTCGACGATCGGCACCGTGTGGCGCTCGCGCGATCTCGCTTCGCGGTGTTGCCGGACGGGACCCAGGAGGCGCTCGTTGTGGGAGCGTCCTTCCTTGATGTTCCGGCTGGGGGCACGTTCATGCGTGTGGGCGGCCCGTACTTCGTCAGCGTCGTGATCGAGGGTCTCATCCGGACGTTCCTGATCTCGCCCGAGGGCCGGGAGCTGACCGTGCGCTACACACGACCCGGCGACATCAACGGGGTCACCGCGCTCTATGCCCGACCGTTGACCAACATCAGCCAACAGGCGATCACGGACAGTCGAGTCCTCGTCTTGCGTTCGAGCGCCATCGTGGAACTGGCAGACCGTGACACAAAGGTCGCGAACGTGCTGCTCAACGACCTGGCCGAACGCGCCTCCTCCTACATCCACGCCTTGGCGAACACCACGCTGTCCCCCCTGATCGAGAACGTCGTACGGCACCTGCTCGACATCGCCTCGGTTGATCATTCTGGCCGACTGGTCGCCAGGGTGAGCCAGCAGCAACTGGCCAGCAACGTAGGCACGGTGCGCGAAGTTGCCGGCCGCATCCTGCGCGAACTCAAGGAGGAGGGGCTGCTCCTGACCGGTCGCGACGAGATCGAGCTCCTCGACGCCGAACGCCTGCACGACCGGACCTGGCCTCGCGCCTGGTGAGGGACATGTGTCCCGTGGGGCGGAGACCGCCGTCGCAGACAATCGGCGGTGCTCACGAGACGCTCGCAGTCCGACGGAACTTCGACAGGAGCAGTCTCATGGCGACAATCGATCTCAGCCCAGTGGACGTGGACGCGTTCTCAGCCTCGATCAGCGGGCGGGTCATCCGTCCCGATGACGCCGAGTACGACGCTGCCCGACGGGTCTGGAACGGGATGGTCGACCGCTTCCCGTCCCTCGTGGTGCGGCCCAGGACGAACGAGGACGTCGCGCGGACGATTCGGCTGGCGCGTGAGCACCGGCTCGATCTGGCGGTGCGCGGGGGCGGCCACAACGTCGCGGGCAGCGGCACGTGCGACACCGGCGTCGTCATCGACCTCGTCGACATGCACGACGTGTCGGTCGACCGCGAGCGCCGAACCATCCGGGTCGGCGGTGGCTGCACCTGGGCGCGGGTGGATGCCGAGGCCGGGGCCTTCGGTCTCGCCACCCCCGGAGGTCTGATCTCCAGCACCGGCGTTGGCGGTCTGACACTCGGCGGTGGGTTCGGGTGGCTGTCCCGCCTGTACGGCTACAGCTGCGACAACCTCCTCGAGGTCGAGCTGGTGACGGCAGACGGACGCGTGGTGAAGGCCAGCAAGGACGAGAACGCCGAGCTGTTCTGGGCGCTGCGCGGCGGCGGCGGCAACTTCGGGGTCGCCACGTCCTTCACGTTCCTGGGCCAACCGGTCGAAACGGTGTTGGGTGGCCCCATGTTCTTCAGCGCCGACCGGTGCGCCGAAGTCCTCGACGCGTATGCGGCCTGGTCGTCCACCCTCCCTGACGAGATGACCACGATGATCGCGTTCCTGACCGCCCCGTCCGAGCCGTTCGTGCCGACCGCCCTCCAGGGACAGAGTGCGGTCGCGATCCTGCTCTGCCACGCGGGCGACCCGTCCCAGGGCGAGGACCTTGTGAACCAGCTGCGCAGTGCATGCCGGCCCGACGCGGATGTCGTGGGTCCGGTTCCGTACCCGGTCCTGCAAGGCATGCTCGACAAGGGAGCGCCGCACGGAATCCGGAGCTACTGGAAGTCCGGCTACCTCGCACAGCTGGCCCAGCCAGTACTTGACCTCCTTGTGGCGGCCGCCGGCCGCTCCCCTTCGCCGCTCTCCCAGATCCACGTCCAGCAGCTCGGGGGAGCCCTCGCGGCGGGTTCGGACGGTGCCGTAGGTCACCGCGACGCGGCCTACGTCGTCAACATCCTCGGCAACGGCATGGACCCTCGAGGCGACGACGCAAACGTCGGCTGGGTCCGCGACACCTGGGCTGGGCTCGAGCCCCACACGACAGGCGCCTACCTCAACTTCCTCGACGCCGACGACACGCCCCGGGTCCGGTCCGCCTTCGATCACGGGGCCTGGGCGAGGCTGCTCGCCGCCAAGAACACCTGGGACCCGCACAACGTCTTCCACGTCAACCACAACATCCCCGTCCAGTGAAAACGGCCAGGCCCTGCCGGTGTTGTTTGCCCGGTTCCAGTGAGCGCCTCCAAGGTCACCCTCGTGCAGAGCGCTCGCCATGTCGCACGATGGCGCCTGCCGATCGGATCAGGATCCCTGGCGGCGACCACTTCTTTGTTTCGTAGTTTCGAACCCCGTTGCAGCAGCGTGGCGGCGGGCCCCAAGAGTGGCCAACTGTCGCGGCCAGCGGGGAAGCTGCTGCCCTGTCCGTCATCGAACAGGGCGGGGTAGGCGCCGGGCTGTGACTCAGCCGGCGCCCACTAGGTCGATGCGAAGTGCGGTCAGTCGTCCCAGGCCTGGGAGGCCGTCTGGTGCTGGATTCGACCGTCGGCGACCGACGCGACGGCGGATACCTGTGGACAGCGACGCGCTTGACCGAGGTCTGGAAAGAGTGAACGTGCCGGGTGAGCGTGTCGGGCAGTCCACCGGGTCAGTATGAAGTCAACGTTGATTCGAAAATGCGCGATGGCTCAGGCCAAACTGGCGCTCGAACGCCCGATCACAAGCTCAACTCGCACGGCCGTGCCTTAGTCCACACGGGAACGCCTACGACGCCGACCGAAGGCCTTGCGCGTCGCGCCGATTTCGTCTTGAAAGGCGATCCGACTCCGGAACAGCCGTGGCAGGATACTCGTCAAGGTGTCGAAGCGTCATGAAGCATCGGCGAGGAGATACCCGGACTTCCTTATGATCAGCAGCGTGATCGGCGACCAGCGAGCCGTGCGTCTGGTTCTATCGCCGAACTTCGCGATAGGACAGCTCGAACCTGTCGCCGCGCTGAGGCTCAGTCGTCGGTCTCCGACTGCGAGTCGCTCTCGGAGCCGACGACGTTGAAGCTCCTGTCGAGCTGCACGTCGACCTGGTCGCCGCTTGTCGAGGGTGACCTCGACCTCGTAGTAGCTCTCCTCGTCATCCACCTCGGTCTCGGTGACCTCGCCGCCGCCGGTCTCGGCCAGCGCGGCATCGCTCGCCTTCTGCAGGGCAGGGCCCGGGATCGGGATGTCCGAGGCGTCGTCGTCACCGGAACCCGCGATCGCGACCCCTCCTGCTGCGAGCACGAGCGCGGCCGCGGTGGCGCCGGTGAGAGCGATCTTCTTGCGGTTCATGATGTCTCCTCCTCGAGTGCGGGGTTTCCTGGCAACACAGCCATCGTGCGACGCCGGCGCTGAAGCCACGCTGAACGAAAGGAGTCAGCCGACGTTCAGCGCGCATTCAGGAGAACCGTGCCACCGTGTGCAGATGCGACTCCTAGTGGTCGAGGACGACAAGCGGGTCGCCCGTGCCCTCAAACGTGGGCTGGAGGGCGAGGGCTTCGCCGTCGACGTCGCGTTCACCGGCGAGGACGGTCGCTGGCTGGCCGGGGAGAACGCCTACGACGCCCTCGTGCTCGATGTGATGCTCCCTGGCATCGGTGGCCTGGAGCTGTGTGCGGCGCTGCGCGACGGGGACAACTGGACCCCCATCCTGATGCTCACCGCGAAGGACGCGCCGGACGACGAGGCTCAGGCGCTCGATGGCGGAGCCGACGACTTCCTCAGCAAACCCTTCTCGTACACCGTCCTGGTGGCGCGGCTGCGCGCGCTCCTGCGCCGCGGGGGCGGCGCACGCCCGATCGAGCTGGTCGTGGGCGATCTGCGGCTCGACCCGGCGGCGCACCAGGTGTGGCGCGGTGCGACCGAGGTGTCACTGACGCCCCGGCAGTTCTCACTGCTGGAGTTCTTCATGCGCCGCCCGGGCGAGGTGCTGCCCAAGTCCGAGATCCTCGAGCACGTGTGGGACTTCGCCTTCGACGGCGACCCGAACATCGTCGAGGTCTACGTGCGCCAACTGCGCCAAAGGATCGACATCCCGTTCGAGCGCACAGCACTGCAGACCGTGCGGCTTGCCGGCTATCGACTGGATGTGAACGGTGGGTGAGCGTGCGGGGCGACTTCGGTTGCGGCTCACGGCCATCGCGGCGCTGGTCCTCGTGGCGATCCTGGCGCTCGCCGCCGTGGCCATCGTGCTGCTGTTCCAGCGATCGTTGCAGGCGACGACGGACGACCTGTCGCGCACGCGCGCACGCGACGTCGCGGCGGCGGTCGAAGGTGGCGTGCTCAGCCAGGTGCTGGTCGACGTCGGGGACGACTCGGTGGCGCAGGTGGTCGCCGCGGACGGCCGGGTCCTAGCTGCCTCGGCCAACCTGGGCGACTCGGGCCCGATCACGAGCAGGCGACCGGAGGGCCACGAGCCTGCGGCATACGACCTGAAGGACGTTCGTGACGACAACGAGACGGAGGACTACCGGGTCTGGGCCGTCACCGCGAGCGGACCCGACGGCCCTGCGGTCGTCTACGTCGGGCACAGCACCGAGGCACTCGTGGAGACCGTGGCGAGCCTGTTGGGCGCGCTGGCACTGGGACTGCCGCTCGTGCTCGTCCTCGCGACCGCTCTGCTCTGGACCCTGATCGGCCGGACCCTCCGACCGGTCGAGGAAGCGCACCGGCGCCAGCGCGCGTTCGTGGCGGACGCGGCCCACGAGCTGCAGAGTCCGCTGGCGGCGTACCGCACCTCCATCGAGGTTGGCCTTGAGCATCCCGAGACCACGAACTGGCCGCTCACCGCGCGGGGCCTGCTCGCGGACAGCGACCGGATGGAACAGCTCGTGCGCGACCTGCTGTTCCTGGCCCGACAAGATGACGGGCCGGCGATCCATCGCCTCATCGACCTCGATGACGTGGTGCTGGAAGAAGCCCGTCGACTGCGCGCCAGTGCCCGCGTGGAGATCGACACGTCGGGGGTCAGTGCGGCGCCGGTCTCCGGCTCACGCTCCGACCTGGGACGGTTGGTGCGCAATCTGTTGGCCAACGCGGAGCAGCACGCGACCTCCCGGGTCACCGTGAGCCTCACCAGCGACTCGACGGGCGCCCGGCTGGTGGTCGCCGACGACGGGCCGGGCGTTCCTTCCGAGCACCGCGACCGTGTCTTCGACCGGTTCTTCCGCGGTGATGAGTCGCGAGCCCACGAGACCGGCAGCACCGGGCTCGGGCTGGCGATAGTCCGCGCGGTGGCGGGACGTCACGGTGGTACGGCGACGCTCGACGAGCACACGCCGGGCGCCACCTTCGTGGTGCATCTGCCTGCACCGTGACACCTGCGACATGACCCAGCAGGCCCATGCTGACCCCCCGCCAACGCCGGGCCGGCAACGGCCCGGCGTTGACGAAGGCACCTCAAATCAGACCAAGACAGAGCCCAACTCAAGCCGGCCAACGACGTGGGCGCCGATGGATCACGGGGCCAGAGCACACTGCCCGCGAATTATGTGATGGAGGATGGCCAGGTGACCCACGTATCGATCGACATCGCCGAGGAGTTGTCCGCGTTCCGCGAGCATTCGTCGCCTCAGAAATGATCTCGCGACTGAACGACTACGACATCAAGGTTGCGGCCTGACCGCGACACGTTGCCTTCAGGCTGCCTTCAGCGGCAGTCGTCCAGCATCAACCATGAACACCACAAGGCCCACCATCGCCCTCGTTGGCGTCCTCTCGTTCAGCAGCTTGGCTGCGTACTCGTCGAACGGCCAGAACCTCCCGGCCTCGTCGGCCCAGACCACCCAGACATCCTCGACGCAGTCCGGGGCGGCGGCCTGCGAGAAGATCCCACAGCCGCGCGTCGGCGAGCTCGAGGTGGCGCCCGACTCGCGGCGGGTTGACCTGTGCCTGCCGAGGTTCTCGAACCCCACCCAGATCACCAACCCAGTGTTTCCGGTGTCCTCGCAGAAGTCGGTGGTCCTGGTCGGCACGGTCGACGACAAGCCGTTCCGCACCGAGGTCACCCTGCTCGACCACACGCGGGTCATTCCGTGGGCGGGCATGCAGGTCGAGGTCGCGGTGTCCCAGTACGTCGCGTTCCTCGGCGGCCGCATCCACGAGGTGGCCTACGACCTTTACGCCCAAGACGACGACGGCAACGTGTGGTACTTCGGCGAGGACGTCTACAACTGGCTCGGCGGCGCGATCGGCGACACCCACGGCACCTGGATAGCCGGCATCGACGGACCCGCCGCGATGATCATGCCGGCCGAACCCCGCGCCGGGGACGTCTACCGACCCGAGAACATCCCCGGCCTGGTCTTTGAGGAGGTTACCGTCACCCAGACCGACCAGCAGTACCGGGGGCCACTGGCAAACGCGTCCGGCGCCGTGGTGGTCTCCGAGCTGCACATGGACGGCCAGCGCGAGCGCAAGACTTCGCTCCGGGGTACGGCGAGTTCTTCACCTCGGGCGGCGGCGACATCGAGGCGCTGGCATTGGCCGTGCCGACCGACGCCGCGAAGGCCGGCCTGCCCGCGCCCGTGAGGAAGCTGAACACGGCCGCAACGTCGGCGTTCGACGCAGCCATGCGGCGCGACCTCGGTGCGGTCGGCCGTGCGAAGGTGGCTGCGCGCACCGCCTGGCAGGCGGTCGACCGTCGGGAGGTGCCGCGGCTGTTGCGCCCGCTGCTCGATCGGGCGGTGAATCGCCTCAACACGGCCGCCGGCGCAGGACGGGCCGCGCAGGCGGCCATCGACCTGGCGCGGGTGGCGCAGGACCTGCGGCTGCGCTACGCAGACACCGACTCTGTCGACCTGCTCCGCTTCGACTCCTGGCTCGGGCAGATGCTTCTCGACACGCGTCGCAGGGACCTCGACGCGGTGCGCGGTGACGTCTTCGCCATCGACTACCTCCGCGATCGCGTGCGAGATTCGTTCGGTGAGGGCGAGCGCGCCGCCGTGGACCTTGCACTTGAGGAACTGCTCGATGCGATTAGCGACGAAGACCTGGGCACGGTGCGGGACGTGGCCAGTGCGCTGCGGCGCAGGATCGATTGAACCCGCTTGGTGTCCCGCCGGTCTGGGACCCCGAACACACACCCTGCGCACCACACCACCGATGAGAACGTGCAGCGGCGAGCACACCAACGGGCTCGCGACCAAGACCCAGCCCCGGGCCGAACGTTCGCGACACCGCCCGACGCACCGGTAGAGGATCCGCACTCCGCCGAGCTGGCGTTGAGGTCCCTGTTCAAGACCCTCAGGGGCCGGCGCCTGATCTTCGCCAACCCTATGCGCGGGATGAAACACACGCCGCTCGCAGGCACCATCCCGCTCGCTCTGGACCCCGCCGTGATCCGCGCCGAGCTCAACCATCCCGACCCGGTGGTCGCGCTCGCCGTCGCCCTGGTCGCTGTCCACGCCCTGACCGGAAGGCAGTTGCGCGCAGTCATGCTGACCGACATCGTCGACGGTCGACTCACGATCGGTGATCGCGAGATTCCGTTGGCCGCACCGGTCCGCACTCGACTCGCGGCGTGGCTCGACCACCGCAACCATCGCTGGCCAGGCCGCATCAACCCCCACGTGCTGGTCAGCAGACGCACCGCGCCCAGGCTGGTGCCCGTCGGCCACAGCTTCCCCTGGCGCGGCATCACCCTTCGCCCCCAGGCGCTGCGCGAAGACCGCATCCTGCGCGAGATCCATGCCACCGGCGGCGACATACGCCGCATCTGCGACCTGTTCGGCCTCAGCGTCGAGGGCGCCACCCGCTACCTGAAGACCGTCGAGCACCCCGACCTCGCCATCGAGGGCGATCGGGTCCCCGGCACGTGAGCGCCCGCACCTAGACTCGGGCCGTGACCGCGGCGCCGGCCCGGGTTCGCCTCGCCGAGCTCGTGGCAACCATCTCGCTGGGCACGGATCTCGGGCTGGGCCAGCCGATGGAGCACGTCATCCGGCAAACGATCATCGCGCTGCGCCTGGCCGACCTTCTCGACCTGGATGAGCAGGAACGGGTGGTCGTCTACTACTCCGGACTGCTGGCCTGGGTGGGCTGCCACACCGACGCCTACGAGCAGGCCAAGTGGTTCGGCGACGACATCGCGATGAAACGCGAGAGCATGTTCGCCGGCGACAGCGCGGCCGACTTCGCCCGGTTCCTGATCCGCCAATCTCGGCTCGGGTGGCACGGTGAGCGACCGTGTGAGCAAGACCGTCGCCTTTCCGGTGGCCGGTTTGCGATGGTTCTCCTCGATCCTGGAGAGCCATTGGAAGGCCACCGACCTGCTGGCCGAGCAGCTCGGCCTGGGCGAGGACGTACGCCGCAGCCTCGTGGAGAGCTATGAGCGCTGGGACGGCCGCGGCGCCGCAGGGCTCAAGGGCGAGCGAGATCCGGCTCACCTCCCGGGTGGTGTACCTCGCCGATGTGGTCGCCGCATTCGAGCGGCTCGGCGGCGCCGACGCCGCGCTGCGCATGGCCCGAGAACGCGCCGGCGGGCAGTTCGACCCCGACCTCGTCGACCTGTTGTGCGCCAACGGCAGCGAGCGTGCTCGACGGTCTGGACCAAGGCAGCCACTGGGACGAGGTCCTCGACCGCGAGCCCGGCCTGGCCGCGGACCATCGACGAGCACCGAGCTCGACCACGTCCTGGCCGCGATCGGCGACTTCGCCGACCTCAAGTCGCCCTACTTCATCGGCCACGCCCGCACCGTCGCCCAGCTGGCCGCGGGAGGCCGCCGCGCGGTCTCGGTCTCGAACCGACGACGTCACGCGGGTCCGCCGAGCCGCGCTGGTGCACGACCTCGGTCGCCTCGGCGTCTCCAACGGCATCTGGGACAAGCGGTCGCCGCTCACCGTCGCCGAGCAGGAGCGGGTCCGCACCCACCCGTACCTCACCGAGCGGATGCTCGCCTTCTCCCCGCGCCTGGCCGAGCTCGGCGCGATCGCCGTGCTCCACCACGAGCGCCTCGACGGCTCCGGCTACCCGCGCGGCCTGTCCGGTGCCGCGATCCCGATCCCGGGTCGCGTCCTGGCCGCTGCCGACCGATACGCCACCGCAACCGAGGACCGGCCACACCGACCCGCAGCCGACCCCGACGCAGCAGCGGCACTGCTGCGCGACGACGTACGCCAGGGCCTGCTGGACGGCGACGCAGTCGAGGCGGTGCTCGGCGCGGCCGGGCACCGGGTCCGCAGACGCAGGGCCTGGCCCGCCGGGCTGACCACCCGCGAGGTCGAAGTGCTGCGCCTGCTCGCCCGCGGCCTCAGCAACCGCGAGATCGCCGCTCGGCTGGTCATCTCGCCGAAGACCGTCGGCACCCACGTCGAGCACATCTACGCCAAGACCGGACGCCAACAACCGCGCCACGGCCGGGCTCTTCGCCATGCGGCACGGCCTGATGTCCGACTTCGAACCCGACGGTCAAACGTAGGGCGTTCACCCGATCCGCCGGCCGCGCGCGCGTGCCTACCGTGGCAGCACCACCTCCGAAGGAGACCGCCATGACCGCCACCGACCGCCGCGTCACGCACCGGAACCGCCCACGCCAACGGGATCGACATCCACTACCTCGAGGCCGGCTCGCCCGACTCGCCCGACCTCGTCCTGCTCCACGGCGGCCTGGTCAGCACCAACCCGCTCTGGGACGCCACCCCCCTCTCCTACGGCGCACACCTGGACGCCCTCAGCGAGCGGTTCCACGTCATCGCACCCGACCAGCGGGGCTGCGGCCAGACCCGTCACACCGGCGGCGAGCGGGTCTCGATGAGCCTGCTCGCCGACGACGTGGCCGCCCTGATCGGGGCACTTGCACTCGACCGTCCCGCGGTCGCCGGGTTCAGCATGGGCGGCATGATCGCCACGATCATGGCGATCCGGCACCCAGGCGTGGCCCGGGCGCTGGTCAACGACGCCGGGTGCGACATCTTCTACCCCGAGTCGCACTCGTTCCCCATGCTCCGCGCAGATCTTCGGCGGGAGCCGAGGACGCCACCGAGGCCGACCCCGAGGCAGTCGAAGCCGCATTCGGCGCCGACCCGGACATGCGCGGGTTCCTGGCGCTGATCAAGGCAGACCACGACTCCGCCGGCGGACCCGGACTACTGGAAGACCATGCTGCGGTGCTTCTTCGAGGCCGCCCAGCACTGGCCCGGCTACGGCTTCGACGACTTCGCCAGATCGACGTACCAGCACTCGTCCTTGTCGGAGACCGTGACGAGCACTCGCCGGTAGAGGACTGTGTGCGCGCCTACCGACACCTGCCACACGGCCAACTCCACGTCCTGCCGGGAACCGCACACGTGATCACCGACGCCAAAGTCGCCTGCGATCATCGACTTCCTCGGCTAGCCCGCACCCACCACTGAGGAGAATCGGATTCCCCGAACCTGAGCACCAACGCACGCTCTGAGCATTGTGAGTCTCAGGTTCGCGCCGAAACCGTCAATATTCGTGCGAACTTCTAACCTGCTTCCTGAGCACGTCCGCTCGTTCAGTTCGCCACAGGTTCTCGAGGTCGAGGCCAACATCGTCATCAGGATCGCGAGACGCGTAGATCGGCCAGCCCGCAGAGCCCGCATCGCAGGGCGCGGCCTGGTCCGGATCGACCTCACCCAAGCCGCCGTGGTCGGTGTCCTGGCCGGCGACGGGCTACTCGTGGTGGTCGAGGGTGCCGCAGGAGCCGGGAAGACCACCGCGTTGCGGTCGACTCAGGCGCTGCTCACACGGCAGGAACATCGGTTTGTGGTGGTGACGCCCACGTTGAAGGGCTGAGGTGGCTGCCGCCGAGACGGGCGCCGAAGGACACTCAGCAGCATGGCTGATCCACCAGCACGGGTGGCGCTGGGTCGCCGATGGCCACTGGTCCCGCGAACCGAACCCGGCACCGTCCGAGGCTGCACGTCTCCTGCCCGCTGACCTCCTGCTGATCGACGAGGCCCGAAGACTCACCAGCGACGCGAGGTGCCGATCCCACGGTTCCTCGCGACCGAGCTGGCAGAGCACGTGAGAGACAAGAAGGTGGACGACCTGGTCTTCGCCGGCATCCGCAACGGCCAGCCGCTACGGGTCAGCACCTTCCGGACCGCGTTCGGTGCCGCGTCCAGGGCGATCGGCGTGCCCGATCTCCACCCGCACGAGCTCCGGCATACCGCGGCAAGCCTCGCGATTGCCAGCGGGGCCGACGTCAAGGTTGTCCAACAGATGCTGGGCACGGCTCGGCGACGATGACCCTTCACGCCTACGGTCACCTGTTCGATGACCGGCTCGACGAGGTCGGCGAGGCGATGGATCGCGCGCGGGCAGCCGCCATCTGCGGCGCCCCACCCTGCGGGCGGCGACCCGTGTCCCCAGTGTGGCCCCGGCCCGAAACGGGTGAAATGCCGAAGAGGCCCCGCCCAGCGTTTCCGCTGGTCAGGGCCCCTTTTCGGACCTGTACCCCCGACCGGATTCGAACCGGCGCTACCGCCGTGAGAGGGCGGCGTGCTAGGCCGCTACACAACGGGGGCAAGCACTGCTTTTGACGCGGAGGGAACTATAGCCAAGGCCGGAGTTACGCTCCAAATCCCCCGCTGTTCGCGAGAGATTCGCTGGGATACTAGGACTCGAACCTAGAATAACTGGACCAGAACCAGTCGTGTTGCCAATTACACCATATCCCACTGACTTACTGGTTTTCGGCCCTTTCGACGCGTCGTCTGGACCGAGAGGAAACCTTACACGTGACCGCGCGGGGCCTCCAAAATGGCCCCGATGGTCGCCGTCAGAACCACGCATCACGCATGCTCAAGACGGTGTCGTCGCCCGAAGCCAAGAGCTCGAACTGGGCACGGGTGCGGGGCAGTTCCCACCGGAAGAAGTAGCGCGCGGCCCGCCGCTTGCCGTCGTAGAAGTCGCCCTCCTTGCCCGCGCAGGCGACGAACTGCTCCAGCCAGATCCAGGCCACCACCACGTGGCCGGCCGCCTCCAGGAACACGCGTCGAGTTGGCCAGCGTCCGGTCCACGGTCACCGGCGCCAGCGAGCGCGCCGCCGTGCTCGTCAGCCGGTCCAGGCGCCGGGGCGGCCGGCGAAGTCGGCGGCATCGCCGCCCGGCGCGGTCGCGCCCGGATCGTCACGGCCATCCGCGCACCGAGCGCCGGAGCCCGGCGCCGCCTGCATCGCCGAGCACCTTGCGCCCGAGCAGGTCGAGGCCCTGGATGCCGTGGGTGCCCTCGTGGATCGGGTTGAGCCGGTTGTCGCGGTAGTGCTGCTCGACGTCGTAGTCGCGGGTGTAGCCGGAGCCGCCGAGCACCTGGATGGCGAGGTCGTTGGCCGCGCAGGCACCACTGGGACGGCCAGCCCTTGGCGATCGGGGTGAGCACGTCCAGCAGCAGGGGCGCCTCGCTCCGCTCCGCCTGCGTCGGCGGCGGTGACCTGCTCGTCGAGCAGCCGCGCGCAGTAGAGCACCAGCGCCAGCGCCGCCTTCGACGTACGCCTTCTGCGCCAGCAGCATCCGGCGTACGTCCGGGTGCTCGATGATCGGCACCTGGGGCTCGGCCGGGTCCTTGCGGCCGAGCGGCCGGCCCTGCGGCCGCGCGCGGGCGTAGGCCAGGGCTTGCAGGTAGCCGGTGTAGCCCAGCGCGGCCGCGCCAGCCCGACCGCCGATCCGCGCCTCGTTCATCATCGTGGAACATGTAGGCCAGCCCGCGGTGCGGCTCGCCGACGAGGTAGCCGACCGCGCCGGTCGCTCCGCCGGGCGTGAACGCGCCGTCGCCGAAGCTGAGCACGGTGTTGACCGTGCCGCGGAAGCCCATCTTGTGGTTGATCCCGGCCAGCACCACGTCGTTGCGCTCGCCGAGCGAGCCGTCCTCGGCGACCAGGTGCTTGGGCACGATGAACAGCGAGATGCCCTTGATGCCCGGCGGGCCGCCGGGGATCTTGGCGAGCACCAGGTGCACGATGTTGTCCGCGAGCTCGTGGTCGCCGCCGGAGATCCACATCTTGCTGCCCGAAGACCCGGTAGGTGCCGTCGTCCTGCGGGCTCGGCGCGGGTCGTGATGTCGGCGAGCGAGGAGCCGGCCTGCGGCTCGGACAGGCACATGGTGCCGAGGAACCGGCCCTCCAGCATGGGCCGGACGTACCGCTCCACGTGCTCGGCCGAGGCGTGCGCGACGCAGCAGGTTGGCGTTGCCGACGGTGAGGAACGGGTAGCCGGTCGTGCCCATGTTCGCGGCCTGGAACCACGCGCAGCAGGCGCGACGCCCACGACGTGGGCAGCTGCAGGCCGCCGTGCTCCGTCGTCGATGGCCCGGCGCAACAGGTCCGGCGGCGGCGAACGCCTCGAGCGCCTCCTGACCTCCGGGATGCAGGTGGACCTGCTCGCCGTCGAACCTGCGGCTCCTCGAGGTCGGCGGCCCGGTTGTGCGGGGCGAACTGGTCGGTGGCGAGCTGCTCGCTCAGCTCGAGGACGCCGTCGAACGTCTCGCGCGAGTGCTCGGCGTAGCGCTCCCGAGTGGTGAGTGCCTCGACGTCGAGCCACTCGTAGAGCAGGAACTCCAGGTCTCGCCTGGACATGATCTCCGACATTGCTCAGCTGCCTCCTTGGCTGGGGACCAGGCCGCCCTCGACGGGGACCGAGCGTCGAAGTCCCATTCGCCTGGCCAGCCAGGTCGCGAGGACGAGGTAGACGAGCGACTGCGTCAGGGTTCCCGGGAGGCTCCACCACGTGCCGCCCGTGGGGTTCAGCGCACTGCTCATGTCGGTGAACGCGAGCGCGAGGCCGAACGCGAGGAAATTGTTGAGCACGTGCATGGCGATGCCGGCCTCGAGCCCGCCGGTGAGGATCACGAGCATGCCGGCCACGAGCCCGAAGGCGAACCGGTCGACGAAGATCGGCAGGTCCTGGCCGATGCCGTGCGCGAGGGCGAAGAGCAGCGACGACAACAGCACCGCTACCGCGCGACTGCCGAAGACCCCACCGAAGGCCTGGATCAGGTAGCCGCGGAACGCGAACTCCTCCCCTGCCGCTTGCAGCGGCGTCAGGATGAGGACGACGAGCAGGAAGTCGCGCGTGGTCGAGGTGAAGGCGTTGGCCTCACCGGACAGCTCGGTCCCGCCGCCCTGCGGCACCACGGTGGAGACGATCACGGTCGCGATCAGGGCCAGCACCGAGAGGCCGAGGCACGCGATGAGGAAGCGCCACCGGATCCGGCGTGCGACCGACATCAGCCAGCCCGGACCCAGCCCGTGCAGCGCGAGGTTGACCAGGATCGCGATCGGGATGGCCGAGGCGAGCACGAGGTTGACGTAGGCCAGACCGAGCGGGGTCACGTCGTCGAGGTCGACCACCGAGTCGAGCCCAGCGGCGACGGGCTCGCCCGTGGCGACGAGCCAGGCGATGATCGGCACCAGGGCGCCGAGCGGCGCCAGGATGAAGACCGCGAAGACCAGGACCGGGACACCGACGATCGGGCGCCACTTGCCTGGCCGGCCCAGGCGTTGGAGCTGGTGGTACTCCAGGGGTGCGGGCATCCGTCAGTCGGACATCGCGTCGTGCAGCCGCGCGATCGACCGCTCGCGACCGAGCAGCTCGAGCGACTCGAACAGCGGCGGGCTGATCTTGCGGCCCGAGATCGCGATCCGGACCGGGCCGAACGCGTTGCGGGGCTTGAGCCCGAGCTCGTCGACGAGCTTGGCGCGCAGTGCCCCGTCGATGGCGTCGGTGCTCCAGACGTCGATGGCCGACAGTGCGTCGTACGCCGCCTTCACGACGTCGCGCCCGGGACCTTCGAGCTCGTCGTGGCGGGTGAAGTCGGCGTCGGCGACGAACAGGAAGTCGAGCATCGGCACGGCCTCGGTGAGCTTGTTGATCCGCTCAGCAACGAGCGGCATCGCCTGGTCGAGGAGCTGGCGGTCGGCGAGGTTGGCCGGGTCGAGGACGCCCGCCTCCTTGAGGAACGGCAGCACCCGCTCGGTGATCTCGTCGAGCGGCAGCAGACGCATCTGGGAGGCGTTGATGGCCTCGGCCTTCTTGAGGTCGAAGCGGGCCGGGTTGGGATTGACGTCGCCGATCTCGAACGCCTCGACCATCTCCGCCAGGCTGAAGACGTCGCGGTCGCCGGAGATCGCCCACCCCAGCAGTGCGAGGTAGTTGAGCAGCCCCTCGGGCAGGAAGCCCTGCTCGCGGTAGAGCGCCATGTGGGCCTGCGGGTCGCGCTTGGAGAGCTTCTTGTTGCCCTCGCCCATGACGTAGGGCAGGTGGCCGAACTCGGGCGTGAACTTCGCGATGCCGAGCTCGGTGAGGGCGTCGAACAACGCGATCTGGCGGGGCGTGCTGGAGAGCAGGTCCTCGCCGCGCAGCACGTGGGTGATCTCCATCAGCGCGTCGTCGACGGGGTTGACGAGGGTGTAGAGCGGGTCGCCGTTGGCGCGGCTGACGGCGAAGTCGGGGACGAACTGGGTCTCGAAGGTGATGTCACCGCGCACCAGGTCGGTCCAGGTGATCGACCCGTCGGGCATCCGGAAGCGGACGACCGGCTCGCGGCCGTCGGCCTCGAACGCGGCGCGCTGCTCGTCGGTCAGCTCGCGGCAGAAGCCGTCGTAGCCCATCACCTTGGAGCCACTCGCCTTGCGACGTGCGTCGACCTCGTCGTTCTTGCAGAAGCAGTCGTAGGTGAAGGAGGAGTCGCGCAGCCTGGCCAGGACGTCGGTGTAGATCTCGGTGCGCTCGGACTGGCGGTAGGGGCCGAAGTCGCCGCCCTTGAGCGGGCCCTCGTCCCAGTCGAGGCCGAGCCACTGCATGAGGTCGATCAACGAGTCGTAGGACTCCTGGGTGTTGCGCTCCTTGTCGGTGTCCTCGATGCGGAAGACGAAGGTGCCGCCGTGGTGGCGCGCGAACGCCCAGTTGTAGAGCGCCGTGCGGGCCAGGCCGACGTGCGGGCTGCCGGTCGGCGAGGGCGCCATGCGGACGCGAACGGGACGGGTCATCCCAGAAGTATTCAACGCTGTGCCACCTTGTTCGTGAGGGTTCCGAGTCCGGCGATGGAGACTTCCACCTCGTCGCCGATCTCCATGGGGCCGACACCTTCGGGGGTGCCGGTGAGGATGACATCGCCGGGCAGCAGCGTCATCACGCTGGAGACGTAGGCGATCAGGGTCGGGATGTCGAAGATCAGGTCGCTGGTCGACCCGTCCTGCTTGAGGTCACCGTTGAGGTGAGTCTGGATCTGTACGCCGTCGGCGAAGGTCTGCGGGTCGAGGTCGGTCTCGATCCACGGGCCCAGCGGGCAGAACGAGTCAAAGCCCTTGGCGCGGGTGAACTGCACGTCGCTCTTCTGCAGGTCGCGCGCGGTGACGTCGTTGGCGATCGTGTAGCCGTAGATCACGTCGGTCGCCTGTTCGACGGGCACGTCGCGGCAGATGCGGCCGATGACGACAGCCAGCTCGCCCTCGAAGTGCACGTTGCTCGACTGGCTCGGGTAGAAGATCGGGTCGCCCGGGCCGACGACGCTGGTGTTGGGCTTGATGAACATCAGCGGCTCGGTCGGCACGGCGTTGCCCATCTCGGCGGCGTGGGCGGCGTAGTTGCGCCCGATCCCGATCACCTTGCTCCGGGGCAGGACCGGCGCCAGCAGGCGCACGTCGGACAGCTTGTACTCCTGGTCGACGACCTTCACGCCGACATAGAGCGGGTCCCCGGCCAGGGCCACGATGATCGTGTCCTCCGAGGGCTGGCCGAACTCGTCGACCTCGCCCGTGACCACGCCGTACATCGGTTCGTCCCCGGCAGTGAATCTCGCAATACGCACGGCACCGACCCTATCGCCGGGGTGGCGGACCAGGTGCAGCGCTCCGGGGCCCACCCCCGTGGCGACCCCGGAGCAACTGACTCAGTGGTGGTGCAACGACAAGTCTGGTGCCCTTCGGGATCGGTCACGGCCGTTCAGGCGTGTTCGGGCAACCCCGAACAAACCCGAACAGCCGCCTGCCGCTCGGGGCCGCCTCGCATCCAGCCCGTCGGCGCCCAGACCCGCATCCCGCCCGGCAGCGACTCGATCACGGCGAGGGACACGAAGCCGGCGAGCAGCTTGTCGCTGACCGAGGTGAGCAGGTTGGAGACCGAGACCGAGACCCACAGGGAGTGGCTCAGGTCCAGCACCGAGGTGGTGATGTCGTCACTACCGTGACCGGTGAATCCGTCGAGCATGGCCACGATCGTGGTCGACGCCACGGCGGTGCAGACGACGGCCACGGCGACACAGAGGAGGAAGAAGCGCGGGATCGAGCTCGCCATGCGCCAGCGCCGGGCGCCATAGCCCCAGACCAGAGCACCCGCCACGTTGACCGGGATGAACCACAGGGAGTCGGGTCCGCTGGAGGACGTCCCCACGACGTTGGACGTGGCTCCGACGAGAGCACCCCACCACGGCCCGAGGACGATGGCCGAGAACGCCGTGCCGATCATGTCGAGGTAGAGCGGCAGCCCGAGAGCGTCCACCAGGAAGCGCCCGGCCACGTTCACGACGACACTGGCGACCAGGAGCACAGCGAGGGTTCTCACCCCGATGGTCGAACGCGGCGGCTCGACCGGGTCGGGGATCGGCGGTGCGGGCGAGCGGGACGACTGGGCGGCCAGGCAGCGTGCGGCCAGTCGCTCCGCGTCGAGCGTCGTGCCGCCCAGGGCGAGGACGATGTCGGATACCAGCTCTGCGTCAAGGCGGCGGCGACCGACCCGGAAGGCGTCGTAGACCGTCGTCCGTCCGACGCGGGCACGCTCGGGCGCCATGCCGCGCTCTCGGCGCACGCGGCTGACACCGAGCGCGATGTCACCGAACGACGGCTGGCCGGCACCCTCTCGCAGGGCATGGAGCTCGCGCACGAGCACGTCCAGCTCCATGTCGCATCTCCCCCGTCGACGTCGAGATGCGAGCCTAGGCGGCTCCGCCGACTTCCGCGCGAGAACGGAACCCCGAGCACATGACGCGCAGGTGGCTGATGCGGCCGTCGGTGGTGCGGAAGTAGGCCTGCTGCTCGGCGACGTGCTCCCCGGCGTCGTTCACGAGGTTGAGGCGGTAGGACACGTGCTGGGTGTCGGCCACGTCGTCGCCGGTCCTCACGTCGACGAGGGCTTCGATGGTGTCGCTCGGCTCGAACCAGTTGTCGAAGAAGACGGCGGCCACCCCCGACGGTCCGATGCCCTCCCAGAACCGGCCGGGAGTGATGCCCTTGAAGTCGACGTCGGCAGCGAGCAACCGGTCGAACGCGCCGGTGTCCTTGGCCGCCACTGCTCTCGCGAAGTCCTCGCCGATGCCTGCCATGTCATTCTCCTGTCGTCGAATCTGTCGATGCTGCAGCCACCGCCCGCAGAGCTGCGAGGCTGCGCTCCACATCTGCCTCGCTGGTCGACCAGTTGCTGACCGAGACACGCAGCACCGCCTGGTCGTGCCACCGCGATCCGGTCATCCACGCGGTGCCGTCGGCGAGCATCCCCTGGACGACGGCTCGGGTGCGGTCGTCGCTGCCGAAGCTGGCGCACACCTGCGTGAACACGACATCGTTGAGCACCTCAGCGCCGTCGATCTCCGCGATGCCATGAGCGATCGCATCGGCACGGCTGCAGAGCCGTTCGACGAGGTCGGCGACACCGTGGCGTCCGAGGGAACGGAGCACGGCCCAGACCGTGAACGCCCGTCCGCGGCGGCTGATCTCGGGCACCTTGTCGAACGGTTCGCCCGCCGCGTCGTGGATGAGGTAGTCGCCGTGCATGCCCATGGCCGCGCGGAGCGCCGCACGGTTGCGCACGATGGCAAGCCCGCAGTCGTAGGGGACGTTGAGGGTCTTGTGGGCATCGGTCGCCCAGGAGTCAGCAGCCTCGAAGCCGGCGAGGAGATGGCGTAACACCGGTGAGGCTGCGGCGAACAAGCCGAACGCACCGTCGACGTGCACCCAGGCGCCGTACGCATGGGCGATCTCGATCGCCTCGGCGAACGGGTCGAACGCGCCGGAGTGGACGTTGCCGGCCTGGAGCACGACGATCAGAGGACGCCCGTCCTGCTGTCGGAGCAACGCCCGCAGCGCGACAGGGTCGATGCGTCCCTGGTCATCCGCGGCGACCGTCTCCGGCTGCCCGAGACCGAGATAGCGCAGTGCCAGGTCGACCGTGTCGTGGCGTTCGTCGCCCACCACGACGCGCACGCCCGGCGACCCGGCCAGCCCCTGCGCGCCCACGTCCCAGCCGGCGCGGCGCAACACCTCGTCGCGACCCGCGGCCAGGCAGGTGAAGTTGGCCATCGTGCCGCCGGTCACGAAGCCGACGGCGCTCTCGGACGGCAGGCCCAGGAGGTCCAGCAGCCAGGTCTCGGTGATCTCCTCGACCGCGGAGTGGGCGGGCGTGAGGTTGCGCAGCCCGGAGTTCTGGTCCCACGCGCTGACCAGCCAGTCCGCAGCGAGCGCAGCAGGATGGGTGCCGCCGATCACCATTCCGAAGAAGCGCCCCGACGGCATGGCCGTCAGCCCCGGTTCGCAGGCGCTCGCCAAGTGGTCGATGACGTCCTCGGGCTCCGTCGGACCGTCCGGGAGGTCCGTGCCCAGTCTCGCCACCACGTCTGCCACGGTCGCGGTCGGCGGAACCCCGCGCTCCGCCAACGATGCGAGCCAGGTCAGCGCGAGAGCGTGCGCCCGGTCGAGGGCTGGGTTGTCTGTGGCCGGCATCTCGTCTCCCGTCGTCGGGCCCCAGTGTCGCAGGAATGGGACCGTCAGGACTGCTCGAAATAGGTGAGGTCGTCGCCCCAGCCGTCGACCATGTCGCGAGTCCTGCTGTGACCCCGGCGGGCGTCGAAGCGATCGCACTCCGCCACCACCAGGGTGAACGTCTCCCGGATCGCGGCCGGATCACCGTCGATCGTCCGAGTGAGGAGCGGCAGCAGGACGTCCGCCGGCCACCCGTCGACAGGGTGCTCGCGCAGCTCCCACGGCAGGTACTTGTGGTACGGCCGGACCCGGCCGGCGAAGGTGAAGATCGTGTCGAGCAGCCAGGGCACCGACTCGACTGCGTCCAGCCGACTCTCCAGCTCGCGCCCGTCGCGGTCCGACTTCAGCGCTCGGTAGGCGTAGTTGAGCCAGCCGTCGAGGCGGTCGTGCTCGATCAGGATGGAGTCCGCTTCCTCAGGGGACACGGTCGCCTGTCGCCGTACGGCGTCGGGCAACGCGCCACCCGTCCGGTCGAGCAGGACCGGCGCCCATGCGTAGGACCAGCGGTACCACCAGCCGTCGGTGCCGAAGGCCGCCAGCTCGTCGAGCTCCGAGAAGGCACTCGTCGACTCATCGATGGTCGGTGACTTCGTCGTGGCCTTCCTCTCGGACACGGTCTCGAGGACGACCTCGACGTCGACGTCGGAGCGCTCGGTCGCCAGCCCGCGCCCGGCGGAACCGCTCAGCACGAGACCGAGGAAGTTGTCGCCGTGCTCGCGGTCGACTCGTTCGGCGACGGAGGTCAGCAGGGCGCGGCGATCGGGCGACAGGTGCGACGGGAAGGCGAGGTCCACGATCCGCATCCTTGCACCGACGCTGCATACCCTGTCCCGGTGGCTATCACCGTGCTCGACCGGCCGACGTGGCAGGCCCGTGCGGCCGCGCACGCGACTCGCGTCGACGCGTTCATCGAGCCGCACCTCGCGCGCCGCGGGTCGTCGGTGAAACACCCGGTGCACGACTTCCTGTTCACGTACTACTCGCAGCGGCCGGGACAGCTGCGGCGCTGGCATCCGGGGTACGGCGCAGCGCTGGCCGACGCGCCGGAGTACGCCGGGCTGAAGGGCTACGGGTCCTTGGTTTCGACACGCTCGCTGCGCTCGCTGCTCAACCGGCGGAGGAACGGTTGCCGTCACGAGCGACTACGTCGCATCGCAGGCGCAGTTCGTGCGAGGGCTGCTCAACCTCCTGCGCGCGACCGAGGGACGACCGGCGCACACCGGCTGCTTCGGGCTGCACGAGTGGGCGATGGTCTACCGCCAGTCCCCCGACGAGCTGCGGCACAACGACTGGCCCCTGCGACTGGGGACTTCCGGCACCGATCAGGTCGTCGAGGACCATCAGGTCAAGTGCTCGCACTTCGACGCCTTCCGTTTCTTCACGGAGCCGGCCCGGCCTCGCAACGCCCTGCAGCCGGGCCGCGACGACCGGTCGGCGTACGAACAGCCCGGCTGTCTCCATGCCGGGATGGATCTCTACAAGCACGCGTTCCGGCTGACCCCGATGATCAGCTCCGACCTCGTCGCCGACTGCTTCGAGCTGGCGCGCGACATCCGGGTGATGGACATGCGCGCTGCGCCGTACGACCTGGTCGACCTCGGCTTCGAACCGATCCCGATCGAGACGCCGGACGGAAAGGCGACCTACGTCCGCGAGCAACGGGCGTTCGCCGAGCGCGGCGCTCCGCTGAGACGACGGCTGATCGAGGAGTGCGAGCGGCTGCTCGCGGGGTCGGTAGCCTGCCCAGGTGCCTGACTTCGCCCTCGAGCTGAGCTTCGACGACGTGAGCGAAGCGGCCGTGATGGCGCAGTGGGAGGCACTTCGAGCAGCCGGCCTGCCGTCGCAGGCGGACCACAAGTCGATGACCAACGCCCCGCACATCACGCTGGTCGCGGCTCAGGAGCTCGACCCTGAGCTGGCCGAGGTCGCCACGGCGGCGATCCCGTTGCCGAGCACGTTCGTCGTGCGCGGGCTCGTGCTCTTCGGTGAGGGAGCGCGCGTCACGGTCGCCCACCTCGTCGAGCCGGACTCCACTCTGGCGTCCGCCGTTGCCGGTGTGCGCGAGCGTGTGCCCGACCTGCGACACCCGGTCTGGACACCGCACGTCACCCTGGCGAGACGGGTGCTGCGGACGCGGCTGGCCGGGCTGCTCGAGGTGCTGGACGAGCAGCCGCCCCTGACCACCGTGACCTGCACCAGGTTGCGCTGGTGGGACCCGGTCACGGGCGAGATCGAGGACCTGGCTCAGAACTCGTAGTCGAACGCCTCGATCGCGTCGGCGAACACCTCGGCGACGCGGGCGCGGGAGGCGTCGGTGTAGAGCTCGCGGTAGTGACCGGACGGGCGGGCGTTGCCCTTGGCGCGCGGGAGATCGGGCGAACCGGGAAGCGCGAGGTGCGCCCAGACCTCGTCGAGCTCGTCGGCGAGGCGTTCGTAGCGGAGCACGCGATCGACGGCGAGCTTGCCGCGGATGCGATACATCCGCTTGTTGTTGGCGAGCTGCTCGATCCACTCCTCACTGACGTACTGCTCGAAGTCGGGCAGCTCGGGCAGGTCCTTGTACTTCCAGTAGTACAGCGAGACGACGGCGTCCCACGGGTTCCGCTCGATCGCGAACGTGTAGTAGCCGCGCCAGGCCTGGGCGCCGACGACGTCCCGCGCGAGCCGCGCGCTCATATGGTTGAAGGCCTGCCGAGGCAGTGGCGGCGACTCGAAGTTCTGGGGTCCGCGGCCGCCGGCGTTCTGGCGGAGCTCCTCGTCCTCGGGGCTGATCCGGGTGATGACGTCATCGGGGCCACACACCTTGGACAGCGCTATTTCGACGCTCGTGCCCGCCGTCTTGCGAGTCTTGAGGAAGATGAAGCGGTGGGCATGCGACGCGATCACGCGCCCGACCCTATCCGCCGAGGGTCGCTACCGTGGGGTCGTGTGAGACACCTGTCGGCCCTCGTCGTAGCGGCGCTCCTGCTCTTGGCCACCCCTGCCGCGGCCACCCCAGCGGAATCGGCCGACCCGCGCTGGGAGTTCTACTCCCGGGACAAGACCCACTACTCCTCCCCGTGGTGGGCGGGAGAGCACCGGACCATGATCGGCTACGGGTGCACCCGCGCCCCCTACTACCCACCGGATCCCCGGTGCACGGGCGGCCACGGCTTCCATCACGGGATCGACTTCGCCATGCCCTGCGGCACCCGACTGTTCGCGGGCCGTGGGGGACGAGTGGTCAGCCACAGCGCACTCGGGCCGGCGTACGGCACCAACCCCCTGCTCTTCCGCAACCGGCGTCTGGGCGTCGACTTCCTGCTCGCCCACACCGAGCGGGTCTACGTGCGACCCGGAGACCGCATCAGGCGTGGCGACCTCGTGGCCCGCGCCAATGACTCCGCGGCGCCCGACGGGTGCCACCTCCACTTCGAAGTCCGCTCGGTCGGGGGCGGCGTGGACGACGCACTCCGGCCCCAGCCCCACCTCGACCTCCAAGGAGCCGGCCGATGAGCGCCGACCCGATGTCTGCCGAGGGCCGACAGTTCACGGACGACGACTGGTACGCCGAGGAGCTGGGCGCCGCACGCTTCGTCGACTGCACCTTCACGCGCGTCGACTTCGGCGAGGCCACGACGTCGGGCG
The DNA here is from genome assembly GCA_963742685.1 of uncultured Actinomycetota bacterium. Lineage (GTDB taxonomy): Bacteria > Actinomycetota > Actinomycetes > Propionibacteriales > Nocardioidaceae > Nocardioides. The sequence goes on along the minus strand of CAVUNB010000014.1, from coordinate 44,370 downwards.
CGACCTTCGAGCGGTGCACGTTCCACAACTGCTCGTTCGGCTCGAGCGTCCACACCTCGAGCGCGTTCGTCGGGTGCGACATCCGCCGCTCCAAGTTCTTCGACGCGACCTTCGACGGCTGCAAGCTGGTCGGCACCGTGTTCTCCGACTGCACGATGAGGCCGCTGACGGTGCGCGGCGGGCAGTGGCAGTCGGTCACGATCCGCGGCGCCAACCTGAGCAAGATCGACTTCAGCGGCGTCGACCTGCGCGAGGCGGACCTCTCGATGAGCGACCTGTCGTTCGCCGTGCTCACCAAGGCGCAGCTCGACCGAGCGACGCTGCGGGAGACGAAGCTGCACGACGCCGACCTCCGCGGTGCCTCCCTCGACGGGGTCGACCTGACGTCGGCGCTGCTGCGGCGTACGAAGCTCGATCTCGCCGGCGCGGTGCTCCTCGCGGAGCAGCACGGAGCCGACGTCACCCCCTGACTGCCGACTCCACCCGCGATCGGAGCCCGTCGATCACGATGTCCAGGCCCGTGCTGAAGTCGGGCAGCGAGTCGAGCTCGCGCTCCACGGCCCCGGCACTGATCGCCTGGATGGCCGTCTGCTCCTCGAACGCGTGACCGAAGACGTAGTGGAGCAGCGTCCGGCTGCCGACGAGGGCCAGCTCGTCGACCAGCCCGGCGTCGCGCAGGATCATCTCCAGCTCAACCGCGGGCGCCCGGACACCCGTGCCGAAGGCCCACACGGTGGCCACGATGTCGGCCCCGTCGGTGCAGGCCAGCATGGCGTCGCGCAGCTCGGCGCAGACCTCGCGCAGCCGGCCGGTCCAGTCGTCGCGACCGGCCGTCCGCGGCCGGCGCCCACGGCGCAGGATCTCCTCGGCGACTGCTGTCAGGAGCGTCTGCTTGTTGGCGAAGTGGTGGTAGATGGCGCTCGGCTGGACACCGAGCTCGGCGCCGAGCCTGCGCATCGTCAAGGCGCCGAGGCCGTAGCTGGAGACGAGCTGATGAGCGTGCTCGAGCACGTCGTCGCGGTGGTATCGCATCTCACTCCCCGTCTCGCGTTGACCGATCCGTCCCCACAACCCTAACCTGAACACCGTTCTACTGAACACTGTTCAGGTCCGGTCCCGCCGCCCCCAGGAGCAGCCATGACGTTCGACCAGCTCGCCACCAGCATCCTCGCCGGCAGGCCCGCCACCGAGGACGACGCCCTCGCCGTGCTGCGGGCGCACGACGACGAGCTGCTCGATGTCGTCGCGGCCGCCGGTCGACTGCGCCGGGCCCACTTCGGCAACACGGTCAAGGTCAACTACCTCGTGAACCTCAAGTCCGGGCTGTGCCAGGAGAACTGCAACTACTGCTCGCAGGCCCTCGGCTCCACGGCGCCGATCCTGAAGTACTCCTGGCTGAAGACCGACGAGGCGCTCGAGCAGGCCGCGGCCGGCCTCAAGGGCGGTGCCACCCGCGTCTGCATGGTCAGCAGCGGGCGCGGCCCGAGTGATCGCGACATCGACAAGGTCACCGAGATGGTCGGCGCGATCAAGGGCGAGCACCCCGGCGTCGAGGTCTGCGCCTGTCTGGGCCTGCTCAAGGACGGCCAGGCCGAGCGGCTCAAGGACGCCGGCGTCGATGCCTACAACCACAACATCAACACCGCCGAGTCGCACCACGACAAGATCGTGCAGACCCACACCTATGCCGACCGCGTCGACACCGTGACCAAGGCGAGGACCGCGGGCCTCTCCCCCTGCTCCGGGCTGATCGCCGGCCTGGGCGAGACCGACGAGCAGCTGGTCGAGGCGCTGTTCGCGCTGCGCGGGCTCGAGTCCGACTCGATCCCGGTCAACTTCCTGATGCCGTTCGACGGGACGCCGTACGAGAACACGTGGGAGCTCGACCCCGGCCGCTGCCTGAGGATCCTGGCGATGGCGCGCTTCGTGTGCCCCGACAAGGAGGTGCGAATCGCCGGCGGTCGCGAGATGCACCTGCGCTCGCTCCAGGGGCTGGCGCTGCACGTGGCCAACTCGATCTTCCTCGGCGACTACCTCACCTCCGAGGGCCAGGCGGCCGAGACCGACCTCGAGCTGATCCGCGACCACGGGTTCGTGGTGCTCGGCAGCGACGAGCACGACGCGCAGATCGCCGCCGGCCACCCGCACGACCCGGCCATCCGCCGCCGTGGCGCCGGGACGGCCGTCGCCGCCAACGCCTGATGAGCGACCTGCTCGACTGGGACCGCGACCACCTGTGGCACCCCTACACCTCGCTCACGGCGCCGACCCCGACGCGTCTCGTCACCGGGGCCTCGGGCGCCCGCCTCGAGATCGACGGCCGGGACGCGATCGACGCCATGTCGTCGTGGTGGGCGACCATCCACGGCTATCGGCACCCCGTGCTCGATGAGGCCGTACGCCGACAGCTCGACGACTTCTCGCACGTGATGTTCGGCGGACTGACCCACGAGCCGGCGATCCGCCTCGGCCGGACGCTGGTCTCCCTCACCGGCCTGCCGCACGTCTTCTTCGCCGACAGCGGCTCGGTGAGCGTGGAGGTCGCGATGAAGATGGCGATGCAGGCGCGACCCGGGCGCAGGCGCTTCCTCACCGTCCGCGGCGGCTACCACGGCGACACCTTCGACGCGATGAGCGTGTGCGACCCGGACGGGGGCATGCACACGCTGTGGTCAGGAGTGCTTCCCCAGCAGGTCTTCGGGCCGCAACCGCCGGCGGTCGGCGAACCGATCGACGAGTGGGCCGACGCGATGCGCACCCTTGCCGCCGGGCACGCCGGGACCGTCGCCGGACTCATCGTCGAACCGCTCCTCCAGGGCGCAGGAGGCATGCACCCCTATCCCGCCGAGTGCCTGACGGTGTTCCGGGAGATCGCCGACGCGCACGGGTTCGTGCTGATCTTCGACGAGATCGCCACGGGCTTCGGCCGGACCGGGCACCTCTTCGCCATGGACGCGGCCTGCCGTCAAGCCCGACATCCTGTGCCTGGGCAAGGCACTGACCGGCGGCTACGTCTCCCTCGCTGCCGTGCTGTGCACCGGTGAGCTGGCAGCCGAGATCGAGCCGGGCGGTGTGCTCATGCACGGCCCCACGTTCATGGCCAACCCCCTCGCGTGCGCGGTCGCGTCGGCCAGCATCGACCTCCTGCTGAACGGGGACTGGCGGGCCACGGTGCAGGGCATCAACGAGCGACTGGCCACCGGACTCGCCGCAGCAGCCGCGCTGCCCGGCGTGATCGACGTACGCACGATCGGCGCGGTCGGCGTGGTCCAGCTCGACCACCCCGTCGACGTGGTTGCCTCGACCGACGCGGCCCTGGCCGCCGGGGTGTGGCTGCGGCCGTTCCGCGACCTGATCTACACGATGCCGCCCTACATCTGCACCGGCGACGAGATCGACACGATCTGCGAAGCGATGCTCACGGCTGTGGAGGTCGGCTGATGGGCGGCTGGGAGACGTGGCTGACCGATGAGGCCGTACGCCGCGACGCCGCCGGCCTGACCCGCCGACTGCGGCCCCGCGGACCCGACGACGACGTCATCGACCTCGCCGGCAACGACTACCTCGGCCTGAGCCGCCATCCACTCGTCGTCGAGGCGGCCGCTGAGGCCGCACGCACGTGGGGCGCCGGCGCCGGGGCATCGCGACTCGTCACCGGCACGCTCTCCCTGCACGAGACCCTCGAGCAGGAGCTGGCCGCGTTCCTGGGCCAGCCCGCCGCACTCGTCATGTCGACCGGCTACCACGCCAACCTCGCGGTCGTCACCGCACTGGCCGACCGCGACACCCTGGTCGTCTCCGACGCGCACATCCACGCCTCGCTGATCGATGCCGCCCGGCTCTCACGCGCCGAGATCGCGGTCACCCCGCACGGCAACGTCGACGCCGTGTCGGCTGCACTCGCCCGGGCGAACGGCCGACGGGCGATCGTGCTGGCGGAGTCGATCTACTCGGTGCTCGGCGACGCCGCTCCACTGATCGAGCTGGCAGCGGTGTGCGCCGCGCACGACGCCCTGCTGATCGTCGACGAGGCCCACGGGCTCGGCGTTGCGGGCTCGTCGGGCGCAGGCCTGGTCCGGTCGCTCGGACTCGCCTCCGCACCCCACGTGGTCGTGACGGCCACGCTGTCCAAGTCGCTCGGCGCCCAGGGCGGCGCCGTCCTCGGCTCCCCCGCCCTGGTCCACCACCTCGTCAACCGGGCACGCCCGTTCATCTTCGACACCGCGCTCAACCCGGCCGCGACGGGCGGGGCGCTCGCTGCGTTGCGGGTGCTGCGCTCGCAACCCGACCTGCCCTCGCGGATCGCCGCCCGGGTCGGCGAGCTGTCGAGCCACCTCGACATCGAGCCCCCCGCCGGCGCCGTACTCTCCGTGCCGATGGCCTCGCCCCACGTCGCGATCGCAGCCCAGGCCGAGTGCCTCGAGCTGGGTGTGCGCGTGGGCTGCTTCCGGCCGCCGTCCGTTCCGGACGGCATCTCGCGACTGCGCATCACCACCAGTGCCGGCGTGCCCGACGAGGCCTGGGCGCAAGCCACCGGCGTCCTCACGAAGGTCGTCGAGGCGCACCGGTGATCCTCGTCGTCACCGGCACCGGCACCGGCGTGGGCAAGACGGTCGCGACGGCCGCCCTGGCGGCACGCGCCTCGGGCTCGGTGGTCGTCGTGAAGCCCGTCCAGACGGGCGTGCTGCCCGGCGAGGTCGGTGACGTCGACGACGTACGCCGCCTCGCGGGCTGCGAGGTCACGGAGCTGGTGCGCCTGCCCGACCCACTGGCGCCCGACACCGCGGCCCGGCTGGCCGGGGTCACACTGCCGACGGTGGCCGAGCACGAGGCGCGGATCCGGGCGCTGACCGAGGACTTCGAGACGGTGATCGTCGAGGGCGCGGGCGGGCTGCTCGTGCGGCTCGACTCCGCCGGCGGGACGCTGCTCGACCTGACGGAGGCTCTTTCGGCCTCGGTGGTCGTCGTGGTCGCTGCGGGCCTCGGCACCCTCAACCACACCGAGCTGACCGTGGCCGCCCTCCGGGCGCGCGGCATCGAGCCGGACGGGCTCGTCATCGGCTCCTGGCCGCCGGAGCCGGGGCTGGCCGAACGCATGAACCTCGACGACCTGCCGCGTATCACTCACGTACCGGTGATCGCGGTGCTCCCGGAAGGCGTCGGTCTCCTGGACCGGGCCTCGTTCTCGGCAGCGGTCCCGGGGTGGTTCAGCCCCGCTGGTTGAGGAACCAGCGGTGCCCGAACGGATCGCGGAGGACCGCGACCCGGCCGGCAGGCGGTGAGTCCTCCGGACCACGGTCCAGGGCGAGGCCGGAGGCGATGATGCGCTCGCACAGCCCATCGACGTCGGCCACCTCGAGGTGCAGGCTCACCGGCGACCCGCGTCCCGTGTCAGGTGGCGCGACGCCCGCCTCCTCGAACTCCTCAGACATCATCCAGCGGGCACCGTCGACGGCGAGCTCCACGTGCCCGATCCGGCCGTCGTCCATCTCGATGGGGTCGTAGACGACCTCGGCGCCGAGCACGTCGCGGTACCACTCGATCGCGGCGCGGGCGTCGGCGACACAGATGTACGGCGTCAGCTCAGTCATGCCCTCATGCAACACCCGCGGTGGCCTCCCGTCGAGCGTCACCAGCCGTCGGGTCGGCGCGCATGCCAAGGCTGGGCGGCCTCCAGCTGCGCTGAGGCGGCGAGCAGCAGCTCCTCCTCCGCGGGTCGTGCGGCGAGCATCACGCCCACCGGAAGACCCTCGTCAGTCCAGTGCAGCGGCAGCGAGATCGCCGGCATGCCGGTCACGTTCCACGCACTAGTCCACGGCGTGAAGCGCTTCTGCGCCTCGAAGTCGGCGGCGGGATCCTCGTCGTTGCGGAGCTCGCCAAGGAGCGGCGGCAGGGTGGCCACCGTCGGCGTGAGCACGAGGTCGTACGGCGCCAGCGCGGTCAGCGCGGCTGCGGCGTACCTCCTGAGCTCTCCGATGGCGAGACCGAACTCGGGGCCGCTGACGGCCCTCCCTCGGTCGGAGAGCCAGCGAGTGAGCGGTCTCAGCTCCTGATCGCGGCCGGCCGGGGCCTCGGACAGCGCCGTCAGCACGGCCCAGCAGAGCTCGAAGGTCGCCACGGCTTCGCGAGGCAGCGGGACGTCGATGTCCTCGACCTCGTGGCCGAGCCCGGCGAGCAGGCTGGACGCCTCGTCCCAGGCCGTTCGGACGCTCGGGTCGACCTGACTGTCGGTGATGACTGGTGTGATGAAGCGAGCGACCCGGAGGCGCCCCGGGTCGCGGTCACACGCGTCGAGGAACGACCCGAGAGGAGGTGGCGCCCAGGAAGGATCACTCACCCGCCGGCCCGCCATCACGTCGAGCAGGGCGGCGGCGTCACGCACCGTGCGTGCCAGTGGACCGGGAGTGCCCAGGCCGACCGGATCGCCATACGTGGGGGCAGCGCTGATCCGGCCCCGGGTCGGCTTGAGTCCGACCAGTCCACAGCACGAGGCCGGGATGCGGATGGAGCCACCGCCGTCCGAGCCCGGCGCCACGGGGACGAGTCCGGCAGCCACGGCCGCCGCGGCACCACCGGAGGAACCGCCAGCCGTGCGGCGGGGATCCCACGGGGTGACGGCGGGCGGGGCGACGTCCGGCTCGGTGTAGCAGGGCGAGCCGAACTCCGGGGTGTTCGTCTTGCCGAGGCTGGGCAGGCCGGCCGCCTCGAGCGTGAGGACCAGGTCGTCGGACTCCTCCGGGACGAAGTCGGCGTAGGCCGCCGAGCCGAACGTCGTCCGCACCCCGGCCGTCGGGTGCAGGTCCTTGATGGCGGTGGGCACGCCCCACAACGGTCCCGCGTCGTCCGGCCGTCCGGCCGCGGCGAGGGCGCCAGCCTGCCCTCGTGCCCGGTCGGGGTGGACGTGACGAACGCGCCGACGGTGTCGGCGCGTTCGAGGTAGTGGTCGACTAGGTCGAGCGGGTCACATCTCCGCGGCGCACGAGCTCGCCCTGCTCGAGGGCGGTCAGGTCATGCAGTGAGGGCACGAGCCGACGCTACTCGCGCGCCGCGGTGAGCGTGGGTCAGGCTGCGGCGACGGCCTGGTGCGACACGAGGGCGTTGAGAGCACCGACGAGGCGCTCGACCGCAGCCTCGTCGGCGAGCAGGTCACCGTTGAGGGCCGACTCGCTGGCCACGATGCCCTCGACGACCAGGGCACCGGCGATGGTCGCGGAGTGACGCGCGTGCTCGTGCGACCACTTGCCGCCGTACGGCGTCGGGGTGGCGCCGACGGCCGCGAACGGCTTGCCGACGATGGCGCCGGCGCCGTACGGGCGCGACAGCCAGTCGATGGCGTTGTTCAGGACGGCGGGCATGGTGCCGTTGTACTCGGGCGTGATCACGAGCAGGCGGTCGGCGGCCGCGACGGCGGTGCGAAGGGCGACAGCACCGGCGGGGGCGTCGTCGCCGTCGAGCTCCTCGTTGTAGAACGGGACCTGGTCGAGGCCCTCGACGATGTCGACCGTGACGCCCTCGGGGGCGTTGGCCACGAAGTGATCGGCGATCCGGCGGTTCAGGGAGTCGGCTCGAAGCGATCCGACGAGGACGGCGACACGGGTCTGCGTGGAAGTAGTCATGTGAGGCCAAACGGACCGCGGTCCGCTTCTATTCCCGATGACGTGGAAGTTTTTCCAGCCCTAGGCTGACGAGGTGACCCGACTACTGCCGCTGGCTGACGAGCCCGCTCCGGAGCGGGCCGACGCGGCGCGCAACCGCGAAGCCATTCTCGCCGCGGCCCTGCGCCTGGTCGAGACCCGGGGGGTCGACTGCGTGACGATGGACACGGTCGCGTCCGAGGCCGGGGTCGGCAAGGGCACGCTGTTCCGGCGCTTCGACAGCCGCGAGGGCCTGATGGCGGCGGTGCTCAACACCTCTGAGACGCAGTGGCAGGCGTCGGTGATCGGCGGTCCCCCGCCGCTCGGACCGGGAGCTTCCCCCGATGGAGCGCCTCCTGGCCTTCGGTCACTCGCGCCTGCGCACCAACCTCACCCATGCCGACCTCATCGAGGCCGCAGGACGAGCCGGTTCCCGCTCCGTGGCTGCGCTGTCCTTCGCCAACATGCATGTGCGCTACCTGCTGCGCGAGCTCGGCGTCGACGGCGACCTGCCCCTGCTCGCCACGGCGATCCTGGCGCCCCTGGAGCTGGTCGTGCTCGAGCAGCAGGTCGAGCGCGAGCAGATCCCGGTCGGGCGGCTGGAAGCGGGCTGGGACGACCTGGTACGCCGCGTCGTGGCCGGCTGAGTGACCCGACCGGCGTGTGCATCGAGCCGGCCGGAGGCTCGTTGTCGACCGTCGCACGCCCCTTGGTGGCGGCAGATTGCGTGCGCACGCGTCGCGGATCTGCGATGTGCCGCCACCCTGGCGAGTTCGCCGGGCTCGCCGTCCGGGCTCGCCGGAGCAGATGCCGGCCGAGTCAGCCCACCGCGGACGCGGCGACGATCCCACCCACGACGAAGAGGACGGCGCCCGCCGCGAGAGCAGCCAGCGGGACCCACCACGCCGGCACCCGACGACGGAAGCGCTTGACCACCTGCGCGACCGCGACGATGAACACCAGGATGGGCGAACCCGAGGCGATCAGGATGCCGAGCCCGATCTGGTCACTGTTGCAGGTCGCATCTCCCATGCAGCCGTCCGAGACCATCGAGAAGAGCAGGCCGAGGAACGTCGCGATCACGGCGATGATGCCGAGGCCGATGAGCAGCACCACGGTGACGACGCGCTCGACGGTGGAGGTCTGGGCAGGCAGTTCCGCCGTCGGTTGCGTCATGCGGCGAACCTAGCGGTGGTGCTTGCGCAGCCCGAACGTGAGCCCGTCGACGAGCGCGCCCCATGACGCCTCGATCACGTTGTGGCCGACACCGACGGTGACCCACGACGACTCTCCGTCCGAGGTCTCGATCAGCACCCGGGTGATCGCGTCGGTGCCGTGGCCCTGGTCGAGGATCCGCACCTTGTAGTCGATCAGCTCGAACTTCGCGACCTCCGGGAAGGCCTGGCCGATCGCCGTGCGCAGTGCCGCGTCGAGCGCGTTGACCGGGCCGTTGCCCTCGCCGGTGACGACGTAGCGCACGTCCTCGGCGACGAGCTTCACCGTCGCCTCGGAGACCGCTTCCTCGCCCGGACGTGCGTGGGTCAACGTCTCGGTGATGACGCGCCACGACTCGACGTCGAAGTAGGCCGGGCGGACCCCCTCGACCTCCTCGACGAGCAACAGCTCGAAGGAGGCGTCGGCCGCCTCGAACGTGTAGCCGGTCTGCTCCATCGCCTTGACCCGGTCGGTCACGCGCGTGACCAGCTCGCGGTCGCCGGAGAGGTCGAAGCCGAGCTCGCGACCCTTGAGCTCGATGGACGCGCGGCCGGCCATGTCGGAGACGAGCAGGCGCATGTCGTTGCCGACGCCGACCGGGTCCATGTGCTGGTAGAGGTTGGGATCGACCTTGATCGCCGAGGCGTGCAGGCCGGCCTTGTGGGCGAAGGCCGACGTGCCGACGTACGGCTGACGCGACGCCGGCGGGAAGTTGGTCACCTCGGCCACGGCGTGCGCGATCCGGGTGGCCTCGCGCAGCAGCCCGGTCGGCAGCACGCGCCGGTCCAGCTTGAGCTCGAGGTTGGCCACCACGGAGACGAGATCGGCGTTGCCGGTGCGCTCGCCGTAGCCGTTGATGCAGCCCTGCACGTGCGTGGCACCGGCATTGACGGCGGCCAGCGAGTTGGCGACCGCACAGCCGCTGTCGTTGTGGGCGTGGATGCCGACGCGCGCGCCGGTCGCCCCGATCACGTCGGTGACGACGTCGGACACCCAGTCGGGGAGCATGCCGCCGTTGGTGTCGCAGAGGGCGACGACCTCGGCGCCGGCCTCCGCCGCCGTACGCAACACCTCGAGCGCGTAGTCACGGTTGGCGCGGTAGCCGTCGAAGAAGTGCTCGGCGTCGAGGAAGACGGTCTGGCCCTCGGCGCGCAGGTGCGACACCGTGTCGCGCACCATCTCGAGGTTCTCCTCGAGCGTGGTGCGCAGCGCGAGCTCGACGTGCCGGTCGTGCGACTTGGCGACCAGGGTCACGACGGAGGCGCCGCTGTCGCGCAGCGCGGCGACCTGCGGGTCGTCGGCCGCCCGGATCCCGGCGCGACGAGTGGCCCCGAACGCCGCGAGGCGCGCGTGGCGCAGGTCGAGCTCGACGGCCGCACGGCGGAAGAACTCGGTGTCCTTGGGGTTCGCGCCCGGCCACCCGCCCTCGATGAAGCCGACCCCCAGCCCGTCCAGCTGACGCGCAATCGTCAGCTTGTCGGCGACGGAGAGGTTGAGCCCCTCCTGCTGCGCGCCGTCACGCAGCGTCGTGTCGTAGACGTGGAAGGAGCCCTGCAGGTCGAGCGGCTGGGACATCGGATAAGTCTCTCTCATCGGGCTGGATCGGGGCACAAAAAAACCTCCCGGGGTCAGGAGGTTGGCGCGGCGGGAGACCCGTCGCGCTAGGCAATGATGATGGTGCTGGTGGTGCTCATGCCTCCACTGTGCCACGGACTGCCGGACGTGGAGCGAGATCAGCGCTCAGTCTCGGATTGCGGTCAGGCCGGGCTACAGCCAGTCGGGCACGTTGACGTCCGCGAACGGCCGGTCGTCGGCCGGCGACCAGTCCGGCCCCTGCGCCGACGCCGCGGCGCCGAGCCCGGTGGCCACGGCCAGGGTCGCGACCGTCGCGAAGAACCACCAGAGCGGCCGTGCACTGACCGGATGGGACAGCCGCTGCACCGGGGACCGCAGCCGACGGCTGCCCGGTCCCCACCACATCGCTGCCCCGAGCACGACGCCGATGATCGCGAGGCTGGTGAGCATCGAGGCACCGACCGCGAAGCACAACAGTGCCGCGGCCAGGCCGAGGCCCACGCTCCAGGTCACGAGCAGCAGCGCACCCGGGATCGACTTCACGGCGTGCCAGGGAGCGGCCAGCAGCACCTGCACCCCGTCGTACCACTTGGCGCCGCGCACCTGTCGTCGCAGACCGGCCGAGCTCGCGGCCATCGAGCCGCTGCGCAGGATCCAGATCAGGAGGGAGAGCGAGAGCAGTGCGGCGTACGGCGCCAGCGCGACGCCGGCACCGACGACCGCGATGCCGGCGAGGACGAGCACACCGCGGCGTAGCTTCTCGAAGCCGCCGACCGGGGTGACCACGGGAGGAGGCTGCGGCGAGCCCTCGATGCGCTCGGTCGTGCCGTCGGGGAGCACGCGGGTCTCCTCGCGCTGGGGCGAGGTGTCCCGCTCCGACCAGCGCAGCGGCCCGCTCGGCGTCGCGACCTCGGTCGGATCCGCCGTCCCCGCCAGCGCGGCCACCGCGAGCGGCATCGTGAACGGGTCGTCGCGCACTGGCGTGACCGGGTGGGGACCACGCGTGGCGAGCCAGTCGCGCAGCTCGTCGAGCGTCGGCCGGTTGCGGGGCTCGGGCTCGAGGGTGTCCTCGACGGCTCGCCGGATCGTCGGGTCGAGGTCACTCAGGTCGTGCTCGCCGCGGCGTACGCGATCCATGATCGCCATCGAGGGGCCACGGCCGAAGGGCGCCCGGCCGGTGCCGGCGAAGGCGACCGTCGCGCCCCACGAGTGGACGTCGGAGGCAGTGGTGGCGTCCTCGCCGAAGAGGATCTCGGGCGCGAGGTAACCGGGTGTGCCGAGCAGCCAGCCGGTGTGGGTCAGCTTCGGGTCGTCGGCCACACGCGCCAGCCCGAAGTCGATCAGGATCGGGGTGCGGCCCTCCATCAGGATGTTGGACGGCTTGATGTCCCGATGCAGGACGCCCACTCCGTGCACGGCGGCGAGCGCCTCGGCCAGGCAGGTGGCGAACCACACCAGGTCGTTGCCCTCGAGGGCACCCTCCTCGTGGATGTGGTCGTGCAGCGAGAGCCCGGGCACGTAGCGCGTCGCGACGAACGGGACGGCGCCCCACGGGTCGGCATCGAGGATCTCGGCCACGCGCCGCGACTTCACGCGAGTCAGTGACGACACCTCCCGCGCCAGGCGTCGCCGCGCCTCGTCGTCACCGACGATGTGCGGCCGGAGCACCTTGAGCGCGACGCGCTCTCCGCCGGGCTTCCGGGCCAGGTGCACGACGCCCATCCCGCCCTCGCCGAGGCGTGTGAGCAGCTCGTAGTCGCCGACGAAGAGGCCCGGCGGCGCCTGCTCGGGGCGGGAGGTGGTCACGAACGGAGATTACCGGGGTGAGCCCCGTGATCCCGGATGCCGACGAGGTCAGTCCTGGATGTCGCGGGCCAGGTCCTCGTCGGAGGCGCCGTCGTCCTCGCCGGCGACGCCGTGGTGCGCGGACTCCTCGACCGGATACATCGCGTCGATCTCGGTGGCGAAGTTGGTCTCGATCGCCGCGCGCTTCACCTTCATCGACGGCGTCATCTCCCCCGACTCGACGCTGAGCTCGTGGTCGGCGATGACGAACCGCTTGATCGTCTCCCACCGGTTCAGCGTCTTGTTCACCTTGGTGATGTAGCCGTCGATCATCTTGACCGTCGCGGGCGCGTGCAGCACGTCGAGGTAGTCGGTCAGCCCGAGCTTGGCGTGCTCGGCCCAGCCGGTGATGCCCGCCGGGTCGAGGGTCAGGACGGCCACGCAGTAGGGCCGGTCGTTGCCGATCACGACGGCGTCCGAGACGTAGGGACACACCGCCTTGATCCGGCCCTCGAGGTAGGTGGGCGCGACGTACTTGCCGCTGGCCGTCTTGAAGAAGTCCTTCTTGCGGTCGGTGATCGTCAACCGGCCCTCGTGGTCGAGGGTGCCGATGTCGCCGGTGCTCAGCCATCCGTTGCGCAGCACGGACGCGGTCTCGGCCGGCAGGTTGTGATAGCCGGTCATCACGCCGGGGCCACGCAGGAGCACCTCGCCGTCGTCGGCGAGGCGCACCTCGGTGCCCGGGAAGACCCGGCCGACGGTGCCGAGCCTGTTGTCCTCGGGCCGGTTGACGAAGCTGCCGGCCGCCGACTCGGTCAGCCCGTAGCCCTCCAGGATCTGGATCCCGGCCAGGCCGAAGAACTCGCCGATGTCGGGGTTGAGGGCCGCGGCGCCCGAGATGAAGAAGCGCAGCCGGTTGCCGAAACGCTCGCGGATCTTGGCGAAGACCGCCTTGTCGAGCACGTCGTACCTCTTGCCGAGGAGGTACGGCACCCGCTTGCCCTGGTCGAGGTAGCTCTGTCGGCGGCGGGCGACCGCGAAGGCCTGCTCGAACACCCGGCGCTTGATGCCTCCCTCCTGGTCCTGCATGGCGACGATCCGCGAGTGCGCCTTCTCGAAGATGCGGGGCGCGGCACCCATGAACGTCGGCTGGACGACGGCGAGGTTGTCGATGATCCGGTCCACGTTGCCGTCGACGGCCGTGGCGAAGCCGCACGCCATCTGGGTGGAGAGAAGGACCTTCCCGAACGAGTGCGACAGCGGCAGCCAGAGGAACTGCAGGTCCTCGGGCCCGAGGATGTTCTGGGCCGCGATCGCGGTGCCCTCGTAGGTCCAGGCCGCGTGCGTGAGCCGGACACCCTTCGGCGTACCCGTCGTCCCCGACGTGTACATCAGGCTCGCGAGCATCTCGGAGCGCAGCTCGCCCATGCGGCGCGAGACGGCGGCCGGGTCCGACTCGAGTACGTCGTCGCCCGCACGCAGCAGGTCCTCGAGCGTCATCACGCGACCGTCGGGAAACTCGCCCTCGAAGAGGACGACCTTGCGGACCTTGCGGATCTGGCTCCGGATGGAGTGCAGCTTGGCGACCTGGTCGAGCGAGTCGACGAGCACGATCGTGGCGTCCGAGTCGTTGAGGATGTGGGCCACCTCGTCCGGCTTCGTCGAGGGGTAGACGGTGGTCGTCGCGCCACCCGCGCACATGATCGCGAGGTCGGCCAGGATCCACTCGAAGCGGGTCTCGGAGATGATGGCGACCCGGTCCTCGGCCTCGACGCCGAGGCTGATGAGACCGGCCGCGAGCGACTCGACCAGCTCGCGCGTCTCGCCCCAGGTGGACTCCTGCCACACGCCGTTGACGGGGTAGCTGAACGCCATGTGCGTGGGCGAGATCAGTGACCTCGCCCAGAACATGTGCGCCATCGTCGTCGGCCGGGTCGCCAGCCGGCGGGCCACGTCATCCACGTCGCGCCTCCTCGAGTGCGAACGCTAGTCAAACAACGCCCTGTCCACCTCCGGAACGGTGCGATCGGGCGCGAAGCCTTGGGTTGCCTACCATCATTCTCGTCGGCGTCCTGCTGGGCGGTCCTCAGCCTGCTGCAGTTGGGCGACGACGTCGCGATCTCGTGGGGGGTGCATCCCGGACGCCACCAGGTGCTCGGCATCGTCACCGTGAGGCTGCTGACCGGTGCGACCCACTGCGGCATACGAACCGGTCCCCTCGTCGATCCGGGCCGCTGAGTCACCGGCCCACGAGCGTGGACTGCGGTCTCAGGCGACCGTGTGCATCCAGCCGAAGGTGTCGTCGGCGCGGCCGAACTGGACGTCGACCAGCGCGGACCTGATCTGCATCGTCAGGTCGGTCGACGCCGGCGCGGGCAGCTCGCCGCCGTTCCACTTCAGCGAGCCGACGGGGGTGACGACCGCGGCCGTGCCGCAGGCGAAGATCTCGGTGATCGCACCGCTCGTCACGCCCTCGCGCCACTCGTCGATGGAGAACTTCCGCTCCTCGACCTGGTGGCCGAGCTTGCCGGCGAGCTCGATGATCGAGGCGCGGGTGATGCCCTCGAGGATCGTCCCGGTCTGCGGGGTGACGATGCGGCCGTCGTCGAAGACGTAGTACATGTTCATGCCGCCGAGCTCTTCGACGTACTTGCCCTCCTGGCCGTCGAGGAAGACCACCTGGTCGCAGCCGTGGGCGGTCGCCTCCTGCTGCGCGACGAGCGAGCTGGCGTAGTTGCCGCCCGTCTTCGCCGCGCCCATGCCGCCGCGGCCGGCGCGGGTGTAGTCCTCGGTCAGCCACAGCGTGACCGGCTTGATGCCGCCCTTGAAGTAGGCGCCGGCCGGCGAGGCGATCACCATGAACGTCACGTGCTGCGCCGGGCGCACCCCGAGGAATGCCTCGCTCGCGAACATGAACGGTCGGAGGTAGAGGCTCTTCTCTCCCCCGTCGGTGTTCGCGGGCACCCACCGCTCGTCCACCTTCACCAGCGCCTCGACGGCCGCGACGAAGTCCTCGACCGGGAGCTCGGGGAAGGCGAGCCGCTGCGACGAGCGGCCCATCCGCTTCGCGTTCTCCTCCGGCCGGAACAGGTGCACGGACCCGTCCGCGTGCCGGTAGGCCTTCATCCCCTCGAACGTCTCCTGCGCGTAGTGCAGGACGGCGGTCGCGGGGTCGAGGGTGAGCGGTCCGTAGGGCGTCACGCGCGCGTCGTGCCAGCCGCGGTCCGGCGTCCACTCGATGGTGACCATGTGGTCGGTGAAGTGGATGCCGAAGCCGGGGTTGGCGAGGATCTCGGCGAGCCGCGCGTCGTCGACCGGGTCGGGGTTGGCCGTGGTGCTGATGTCCATGAGGTCAGGCTAACGGTCGAAGGGTCGTCAGTCAGAGGCGTCGCGGCGATCGCGTCGCCGACCTCGGAGGTACGCCGAGTGGTGCCGGGCTGGCGGTCGGCCAGGTCGGCGAGCACGGCCGTCTCGACGGCGGCCGACGCTTCGGCGTACCCCAGGTGGTCGAGGAGCAGCGAGGTCGAGAGGATCGCGGCGGTCGGGTCGGCCTTCTGCTGTCCGGCGATGTCGGGCGCGGAGCCGTGCACCGGCTCGAACATCGACGGCGCGGTGCGGTCGGGATTGATGTTCCCGCCGGCCGCGAGCCCGATGCCGCCGGTGATGGCGGCGGCGAGGTCGGTGATGATGTCGCCGAAGAGGTTGTCGGTGACGATCACGTCGAAGCGCGACGGGTTGACCGTCATGTGGATCATCGCTGCGTCGATGTGCATGTAGTCCGTGGTGACATCGGGGTGCTCGGCCGCGACGGCCTCGAAGAGGCGCCACCAGACGGAGCCCGCGTTGACCAGCACGTTGGTCTTGTGGACCAGCGTCAGGTGCTTGCGCGGGCGACGCTCGGCCCGGGCGAAGGCGTCGCGGACGACGCGCTCGACGCCGAAGGCGGTGTTGACCGAGACCTCGGTGGCCACCTCGGCCGGGGTGCCGACGCGGAGCGCGCCACCGTTGCCGGTGTAGGGACCCTCGGTGCCCTCACGGACGACGACGAAGTCGACCTCGCCGGGATCGGCCAGCGGGGACGGGGTGCCGGGGAAGAGCCGGGTCGGGCGCAGGTTGACGTAGTGGTCGAGCTCGAACCGCAGCCTGAGCAGCAGGCCGCGCTCGAGGATGCCGGGCGGCAGGTTGGGGTCGTTGGGCTTGCCGCCGACCGCGCCGAGCAGGATCGCGTCGTGCTGCGCGGATCTCGGCGAGCACGGACGTGGGCAGCACGTCTCCGGTGGCGAGGTAGCGCTCCGCGCCGAGGGCGTAGTGCGTCTGCTCGAACTTCACCGGCCGTCGACCGCCTCGAGCACCTTGAGCGCCTCGGGGGTGACCTCCTGGCCGATGCCGTCGCCGGGGATGACGGCGAGCGGACGGTGCCGGGGCTGGCGGTAGCGGTTGAAGTCATGGGGTGAATCTAGTTGTCGTCGGGGCGCTGGCCGCCGTTGTCTCGCAGGTCAAGCGACTCCTGCAGCGCGGTGGCGGTTGCCTCCATGCTGCGCGGGTTGTCGGGGTCGTGGCTGGCGGGGCCCCAGTCGGGGTACAGGTCGTACATCTCATGCTCCTTGAGTCGTCAGGGTGAACGCCGCCCCGCGGCGGACAACACTCGACTCGGCTCATGGATCACATGAGGCACGTCAGCCGATGACTTGCGGATCGCGCGAAGAGGTTCGGGAGCGAGATCCGCCGCGGGGCGTTGGTCGTGCCGGTCGAACCGGCACTGCAGGGTGTGAACCACCACTGCTGACAGGGCCCCAGACCGACGAGCGTCGCACGCCGAACACCGCGACGAGTGGGCCTTGTCCTGTCAGGCCTCGCCGCGGCGCTCAATAAGTACGTAAACGCTCCGCATGGTGAGATGACCGTACGCCGCCGGACCGGTCTCGCGCAGCCACTTTCCCCGCGTTGCTCACGATGCGAGACAGTCGTCTTGTCATGAAAGACTCGGCAACCTCATGAGTGCTCCTCCCGAACTACCCGAGATCGTGTCCCGCGCCTTCGACGTCTCCCGCAAGGCGGGGTACGTCGGGTTCTGCCGCAACGAGACGGGTCGCCTGCTCGCGACACTGGCCGCGACGCGCGGCGGCACGATGGCGGAGTTCGGCACCGGCTGCGGCGTCGGCACCGCGTGGCTGCGCAGCGGCGTACGCAACGGAGCCCGGATCATCACCGCCGAGCTCGACCCCAAGCTGGCCACCGCGGCGGCCGAGATCTTCAAGGACGACGACCGCGTCGAGGTGCTGGAGGCCGACTGGTCCACGCTGCACGAGCGCGGCCCCTACTCGCTGATCTTCCTCGACTCGGGCGATCCGGCGTCGGTGCGGGCCGAGGCGCTCTTCGACCTCCTCGAGCCCGGCGGCATCGTCGTGCTCGACGACTTCACGCCCTGCGAGGTGTGGCCGCCCATCTCCTACGGCCGCGTCGACACGCTGCGCGAGGAGTGGCTCACCGACGAGCGCTTCACCGCCGTCGAGGTGATGATCGCGTCCGACGCTTCAGCACTCATCGCCATTCGTCGCTGACCCCGGCGCCCCGACTCGGGCGCCGGTTGCTTGGATGGCCCCATGGGGGATGCGCCATCACTGCTGAGTGTCCGAGGGATCACGCGTCGCTTCGGTGAGCGCACGATCCTCGACTCGGTCGATCTCGACGTCGCGGCCGGAGAGGCCATCGGCGTCGTGGGGCCCAACGGCAGCGGCAAGTCCACACTCCTTCGCTGCATCGTCGGCGCCGATCAGGCCGACGCGGGTGAGGCGTTCCTCTCGGGTCGCGAGCTGGACGAGCGCACACCGGGGATCCGTCGCGACCTGGCCATCGTGATGGACGACATCGACTTCTTCCCCGACCTCAGCGTCGTCGAGCACCTCGACCTGATTGCGCGCGCCCACGGCGAGCGGGACGCCGACGACCTCGTCGACGCGGTGCTGGTCGAGGTCGGCCTGATCGAGGTCTCCGGCCAGCTGCCCTCGACGCTCTCCTCCGGACAACGGCGCCGGCTCGCCCTCGCCAGCATCTTCGTGCGACCGCGAACGCTGCTGGTGCTCGACGAGCCCGAGCAGCGCCTCGACGTCGAAGGAGTCGCCTGGCTCGGCGACAAGCTGCTGGCCGAGAAGGCCGCTGGTCGCGGCATCGTGCTCGTGAGCCACGACCCCGACCTGGTGGCGAAGGTGTGCGACCGGGTGCTGCAGCTGGGCCAGTCGGAATCGGGCGACTCAGCAGCGGGCGATGATCGCGGTTGACGCACCGCGGGCCGGCGAGCTGCGCGGCCAGGTGCGCGAGTGGCGCCGCGGTCGGGCCGAGCTGAACTACTGGGACATCTTCAGCGACGCCTACATCGCGATGTTCACCGTGGTGATGGTCGGCTCGATGGCCGGCAACGTCGTGCTCAACCTGCGCCGTCTGGCCGACGTGTCCTGCGCCGGCACGTGCGCGCAGGTGCGCACCTTGGCTCCCTGGTTGTGCGCACTGGCCGTGACCGCGCTGGCCCTGGGGGTCGCCCGCCTGCTCGGTCCGGTCTTCAGCCCGCCGGCCGCCAATGCCTGGCTGCTCAGCACGCCCGTCGACCGCGGCGGCCTGCTGCGTCCGGGATGGCTGCGCATCGTCGCGCTCACGCTCGCCGGCTCGTGCCTGGCTCTGCTGGCGCCGGCGCTGCTCGGCGGCTTCGACCTGTCCGCGGCGAGCGCCTTCGTGCTGGCCGGGAGTGCAGCCAGCCTGGCCTGCGTCGCGCTCGCGGCCCTGTCCCAGCTGCACGAGCACCCGGCGGCGCGCTGGCTGACGTGGCTGGTGACCGGCTCGTTGTGGATCCTGCTCGCGCTGGCCGCCGACAACAGGCTCAGCGGCATCCCCACCGCGGCCCGCACGGTCGTGACGGCCATCGCCGCCGCTTGCCTGGTGCTCGCAACGGTCCTCACCTGGCGGGCCGCCACCTCGCTCGGGTCGATGTCACGACGGGTCCTCGGCCAGACCGAGCACCTGTCCCCCGCCCTGTCGGGCGCCCTGTCCTCCCTCGACCTCGGCCTGATGTACGACGTGCTGCTGGCCCGCCGCTGGGGCAAGGCGGCCCACGTCACCTCACACACGGGCGGCCCGCTCGGCTGGTGGGCGCTGGTCCACCGCGACCTGCGCCGCGCCATGCGCGCACCGCAGCCCTACGTCGTGCTGGCCGGCATGACGCTCATTCCGTACGCCGCAGCGTCGGCCGACGTCGGGAGGCCGGTCGTGCTGGCGACCACCCTGGCCGGGCTGCTGGCCGGTCCCCCGCTGTGTGCGGGACTGCGCGTCGTCGTACGAACCCGCGGAGTGGCCCGGATGCTGCCGCTGAGCGACCAGGCCCTGCGCTCGGCCCACCTCGTCGTGCCCGGCACGGCTCTCGTGCTCTTCGCCCTCGGCACGACGTGGACGCTCCTGCCGGTGCTGCCGCTCGACGAGGCCGCCGTCCTCGCCCTGGCGTGCGGGCTCTCCGCCCTGGCCGCGACCGTGCGCTGGGTGACCGCGCGGCCGCCCGACTACGCCAAACCGATGGTGAGCACTCCCATGGGAGCCATCCCACCCGGTCTCTTCGCGAGCCTGTTCCGCGGCTTCGACGTCTGGGCCGTCACCGCGTTGCCGCTGGCCTTCGGCCCGATCGGCGTCCTGCTCTCGATGACGATCAGCCTGGGCGTGATCTCCTACCTCGTGTCAGCCGGCTGAGCCGCGACCCTGAGCGCGCATCGGATCGCCGCCCACTACGCCGCCCGCTGACGCCCGCCGGCCAGCTCAGTCCTGCCCGGCTGCGGCGTCGCTGATCTCCACGG
Organism: uncultured Actinomycetota bacterium; assembly: GCA_963742685.1. GTDB lineage: Bacteria > Actinomycetota > Actinomycetes > Propionibacteriales > Nocardioidaceae > Nocardioides. Next base: position 24,329 of record CAVUNB010000014.1, on the reverse strand, counting down.
TGCACCACGGCAGCATCAGCTGGGTGAGCGGGCCGATCAGCACCGCGTAGAGCACCGTCCCGAGGCCGAGCACACCGCCCATTGCCAGGCCCAGCAGGACGACCACGACCTCGAGGCCGGTGCGCACCAGCCGGAGCGAGAGCCCGGTGCGGCGCACCAGTCCGGTCATCAGCCCGTCGCGCGGACCGCGGCCGAACTGCGCACCGATGTAGAGCGCACCCGCGAGACCGCACAACGCAATGCCACCGATGGTCAGGGCGATCCTCGCGAACAGCCCATGGCCGTCGCCGAGCACGGCCAGCGTCGCGTCCGCCGAGAAGCCGACGATGAACGCGTTGGCGATGGTGCCGATGCCGGGCTTCTCCTTGAGCGGGATCCAGAAGACCAGCACCACGAAGCTGAACAGCACGACGGCCTGGCCGAGCGTGATCGGCACGTGCTTGATGAAGCCGGAGTGCAGCACGTCCCACGGCGCGAGGCCGAGCGCCCCCCGCACCATGAGCGCCAGCGAGACGCCGTACAGGAAGAGACCGATGATGAGCTGCGGCACCCGACGGCCGAGGCGACCGGCGCGGAGCTGCGCGATCGGGCCGAGGTCGACGAGGGCGGGGACGGGGCGCACGTCTGCGGTGCCGGAAGTGATGCTCATGCGCTCAGTCTCTCCGAGATTGGCCTTCTCTTCGATAGCCAATCGTGGAAGAGTGGTCTGCATGAGCCGCAACATCAGCGCCACCCGGGTGGCCACCCTGGTCGGAAATCTCACCGGCGACGAGCGCCCGCTCTACCTCGAGCTGGCCGAGGGCCTGCGGTTGCTCATCGGCGAGGGCCGCATCCCGGCCGCCACACGGTTGCCGAGCGAACGCGAGCTCACCACCGCCCTCGGCGTCAGCCGGACCACCGTGACCCGGGCCTATGCGGAGCTCCGGGATCGGGAGTACGCCGAATCGCGGCGCGGCTCCGGCACCGTGACCAGGCTTCCACTGCGCGCGCAGTCCGTGACCGACCGCATCTTCGCGCCGTGGTCGCAGGACCCCGACGTCATCGACCTCAACTGCGCGGCGCCCAGCGCCCCGGCCGGGGTCGCCGCCGCCTACGAGGCAGCCGTGGCCGAGCTGCCGCCCTACCTCTCCAGCCACGGCTACTACCCGGCCGGGCTGACCCGGCTGCGGGAGGTGCTCGCCGAGACGTACGCCGAACGCGGACTCCCCACGACGCCGGAGCAGATCATGGTGACCAGTGGCGCACTGGCGGGTGCGGCCGTGGTCGCGCAAGCGCTCACCGCGCCCGGTGACCGGGTGGTCGTGGAGGACCCGGTCTACCCGAACGCCACCCAGGCACTCGGCCATCGCAGCGCCCGCCTGGTGCCGGCACCGGTGGACCCCGACGGCTGGGACCTCGCAGCGACGGCCGCGATCGTGAGGCAGGCGGCGCCACGGCTGGCCTACCTGATCCCCGACTTCCAGAACCCGACCGGCCTGGTGATGAGCGACGCGCAACGCGCCGAGTATGCCGCCGCACTGAAGCGCGCCCGGGTGATCCCGGTCGTGGACGAGGCACACCAGGCACTGGCGCTCGACGGGCAGGAGATGCCGGCACCGTTCGCGTCCCACTCCCCCGGCGCGATCACCATCGGCAGCGCCAGCAAGCAGTTCTGGGGCGGGCTGCGACTGGGCTGGCTGCGCGTACCCGAGCAGATGATGCCAGCACTTCTGCAGGCCCGGATGAGTCTCGACCTCGGTGCTCCCCTGCTCGAGCAGCTTGCGCTGGTGCACCTCATCGAGAACCGGCACGCGGTGTGGGCGGCCAACCGCGAGCGGCTCGGCCGGCAACGCGACGTGCTCCTCGACGCTCTCGACCGGCAGCTGCCCGACTGGTCGTTCCACCGGCCGGCGGGTGGCCTGGCGGTGTGGTGCCGGCTCCCCCAGCCCCGCGCCAGCGCGCTCGTCGCGGAGGCCGAACGGCTCGGCGTGATCGCCGCAGCCGGTCGGGTGTTCGCCGTGGAGGGGGGCCTCGAGCACTTCGTCCGGCTGCCGTGGACGCGGCGTGCCGACGAGCTCGAGCTCGCCGTCAGCCGGCTCGCTCAGGCGTGGGCCAACCCCGGCGCGGCGGCCCGAGAGACCTCCGACCGCCTCACCGTGGCGTAGTTCGGACCGGCCGTCAGACCAGGTCGGCGGCGCGCACCGAGGCCGCGCTGATGGCGGTCTCGATCTCGGCCAGCGTCTCGGCCGGGATCGCGGAGTCGACAGACAGTGCGACCAGCGCCTCGCCGCCCTTGTCCTGTCGCGAGACCTGCATGCCGGCGATGTTGACCCCGGCGTCGCCGAGGATCCCGCCGACCGTGCCCACCATGCCCGGGCGGTCGGCGTACGTGAAGAACGCGAGGTGCTCGGTGGGCTCGATGTCGACGTCGAAGCCGTTGACCTCGACGAGCCGCTCCTTCTGCGAGATGCCCACGAGCGTGCCGCTGACCGAGATCTGCGAGCCGTCGGCAAGGGTGCCGCGGATCGTGATCAGGTTGCGGTGGTCGGGGCTCTCCGGGTCGGAGACGAGGCGTACGGCGGTGCCGCGCTCGGCCGCGAGGAGCGGGGCGTTCACGTAGGAGACCTGGTCCTCGACGACGTCGGTGAAGACGCCCTTGAGGGCCGCCAGCTCGAGCACCTTGACGTCGTACTCGGTGATCTCGCCACGCACCTCGACGTCGATCTGCTGGGCGACCTCGCCGGCCAGCGCGGTGAAGACGCGGCCGAGCTTCTCGGTGAGGGGGATGCCGGGGCGGACCTCTTCGGCGATGACGCCGCCCTGGACGTTGACGGCGTCGGGCACGAGCTCACCGGACAGGGCGAGGCGGACGGACTTGGCCACGGCGATGCCGGCCTTCTCCTGGGCCTCGTCGGTCGACGCGCCGAGGTGCGGCGTTGCGACGACGTTCTCCAGCTCGAAGAGCGGACTGTCGGTGCAGGGCTCCTTCGCGAAGACGTCGAGGCCGGCGGCAGCGATCTGGCCGGTCTTGAGGGCGTCGTAGAGCGCGGCCTCGTCGACGATGCCACCGCGGGCGGCGTTGACCAACACGAGGGAGGTCTTGGCCTTCGCGAGCTGCTCGGCGCCGATCAGGCCCACGGTCTCGGGGGTCTTGGGCAGGTGCACGCTCATGAAGTCGGCTTCGGCGAGAAGCGTGTCGAGGTCGACGAGGCGGACGCCCATCTGCGCGGCACGGCCGGCCTGGACGTAGGGGTCGTAGGCGATGACCTTCATGCCGAAGGCGCTGAGGCGCTGGGCGACCAGCACACCGATGCGGCCGAGGCCGACGATGCCGACGGTCTTCTCGTAGAGCTCGATGCCGGTGTACTTCGAGCGCTTCCACTCGCCACCCCGGAGCGCGGCGTGCGCGGGGCTGACGTGGCGAGCGGCGGCCAGCATCAGCGCGACGGCCAGCTCGGCGGCGGAGACGATGTTGGACGTCGGGGCGTTGACCACCATCACGCCGGCCTGGGTGGAGGCCTTGACGTCGACGTTGTCGAGGCCGACACCGGCCCGGGCGACGACCTTGAGCCTCTTTGCGGCGGCGAGCGCCTCGGCGTCGACCTTGGTGGCCGAGCGCACGAGGATGGCGTCGACGTCGACGATGGCGGAGAGCAGCTCGGCGCGGTCGGCGCCGTTGCAGTGGCGGATCTCGAAGTCCGGACCGAGCGCCTCGACGGTGGCGGGGCTCAGTTCTTCGGCGATGAGTACGACAGGCTTGGTCACAGCGGAGTTCCTCGGTGAAGGTGATCGATGAGGGCCTGCACGACGCTGTGCGCGGCCAGCCTACAAGGTCAGCACGTCAGATCGCGCAACCGTCCGGTCCGCAGGCCTCCCCGCTCGCCTGGCCACCGGCAAGCATCTCCACGACCGGGTGCGACTCCGACCACGCTCGGTCCAGCACCTGCGTGAACGCCTCGGCCGGCTGGGCTCCTGAGACGCCGAACTTGTTGTCCACGACGAAGAACGGGACGCCGGTGGCGCCGAGTGCCTGCGCCCTCTCGATGTCGGCCCACACCTCGTCGGCGTACTCCGTGCTCCCCAGCACCCGATCGACCGCGGCAGCGTCGATCCCGGCGCCGGTGACGATCGCCCGGAGCTCGTCGTGGTCGGCGACGTTGCGGGCGTCGATGAAGTACGCCGCCAGCAGCGCCTCCTTCACCCGGCCCTGCGTCTCCGGACCACCGTCGTGCAGCGCGAGGTGCAGCAGGCGGTGCGCGTCCATGGTGCCGACCCGCAACGAGTCGTGGTGGCGCCAGATCATGCCCTCCTCGGCGGCGACGGCCTCGACGCGGTCGATCATCGTCCTGCCGGCGTCCGGCCCGCCGCCGTACTTGCGACCCAGGGCCTCCGCGACGGTCTCCACCGGAGTCGACGGCGCGCCCGGGTCGAGCTGGAAGGAGTGCCAGACGATCTCGACGTCGTCGGCGTGCTCGAAGGTGGTCAGGGCCGTCTCGAGGCGGCGCTTGCCGATGAAGCACCACGGGCAGACCACGTCGGACCAGATGTCGATACGCATGTAGGCCGCAACGGCACTCAGAGCGCGGATGTTCCCGCAACCGCGTCGGCGACGGGTGTGTCTCCGGACACGAGGTTCCACTGGGCGCCGATGCCCTCACCCGAGTCGAGCACCTCGGCGAGGACGGCGGCCACGTCGGCGCGCGGGACCTCGGCCCGGGCGACGTCGTGACCCAGCTCCACGAGGCCGGTCGCTTCGTCGTCGGTCAGCATGCCGGGCCGGATGATCGTCCAGTCGAGGGCGCTGAGGCGCAGGGCGGCGTCGGCGTCGCGCTTCGCCTCGACGTACGCCTTCCACACCGGACTCGCGTCGTCCGGGACCGGCTCGTCGACGTTGATGGCCGAGACCTGGACGAAGCGGCTGACGCCGGCCAGCCCGGCACCCTCGATCGACTTCAGCGAGCCCTCGAGGTCGACGGTGCGCTTGCGCTCGAGGTTGCCGTCGGGGCCCCCGCCGGCCAGGAAGACGACCGCGTGCGCGTCCTCGAAGGCGGCGGCGAAGTCTGCGGCGGTGTCCTTCTCGATGTCGAGCAGCCGGACCGCGGCGCCCACCGCCTCCAGGCGATTGCGATAGGACTCCGAGCGCACGAGCGCGACCGGCGTGTGCCCGCGCGCCACCAGCAGGGGGTGCAGCAGGCGGGCGATCTGGCCGTTTCCTCCGACGATGGCGACAGTGCTCATGCGGGCCAGCCTGCCACGGTCATGCGGACTCCTGGCGGGCGACGGTCGAGCGGCGGGCGACCAGGGTCACGGCGAACGAGAGGACGAGGGCGAGGAGCACGCCCAGGTTGGCGTAGGCCCAGGGTCCGTCCCAGTAGGGACCGGCAGGGTCGTCGACGTAGGTGCCCAGACCGAGGGGATCCAGCAGGAAGCCCTGCCAGTTGTTCCACGACGCGTCGGCCGCGAAGGAGTTGACCACGAGGCCCCAACCGAGCACGGACGCCACCACCATGGTGCCGATCGAGGTCCAGTCGAACGAGCCGTAGCGCCCGCTGGCGTCAAACAGGGCCTCGTCGTCGTAGTCACGCCTGCGCAGTGCGATGTCGGCGATCATGATGCCGGCCCACGACGCCAGTGGCACTCCCAGCGTGATCAGGAAGCTCTGGAACGGCCCGAGGAAGTCCTCGGCCAAGAAGACGACGTAGATCGTGCCGAGCGTCAGGATCACACCGTCGACACCGGCCGCCTGCGGGCGCTTGAGCTTCACGCCGAGCGAGAGCAGCGTCAGGCCGGACGAGTAGATGCCGAGCACGGCTCCGCTCACCAGCGCCAGGATGGCGGCCAGCAGGAACGGGACGAGGAACCAGGTCGGCAGCAGCGTGCCCAGGGTGCCGATCGGGTCGGCGACGATGCCCGCCGAGAGGTCTGGCGATGACCCGGCGAGCAGGAGGCCGAAGAGCACCAGCAGGACCGGTGCGATCGCACCGCCGAGGGTGTTCCACCCGACGATCGAGGGACCGGACGCGGTTCGCTTCTGGTAGCGCGACCAGTCGGCCGCGATGTTGATCCAGCCGAGGCCGAAGCCGGTCATCACCATCACGAGCGCACCGACCATCTGCTGGACGCTGCCGTCGGGGATGGAGCTGACCGCCGACCAGTGCACCTCGTCGAGGGTCAGCGCGACGTAGACGACCGTCGCGATGCCCGTGATCCAGGTCAGCCACGACTGCATCTTCATGATGACGTGGTAGCCCGCGACGCTGGCGGAGACGATGAGCGCGGCCACCACGACGGTGGCCACCACCTTCGTCGCCGTCCCGGCTGCCCAACCGAGCTGGTCGAAGATGGTGGCGGTGGCGAGCACCGCGAGGATCGCCAGGAACGTCTCCCAGCCGATGGAGACCAGCCAGGAGACGACGCCGGGCACCTTCTGCCCGTTCACTCCGAAGGCCGCGCGACTCAGGATCATGGTCGGGGCAGAGCCGCGCTTGCCGGCGATGGCGATCACGCCGCACAACGCGAACGAGACGACGACTCCGATCACCGTGACGACCGCCGCCTGCCAGAACGAGATGCCGAAGCCCAGCACGAAGGATCCGTAGCTGATGCCGAAGACGCTCACATTGGCCGCGAACCACGGCCAGAACAGGTCGCGCGGACTGGCGGTCCGGTCGGCCTCGTCGATGATCTCGATGCCGGTCTGCTCGACGCCGAGCCGCCGGGTGACGTCCAGAGTGCGTTCGCTCATGGCCACATCTTGCACCCGTTCAGGCGAACAGCGCCTGACCGACGTACTCGCCGCGCGCGATGCCGCCGGGGACGGCGAACAGCCCGGAGCCGGTGTGCTGGACGTACTCCTGCAACAGGTCCTTGCTGGAGATGGCCGTCTGCATGGGGATGTAGTGCGTGCGCGGGTCGATGACGTAGGCCAGGAAGAACAGCCCCGCGTCGAGGCGGCCGATCGAGGTGGAGCCGTCGACGAAGTTGTAGCCGCGACGCAGCAGCCGCACGCCCTTGTTCGAGTCGGGGTGGGCGAGCGCGACGTGGGACACCGGGTCGACGAGCGGCCCCTCGCGACCCTCGAGCTCGAAGTCCGGCTGGTCGAACTCCTCGCCACCCGACAGGGGTGCCCCGGCGGCCTTGGTGCGGCCGAAGACGTGCTCCTGCTCCTGCAGCGTCTGCCGGTCCCAGATCTCGATCGTCATGTTGATCCGGCGCGCGACGAGGTAGGACCCGCCGGCGAGCCACGAGTCGTCGTCGACCCAGACGTGCTCGTCGAGGCGCGACTCCTCGTCCGACTTGATGTTCATGGTGCCGTCCTTGAACCCCATCAGGTTGCGCGGCGTCTGCTCGTCACGGGTCGTGCTCGACGTCTTGCCGAAGCCGAGCTGCGACCAGCGCACGGACACCGTGCCGAAGCCGATCCGTGCGAGGTTGCGCACGGCATGCACGGCCACCTGCGGGTCATCGGAGCACGCCTGGATGCAGAGGTCACCGTCGGACCGAGCCGGATCGAGGTTGTCGCCCGGGAAGTGCGGCAGCTCCACGAGCGCCTCGGGCAACCGATCGGCCAGCCCGAAGCGGTCGTCGAAGAGCGACCGACCGAAGCCGAAGGTGATGGTCAGGCGGCTCGGCGGCAGGCCGTCGGCCTCCCCCGTGTCGTCCGGTGGCGTGTTGTACGTCGACGTGTCCGGCCCCGCCGGCCGGCCGGCCATCATCTCGGCGGCCGCAGCGGTCCACGCCTGCAGCAGGCCGACCAGCGCCTCGCGGTCGTCGGTGATGACGTCGAACGCCGCGAAGTGCAGCCGGTCCTGGACCGGCGTGACGATGCCGGCCTGGTGGTCGCCGTACAGCTCGAAGGTCGTGGGCGCCGACCGAGGGGTCGGGTTCGCCACCCTGCGCTGCCCAGCCGGCGCCGAAACCGACCGCTGCCGCGCCTGCCCCAGCGGCACCGATGCCACCGAGCAGGCCGCGGCGTGAGACTCCGGACATGGTGATCACACTACTGCCGCGGCGAGCTTCGAGAGCGGCTCGCTGAGGGCGTTGACGGCGTCGGAGAGCTGCTTGACCTGGTCCTCGGAGAGCTCGTCGTAGAACACGAAGCCGTCGCCCTCGCGCGTCGCGTCGAGGAGCACCTGGAGCTCCTCGAAGCGGGTGGCGATCTGCTCGGCCAGCTCGGGGTCGTTCTTCTCCACGATCGGCTGGACACCGTCGAACGCCACCCGGGCGCCGTCGACGTTGGCCTGGAAGTCGTAGAGGTCGGTCCGCGACCAGTACTCCTCCTCGCCGGTGACCTTGCCGGTGGCGACCTCGTCGAGCAGGCCGCGCGAACCGTTGGCGATCTGGTCGACGGTGTAGGTCAGGTCGGGCACGCGGGTGGCGAGCTCGTCGGTGTTGGCCATCAGGTCGTCGGCGAACTTCGCGCGGCCCTTGGCGCTCAGCGGCTGGTAGCCCTCGGCGCGCTCGGGCCACAGGTCCTTCTCGATCCGGTGCCAGCCGGTCCACGTGTCGCCGGGGGCGAGGTCGGCCTCGCGGGCGTCCATCATCGGGTCGAGGTCGCCGAACGACTCGGCCACGGTCTCGATCCGCTCCCAGTGGGTGCGGGCGACCGCGTAGAGCGCGCGGGCAGCGTCGTCGTCGCCGCTCTTGTAGAGGTCGACGAACTCCTGCGTCTTCGCGACGAGCTGGTCGGTCTGGTCCTCGACGTAGGCGCCGTAGTTGGCCAGCGCCTGGTCGACGAGCTCGGCGTCGTCGGCGGAGACCTCGACCTCCTCGTCGGACTTGGTGGCGGTGAAGTCGGCACGGATGCCGTCACCGACCATGCCGGGCTTGCACGCGGTGATGTAGCTGCCCTCGGGCGCGACGACGGTGAGGTCGCGGGTCAGCCCGGGGCCGATGTTCTCGACCTCGCTGACGATCCGCAGCCCGTCGGGCGCCAGGAGGTAGAACTCGGTGACGTCGGATCCGGTGTTCTTGACGCTGAAGGTCAGCTTGCCCGCGGGGGCCTCAGCGGCCGACAGGTCGCACGCGTCTGCCGAGGACTCGACGGTGATGCTGCGCGCGTCGCCCTCCTCGGCCGGAGGGGCGTTCTCGGTGCAACCGGCGAGCAGGAGCGCGCCCGTCAGGCCGAGCAGGGCGGGGGCGATGACAGGAAGGCGGGACCTGGTGGACATCAGTGAACCTATTCGTGGGTGGTCAGGACACCGGGGCGGTGGCCGCGGGTCGGGTCGGTGCCGCAGCGGCGCGGCGGCGTACAGAAATCAGGAAGGCCGTCATGGTCGGCACGAGGTAGAGCACCCAGGCCAGGCCCTCGAGCTGGGTCGTCCGGGGCGAGAAGTTGAAGATGCCCTTGAGCAAGGTGCCGTACCAGGAGGTCGGCGGGACCTGCTCGGAGACGTCGAACAGCAGGTTGCCCAACCCGGGCAGGAAGCGCGCCTCTTGCAGGTCGTGCACGCCGTAGGCCAGCACCCCGGCCGCGACGACGATCAGGAAGGCGCCGGTCCAGGTGAAGAACTTGCTCAGGTTGATCGTGAGCGCACCTCGGTAGATGAGCCAGCCGAGCACCACGGCGGTGGCGATCCCGAGCGCGGCGCCGGCCAGCGGCTCCCAGGTGGCGCTCGTGCCGTCGGTGGCGGCGTTGGTCGCGGCCCAGAGGAAGAGCGCGGTCTCGAGGCCCTCCCGGCCGACGGCCAGCATGGCCACCACGGCGAGCGACCAGCGACCGGCGTCGGCCGCGCGATCGATCTGGCCGCGCAGCTCGGCGCCCAGACCGCGGGCGGCGCGGGCCATCCAGAAGACCATCCAGGTCACGAAGGCCACGGCGATGATCGACAACGTGCCGCCGATGAGCTCCTGCGCCTCGAACGTCAGCCCGCGGGGACCGAAGGTCAGTGCCGCACCGAACGCCAGGCTGATCACGACGGCCAGCGCGACCCCGCCCCAGATGCGCGGCAGCAGCTGTCGCCGGTCGGACTTCACGAGGTAGGCGATGAGGATGCTGACGACCAGCGCAGCCTCGAGGCCCTCGCGGAGGCCGATCAGGTAGTTGGCGAACACGGACGGAATCGTACCTCCGTTCTTAGGTTTGCCTCACCTTGGCTCTCAGGGTGACCCCGATGTCGACTCAGGGTTGGGCGGGGGTCCGCTGGGGGCAGCGTGGGGGGTGACACCCGATGTGCCGAGGGTGTCGGGCCCCCGAAGGTTGACCCATGATCACCGTTGACTCACTGACCCGGAGGTACGCCGGCTTCACCGCCGTCGACAACGTCTCCTTCACCGCCCAGCCCGGCCGCGTGACCGGATTCCTCGGTCCGAACGGCGCTGGCAAGTCCACCACGATGCGCGTCATGGTCGGGCTCACCGCCCCGACCTCCGGCTCCGCCTCCATCGACGGCGTCAAGTTCGCCGACCTCCCCAACCCCGGCCTCGAGGTCGGCGTCCTCCTCGACGCCTCCGCCCAGCACGCCGGCCGCACCGGCCGCGAGATCCTCACCGTCGCCGCCGACACCATGGGCCTGCCCCGCAAGCGCGTCGACGAGATGCTCGAGCTGGTCAGCCTGACGCCCAACGAGGCCAAGCGCCGCGTGCGCAACTACTCGCTCGGCATGCGCCAGCGCCTCGGCATCGCCACTGCTCTCCTGGGTGACCCGCGGGTGCTGATCCTCGACGAGCCTGCCAACGGCCTCGACCCGGCCGGCATCCGCTGGATGCGCGACCTGCTGCGCGGCTACGCCAACCAGGGCGGCACCGTGCTGCTGTCCTCGCACCTTCTGCACGAGATCGAGGTCATCGCCGATGACCTCGTGGTGATCGGGAACGGCAAGATCGTCGCCTCCGGCACCAAGGAGGAGCTGCTCGCCGCGGCCGGCACCCTCGCCCGCTCCACATCGCCGCGCGACCTCGCCCATGCCCTCGAGCAGGCCGGCATCCCCAGCACGCTCGCCGGTGACGGCTCGGTCCGCACCGACGCCGATCCTGCCCAGGTGGGCGCGGTGGCCCTGGCCGCCGGCATCGCCCTCACCGAGCTCCGCTCCGCCGAAGGCGCGGGCCTCGAAGACATGTTCCTGTCGCTCACTGCCGACACCCAGCGCGAAGGAGTTGCGGCATGACCGCCACGACCATCTCCCCCACGGCCGACAGCGTCACCCCGGTCGTCCGGGAACGCCCCGCCGTCCGCTCCATCCCCACGGCTCGTCTGATCAAGGTCGAGCTCCGCAAGATGTTCAACACCCGCTCGGGCTTCTGGATGCTGGTCAGCATCGGTTTGCTCTCGCTCGTCGCCACCGGTGCCGTGATCATCTTCGCGCCCGACAACGCCGTGACCTACGAGAACTTCGCGACCGCGATCGGCTTCCCGATGTCGGTGATCCTGCCGATGATCGCGATCCTCGGTGTCACCAGCGAATGGAGCCAGCGCAGCGGTCTCACGACGTTCACGCTCGTGCCCAGTCGCGGACGGGTGATCGGCGCCAAGGCGATCGCGACCTTCCTCGTCGGCATCGCCTCGATGGCAGTCGCCTTCGCCGTCGGCGCGCTCGGCAACCTCGGCGGCTCGGCCCTCGCTGGCGTCGACACCGTCTGGGACATCTCGCTCGCAGGCGCGGCGCAGATCGTGCTCGGTGACCTCGTCGGTATGGCGATCGGCTTCACCCTCGGCGTCGTGCTCCGCAACTCCGCGGCGGCCATCGTCGGCTACTTCGTCGTCTCGCTGGTGCTGCCGGGCATCCTCGCCCTGCTCGCCCAGGTCCGTGAGTGGTTCTACGACCTGCAGCCGTGGATCGACTGGAACTACACCCAGGTCAACCTCTTCGAGGGCAGCACGAACACGGCCAGGGAGTGGGCCATGCTCGGATCGACCACCGCGATCTGGATCGTCGTGCCGCTGATCGTCGGGCTGCTCTTCCTGCGCCGCTCCGAGGTGAAGTGACCGGGCGCAAAAGCACCTGAAATACGCTCCGACCGGGCACAAAGTTGCGAAACTTTGTGCCCGGTCGGTGGCGATTTGGTGCGACTTCGTGACGGGTCAGCGTGCTGCGGAGCCCTCGGTGTAGTCCGAGTCCTCCTGCTTCCACGCGAAGTGGGAGCGCAGCGTCTTGCCGGTCTGCTCGATGGAGTGAGCGGCTTCCTTCTCGCGCAGCTCCAGGAACTCCTTGCCGCCGTTGTCCTGGTCGTCGATGAAGCGCTGGGCGAAGGCACCGCTCTGGATGTCGTCGAGGATCGACTTCATGCTGGCCTTCACCTCGGGCGTGACGACGCGGGGGCCGGAGACGTAGTCGCCGTACTCCGCGGTGTCGGAGACCGACCAGCGCTGCTTCGCGATGCCGCCCTCGAACATCAGGTCGACGATCAGCTTGAGCTCGTGCAGCACCTCGAAGTAGGCGATCTCGGGCTGGTAGCCCGCTTCGGTCAGCGTCTCGAAGCCGGCCTGGACGAGGTGGGACACGCCGCCACAGAGCACGGCCTGCTCACCGAACAGGTCGGTCTCGGTCTCCTCGGTGAAGGTCGTCTTGATGACGCCCGCGCGGGTGCCGCCGATGGCCTTGGCGTAGGACTTCGCCAGACCCCAGGCCGAACCCGACGCGTCCTGCTCGACGGCGATGATGTCGGGGATGCCGCGCCCGGCGACGAACTCGCGACGCACCGTGTGACCCGGCGCCTTGGGCGCCACCAGGATCACGTCGACACCGGCCGGTGCCTGGATGTAGCCGAAGCGCACGTTGAAGCCGTGGCCGAAGACGAGGGTGTCGCCCTCGGTGATGTGCGGCGCGATGGACTCGGCGTAGATGTGGCGCTGGACCTGGTCGGGTGCGAGCACCACGATGACGTCGGCCTCCTGGACCGCCTCGGCGACGGACAGGACACGCAGCCCCTCGTCCTCGGCCTTGGCGCGGCTCTTCGAGCCGTCCTTGAGGCCCACTCGTACGTCGACGCCGGAGTCGCGCAGGTTGAGCGCGTGGGCGTGACCCTGGCTGCCGTAGCCGATGACGGCGACGTTCTTGGCCTGGATCAGGCTCAGGTCGGCGTCATCGTCGTAGAACATCTCAGCCACTGGGGGCTCTCCTTCTGGTTGGTGTGTCGGGTTCAGGGGTGACTCAGGTGACCGCGACCGGTGCGGGCACCGGAACGGGTCGGAGGCTGCGCTCGCTGATCGAGCGCGAGCCACGGCCGATGGCGACCATGCCGGACTGCACGAGCTCGCGGATCCCGAAGGGTTCGAGCACGCGCAGCATGTCGCCGAGCTTGTCGGAGTTGCCGGTCGCCTGGATCGTGATGGCGTCGGGGGCGACGTCGACGACCTTGGCGCGGAACAGCTGGACGGCGTCGAGCACGGCGCCACGGGTCTGGGCGTCGGCCTTCACCTTGACGAGCACCAGCTCACGGGTGATCGAGTTGGGACCGTCGAGCTCGACGATCTTGATCACCTCGATCAGCTTGTTGAGCTGCTTGGTGACCTGCTCGAGCGGGGACTCGTCGACGTTGACGACGATCGTCATCCGCGAGACCTCGGAGTGCTCGGTCGGGCCGACGGCCAGGCTCTCGATGTTGAAGCCGCGACGGCTGAAGAGCCCGGCGATGCGGGCCAGGACACCGGGCTTGTTCTCCACCAGGACGCTCAGGGTGTGCTTCGTCATCGACGTCCTCGCTTCGCTCCGGGCGCCGACGACGCCTCATTCGTACTGTGCCTGATGGTGGTCTCGCTGCGCTCGGCCACTACAGGTCATCCTCTTCGAACTGGGGCGCGAGGTCGCGCGCGTACTGGATCGCGTCGTTGCTGCTGCCGGCGGCGACCATCGGCCAGACCATGGCATCGCGGTGCACGCGGAAGTCGACCACGACCGGCTGGTCGTTGATCGACATCGCCTTCTCGATCGTGGCGTCGACGGACTCGGGCGAGTCGCACGAGAGGCCCACGCAGCCATAGGCGTCGGCGAGCTTGACGAAGTCGGGGATGCGCTTGCTGTGCAGGTCGGTGTTGGAGTAGCGCTCGTTGTAGAAGAGCGTCTGCCACTGCCGCACCATGCCGAGCGACTCGTTGTTGATGATCGCGACCTTGATCGGGATGTCGTTGATCGCGCAGGTGGCCAGCTCCTGGTTGGTCATCTGGAAGCAGCCGTCGCCATCGATGGCCCACACGGTCGAGCCGGGCATGCCGACCTTGGCGCCCATGGCGGCCGGGACGGCATAGCCCATCGTGCCGAGCCCGCCCGAGTTGAGCCACGTGTTGGGGCGCTCGTAGCGGACGAAGTGCGCGGCCCACATCTGGTGCTGGCCGACGCCCGAGGCGTAGATGGCCTCCGGGCCGGCGATGGCGCCGAGCCGCTCGAGGACGTACTGCGGAGCGAGCGAGCCGTCCGCGGGAGTGTCGTAGCCGAGCGGGTAGGCCTGCTTCACGCCGGACAGGAACGCGACCCAGCCCTCGTAGTCGCCGGTGTTGCCGGCGTCGGACTCGGTGGCGAGGACGGCGAGCAGCTCGGCGATCACCTCTCCGCAGTCCCCGACGATCGGCACGTCGGTGAAGCGGTTCTTGCCGATCTCGGCCGGGTCGATGTCGGCGTGGATCACCTTGGCGTTGGGCGCGAAGGAGTCGAGGTTGCCGGTGACGCGGTCGTCGAACCTGGCCCCCAGGCTGATGATCAGGTCGCTCTTCTGCAGGGCGGCGACGGCGGCCACGGTGCCGTGCATGCCCGGCATGCCGAGGTGCTGAGGGTGGCTGTCCGGGAACGCGCCGCGAGCCATCAGCGTGGTGACGACGGGCATCCCGGTGACTTCGGCGAGCTTGAGCAGGCCGGCCGAGGACCGCGAGCGGATGACGCCACCGCCGACGTAAAGGACGGGCTTGCGTGACTCGAGGATCAGCCGGACGGCCTCGCGGATCTGCTTGCTGTGCGGGCGGGTCACCGGGCGGTAGCCGGGGAGCTGGAGCTCGGTCGGCCACTGGTGGGTGGTCATCGCCGTCAACGCCGACTTGGCGATGTCGACCAGCACCGGCCCGGGGCGCCCGGTGGAGGCGATGTGGAACGCCTCGGCGATCGTCCGCGGGATGTCGGCGGGGTCGATGACGAGGAAGTTGTGCTTGGTGATCGGCATCGTGATGCCGCGGATGTCGGCCTCCTGGAAGGCGTCGGTGCCGATCGCGCTGGCACCCACCTGCCCGGTGATCGCGACGAGGGGGACCGAGTCCATGTGCGCGTCGGCCAGCGGCGTCACGAGGTTGGTCGCGCCCGGGCCGGAGGTCGCCATGCACACGCCGACCTTGCCGGTGGCGGCGGCAAACCCCTGGGCGGCGTGCCCCGCGCCCTGCTCGTGGCGCACGAGGATGTGCCGGATCCGAGTCGAGTCCATCAGCGGGTCATAGGCCGGGAGGATCGCCCCACCCGGGATGCCGAAGATGTCGGTGGTGCCCGCGCTCTCGAGGGACTTGATCAGGCTCTGTGCACCGGTCATGGCTGCCCCAGCGATCCCGCCCTGCTCTGTCATGATCGAACCTTTGCTTGTGTTTGCCAACAAAAAACCCCTCGGCCCGGCGGGCAACGAGGGGAGGACGCGTGTGCGGCGAGGTCGAGGACCTCAGCTCACGCGTCGCGTGCGTACAAGGATGTCAGTGCGCATGCATCTACCGTCGTCGTCGGGGGCCTCCGACGTCAACCTACTCTGCCAGCCGTCCCATTATCTGGTACGGCGGTCCCAGCATGTGGCTGCGGTGGCGACCGCTCAGTCGCGCTCGGCCACGGTGCAGATGCAGGAGCGGTTGCCCTCGGCGTCCGCGATCACCCAGTAGGACGGAGCAGCGGCGTCGCTGACGAGCGTCCCGCCGGCGTCGAGAACAGCCTGCAACCGGCGTTCACCCTCGTCTGCGGGCACCCACACATCGAAGTGCCATCGCTGAGGGACATCGGTCTCGGGCAACGCGGGACCGTCATCGTCCGGCTCCTGCCACCACACGGTCGGCACCTGGCCACTCGAGTCGATCGGCTCCCCGCGCTTCACCTCGCCGCCGAGCAGGGCGGCATAGAACGGCGCGAGCTCGACGCCCCGCGCGGTGTCGAGGCCGAGGTCGAGCTGGGTCAGCCCCGAGACGTCCGCGCCGACTCCCGCCTCGGCCGCAAAGCCACTGATGGTGCGGGCGAGGTCGACGTCGCGACTCGTGATGCCGCCGACATCGTGGCTGCTGAGCGTGACCAGCACCTCGGGGTACATCAGCGAGATGTCCGGGTGGTGGTTGGCCTCCTCCGCCGCGGCGCCGATGCGATCGACCAGGGCCAGTCCGGTGGCGAAGTCGCCGGTCTTGAAGCGTGCCTTCAGGTTGCCGTTCACCTGTCGCCAGTCATCGAGACCCGCGTCGGCAACCTCCCGGGACGTGAGCTTCGTCTTCTCATCAGTCATGGCAGCACCTTCTGTCCGATCTCGGATGGGTTGTGGCAGATCTCCCAGCGGAAGCCGTCGGGGTCGACGAAGTAGCCGGAGTAGCCGCCCCAGTCACGCTCGACGGCGTCGGTCACCTGCGGGGCGCCCGCCGCCCGGGCGTGCTCCAGGACGCGATCGACGCCCTCGGTCGTCGCGAGGTTGTGCGCGAGCGTGATCGGCGGCACTCCCCCGCCGGGCGCCTGCCCGACCTCGGCCGTGAACGCTTCGACGTCCCACAGCGACAGGATCAGCTTGTCGCCGACATCGAACATCAGCACGTTGCCGGGCACGTCCATGCACGACTCCCAGCCGAGACCGTCGATGTAGAACTTGCGTGTCTCGCCGAGATCGCGCACCGCGAGGGTGATGAAGCTGATCCGCTGGTCCATGCACTTCACCCAACCACGGGGCACCGACAGTGGCTACCGGTTCAGCGTCGGCCGAACACCTGGGCGGCGTACCAGCGTCCGCTGGCGCTCTCGCGGGCGGCCACGGCGACGACCCGGAAGCCACGGTTCAAGATGTTGGCGCGGTGGCCCGGTGAGTGCATCCAGCCCTGCACGACCTCGCGACCGCTGTCGTAGCCGTAGGCGACGTTCTCACCAACGAGACCGAGCCCGCAGGTGCGCATGATCGGGCCGAGGTCCTGGTGGTACATCGACTCCTGCTGTGCCATCGACTTGGCCTGCTGCACCGCGAAGCGCATCAGACACTCGTCGGCGTCCAGGGCGATCAGGTCGTGGCGCACCCGAGCGGAGTTGGTGGCCCGCACGGCTGCGCCCTGGTACGACGACCGTTGCGACTCGCTCGTGCGCGACACCGCCGCACGGGAGTCATCGCTCCGTGCTGAGGCAGGGGCAGGGGCCCAGGCCAGGGCGAGGATCGCGACCAGGGCAGGGGTCAGGGCACTTGCAGTCCGGGGGGAGACCATCCAAGCATGGTAGAGCGACGGCTCAGTCCGCGCGGAATTTTCGCAATTTCGCTATCTGGCTCCCGTCCGCCGAGAAGTTGTCGGGCGCCAGCCACCTCTCCAGTGCTGACCTGATCGCCGGCCACTCGGCGTCGGTGATGGAGAACCAGTCGGAGTCGCGGTTGCGGCCCTGGTAGACCATCGCGTTTCGGAACCGGCCCTCGTAGCTGAACCCCAGCCTGGCCGCCGCCCGCCGGGACGGCTCGTTGAGGCTGTCGCACTTCCACTCGAAGCGGCGATAGCCGAGGTCGTCGAAGGCGTGGGCCAGCATCAGGTACATCGCCTCGGTCGCGGCGGCCGTGCGCTGGAGCATCTCTGCCAGCACGATGCCGCCCACCTCGACCGAGCCGTTGGCGGGGTCCTTGCGGAGGTAGCAGGCGACGCCCCGGCCGCCCCCGTCCGGAGTCAGGATCGCCATCGGCCACGCGGCCGGGAGCTCGAGCAGCGTTGCGACGTACTCCTCGAAGGCCGTCGGCTCCGTGAGGTCGGGATAGGGGTAGTAGGTCCAGATGCGCCGCGAGCTCGCCAGCACCATCGGCCCGTGCAGGACGGACGCATGGTCGGGGCGGAGCGCCTCGAGGCGCACTCGGGTGCCGACCAGCTCCGCAGGCTCGGTCGCGGGGCGCGGCGTCCAGTCCGGGACCGGGTCTCCGATGGGCTGGCCGAACTCGTTGGTGCGTGTCACCCACCCATCTGACACGGTGGACGCATGGCTTCCGCATTCGACTCGCTCAAGAAGGCGGCGCAGGCCGTGATCGGCGCGCCCAACGTCTTCAACGCGGCCCGCGACGCCGGGGCCAGCGCCTCAGCGGCCGCCGACGTGATGGCGGCCTCGGCCGCGGCGATCCAGATCGCCTCGTCGGCCACCGACGGCACGCCCGGCATGGAGAACGCCATCCGGCACTTCATCTGGCAGGCCTACATCACCGGCCGCCACGGAGCGCCGGTCGCCGAGGCCGTCGCCGCCGCGCACGAGGAGGGGCGCAACACCCCGCACGACACCCGGGTCGACCTGCACAACAACGCCGCGGGACGTGCGTACGGCGAAGCGAGCTCGGCTGCCATCGGACAGGGCTCGCTCACCGACGCGCTCAAGGCCCTCGTGCCCGTGGCCCGGGAGAAGTGGGCCTCCGACGAGCTCATCTGGGTGAAGCCTCACTGAGTCTTGGTAAAGCCTTGACGAAGTTGGCCAAATTGTCTGCGTTCCTTGGGTGGGGGGCTTATCGTTTCCTCAGGGCTGCCCCGCCCCAGTCCAGCCTCTGGTCAACCCCCCGGCGATCAGGGGCTGTGGCTATTTCGGAGCAAGTTCGCGGCTAGCTGGTGACGGCTCCGTGGGCGGCCGACTGGACGACCTTGGCGTACTTGCCGAGGACGCCACGGGTGTACTTCGGGGGCAGCGGCTCCCAGCCCTCCTTGCGTCGGGCCAGCTCGGCGTCGTCGATCTCGACCTCGAGGGTGCGGTTGGCGACGTCGAGGGTGATCGGGTCACCGTCGGCGACGAACGCGATCGGCCCGGCGTCGACCGCCTCGGGCGCGATGTGGCCCACGCACAGGCCGGTGGTGCCTCCGGAGAAGCGGCCGTCGGTGATGAGCAGCACGTCCTTGCCCAGGCCGG
This sequence comes from uncultured Actinomycetota bacterium, assembly GCA_963742685.1. GTDB lineage: Bacteria > Actinomycetota > Actinomycetes > Propionibacteriales > Nocardioidaceae > Nocardioides. Next base: position 5,364 of record CAVUNB010000014.1, on the reverse strand, counting down.
CGCCCTTGATCGCGCCCGTGATGGCCAGCATCTCCCGCATGCCGGGGCCACCCTTGGGGCCCTCGTAGCGGATGACCACGACGTCGCGCGGCAAGATCTCGCCGGCCGCGAGCGCGTCGAGGGCCTTGCGCTCGCCGTCGAAGACGCGGGCGGTGCCGGTGAAGGTGGTGTCGTCGAAGCCGGCGCTCTTGACCACGGCGCCCTCCGGGGCGAGTGAGCCGCGCAGGATCGTGATGCCGCCGGTGGCGTGGATCGGCTTGTCGAGGTCGCGCAGGACGTCGCCGTCGAGCCCCTTCGGGTCGAGCGCCTCGAGGTTCTCGCGCATCGTCTTGCCGGTCACGGTGAGGGTGTCGCCGTTCATCAGCCCGGCGTCGAGCAGCGCCTTCATCACGACCGGGATGCCGCCGATCTTGTCGACGTCGTTCATGACGTAGCGACCGAACGGCTTCAGGTCGCCCAGGTGCGGGACCTTGTCGCCGATGCGGTTGAAGTCGTCGAGATCCAGGTCGACGTCGGCCTCCCGGGCTATCGCCAGGATGTGGAGCACGGCGTTGGTCGAGCCGCCGAGGGCCATCACGACGGCGATGGCGTTCTCGAAGGCCGGCCTGGTCATGATCTGGCGGGCGGTGATGCCCTGGCGCAGCAGCTCGACGACGGCCTCGCCGGAACGGTGGGCGAACCCGTCGCGACGACGGTCCACGGCCGGCGGAGCCGCGCTGCCGGGCAGGCTCATGCCGAGCGCCTCGGCGACGCTGGCCATCGTGTTCGCGGTGTACATGCCACCGCACGCGCCCTCACCGGGGCAGATCGCCCGCTCGATGCGGTCGACCTCCTCGCGGGTGATCTTGCCGGCCAGACAGGCGCCGACGGCCTCGAAGGCGTCGATGATCGTCACGTCGTTGCCGTCGACGGAACCGGGCATGGTCGAGCCGGCGTAGAGGAAGACGCTGGCGAGGTCGAGTCGAGCGGCCGCCATCAACATGCCGGGCAACGACTTGTCGCAGCCGGCGAGCAGGACGCTGCCGTCGAGCCGCTCGGCCATCATCACCGTCTCGACCGAGTCGGCGATGACCTCGCGGGAGACCAGCGAGTAGTGCATGCCCTCGTGGCCCATGGAGATGCCGTCGGAGACCGAGATCGTGCCGAACTCCAGCGGGTATCCCCCGCCGGCGTGCACGCCGTTCTTCACGGCCTTGGCCAGCCGGTCGAGGCTGAGGTTGCAGGGGGTGATCTCGTTCCAGCTCGACGCCACCCCGATCTGCGGCTTGACCCAGTCGTCGTCGCCCATGCCCACCGCGCGGAGCATGCCGCGGGCGGCAGCCTTCTCGAGACCGTCGGTGACGTCGCGGGAACGGGGCTTGATGTCGGGGCGCTCACTCATGACTTCAGGCTAGTCGGCGGGGCAGGGCGCGAGTTCCGCCGTCTCACCTCGACCGGCGACAGGCCCGCCCCGTGGTGAGTGCGGGACGGGCCTGTCTCCTTTCAGTGAAGCTGATTCAGCTGGGAGTCGCGACTAGCAACGCTTCTTGAGCGCGAAGTCGGCCGCGGTGGTCTTCCCTCCCTTGATCTGTGCCTTGCGGGTCTGCGGCTGGTAGCCGTCCTTGGCGGCGATCAGCTGCAGCGGGCTGTAGATCGAGTTGAACCACGACGCATACGTGCCGTCCGTGGCCGTCTCGAACGTCCAGCTGGAGGCACCCGAGTCCGCCTGCACGGTGGCTCCGGGCAACGGAGCACCCGCACCGGCGCAGGACACGCCCGTGACGACTCCGGTCAGCTTGCCCCAGGTCTTCGGGGGGCTGACCACCATGGTCACCTTGACGGACTCCACCGTTCCGGGGGTGTCCTCCTTGATCCCCACCGAGGCGGTGTACGTGCCCGGCTGGGCCACATTGGGATCGACGGTGATCTTCAGGTTGACCGACTGACCCGGAGCCAGGATGGCCACACCGGGCTTGACGGACAGCCACTCGACGTCCGCGGCACTGGCACCGCAGTCCTCCATGCCGGGCAGCGTCTCGCTGTCCGGTGCCGCGTGAAGCTGCCGGAGGATCCACCGACCTTGTAGACACCGCACGCCGCCGCACCGCGGTAGCGCGGGGTGTTGGAGTTCGGCAGGTCGACCCACGCCTCCGCGGCCGGGTCGTAGGCGAAGCTGCGGTTGCTGATCGCAGCTCCCTGGACCCCACCGTTGACGACCAGCGTGCCGTTGGCCACGGCGTACTGGCTGGCCCAGGTGTCGACCGGGGCGTCGGCGATCGGCGTCCAGGAGTCGGCAGCCGGGTCGTACACGAAGCTGTCGGCCGTGCCTGCTGCGCCGCCGTTGCCACCGGTGCAGTAGACCTTGTCGTCGATCCCGCCACAGGACGCGAACGCGACGGCAGCCGGGTAGTTGGCCACCTGCGCCCACGTGTCAGTGGCCAGGTCGTACGCCGCCACCTTGTTGGACATCGGCGTGCACGCACCCGTCGTGCAGCCGCCCACGACGTAGAGCTTGCCGTCGGCCACCGCCTGACCGGATGCGGCCAGCTGGACCGGGGGCGGCCTTCGCCGTCCACGCGTCCGACGCCGGGTCGTAGGCCCACGTCGATGCCGACGGGCCAGCCGCCGCCCAACCTCCGGTCACCACGATCTGGCCGTCGACGACACCGGCGGCCACGGCATTGCGCGCCTCCGGCAGGTCCGCCTTTGTCCGCCCAGGCCAGAGTGGCCGGGTCGTAGGCGTACACCGCCGAGGACGACGCCGTGCCGTTGCCACCCGCGATCGAGTAGGCGATGCCGTCGATGTAGACCGCCCTGTTGTCCATGACGTTGGACGGGTAGTCGGCGATGTCGGTCCACGGGTCGTCGTGCGGAGCGCTGGCCGTCGGCGCCTGGTTGGTCGACATCTTCTTCGACGCCGTGTTGGCGAACGAGACCGGAGCCTTGATCCGCTGGAGCGGGGCCCCGTCCCATCTTCATCAGCTTGGACAGCTTCGTCCGGCTGCCGTCGGCACCCAGCATCACGAAGCCACCCTTCTGCTCGAAGAACTCCAGGTTGACCGGGATCGAGCCGTCGTTGGTCACCTCGACCTGCTTGGTGACCGCCGGCTTGCCCAGCTGCTTCTCGACGGTGACCTGACCGGGGGTCACGATGAGGTGACCGGATCCCAGCGCGAAGTCCTGCCGAACGGTGCCGTCAGCAGCGACCGGGACCGTCTTGGTGACCTTCTCGTGGCCACTGGCGGTGGCATCGAACTTGCGGTTGCCCACCTTCCGGCGAGAACAGCCAGTAGAAGCCGTCAGCCAGGTCGGCGTCGTCCGGCGTCGGCTTCGAGGTCGACCTTCACCGCGGCGTTGGCCTGGCTCGTGACCGATGCGCCGTTGATGGCCTCACCACTGCCGCTGTTGGAGACGTTGCCGACCCACGAGACCGCCGTCGATGGTGTCGCACGTGCGGTTGCCGAGGAAGACGTCGTCCACCTCCCACCACCAGTCGTAGCTGGCGTTGTACTGGTGGAAGCGGACCTGCACGGCCGACTTCCCCGCGGCCGTCGGCAGCTGGATGACGTCCTCGCGCGGACCGCGCCACGTCGGTGGTCTGGTGGAGCACCGTCGTCCAGGTCGCGCCGCCGTCGATGCTGAGATCGACGTCGGCGGTGTCGCCGAGGTTGTTGTAGTCCTGCTTGAACCCGATGACCGGCGAGGTCACGTCCGACATGTCGGTGACCGGGCTGACCAGCGACGTGTTCTGCGAACCGCCACTGCCCCACTCGTCGCTGTCCATGATCGCGAACGCGCCGTCACCACCGGTGAGGTTGCCACGGCCGCCGGGGTCGTTGAACGTCCACACCTGCCCGTTGCCGATGTTGTCCACGACGGTCCAGCCGGCGGGAAGACGTGCCACCGTTGAAGTTCTCGGTGGGTGCCGTCGACGTTGAACACGATAACCCGCTGCCGCACACGTGGAGGAGTCGACCTACGACGAGCCACGTCCCTCGTGAGATCAGCGCCCACCGACCTCGACCGTCTCGGTCGACGCTCACGTAGCCCGGATACTGCGCCGCGACACCTGACGTCGTACGTCACATGCCGGGCAGTTCAAAGGAGTACGCACCCGTGCCCGGGGTCGGTGAGACCGGGTCCGCACCGGGCCCTCGACGGTCGATCTTCGCGTACAACGGCCAGCCGTGACCGCTGCCATCGGTGACCGTGCCGCTCAAGGTGACCGCGGCTGCCGACGAGCCAGCGCGAAGTCCTGCGTGGTCGTCGCGTCGGCGGTGACCGTGATGTCGGCCGTCGCCGTCTGGTAGCCGAACTTGGACACGGTGCCGTGTAGTCGCCCCACGGCGAGCCGAGCCGTGTAGGTGCCGTCGGCGCCGGTCGTGAGAGACCTGCTGGTCTCACCCCTCGAGGTCGACGCTCACCCCGGCGATGGGGTCACCGGTCCGGCGTCCGTCACGGTGCCGGCGGCGGTGCCGGTCTCGCCGACCGGTGCTGCCTGCACCAGGGCGAGCGCGTCGAGGCGTCCCTTCACCGAAGACGTTGTTGTCGTCCGCGGTGCCACCGCACTGGGCGTTGGCCGAGTCGATCGCGGTGCCGTCGAGCAGTGCCCGCGTGCAGCCACTCACCCATCAGGGACGGAGCCGCCGACCACAGCAGGCCGATCGCGCCCGCGAGTGCGGTGCCGCCATCGACGTACCGTTGAAGGCACGTAGGTGCCGCCCGGAAGGCTCGAGCGCACGTTGACGCCGGGGGCCGAGATGTTCGGCTTGATCTCGCCGTCCTGGCCCGCACCGCGGCCGGAGAAGCTGGCGATGTTGTTGTTCACGTCGTAGGCGCCGACCGAGTAGTTGATGATCCGGCTGCCCGGTGAGCCACTGGTCTGCACGCCGATCCGCTGTTGCCGTTGGACCACATGCCGAAGATGCCGGAGGCTGCCCATGCTTCCTGGATGTCCTCCATGAACGGGTCGTTGCTGGGCGTCTGCGAGCCCCACGAGTTGTTGATGATGTTCGGCCGCTTGGTCACGTCCGGGGTCTCACCCGCGAGGTTGGTCGGGGCGAGCATCCACTCGCCGGACTCGATCAGCGCCGCGTCGGACGGGCAGCAGCCGTTGGCAGCGATCCACGTCGCTCCGGGAGCCACGCCGATCTGGTTGGTGCCGCCGTCGTCGCCGATCATCGTGCCCATCGTGTGGCTGCCGTGACCGTTGGTGTCACACGGCACCGACGCACAGGTGCCGGCCGCGTTGAACCAGTTGTAGTTGTGGTCGAAGGTGCCGTCGCCGTTGTTGCCGCGGTACTGGTTGACCAGCGCCGGGTGGTCGAACTGCACACCGGTGTCGATGTTGGCGATGACCATCCCTTCGCCGTGCACGCCGTAGTC
>CAVUNB010000013.1:0-171956 GCA_963742685.1 uncultured Actinomycetota bacterium | reverse complement strand
CACGAGCTCCAGGATCGCGTGCTGTGGCTGTCGACCGCGATCATCGACCACGCCAACCGGGTCCGGCCCAACCCGGCCGGGCTGAAGGTCGGCGGCCATCAGGCGTCCAGCGCCTCGATGGTCTCGATCATGACGGCGCTGTGGTTCCAGCAGCTCAGCGCCGAGCGACCGGGTATCGGTCAAGCCGCACGCCTCGCCGGTGCTGCACGCGATCAACTACCTGCTCGGCGAGCTGGACGAGAAGTACCTGACCACGCTGCGGGAATTCGGCGGCCTGCAGAGCTACCCGAGCCGCGTCAAGGATCCGGATCCGGTCGACTACTCGACCGGGTCGGTCGGCATCGGCGCGACCGCGCCGATCTGGGGCGCGATCGCCCGGCGGTACGTCGGCGCCATTTCGGCGCGGCCGGCACCGGCCGCCAGTACTCGCTGGTCGGCGACGCCGAGCTCGACGAGGGCGCCGTCTGGGAGGCCATCCTCGACCCGATGGTCGCCGACCTCGGCGAGGTCGTCTGGATCGTCGACTTCAACCGGCAGTCGCTGGACCGCGTCGTCCCGACGATCGCCGCCGCCCGGCTGCAGGGCATGTTCGCCGCGGCCGGCTGGCAGGTGCTCACGGTCAAGTACGGCAGCTGCTGACCAGCTGTTCGAGCGGCCCGGCGGCGACGCGCTGCGGCGGCGCATCGACGACGATGCCCAACCCGGAGTACCAGCGGCTGCTGCGCCGGACGCCGCCGAGCTGCGCGACCGGCTGCCCGGCGCCGGCGCGGGGCGCCGACGCGATCAGCGAGCTGATCGTCGCGAGCTCGACGACGAGCTGCTCCTGAACGCGGTCGCGCAACCTCGGCGGCCACGACCTCGCCGCGCTGGCGCAGGCGTTCGGCGCAGATCGACGACACCCGGCCGACGGTCATCTTCGCCTACACCATCAAGGGCTACGGGCTGCCGACCGAGGGCCACCCGCAGAACCACTCCGCGCTGCTGACCAAGACGCAGCTGGCGCGAGCTGGCCGCCCGGCTCGGCGAGGATCCCGACGACCCGTGGCGCGCGTTCGACGCCGGCCACGCCGCGCCGCGGCGTCTGTGCCGGCAGGCCGCCGCCGGCTGCGCCGCGACGCCGATCCGCACCGGCGCCGCTCGACGGTCCCGCGCCGACCTCGGCCGGACGCCGCGCGGCACCGCGACCACCCAGGCCGCGCTCGGCCGGACTGCTGCTCGACCTCACCCGCCAGGCGCCCGAGGTCGCCGCGCCGGATCGTCACCGTGGCGCCCGACGTCAGCTCGAGGACCAATCTCGGCGGCTGGGTGAACAAGGTCGGCGTCTGGTCGGCCGCGAGCGGCGGGACTGGTTCGCCGACGACACCGACACGATCCTGCACTGGCGCGAGCGCCGACCGGGCAGCACATCGAGCTCGGCATCGCCGAGACCAACCTGGTCGGACTGATCGGCGAGCTCGGCGCGACCTGGAGCCGGTGGGGCCAGCCGCTGCTGCCGATCGGCGTGCTGTACGACCCGTTCGTCGAGCGGGCGCTGGAGCCGTGGTCGTTCGGGATCTACGCCGGCGGCCAGTCGATCCTGGTCGGAACGCCGTCCGGGGTCTCGCTGGCGCCGGAGGGCGGCGCCCACCAGTCGATCAAGACCCCGTCGATCGGGCTGGAGCAGCCCGGCTGCACCAGCGTACGAGCCGGCCTTCGCGATCGACACCGAGTGGTGCCTGCTGGCGGCGCTCGGCCGGCTGGGCCGGCCGGGCGGCGGGTCGGCCTACCTGCGGCTGTCGACCCGGCCGGTCGACCAGGCGCTCGCCGCGGTGCCCGCCGACCCGGCTGCGCGCGAGCGGCGCCGGCGGCAGGTCGTCGCCGGCGCGTACCGGCTGCGGCGCTCGGCGCCCCGGCCGCGACCATCGCGGCGATGGGCGCGGTGGTGCCCGAGGCGCTCGCGGCCGCCGACCGGCTGGCGGAGCTGGCGTCGCGGCCGACGTCGTGTGCGTCACCAGCCCGGACCTGCTGTTCCGCGCGCTCAGGCCCGCCGGGGCCGGCGACCGGCGCACGCTGGATCCTCGATCAGCGTGTTCCCGGCCGACCGGGCCGTGCCGCTGGTGACCGTGCTGGACGGGCACCCGCACACCCTGGCGTTCCTGGCACGGCCAACCAGGTGCAAGCACCGCCTCGGCGTGACCCCGTTCGGGCAGAGCGGCGCCCTCGGCGACGCCTACCGCTACCACGGGATCGACAGCGACACGATCATCGGGGCGGTGCTGGACCTGGTCGACTAGACGTGAGCACTTTGTCGTACACATGTCTTCTCCTCGATCTTGACGGCACGCTCGTGGACTCCGGCCCTGGCATCATCGCCAGTGTCACCGCCGCGCTCACGGAGATCGATGTTCCGGTGCCCGATGCGGACGCACTGCGAACTTTCGTCGGACCACCGATGCGCCAGACCTTTCGCGAGGTCGTCGGCCTTGACGAGTCGACGGCAGAGCGGGCCGTGCGGTTGTACCGGCGTCACTACGCCGAGATCGGCGCCTTGGACAGCAGCGTGTATGACGGGGTTCCGGGCCTGCTGAAGGCGCTGTCGTCGGCCGGTCGGCCGATGGCAGTTGCCACGTCGAAGGTCGAGGACCAAGCTGACCGGATCGCCGCGCACTACGGTCTAGGCGGGACATTTGGTCACGGTGTGCGGCACGTCGGATGCGGACAGCCGGTCCACCAAGCGCGAGGTCATCAGGGAGGTGCCTGCGCCGCATGCACGAGCGCGGAGTCGACGTCTCCGCGCCTCTGATGGTCGGGGACCGTGGCTACGACGTGCTCAGCGCCGCCGCGGAGGGCGTTCCGACGATCCACGTGCTGTGGGGATACGGGACACCCGACGAGTCGGCGGAGCAGTCGCGACCGCTGACTCCCCCAGGCTCTGGCCCGCCTACTGCTGGTCTCGAACCCATCGCAACTCCCCGCCGTCGCGTCCTCTTCCTGACTGGAAGCCTCAACCACGAAGGGATGGTCCACCGTGGACGCCATCGATAAGAAGATCGTTGCCGAACTGACCCGTAACGCCCGTGTCTCGTACGCCGAGCTTGCCAGCAAGGTGATGTTGTCTCGCAACGCGGTGCGCCAGCGCATCGACCGGTTGGAGCGTCAACGACACATCGTCGGCTACGCGTCGTGGCGCGGGCGACGACGCCGGCGATGTCGTCTCGCCTCGTAATCGTCTGCCGCCAGGACCGCACGCGCGGAGGCGACGTTGCAGCGATCACACGCATTTCCGAGGTCGTTGTCTGCGAGATCCTCAGTGGCGACTTCGACTCATGGTGCGCTTGGAGGCGGCGTCGCTCGAACGCATCCGCGGCATCGGAGGCATCGACAGATGTCGGGCGTACGTGACACGGTCACGGCGCTCACCCTTCGTCGCTGGCCGGCCCGCTCGAGGAGGCCCCTTCGGCGGTGTCGGAACGGCCCAGCCGGTCTCGCGGCGACGACACCTGACCGCGCTTCAGACGAAAATCGCGTCACATGCCTCGCACGCTGGTGCTTAATTCACTCGATCCTCAAGAAAGGCGCACCATGGGCACCGAAGACCATGAGACGACGATCCTCAGGGACGGCGACGGCCATGGGCATGGGCATGGACATGGGGACACGGGTTGACGCGCTGGACGTGGTCAACGCCGGCGCACGTTGCAGGCGGCCCCTGGCCTGGGCGTTCGCGATCACCGTCGCCTTCGTCGGGGTCGAATTCGCCGTCGGCATCCTGTCCGGCTCCCTGGCGCTGCTCTCCGACGCCGGGCACATGCTGACGGACGCCGTCGGGCTCGGGCATGTCTTTGGCCGCGATCACCCTCGCCACAGCGGGCACCGCCGCCGCCCACCGCACCTACGGCTGGTACAGGCTGGAGATCCTGGCCGCCCTGGCCAACACAGTGCTGCTGTTCGCGGTCGCCGTCTACGTGGTCTATGAGGCCATCGATCGGCTCGGCGGTGACCACGAGGTCGCCGCCATCCCGATGATCGTGGTCGCCATCCTTGGCCTGATCATCAACCTGATCGCGTTCAAGCTGCTTGCGGCCGGTGCCCAGGAAAGCCTCAACCTCCGCGGCGCCTACCTCGAGGTCATCGCCGACGCGCTCGGCTCCGTCGGCGTCCTGGCCGGCGCGGCCATCATGGCCGCCACCTCCTGGTACTGGATCGACTCCCTCGATCGCGATCGGCATCGGCATCTTCATCCTGCCCCGCGCCTACAAGCTCGGCCGCGACGCGCTCCGGATCCTGGTCCAGTCCGCGCCTGCCCACGTCGACGTCGACCGGCTCGCCGCCGATCTGTACACCATCGCCGACGTCGTCGAGGCGCACGACCTGCACGTGTGGACCATCACCTCGGGAATGGACGCTGTCAGCGTCCACCTACAGGTGCGTCCCCCATGCGGACACCCATGCTGTTCTCGACCGTGCCCGCGAGCTCTTGCGCGACCGACACAGATCAACCACGCCACCGTCCAGGTCGAACCCACCGACCATGCCGGATGCAACCTCGTCCAATGGTGAGCCAGGGGACGGCTCGGCTCGAGCGCGATCTCTCCGTGGGTGCGAGATCCCTCAGGGCGTTCGGGTGAACATAGGAGTGGGCGCGTGAGACGGGTCGTCATCGTGGGCGGCTCGCTCGCGGGCCACCACGCAGCAGCGAGGCTGCGAAGGCTCGGATACGACGGCGACGTGGTGGTGGTGGGCGCTGAGCGCCACCGTCCGTATGACCGGTTTCCGCTGTCCAAGGGCTTCCTGACCGGAGAGACGTCGCGGCCCGAGCTCGATGTCACGGGCGAGACCCCGGACGTCGTCTGGCGCCTGGGTGCACGGGCGACCGGCCTGGACCTGGCGGGCGGGGCGGTCGTGGTCGACGACAGGGAGCGGATCGAGTTCGACGGGTTGGTGGTCGCCACTGGTGCCCGGCCGCGTGACGTGCGCTCGATCGCCCGGGCACGTGGCGCTTTCGTGCTGCGGACCGTCGAGGACGCCGCCCGTCTCCGGGCCGCGCTGCGGGGACCTGCTCGGCGGGTGGTCGTCGTGGGTGGCGGCCTGATCGGTGTCGAGGTCGCCGCCACTGCCGTCCAACACGGCCACCACACGACCCTCGTGGACCCCTCGGACGTGCCGACGGCTCGCACGCTCGGCCGGGCCGTGGCCATTCACCTGCTCGCTCTCCACCGGGCGGCGGGCATCGCCGTACGGCCGCGGACACGCGTCCGTGACCTGGTCACATCGGCCCGACTGGTGCGCGGGGTGGCCCTCGACGACGGGACCCGGCTGCCCGCCGACCTCGTGGTGATGGCGATCGGCACCCAGCCGAACGTCGAGTGGCTGGAGGGCAGCGGGCTTCGCCTCGTCGGCGGTCTGGACTGCCGCGCCACTCTGCATGCGGTGGGCAGTGATCTGGTCGTCGGCGCCGGTGACGCCGTACGGGCTCCGCACCCGATGCTCGGTGGGGAGTCGATGCGTATGGAGCACTGGGCCAGCACGCGCCAGCAGGCGGCGCTGGCGGTCGAGAACCTGCTCGCCGGTCCGGCCTCGGCCCGTTCGCTCACGGAGCTGCCGGAGTTCGGCACGACGATGCACGGCGCCCGCATCCGGGCCGTCGGGTTTCCCCATCTCGCCGACCGCGGACGTGTCGTGTGGGGCTCGTTTGAGGGTGGCGCCGCGGTGGTGTCGCTGTCTCGCGGGCCCACCGCGGTCGCGGCCATCTCGGTGAACGCGGACGCGGCTCTTCCCCGGTGGGCCCCGCGGGTCCCGGTGAGCCCGCGAGTGTAGAGAGGTGCGATCGATGGTCTGCCGAGAGCGACCGCGTCGATCAGGTGGACGGTCAGCGTGGCCAGGACCGACAGCAGCCTCAGCGAACCTGATGTCAGCTTGGCCGGGATGCGCTGCTGAGGTGATTGATGCACACGACCTTTGGCTGAGTCATCTCCTCGAAGGCGAAGCGGACTCCTTCACGCCCCATGCTGCCGTACTTGAAACCGCCAAAGGGCATCGCGTCGAACCGGTAGTCCGACGAGTCATTGATCATCACACCACCTGCCTCCAGCAGCCGAGCCGCGGCGAAGGCGCGATCCAGACCGTGGTGAAGATGCCCGCGTGAAGGCTGTAGTCGATGGCGTTGGCCTGCTCGACCGCGTCCTCGAACGAATCGACCGGCTGCAGCACGACGACAGGGGCGAACGCCTCCTCCTGCCAGATCGAACTGGTGGCCGGGACGGCCTCCAGGACGGTCGGCGTGTACAGGGAGCCGTTGACGTCGTTGCCGCACAGCAGGTTCGCGCCCAGCTCCACGGCCGCGTCCACCTTCGCCTGGGTGGCGAGCGCCGCCTCCCTCGTGATCATCGGACCGACGTCGGTGCCCTCGTCGAGCGGGTTGCCGACACGCAGTAGTTCCGTGCGAGCAACGAAGGCGTCGCGGAAGCGCTCGTAGACCTGTTGGGCGATCAAGATCCGCTGGGTGCCGATGCAGTTCTGGCCCGCCGCCCAGAACGCGCCGGAGACACAGGAGACCACTGCCTCGTCCAGGTCGGCGTCATCCATGACGATGACCGGGGCGTTGCCTCCCAGGTCCATGGTGAGCTTCTTCAGGCCGGCCGTGCGAGAAATGGCCTCGCCGGTGGCGAATCCGCCGGTGAAGGACACCATGCGCACATCAGGAGCAGAGACGATCAAGGCCGCGACTTCGGCATCGCCGTTGACGACGGTGACGACGTCCTCGGGGAGGCCGGCCTCGATGAGGGTGTCGACCAGCCGGAGAGCCGAAAGTGGCGTCTGTGCCGAGGGCTTGAGGATCACCGCGTTGCCGCCTGCGATGGCTGGTCCGAGCTTGTGCGCGACGAGATTGAGTGGGTCGTTGAACGGTGTGATGGCGGCGATGATGCCGAGCGGCTCGCGGGTGAACCAGCCCTGACGGTTCTCTGAGCCCTCAAACGAGTCGAAGGGGACGACCTCGCCGGCATTGCGCCGGACCTCGGCCGCGGACAGAGAGAGAGTGTTGACAGCGCGGGCGACTTCCTTGCGGGCCTGGGTGATGGTCTTGCCGGCCTCGTTGACGATCAACTGTGCGAAGGACTCGGCGCGCTGCTCAATCAGCCGGGAGGCGAGTTCCAGGATGGAGGCCCTGGATGCTCGGGACAGTGCGGCCGCCGTGCGACGCCCGCACCTGGCCTGATCCAGGATGCTGCCGATGGCGGTGGCGCCGACGGTGGGGACCGAGGCGATGATCTCACCGGTGTACGGGTTGTGCACGGGCGCTGTGACGGCCCCAACCTCGACTCCGGGTTCCAAGAGTGCGTCAATCACGGAAAGCCTCCTGAAGAACTCGCTGCGCGTTGGCGGCGCTGCCGTCTGCGCGGTGGCGCTCGTGGATTGCGATGATGTCCGACAGCAGTGCATAGGCCGTCTCGAGGCGGCCGGCGCCGGGGCCGGACACCGTGACCGTGCCGAGGATGTCGGTGTCGAATGCCACCGCGTTGCCCGCTCCCGATATTCCAGCGAGCGGATGATGAGCGGGAAGGGCCTGGGGCGCCACCTTGGCGTCCACCGTGCCGTCCGCGCGTCGTTTCGCCGAGCCGACCAGCTTCCAGTGCAGTCCCTTGGACGCGGCGTCGCGCACCTCTTCGGGTGTGATGCCTGTGATGCCCTCGCACGGGACGTCCTCGCGGCGCAGCCTGGCGCCGAGGACCTCGTTGGCCAGAATGATGACCTTCAGCTGAACGTCGTGACCTTCGAGGTCGGCGGTGGGATCAGCTTCGGCGTATCCGCGTTCCTGGGCTTCCGCGATGGCGGCTGGCAGGTCCAGCCCTTCCTCGAGCCGGCCGAGAATGTAGTTCGAGGTGCCGTTCATGATGCCCTGGACACCTTCAACTCGCAGTCCGCCGAGCATGCGTTGGGCCATACGCAGGATGGGGGTGCCGCTGAGCACCGAGCCCTCGAACTCGAAGCTGACACCGTGCTCCGTGGCGAGCGCCTTGAGTGCCTGGCCGGCGAGGGCGACTGGCCCCTTGTTCGTGGTGCACACGTGCTTGCCGGATTCGAGGGCCCAGCGCACGTGGGAGAGGGCGGGCTCACCGTCGATGGGATTCGTGTATGTCGCTTCCGCCACGATGTCGGCCGGCACATGCCGGATCACCCACTCATTGCGCGGGTCGGCACTTCCGCCATTACGGCCGGCGAAACTCAGCGCATCGGGCTCCGCGGAAAGAAGGGGCGCGAGGTCGATGCCGTCGCTGTCGACCAGCGAACCGGCCCGCAGGTCCGTGATTGCCACGACGCGCAGAGTGAACCCCAGGTCACGAGCAAGGTCGTCGCCGCGCTGAACGATGAGCTCGGCAAGCCCGCGGTTTACACCGCCGAATCCGATGAGGGCGAGGTCGTATCTGTCCATGCTGATCACTCCTTGGCAGTGCGCCGCACCCTTCGCGGTGGGCTGCAGCAATCCTCGGGTTCCGGCCGGTCACTTGCTCCATGTCGCAATGGCCAAAAAGACTGCCGATTTGCACCGCGGAACGACGAGTTGCTCATCCGCAGGTTGCTGCTGCACGAACGCGCGAGCCGCTGACGCCAGGGCTATGTCGACGTCCGCCGAGCGACGGATCCGCGGGCGCTGACACACGACGGGCACACGGGAAAGCAGTTTCGAGCAGATGACAGACGCTCATTCGTAGTGACCTCGTGCCCTCATCTTGCCCTCACCAGAACCGAAATCGCCGAGAAGTGACCGGGACCCCCCGAAGGGCGGTATGCAGTGTTTGTGCAGGTCAGAGGCAGTTTTCCGCAAGTTTCGACGATCGACGAGAAGCTCCGTGTTCGTTCCGCTTCAACGTCTGAGCTGACACTGGTTGCGCAGGTCAGAGCGGGTGTGACTCCTCCGAGCCCGCAGTGCGCAACGCTGACCGGTCGTCGCTGAAACTCCACGCCTCTGCGTGGACCTTCAGCCTCCGCAGCGGGTTTTCGGCCTGAAGCTCCACCCGAGCGCGTGGAGTTTCAGGATCGGTGCGGCGCTAGCGTGGCCGCCATGATCACCGCCATCCACACCCTCGTGTACTCCGACGACGCGACCGCGACCCGCGCCTTCTTCAAGGACGTGCTGCAGTGGCCGTTCGTGTCCGAGGGCGAGGCCGGTGACGCCGGGACCGGCGCCGGAACCGGAGGTGCCGATCCCGCCGAGTGGCTGATCTTCGGCACCGGGCGCAGCGAGCTCGGTGTGCACCCGACGTCCGGGGTGCACGACGGCCAGCCCTTCAGTTCGCCGAAGCGGCACGCGATCTCGATCATGTGCGACGACCTGGACGCGACCATGGCGGAGCTCTCCGGTCGCGGCGCGGGGTTCGCCGGCGAGCCGCAGGAGATGGGATTCGGGCGAGGGGTCAGCCTGCACGTCCCCGGTGCCGACGACATGCTGCTCTACCAGCCACGGCACGCGACGGCGTACGACCTCTCCGACTGACGCCATAATCGGGGGATGTTCGGACACCGCCCCGATTCCGTCTCCGCCGCCGAGGGCGCCCGCGCGGCCGCGGAGGGGCGGGTCGTCATCTACTGGCGCAAGGGTTGCCCGTTCACCAAGCGGCTGCGGCTCGTGCTGGGCAAACGCGGCGCCGACGCCGTGTGGGTCGACATCTGGGCCGATCCGGACGGGGCGGCCTACCTCCGCAGCGTCAACGACGGCAACGAGACGGTGCCGACGGTCGTGATCGCGGGCGAGCCGCACACCAACCCGCCACCGCGGCAGGTGCTCGAGGCGCTGTCCCACCAGCCCTGATCCCGGAAGGTGCACAGAATCACAGTGTCGCGCTCTTGGATCGATCCAATTCTGGGCGCACACTGGGGAGCATGACGAACCAGACCCGCCTGATCGACGAGCTCAACGCTCTCCACGCGACCTACGTCGAGGCGATCAACACCGCCGTCGCCGCCGATGACCTGGGCCTCGCGGCCGAGCTCGCCGTCGAGTACGACCGCGACGCGATCCTGATGATGGCCGAGCGCGAGGGCCGCTACGACCTCCTCGCCCACTTCGGCCTCGACCGCGAGGGAGGCCAGCTCACCGTCGCCCGCGAGACCCCGCTGCGTCGACTCGTGAAGAACCTCGGCGCGCTGCGCGCCGCCTGACGCATCAGGCTGAGCGATCGAAGCTCAGCGACCGATGAGCCTGGCGACGAGGTGGAGCGCGTGACCGGCGATGTCGGTGACGTAGCCGACGAGTGTCGGCCCGATGCCGGTCGGCTTCGTGTCGGTGTCTGAGGTGGTGGTCATCGGAGCTCCCCGTCGATCAGCTCGGCTGTCGCCTTGATGTGCTCCAGCGTCTCGCGCATCCCGCAAGCTGACTCTCGTGAAGGCATCCTGCCCACCCATGAACCCGTCGGTGAGCTCCCTGGACAGGTCGGAGAGTCCGTCGGGCAGCTCCCGGCGCTGGGTCAGCAGCGTGCCGTCGCCGCTGGTCGACAGATGGAACGACCAGATCGCCCAGTTCTCCTCGACCCGGAAGGCGAGCTCGCGCTCCGGCTCGAACCTCACGATCTCGGCGTGCGTGGTCCATTCCAGCTCGCCGTACGCGTTGCGATTGGTGAACTGGGCGCCGAGCTCACACGTCTCGAAGCCGCTGCGCAGTCGGGTCGAGGTCACCTGCGGGCTCCACTCCGGCATGCGGCGTACGTCGCTGACGAGTGCCCAGACCTCGGCGACCGGCGCGGCGATCTCGATGCTCTGCTCGAGCAGGGGGCGTACGGCGTTGGCTGGCTCCACCCCGGAAGCCTAGGCCGCGAGCTCGTCGTCGACGAAGACCGGCCGGGACACGCGCAGCCCCGCCCAGGTGAACGGGACAACGGTCGCCATGAGCAGCAGGATCGGGACGGTCCAGCTGTCCGTCGCGGAGTGGACGATCCCGATGAGGACTGGTCCGACCGCAGCCAGGAGGTAGCCGGCCGGCTGGACGAAGCCGGACAGGCGGGCCGTCACCGAGGGGTCGCGGGTCCGGGAGGTGAGCATCGCGATCGTGGCCGGGAACGCGAAGCCGGAGAAGCCGAGCAGCAGCGCCCACAGCCAGGGCAGCGTGTCCGGCACGGTGAGCAGGCCGAGGTAGCCGACGAGCATCGCAGCACCGAAGGCGCTCATCCACGGCGCCAGGTTGGGCGAGCGCGCGATCACCGTCGGCATGAACAGTGCGCCGAGGATGCCGAAGGCCGTGAGCATCGCCTGCATCGCGCCGGCGGTGGTGGGCGAGAGGCCGGCGTCGCGGTAGATCTGCGGCAGCCAGCCGAACTGCACGTAGGCGTGCATCGCCTGCACGCCGAACAGCGTGGCCATCGCGACGGCCGTGGGGGAGTGAAAGATCCGCGTGGTCGGCCCGGCAGCGCTCGCGGCGGAGCGTGCCGGCGTGAGCGAGCGCTCCCGGAGTGCCAGCCAGGTCCAGATCGGTAGCGCGACCAGCGCCACGATCCCCCACATCGCCAGGGCACGGCTCCAGCCGAAGGCCGCCTCGGCCGGTGCGGTGAGGGCCGAGCCCAGGGTGCCGCCGACGATCAGGCTGGTGCCGTAGACGGTCGGCAGGAACACGGTGTCGGTCGACGCGTGCGCCTTGATCCAGGCGGGGACGAGCACGTTGCCCACGGCCATCCCGGACAGGGCGAGGGCCGAGAGCACCAGGAACAGCCACGGCGTGTCGGTCAGCCCGCGCAGGATCAGGCAGGCGGCGACCAGCGTGATCCCGACGGCGATGCCCGTCGTCGTACCGATCCTGCGCGCAAGCCCCGCGGCCGTCGCACCGATGAGCCCGAAGCACAGCCCCGGCAGTCCGTTCAGCACACCGGCGATGCCCGGGCCGGTGCCGAGACCGGACATGATCTCTGCGAGGACCGGGCCGACCGAGGACGCGCCGGGGCGGAGGTTGACCGCGATCAGGGCAATCGCGACGAAGGCCACTCCGCCGCCGACCGTTCGGTTGCGGCGTGGAGTCTGCACCTTCGTGAGCGTAGGTGACCTCATCCGAGCAGTGATCGAGTGGTGCGCAGCCGCAGGGCGAGCCCGCCGGTGACGACCAGGAGCGTGACGGTCAGCGCGACCACCCCCGGCCACCCGGCCCCGCTCCACGCCTTGGCGCCGAGGCTGCCGAAGACGGAGGAGCCCAGGTAGTAGGTGAACGTGTAGAGCGACGCCGCCTGCCCTGCGCTCACGCCGCCCGCGTGCGCACGGGCCGGCACCCAGCCGCTCGCGACGCCGTGCACCGCGAAGAAGCCGACGACGAGCAGCGACAGGCCGATGACCAGCACGGGCAGCGACGACGACAGGGTGAGTACGGCGCCCGCGACCGCCACCACGGCACCGACGGGCAGCACGGCCCGCCGCCCGATCCGGTCGGCCAGGCGCCCGAACGAAGCGGCACTGATCGTGCCGAGCGGGTAGACGAGGAACACCAGGCTCGCGGCTCCGAGCCCGAGCCCGAACGGCGGCTCCTCCAGACGGAAGCCGACCACGTTGAGCATCGCCACCATGGCGCCGACCGAGCAGCCGCCGATGACGTACAGCCCGACCAGGGTCCGGTCCGCCACCGCTCGGCGTGCCATGGCGAGCATCGAGCGGACGCCGGTCGGGGCGGAGGAGAAGTGTCGGGATTCGGGCAGCATGCGGCGTACGACGACGGCGCAGGCCAGGGCGAGCAGGGCCGCGGCGCCGAGCGACCAGCGCCAGCCGGCGAGCTCGGCGGTGTAGCCCGTCACCAGTCGCCCGGCCATCCCGCCCAGTGCGGTTCCGCCGATGTAGAGCCCGGCGGCGCGGGCCTGGGTCGAGGTGTGCAGCTCCTCGCGGAGGTAGGCCGTCGCCACGGCCGGCAGGCCCGCCAGGGCCACGCCCATCAGGCACCGCATGACGAGCAGGGCGGTCCAGGTCGGAGCCAGGGCGCAACCGATGGCGCACACCACCGAGAGCATCATCGAGAGGTGGATCAGCCGGGTCCGGCCGATCACGTCGGAGAGCGGTCCGACGACCAGCAGTGCGACGCCGAGGGACAGGGTCGCCAGCGAGAGGGTCAGCGTGGTCTCGGTCGAGGAGACGTCGAAGCGGGTCGCCAGCTCCGGCAGGATCGCCTGGGTGCTGTAGAGCAGCTCGAACGTCGCCAGGCCGGCGGCGAAGAGCGCGATCACGACGCGGCGGTAGCCCGGCGAGCCCGGGAGGTAGCCCGGATCGAGGCGGGGCGGAGCGGCGACGGCGGTGGGGGCAGACATGGCCCGACTAGTCTGCGCCGCGGGGAGTCATGCGTCCAATGTCACTCGCGACGAGGTGCCATACGCGAAGCGTATGATGACCCGATGCAGATCCGGGACCTCGAGTGGCTGCTCGCAGTTGCCGACCACGAGCACGTGACCGACACGGCTGCGATCCTCGGGATCACGCAGCCCACCCTGTCGCGCGCACTTGCCCGGGTGGAGCGAGAGCTCGACGCGACGCTCTTCGAACGAGCGCCGGACGGAGTCCACCTCACGCCGGTCGGCGAGACGGTGGTGCTCGGCGCGCGCGACGTGGTCGCCCGCTACGACCAGCTGGTGGCCGACGTGCGCGGCGAGCTCGACCCGGAGTCGGGCGTCGCCAGGCTGGCGTTCCTCGACTCGATGGCCACCTCGCTCGTCCCGCAGCTGCTGCGTGAGTTCCACGCGCAGGCGCCACGGGTGCGGGTGCTGCTGAGCCAGGAGCCCTCCCACGAGCTCGAGGCCGACCTGGCCCGCGGAGCGGTCGACCTGGCGATCACGTCCGCCCGACCTGCCGGCCATGGCTGGCACCTGCTCCAGGAGGAGCGGCTGGTGGTCGCCGTACCCCCCACGCATCGGCTGGCCGGACGCTCGCGGATCCGCCTCACCGACCTCGTGGGGGAGGAGCTGGTCACCATCCCGCCGGGCTACGGCTTCCGCACGCTGGTCGACGCACTGCTGCGGGAGGCCGGCGTCGCGCTCGACATCTCCTTCGAGAGCCAGGACCTCGCGACCATCGAAGGCCTCGTGGCCGCTGGGCTCGGCGTCGCGATCGTGCCCGAGGCGATGGTCGGACCCTCGGGCACCCAAGGGATCCAGATCCTCGGGTCGCCCGGCGCTCGCCGGGCGATCGGCCTGACGTGGCGGACCGACCGGCAGCTGCCGCCGGCGGCCGAGCGGCTGCGAGCGTCCATCGTCGCGCGCAGTCCCGCCTAGCCCTCCTCAGCGACCGTGGCACAAGCCTCCTAGGCTCGCGCCATGACAGACATCGAGTGGGACGACCACATCGCGGTCACGCCCAGCGGCGACGGTGACTACGCCGCCGAGCTGTCCGGCGGCTGGCTCGTCGGGGGCGGCATCAACGGCGGCTACCTGCTGGGTGTCATCGGCAACGCGCTCAGCCAGGTGGCTCCGGGCAAGCCGGACCCGATCGCCGTCAGCGCCTACTACCTGTCGGCCTCGGTGCCAGGCCCGGCGACGGTGTCGACGCGCGTGATCCGTGACGGAGGCAGCGTCGCCACCTTCGCGGCCGACCTGAAGCAGGGTGACGACACGAGGATCACCGTGCTGGCGACGTACGGCGACCTCGACCGCCTGACCGACGACGTCCGCACCACCGCGACCCCGCCCGACATGCCGCCGCTCGAGGAGTGCATCCCGAACACGTTGGCGCCGCCCGAGGTCCGGAAGTTCGCGCCGCTGATGGATCGGTTCGACATGCGCTTCGACCCGGCCTGCATCGGCTGGGCGGTCGGCAAGCCCGACGGCAACGGCGTGCTGCAGGCGTGGTTCCGCCTCAACGGCGAGCGCGACCCCGACCCGCTCGAGCTCCTGATGGTGGTCGACGCGTTGCCGCCGGTCACCTTCGACCTCGGCATGCCCGGCTGGGCGCCGACGCTCGAGCTCACCGCGCACGTGCGCGCGAAGCCGGCCCCGGGCTGGCTGCGCGTCTCGCACCGCACCCGCAACCTGGCGGGCGGGATGTTCGAGGAGGACTGCGAGGTCTGGGACTCCGCCGATCGCCTCGTCGCCCAGAGCCGGCAGCTCGCCCGCCAGCCGCGTCCAACCGCTGGTTGAGCAGAGACGAGTGCAGCGAGGAACGTGTCGAAACCAAGGTCCTCGGTTTCGACACGCTCGCTGGCGCTCGCTGCTCAACCAGCGGAAAACTCAGTCGAAGGCCGACCGCTTCATCGACACGATCCAGCGACGCCGCGGGTGCTCGGTGAGCGACCACAACCGGTCGGTCGAGGGCCAGTAGGCCAGGTCCTCCGGGCCCATCGGCAGTGCGAACCGCTTCCGCTTGAGGTGACCCGACGGCCCGGCATACATCGAGCCCGGCATGAGCGGCCCGTGCGAGACGGTCACGTGGTACCGCCCGGCCGCGAGCGCAGCGCCCTGCATCTGCACGACGCCACCCTCGTCGACCTCGAGCGGCCGGGAGAACCCGTCGTCACCGGTCTGGAGCTGCCAGGTGGCTGGGTCGAGCTGGTAGCGCGCGAGCCGGTTGGGTGTCGCCGTGCCCCGGCCGTACTCGCCGGCGAGCAGCGCCGGCGGGTCAGAGCGCCGGTCGAGCGAGAGGAACGAGTAGCGCAGCTGCTGGTGCCCGTCGTCGGTGAAGGCCTTGTAGGTGAAGCGGACCGGCAGGACGTAGCGATACCCGTACGACGACACGCGCGTGCCGTCGAAGCCGAGCTCGTCGGGGTGGTCGTCGTCGCCGATGACGCGCATGATGTCGTCGACCCGGGCCGTGACGAACCCGCGCTTCGTGGCCGCGATGTGGAGGTACGCCCCGGCCCAGACGATGCCGCCGGCGTGGATGTTCATGGGTCGCAGCTGGAGGGTGCCCTCCTTGTCGAAGACCGGGCTCACGAGCAGCACGTGGCGGTACTTGAGCGTGTCGAGGTCGAGGAACGTGACGCGCGATCCGCGCTTCACCCCGTCCTTGCCGGAGGAGTACCAGGTCATGACCAGGACCCTGCGACCCCCGATGTCCTCGGTGTCGCTGGCGTCGGCGCTGGTCGAGATTCCCTGCGGATACCAGAGGTGGTCCTTCTGGTCGAAGGCGTCCCAGGTGTAGGCGTCGCTGACAGCGCGGCCGAGGAGCCGCGCCGGGAAGCGGCTGCGCCGGGCCTGGTACTTCAGGTCGTCGAGGAGCCCGTCCAGCCCGGCCGGTTCGCCCAGCACCGCAGCCAGGGCCGCGATCTCGCGGACGTTCTCGTCGGTCCTCTGCAGGTGGACGCCCTGCACGAACGGCACCGGCGCTGGCGCTTCTTCGCTCTCGGCCTCGGGCCCGGGCTCGCCTTCGGGAAGCATGCGCCCAACCTAATCGGACGATCAGGCCACCGGCGCGCGGTCGAGGGTGAGCGTGGCGTCGTGGCTGCCGCCCTGCGCGTCCGTCCAGGTCACGACCACCTGCTCGCCGGGCTGGTGCTGCTGGATCAGCCGGCGCAGGTGGGTGGAGGACTTCACGTCGATGCCGTCGAAGGAGATGACGGTGGAGCCGGCAGCGATGCCGGCGTCGGCGGCCGGGCCACCCTCGACCAGGTTGCCGACGACCGCCGCACCGCCCGACGTCGAGAGACCGACGCCGAGGAATGCCGAGTAGCCGAGGGTGACCGGCCCGGCATCGTCGCCCGCCAGCACCTTGTCCACGACCTTGAGCACGCGGCGCATCGGGATGACGTAACCGTCGATCTGGTTGGAGCCGGTCGACGCGGCGACGTTCATGCCGACCACGTCCCCGTCCTCGGCGAGCAGCGCGCCCCCCGAGTCGCCGGGGATGATGTCGGAGTCGACCTCGATCAACCGCCGAAGCGTCACCACCGACCCGTCGTCCTCGGTGATGTCGATCTGCTGCCTCAGGGCGGTGACCGTGCCCTCGGCCGCGGTCAGGCTGCCGCCGTCGCCGCCCGCGTCGCCGACGGCCACGACCTGGTCGCCGACGTCCACCCCGGACGTGTCGGTGTCGACCGCGGTCAGGCTGGTCGAGTCCACGCGGAGCACGGCGACGTCCTTGACCGCGTCGAAGCCGAGGACCTCCGCCTCCGCGGTCTCGCCGGTGACCGGGTCCGTCACCTCGATGCTGGTGGCGCCCTCGACCACGTGATGGTTGGTGACGACCAGCGCGCCGCCGCCGATCGCTGACGCGTCGATGACGATGCCCGTCCCGGCCGCCTGGCCACCGTCGAAGTCGACGACGGTCGAGATCTGGACCACGCCGAGCGACTGCTCGGTCGTGGCGTCCGTCGCGTTGATCGAGGCCGTCTGACCGAACGTGCTGCCGTAGGACTGTCCGAACGGCTGGCCGGGCCAGCCGCGGTCGACGAAGCTGATCGACGGCGACGCCACGGCGGGTACGGCGAACGCCACCGTCGGCAGGGCGAGCGCGGCTGCGGCGAGGCTGCTGGTGATGCGGCGAGCGACTGACATGGGTCCTCCTGAGGTCGGTGACCCCACGCTGATGCCGCCGGCTGTGGTGTTGCTGTGTCTCCGCTGGCGCTTGCATGAGAGTCGGTATCTAGACTCGGCGGGTGACTCGACCGCCCCGCACGCTCGTCGTCGGGGCCGCGATCATCCGCGACGGCGCGGTCCTCGCCGCCCGCCGGACCGCGCCGGCCGAGGCGGCCGGCCGGTGGGAGTTCCCCGGCGGCAAGGTCGAGCCGGGGGAGTCGCGTGAGGATGCCCTCGTTCGCGAGATCGCCGAGGAGCTCGGCTGCCGGATCGACCTGACGGGCTGGCTCCCGGGCACGGCCGTGATCGGTGATCGGCACGAGCTGCGGGTCGCGTGCGGCGTACTCACTCGAGGCGAGCCGACGCCGACCGAGCACGACCTGATCCGCTGGGTCACCGCCGACGAGCTGGACGACGTCGACTGGCTCGACCCCGACCGCCCGTTCCTGTCGGCGCTCCGCGAGAGGATGGCCCCGTGAGAGCGATCTTCTTCGAGGAGGACGACGCGCGACAGGTCGTCCGTCGCCTCGTCGCCAACGGGTTCGAGGCAGCGGCCGAGCGCGAGCGCCTGGCCGGTGAGGACGACGACGAGGGCCACCCGTGGGCGGTGGTGACGGACGCGCCCGACTTCATGGTGGAGCTGATGATCGACGAGTACGACGGCTGGCTCGACTCCGAGACGGACGCACCGACCCTGCCGCCGCTCGTCCTGCCCGCCGCGCCGAAGCGGATCAAGAAGCCCCTTGACTGACGTCCCCGCGCGCCCGGTCGGAGCCCTCCCGCTCGTCCCGGCCGCCGCGTTCGTGCTGGTGTGGTCCTCGGGCTACATCTCCGGTCCCTACGGGGTGGAGCACGTCGCCCCGTTCACGCTGCTGGCCCTGCGGTTCGCGGTCGCGGCGGTGCTCGCACTCGTGCTCGCGCGCCTGGTCCGGGGCCCGCTCCGGATCGACCGGGGGACGCTCGGCCGGGTCGCCCTGACCGGGATCGTGATGAACGCCGTCCAGTTCGGCGCGATGTACCTCGCCTTCGACGCCGGTCTCGGCGCCACGCTGGCATCCCTGCTGCATGCCCTGACTCCGGTCCTGACGGCAGTCCTGGCCGCGCTCTTCCTCCGGGAGGCGCTGTCGCGGCTCCAGGTCGTCGGACTCGTCATCGGCGTGACCGGGGTCCTGATCGTCCTCGGCCCCGACGTACAGGCGGCGGGAGGCCCGGTCGCGATCGGGCTCGGTGCGTTCAGCGCGATCACGCTCAGCCTCGGCACGCTCGGCCAGCGGTGGATCG
Source organism: uncultured Actinomycetota bacterium (assembly GCA_963742685.1). GTDB lineage: Bacteria > Actinomycetota > Actinomycetes > Propionibacteriales > Nocardioidaceae > Nocardioides. The sequence goes on along the minus strand of CAVUNB010000013.1, from coordinate 153,240 downwards.
GGCACGGTCCGGACCCGATCTGGTCGGCAGCCATCCAGTTCACGGTGTCGGCGCCACCCCTCGCCGTACTCGCCCTCACGCTCGAGGGCACCCATGCCGTCAGCGACCCCGTCCGTGGCGGCATCGCGGTCGCGTTCCTGGCGATCGTCAACTCGATCGTCGGCCTGCTCCTGCTGGGGGCGCTCGTACGCCGCGGGGGTGCCGGCGCAGGCTCCAGCCTGTTCTTCCTCTCGCCGCCCGTGACGGCGGTGCTGGCATGGATCGTGCTCGGGGAGACCCTCGGCCCGCTCGAGCTCCTCGGCCTCGTCGTCGCCGTCGTCGGCGTCGCGCTCGGCACCAGACGCGCCTCTCCTAGGCTGGTCACATGACTGCCGACCAGCGCGCGCTCTTCGTGCACGCCCACCCCGACGACGAGACCATCAACAACGGCGCGACCATGGCGAAGTACGTCGCCGAGGGCCGTGGCGTCACCGTCGTGACCTGCACCGCCGGCGAGATGGGCGAGGTGCTCGTCCCGGACCTGGGGCACCTGGCCTACGACAAGGACGGCGGGCTCGGCGAGCGCCGCAAGCAGGAGATCGCCGCCGCCATGGCGCGGCTCGGCGTGACGGACCACCGCTGGCTCGGTGAGTTCGGCCGCTTCCACGACTCGGGCATGGCCTGGCACGAGGACGGGCACGCGATCGCGGGAGAGTTCGTCCCCGACAACGCCTTCTGGAACGCCGACCTCACCGAGGCGGCCGACGCACTGGTGTCGGAGATCCGCGAGCTCCGGCCACAGGTGCTCGTCACCTACGACGAGTTCGGCGGCTACGGCCATCCCGACCACATCCAGGCACACCGGGTCGCGATGTACGCCGCCATGCTGGCCGCCGCTCCGACGTACAAGCTGCAGCTCGGCCAGCCGCACGACATCGCCAAGATCTACTGGTGCGCGATGAGCGAGTCGAAGACGCGCGAGAGCATCCGCCAGATGCGCGAGGCGGGCGACACCGAGACCTTCGAGGGGATGGATCCCGACGGCGACATGGGGCCGTTCGTGACGCCCGACGACCAGATCGCGGCGTGCGTCGACGGCACCGAGTTCGTGCACACCAAGATGGAGGCGCTCAAGCTGCACCGCACCCAGGTCGACCCGGACGGGCCGTTCTTCGCCGGCGCCGAGTCGGGTCACGCCTTCTGGGGCGAGGAGTACTACGTCCTCGCCAAGGGCGAGCGCGGACCGGTCGGCGAGAACGGCTACGAGGCCGACCTCTTCGCCGGCCTCTGAGCCGGCCGTGTTCCTGGTCCGGTCGCTGGTGGCGCTCGCGCTGCTCACCGTCGGCGCCGGAGGCGGGCTGGCGGCCGCGATGGTCCACGCGTCGTGGTGGGGACTGCTGCTCGGTCTCTCGGCCGCGGCGCTGACGACGCTGGCTCTGCCGGCCGGCGGCTGGCGCTTCGCCTTCATGCTGGGCTGGTTCGCCGCGATCGTCTACGTCGTGCTCCCGAAGGCCGAGGGCGACTACCTGATCCCCAGCTCGGCCTCGGGCTACGGCGTGCTCGGCGGGTCGTTCGTGCTCTTCCTGGTGTCCCTCGTGACGCTGCCGGGGCCCGGGACGCGCCGTCGCGGCGACGGCGGCGATCCGGTCGTTTCGGGACCTTGAACCTAGGATCGAGCCGTGTCGATCCGATCTGTTACCGATGATGTGACCGCCGAGAAGTCCGGCGGCCGCGTCGTCCTGTGGTTGCTGCTGGGCCTCGGTCTGCTGATCGGCGGCGCCTACGTCGCCGCCCACTACGTCGCTGCCGACAAGGTCGCGCGCGGCACCACCGTCTCCGGCGTCAACATCGGCGGGCACCCGCAGGCCGAGGCGGCCCAGCGGCTCCAGGCCGGTCTGGCCGAGCGTGTCTCCGGCCCGATCGAGGTCACCATCGACGGCAAGCCCGTCAGCGTCGACCCGAGCACGGCCGGCATCTCCGTCGACTACGACGCCTCCGTGGCCGAGGCCGGCGGCGAGGACAGCTGGGACCCGGTCCGCCTCTGGAACTACTTCACCGGTGGCGAGGACTTCGAGGCCGAGGTGACCGTCGACGAGACCGCCTTCGCGGCGGCGCTGGCGAGCCTGGACGCGGAGTACGGCGCAGCGCCCCGTGAAGGTGTCCTGGGCTTCGACGAGGGATCCATCACCACGGTCAAGCCGCGCGTCGGCGAGGCGCTCGACCCCGACTCCACTCGGGACGCGCTCGTTGCGGCGTACCTCTCCGACGACGAGACGCCCGAGCTCGAGCTGGCGCAGGCGCAGCCCACGATCGACGACGCCGACATCGCGGAGGCCCGCAACACGTTCGCCAACCCGGTGGTGTCGGGCCCGGTGACGCTGACCTTCGACAAGGAAACCGTCAAGCTGTTCCCCAAGGACTACACCCCGGCGCTGAGCCTGGCCCCGGTCGACGGCAAGCTCGCGCCGCAGCTCGACGCGGCCAAGCTGGCCGAGGTCGTGTCCGCCAACGTGGTCGCCGACGGCGGCGCCCCCGTCGACGCCACCGTCGCCCTGGTCGGCGGCGCCCCGAAGGTGATTCCGGCCAAGCCCGGCGTCACGTACGACCAGGCCCAGGTCGACGCCGGCTTCCTCGCGCTCGTCGCCGCGCCCGACGGCAGCCGCACGCTCAACGTGGACGCGAAGGTCGCGCAGCCCGAGTTCACGACCAAGGACGCCCGCGCCCTCCAGATCAAGGAACGCGTCTCCACCTTCACGACCTACTACCCGTACGCCGAATACCGCAACGTCAACATCGGGCGGGCCGCCGAGCTGGTGAACGGCACGGTGCTCAAGCCGGGCGAGACGTTCAGCCTCAACGACACCGTCGGCGAGCGGACGGTCGCCAACGGCTTCACCGAGGGCTACGTCATCTCCGACGGCATCCTGATCACCGACCTCGGCGGCGGCGTCTCGCAGATGGCGACGACCACCTTCAACGCGATGTTCTTCGCCGGCCTCGAGGACGTCGAGCACAAGCCGCACTCGTTCTACATCGACCGCTACCCGGTCGGTCGCGAGGCCACCGTCGCGTGGGGTGCGGTCGACCTCCAGTTCCGCAACGACACCCCCTACGGCGTGCTGATCAGCGCCAACGTCACCCCGGCCACGTCGGCCTCCAGCGGTGTCGTGACCGTCTCGATGTACTCCACGAAGCACTGGAACATCACCACCTCGGCGTCCGAGCGCTACAACGTGACCAAGGCGAAGGTGCGCAGGGTCGACACCGTGCAGTGCCACGCCAACGAGGGCTACGGCGGCTTCGACATCGACGTGAAGCGCTACTTCGAGCCCGCCGGTGCGAACACCGAGACCCGCGGTGCCGAGAACTTCCACACGACCTACACCCCGTCCGACACGGTGATCTGCACCAACCCGGACGCCGAGGACAACGTCAGCTGATTGCCCGATATCCATGGACGTTTCCGGGGCTGAATCCCGGGGAGAACACCCCCGATTCGCCCATGGATATCCCGGGGCCGGGACCCTACGGCGTCAGGCGGTGCAGGTCGCGCGGGAACGGCGTGACCTCGCGGATGTTGGTCGCCTCGACGAGCCGGGCCACCCAGCGCTCGAGCCCGATCGCGAAGCCGCCGTGCGGCGGCATCCCGTGCCTGAACGCCTGGAGGTACGCCGCATAGTCGGCCGGGTCCTCGCCGCGCTCGCGGATGGCTGAGTCGTAGTCGCTCGGCCGGTGCAGTCGCTGCCCCCCGGTGACCAGCTCGAGGCCGCGGAACAGCAGGTCGAAGCTGTTCGACCACTCTGCAACGCCGGTTGAGCCGCGAGCGCCAGCGAGCGAGTCGAAACCAAGGTCACCTGTCCACGGGTGCGTGTAGAACGGCCGCTTCCGCATCGGGTAGCCCTCGACCGCGAGGAAGTCCGACCCGTGCTCCGCCAGCGCCCACGCGCCCAGCGCGCGCTCGTGCTCGGGCGCCAGGTCGGGCTCGTCGGCGGGCGCGCCGACGAGCGCGAGCGCGTCGGCGAAGTGGATCACCGGGATCTCGTCGGGCACCACGGGGACCGACGCCCCAGAGCGCTCGACGGCAGAGGCGGCGTACAGGCCGACACCGGAGACCATCCCCGCAATCACCTCACGCAGCACGGCGAGCACGTCGCGGTGGTCGCGGATGAAGCCGAGCTCGACGTCGAGCGAGCGGTACTCGGCGAGGTGCCGGACCGTGTCGTGCGGCTCGGCCCGGAACACCGGGCCGACCTCGTAGACCCGCTCGAAGACGCCGACCATCTGCTGCTTGTAGAACTGCGGGCTCTGGGCGAGGTACGCGGGCCGGCCGAAGTAGTCGACGGTGAAGACGGAGGAACCCGACTCGGTGGCCGACTCGACGAACTTCGGCGTCGCGATCTCGGTGAACCCCAGGTCGTCGAGCGTCGCGCGGAACCCGCGCAACGACGCAGCGGCCAGCTCCCACTTCGCTCGCTGCGCGGGGTGCCGCCACAGCACGGGAGCGTTGTCGAGCAGCGTCGGCAGGGTGACGTCGAGCTGCGGTCGCCACAGCTCGGCCGGCGGTGTCACGGCCGGTTCGGTGAGTGCCTCGATGGTGGCGTCGGTGACCTCGACGCCGCCCGGTGCCTGCGGGTTGGCGGTCGCCGTACCCACCACGCGGACCGTCGTCTCCTCCGGCGGCACCGGAGCGCCGGCGGGCAGCACGACCTGGGCCAGGCCGCTGCGGTCGCGGACGACCAGGAACGTGACGCGAGCGAGCTCGCGGCGCCGGTGCACCCAGCCCTCGAGCGTGACGGTCGAGCCGGGCTCGGCAGTGGGCAGCGATGAACAGAGCGATCTCATGATGACCTCCAGTTGGCGTGGCCCTGGAGGTGTGGGCGGGGGCAAGGTCGCGGTGCCACCACACCTTTGCCGGGCAGAAACACCCGGCCTCTCGTCGGTACGCCGAACGCGCGGAGCGCCGTCGCTCTGTCGGGACAGGGAGGTTGTCAGGCTCCACGGCGCTCACGCCAAGAGTAGGCAGAGGATGGGTCGCGGCGAAATCGGATTCGGCTGCCAGACTTGCGGCCATGCTCGTCCACCTTCGCCTCAACGTGCCGACCGAGCTCAGCGATGCGGTGCGCGACCTCGTGGTCAACCACGAGTGCGCCACCAACGTGACGGTCCAGCCCGGCGTCTCCCTCGTCCCCGAGGGCGACCTGATCGAGTGCGACGTGGCGAAGGAGCTCGCCGGCGAGGTGATCACGCGGCTGAAGGCGCTCGGCCTGGGGGAGTCCGGCGGCATCCTCGTCTCGACGCCGACCGCCTGGCCCTTCGCGGCCGCGCGTCGGCTGGAAGAGCTGGCACCGGGCGACCCCGACGACGCGGTCATCTGGGACAGCGTCATCGATCAGGCGTACGCCGCATCGCGACCCACCATCACCTTCCACGTCTTCCTGGCACTCGCCACGTTGCTGGCCGCCATCGCGGTCATCACCGACTCCGCGGTGCTCGTCATCGGCGCGATGGTGGTCGGACCGGAGTTCGGCACGGTCGCCGCGGTCGCCACTGGGGTCGTGTTCCTGCGCCGGCGGCTCTTCTTCGAGGCGCTTCGCCTGCTGTTGCTGAGCTTCGCCGCGTGCATTCTGTTCGTCGCGTTGCTGTCGCTCGTCGCGGACCTGACGGGTCTCGTGACGTCCGAGATGGTGTCGCGCCCACGTCCGCAGACCGGCTTCATCTGGCACCCGGACCGGTGGTCGTTCATCGTCGCGTTGATCGCCGGGGCAGCCGGCGTGCTCGCCCTCTCGACGTCGAAGGCGAACGCCATGGTCGGCGTCTTCATCTCGGTCACGACGGTGCCCGCCGCCGGCAACCTCGCGCTCGCGCTCGGCACCTGGACGCCGTCCGAGATGTCCGGTTCGCTGGCTCAGCTGGGCGTCAACCTGGCCGGGATGATCGTCTCCGGTGTCGTCGTGCTCGCCATCCAGCGCCTTCTCTGGCGCCGCGTGACCGCTGCCGCGGAGCGGTTGTTCTTCACCCGATGAGGTAGCGGTTCGTGTGGTGCGTGACGAACCCGAGCCGCCGGTACGCCGCCATGCCGACCTCGTTGTCCGTCTCCACATGCAGCCACGCGGTGGTCGCGCCCAGTGACGCGCCCCAGTCGAGGAGCTCGGCCATCACGGCGGTCCCGAGTCCCTGACGTCGGTGCGACGGGTCGACGACGAGGCTGTGCAGGCCGAGCCAGTCGCCGTCGAGGGCGGCCTCGCCGCGGGCGATGACCGACTCGTCGCCGTACTCCACGACGCAGCTCGAGCCCGACTCCACGAGACGACCTGCCGATTGCCGGAGGCCCGGCCGCGCGCAGCGCCTTGGAGACGGACGCGAGCTGGCAGTGCGCGTCACCGTCGCCGAGCGGGGTGAAGCCCTGCGGGCCGAGCGCGATCTCCAGCGGCGAGTCGGCCTGGACCTGGATCAACGGGTCCTGCCCCAGGTCCGCGTAGAAGGACCGGACGGTTGCCACGCAGGTGCTGAGCGGAAGCGACGGCTCGGCCATCGCCAGCGCGGAGTTGCCCCGCCGACGCAGCCGGCCGCCGAGCGGGGGAGACGCGCGCAGCAGCCAGTTGCCGAGCGGCTCGGTGGTCATGGTCGGCCACAGCGAGGCGACGTGCAGCTCGACATCGTGCGCCGACTCGCGGTGTCTGACCGAGGGCCGAGGCGGGATCGGCTTGCCCGTCACCACGTCCGCGACGCGGATCGTCACCTGCTCGAGGCCGTGTGGCTGCACGACCAGCTCCTCGGCCTCCCACGACAGGCACAGTCCGAGCGTGTCCGTGGCCCGGCCGTCGGGCAGCAGGTGGCGAACCACGATGCGCTTGCCGACGACGTGCGGACCCGAGCCGGTGATTGCCCACGGGGTGGGGTTCCGGCGCATCGGACATGAAAGGGATACTAAGGTTGATCGTGTCCCACCCCGTGCCCCTCAGGAGGATTCGGTGACCTACGTCATCGCCCAGCCGTGCGTCGACCTCAAGGACCGCGCGTGCGTCGACGAGTGCCCCGTCGACTGCATCTACGAGGGCAAGCGCATGCTCTACATCCACCCCGACGAGTGCGTCGACTGCGGCGCCTGCGAACCGGTCTGCCCGGTCGAGGCGATCTTCTACGAGGACGACACGCCGGAGGAGTGGAAGGAGTACTACAAGGCCAACGTGGACTTCTTCGACGACCTCGGCTCGCCCGGTGGCGCCGCCAAGATGGGTGAGATCGACAAGGACCACCCGCTCATCGCCGCGCTGCCTCCGCAAGAGCACGACGAGTGAGCAAGCCGGTCTCGTCCCGGCTACCTGACTTCCCGTGGGACAAGCTCACGGCGTACGCCGCAACGCGCGCGCACACCCCGACGGCATCGTCGACCTCTCGATCGGCACGCCCGTCGACCCGACGCCCGCTGTCGTCCAGGACGCGCTGCGCGCGGCCGCCGACTCGCCGGGCTACCCGACGACGATCGGCCTGACGGAGACGCGACAGGCGGCGATCGACTGGCTGGCGCGTCGCTTCGGCGTGACCGGCCTCGGCCTGGACGCGCGTGCTGCCGGTGATCGGCTCCAAGGAGCTGATCGGCTCCATGGCGATCCACCTCGGGATCGGCGCGGGCGACCTGATCGGCTACCCCGCGCTCGCCTACCCGACCTACGAGGTCGGTGCCGCGCTCGCCGGCGCCCGCTCACTGGCCGACCGACTCGCTGACCGCCTTCGGCCCCGAGACCCCGCGGCTGCTCTGGCTCAACTCGCCGTCCAACCCGACCGGCAAGGTGCTGCCGGCCGACCACCTGCGCAAGGTCGTCGACTGGTGCCGCGAGCGCGGCACGATCCTCGTCTCCGACGAGTGCTACATCGAGTGGCCTGGGACACTGCGTCGGATTCTGGGCCGATCAGCATCCTCCACCCCGACATCTGCGGCGACTCGCACGAGGGCATCCTCAGCGTCCACTCGCTGTCCAAGCGCTCCAACCTCGCCGGCTACCGCTGCGCCTTCGTGGCCGGTGACCCCGCCCTCGTCGGCGAGCTCCTCGCCGTACGCAAGAACCTCGGCCTGCAGATGCCCGGCCCTCAGCAACGCGCGATGATCGCGGCGCTCGAGGACGACGCGCACGTGGCCGAGCAGCATGCGACGTACGCCGCACGGCGCGCCAAGCTCCGCACGGCGCTGGAGACCGCCGGCTTCACCATCGACCACTCCGAGGCGTCGCTCTACCTCTGGGCGAGCCGAGGCGAGGACTGCTGGTCCACCGTCGCGGCGCTCGCCGAGCTCGGCATCCTGGTCGCTCCCGGCGACTTCTACGGCCCGACGGGCTCACGGCACGTCCGGGTCGCCTTCACCGCGACCGACGAGCGCGTCGACGCTGCCGCCGCCCGCCTCGCGGGCTAGCGGTCAGCCGCGGCGGCAGGCATCGGGTGGGCCGCGCGCTCGGCCATCGGGTCGTCCTTGTGGGACGACTCGACCTGCGGCGTGCCGTTGAAGGCTTCGGCCTGCCGCACGCGCACGGCGTCGATGCTGGAGAGGCGGATGATCGACAGCTCGCCGGTCTCACCCAGCAGCACGATGCCGTGGCCGTCCATCGCGTTCACCATGCCGGCGATCCACTCGCCGGCGAGGAGCAGCTCCACCGACACGTCGGCGTCCTTGGCGCGGTTGAGCGCCGTGCCGATCGTGTAGATGGTCGAGTTGATCTGCGCCATGCCGTTGTCTCCCGATAGACCCCGGACGAGAACGGCCCGGTTCCCGTCGACTGTAGAGCGTCGCCGAGCACTGAGGGATGGGCCGATCGGCCGGAGTCCGATGACCTCTTCGGGTGGTGCGACGCCTCAGCTGTCGCGAACCAGGGAGTCGCGGTGGTCCCAGGCGCCCTCGATCGAGGCACGCGGGCGCACCACGTGCGCGTCGCCCGGGTAGCGGTCGGCCACGGACGCCGGCATCGGATGCGCGTCGGCCGGCTCGACCTGCTCGCGACCCTGGAACGCCTCGGTCTGTCGCACCGAGCACGACATCGATCTTCTCCACCCGGAGCATCGCGAGGGCGCCGTCGGAGGTGTGCAGGCACGACCCCGTGGCCGTCGACCGCGCTGACGTCGCCCTGGATCCAGTGCCCGTCGACAGCACCTCGACCGGGACCCCGCTGTCCTGGGCGCGAGTCAGGGCGGTGCCGATGGTGTAGATCGTCGACTCAACATGTCGGCAGGCTAGGCGCGACCGAGGGTCTCCGAGCGACCTGCGACCGGGCGTTACCCCATTGGGGGGAGACCGGCCTAGTCCGCCACGTCGACGTGCACGTGGTCCCGGTGCTCGAGGATCGCCCGGTCGCCGCCGGAGGACGACGGCACGGTCGTAGTCGGTCCAGCCGTCGCCCGAGCGTGACCCTGCGTGCCAGATCCGGTCGTCGAAGATGAGGGTCCTGATCGAGAGCCGGTCGGCCTGCGCCATGAGGTAGGACGCGATCGCCCAGCCGCGCTTCTTGTTCTCCGCGCCGATCGGCCGCACGAAGATGTCGATCGCGCGCCCCTCGTAGTGCGCCGAGCCCGCCATGTGGCCGCTGGAGACGCCGCCGGGCTCGAACCCGCCCAGCGACAGCGTGCCGAACGCCGACTCGACTCCTCGCGCACGACGCGGCCCGGTCGACGAGGCCGTCGTCGTCGAGCCGGTCGCTCGCCTCGTCGGCGTCTCCGGTCGTCTCGCACCAGAAGCGCGCGCGGGCAGTTGCCCGGTGAGTGCGGAGGCGAGCACGCGGGCGTCCGGCCTCGTGGTCGGCGTACGCCTCGGGGAAGGCCGAGCGCTGCACCGCCTGCGCGGCCTCGGTGATCTCCATCGTCTCGTAGCCGTCGACCTTGGCCAGCGCGTCGTAGAACGCGTTGGTCGAGTAGACCGGGTCGAGGATCTGCTCGCGGCTGCCCCAGCCCTGCGACGGGCGCTGCTGGAACAGGCCGAGCGAGTCGCGGTCGCCGTAGCTCGATGTTGTACGAGCTTCGACTCCTGGTACGCCGTCGCGATGCGCGATCCTCGCCGCGCGGGCGGGCAGCCCCGCGCTGGACGGAGATGGCGGTGATCAGGGCGGCGTTCTCGGCCTGCTCGCGTGAGCTCGACGGTCGGCCGTCGACCTCGGCGGTGCAGCCGTCGCCGGGTCGAGCAGGCCGGGCCGACGGCGACCAGCGACCCCGACGCCGCCGACGACCGACGAGCACCCCGAGCGACGACCGACGGCCGACGACGGCCGTGAGCGGCGACGCGTCGGACCTGTCATGCCAGGCTCGTCAGTTGGCGTGCAGGGCGGCGTTGAGGGCGATGCCCTCGCCCTTCCACGGCACCGCCTCGATCGGCGCCGCTGACCGAGTTGCGCCGGAACAGCACGTTGCTGGCGCCGGACAGCTCGCGCGCCTTGACCACCTTGGCCTGCCGTCCGTCGGCAGCGTGACCTTGGTGCCGGCGGTGACGTAGCAGCCGGCCTCGACGACGCAGTCGTCGCCGAGCGAGATGCCGATGCCGGCGTTGGCGCCGAGCAGGCAGCGCTCGCCGATGGAGATGATCTCCTTGCCGCCGCCGGACAGGGTGCCCATGATCGAGGCGCCGCCGCCGACGTCGGAGCCGTCGCCGACGACGCACGCCGGCGGAGATCCGGCCCTCGACCATCGAGTCGCCGAGCGTGCCGGCGTTGAAGTTGACGAAGCCCTCGTGCATCACCGTCGTGCCCTCGGCCAGGTGGGCGCCGAGGCGGACCCGGTCGGCGTCGGCGATCCGGACGCCGGTGGGCACGACGTAGTCGACCATCCGCGGGAACTTGTCGACGCCGAAGACGGTGACGTGCTGGCCGGCGCCGCGCAGCCGGGCGCGGGTGGCCTCGAAGCCCTTGACCGCGCACGGCCCGGCGCTGGTCCACACCACGTTGGCCAGCAGGCCGAAGACGCCGTCCATGGAGATCGCGTGCGGCACGACGAGTCGGTGGACAGCAGGTGGAGCCGCAGCCAGACGTCCGCGGTGTCGACCGGCGCCGCGTCCAGGTCGGCGATCTCGACCAGGCGCACCTCTCGGCGTACGCCGCGGAGCTCGTCGTCGCCCGCCAGCGCGGTCAGTGACGCGGGGGCGGCGGCGCCTCGTGCTCGCCCAGCGCGGGCGAGGGGAACCAGACGTCGAGGACGTTGTCGTTGGCGTCGAGGGTGGCAAGGCCGTGGCCGTAGGCGGAAGTCACGCGCCAAGCCTACGGAGTGCGGGTTGCTTTGCCGGCTTGAGCGTCCAAATGGACGCTCAACGCCCGGCCGCCATGGCGTCAGGCGTCCACCTGGACGCTCAGGCCCGCAACACGGCGTCCCGTCGGGTCAGCGCACGACCGAGTCGGTGAACGCGGGCCGGCCCTTCCCGAGGAAGAAGATGCCGGGGAAGTTCTCGAAGCCGAGGCTCGGGTTGCGCTTCAGCACCGAGTCGTCGATGGCCAGGCTGCCCGTGCGGTCGTTGCTCACGAAGAAGATCGCACCACCACCTTCGTCGGCTCGGTTGCGCACCACCTTCGAGCCGGTCAGGCGGATGTTGAACGTGTTGCCGTCGGCGTAGATCGCGCCACCGCTGCCTCCCCCGGGGGTGCCGGGGCTCGCGGGGTTGGCGCCCTGACCGATCGCGCGGTTGCCGGTGAAGACGCTGTCGACGATGTTCCAGGACACCCCGATCGAGGACAGCGCACCGCCGTTGCTGCAGACGCCGCCGGTGAAGGTGCTGCCACGGACGGTGACAGGCTGGTCGCGGAACTGGTCGAGCACGCGCACCGCCGCGCCGCCGACGTCGGGGCCGGTCGGCGTGCACCGGTTGTCGATGAAGGTGGAGCTCACGATCCGCAGTCGCCCGCCTCGAACCGAGATCGCGCCGCCGCTGCCCGCCTCGAGGTCGGGGGAGTCGACGTAGCCGTCGCGCAGGGTCAGGCGCTTGATCACCAGCCGTGGCGTCGCCTGGTCGTTGCAGTGGTCGGTGATCCAGATCAGCGTCTCGTCGCAGGTGTCCTGCCGCAGGATCCGTCGCTCGCCGCCGCCGCTGAGGGTCACGAGCCCGCCGCCGTCGATGACGACGCGCTCGCTCGTGTTCAGCACCTCGGCGGTCTGCTGCATGACGATGGTCACCGGGTCGGGGCCGCAGTCGAAGCGGATCACCCCACCGCGGCGTACGGCGCGCACGACCGCTGCCGACGTGCAGCCGGTCGGCGTACCGTCACCGATCACCTGCGTCCCGGGCACAGCCTGTCGTGGAGTCGGGGGTGCGGCCTGGGCCGGCGCCACGAGGGCGAGTGCGGCGAACGCGGTGACGGCGAGGTTGCGCATCACTGGCCCGCGCGCCCGTCGATGCACTCGCGGATCAGGTCGGCGTGGCCGCAGTGGCGGGCGTACTCCTCGATCATGTGCACGATGATGTCGCGCACCTCGGTGGGATCGCCGTGCACGTCCACGACTGCGTCGAGCGCGGTGCGGTCCAGGACCTCGCGCGCGTGGGCGACCTCGTCGCGCCAGAGCGTCCAGGCCTCCTCGACCAACGTCTCGTCCGGCTCGCCGGGCCAGCCGAAGCCGGCGTCGAGGCCCTCGTCCTGGAACATCCGGGGAAGGTCCATGTCGTCCTCGATGACCCGCCGGAACCAGCTGTGCTCGACCCGCGCCAGGTGGCGGACCAGCCCGAGCAGCGACATGTTCGAGGGCGGCACCGAACGGGCGCCGAGCTGAACGGGTGTCAGACCCTCGCACTTCAGCTCGAGGGTCGTCCGATAGGCCTCGAGGTAGCCGATCAACGTCTGCAGCTCGCCACGCGTCGGGCCCGCCTCCGCCCGGGGGTCCTGGTCCTGGGGGAGCCACATGCCGTTGTATCCGGGATTCGCCATGTGGCAAGCCTTTCGCGTTTCAGAGGTCGACGGCAAATGCATTGAGGGGCCATTGTGGGCGCATGACCTCCCACGCCACGGCCCAGGCGCTCCGCGTCTCCGAGGCAGCGGCCGCGCGAGCCGGCGTGGTGATGGCCGAGGCCGAGGAGATGGCCGTGATGCACGCGGTGTCGGCCCTCTTCGAGCAGGTGTGGGGGCGCAACGACGAGGGCGTCCCGCTCAGCTCCGAGGTGCTCCGCGCCCTTGCGCACGCCGGTGGCGCGGTGACGGTCGCGCGGTCCGCGGACGGCACGCTCGCCGGCGCGGCCGCCCTCGCGCTCTCGTCCGATGCGGGCACCTACTCGCTGATCGCGGCCGCCGCACCCGGCGGCTCGGACCGGGGCATCGGCTACGCCCTGAAGCTCCGTCAGCGCTCCTGGGCGCTGGCGCGGGACCTCACCTCGATGACGTGGACGTTCGACCCGCTCGTCTCCCGCAACGCGCGCTTCAACCTCACCAAGCTCGGCGCCACCGCGGAGTCCTACATCCCGAGCTTCTACGGCGAGATGCACGACGAGATCAACCAGGGTGACGACTCCGACCGGCTGGTCGCCACGTGGCGGCTCGCGGGCGCGAGCGCCGTGGCTGCCACCGAGGGCACGGCGATCCAGCGCGAGGATCCGGAACCGGCGTCGGTGCTCGCCACCGGTCCCGACGGCCAGCCGTCCTACGTGACGGATGTTGCTGGCGGCAGCTGGATCCGGGTGCCGGGTGACATCGTCGCCGTACGCCGCGGCGACGCGGCCACGGCGGTGGCCTGGCGGACCCGCACACCGGGAGGCCTTCACCGACGCGCTGGCGAAGGGCGCGGTCGCCAGCGGCATGACGCGCACCGGTTGGTACCAGCTCAGCAACGCGATGGAGGACCAGGGATGAAGATCGAGCACATCGAGCTCCGCTACGTCGACCTGCCGCTGGTGGTGCCGTTCCGGACGTCGTTCGGCACCTCCTACACCCGGGAACGTTCCTGCTGCGGGTCGTGACCGACGAGGCCGAGGGCTGGTCGGAGTTCGCGCGCCGACCCCGACCCGCTCTACAGCGAGGAGTTCCTCGGCGGGCGCGAGATCGTCCTGCGGACCACCTGGTGCCCCGCGTGATGGCCCTCGGCCGACCGGCCGCACTCGGCCGGTCGCGCCCGCGGTGGCGCCGGTGAAGGGGCACCCGATGGCCAAGCACGCGCTGGAGACAGCGATCCTCGACGCGGAGCTGAAGTCGTCGGTATGTCGCTCGGACGGCACCTGGGCGCGGTCCGCGAGACCGGTCCCGGCCGGCGTCTCGGTCGGCATCATGGACTCGCTGCCGGAGCTGATCGACGCGTCGGGGCTATCTCGACGAGGGCTACCTGCGGATCAAGCTGAAGATCGAGCCGGGCTGGGACATCGAGCCGGTGCGGCTCGTCCGGGAGACGCTTCGGCGACGACCTCCCGCTCCAGGTCGACGCGAACACGGCCTACACGCTGGCCGACGCGCGCCACCTCGCGCGCCTCGACGACTTCGACCTGCTGCTCATCGAGCAGCCGCTGCGCGAGGACGACCTCCGCGGCCACGCCGAGCTCGCGCGGCAGATCACCACGCCCGTCTGCCTCGACGAGTCGATCCGCTCCGCGCGCGACGCGGCCACGGCGATCGCGATCGGCGCCTGCTCGATCATCAACGTGAAGCCCGCCCGCGTCGGCGGCTACCTCGAGGCGCGCCGGATCCACGACGTCGCGCTCGCCAACGGGGTGCCGGTGTGGTGCGGCGGCATGCTCGAGACCGGCATCGGCCGCGGGCCCAATGTCGCCCTGGCCGCCCTGCCCGGGTTCGTCCTGCCGGGCGACACGTCTGCCTCCTCGCGCTACTACACGCAGGACCTGACCGCGCCGTTCGAGCTGGTCGACGGCCACCTCGCCGTCCTCGACGGGCCGGGCATCGGGGTCGACGTGCTGCCCGACGTGCTCGAGGAGTTCACCGTCTCGAGCTCCCCGGTCCAGATCTGATTCGCGCGGCGCCGACCCTGCGCCGTACGATCTGGACACAGGCGTCCGAGCCGTCATCAGCGGCGAGCCTCCGGAAGAACAGCGCCTCGCAAGCCAGCGAGGAGCCCACTAGAACCGGACCTGTTTCTTGACACATCCGCTGGTTGAGCAGGTCGCGCAGCGACCGTGTCGAAACAAGGGTGCCAAGCGAGGTGGTACCGCGGTCTCCGACACGTTGGGGATCGTCCTCGTGGGTCAATCGATCACACGAGCAGGAGCTGCCCCTCATGACCTACCCCAAGGTCTCGCACACCGACGCCAGCAAGAGTCCCTCCGTGAGCTCCGTCTCGAGCGCACCGAACTTCCCGGCCGTCGAGGAAGCCGTGCTGTCCTACTGGGACGCCGACGGCACCTTCCAGGCGAGCATCGACCAGCGTGACGCGGAGGTCGACGGCGAGTTCGTCTTCTACGACGGCCCGCCCTTCGCCAACGGCCTGCCGCACTACGGCCACCTGCTCACCGGCTACGTCAAGGACCTGATCCCGCGCTACCAGACGATGCGCGGCAAGCGCGTCGAGCGCCGCTTCGGCTGGGACACCCACGGCCTGCCCGCCGAGCTCGAGGCGATGCGCCAGCTCGGGCTCAAGACCACCGACGAGATCCACGAGCTCGGCGTCGAGAAGTTCAACGAGGCCTGCCGCGAGTCCGTGCTGAAGTACACCGGCGAGTGGCGCGACTACGTCACCCGCCAGGCGCGCTGGGTCGACTTCGAGAACGACTACAAGACCATGAACCCCGACTTCATGGAGTCGGTCATGTGGGCGTTCAAGCAGCTGCACGAGAAGGGCCTCATCTACGAGGGCTTCCGCGTGCTGCCCTACTGCTGGAACGACGAGACGCCGCTGTCCAACCACGAGCTGCGCATGGACGACGACGTCTACAAGATGCGTCAGGACCCGGCGGTCACGGTCGGCTGCAAGCTGGACACGGGCGAGATCGCGCTGGTGTGGACGACCACGCCGTGGACCCTGCCGAGCAACCTCGCGATCATGGTCCACCCGGACATCGAGTACGTCGTCGTGCGGTCCTCGACCCCGACCGGCACCGCCGAGCGCTACATCATCGGCGCCGAGCGGCTTGCGGCGTACAGCAAGGAGCTCCTCGAGGGTGACGGTCCGATCGAGGACCAGGTCGTCGAGCGCGTGCACGGCCGCGACCTGATGGGCCGCAGCTACACGCCGCCGTTCGGCTACTACCTCGGTCACGAGAACGCCTTCCGCGTCGTCGAGGCCGACTTCGTCACGACCGGCGACGGTACGGGTCTCGTGCACTCCGCCGGCGCGTTCGGTGAGGACGACAAGATCGTCACCGACCGCGAGAACATCGACCCCGTCATGCCCGTGGGCAAGGACGGCCGCTTCACCGCACCCGTCGACGAGTACGCCGGCATGCTGGTCTTCGACGCCAACCTGCACATCATCGACCACCTCAAGGCGGCGACGCTCGGCGAGGCAGGCGGGTCGGTCACGCCCGGCACCGTGCTGCTGCGTCGCGAGACCTACGACCACTCCTACCCGCACTGCTGGCGCTGCCGCGAACCCCTCATCTACAAGGGCGTCTCGTCGTGGTTCGTCGAGGTGACGGCGGTCAAGGCGCGCCTGCTCGAGCTCAACGAGGACATCCGCTGGGTGCCCGACCACATCAAGCACGGGTCCTTCGGCAAGTGGCTGGAGAACGCCCGCGACTGGTCGATCACCCGCAACCGCTTCTGGGGCTCGCCGGTCCCGGTGTGGAAGTCCGACGACGAGGCCTACCCGCGGCTCGACGTCTACGGCTCGTTCGAGGAGATCGAGCGCGACTTCGGGCGGCTGCCGGTCGACCACGAGGGCAACGCGGACCTCCACCGGCCCTTCATCGACGACCTGACGCGTCCCAACCCCGACGACCCCACCGGCAGGTCCACGATGCGCCGCGTCACCGACGTGCTCGACGTGTGGTTCGACTCGGGCTCGATGAGCTTCGCCCAGGTGCACTACCCGTTCGAGAACGCCGACTGGTTCGAGGGACACTTCCCCGGCGACTTCATCGTCGAGTACATCGGCCAGACGCGCGGCTGGTTCTACACGATGCACGTCCTCGCGGGCGCGATCTTCGACAAGCCCGCCTTCTCGACCTGCGTCAGCCACGGCATCGTGCTGGGCAGCGACGGGGCGAAGATGAGCAAGTCGCTGCGCAACTATCCCGACGTGCGCGAGGTCTTCGACCGCGACGGTGCCGACGCCATGCGCTGGTTCCTGATGAGCTCGCCGATCCTGCGCGGCGGCAACCTGATCGTCACCGAGCAGGGCATCCGCGACTCGGTGCGCCAGGTGCTGATCCCGCTGTGGAACAGCTGGTACTTCTTCAGCCTCTACGCCAACGCCGAGTCCTACGACGCAGCGCGCTCCACCGCCAGCAGCCACCCGATGGACCGCTACATCCTGGCCAAGCTGCGGGACTACGTCGCCGCGATGACCCACGAGCTCGACAACTACGAGGTGGCGGGCGCGTGCGACTCGACGCGCTCGTTCCTCGACGTGCTGACGAACTGGTACATCCGCCGCTCGCGCGAGCGCTTCTGGAACAGCGACTCGACCGAGGCCTTCGACACGCTCTACACGGTGCTCGAGACGGTCTGCCGGGTCACCGCTCCGCTGATGCCGCTCGTCACCGAGGAGGTCTGGCGCGGGCTCACCGGCGAGCGCTCGGTGCACCTCACCGACTGGCCGCTGGCGGAGTCACTTCCGGCCGACGCAGACCTGGTCACGGCGATGGACTCGATCCGCGAGGTCTGCTCGGCCGGCTCCGCGCTCCGCAAGAGCGCGAGCCTGCGCAACCGGCTCCCGCTGGCGTCCCTCACCGTGGTCGTGGCCGACCCCGACCGCCTCGCGCCGTTCACGTCGATCGTCGCCGACGAGCTCAACGTCAAGAGCGTCCGGCTGCTCGACGTCGCGACGGACGAGGCGCACGCGTACGGCGTCCAGCAGCGCCTGACGGTCAACGCCCGTGCCGCGGGTCCGCGCCTCGGCAAGGACGTGCAGCTCGCGATCAAGGGCTCCAAGTCCGGCGACTGGAGCGTGGCCGAGGACGGCACCGTGACGGCCGGCGGGCTCGCGCTCGTCGACGGGGAGTTCTCGCTGGAGACGGTCGCCGCCGACACCGGCGCGGACACCGCGACCGGGGTGCTGCCGGGTGGGGGCTTCGTCGTACTCGACACGGCGCTCACCCCCGAGCTCGAGGCCGAGGGTGTCGCCCGCGACCTGGTCCGCGCCGTCCAGCAGGCTCGCCGCGAGGCCGGTCTCGACGTCAGCGACCGGATCACGCTGCGCGTCAGCGGCCCGGTCCACGTGCTCGCCGCCGCGAGGACCCACGAGACCCTGCTCGCCCAGGAGACGCTGGCCGCGAGCGTGTCGTACGCCGATGCGCGGGACCTCGCCGTCGAGGTGACCCGCGTCTGACGGAGCCGCTGGTTGAGCAGGCGTGCGGATGAGGCCGCTGGTTGAGCAGGCGCGCCAGCGCCGTGTCGAAACCAAGGCAGATCTGGCTGGCGTCGGCAGTTCGTGACGGCGGTGGCGTGGCTGAGCGTGGATCTGGCCGGCTGAGCCCTCAACTGCCGACACTGGGCTGAGGCGGCCACCTCCTCCGACAGGCTCGCTCGTCGCTGCTCAACCAGCGAGTGAGGGCAGGCGCGACGCGATCTTGTCGAGGTAGCCGACCACCGTTGCCTCGTCGGCGTCGGGCACACCCCAGATCAGGTCGGTGACTCCGGCGTCGGCCCAGAGCGCGAAGTCGTCGGGCGAGGGCCTGGCGACGATCAGCAGGTGGATCTGCGGTGACCCGGCCCGCCCGGCGGCGGCCCAAGCGGCGTGCAGGAGTGCGGCGGAGGATGCGATGTCGGACGTCCGCGGCGTGGTCATCCAGCCGTCGGCGTGGGCCGCGATCCAGTCCACCGTCTTCGGCCCCGCCTCCGCGCCGATGACGAGCGGGATGTGCGGCTGGACGGGCTTCGGGTAGGCCCACGACGGCCCGAAGGACACGAATTCTCCGTCGTACGCCGCCTCGTCCTCGGTCCACAGGGCGCGCATCGCCTCGACGTACTCGCGAAGCACCGTCCGCCGTTTCCCGGCCGGGACGTGGTGATCGGCGAGCTCGTCGGTGTTCCAGCCGAAGCCGGCGCCGATGGTGACGCGACCGCCGGAGAGGTGGTCGAGGGTGGCGATCGTCTTGGCGAGCGTGATCGGGTCGGACTCGACCGGCAGCGCGACGGCGGTGCCCAGCCGGATCGTCGAGGTGACGGCCGCGGCGGTCCCCAGCGCGACCCACGGGTCGAGCGTGCGCAGGTAGCGATCGTCGGGCAGGGACTCGTCCCCGGTGCCGGGGTGGGCCGCGCTGCGGCGTACGGGAATGTGGGTGTGCTCCGGCACGTAGAACGTGTCGAAGCCACGCTCCTCGGACGCCCTTGCGCAGGCCGCCGGGGTGATGCCGCGATCGCTGGTGAAGAGGACGACTCCGTTGCGCATGACCCCACACTAGAACAGGTTCTAGCTCGACAGTCGTCGGTAGGCGCGCGCCGAGAGCGGGATGAACACCGCGGCGAGGACCAGCGGCCACGCCATGGCCACTGCGACGGCGTTGTCGGCCAGCACCCCGTCGGTGATCCCCGAGGGGTTGCCGAACAGCTCCCGGCAGGCGGCGGCGGTGGCGGACACCGGGTTCCACTGGGCGAGGAATCCCAGCCAGGCCGGCATGTCCTCCGGTGAGACGAAGACGTTGGAGAGGAAGCCGATCGGCCACACCAGGATCTGCACGCGCCATCACGCCGCCCTCGCCGCGCAGGGTGAGGCCGAGGAAGATGCCGAGCCACAGCAGTGCGAACCGCAGCCACAGCAGCAGTGCCACGGCGAGCAGGCTCTCGGCCCACGAGCCCCCGGCCCGCCAGCCGATCAGCAGGCCGCCCGACATCAGCACGGCCAGCTCGACCGCCGAGTTGATGAGGTCGGCGCCGGCCCGACCGAGCGGCACGGCCAGGCTGCTGATGGGCATCGAGCGGAAGCGGTTCGTGACGCCCTTCTTCGAGTCGTTGGCGATCGCCGTCATCGTGCCCTCGAGCCCGAACATCATCGCGAGTGCGAACATCCCGGGCATCAGGTAGGGCAGGTAGTCGCCACCGCCAGGCAGCTCGATCGAGCCGCCGAAGAGATAGCCGAAGACGAGCACCAGCATGATCGTGAAGGCGATGCCGAACAGCGGCGT
The DNA here is from genome assembly GCA_963742685.1 of uncultured Actinomycetota bacterium. Taxonomy (GTDB): domain Bacteria; phylum Actinomycetota; class Actinomycetes; order Propionibacteriales; family Nocardioidaceae; genus Nocardioides. The sequence continues at coordinate 133,094 of CAVUNB010000013.1, read as the reverse complement.
CCACGGCTCGCGCTGCCAGTGCTTGAGGTCGCGCTGGACGATGATCCAGCTCTGTCGCAGGGTGCTCCCTGCGTCCATCAGTGGCGTGCTCATCGGGGACCTCCGTCGAGAGTGGTGGTGGCGGGCTGGTCGGTGAGGTGGAGGAACACCTCGTCGAGCGTGGGCTCGCGGAGCTGGACCTGGGTCGGGGTGATGGCTGCCGCGTCGAGGGTGCGGACGACGGCGAGGAGTGCGGCCGTGCCGCCTGCGGGACCGGCTTCGACGACGAGCTCGGCGGCCTCTGCGTCCAGGTGTACGTCGAACCCCGCGGCTGCGACGAGGGTGTGGATCGTCGTGTGGTCGGTGCCCGGGGCCAGCCCGACGAGCACCCGGTCGCCGCCGAGCTGCGACTTCAGCTCGGCGGGCGTGCCCTCGGCGATGACGCGCCCGGTGTTCATGACGGTGATCCGGTCGGCGAGCTGGTCGGCCTCGTCGAGGTACTGCGTCGTCAGCAGCACCGTGGTGCCCAGGGCCACCACGCGGCGTACGGCCTCCCACACGTCGGCCCGGCCGCGCGGGTCGAGACCCGTGGTGGGCTCGTCGAGGAACAGCACCGTCGGCCGCTTGATCAGGCCGGTGGCGATGTCGAGCCGGCGCCGCATCCCGCCTGAGTACGTCGAGACCTTGCGGTCGGCGGCGTCCTCGAGGTCGAACGCCGCCAGCAGCTCGGCCGCCCGGCTGCGCGCGGCCGTGGTCGACATCCCGTGCAGCCGACCGAACATCACCAGGTTCTCGCGGCCGAACAGGATCTCGTCCACGGCGGCCGACTGCCCGATCAGGCCGATGGCGGATCGGACCTGTCCGGGCTGCTTGCGTACGTCGAAGCCGGCGACCGTGGCCTCTCCCTCCTCGATCCGGGTCAGCGTGGCCAGCGTGTTGACGGCCGTGCTCTTGCCGGCGCCGTTGGGCCCGAGCAGGGCGTGCACGGAACCGGGGGAGACGGTCAGGTCGAAGCCGTCGAGGGCGGCGGTGCTGCCGTAGCGCTTGCGCAGTCCGCGAGCCGTCATGGGCTGGGTCGTCGTGGGCATGGAGCTCCTAAGTTCGTACGTCGTACGGAGATAAGCGAGAAGACTGTAGCATTTATTCCGTACGACGTACCAAGAAGTTAGGGTGACCCCGTGACCGAACCCGACCGCGTGCTCCCGCTGCTGTGGCGCCACGCGTCTCCGACCCCGGATCCGGCGACGCCGCGTCGGGGGCCACGGCAGAAGCACAGCGTCGATGACGTCGTCGACGCAGCGATCGAGATCGCGGACCGCGACGGGCTGCCGTCGTTGTCGATGCGCGGCCTGGCGCAGCACCTCGGCATGGGCGCCATGACGCTGTACACGTACGTGCCCAACCGGCCCGACCTGATCGTGCTGATGGTCGACCAGGTCTTCGGTCGCACGACCCTGCCGGCGCATCCCGACGACCTGCGGGAGCGGCTCGCGCTGGTCGCGCGCGTGCAGTACGAGGAGTGCCGAGCCCACCCGTGGTTGCTGGAGGTCAGCGGGCTTCGCGTGTGGCTCGGGCCGCACGTCGCAGACCGCTACGAGTGGCAGCTGTGCGCGGTGGAGGGCATCGGCCTCGACGACATCGAGATGGACCAGACCGTCACCCTGCTCGCGTCCTTCGGGACCAGCATCGCCCGGGCCGAGCAGGCGGTGCGGCAGGCCGAGCGTGAGTCCGGCCTCACCGACGCCGAGTGGTGGGAGGCCAACTACGAGGCCCTCACCGACGTGATGGCCGGCCACGACTACCCCGTCGCCGGTCGTGTGGGCACGGCGGCGGGGGAGGCCTACCAGGCGGCCAGCGACCCGCGCCGCGAGCTGGACTTCGGGCTGTCACGCATCGTCGACGGTCTGCTCGCGCACCTCGATACGCGGGGCTGATTGGATGGGGGCATGCCGCTGGACCTGACTGCCGACGCAGTGACCCTGACCGAACAGCTCGTCAACATCGAGTCGGTCTCCCACAACGAAGCCGCCATCGCGGACGCGGTCGAGGAAGCGCTGCGCCCCCTCCCGCACCTCACGGTGACGCGGCGGGGCCACACCGTGATCGCGCGGACGGACCTCGGCCGCAGCGAGCGAGTGGTCATCGCCGGCCACCTCGACACCGTCCCGCTCAACGACAACCTGCCCGCGCGACGCGACGGCGACATCCTGCACGGCCTCGGCACCTGTGACATGAAGGGCGGCGACGCGGTGATGCTCAAGCTCGCAGCGGACGTCCCGGAGCCCAACCGCGACATCACCTTCATCTTCTACGAGGCCGAGGAGATCGACTCGGTCTACAACGGCCTGCGACTGCTCGCCGAGAGCGACCCCGACCTGATGACCGCCGACTTCGCGATCCTGATGGAGCCCAGCAATGCCAACGTCGAGGCGGGCTGCCAGGGCACGATGCGCGTCGACGTCCGCACCACCGGCGAGCGCTCCCACTCGGCGCGCAGCTGGAAGGGCGTCAACGCGATCCACAAGGCCGCGCCCATCCTGGCCAGGCTCAACGAGTACGTCGCCCGCCAGCCCGTCATCGACGGCCTGACCTACCACGAAGGGCTCAACGCCACCGGGATCCGCGGCGGCGTCGCCGGCAACGTGATCCCCGACGAGTGCGTGGTCGAGGTCAACTTCCGGTTCGCGCCCGACCGCGACGAGGCCGGCGCGGAGGCGTTCGTCCGCGAGTTCTTCGACGGCTACGACGTCACGGTGACCGACATGGCCGCCGGTGCCCTGCCCGGGCTCGACCGTCCCGCCGCGCGGGCGTTCGTCGAGGCGGTCGGGGGAGAGGTCGCGCCGAAGTTCGGCTGGACCGACGTCGCGAGGTTCACGTCCCTCGGCGTACCCGCCGTCAACTTCGGCCCCGGCGACCCGATGTTCGCCCACAAGCAGGACGAGCACGTGCCGATCGAGCACATCACGACGCTGCGAGCGGGCCCTGAAGGAGTGGCTGGCATGAGCACCGAGCACTTCAAGGGCCCGGTGATGACGCGCCGCGGCCAGGTCGAGGACAGCAACAGCACCACCGACCAGCGGCTGCTCGACTCGCGGGGTCCGGCCGACTGGGTGCACACCGACCCGTGGCGCGTGCTTCGCATCCAGTCCGAGTTCGTCGAGGGCTTCGGCGCGCTCGCGGAGCTCGGCCCGGCCATCGGCGTCTTCGGCTCGGCCCGCACCAAGGTCGACCACCCCGACTACGCCCTCGCCGAGCAGATCGGCCGGCGACTGGCCGAGGAGGGCTTCGCCGTCATCACCGGCGGCGGCCCTGGCGCGATGGAGGCCGCCAACAAGGGGGCCAGCGAGGCGGGCGGCATCAGCGTCGGTCTCGGCATCGAGCTGCCCTTCGAGGCCGGCCTCAACAAGTGGGTCGACAAGGGCATCAACTTCCGTTACTTCTTCACCCGCAAGACCATGTTCGTGAAGTACAGCGCAGGGCTTCGTCGTGCTGCCCGGCGGCCTCGGCACCTTCGACGAGCTCTTCGAGGCGCTCACGCTCGTGCAGACGCAGAAGGTGACGTCCTTCCCGGTCGTGCTGCTCGGCACCGCCTACTGGCAGGGACTCGTCGACTGGCTGCGCGACACGGTGCTGGCCGAGGGCAAGATCAATGCGGACGACCTGAACATGTTCACCGTCACCGACGACGTCGACCTGGCCGTCGAGCTGATGGTCAAGGCCCGCCAGGGCCGCGTCGTCACCCCCGACCCGAGCGGCCGGAGTGAGCCCGATGATGTGGTTGTTCGCGATCCTGATCGTGCTGGCGATGGGCGGCGTCGCCCTGGTGGCCTCCGGACGCACCGGTGCCCCTGCCCGAGGAGTACGACGACCGGCCGGACGTACGAGTCCCCCGCGGGCAGCCTGCAGGGCGCTGACCTGCGCCGCGTCCGCTTCTCGCTGGCCTTCCGCGGCTACCGCATGAGCGAGGTCGACACGCTGCTCGCCCGGCTCGCCGACCAGCTCGACTCGACGGTCGACCCACAGGGCGACTCGCAGGGCGACCTCACCGCCGACGACGCACCGGACCAGACCTCAGATGGCGGCCAGCACACCGACTGAGGGACACTCCTCAACATGCCCGAAGTCCTCGTCTACGTCCTGACCCCGCTCGCCGCGGTGGTCGTGGTCCTGACGCGCGTCCGACTCAGTGGTGACGGGAGCGCCGCTGGCCGACTCCAGATCAGCCATCGGCTGCTGCTCGTCCACACCGTCGCCGGCGCGCTCGCGCTGGTGCTGTGGGTGCTGTTCCTGGCGTCCCCGGCCGACAGCGTGCCGGGGGGCTCGGCCGCGGGCATCGTCGCGATCGGACTGTGGTGGCTCACCACCATCGTCGGGCTGCTGCTCCTCGCCCGCTGGCTGCCGGCCCGCGGCAAGCATGCCGAACCGGCCGCGACCGACTCCTGGAGCAAGGGCCCGTGGCTCTCGATGCTCGCCCACATCGGGCTCCTCGTCGGTGTGCTGGTGTTCACCTACGCCTACCTCACCTCGGCCGTATGACCCGGCTGCTGGGCTGGCGCTGCTCCTCGGCGCGCTGCCGCTCGGAGTCAGCGCTGCGGCGTACGCAGAGGACCAGTCGTACGCCGCCGAGTCCGCGCCTCCTCGCGCGGTGGTCGAGCGCCGGGTGATCGGCACCTCGGTCCGCGGGCGCCCGATCCGGGCCTGGCGGCTGGGCGAGCCGGGCAAGAAGCGCGTCGTGCTTATCTCGACGATGCACGGCAACGAGCCGCACACGCGGCAGATCCTGACGAGCCTGCGCGACGGCCGTCGCATCCGCGGTATCGACCTCTGGGTGATCCCGACCTACAACCCCGACGGCCTCGCCCGGCACTCCCGGCGCAACGCGCATGGCGTCGACCTCAACCGCAACTACCCCAACGACTGGGTCGATCTCGACGGCAACTACGAGTCCGGTCCGCGGCCGGGCAGCGAGCCGGAGACCCGGGCCGTGATGCGGTTCCTCAAGCGCATCGACCCCACGCGGCTGATCAGCTTCCACCAGCCGCTCAACGGCGTCGACACCGACACGAAGGACGCCGGCTTCGCCCGCCGGCTCGCCCGGGCGCTCCGACTGCCGCAGACGCTGCTGGACTGCGGCGGGCTGTGCCACGGCACCATGACCGGCTGGTTCAACGCGAAGTTCAAGGGCGCGGCCCTGACGGTCGAGTACGCCGCACACCCCTCGCGGCGCCGGATGACGATCGAGGCGCCACGCCAGCTCCTCGGCGTACTCGGGGCCCACCGGCCGCTGACCGAGTCGGCGCCAACCACGCACCGAGTCGGCGTGAACGGTCGGCCGAGTCGGCGCCAACCGCACCGAGTCGGCGTGAACGGTCGGCTCGAGTTCGGCGAAGAGGCGTGACGGTCGCGGTCAGCGGCCGTGGAAGACCGGCTTCTCCTTCGCCACGAAGGCGGCGACGGCGGCGGAGTGGTCCTCGGTCGCGCCAGTGCGGTTCATCATCTGGCCCTCGTTGGCCAGCGAGTCGGCGAACGAGTTCTGCGAGGAGAACGCCACAGACTGGCGGATCGAGGCGAAGGCGACCGTCGGTCCCGCGGCCAGGCGGGTCGCGAGACGCGGTCACGGTGTCCGCGAGCTCGCCGGCTGGCACGACCTGGTTCGGCGAGGCCGAGGACCTCCGACTCAGCGGCTGAGATCGTGCTCGGGAAGTAGAGCAGCTCAAGCGCCTTGGCCTGACCCACCAGCCGCGGGAGGTGGTAGCTCGCGCCTGTGTCGGCGGACAGGGCGACACCGGCGAAGGCGAAGTTGAACCCGGCCGTGTCGGCCAGCACCCGCATGTCGCACGCGAGTGCGAGGGATGCCCCGGCGCCGGCCGCCACACCGTTGACGGCTGCGATGACCGGCTTGGGCATGGTCGCGAGCGCGGTGACAATCGGGTTGTAGTGGCGCTCGACGGTCGTGAACAGCTCGTCGCTCGACCCGCTGCGCAGCAGCTCGATGTGCTCCTTGAGATCCTGTCCGACGCAGAACCCGCGCCCGGTGCCGGTCAGCACGACACAGCGCACCGCCTCGTCGGCCGCGACCTGTTGCAGGGTGTCGCGCAGCAACTCCTTGGTGGCGATGTCGAGGCTGTTCATCGACTCGGGCCGGTTCAGCGTGATCGTGGCGATGCCGTTGTCGACGCTCAGCAGGACAGGGGCCGGGGACTCGGAGGACTCGCTCATGCAGGCAGTCTGCCAGCCGCGAGTCGGCGCGACTTGCGCCGACTCGGCTGGTTGCTTGCGCCGGCTCGGCCGGGTGTTTGCGCCGACTCGGCCGGGTGTTTGCGCCGACTCGGTCAGGACGCCTGGAGGGTCCGGGCGACGAACGTGGTGGCGGCGGGCCGGAGCCGCTCGCCCTCGAGCTGGAAGTAGGCATTCGCCCGGTGACCGGGCCAGTCGCGGGGCAACAGCTCCGCGGGCAGTCCGGGGTCGGAGAAGAGGAACTTGCGCCACTCGTGCACCAGCCGGAACCGCGCAGCGTAGGCCGCCTCCTCCGGGTCGTCGTGCGCGGCAAGGTCGGCCGCCACCTGGTCGGCGGCCTCCTGCGTCCACTCGGCGTACGCCGCCCCCAGCCGGTCGAGGTCCCACGCCTGCACGGGAGCGTCGGCCGGCTCGAAGTCCTCGGCGACGGCGGTGCTGGCGGTGGCGCCGACGCGATGCAACGTGGCGTCGAGCTCGGCGCGCGCAAAGGGACTCACCCACACCCGGTCGGCGAGCTCGGCGTAACCGAGGAACGGGAGGTCGCGCAGCACCGCGGCCCGGGTCGAGCGATCGGCGTACGGCGCCACGAACACCAGCTGCCACGAGCCGTCCCAGGACCGGGGTTGGCGCTGGTAGATCCGGGTCGCGGACTCCTCCAGACGGCGGACCGCCTGCGGCGTCGCGACGTAGCCGCGGGCCCCGTCGACGGTCGCGGGCGCCAGCCAGCCCTGCGTCACCATCCGGGAGATGGCGGTCCGCACGGCCGGGGCGGCGATGCCGATCGGCGCGAGCAGGCGCACCAGATCCGCTACCGCGGCCATGTGTGCGTGCGCGACGAGGTGGTCGCCGTACACATCGAAAAGGGCAGACCGGGCGTGCATGGGAGGAGTCTGCCAGCAGCGCACGGTGCCCTGTGGTCCGCGTCACGCACACCATGGGGGATAATGGCGTCGTAGAACGCCGTCGAGGAGGCCCCAGCCGCCTCGATTTCGCATGTGGAGCCATTGACCGGTGATCCACTCCAGCAGAATCAGGAAGAGGTGCGCCGATGGCCGCCATGAAGCCCAGGACGGGCGACGGACCACTCGAGGTGACCAAGGAAGGCCGCGGCATCGTGATGCGCGTGCCGCTCGAAGGCGGTGGCCGCCTCGTCGTCGAGCTCAACAAGGATGAGGCTGGTGCGCTCGGGGATGCGCTCAAGGACGTCGTCGGCTGATCGTGGCCGTCCCGTCGCAGCTCTCCCCGCCCAGGTCTCTCCGCCCGAGTTCGCCCTCAGCCGGGCCCTGCCGCACCAGATCGGCGGCGCCGAGGTGTGGGCCCTGCCGGTGATCCCGGCGGATGGCGAGGGTGACTCGGTCACCCTGGGGCCTGGTGCCGAAGAAGCGGGAGAACTGTTCGGCCTCGATCTGATCGGTCTCCTCGAGGCACAGAAGGCCACCGGCAAGACCGGTGAGGTGATCACGGTTCCCGTGGTCCACGACGACGTGCAGGTGCTCCTGCTCGTCGGGGTCGGGGAGCAGACGGTGACCGACTTCCGGCGTGCCGGAGCGACTCTGGCCCGGGCGACGAAGGACCGCGCCAGCGTGGCCACCTCGATCACCGCGATCGCCCCCGACGAGGGCATCGGAGCCTTCGTCATCGGCGCGATGCTGGGCTCGTTCGGCTTCCACTGGCGCTCGACCGGGCCCAAGGAACGACCGGTGGCCCGCATCGTCCTCGGCGGCACGACCAACGAGGTCGCCGACGAGGAGCTCGCCCGTGCCCTGGCGGCCGGCGGAGCCGGCTGGCGTTCGCGGATGCTCGCCTCGGTTCCGTCCAACCTCAAGACGCCGGCCTGGCTGGCCGAGCAGGCAGAGGAGTTCGCCGCAGCGGCCGGCCTCGACGTGACGATCTGGGACGAGAAGCGGCTGGCCGAGGAGGGCTTCGGCGGCGTGCTCGCCGTGGGCTCCGCCTCGGTCTCGCCGCCCCGGTTGATCCGCCTCGACTACTCCCCGCGCGGTGCCACCAAGAAGACGCCGACCGTCGTGCTGGTCGGCAAGGGCATCACCTTCGACACCGGTGGCCTCGACATCAAGCCGCCCGACGGCATGCTGTCGATGAAGCGCGACATGTCCGGTGGCGCCGCGGTGCTGGCCACGATGGCAGCGCTGCGCGACGTCCAATGCTCGGTCAACGTGATCGGCCTCGTGCCCGCTGCGGAGAACGCCATCGGGGGCGCGGCGATGCGCCCCGGCGACGTGATCCGCCACTACGGTGGCCGCACCAGCGAGGTCAACAACACCGATGCCGAAGGCCGGCTCGTGATGGCCGACGCGATGGCCTATGCCGTGGCCGAGCTCAAGCCGACGGTCCTCGTCGACATCGCGACCCTGACCGGTGCGATGAAGGTCGCCCTCGGGCAGGGCACCGGCGGCTACTTCGCCAACAACGAGGCCCTCGCAGGCCTGCTCGCCGAGGCGTCCACCTTCTCCGGTGAGCTGCTCTGGCGGATGCCCCTCGTGGCCGACTACGAGGAGCGCGTCAACTCCAAGGTCGCCGACGGCGACAACGCCGCCGGTGGCGCGGGCGCGATCACCGCGGCTCTCTTCCTCCAGCACTTCGCGGGCGACGTCCCGTGGGCACACATCGACTTCGCCTCCATCGCCGAGGCCCCGGCCGAGCGCTATGAGTGGACCCAGGGGCCGACCGGGTTCGGGCCGCGGCTGCTGCTCGGCTGGCTCGGCTCGGACGACCCGCTCGCGGGGATCGCGTGATGAAGGGCCTGACCGTGCGGTGGTCCCTGGCGGACGCCGAGGACGGCGTCGACGAGGAGCTTGCGGCGTACGTCGCCGACACCTCGCACGCACGCTTCACCGGCATGGCCGGCCTGCAGTTCAAGACCTGGCGGACCGTGCCCGGGGAGTGGTTCGAGGGCAGCTACGTCTTCGCGTCCGATGAGGTCCGTGAGGATTTCCAGACGACGTTCGCCGCCGGCGCCGCCGAGTCGCCGGTCTCCCAGATCGTCGGCTCCTCGCCGACGCTGATCGAGCCGTGCCACATCGTCGCGATCGCCGAGGGCTGGGAAGGCTTCACCGCCGCCCCTCGCGCCTGAACTCAGGCTTCGGGCGTCTGTCCTTTTCGGCGCCCTCGCACTGAGCGCGGAAGGTTGCGGTGCGCTGTCGGCCCACGGGCCGCCCCGCGCTCAGGCTTCGGGCGTCTGCCCCTTCGGCGCCCTCGCACTGAGCGCGGAAGGTCGCGGTGCGCTGTCGGCCCACGGGCCGCCCCGCGCTCAGGCTTCGGGCGTCCAGACCTTCTTCGCCAGCAACAGGCCGTCGCCGACCGGCAGCAGGACCGGGACGAGCGACTCGTTGTCCGCGATCGTCCGGCCGAGCTCGCGGATCGCGACGGTCTCCTCGTCGCGCTGGGCGGGGTCGGCGACCCGGTCGTGCCACAGCGCGTTGTCGAAGGCCACGACGCCACCGGGGCGCAGCAGCCGCAGTGCCTCGGCGAGGTAGGCGGCGTACTCCCGCTTGTCGCCGTCGCAGAACACCAGGTCGTAGTGACCGTCGGTGAGGCGGGGGAGTACGTCGAGGCCGGCCCCGGCAATGGTGCGGGCCCGGTTGGCGGGGATCCCGGCGTCGCTGAACGTCTCCTTGGCGAGGCGCTGGTGCTCGGCCTCGATGTCGACCGTGGTCAGGACGCCGTCGAGGCGCATGCCGCGCAGCAGCCACAGGCCGGAGACGCCGGTGCCGGTGCCGATCTCGACCACGGCGCGCGCATCGAGCACGGAGGCCAGGAAGCGAAGAGCCGCGCCGCCGCCGGAGCTGATCGGGACGACCCCGACCTCCTCGGCGCGGGCGCGCGCAGCGGCCAGGATGTCGTCCTCCGCCACGAACTCCTCGGTGTAGGTCCAGCTCGCGGGCTTGATCGGGGTGGTGATGATGATCCTCCTGGAGACGGGACGCGTGGGTGCGCACAGCGTGGCAGCGACTCTATCGCCCTCGAGCGGGACCGCCGGGAACACACGGGGGCGCCCGTCCGTTGTCCACCACGAGCCGCGTTCCTCAGGAAGGTTCGTGGTGCTTTCACAGGGTTCTCTCAGACCCGGTGCCTAGGTTGAGGAAGGTCAGAACACTGTTCGGTCAGCAGCTCAAACGCCAGGGGGCACCGGTGTTGGATTCAAGTGAAGCCACCGTCGGCGTGCCGACGTGGGACGAAGTCGTCGAGAACCACTCCGATCGCGTCTTCCGCCTCGCCTACCGCCTGACCGGCAACCGTCCGGACGCCGAGGACCTCACCCAGGAGGTCTTCATCCGGGTCTTCCGATCGCTCGACAGCTACACGCCCGGCACCTTCGAGGGCTGGCTGCACCGCATCACCACCAACCTCTTCCTCGACGGTGCCCGCCGCAAGCAGCGGATCCGCTTCGACGCCCTGTCCGACGAGCGCGCCGCGCGGCTCGAGAGCACGGACGTCGCGCCCGAGACGTCGTACGCCGACCAGCGCTTCGACGACGACATCGAGCTCGCCCTCGCGACCCTGCCGCCCGACTTCCGCGCAGCCGTCGTGCTGTGCGACGTGGAGGGCCTGACCTACGAGGAGATCGCGGAGATCCTCGACGCCAAGCTCGGCACGGTCCGCTCCCGCATCCACCGTGGCCGCGCGATGCTGCGCCGTGCCCTGGCGCACCGTGCGCCCACCGAGGGCCGCGAGCGCTATGCCGGTCCGGATCTCGACGCCGACGTCGCGGGGCAGCTGTCGTGATGCATCTCGGGTCGCGGGTCAGCGCACTCCTCGACGGCCGGTTGCCGGCCGCGGAGGAGGAGCGGGCGTGGGCCCACGTCCACGAGTGCAACCCCTGCCGTGACCTCGTCGAGCGCGAGGGCTGGGTCAAGACCCGGCTGGCCGGCCTCTCCTTCGCCGATCGCTCGGAGTGCGAGGCCCCCGACCGGCTCAAGAACTCGTTGCTCGCCGCCGGTTGTGGGTCTGCGCTGACCCCGCCGCAGTTCCCGACGGCTGCCACCAGCGTCCGGGCGCGGCACCGCTCCCTGGTCGCGATCGGTGGCGGCGCCGCCGGTGCAGCAGTCGTCGGGGTGCTCGCCCTGGGTGCGACCGGGACCCCGCAGCTCGAGCGCCGTGCTCCGGTCAGCGACCTCACCCGACCGACGCAGACCTCCACGCCGACGGTCAACGACAAGTCGGCCAACCGGCCCACCAACCGGGCCCCCGGGCGGCGCACCGGTCGTCAGGTCACCCCGCAGAGCGACCTCTACTCCCACGTCGTGGGAGTGCGTGAGGCACCTCGGGTCACAATGGCTCCGTGAGCGACCAAACCTCCGGCCCCAACCCGCCCGATCGCGACGCCCGACCTGACGTCCAGCCCGACGTCGAGGCAGCGAACGACGACGGCGAGCCCACGCAGCCGATCACGGGCGCCGGCTGGACCTCACCGTCCGACTCGCACCAGCCGCCGATCCCCGCCCCTGCGCCGGAGCCGGCCCCTCAGCCCGTCGCGCAGCCTGCCTACCAGCCCTCGCCGTCGCCCATCCCACCCCAGCAGTCGCCGTGGGGCCCACCCTCGGGCGCGCCGTCCGGCCAGCCGTCCTACGGGCCGCCCGCGCCGACGACCCCGATGCCACTCCATCGCTCCGAGGAGCAGCAGAAGGGCCGCGTCTCCGGCTGGGTCTGGCCAGTGGTGGCCGTGCTCTCGCTCCTGATCGGTCTGCTGGGCGGCTTCCTCGGTGCGCTGGGCTACGACCGCTGGGACGACAACGCTTCGACGTACGACGACGGACTGGCCGCCGTGCAGACGCAGGGTGCCGCTCCGCTCGCCGCGGACAACGGCTCGATCCCGGCCGTCGCACAGGCGCTGCTGCCGAGCACCGTGCAGATCATCGCCTCCTTCGACGGCGAGGACGAGGGCGCCACCGGCTCCGGGTTCGTGCTCGACCGGGAAGGCCACATCGTCACGAACAACCACGTCGTGCAGTCGGCGGCCGAGGACGACGGCCCGATCAAGGTCGTCGACTTCGAGGGCGTTCGCCACGAGGCGACGGTCGTGGGTCGCAGCCCCGTCTACGACCTGGCCATCCTGAAGATCACGGACGCCGACGACCTCGAGCCGGCCGCCCTGGGTGCCTCGGTCGTGTTGCACGTGGGCGACCCGGTCGTCGCCTTCGGCTCGCCGCTCGGCCTCAGCCAGACCGTGACCTCGGGCATCGTCAGCGCCATGAACCGCCCGGTCACCACGGGCGAGGAGGACAACATCTCCTCCTACATCAACGCCGTGCAGACCGACGCCGCCATCAACCCCGGCAACTCCGGTGGACCTCTCGTCAACCTTGCCGGCGCCGTGGTCGGGGTCAACTCCGCCATCGCCACCACGGGCGGCGGCGGTCTCGCCGGAGGCGGCGCGGGCAACATCGGCGTCGGCTTCGCCATCCCGATCGAGCAGGTCCGTACGACGGCCGACCAGATCCTGAAGACCGGCGAGGCGCAATATCCCGTGATCGGCGCCCAGGTCCGCACCGGCGGCGCCGACTCCGTCGGAGCCCTCATCACCTCGGTCAACAAGGACGCACCCGCCGAGGAGGCCGGTCTGCTCAAGGACGACGTGGTGACCGAGGTCGACGGCAAGCTCGTCACCGACGGCATCGCGCTGATCGTGGCCATCCGCACCCACCAGCCGGGTGACACGATCGAGTTCACCGTCGTGCGCGGCGACTCGGAGCAGGCCTTCAAGATCACCCTCGACGGCGAGGTCGGCTGAGCCAGCCGGTCAGGCCTCGGTGCGGCCTGCGTCGGTCTCGACGAACGGGTGGTCGGAGACGAAGATCTTGGTCTCGTCGTACATCCGCTCGATGAACTTCTCCAGCTCCGAGCCCTCGACGCGCCACTGGCCGCGGCCGCCGATCTTGATCGCGGGCAGGTCGCCACGCCGCACGAGCGCATAGACCTGCGCGCTCGACGTGTTGAGCACCTCGGCCACGTCGGCCAGCGTGAGGAAGCGGGGAGAGGCCATGGCGACATCGTGCCACTGGTGACGTGGCCGGAGGTACGTCGCCTCGCGACCTGTGGAGAACTGCTGAGTCGTCGCGGCACCTGTGGACAAGCACTCGTTTGGAACCGCGATCTGAGGTCATGATGTGGCGGTGTCTCGGACCCACGCTGCCATTGACGTACCCACCGCCACGCGCGCCCAGCCTCCGGGCTGGCGAGACCCCCGGCTGTGGATCGGCATCGCGATCGTGGCCGTCTCGGTCGTCGCCGGTGCCCGCATCCTCGGCGCCGCCGACGACTCGGTGACCGTGTGGGCCGCTGCGCGCGACGTGGCACCCGGTGACACCGTCGGCGAGGACGACCTGGTCTCCACCTCGGTGCGCTTCGGCGACAGCACCGACGTCGGCCACTACCTGCTGACCTCGTCGCCCCTGCCCGACGACCTGCGGCTGACTCGCGCCCTCGGCGCGGGCGAGCTGGTGCCCGCAGCGGCGCTCGGCTCCGGGGAGGAGTCCGACACGGTGATCGTGTCGCTGGCCTTCCCGCACGAGCTGATCCCGACCAACATCGGCGCCGGCTCGGTGATCGAGCTGCTGGTCATCCCCGACGACAGCAGCGCCGCTTCGAAGTCGGAGACGAGTGAGCCGACGACGGTGCTCACCGACGTGGTCGTGATCGACGCCCCGTCCGCGGCCGATTCGCTGGGCAGCGTCAGCCGCGGCCGACAGCTGGTGCTGGGGATCCCGGAGGCGGAGGCCGACGCCTTGACCGAGATCCTGGCCGCCAGCGAGGACGAGCGTGTCCGCGTGCTGGTCCGCGGCTGACGGCGGGCGAAGCGATGATCTGCGTCCTGATGATGGCGTCCGGCGCCGGCTGGGAGTCGGATGCCTTCGCCCGGCTCACGAGTGCTGGCGGCGTCGTCGTGCTCAAGCGCTGCGTCGACGTCGACGACCTGCTGGCCACCGCGACCAGCGGCCAGGCCGACGTGGCCGTCGTGGGACTCGACGCTCCCGGTCTCGACCCGTCCGCGGTGTCACACCTGCGCAGGTACGCCGTCCGGCCGGTCGCCGTCGCCGCGGCTGCCGTCGACGACCTCGACGTCCGCGCCCGAGCCGAGCGGCTCGGCATCACCGCTCTCGTGGCGGCCGCCGACCTCGGCTCACTGGCCGAGGTGGTCTCGACGGTGGAGGACGTCGCCGACACCCACGTGCGAGGAGGCGAGGACGACCTGGCGCCTGTGGCTTCCGCGCCCACGGACCTGCAACGCGTCGTCGCGATCTGGGGTCCCGGTGGTGCGCCCGGTCGCACCACGGTCGCCGTCTCGGTTGCGGCGGAGCTCGCACGCCGCGGCAGCCCGAGCGTGCTCGTCGACGCGGATCCCTACGGGGGAGGTGTCGCCCAACAGCTGGGCATCCTGGACGAGGTGTCCGGACTCCTGTCGGCCGCGCGGCTGGCCGGCGCGGGGCAGCTCGGCGACCGGTTCGCCTCCACCATGCGCGCCGCGGGCGATCACCTGACGGTCGTCACCGGCCTGCCGCGTGCAGATCGATGGGTCGAGGTGCGCGTAGCGCATCTGGAGGGAATTCTCGATCAGGCGCGGAAGCTTGGGAACGCGATCCTCGACACCGGCTTCAGCCTCGAGGACGACCCGGGTGGTGACTTCGGCGCGCGGCCCGCGCGCAACGCCATGACCTTGACCGCCTTGGCCTCGGCCGACGAGATCGTCGTGGTGGGAGCCGCGGATCCGGTCGGCCTGTCGCGCCTCGCGCGCGGCCTCGTGGACCTGCGGGAGATCACCGGCGGCGCACCGGTCCGCGTGGTCGTCAATCGCATGCGCCCCAGCCTTGGCTGGTCGGAGCGTGAGATCGCCGGCATGGTCGAAGGCTTCTCCCGCGTCTCGGGACTGCACTTCCTGCCCGACGACCAGCCGGCCACGGACCGTGCGCTCGTCGCCGGCAGATCCCTGGTCGAGACCGGCGACGGCCAGCTGGTGCGCGCCCTCGGCGGGGTCGTGGATGCCCTCTTCCCGGCCTCGATGGCCGGAGAAGATACGCGACGTCGGGGCCTCCGGCACCGTTTCAGCCGACTTTGACGATTCGCCCACGCGGCGCCGTCCGTGCTACGAAGATGGTCCCCCCGGTAACAATCTTGATCAAGGACCCCCCTCCAATGATCCGAAATCTCGCGCGCCTCGGCGCGCCCTCGCTCCTTGCCCTCTGCCTGTCCGTCCCTGTGGTGGCTTCCTACGCAGGTGCCACCCAGCAGAAGGACAACATCACCGGCACCGGCAAGGCCGACCGGATCGTCTCCATGGGCGGCAACGACAAGATCAAGAGCAAGGGCGGCAAGGACACAGTGCTGTCCGGGACCGGCAGCGACGCCGTCGACGGCGGGTCCGGCAATGACAAGGTCCAGTCCGGACCCGGCAACGACGTGCTCGAGGGCGGTACGGGCAACGACAACCTCGCCGGTGGCCCGGGTGACGACTCGATCGGCGGCAGTCTCGGCAACGACGTCCTCGTCGGCTCGGTCGGCCTCGACACGATCGACGGCGGCGAGGGCAACGACACGATCCAGGGCCAGGGCGACAACGACACGTTGATCGGCGGCACGGGCGTGGACACCATCACCGGCGCGGAGGGCAACGACTCGATCGACGGCGGGCCTGACGGTGACGTGGTGGACGCCGGCACCGGCAACGACACCGTGCTCGGCGGCGACGGCAACGACAACCTCGACGGCAACGGTGACAACGACAGCATCGACGGTGGGGCCGGGGACGACCACCTCGCCGGCGCCTCGGGCGACGACACCATCGCCGGTGGTGACGGTCGCGAGAACATCAACGGGGGTCCCGGCAACGACGTGCTCGACGGCGGACTCGGCGACGACGGCGTGCCGCCGGCCGAGAACGTTGGCAACAAGCCCGAGATCAACGGTGGACCCGGCAACGATCGCCTTCTCGGCGGCGAGGGCAGCGACAAGCTCCTGGGCAGCGAGGACAACGACAACGTCAACGGCGGGCCGGGTGACGACTACCTGTTGAGCGGTGGACTCGGCAACGACGTCGTCATCGACGGTGATGGCAGCGACCTCTTCATCAAGGGTGACGAGGGCGACGACGTGTTCTTCGTCGGCTCCGGTGAGGACCGGGTCTTCTCCGAGCAGGGCGACGACACGATCTACACCTACGACGACGGCGTCCGCGACGAGTTCTACTGCGACGACTACGACGACATCGGCACCCCCAACGAGGGCAAGAAGGACCGCGTCGCCTACATCGGCCGGCTCGACCCCCTCGACAAGGTCATCGGCGATCGCGACACCTGCGACATCATCGAGGGCATCGACTACCTGCCTGTGGGTTGGCCCTACGGCCCGGTGGCCGGGGTCACCACCCAGCAGCGGGCCGCCGCCAGCACGATCGGCCCGATCGACCCGCGCCTCCTCTACTGATCGCTCGTCGCCGTACGCCCCGGCTCCGAGGGATCAGGCGGCGAACAGCAGGTAGAGACCGCCGACGGTGAAGCCGACCATCGCGAGCAGCAACGGCAGCTGACCGGTGAGCTGGTGCTTGGCCGGCAGCAGCTTGAGTGCGCGGTCGTGCGCGGCGATGACACCGAGCACGTGCCCGATCACGACGGCCACCACCTTGAGCCTGGCCAGGAACGTCGGGTGGTAGGACAGCCAGTAGCTGACGGTCAGGTCGGCGGTGCCGAGCAGGTTGTCGCCGGTGCTCATCGGGTCGCTGAGCTGGGTGATCGTGATCTGGCCGTACTCCACGAGGTAGGTCAGGTAGTGGGCCACGATGTAGCCGACGATGATCGGCACGACCGAGTGGGCGAACAGGTCGGGCAGGGTCCTGCGGCGTACGCCGTCGCCGACTCCCGTCGTCATCGTGCCGACGGCAAAGAGCAGTCCCACCCCGACGCAGAACGCCAGCAGCCCGAGGTTGTTGAGCAGGTCGGAGCTGGTGTCGGTCGACTGGATGAACTTCACCCACGGGCTGGAGTCCTTGAAGGAGTCGAAGGCCGTGCTGCCGAAGAGGACCGCGACGACTCCGACGAGCCCCGGCCGCGCCACCACGGTGTCGAGGTTGGCCAGCGGTGAGCGGAGGAGCAGGCGGCCGTCGCGGTGGCCCCAGACGGAGAGCTTGGCGGCCAGGCTCGAGTAGACCTCGAACGGGTCGGCGTGCTCGTAGAACTTGTTGCCGAAGAGCGCGCCACCGATGAGCATGATGCCGAGATAGGCCGCACACCAGAGCCGGACCGGACCGACCTCGGTGGAGTGCGGATAGACCAGCTCGAGCCAGACGAAGGCGAACAGTCCGATGGCTGCGGGCCAGTAGCCCAGCCGCGCCGGATAGGTGTAGAGGCCGAGCGACGGATCGCTGCCCGAGGCCTTCGCGAGCAGCAGGTTGATCGTTCGGCTCGGGCTGATCGCCTTCCACACGGGTCCGAACAGCACCGAGAGCGGGACGATGCCGACCCACACCAGCACGTAGAAGACGCCGAGGAACGGGTTGATCAGCGTGTCCTGGCCGGCGACCGCTGCCCAGCCGACATAGAGCAGGGCGATCATGCCGAAGACGCGCCACCAGGCGCGCCAGGGCAGCGACGAGGTCAGGCTGTCGAGCCACGCCGGAGCCGGCCGGCCGCTCGTCGCGGCGTCGTAGCGCGGCTCGCGCCAGGCGATGGCCAGGACCGTGAAGGACACGACCAGGGCCGCAACGGCACCGGCGATCGCGAGCTCGAGCGGGATCGGCAGGTCCTTGGCCCCACCGATGCCGTGGGCCAGGATCCGGTCGCCCGAGAGTCGGTCGGCCACCTCAGCGGACTTCGAGCTGGACGATCACCATGTCCAGGGTGTGCGACTCGACGTCGACGAGACCTGGCTGATCGATCGTCAACGGCAGGTCGGTGGTGCCGGCTTCGTACTCGAGCTCCTGCTCGGGCGAGGAGTGGACGTGGATCTCGCCCGGCGCGTCGGAGGTGACGTGGAGGATGATC
The DNA here is from genome assembly GCA_963742685.1 of uncultured Actinomycetota bacterium. Classification (GTDB taxonomy): domain Bacteria; phylum Actinomycetota; class Actinomycetes; order Propionibacteriales; family Nocardioidaceae; genus Nocardioides. The sequence continues at coordinate 114,891 of CAVUNB010000013.1, read as the reverse complement.
TCCTCGCCGACCTTCGCGTCGACCCGCTCACCGCTCGGGGTCACCGTGTCGCCGGAGACCGTGATGTCGATGGTCTGCGCCTCGGGCGTCGCGGTGTCGGTGGGCGTCTCGGTGGCCGTCTCCGAGGAGGTCGGCTCGCTGGTCGCAGAGGTCTCCGGGTCGGTCGGTTCGGCGTCCTCGGAGCATCCCGTCAGAGCGACACCGAGGCCGATCGTGAGGGTCGCTGCCATCGTGGCCAGCCGACGCGATCGGCGGTGAGTGGTGCGGGTCATGTGGGCTACTCCTCGTATGACTGCTGTTCCTCTGTCAGAATCCCACGCGGAGCAAGTCAGTCGGTGCCCGGGTGTGCGAGCCTGTGGCGGCCGCCACCATCACGAAGGGCACACATGAGTGATCGGCTACGGCCGCGGGACCTGGCATTCCTTGCCACCGAGTCCCCGCGAACCCCGATGCACAACGCGACCGTCGAGATCTTCGATCCCGGCGAGTCCGGCTTCGACTACGCGCGCCTTGTGGAGCTGATCGCCGACCGCATCGCCTTCGTGCCGCGCTACCGGCAGCGCCTCCAGTGGGTGCCGGGCCGGCTGGCGACGCCGGTGTGGGTGGACGACCCCGACTTCGAGCTGAGCTATCACGTACGCCGGTCGGCACTGCCGCGTCCCGGCGACCACAACCAGCTGCGCGAGCTCGTGGCGCGCATCGCGTCCCGCCCGCTCGACCGGTCCCGTCCGCTCTGGGAGACCTACTTCGTCGAGGGCCTGGCCGGCGGCCGGGTGGCAGTCCTCACCAAGAGCCACCAGATCCTGGTCGACGGTCGCGAGACCGTCGACATCGGCCAGGTGCTCCTCGACACCGAACCCGACCGGCCCGAGCTCGGGCACGACGAGTGGCGCCCGCGCGGTCGCCCCGACGCGCTGTCGCTCGCCCTCGGCGCGCTGACCGACTCGATCGAGCGGCCGTCGACGCTGATCAAGACGGTCCAGGCCAACACCGAGTCCGTGGTGCGTACGGCGAACGCCGCCCGCCACCGGTTCAGCGATGTCGCAGGTGCGCTGGCGGGCCGCAAGCCCGTCGCGTCCTCGCCGATCAACCGGCCGCTCTCGCAGCAGCGGCGGTTCCTCACCATCCACACGCAGCTCGACGACTACAAGCGGATCCGGCGCATCCACGGCGGCACCATCAACGACGTCATCCTCGCCACCCTCACCGGTGGACTGCGCGGCTGGCTGATGACGCGCACGGAGTCGATGGCCGGGTTGAAGACGATCAAGGCGATCGTGCCGATGTCGGTGATCGACGACGAGCTGGAGCCGACCTCGCTCGGCACCCAGATCGCCGGCCACATGGTCAACCTGCCGATCTCCGAGCCCTCACCGGTGGTCCGCCTCCACCAGGTCAGCTACAGCTTCCAGGGCCACAAGGAGACCGGTCGCGGCGTGGGCGCCGAGCGGCTCGCCGGCATCTCCGGTTTCGCGCCGACGACGTTCCACGCGCTCGGCTCGCGCGTGGCCTCGGCGGAAGCGCGCCGCGGCTTCCACCTGTCGGTGACCAACGTGCCGGGGCCGCAGTTCCCGCTCTACGCCGGCGGCGCCACGATGGTCGAGACCTACCCGGTGCACCCGCTCCTGCCCGACCACGCCCTGGCGGTCGGCGTCACTTCCTACAACGGCGGCGTGTTCTACGGCATCACCGCCGACCGTGACGCGCTGCCCGACGTCGACACCCTCGGCCAGTGCATCCTCGAGGCGCTCGACGAGCTCAAGGAGTCGGCCAGCGAGACGCGCCAGCGGGCACCGCGCGGCCGGAAGAAGACCGGGCCGAAGCCGTGAGGGTCTATCTGCCTCTCACGCTCGCCACCCTGGCAGCGGCGGTCGAGGCCGGTGAGGTGCCGGCCGACGTCGAGCGGATCGTGGCCGAGGACGACTCGGAGGAGGCGGAGTACGCCGCCCTGATGACCGCCGCCGACGCGTCCGCCTCGCTCGTTGCCGGCTCGGGTCGGCGGGTCGTGCTCGTCGCGGACGTGGCCGATGCGGCGGGCGCCGTACCGAAGAAGTCGTGGGCCTCGGTGCACGTCGACACCGAGGATGACGCCGACCCCGACGACGACCTGGCGTGGTATGCCACCCAGGAAATATCGGACGTGCTCGCGGGTCGCTGAGGTGTGCGGCTCAGCGGGCCGTCACGACCTCGCAAGCTCATCGCCTAGGGTCGGCTCATGGACGCGATCACTACCCCGCCGGCTCCCATCAACGAGACCAACCTGACGTATGCCCCTGGCAGTCCCGAACGGGCTGAGCTGAAGGCGGAGCTCGCTCGTCTCGAGAGCAAGCAGCACACGCTGCGCGCGCACATCAACGGCAAGAAGCGCAACGGTGGCGGCGCCGAGGTCAAGGTCGTGCAGCCGCACGACCACCAGCACGTGCTCGGCACCTTCAAGAACTCGACGGTCAAGGATGCCGAGGCCGCGGTCAAGGCCGCGACGGCCGCCGCGCTGCCGTGGCAGCGGATGCCGTTCGACGACAAGTGCTCGATCATCCTGAAGGCGGCCGACCTGCTCGCGGGTCCCTGGCGCCAGCGGATCAACGCGGCCACGATGCTCGGCCAGTCGAAGACGGCCTACCAGGCCGAGATCGACTCGGCCTGCGAGCTGATCGACTTCTGGCGCTACAACGTCCACTACGCCAAGCAGATCCACACCGACCAGCCGATCGCCAACAGCCCCGGCATCTGGAACCGCACCGACCACCGCCCGCTCGAGGGCTTCGTCTACGCGATCACGCCGTTCAACTTCACCGCGATCGCCGGCAACCTGCCGACCGCTCCCGCGCTCATGGGCAACACGGTGATCTGGAAGCCGTCGCCCACCCAGCAGCTCGCCGCGTCGCTGACGATGGAGCTGCTCGAGGAGGCCGGCATGCCGCCCGGTGTCATCAACATGCTTCCCGGTGACGGCCTCGACGTCTCCAAGGTCGCGCTGACGCACCCCGACCTCGCCGGCATCCACTTCACCGGCTCGACGCCGACGTTCCACCGCCTCTGGAAGGCCGTGGGCGAGAACATCGAGCGCTACCGCTCCTACCCGCGGATCGTCGGCGAGACCGGCGGCAAGGACTTCATCGTCGCCCACCCGTCGGCCGACCCCGACGTCGTCCGCGTCGCGATGCTGCGTGGTGCCTTCGAGTTCCAGGGCCAGAAGTGCTCCGCGGCTTCTCGTGCCTACGTCGCCAAGTCGGTGTGGGCCAAGATGAAGGACCAGCTCATCGCGGAGACCGACGCCCTGGCGATGGGTGACGTCACCGACTTCACCAACTTCATGGGCGCCGTGATCGACGACCGCGCGTTCGCCAAGCACAAGGCCGCGATCGCCCGCGCCAAGCGCAACAAGCACCTCACCGTGCTGGCCGGCGGCCAGACCGACGACTCGGTCGGCTACTTCGTGCGCCCGACGATCGTGCAGTCCACGGACCCGACGGACCAGATGTTCTCGGACGAGTACTTCGGCCCGATCCTGGCCGTCTACGTCTACGACGACGACCGCTTCGAGCAGGTCGTGGCGCAGATGGAGTCGTTCGCGCCGTACGCCCTGACCGGCGCGATCATCTCGCAGGACCGCGCCGCGATCGCGTGGGCTCGTCGCGAGCTCCGCTTCGCCGCCGGCAACTTCTACATCAACGACAAGCCGACCGGTGCCGTCGTGGGACAGCAGCCGTTCGGTGGCGGCCGTGCGTCGGGCACCAACGACAAGGCGGGTGCGGCCATCAACCTGCTGCGCTGGACCTCGCCGCGCTCGATCAAGGAGACCTTCGTGCCGCCGAAGGACTACCGCTACCCCTACATGGACGCCGAGTGACCCCACTCCACATGGGGGCACTCCACCCCTACGAGCAGGCGCTGACGTTGATCCTGGCGTTCGGTCCGTTCGTGCTGCTCGGCGTGGTGATCTGGCACCGACGACGCCACGACCACGCAGACGGCTAGGACTCTCCTCAGGGCTATCCTTCGGGTCTCGACGGGGGAGGTGGGGGATGCGACGTGCGTACGCCGCCGCGCTGGCCGCCGCCCTCGTGACGCTCGTCGGTTGCAGCCCTGACGCTTCGACCGAGCCCGAGACCCCGGCGCCGAAACCGTCCGCGTCCTCGACCTCGGCCGAGCCGACGGCATCCATGCTCACTGCCTGGCAGGCGTCCAAGGTGCGAGTGCGCCCGGACTGGGTGGGCACGGATGCGCCGTGGGTCTGGGAGTACAGCGACGACATCGTGGTCATCGCGCCGCGAGGGCTGGTCGCGCTGGATCGCGAGACGGGCTCGGAGGTCTGGCGCCTGCCGCTCGGCGGCCGCGTCTGCGCAGCCACTCCGTCGCCGTCGGAGGTGGGACTGGTCGCGGTCAGCGTCGGCCGTTGTCAGGCGGACACCGTGCCCACGCGCAACGGTGTCGGCGGCCCGGCGACCGCTCGCCGTACGACCGTGAAGGCCGTCGATCTCGAGAGCGCCTCCGTGGTCTGGGAACGAGCCGTCGACGGTGCACCCCAGCTCGACATCGGCGGCGAGGTGCTGCTCGTCGTCGACGGGTGCGGCACCCGTCGGATCAACCTCACCAGCGGCTCGCCGCTCGGCGGCCTCGGCATCGGATGCTCCGACCTCGTCCTGGCCGGCCACGGCGTGGCGATCGTCGCGGCCGGGGACGCCCCTCACCAGTGGCGGGTCCTCGACGTGGCGTCGGGCTCGATCGTCGCCGACGTGACCGCCCCGGCGACCTTCTCCACGCCACTCCGCGTCCTCACCGGCGACCCGCTCACGGTGCTCGCAGGATCCCCCCTCGACAGCCACACGGACCTGGACCTGGTCCGGGTCTCCGATGACGGTGTGCGGGTGCTGGCCGGCGTTCCGTCGGCGGCTCTCGACGCCTTCACCACGAGGGCCGGCGACTCGATGGTGTTCGCGTCACAGGAGTGGCCCGGGGCGACGAGGCTCTCCCTCGACGACGGCTCTGCTGTGGCGTCGTTCCCGGGCGTCGGCGCCGCGCAGTGGATCCCGTTCGCGTTGTACGGCGACGGCGTGCTCGGCTTCGAGGGAACGCCGGAGGGACTGCGCTCGGGCCACGGCCGCCTCACCCTCCGCTCGCTCGGCCAGGACGAGGTGACGGAGGTCGGCGAGCTCGGCGGCGAGAACTTCCGGGGCGAGACGAACCTCGCGACCGCCGCGCCCAAGGCGGTCGTCATCGACGACATCCTGCTGATGCCCGGCCACGGGAACAACCGGGTGCTGGCCTACCGCCTGAGCGTCCCGGACTGACGAGCATCGCCGTCTGCTCTCGGCGGCGAGGGCCCGTTCCCGGTGGCGCTGGTCGCGACACGCGCCCGACGAAATCCGACACGCCGCTCAACCCGGTCCGTGGGCAGACGAAGTGGCCCGCGAGCAGGGTCAACACACTCGTCAGGTGAAGACCGGGATGTCCGCGCCTGCGAGGTCCTCGACCTCACCCGGCGTCGGATCGGTTCGACCCGTTGCTACCAGGGCGACCCGTTCGTCCGGCCACCCCGACAGGTCCCGGTCCAGCAACGCCCCGACAACTCGGCGTACCTCAGCGAGCCCAGCGACCGGAGGGCCGGGAGCGGCCAGCTGGACCACGAGGTCGACGTGGTGCAACGTGGCCTCGACCGCGAGCGTGCTCGCCAGGTCGGCGACGGTCAGGGCGTGTCCCTGCGTCGCGACCACCGTCGCCGGGTCGGCCTCGCTGAGGGCCAGCGCAGCGGCGCGCGCGGCCTCGACGTAGCGAGAGCGCAGCGAGTCCCAGCTGAAGATGCCCGCCTCGAGCCGGGTGTGGCGGCGAGTCTTCTCGTCCGCCTCCGCGTCCGAGCCCCATGAGCGCCAGTAGGACACCGCATCCGTGTCGGACGGTCGGTCGGCGGGCGTGTGCAGCGCGACGAGTCCGCGCACCGCGTCGGCATGGAGGTGGAACACCAGGTCGCGGACCGACCATCCGAGGCAGCCTGTCTGCCTCCACGCATCGTCGTCGCCGAGGTCGTCGACGACGGCGATCAGCGCGGCGTACGACTCGGAGAAGACGCTCAGGCGTCGGCCAGCCACTGCAGGCCGACCTTGTTCTCGGCGCGGTAGGCCTTCGAGAGCAGACCCGCGATCAGGTCCTCGACCTTGCCGCCGACGAAGGGGATGTTGACCTTGACCGTGAGGTTGACGGTCTGGATGACGTCCTCGCCGACCTGGGCGACGTCGAAGGTGCCGGTCATGTCGCCCGGCTTCCCCGGGATCGTCACCACGACGTCGGCGTGGGTGTCAGAGGTCCACGTCTCCTCCTGGACGATCGCGATCTCGTCGCCGACGAACTTCCGGGCGAACGACGGCACCTGGTCGGTGCCGTGGACGATCTCGACCCGTGCGGTGCTCCCGGCCCCGATGCCGCTCACCTCGGCCGAGCTGCGCACGGCGTGCTGGTAGGTCGCGACCGCTTCGCGGAACTCGGCGTCGCCGAGCATCGCGACGACGTGCGGGATCGTGGTGTCGGGGTAGGTCAGCTTCTGGGAGATGGTCTTGGCCATGTCAGCGCTCTCCTGCCAGCCACGCGACACCGACGCCGTGCTCGATGTCCCAGCCGGCCTTGAGCTTGCTGCCGATGAGGTCCTCGAGCTTGCCGCCGATCAGGGGCACCTTTGCCCTGGCCTCCCCGTCGAACGTGTCGAGGGTGCCGTCGCCGTCGGCCACCAGGGCACGCGTGCCGCTGACACCCGTGGGCATGCCCGGCGTGGTGATCGAGAACTCGGCCGTGTCGACACCGTCCCAGGTCTCCGCCTGGATGGCGTGGATGCTCGCGCCGGCGATCTTGCGGGCGAAGGCGGGGACGTCGGTGTTGGGCTGCCGCATGTCGATGCGGACGTCGCCCCCCTCGACGGCGACGTCGACCGACTTGACCTGCTGGGCCCACGACGCCTTCTCGCGGAATGCCGGGTCCGTGAGCATGGCGTAGACGTCGGCGAGCGGAGCGTCGTACCTGACGGAATGCTGGAGCTTCATGGGCCTCATCTTCACGGCAACGGGCGGTCTTGGCCAGCATGTCCACGCGCGCACCACCACGATGTAACTCACCGGTACGAACCCGTGTTGTGTGGGCCACTTCCCGGCCCCTAGTGTCGGGGGCGTGGTGAAGCTCGAGGACGACAAGGCCGAACTGCTCGATCGCGCCGACGCCGTGGCGCAGGCCTCCAAAGGCACTGGTGGACCGCCGCACGCGCAGGTCGGCGAGCTGCTCGGTGCCTACTACCGGCACGTCGCCCCGGAGGACCTGTTGGGGCGCAGCCCCGAGGACGTGTACGGCGCACTCGCCAGCCACTACTCGCTCGCGTCGTCGCGCCCGCAGGGGACCGCCACGGTCCGTGTGGTCACGCCCGGTCCCGTCGACGTCGGCTGGTCCGCGGCCGGCCACTCGGTCGTCGAGGTCGTCACCGACGACATGCCCTTCCTCGTCGACTCGGTGACGATGGAGCTGTCCGGCTCCAGCACAACGTGCACGTCGTCATCCACCCCCGCTTCGAGGTCACCCGCGACATCACCGGCGGCCTGCAGACCGTGAGCACCCTGGCGGACGGCGTGGTCGAGGAAGCCGCACCCGACTCGCTCGAAGAGTCGTGGATGCACGTCGAGATCGACCGGGTCGTCGACGAGGATGAGGTCGGCGAGATCGTCGACGGACTCCAGCGAGTGCTCCGTGACGTCCGCGAGACGGTCGAGGACTGGCGCAAGATGTGCGACCGGGCGCTCGAGGTCGTCGATGACATCGAGGCCAACCCGCCGGCCATCGACGCCGGCGAGATCAAGCGGAGCTGTGACTTCATCCGGTGGCTCGCCGACGACCACTTCACGTTCCTCGGCTACCGCGAATACCGCCTCGAGTCGGCGGGCGAGGGCCCGGACGAGGAATGGGCCCTGCGCGCCGTACCCGGCACCGGCCTCGGCATCCTGCGCGCCGACCAGGACATGTCGTCCTCCTTCGCCAAGCTGCCGGCGCTCGTCAAGGACAAGGCCCGCGAGAAGACACTGCTGGTCCTGGCGAAGGCCAACTCCCGCGCCACCGTGCACCGCCCTGCCTACCTCGACTACGTCGGCGTGAAGACCTTCGGCGACAACGGTGAGGTCGTCGGCGAGCGCCGCTTCCTGGGGCTCTACTCCAGCGCCGCCTACACCGAGTCCGTCACCCGGATCCCGCTCCTGGCCGAGAAGACGGCCAGCGTCATGCGCAAGGTCGGCTTCGATCAGCGCAGCCACGCCGGCAAGGCGCTGATGGACACGCTCGAGAACTACCCGCGTGACGAGCTCTTCCACACGCCGGCCGAGGAGCTGGCCCCCACCGTCGAGGCGGTGATGTTCGCCCGCGAGCGTCGCCAGCCGCGCCTGTTCGCTCGCCGTGACACCTACGGCCGCTACGTCTCGGTGCTGGTCTACCTCCCGCGCGACCGTTACAACACCACCGTCCGTGAGCGGTTCAGCGAGATCCTCACGGAGCGGCTCAACGGCGAGAGTGTCGAGTTCACCGCCCGCGTCAACGAGTCGACGACGGCGAGCGTCCACTTCGTCGTCCACCCGCCGAAGGGCCAGACCATCCCGGACATCGACGTCGCAGACCTCGAGCGCCGGATGATCGAGGCCGCCCGCTCGTGGCGCGACGACTTCACCAACGCCGTCCTGGCGGAGTACGGCGAAGAGCGCGGCTCGCGCCTGGCGCGCACGTGGTCCGATTCCTTCCCGGAGGCGTACAAGGAGGACTTCAACCCCCGCACGGGTGCCGCCGACCTCGGCCGGCTGGAGTCCATCGAGGGTGGCGAGGGCATCGACCTCGCGCTCTTCGAGCAGGTCGACGCCGGTCGCGGCGAGGCCCGGCTGAAGGTGTTCCGGGTCGGGGCACCGCTGTCCCTGAGCGAGATCCTGCCGATGCTCTCCTCGATGGGCGTCGAGGTGGTCGACGAGCGCCCCTACGAGCTCACCGGTCTCGGCCGCGAGTCCTACATCTACGAGTTCGGGCTCCGCTACGGGCGGCAGCTGCCCGACACCGCCCGCAAGCTGTTCGCCGATGCACTCCGCGCGGTGTGGGACGGCTACAACGAGACCGACGGCTTCAACGCGCTCGTGCTGGGCGCCGGCCTGACGTGGCGCCAGGCGACCGTGCTGCGCGCCTACGCGAAGTACATGAAGCAGGGCAACTCGCCGTTCGCGCTCGACTACATCGAGGGCGCCCTGCGCAGCAACGTCGACATCACGCGGCTGCTCGTGGACCTCTTCGAGGCCCGCTTCGACCCCGGCAAGGGTGACCTCCCGGGCGACGCCGAGGCCCGCACTGCGCGCATCGAGCACGTCGAGGAGAAGCTGGCCACGGCACTCGACGACGTGGTCAGCCTCGACCACGACCGCATCCTCCGGTCCTACCTCACCCACATCCGCAGCACGCTGCGCACCAACTACTTCCAGACGACCGCTGACGGGGCGCTGCACCCCTACATCTCCTTCAAGCTCGAGCCGTCGGCGATCCCCGACCTGCCCGAGCCGCGGCCGAGCTTCGAGATCTTCGTCTACTCGCCTCGCGTCGAGGGCGTGCACCTGCGCTTCGGATCCGTCGCCCGCGGTGGCCTGCGCTGGTCCGACCGACGCGACGACTTCCGCACCGAGGTGCTCGGCCTGGTCAAGGCGCAGATGGTCAAGAACACCGTGATCGTGCCGGTGGGCGCGAAGGGCGGCTTCTTCTGCAAGCAGCTGCCCGACTCCGGCAACCGGGACGCGTGGCTGGCCGAGGGCATCGCCTGCTACACGACCTTCATCTCCGGCCTGCTCGACATCACCGACAACCTCGTCGACGGGCCCGACGGCACCACCGTGGTGCCGCCGACCGGTGTCGTGCGCCACGACGGCGACGACACCTATCTCGTCGTCGCCGCCGACAAGGGCACCGCGACCTTCTCCGACATCGCCAACGGCGTGGCCAAGGACTACGGCTTCTGGCTCGGCGACGCCTTCGCCTCCGGCGGCTCGGTCGGCTACGACCACAAGGCCATGGGCATCACCGCGCGTGGTGCCTGGGTCTCGGTGCAGCGCCACTTCCGCGAGCGGGGCATCGACTGCCAGACCGAGGAGTTCACCGCGGTCGGCATCGGCGACATGTCCGGCGACGTCTTCGGCAACGGCATGCTCTGCTCCGAGACCACCCGACTCGTGGCGGCCTTCGACCACCGCGACATCTTCATCGACCCCGATCCCGACGCCGCGGGCTCCTTCGCGGAGCGCAAGCGCCTCTTCGACCTGCCGCGGTCCTCGTGGGCGGACTACGACAAGACCCTGATCTCCGCCGGCGGCGGCGTCTGGTCGCGCTCGCTGAAGTCCATCCCGATCTCGGCGGAGGTACGCCGCGCGCTCGGCCTGGCAGACGACGTCGTCAAGCTCACGCCGGCCGAGCTGATGCGGGCCGTGCTGCTCGCGCCGGTCGACCTGCTGTGGAACGGCGGCATCGGCACCTACGTGAAGTCCGCCGACGAGGTCAACGCCGACGCCGGCGACAAGGCCAACGACGCGATCCGTGTCAACGGCGAGGACCTGCGCGCGCAGTGCGTCGGTGAGGGCGGCAACCTGGGGCTCACCCAGCTCGGCCGGATCGAGTACGCCCGCCTGGGCTGTGGTGGTGAGGGAGGTCGGATCAACACCGACTTCATCGACAACTCGGCCGGTGTCGACACCTCCGACCACGAGGTCAACATCAAGATCCTGCTCGACAAGGTGGTCGCCGGCGGCGACATGACCCAGAAGCAGCGCAACAAGCTGCTCGCCGAGATGACCGACGAGGTCGCCGAGCTCGTGCTCCGTGACAACTACGAGCAGAACCTCGCCCTGGCCAACGCCGCGGCCCACGCCGCACCCCTCCTGCACGTCCACGAGGACTGGATGAAGGACCTCGAGCGGCGTGGGATCCTCAACCGCGAGCTGGAGGCCCTGCCGACGTCGAGGCAGGTACGCCGCCGCCTGGACCGCGGTCAGGGGCTGTCGATGCCCGAGCTGTCGGTGCTGTTGTCGTGGACCAAGATCGTGCTGGCCGACGAGCTGCTCGCGTCCGACCTGCCCGACGACCCCTACCTCCGAGAAGACCTGCTCGGCTACTTCCCGTCGCGGATGCGGGCCGACCACGTGCCGGCCATGGAGGTGCACCCGCTGCGCCGCGAGATCATCGTGACCCAGGTCGTCAACGACCTGGTCAACGGCGCCGGCATGACGTTCATCCCGAGGCTCAAGGGGGAGACCGGGTCCAGCGTCGCCGACCTGACCCGGGCCAACTTCGTCGCGCGCGAGATCTTCCGCTCGTTGGCGATGCGCGAGGAGATCGCGTCCCACGACAACCAGGTGCCGGCCGAACGCCAGACGCGGATGCGCATCGAGATGCGCACACTGGTCGAGCGGGCCTCACGCTGGCTGGTCAACAACCGCCGGCCGCCGCTCGACTCGGGGGCGACGGTGGAGTTCTTCCAGGGCCGGGTCCAGGCGGTTCTCGACGTGCTGCCCGAGCTGATGAGCGGTCAGGAGCTCGACGACTACGTCGCTCGCCGCGACCGGCTCACCAATGCCGGCGTGCCCGAGGAGCTGGCCACGAAGGTCGCCGTACTCGCTCCTGCCTATGCACTCCTCGGGATCGTCGAGACCGCGGAGAGCCTCGACCTCGACCCGGTCGAGGTGGCCCGTGTGCACTTCGCGCTGGGGGAGCGGCTCGGACTGCCGGCGCTGGTCGAGCGCATCTTCGCGCTGCCCCGTGAGGACCGGTGGCAGACGATGGCGAGGGCGGCGGTGCGCGACGACCTCTACGCCGTGCACCAACAGCTCACGGCAGCCGTGCTCTCCTCGACCTCGGCCGAGAACTCCGCGCCTGCGCGGTGCGCAGACTGGGAGGACGGCGACCCCGAGCTCATCGGTCGGGCCGCCGCGACGCTCGAGGAGATCTGCCGCGACGAGGCAGCCGACCTGGCGCGACTCTCGGTGGGGCTGCGTGTGGTGCGAGGACTGCTCTCGACCACGTGAGTCCATGACGTCCGTCACGGGCACAGCTCTCGTCGTGCACTAGCGTCGCGGCCATGGGAGCTATCGAGGTCACTGACCTCGCAATGGCCTACGGGGATCTCAAGGCAGTTGACGGGGTGAGCTTCGAGGTCGCCGACGGGGAGTTCTTCGGCATTCTCGGGCCCAACGGGGCAGGCAAGACCACCACGCTCGAGCTGATCGAGGGACTCCGCAGGCCGGACGCGGGGAACATCACCGTGCTGGGGGAGACCCCCTGGCCGCGCAACGCAGCACTGTTGCCGCGGATGGGGGTGCAGCTGCAGGCGTCGTCGTTCTTCGAGCGACTGACCGCGCGCGAGCAGATCCACACCTTCGCTTCGCTGTACGCCGTGTCCGCCACCCGGGCCGACGAGTGGCTCGAGCGGGTGGGGCTGGTCGAGAAGGCCGACAGCCGGGTCGAGGACCTGTCCGGCGGTCAGAGCCAACGGCTCTCGATCGCCTGCGCACTGGTCCACGATCCCGAGATCGTGTTCCTCGACGAACCGACCGCGGCGCTCGACCCGCAGGCCCGTCGCAATCTGTGGGACCTGCTGTCCGGGCTCACCGACAGCGGCCGCACGGTGGTGCTCACCACGCACTACATGGACGAGGCCGAGGTGCTCTGCGACCGGGTCGGGATCATGGACCACGGCCAGCTGCTCAAGCTCGACTCACCGAAGGCGCTGATCCGAGGTCTCGATGCGCCCACCCGGATCACGGTCGCCGGAGACGATGCGTCGATCGGGGACCTGGCCGACATCGTGGAGCGGGTTGCCGGTCCGGACGGGGTCGTGCTGACCACGCGCCAGCCGGGCACCGTGCTCCAGAAGCTGGCGGAGACCGGCCACCTCGACGGCATCAGCGTCGCCACCGGCACCCTCGAGGACGTCTTCCTCGACGTCACCGGCCGGGAGTTCCGGCCATGAAGATCACCCCAAGAAGCCGCTCGCTGCGCTCGCGCCTCCCCGGGGACCCCGAATGAACCAGTCCAGTGCCTTCCGCAGCCTGAGCATCGCGATCCTCAAGGGCTTCCTTCGCGACCGGACCTCGGTCTTCTTCGCGATCATCTTCCCGTTGATGTTCCTGGTGCTCTTCGGTGGCATCTTCAGCGACCAGTCGCAGTCCGAGCTCGACCTGATCCAGGTCGGCGACGTCGCGCTGATCGACGACATGCCGGCCGAGGCCACGGCCGCCTTCAAGCAGACCTTCGACGTGACGAAGAGCGACGACCTCGCCGCCGCCATCGAGGAAGTGCGCAAGGGCGATGCCGATGTGGCCGTCGAGATGCGCGGTGACGCGCTCATCGCCCACTACACGCGCACCGACCAGGTCGGCGCCGCCATCACCCAGGGCACGCTGCGGGCCTTCGTCGACGCCGCCAACGTCGCGGTGACGGGCCAACCCCCGAAGTTCTCCCTCACCACCGAGCCCGTCGAGGACGACTCGCTGAAGACTATCCAGTACGTCACGCCCGGTCTGCTCGGCTGGGCGGTGGCGATGAGCGCGTCGTTCGGCGCCGCGGCGACGCTGAACGGGTGGCGAAACTCCAAGCTGCTGCGGCGCCTCCAGCTCTCGCCGGTGAAGACCGGGACCCTGGTCGCGGCACGCGTGGTGGTGACGATCCTGATTGCGCTGGCGCAGATGGCGATCTTCCTGGGGCTCGGCGCGGCCTTCTTCGGGCTGACACTGACCGGCGCCTGGCTGATGGCGATCCCACTGCTGATCGTCGGCACCCTGTGCTTCATGGCGATCGGGCTCCTGGCGGGGGCGGTCGCCAAGACGACCGAGGGCGCGGTCAACATGGCCAACTTCATCGTGTTGCCGATGTCATTCCTCAGCGGCTCGTTCTTCCCGCTGGAGGGGGCTCCGGGGTGGCTCCAGGGTCTCTCGCTCGCGCTGCCCCTGCGTCACCTCAACGACGGGATGACCGACGTGATGGTGCGAGGCGACTCGTGGACGGCCGGACTGGTGCCGATGGGCATCCTGGCCGCCTTCGCCGTCGTGATCGCGGCACTGGCCGCTCGCCTCTTCAGCTGGGAGAGCAAGTAGCCCGGGTTCCTCGAGCTCTCGATCCTTGGCTAACCTTCGCCGGTGAGCCTGCTCCTCCAGACCCCCGCCGCCGCGCTGTCCCGCCTGCACCGGACCCTGCGCCCGGACACCCCGAGCCCGCTGCTGGGTGCGACCGTCCTCATCACCGGCGCGTCCTCGGGCATAGGCGAGCACACGGCGTACGCCGCAGCCGACCGTGGCGCCCATGTCCTGCTCGTCGCACGCCGCGCCGAGGAGCTGGCCCGCGTCTCGGGCGAGATCGTCGCTCGGGGCGGTCGCGCCTCGACGTACACCGTGGACCTGACCGACGGCGAGGCCGTCGACGCGCTCGTCGAGGAGCTGCTCACGCGGCACGGCGCGGTCGACTACCTCGTCAACAACGCCGGCCGCTCGATCCGGCGCTCCCTCGAGCTCAGCCACGACCGCTTCCACGACTTCGAGCGGATGATGGCGATCAACTTCTTCGGACCGGTGCGACTCACGATGGGGCTGCTGCCCGCGATGCGCGAGCAGCAGTTCGGGCACGTCGTCAACATCGTCACCTGGGGCAACCAGATCAAGGCGCCCAAGTTCGCGGCCTACATCGCGTCCAAGACCGCGCTCGACGTGTGGGGGAGGATCATGGGTCGCGAGGCGTTCTTCGACAACGTCACCTGCACCAACATCCGCGTCGCGCTGGTCGCGACCGACATGATCGGCCCGACCGAGGCCTATTCCGGCCGGCGCGCGGAGAGCCCGGAGCACTGCGCGGAGCGCATCGTCCGCGCGCTCGAGGACCGGCCGATCACCGTCAACGGCCTCATCGGCTCGATCAGCGAGGTCTTCAACCTCGTCAGCCCGCGGCTGGCCGACTTCGTCTTCGCCGAGATGTCGCGCCGGGTGCCCGACTCGGCGGCCGCGCGGGGCGAGCAGAAGACGGCGGCCGCCACCTCGTAGGGTCGCGACCGCCGCCAGGTCATGGAGCGCAGGGTCAGTGCAGCTCGACGGGCTCCTCGGGAGCGGCCTCGGGCAGTGCTCGGGCGGCGAAGCAGGCCACGACCATCAGCACCGCGACCAGGCCGAGCGTCGCCTGGAAGGCCGGTGCGAAGATCTCGGCAGGCAGCCGTGAGGTCGACCCCTCGGCGATCTCGAAGAACACCGTGCCGAGGACGGCGACGCCGATCGCGTTGGCGAGCTGGCTTGTCGTGTTGAACAGACCCGACGCGGAGCCCGCGTGCTCGACCGGGACGTCGGCCACGGTGAACATGCCGATCGGCGCGACCATCAACCCGAACCCGGCGCCGGCGACGACGAAGCCCGGGATGAACGCCCAGAACGAGGTGTCCGGCGTCGCGAGCTGCACCGTGATCGCCAGCACGACTGCGCCGGCGGCCAGCACCAGCGCGCCGATCTGGAGCACCCGACGACCGATCTTCGGCGCCAGCACGACCACACCGAAGCCGGCCATGGCGGCCGTCGTCACCGCGAACGGGATGCCGGTCAGCCCGGCCTTCAGCACCGACCAGCCGAGTCCGGCCTGCAGGTAGATGGTCTGCGCCAGGAAGTAGGCGCCCATCGAGACGAAGAGCAGCATCAGGACGGCAGAGCCGCCGGCGAAGGAGCGCTCGCGGTACAGGCTCAGCGCCACCAGCGGCTCGCGACCCTCGCGCTCGGCGCGGCGCTGGCTGACGACGAACCGGGTGAGCAGCACACCACCGACGACGATCAGGGCGAACACCCAGGCGGGCCAACCCTGCTCACGGCCCATGGTCAGCGGGTAGAGCACGGCGAGGAGGCCGCCGGCCAGCATCAGCACGCCCAGCGGGTCGAGGTTGGGTCGGGCGGTCGAACGCGACTCGGGGATGAACCGGAGCGCGGCATACAGGGCGCCGATGCCGACCGGGACGTTGACCAGGAAGATCGCGCGCCAGCCGGAGCCGGCGATGTCCGCCTCGGTGAGCACCGCTCCCAGCACCGGGCCCGCGACCGTGGCGATACCGGCCAGGCCGGTGAACGCACCCATCGCCTTCGCCCGCTCCTCGGGTGCGTACATCACCTGGATGTTGGACATGACCTGCGGGATCATCGCCGCCGCGCCGAGACCCTGGAGCGCGCGGAACGCGATCAGGGTCTCGGAGTTGGGCGCGAGCCCACACGCGGCCGACATCGCGACGAACGCGACCAGGCCGCCGACGAAGAGGCGCTTGCGGCCGAATGCGTCGCCGAGTCGCGAGCCGGTGATCAGGGCGACCGCGAACGCGAGCGGGTAGGCCGCCACCATCCACTGCAGCTGCGAGCCACTGGCTCCGAGGTCGGCCTCGATGCTGGGCAGTGAGACGTTGACGATGGTGGTGTCGATCAGCTCCATCGTCGAGGCGAGCAGGAGGCTGATCAGCGCCGCCGAGCGGGCGCGTCCGGTGATGGGGGCGTCGTCCGTGGCGGTGGTTCCGACCGGGTCCGGTCCGAGCTGCGGGTTGTCGAGAGTCGTGCTCATGTCTGCTCCTGGTGGGTCGCTTCCTGTGGTTCCCACGCTAGTGATCCATCCGGTCACTTCTTGACCGGAATACGTGGCAATCTGGGTCCCATGGCCAACACCAGCTCCCGCGCCCTGAGGCTGTTGTCGCTGCTCCAGACCCACCGCTTCTGGGCCGGCTCCGAGCTCGCGGACCGACTCGAGGTCTCCGAGCGCACCCTGCGCCGCGACATCGAGCGGTTGCGCGACCTCGGCTATCCCGTGCAGTCCAACCGCGGCGTCGAGGGCGGCTACCAGCTCGGTCCGGGCGGGTCCATGCCGCCGCTCGTCGTCGACGAGGGCGAGGCGATCGCGATGGTCGTCGCCCTCAGCAGTACCGCGAGCGGCCTGACCGGCTCGCTGTCGGAAGCGTCGCTCTCGGCGCTGACGAAGGTGGTGCAGGTGCTACCGAACCGGCTCCGTCGCCGCGCCGAGGCATTGCGCGCAGCCACCGTCGACTCACCGTTCTCCCAGGCACCCGAGGTCGAGGCCGGGGTGCTGAGCAGCATCGCCCTGGCCGTCCGCGACCAGGAACGCGTGAAATTCCGCTACACCGCGAAGGGCGGCAGCGCCCCGGGCGAGAGCAGGCGCCGGCACGTCGAGCCGCACCGCCTGGTGACGGTCGGGCGCAAGTGGTATCTCCTCGGCTACGACCTCGACCGGCAGGACTGGCGGTCGTTCCGGATGGATCGGTTGCGCGAACCCGAGGGCACGCGCGCCATCTTCAGGCCCCGTGACATCCCGGGCGGCGACGCCGCGGCCTACGTGAAGAAGGGCCTCTCGCGAGGCGAGAGCATGCACCTGGTCGTGACGGTGGCGGCACCGAAGTCGCACGTGACCTCGCGCATCGGGCCGTGGGCGACGATCGTGGCCCACGACGAGACCTCGTGCCGGGTGGAGATCGAGGCCAACGACGTGCGCTGGGCGGCATTCGGGCTGGCCATGCTCGAGGCGCCGGTCACGATCGAGTCCGCGCCGCCCGCGCTCGTCGCCACCCTGCGCGGGTGGTCGGACCGGCTCACTGCGGCGGCCGAGTCGATGCCCGCCTGACCCGAGAAGTCAGCTGGCCTTCTTCGCCGCGGCCTTCTTGGCGGGCGCCTTCTTCTTCGCGGCCGCCTTCTTGGCCGGGGCCTTCTTCGCCGCTGTCTTCTTGGCGGGCTTCTCGTCCTCGTCGTCGCTCATCGTCCGAGGACGCGGGCGCCTCGCCACGCGCCGTCTTCGCGGCCGCGACCGACTTCTGCAGGGCCGCGAGCAGGTCGACGACCTCGCCGGACGACTTGGTGGAGGTGGCGGTCTTCTTGACCTCGCCGCCCTCGATCTTGGTCTTCACGAGCGACTCGACGGCACCGGCGTAGTCGTCCTCGAACTCGGAGGCGTCGAAGTCGCCGGCCAGGGTCTCCACGAGCATGTGCGCCATCTTGACCTCGGAGTCCTTGACGTCGCCTGCCTCGATCGTGAAGTCGGGCTGGCGGACCTCGTCGGGCCACATCATCGTCTGGAGGACGATCACGTCGTCGCGCACGCGTAGCACCGCGACCGACGTGCGCTGGCGCAGCGCGACCGTCACGACCGCCATCCGGTCGGCGTCCTTGAGCGCCTGGCGGAGCAGGGCGTAGGGCTTGGCGCCGGACTTCTCGGGCTCGAGGTAGTAGGACTTCTCGAACATCATCGGGTCGATCTGGTCGGTCGGCACGAACTTCTCGACGGCGATCTCGCGCGACGACGTCGACGGCAGCTCGGCCAGGTCGTCGTCGGTGAGGATGACCATCTCGCCGTCCTCGGTCTCGTAGCCCTTGGCGATGTCGGAGTAGGGCACCTCCTCGCCGTCGATCGAGCAGACGCGTTGGTACTTGATCCGCCCGCCGTCCTTCGCATGGACCTGGCGGAACGAGACGTCGTGGGACTCGGTGGCCGAATAGAGCTTCACCGGCACGTTCACGAGACCGAACGAGACGGAGCCCTTCCAGATGGCGCGCATGCGCAAAATGTAGACCTAGAACACGTTCCTGTAGGAGTGTGGGTCCGTGATCGACGCCGCGCGGCCCCGGCCGCTGACCCTGCCCGACGTGCTCGAGGCGATGGCCGACACCGTGGGCGATCGCACCTTCGTCGAGACCATCGATGCGGCGTACACCTATCGCGAGATCGACGAGCGCGCCAATCGCCTGGCCAACCATCTGCTGGCGCACGGGATCGGGCACGGCGACCACGTCGCGGTGCACGCGCACAACCGGATCGAGTGGATCGACGCCTTCTTCGGCACCCTCAAGATCGGTGCGGTGCCGATCAACATCAACTACAAGTACCTCCGCGACGAGCTCGCCCACGTCTACGACAACGCCGACTGCGTCGCCGCCGTGATCGCGCCGGAGTACGTCGACATCGCCGGCGACCTCCTTGCCCCGCTGAAGCACGTCCTGGTCATGGACGAGTCGTACGCCGCCGCGATGGCCGCCGCCGGCGGTGAGCGTCCCAGGGTCGACCGGTCCGACGACGACCACTACGTGATCTACACCGGCGGCACGACCGGGTCGCCGAAGGGCGTGGTCTGGCGCCAGGCCGACCTGGTCCGGGCGGCTCTCAACGCCGCCCGCTACGGCGCACCGATCGAGTCGGTGGAGGCGCTCGCGGTGGAGGCGGCGGCCAACGAGAACCCGATGGTGCTGATGGCGTGCGGACCGCTGATGCACGGCGGCAGCCAGTGGATCATGGGCAATGCGCTGGTCGCCGGGCAGCAGATCGCCTACTACACCGACCCGAACTTCCACGCGGAGCGCGTCCTCGACCTCGCGGCCAAGTCGCTCACGGTGTCGCTGGCGATGCTCGGCGACGCGATGGCCCGCCCGATCGCGGAGGCCGTGCTGGCGGAGCCGGAGCGCTGGGACCTGAGCGGCCTGGCGGCCATCTCCAACGGAGCGGCGCCGCTGTCGCTCGGCGTACGCGAAGAGATCCGGGCCGCCTTCCCGGGCAAGTTCATCCTCGATTCGTACGGCGCCTCCGAGTCCGGCGCCACCGGGTCGTCCTTCGACACGGGTGACGGTGACGGGTCGGCCCGCTTCGGCGTCACCGACGAGGTGCAGGTCTTCACGCCCGACCTGACACCGGCGGCGGTGGGGGAGCGCGGGATGCTCGGCCGGTCCGGCCCGATCCCGATCGGCTACTACAAGGACGAGAAGAAGACCGCGACGACCTTCAAGGAGATCGACGGCGTCCGCTGGGTCATCCCCGGCGACTTCGCCCGGCGCGAGGAGGACGGCACCGTGACCGTGCTCGGTCGCGGCTCGGTGTGCATCAACACCGGCGGCGAGAAGGTGCACCCCGAGGAGGTCGAGGCGGTGCTGCTGCGCCACGAGGGCGTCTTCGACGCGGTCGTGGTCGGCACTCCGCACGAGCGCTGGGGCCAACAGGTCACCGCGCTGGTGCACCGGCGCGACGGGATCGAGCTGACCGAGGACGACCTGATCGCGCACGCGCACACGCTGATCGCGAATTACAAGGTGCCCAAGCAGGTCTTCTTCGTCGACGCGGTGCCGCGGACGCCGGTGAGCAAGGTCGACTACCCGGCCGCCACGGCAAGGGCACTGGAGCTCACGGGCTCCTGACGGCTCCTGACGGCTCCTGACACACTGACGACCATGCGCCCGATGCTCGCCACCAAGGGCACGTACGTCCCGGCCGGCCCCGAGTGGGCGCACGAGGTGAAGTGGGACGGCGTGCGGATCCTCGGCGACGTGGTCGAGGGCAAGGGCGGCCGTGCGCGGCTCTTCACCCGCAACGGCAACGACGCCTCGCTCGCCTGGCCGGAGATCCACACCAGCCCGCTCGGCGATCGCGACCTCCTCGTCGACGGCGAGATCATCGGTCTCAACGACGAGGGACTGCCCGACTTCGGCGTGCTGCAGGAGCGGATGCACGTCCGGTCCGCCCAGACCGCCGCGCGGCTGGCCGAGCGGATCCCGGCGACGTACATGGTCTTCGATCTCATGCGGCTCGACGGCGAGGACCTCACGGCCCTGCCCCTGAGCGAGCGCCGGGAGCGGTTGAACGGACTCGGCCTCGACGGCTCGTGGCAGGTGCCTGCGGCGTACGACGACGGCGCGATGCTCTTCGACGCGACCCTGCAACAGGGACTGGAGGGGATCGTCAGCAAGCGGCTCTCCTCGCGCTACACGTTCGACGCGCGCAGCCCAGCCTGGGTCAAGCTCGCGCACCGGCACCGCTACTCCTACGTCGTGGCCGGCTGGCGGCCCCAGGAGGGCACGACCGATCGACTCGCCTCGGTGCTGGTGGGTGAGCCCACGGCCGACGGCCTGATGTATCGCGGTCGGGTCGGCAGCGGGATCGGCGGTGCCGCGACCAAGCTGTTGTCCGAGCTGGTCAAGCCGCTCGAGGTCGAGGAGTCGCCGTTCGCCGACGTGGTGCCGCCGGTCGACGCGTCGGGCACGCACTGGGTCGAGCCGCGCGTCGTGATCGACGTCGACACCCTCAGCCGCAGCCCGGTCAAGCGCCTGCGCCAGCCGTCCTACCGCGGCGTCCGCAACGACATCGGCCCGGAGGACCTCTGATGAGGACACGGTTGCTGATTGCGCTCCTGCTGGTGCTGCCGTTCGCGCCTGCGCCCGCCCAGGCAGCCGCGCAGGACGTGCTCGTCCTCGACGGCGTCCGCGTCGCCGCCGATGCGGCCACGACCCAGGTGGTGACCGTCAAGCACACGAGCGGTCACCGGGCCCGGGTCACGTTCTGGCGGCTCGTCGAGGGGGAGTGGGAGGCCCGGATGCGGACCGACGACGGACGGATCGGCTACGGCGGCCTCGTCGCCGGGGACCGGCGCGTGCAGGGCACCGGGACCACACCGCTCGGCACCTACGGCCTGCTCTCGGTCTTCGGCACCCATCCGCCGCGCGACGCGGGGGCGCTGGATTACCGGCGCATCCGCCGCGGCGACTACTGGGTGCAGGACAACGCGTCTCCCCACTACAACCGCTACCGCAACAAGAGCGAGGGCGGCTTCCGCTGGTGGCTGCCCGCCAGCGACGACAACGCCTCCGAGCGGTTGACCGACTACCGGCGGCAGTACGAGTGGTCGATCGTCATCGGCTTCAACGTCGAGCAGGTGCGGCACCGTGGCTCGGGGATCTTCCTGCACGTCAACGGCCGGGGCGCCACCGCGGGTTGCGTGTCCGCGCCGCGCCCGTTCATCCGCGCGCTCGTGCGCCGCCTGGACCCGGCCGCCGCGCCGGTGATCGCGGTCGGCCGCTGATGGCGCCCACCAACGAGATCCACGTCGACGTCGACGGCCGCACCCTCAAGATCAGCAACCTCGACAAGGTGCTCTACCCGCGCACCGGCACCACCAAGGGCGAGGTGCTCAACTACTACGCGTCGGTCGCCGACGTCATGCTGCCGCACCTCCGCGACCGCGCCGTCACCCGGATCCGCTGGCCCCACGGCGTGCAGGCCAACAGCTTCTTCGAGAAGAACGCGCCCGCCGGCACGCCGTCCTGGGTGCGTACGGCGACGGTGCCGACGACCGGAAGTCGCGCGAAGTCCGACAGCGACACCCTGCGGTTCCCCATCTGCGACGACCTCGCCACGCTGACGTGGCTGGTCAATCTCGCCGCGCTCGAGCTGCACGTGCACCAGTGGCAGGTGACCAAGGCCGGGAAGCCCCGCAAGCCCGACCGCCTCGTCATCGACCTCGACCCGGGGGAGCCGGCCGGACTGCACGAGTGCTGCCAGGTGGCGCTCAAGGTCCGCGACGCGCTCGCCGACCGAGACCTGACGTGCAGTCCGGTCACCAGCGGCAGCAAGGGCCTCCATCTGTACGCCGCACTGCCCCGCAAGCTCGACAGCGACGGCACCACCGCGCTGGCCAAGGAGGTCGCCGAGGACCTGCAGAAGGCCGATCCGGGGCTGATCACGGCCACCATGACGAAGGCGAAGCGGCCCGGCAAGGTGTTCCTGGACTGGTCCCAGAACTCCGGATCCAAGACCACCATCTCGCCGTACTCACTCCGTGGCCGCGAGCGGCCGACGGTGGCCACACCCATCACCTGGGACGAGGTGGAGCTCGGCGCGGAGGATCCCTTGGGGCTCGAACAGTTCCGTTTCGAGGAGGTCCTCGAGCGGGTGCAGGAGCACGGCGACCTCTTCGACGCCTGACCGGAATCCCCGCTCGGAGCCGGTCCGGACGCCGCCTGGGCGGGCACCCGGAATCGCGTTCGGGCTCGCCCGGGCGGCCAAGCGCCTTATGCTCGGCCCTATGGCGCAGGTTCTGGTCGTCGAGGACGAAGAAGACATCGCATTTCCGCTTGTCCGCACGCTCGAACGCGAGGGCTATGACGTCACGTGGATCGAGACAGGGAAGAAGGCACTCGCACACCTGATGCTCGAATCGCCCGACATCATGATTCTCGACCTCGGGCTGCCCGACATGGACGGCCTCGACGTGTGCCGCGCGGCCCGTGACGCCGGTTTCGACGGCGGCATCATGATCGTGACCGCGCGCGCCGGCGAGCTCGACCGCGTGGTCGGCCTCGACTTCGGTGCCGACGACTACCTCTCCAAGCCGTTCGGGCTGGCCGAGCTCCAGGCGCGCGTGCGTGCCCTGCTGCGCCGCAGCCAGTCGGGTCAGGGCAGCGGGTCGACCACCACGGACACCACGACCGGACTGAGGATCGACAACGACGCGCGACGGGTCACCATCGACCAGTCCGAGGTGGCCCTGACGGCCAAGGAGTTCGACGTGCTCGCCCTGCTCGCTGCCAGCCGCGACAAGGTCGTCTCGCGCGAGCAGCTGATGAGCGAGGTGTGGGACGAGAACTGGTTCGGCTCGACCAAGACGCTCGACGTGACCATCGGCAGGTTGCGCAACAAGCTCGAGGAAGCCGGCGCGGAGGATCGCGTCGTCGCAATTCGTGGAGTGGGCTTCCGCCTCGAGAGCAGCAGCTGACGTGCGGGGAAGGCTCACCCTGGCCTTCGCTTGCTTCGCCCTCGTCATGACGGGCATCGGCGGAGCCGTCCGCATCAACGCGCTCGCCGACGCAACCCGCACCAACGACCTCGAGGACCTCACCTCCACCGCACGGTTCATCGGCACGCTCGTCGAGGACCTCGACGCCGATGCCGTTCCGGTCAGTCCCAGTCGGTTGGCCGCCTACGTCCCCGACGAGACGGAGCTGACGATCACCCGGGCGGGTTCGTCGTCGGTCACCGTGGCCGATCCGGACTTCGATGTCGACACCGCCGACCCACCGCTGCGCGTCCAGGAGACGGTGGGATCCACCACCGTCAGCCTCGCCCAGGACGCGAGTGTCCTGACCGAGGCGACGCGGCAGGCCCAGAGCCCGTTGTTCGCGCTCCTGATCGCCCTGGTGCTGTTTGCCGGGCTGGTCGGGCTCGCCGTGGCCACGGCGCTTGCGCGGCCGTTCAACCGGCTGGCCGAGTCCGCCGCTGCGCTGGGGCGTGGCCGCTTCGACTTCGAGCCGCCGAGGTCGAGGATCCCCGAGGTCGTCTCGATCGCCACGTCGCTGGAGACCAGCGCCATGCAGCTCCAGGACTCGCTGCGACGCGACCGTGAGTTCTTCCACCACGCCTCGCACGTGCTGCGCACACCCCTGACCGGCCTGCGGCTGGAGCTAGAGGAGCTGAGCGCGCGGCACGACGTCAACGACGACGTACGCCGTTCGGCGAAGCGGTCCCTGGCTGATGCCGAGCGCCTCGACGCCACCGTGACCGAGCTGCTCGACTTCGCCCGCGCGCGCTCGCTGGTGGCGGGGGCGGAGGTCAGCCTGCTGACCCTCGGCTCCGACGTGGCCCAGCGCTGGCGCGACCAGCTGCCCGAGTCACGGGAGGTCCGCGCCTTCGTCGACGGCGGACCCGAGTTCACCCTGACGCCCGGTCCCGTGGAGCAGCTGCTCGACAGCGTCCTGCGCGACGTGACGGACAACGGCACCGGTGCCGTGACGCTGCGTTTCGCCGGCCAGCAGGAGCACGTCAAGGTCACGGTCAGCAGCGGTCCCGGGCGCAACGACGCAGACACGCGGCCGGGCGCGCAGGCGGCCCAGACGATCGCCGAGGTCCTGGGTGGCCGCTGCACGGGCGACGCAACCTCGGGCGAGCTCGAGATCCTGCTGCCTCGCCGCTGAGCGGCGGGTGTGACCCTTTCGGGGTGTTACCCGTTGGTGGAGTGAGAGTGGCCGAGGCGTGGCCTGCTCCTCAGTAGATTTCCGCGTCATGCCCTCACTCTCACTTGGGGAGTGTGGTGGACCAGCTCGGAGCCCGACCATGACCCTGGAGCTGACTGTCTGCTCGCGTCGCCGCTTCCGGCGCACGCGACGGTGGACCTTCAACGCCACGGGCGGACTGATCGTCCTCCTCGTGCTCGCGTTCGTCCTGCCTCCGGCGTTCGGGCTCTCGCGCTACACCGTCACCGACGATGCGATGAGCGGCACCGTGGAGCGCGGCTCCGCCGTCTTCGCCAGGTCGCTGCCGGTGGCCGACCTGAGGGTCGGCGACGTCATCACCTACCCCCACCCGTCCACGTCCGGCGAGCTGATCACCCGTCGCATCGCCGACATCGAGGGCGGCGTGATCTGGACCCGCAGCGACAGCAGCGCCATCGACCCGCGGCCACTCACACCTGACCAGTCGACCCGGGCGCGGGCCGTCTTCGACGTGCCGCTGGCGGGCTATGCCTACGACGCGCTCTCCGGCGGCGCCCGGCTGGTCTGGGCGACCGTCTCGGAGATCCCCTAGTCCGTTGCCACCGTCTGACGGTGGGGGACCTGCAGCGCGGTCCGGGCGGGCGCATCGTGCCCGATCTGCGGCCTTGGGTAGTTTGGCAGGGCGACGTACCGCACGCCCGACTGCTATGGACACAAGGACGAGGCTCATGCCCGACCCGGCGAACGACGAGGCGACCACCCAGCGGCTCTCCGTGCTCGACGATGCGGACCTCGCGTCGCTCGATGCCTGGTGGCGGGCCAACAACTACCTGACCGTCGGTCAGATCTACCTGATGGCCAACCCGCTGCTGCGCGAACCGCTCTCCGCCGAGCACATCAAGCCTCGGCTGCTCGGGCACTGGGGGACCAGTCCCGGCCTGTCGTTCATCTACGCGCACGCCTCCCGGCTGATCCGCGAGACCGGCCAGGAGATCCTCTACCTCGCCGGCCCCGGTCACGGTGGCCCGGCCCTCGTCGCCGCCGGCTATCTGGAGGGCAGCTACACCGAGACCTACCCGGACGTCACCAACGACGACCGAAGGGATGCGCCGGCTGTTCCGGCAGTTCTCCGCACCGGGCGGCATCCCCAGCCACGTGTCGGTGACCACGCCCGGCTCGATCCACGAGGGCGGCGAGCTCGGCTACGTCCTCGTGCATGCCTTCGGTGCCGTCATGGACAACCCGGACCTGATCGCGCTGGCCGTGGTCGGCGACGGCGAGGCGGAGACCGGTCCGCTGGAGGGCTCCTGGAAGGGCGTCTCGTTCCTCAACCCCGCCCGGGACGGCGCCGTACTGCCGATCCTCCACCTCAACGGTGCCAAGATCGCCGGCCCGACCGTCCTGGGCCGCAAGGACCCCGCGGAGGTGCGGTCCCTGCTGGAGGGACACGGGTACGACGTCCTCGAGGTCGAGGGCGCCGACCTGCCCGGCATGCACCACCGCTTCGCCGAGGTGCTGGCGCAGGCCTGGGGCCGGATCCGCGCCATCCAGGCGTCAGCGCGCGGCGGCGACTGGGACGGCACCCGCCCCCGGTGGCCGATGATCGTGCTGCGCAGCCCCAAGGGCTGGACCGGACCCGGACGAGGTCGACGGCGTGCAGATGCTGGGCACCTTCCGCGCGCACCAGGTGCCGCTCTCCACGGTCCGGGAGAACCCGGAGCACCTCCGGCTGCTGGAGGAGTGGCTGCGGTCCTACCGGTCCCGACGAGCTCTTCGACGAGCGACGGCGTCGCCCACCGAGCTGGTGCGCCGCGCCAACCCCGCTGGACCGCTGCGGATGAGCGCCACCCCGCACGCCAACGGCGGCTTGCTGATGCGGCAGCTCGACCTCCCCGACTACCGCGACTACGCCGTCGACGTACCGTCCCCGGCGGGCGTTCGGCTCGAGTCGACCCGACGGCTCGGCGAGCTGCTGCGCGACGTCTACGCCGCCAACCCCGACCGCTTCCGGCTGTTCTGCCCGGACGAGACCAACAGCAACCGGCTCGGTGCCGTCTTCGAGGTCTCCGACCGGGCGTTCGCCGAGCGGGTGACCGACGACGACGTCGCGATCTCGCGCGACGGCCGGGTGATGGAGGTGCTGTCCGAGCACAACTGCCACGGCTGGCTGGAGGGCTACACGCTGACCGGGCGGCACGGGATGTTCGCGACGTACGAGGCCTTCGCGATGGTGAGCGCGTCGCAGACCATCCAGCACGCCAAGTGGCTGCAGGAGGCCGAGGGCCTGCCCTGGCGAGCACGCGTGCCGAGCCTGAACATCCTGCTGACCTCGACGGCATGGCGCAACGACCACAACGGCTTCAGCCACCAGGGTCCCGGCCTGATCCAGAACGTCATCACCATCCGCGGCACGGTCGGCCGGGTCTACCTCCCGCCGGACGCCAACTGCCTGCTGTCGGTGGCCGACCACTGCCTGCGGTCGACGTCCTACGTCAACCTGATCGTGATCGACAAGCAACCGCAGCTGCAGTACCTCACCATCGACGAGGCAGCCGAGCACTGCGCCCGCGGCTGCCGGGGTCTGGGAGTGGGCCGGCACCGATGACGGCACCGCCGACCCCGACATCGTGCTGGCCTGCGCCGGCGACGTCGTCACGATGGAGACGGTGGCGGCGGCGGCAGATCCTGCGCGAGTGGCTGCCGCAGTTCCGCACCCGCGTGGTCAACGTGGTCGACCTGATGTCGCTGCTCCGGCGTGAGACCACCCGCACGGCATGGACGAGACGCTCTTCAAGGAGCTGTTCACCGACCACGTCGACGTCGTCTTCGCCTTCCACGGCTATCCGGGCGCGATCCACCAGCTCGTGCACGGCCGCCCGGACGCGGACCGGTTCCGGGTGCGCGGCTTCATCGAGGAGGGCACGACCACGACGCCGTTCGACATGGTCGTGCGCAACCGGGTCTCGCGCTACCACCTGGTGATGGACGCCCTCAACAACGCGCACCGCACACCGCCCGGGCGCCAGCGACCTCAAGGCGTGGTGCGAGCAGCGGCTCGCCGCGCACGCGGACTACGTCGTCGCGAACCTGCAGGACATGCCCGAGGTCCGTGACTGGGTCCTGCCGGATCCGGCCGAGAGGACCGGGGCGTGAGCGACGGAGCTGGGTGCTGGTCCTCAACTGCGGCAGCTCGTCGGTCAAGCTCGCCCTCGTCGACCCCGACTCCGGTGAACGGCGGGTCACCGGCCCTCGCCGAACGCGTCGGGAGCAGCGACGCGGTCGTGCAGCCTGAGGCGGGGGGAGGACGAGAACAGCAGCACGCCCGCCGACTCGCTCGGCACGCGGCGTGGTCGCCCACCTGATGGCAGCGCTCACGGAGGAGGAGCGCGACGGGCTGGTCGGCGTGGGACACCGGGTGGTCCACGGCGGCAGCCAGTTCTCCGCGTCCGTGGTGGTCGACGAGGCGACCCTGGCTGACCTGCACGAGCTCGTCGACCTCGCGCCGTTGCACATGCCGGCCAACCTGCTCGGCATCGAGGCCGCTCGGGCCGAGCTGCCCGACCTCGCCCAGGTCGCGGTCTTCGACACCGCCTTCCACCAGACGATGCCGCCGGTCGCCTACCGCTACGCGGTGCCCGCCGACTGGTACGAGGAGCACGCGCGTGCGCCGCTACGGCTTCCACGGCACCAGCCACCGCTACGTCAGCGGCGCGCGCCGCCGAGCTGCTCGAGCCGCCCGCTCGAGGACCTGCGGCTGGTCACCGCTGCACCTGGGCAACGGCTGCAGCGCGGCGGCGGTCCGCGGCGGCGAGCTCGGTCGACACGACGATGGGCCTGACCCCGCTCGAGGGGCTGGTGATGGGCACCCGCAGCGGCGACGTCGACCCGGGCGCTGCTCGGCTACCTCGCCGACGCGTCTCGGCCTCGACGTCGCCGGGCGTGACCGACGCGCTCAACACGCGCAGCGGCCTGCTCGGCCTCTCCGGGGTCAGCAACGACATGCGCACCGTCTGCCGAGGCGGCCGACGACGGCTCGGACGCCGGCCCAGCTCGCGGTCGACGTGTTCTGCTACCGCGCGGCCAAGTCGGTCGGCGCGCTCGCGGTGCGCGCTGGGCGGGCTCGACGCCGTGGTGTTCACCGGCGGCATCGGCGAGCACTCGCCGGAGGTACGCCGACAGGTGCTGGCCCACCTCGGCCGTGCTCGGCCTCGCCGAGGACCCCGACGCCAACGCCGACCACGGCCGGCGACACCGGTGGCCGCATGAGCCGTTCCCGGAGTCGTGACGGCGCTCGTCGTGCCCACCGACGAGGAGCTCCTCATCGCCCGCGACACCGCGGAGCTGGCCCGATGACCCGCACCCTGCTCGTCGTGCCCACCGGTCACGGCGTCGGCCTGACCGCCACCTGCCTCGGGCTGGTGCGCGCGCTCGAGCGCCAGGGCGTCAAGGTCGGCTTCTACAAGCCGCTCGCCCAGCCGCGGGTGCGCGGCGCGGACCAGGACCGCTCGACGGCGCTGGTGCGGCTGACCACCTCGCTCCGGCCCCCGGAGCCGATCGCCGCCCACCGGGTCGAGCAGGCGCTGTCGCGCAACGAGCTCGACGCCCTGATGGAGGAGGTGGTCGCGGCCGCCGAGCCGCTCATCGCCGAGCACGACGTCGTGGTCGTCGAGGGCCTGGTGCCGGGCTCCGGGCTGGTCTACGCCAGCCGCGCCAACCTGGCCCTGGCCAAGGCGCTGGACGCCGACGTGCTGCTCGTGGGAGCACCCGACGGTGCCAACGACCTCGAGCGCCTCGCCGAGACGATGGCGATCGCCGCGCGGACCTACCAGGGCAGGCGAGCGCAGGCGGGTCGTCGGCGCCGTCGTCAACCGCGTCCCCGACCTCGGTCCCGAGACGACCGAGCAGATGCCGCGGCCTGCTGGCCCGGCGCGACCTGCCGCTGGTCGGCGCCGTGCCGTTCCGTGCGGAGCTGGCGTGGCCGCGCGTGTCGGACCTCGGTCCGCGCCCTGGACGTCCGGGTGCTCAACGAGGGTGAGACCGACCGCCGGGTCAAGGACGTCATCGTGGGTGCGCAGGCGGTGCCGGGCGTCCTGCCGCTGCTGCGCGAGGGCGCGCTGGTGATCGTCCCGGGCGACCGGCACGACGTCATCCTCAGCGCCTGCCTGGCGGCGATGAACGGCACCCGCTTCGCCGGGCTGCTGCTCACCCTCGGCGTCGAGCCCGATCCGCGGGTGTGGGAGCTGTGCCGCCCGGCCGCGGCCACCGGGCTGCCCATCCTGCTCACCAGACGAACAGCTACGAGACCGCGATGACCGTGCACGACATGGATCCCGAGGTCCCGGCCGACGACGGCGAGCGGGCCGGGACTGGTGATGACCACCGTGGCCGACGCGCTCGACGCGGAGTGGCTGGCCACGCTGCCGACACCCGACCACGTCGCCGCGGCTGAGCCCGCCGGCGTTCCGGCACCGGCTCGCCACCGCAGGCCCGCGCAGGCCGACCGGCGCATCGTGCTGCCCGAGGGCGCCGAGCCGCGTACCCTCCAGGCCGCCGTGGCCTGCCACGAGCTGGGCATCGCCCGGTGCGTGCTGCTCGGCCCCACCCGCGAGGTGGCCGCCGCAGGCCGAGGCGCTCGGCCTCACCCTGCCCGAGGCCTGGAGGTCATCGACCCGGCGGCGGTGGCCGAGCGCTACGTCGACGCCCTCGTGGCGGCCCGCCAGCACAAGGGCATGACGGAGGACATCGCGCGCGAGCAGCTCGACGACCCGATCATCCTCGGCACCATGATGCTGCGGCTCGGCGAGGTCGACGGCCTGGTCGCCGGCGCCGTGCACACCACGGCCGCACACGCTGCGGCCGGCGCTGCAGCTGCTCGGCACCGCGCCGCGGCGCCACGCTGGTCTCGTCGGTCTTCTTCATGTGCCTGCCCGACGAGGTGGTGGTCTACGGCGACTGCGCGGTCAACCCCAACCCGAACGCCGAGCAGCTCGCCGACATCGCCCTGCAGAGCGCGGCCTCGGCCCGCAGGCTTCGGCATCGAGCCGCGGGTCGCGATGATCAGCTTCAGCACCGGCACCTCGGGCGCCGGCGCCGACGTGGACAAGGTGACCGAGGCGACCCGGATCGTGCGCGAGCGCGACCCGGACCTGCTCGTCGACGGACCGCTGCAGTACGACGCCGCGTCGATCGCCTCGGTCGCCCGCAGCAAGGCACCGGACAGCCCGGTCGCCGGCCGCGCCAACGTGTTCGTCTTCCCCGACCTCAACACCGGCAACACGACGTACAAGGCGGTGCAGCGCGAGCGCCGACGTGATCAGCATCGGCCCGATGCTGCAGGGGCTGGCCAAGCCGGTCAACGACCTGTCGCGCGGAGCGCTCGTCGAGGACATCGTCTACACGATCGCGATCACGGCCATCCAGACGATGGAGCCCTGAGCTCCCGGCTGGGTCCGCAACGGGGTTCTCGCTCGTGGTGGCCGCGTAGACGCGCGGACATTGGTCGGTCCGCGACCGCAGTTCAGGCGGGGACACGGCCCGTCGCCAAGACCTTGGTCCGCGTGTCTACGTGGGCGCCCGCTGTGGCGGGTGTTGCCCGTGAGTCGAGCGCTGGGTAAAGGTTCTCCACAGCCTTGCCGTTGACGGTGGTGGCCGGGGCCGAACCTCGTCTAGCCTCTTGCGCGTAGCACCATCTCGGGACAGGGGACTACGCCATGACGCTGACGCGTCCGGACACGCATGCCGACCTCATCGAGGAGCTCGATGCTCGCGTGCGCGAGCAGGTGCGCACCGAGGGTGTCGATCCCCAGCGCGACGCCCCGATCGTCCGCCGGATCGCCGAGGACGTCGTACGCCGACACGACGAGCGCAGCCTGACCGGTGCCGTGGTCCCGGTCGCCGATCCGGGTGCTGTCGTGGGCGAGCTGATCGCCCGCGTCTCCGGCTTCGGCCCGCTCCAGCCGTTCCTCGACGACCCCGAGGTCGAGGAGGTCTGGATCAACGACCCGAGTCGGGTCTTCATCGCCCGACGCGGCCGGCACGAGCTCACCAACCTGATGCTCTCCTCGGCCCAGGTCCACGAGCTGGTCGAGCGGATGCTCAAGTCGAGCGGTCGCCGGATCGACATCTCCCAGCCGTTCGTGGACGCGATGCTGCCCGAGGGTCATCGCCTGCACGTGGTGCTCGAGGGGATCAGCCGTGGCTTCTCCGCGGTGAACATCCGCAAGTTCGTCGTCCGCGCCCGCCGACTCGACGACCTCGTGGAGCTCGGCAGCCTGTCGGCCCGGGCGGCGGCGTTCCTGGACGCCGCGATCCGTGCGGGGCTCAATGTTCTCGTCGCCGGAGGAACCCAGGCCGGCAAGACGACCTTCCTGAACTGCCTCGCCGCGTCGATCCCCGGCGGAGATCGCGTGGTGTCCGCCGAGGAAGTCTTCGAGCTCCAGTTCAACCACCCCGACTGGGTGCCGATGCAGACTCGGCAGGCCGGCCTCGAGGGCACGGGCGAGATCCAGCTGCGCGACCTGGTCAAGGAGGCGCTGCGCATGCGCCCCAGCCGGGTCATCGTCGGCGAGGTCCGCGCCGAGGAGTGCCTCGACCTGCTGCTCGCGCTCAACGCCGGCCTGCCGGGCATGTGCACGCTGCACGCCAACAGCGCCCGCGAGGCCCTGGTGAAGATGTGCACCCTGCCGCTCCTGGCGGGGGAGAATATCTCGGCCCGCTTCGTGGTGCCGACCGTCGCGAGCTCGGTCGACCTCGTTGTACACCTCGGCATCGACCCGCAGGGCGTGCGTCGCGTCAACGAGATCGTGTCCGTGCCGGGGCGCGTGGAGAACGACATCATCGAGGTCGAGCCGATCTTCGAGCGCGTCGGCGGTGAGCTGCGCCGTGGCGCCGGGATGCCGTCGCGACTCGAGCGCTTCGAGCGGATCGGCATCGATCTGCACCAGATCTTCAACGGTGTCCGCTGATGGGTGCGCTCGTCGGCCTGGGTCTCGGACTCGGTCTGCTGCTGATCTGGTCGGCGTTCTTCCTGCCTCGCACGCCCAAGGCACCCAAGCCGGGCGGAGGCCGAGGTCGGCAGCTGTTGGCCAGGGCCGGGCTCGGCGACGTGTCGGTCGCCAGTCTCACCGCGCTGTGCGTGGTCTTTGCCGTGGTCGCCTTCATCGTCATCCAGGCGGTGTCCCGCACCGTCCCGGTCGCCGTGGCCTTCGCGCTGATGGCGGGCTACACACCGATCGCCGTGGTCAAGCAACGCGCGGCCAAGCGGCAGCGGGAGTTCGCCGAGGTCTGGCCCGATGCCGTCGACAACCTCGCGAGCGCCGTACGCGCCGGACTGTCGCTCCCCGACGCGCTCTCCGCCCTCGGCACCAACGGGCCGGAGGCGTTGCGCGACTCCTTCGACCAGTTCGCCCTCGACTACCAGGTCACCGGCCGCTTCCACGAGTCCCTCGATCGGCTCAAGGTGCGCCTCTCCGACCCCGTCGGGGATCGCGTCGTCGAAGGGCTGCGGATCGCGCGCGAGGTCGGTGGCGGAGAGCTCGGCCGACTGCTGCGCAACCTCTCGGGCTACCTCCGCGACGAGGCGCGCACCCGCTCCGAGATGGAGTCACGCCAGGCGTGGACCATCAACGGGGCGCGACTGGCCGTGGCAGCACCCTGGGTCGTCCTGCTGCTGATGTCGTTCCAGTCAGGTTCCGTCACCGCCTACTCGTCCGGTGCCGGCGTCATCGTCCTGGCCATCGGCGCCGCCCTGTGCCTGGTCGCCTACCGGCTGATGATGCGCATCGGCCGGCTCCCCGTCGAGCGCCGGATCCTGGCGTGAGCACCTCGTTGTGGGGCGCGATCCTGGGCGCAGCCGTGGCTGCCGGCGTGCTGATGGTCGCCGCCAGGGTCGTGGTGATCCGGCGCCCGCAGCTCGCGCTTCGCGTGCTGCCCTACGTCCGTGACCTGCCCCAGGTGGGCCGCACGCCCACCCTCAAGGTGAGGTCGTCGTCGCCCACCGTCGCGGCCGCTGGCATCTTCGGTCCCTTCCTCCGTTCGGCGGCCGACCTCGTCGAGAAGGTCCTGGGTGGCGCGACCTCGGTGCGCCGCCGGCTGGAGCGAGCGGCGATCCACAAGACCGTGCACGAGTTCCGGATCGAGCAGGTGCTCTGGGGACTCGCCGCCTTCGGTCTGGTCGCCGCCTATTGCCTGGTCAGAGCGCTGACCGGATCGGCCGGACCGATCTCGTCGCTCCTGCTGTGTGTCCTGGGCTTCGTGTTCGGCGTGATGGCCCGTGACAACCGCCTCAGCAGCCAGGCGACCAACCGCGAGCGGCAGATCATCACCGAGTTCCCGACCGTCGCCGAGCTCCTTGCCCTGGCCGTTGCCGCCGGCGAGAGCCCGGTCGCCGCCCTGGATCGCGTCGTACGCCGCAGTGGTGGCGAGCTCTCCGCCGACCTCGCCCGTGTGCTGGCCGAGATCCGCACCGGCACGCCGGTCGCTGCCGGCTTCGACAAGCTCGCCGCGACGACCGGGCTCCCGCTCGTGGCCCGCTTCGCGACCGGCATCTCGGTCGCGATCGAGCGAGGCACGCCGCTGGCCGACGTGCTCCACGCGCAGGCCGCGGACGTGCGCGAGGCGGGTCGCCGCAACCTGATCGAGACGGCCGCCCGCAAGGAGGTCTTCATGATGGCGCCGGTCGTCTTCCTGGTGCTCCCGGTGACCGTCCTCTTCGCGTTCTTCCCCGGCGCCATCGGCCTCAGCCTGGTGGTGCCGTGAGCGCCGTCGGGTCCACCACAGCTGTGCACGTCCGAACAAGCGAACGGGGAATCCCATGAAGGAATCAACTCTCGACCAGCTGCTGCGCTTCTACGTCGCCATCACCTCGCCTCGGGCCCGCGACGAACGCGGTGACGTGCCCGGCTGGGTGATGGTGACCGTGATGACGGTCGGCCTCGCCATCGCGATCTTCACGTTCGCGCAGGACCCGCTCAAGGCACTGCTGACTCGCGCCTTCGACTCCGTCAAGTAGTCCGATGCCGCGCAGGTCGGGATCCCGCGCGCGATCCGAGCGCGGCAGCGCGGTCGTCGACTTCGTGATGATCCTGGTGGTGCTGCTGCCGATGTTCGCCGCCCTGCTCCAGCTCTCCCTGGTGCTGCACGTGCGCAACACCCTCTCCTCGGCCGCCGCCGAAGGGGCGCGTCGTGCCGCCGTCACCGGCGCGACGATGGACGACGGCAGGGCGAAGGCCGCCGAGCAGATCGTGGGCACGCTCAACGCGAGGTACGCCGACGAGATCGACATCCGTCCGACGACGATCGGTGGCGCGCCGGCCTACGAAGTCGTGATCACGGCGGCGGTGCCCGCCCTCGGCATCGGCGGACCTGCCATCGAGATCGAGGTCAGTGGCAACGCGATCATCGAGGCGCCCTGATGCGTCTCCGTCGGCTTGGTGCCCGTCGCGGCGAGCGGGGGAGTGCGCTCGTCGAGTTCTGCTGGGTCGGGCTGATCCTCTTCATCCCGATCGCCTGGGTCGTGCTCTCGGTCTTCGAGGTGCAGCGTGGCGCCTTCGCGGTCAACGGTGCCGCTCGCGCCGCGGCCCGTGCCTACGCGCTCGCACCCGACGACGCCACGGGTGCGGCTCGGGCACAGGCCGTGGTCGACCAGACGCTGGCGGACCAGGGCGGCAAGGGTCAAGCGGGCAAGGTGCACGTGTCCTGCGAACCGTTCCCCAACGACTGCCACGCCGGCACCTCCCTGATCACGGTCCGGATCGACTCCGGGGTCACGCTCCCGTTCCTGCCCGAGATGCTGGCCGACAGCCAGCGCTCGTTCACGCTGACGGCGACGCACACCGTCCCGATCGGCCAGTTCGTCGCCGTACCCGAAGGCCCTGACGGGGGCGTCGAGTGAGCCGCCGCGACGAGCAGGGCTCGACCATCCCGCTGATCGTGGGGCTCGCGGCCGTGCTGCTGATGGGGATCGCGCTCGTCATCAACGCCTCGTCGGCCTACCTCCAGAGGCAGAGCCTCGACACGCTCGCCGACGGAGCAGCGCTGCGCGGCGCCGACCTCGGCGCTGCCGGGGTGTACGCCGAAGGCGGCCTGGGCGCCGACAGGTTGCTGCAGGAAGAGGGCGCCGTGAAGAAGGTCGTCGTGGCCTACCTCGAGTCGATCGGTGCCGACCAGACCTACCCGGGACTCACGGTCAGCGCCCGCGTCAACGTCGCCGACCGCTCGGTGACCGTGCTGCTCGAGGCACCGGTCAAGCTGCCGCTCCACATCCCCGGGAGCCCGCTGAAGCCCGTCGTCGGCGCCAGCAGCACGGCCGCGGTGACGATCCAGGGGAACTGACCGACACTGCAGTCAGGACGGGACCGTCGTGTGGCCGCGCGCGGCGGTGATCCTCGCGATGTCGGCGACGACGTCGGTCAGCCGACCCGTCCGCTCCATGGCGGCGCGCTGCCGCGTCGCCCCGGTGCCGGACGTGAGCACTCGCGCGAACCCCTGCTCGACGAGTTCGACGTCGCCCGAGTCCTCGAGGGCCGGCCGGACGTGCGAGAGGAGGTCGTCGAGCACCTCGCGGGCGGGGCGTGGTCGTCCCGAGTGTGGGTCGAGGAGGTCGCTCCCGACCCCGACCCGGCCGGCCTGCCAGCTCGCCAGGCGCAGCATCGCGGTGGGCACCTCTGGGACCGCGCCACCGTCGGCCCATGCGCGGGCGGCCGTCTCCACGAGTCCCCTGGCGAGCGCGGCGACCAGCACGGCGTCGCGGACGTCGAGGCACACGTCGGCCACGCGCACCTCGACCGTCGGATAGGCCGCGGAGAGCCGGGCGTCGAAGTAGACCATGGCGGGGTCGAGCAGCACCCCGGTGTCGACCATGTCCGCGACCAGCGCGTGGTAGCAATCGGCCGACCCGAAGGGGTCGACGGGCCCGGCGGACGGCCACCGCACGAGGACCTGGGATCGGAAGCTGGCGTAACCAGTGTCCTCGCCCTGCCAGAAGGGCGAGTTGGTGCTGATCGCCAGCAGCAGGGGCAGCCAGGGTCGGATCCGGTCGAGCACGCCGACGCCTTCGTCGTCGGAGTCGACCGAGACATGGACGTGGCAGCCCGAGACGAGGTGCTCCGCGGCGGTGAGTCCGTAGAGCTCCGTCATCCTCGCGTAGCGCTCGTCGCGCTGCGGACGCGGCGTCACCGGGACCGGCGAGGTGCCGGTCGCCAACACCTGAGCTCCCGATTCTCGCGCCGACCGGATCGCCAGCTCACGCCAGGCGACCAGGTCGCGCTCGAGGTCGTCGAGCGAGGTCCGCGGAGGGGTGTCTGTCTCGACCTGCTGCTGCTGCATCTCGGCGGTGACGTGCCCGCCCGGGCCTTCCTGCTCGCGCGGGGGCACTCCGGCTTCGCGCCGGTGGTACGGCGACTCCGTGAACCGGAGCACGCTGGCGGCCAGGGGGAGTGGACGTCCGCTTGCAGGCTCGACCAGCAGCAGCTCCTCCTCCACGCCCACGGTCCTGACCACGGTCCCACTTTCACACCTCGACCGATGGGCGGGAACCACCCCTGCGGGGGGCGATCAGGCGTCGATCAGCGCCAAGGCGTCTGTGCCGGCGGCGTGCGAGCGACGTAGCGTCCGTCGCCGTTTCGATGAGCACTTCGCTGAGTGCGCAGCTCGTCCCTGAGGGCGTACGGCACCGGCAGGTGCAGGTTGTCCAGCGCCCCGGTGTAGGCCTCGAGGGAGCTGACCATCTGTGCTCGTGCGTCGTCCATGGCGGCGGCGCCGAGGTTGGCGCGGCGCCCGTCAGCCAACGCCGAACGGGCCACGATCACGTGGTTGAGCAGCGTCTGGAGGGGAACATCCGCCGGTGCACTGGTGGCTGGCACAACGATCGTTGTCCTCTCCTGCGGTCGAGGGCCAGGCGGTGGCTCCGCGACGACTAGGTCGAGACTACGTCTGTTGGCGAGTGAAAGTGCTGTGGCACGGCACCTGATCGCTGCGATGCTTGACCGCATGCAGACGGAAGGGCCCGGCCGGGAACCTCCTCGGCGGGCGACGAGCCACGACGTAGACGCAATCTGCCGCCTGGTCGAGCGCGCGTACGGCGGCTACGAATCCCGGCTGGGCATCCGCCCGGGGCCGATGGATGACGACTATGCGCGAAGGGTGAGCGAGGACGAGGTCTGGGTGGTCGCTCCCGAGACGGATCGGCTGGCGGGGCTGCTGGTGCTCGCTGCCCACCCCGACCACCTGTTGCTGGACAACATCGCCGTGGATCCGGAACACCAGGGCAAAGGCCTTGGGCGGACCATGCTCGATCTCGCCGAGCGTCGGGCCAGGGAGCAAGGCTTCGACACCATTCGTCTCTACACGCACCACCTCATGGTGGACAACCAGCGCATCTACGAGCGGGACGGCTACGTCGAGACCCATCGTGAGACGGAGCACGGCTTCGGCCGCGTGTTCTACACCAAGCACCTGGGATGAGGACGTCGGTGACGATCCGGTGGAGCTGACCGACAACTATTCGGCGTACGGGCGCATCCCCCTTGCAGCAGGCCCACCAGGGCAGCACTGACAGGGGGATTCCCAATGAATCGACTGATCACCGCCGGCGCGGGTCTCGCACTCATCGCCACCCCGCTCGTTGCCACCACGGCCACCGCGAGCGACACGTCCGCACGCCAGGCCACGGCCTACTCCGTCACCGCCGCGATCAGCAAGACCACCGCGATCGCCAAGGAAGACACCGTGAAGATCCGCGGGTCCGTGAGCCCGAGGGCGGCCGGCGACAAGGTCGTCCTCCAGCAGCGCATGGAGAACAAGAAGACGTGGTCGGTCTCCGGGACCGCCAAGATCAAGCCCAACGGCAAGTTCCTGCTCAAGGACGAGCCGAGCACCGCGGGCACCCGCTTCTACCGCGTGCTGAAGCCGGCCGAGGGCAAGGTCAAGAAGGGCGTGAGCAAGGAGCTCGAGCTCGTCGTCTACGCCTGGGAACGCCTCGGCCTCCGCGCCCAGGGCCCGGCCGCCAACGCCGTCGTGACCACCGCCACGATCGCGACCGAGCCGTTCGGGACCAGCATCGTGACCGCGAAGCCGGGCACGCCCAGCTCGATCGAGTACACCCTCGGCAAGAAGTGCCTCAAGCTGCGCTCCAGCTACGCACTGACCGACTCGACCGCGACCGGCGGCACGGGGACCGTGGCTCTCAAGGTGGACGGCAAGGTCGCCTTCGCGTCCGGGCTCGTCCTCGGCCAGCTCATCGAGGACCACGAGGTCAACATCACCGACGCGTTCCGCATCAGCTATGAGCTGGTTTCCTCGGCCGCGCCCGACGCCTACGCCGCGGCGGCTTCGCCCGAGGTGCTCTGCACGAAGTAGCCAGGTCTCGCTCCCCACTTCCCGTTCGGGAGCGCAGAAGTCGGGCCTGCACCGCCCGACAGATCCGCCCGGAGTCGGCCGCCCAGTCGGTCGGCTCCGGGCGGCTCGCCGAATCGACGGCCCATGGTGCGCCCCGTAGTGTTGCGGTTTGTGGCAAGCACCGACTTCGACCAAGAGATCAAGCAGCTCCAGGCGACCATGAGCACCATCGGCCAGGTCCTCGACCTGGGCAAGATGCGCGAGGACATCGCCGACCTGGGCGACCAGGTCGCCGCGCCCGACCTCTGGGACGACGTGGACAACGCCACGCGCGTGACCGGCCGCCTCTCCGCGATCCAGGGAGAGCTCGACAAGTTCACCGGTCTCGAGTCCCGCATCGAGGACCTCGCCCTGATGGTCGAGATGGCCACCGAGGAGGGCGACGCCGGCACCCTGGAGGACTCCGAGAAGGAGCTCGTGCGGATCAAGAAGTCCGTCGAGTCGCTCGAGATCCGCACCCTCCTCAACGGCGAGTACGACGCCCGCGAGGCGCTGGTCAGCATCCGCTCCGGCGCCGGTGGCGTCGACGCCGCGGACTTCGCCGAGACGCTGATGCGGATGTACATCCGCTGGGCCGAGCAGCACAAGTACCCCGTCGAGGTCTACGAGACGTCGTACGCCGAAGAGGCCGGCCTCAAGTCCGCGACCTTCGCCATCCACGCGCCCTACGCCTACGGCACGCTGTCCGTCGAGGCCGGCACCCACCGCCTCGTCCGGATCAGCCCGTTCGACAACCAGGGCCGCCGCCAGACCGTCGTTCGCAGCGGTCGAGGTCGTGCCGGTGCTCGAGCAGACCGACGAGATCGAGATCCCCGACGAGGACATCCGCACCGACGTCTACCGCTCCGGCGGTCCCGGCGGCCAGTCGGTCAACACGACCGACTCGGCGGTGCGCCTGACCCACATCCCCACCGGCACCGTCGTCAGCTGCCAGAACGAGAAGAGCCAGCTCCAGAACAAGGCCTCGGCGATGGTCGTGCTCAAGGCCAAGCTCCTCGCCCTGAAGAAGGCCGAGGAGAAGGCGCACCTCGATGGTATGCGTGGCGACGTCCAGGCGTCGTGGGGCGACCAGATGCGCAACTACGTGCTCAACCCCTACCAGATCGTCAAGGACCTGCGGACGGGCTACGAGTCCGGCAACCCCAGCTCGGTCTTCGACGGCGACCTCGACGGATTCCTCGAGGCCGGCATCCGCTGGCGCCGGGGTGCCGACAAGGCCGACGCCTGACGCACAACCGGCGGCACACGACACGGGGATCGGTGAGATCCCTGTCGTACGCCGCCAGTTGGAGAGACGCCTGAGCGCGACTCAGATCTCGAGGTTCTTCTCGATGGCGCCGAGCTTGTGGCGGGCCATCGCGAGGTTGGCCTTCGACTTGTCGAGCACCAGGTAGAGGAACAGTCCCTCGTGGCCCTGGGTGAGGCGGATCAGGTGGTAGGCCGACCCGAGGGTGATCAGGATGTCCTCGATGTGGTCGTCGAGGCCGAGGGCCTCCATGGTGCGCATCTTCGCGCGAACCACGTCGGTGTTGCCGGCAGCGGCGACATCGAGGTTGAGAACGGAGGAGTCACCGGCCTGGCCGAGGGCCATGCCCGACTGGTAGTCCACCAGCAGAGCGGCCTGGGCGCCGTCGATGCTCATGGCTTCCTTGAGGGTCACGTCGACGTTCGACATGTTGTTTCCTTTCGTTGGATGTGTTCGGTTTGTGCTTTCGGGCCGGCCATCGGATCTCGGGTCCGAGGTCGCTGGCCACGTCTGTGGGGCTAGGCGGGCGCGCCTTGTGTCGCCTGGCGCTGGTCTGCCTGGTTGGCGAGAAGGCGGTCGAGCATCGAGTCGCCCATCAGCAGCGACAGCGAGGGCAGGCCCGCTTCGTCGAGGCCGAGATCGGCCTCTGCATCAGCCTCGAGTGCCTGCAACCGCCGGAACGCCTCGTCCGGATCGCTGGGCCGGCGGTGCGGCAGCGGCTTGATCGGCGGCGGCGGTCTCGACGGCACCCGGGGGAGGTTGACGGTCTCGAGCTCGGGCGCCCACGGCAGGAGCACGGGCAGGTCCATGACCTGGGCCACCGCGGCCAGGACCCGGTCGTGCTGGCGGTCCAGCACCACCGTGCGCAGGCGCGGGCCGAACCACGGCCTCAGCGATTGGACCGAACGGGCACGTCTGCGCACTCCGTGTCCGACATGTGCCCCGGACGTCACCGTGACGGCAGCCTCGAGGGCCTCCACGGGCGACCGGTGCCACGCCCGTCCATTCACGCGTGCGTCGCGCAGCACGTCGGCGAACGCATCGCCGTCGCTGAACGTCGCCAGCACGTGTGGGGTGGCGTGGTGGAGCAGGGAGGGCAGGTGGGCGGGGTCGTCGGTCCAGGCGAGCGCGCCGCCCGAGGCCAGCTGGATCGCACGGATGGCGGCGATGCGGGGGTCCCACGCCGGTCCGTTGAGCAGCGCAGTCTCCGCGGGGTGCCCTTCGGGCACGACGGCCGGCAGTCGGCGTACGACGACCCGACCATCCTCGCGCAGGACGTGCACGGCGCTCGAGGCGTCCGGGTCCGCGATCGCGGCCGCGTCCTGGACACACGTGGGTCGCTCGCGCAAGTAGGACGCTCCGACTGCCTGGACACGCTCCCAGTGCGCCTCACCGGCGAGCGCGAGATGCTCGACGTTGCCGAGGGGGTAGCCCTTCAGTCGGGAGACGTCGTCCGCGTGGTC
Source organism: uncultured Actinomycetota bacterium (assembly GCA_963742685.1). GTDB lineage: Bacteria > Actinomycetota > Actinomycetes > Propionibacteriales > Nocardioidaceae > Nocardioides. Next base: position 73,009 of record CAVUNB010000013.1, on the reverse strand, counting down.
GGAGATGACGAGGCGCACGCGCACCCCGGCCAAGAGCGTGGCCAGCTCGGCGCCGGTCACGTCGGGCGCGACATGAAGAGCGATCGCTCCGGCTGTTCTCAGGGCCAGCTCCACCTCGACGGCGTCGATGCTCGGCCGCATCAGGATGATCGCGACGTGGTGCGGCCGGAAGTCGGCTCGCAGCAACCCGGCAGCCGCCCGGTTGACACGGAATGCCAGGTCTTGCCAGGTCCGCTCGACGACCTCGCCGTCGCGGATGCCGATCAGGGCGGTGTCGCCGGCGCGGTCACGGGCGTGGATCTGCAGCCGGGCGTGCACGGAGGGACGCGCGGCCGCGGTCGAGCTGCTCACTGAGCGTGTCACGGCTGCCCCCCTTCGCGTCTGGCACCGTCCGAACTGGTTGAACGAACAACATGTTCGGACGCGCGGAAAGGGCTCGCAGAGGAATGGGCGGATGTTGCAGTCCTGTGGGAATTTTGTGCACATCACGGGCCGCACGTCCCGGCATGTGGACCCGGCGTTCGGCCCGCTGGTCCGGCGAAGCCGGGCGCACCCGTCAGCCGACGAGATCTACATCAGGTTGACCAGAAGCGTCGCCACGTCGGCAGTGACCCGTGCAGGCGGATCGACCCCGTCGCGGACCTCGAACAGCCGCACCTCGCCGTCACCCTCGGCGATCCAGAGGCTGCCGGCGTCCGAGGTGGCGACCCATGCGGACCTGCCGGCCGTGTCGATCGTCCACTGCGTCGAGCTGCACTGCTCGAGCGCCGACACCAGCTCCTCGTCGAGCGGTCGCGGCCTCGGCGGGGGTCGGCCAGGTGTAGGAGTTGATGGACACGCCGCCGCCGGGCATGCTGCCCGAGCCACTGGCCGGCGAGTCCCACGTGAGCGCAGCGCAGGGCAGGCCGCCATCGACCGGGCCCTGGCGCCAGGCGGGGAACCAGCCGCCAAAGAGTCCGTCGATGGTGGCGTCGTTCACCTCGGCGGCGAAGGCGGCCTCGCTCTCCGACGAGGAGGGGGCCGCTGGTTCCCAGGTGCCCGGGTATTGAAGGGCCCCCATCAAGGCGTCGGCGATCGCCACGACCTCGTCAGCCTCGGCGGCCCTCTCGCCGACGGCAGCGACGAATCCGACCCGGTTGCCGAGGCGAGCGACCCAGAGGTCGGTGGTCACGCCCTTCTCGACATCGACGAGGTGCTGCACGGTGCCTCCGATGTAGCGGATGCTCGGGGTCGCCGAGCTGCACGCGTTGGAGGCATCGGTGGCCAGCGACACGGCCTGATCGGCCGAGCCGGCGTCGTCGGCGAAGTCGTAGAACATGGCGATCAGCCGTGCGTCGCCACGCCCTAGCACGGACTGACCCGTTGCCGCCGGCCGCAAGGGAGTGGGGGACGGCGCGATGAACGACGACAAGCAGGAACTGACCATGGGCGTGTCCGGTGCTGCATCGCCGACGGTTCCCCACCCTTCGGGCGTGAACCTGGCTGGCGAGGGCAGCGCCCGCAGGCCCTCGGTCGCAACGTCACCGGTGGAGTCGCCTCCGGTGAGCGCCGGCACGCCGACGCCCGTCACGACGACGGCCACGGCGAGGGCGACGGTCGCCAGCGCCGTACGACGACGACGTCGGGCCTGCTTGATGGCGGCGAACGCCGACGGGGGAGCAGTGCGGTCCATCACGTCGTGGGCCAGCGCCTCGAAGGCGCGGTCGACGTCAAAGGTCTCAGGCATGAGTAGGTGCCCCGTTCTCGGAGGGTTCAGGGGTGAGCAGCTCGGCAAGGGCGGCGCGACCACGCGAGAGGCGGGCCTTGATGGTGCCCTCGGGGCAGCCCTCGATCCGGGCGACCTCCGCGACGGGCAGCTCGCCGAGGTGGTGCAGCACGAGCGCCCGGCGCTGCGCCTCGGGCAAGGTGCGCAGTGCCTGGACCAGCACGACCGACGTCTCGTCCGGCGGCGTCGCAGCCTCGGGGACCCGCGAGCGGGCCAGGAAGTTCATCGCCGTCCTCGTACGCCGCCAGCGACTGACCGCCAGCCGGCTGGTCACCTGCCGGACCCACGCGCCCGGGTCGTCGTACGACTTCAGGGTGGACCAGCGTGGCCACGCCCGGCTGTACGCCTCCTGTGCGAGGTCCTCGGCGGCGGAGAGCTCGCCGGTCATCGCGTAGGCCACGGCCACCGTGCGTCGCCAGGTCGCGTCGTAGAACGCGCTGAAGTCGCGCTCTTCGGCTGGATCCATGTCGTCCCCCGAGTCAGGTGGCGACCTCTGGTCGCCGATGGAGTGGACACGTCCCGCCGCCCCGCTCGGTTGCATTCTCCAACGTGCGGACGCGCAACTGGCGGCGTACGACACGAAGATCGTCCGTGTCGGCCGCCGCCAGCTGGCGATGCCCTGGCGGTGGACCTGCCACCCGCCGCCAGTCAATGAGGGGAGGTCAGCGTCGTCGACGCGCCGCCTCGGTGAGCGCCGGCGGTGCGTAGCCACGGTCGGCCTCGTTGATCGTCGTGCCGGGCGGCACGATCTCGTCGATGCGGTCGAGCACATCGGCGGGCAGGTCGATCTTCTCCGCGCCGAGCTGCGACTCGAGCTGCTCGAGCGTGCGCGGGCCGATGATCGCCGACGAGATCGCCGGGTGCTTGAGCACGAAGCCCAGCGCCAGGTGGATCAGCGACACCCCGGCTTCGTCGGCCAGGTCCTGGAGGGCGTACACAGCCTCCAGCTTGGCGCTGTTCTCGGGCGAGGAGGGATCGTGGCGAGCCGGCTGGCGGACCGCACGGCTCGACGAGCCGGGTGCCTCGCCGCGGCGGTAGCGGCCGGAGAGCCAGCCACCCGCGAGCGGGCTCCAGGGCAGGACCCCGAGGCCGTACTTCTCCGCCGTCGGCAGGACATCGCGCTCCACCTCTCGGGCCAGGATGCTGTACGGCGGCTGCTCGGTCGCCGGCCGCTGGAGGTGCCGGTCCCGGGCGACCCACTGGGCCTCGACGATCTGCGAGGGCAGGAACGTCGAGGTGCCGACGTAGCGGATCTTGCCGGCGTGGACGAGGTCCGAGAGTGCCGAGAGCGTGTCCTCGATGTCGATCTCGGGCCGCGGCCGGTGCACCTGATAGAGGTCGATGTGGTCGGTCTGGAGCCGACGCAGCGAGTCCTCGACCGAGCGGATGATCCAGCGCCGCGAGTTGCCGCCCTGGTTGGGGTCGTCGTCGGACATGGCGCCGTGGAACTTGGTCGCCAGAACGATGTCGTCCCGGCTCCCCTTCCGAGCCTTGATCGCCTTGCCGACGATCTCCTCGGACTCGCCGCGGGCGTAGACGTCCGCGGTGTCGATGACGTTGATGCCCGCGTCGAGCGCCCGGTGGATGATCCGGATCGACTCGTCGTGGTCGGGGTTGCCCCAGGCGCCGAACATCATCGCGCCGAGGGTGAGGGGACTGACCTGGACGCCGGTGCGCCCGAGTGGCCGGTACGTGGTCATGCGATCTCCTGACAGGTGGTGATGGGATGGGTGGGGTGGGTCATGCGGTGACGCCCAGCTGGCCGTCGCGGACCGGGACCGGGCGGTCCAGGCCGTAGTGGTCGCGCAGCGTCGTGCCGGCGTACTCCGTGCGGAACAGGCCACGCGCCTGCAGGATCGGGACCACGTGGTCGACGAAGGCCTCCAGCCCGCTCGGCAGTGCCGGCGGCATGATGTTGAAGCCGTCGGCGGCCCCGCTGGTGAACCACTCCTCGATCGCGTCGGCGACCTGCTCGGGCGTGCCGCTGAAGGTGCGGTGCCCGCGACCACCGCCGAGGCGGCCGATCAGCTCACGCACGGTGAGCCTCTCGCGACGGGCCAGCGTGACGATCAGCGTGTAGCGCGACTTCGCGCCCTCGATCTCGTCCTCGTCGGGCAGGTCGTCGGGCAGCTGCTCGTCGAGCGCCAGCCGCTCCGGAGCGACCTTCAGCGTGCGCGCCAGCTGGTTGCGGGCGTACTCCGGCTGGATCAGCCGGTCGAGCTCCTCCTCGAGCGCGCGGGCCTCGGCCTCGGTCGAGCCGATGGCAGGGACGATGCCCGGCAGCACGAGCAGCCGGTCCGGGTCACGGCCGAACGTCGCCGCTCGCCGCTTGATGTCGGCGTAGAACTCCTGGGCGTCCTCCAGTGTCTGCTGCGCGGTGAAGATCGCCTCGGCGTGCCGGGCCGCGAAGTCGCGCCCGTCCTCCGACGACCCGGCCTGCACCAGCACCGGCCTGCCCTGGGGCGAGCGCGGCAGGTTGAGCGGGCCGGCGACCCGGAAGTGCGTGCCGACGTGACCGATCGGGTGCACCCGGTCCGAGTCACCCCACACGCCCGACTCCTTGTCGGCGAGCACGGCGTCGTCGTCCCAGCTGTCCCAGAGCTTCACGGCCACGTCCACGAACTCGTTGGCCCGTCGGTAGCGCTCGGCGTGGGCGGGCAGCTCGTCGAGGCCGAAGTTGCGAGCCGCGTCCAGCGTTGCCGTCGTCACGATGTTCCAGCCTGCCCGACCACCACTGATGTGGTCGAGGGACGCGAACCGTCGCGCCAGGTTGAAGGGATCGTTGTACGACGTCGACGCCGTGGCGATCAGCCCCACGTGCGTCGTCGCCATCGCCGATCGCGGTCAGCAGCACGGTCGGCTCGAGCGAGCCGGCCGGGCGCCGGCCCGACGTCGCCGAACAGGGCCGGCGAGTCCGCGAAGAACACCGAGTCGAGCAGGCCGCGCTCGGCGGTCTGCGCGAGCCGCACGTAGTGCGCCGACGTCGGTGTTGCTCGTCGGGTCGCTCTCCGGCAGCCGCCATGACGCTTCGTGGTGGCCGGTGCTCATCAGGAACGCGTTGAGGCGCAGCTGTCGGGTCACGAGGCCCTCCTCTGCTCGAAGCGCTGTTCTCCATCCACGTCGATCTGGTGATCGTCCTCGACACCGAGCTCCGCGAGCAGCCGTGTGCGTAACGCGGCGAAGGCCGGATCGGCCTGCGAGCGGCCCGTGGGCAGCTCTATGCGGAGGTCGGACGACACCACGCCGTCGTCGAGGACGATCACACGGTCGGCGAGGATGATCGCCTCGTCCACGTCATGGGTGACGAGGAGTACGGCGGGGCGGTGGGCCGCGCACAGCTTCTTGAGCAGCACGTGCATCTTGATCCGGGTCAGCGCGTCAAGGGCGCCGAACGGTTCGTCCGCCAGCAGCAGGGCGGGCTCACGGACCAGCGAGCGGGCCAGGGCGGCGCGCTGCTGCTCACCGCCGGAGAGCTCGTGCGGCCATGCCTTCTCACGACCGGCGAGGCCGACCTCGGCCAGTGCCTCGGTGCCGCGTCGGGCGGCCGCGGCCACCCAGTCCGAGCACCACGTTGTCGAGGACGCGCTTCCAGGGCAGGAGTCGCGAGTCCTGGAACACCACGGACACGTCCTCCGGCACGCGGATCGTCCCGTGGCCGACGACGTCGCGGTCGAGTCCTGCCAACGCCCGAAGCAGTGTGGACTTGCCACTGCCGGAGCGACCCAAGAGGGCCACGAACTCCCCGGCCGGGATGTCCAGGTCGAGACCGTTGAGCACGCCCCCAGCCTTGTTGAAGCTGCGGTGCAGGCCGCGAACCTCGACGGCAGCGCCGTCCGGGCTGCTCAGCCTTCCAGTGTGCGTCGCCATGCGAGCGCCTTCCTTTCGATGAGTCGGACTCCCGAGTCGGCGACCAGGCCGAGCACGGCATAGACGACGAGGCCGACGACGATCACGTCGGTCTGGCCGTAGTTGGAGGCGAGCGTGATCAGGTGACCGATCCCGCTCGTCGCGTTGTACTGCTCGACCACGACGAGGGCGAGCAGGGCCGAGGTGACCGCGAATCGCATCCCCAGCAGGAAGCCGGGCATCGCGCCGGGCAGCACGACCGAGCGGACGAACTCGAACCGGCTCAGGCCGACGGTCTCGGCGAGCTCGCCGTAGCGCTCGTCGATGCCGCGCAACCCGTTGTGGGTGTGGATGTAGACCGGCACGAGCACGCCGAGGGCGATGGTGATGACCTTCATCGGCTCCCCGATCCCCAGCCACAGGATCAGCAGCGGGATCAGGGCCAGGCTCGGGATCGAGCGCTTGACCTGCACGGGCCCGTCGATCAGGGACTCGCCGATCCGGGACAGGCCGGACGCGATCGCGAGCACGGTGCCGATGACGACGCCCAGCGCGAGACCGAGGCCGGCGCGCACCGCCGAGGTGGCGATGCTCTCCTGGAGGCGGCCGTCCGCGATCAGGTCACCGGCGGTGGAGACGACGGTCCATGGTGCGCTCAGGGTGCGCTCGTCCAGCACGCCCGTGGCGGAGCCGATGAACCACAGCGCCAGCAGGAGCGTCGGGCCGATCCAGAAGCCCAGTGGGATGCGGTGTCCCGGCCGAAGGCGGGTCCGCACGACCCGTTCGTCGACCGGGTCGGCGACGAGCGGTCGGTCGACGACCGCCGTCACGAGGACGCCTCGATCGTCTCGGCGATGGCCTTCTCGTAGCGGCGGTCGTAGAGGTCGGCCACGTCGAGGTGCTCACGGTCCTGCTCCTTCTCGAGCAGGTCGGCCGTCTCCTGGTGGCGAGCGATGACGTCGTCCCAGTTGGTCGGCACGGTGAAGGTGCCGAGCACCTCCACGATGTGGTTCGCGTCCTCGGTGGAGAGGCCCTCGTGCTCGACGTAGTAGGCCTGCGCGAACTCCTCCGGGTTGTCGGCGATCCACTGCTGGGCCTTGGCCCACGCTTCGACGTACGCCTTGAGGGCTGCCGCCTTGTTCGCGTCCTCGAGCACGGCGGTGGGCGTGTAGAGCGTCCACGCGTCGTCGCGCACCTCGGGCTTGATGGTGGTGGCGCCGTCCTGTTCGTACTTCGCGAGGTAGGGCTGCACCAGCGACTGCCCCAGCGGAGCCACGTCGACCTGGTTGCCACTGAGGGCGAGTGAGTAGGCGTCGTCGACGCTGGCCATCTCGACCAGCTCGACGTCGTCCTGGGTCAGGCCTGCCTTGGCGAGAACACGGAGCACGAGCGCACCCTGGGCCTGGCCGGGGCTGTAGGCGATGGACTTGCCCTTGAGGTCCGCGAGCGTCTTGACGTCGACGCCGGGCGCGATGCCGAGCTCGTAGGTCGGGTGCTCGAGCGGGTCGACCGTCTCGCGGGCCGCGATGATCTTGACGTCGGTGCCGGTCCACTGTGCGAACAGCGGGGGGATGTCAGCCACCGAGCCGACGTCGATCGCGTCGGCACGGAACGCCTCAAGGGTCTTCGGGCCGCCGGTGATGTTGGCCCACTCGACCTCGACGTCCAGGTCGTCGATCAGGCCGGAGGCCTTGAGGGCCGTCTCCGTGGCGGGATCGCCGACGCGGAGCACGGTGCCGTCGGGCACCTCACTGGGTACGGCGGCGGTCAGGTCGAGCTTCGGGCCCTTCTCCTCGGCGCCGCAGCCGATGAGGAGCGTGAGGGCAGCCAGTGCGCCGAGCAGGGGGAGGAGGATGGAGCGCCTCGTCCGGATGGGGTGTTGCATGTCCACTCCTTCTGAAATCCAGTAAGTCAACTAAAGTAATACACATATGGTCCAAGCAAGTCACGCCGACTCGCCCGAATGAGACGCAGATCGCTCCCGGGCGTCGCGTCAGGCGGTGCGCAGGGCTTCGAGCACGGCGACGCACCACTCGCCGACGCGGGCCGTGTCGTCCCCGCCGGAGACCGGCAGGCCGCGGATCTCGCAGCCGACCCACGTGTCGCCGACCAGGCCACCGAAGCCGGTCACCTCCGCGTCGCCGCAGTGGTGGGCGACGCTCGGGTCGCCCAGGTCGGGAGCCGTCTCGAGCCGCTCGCACTGCTTGCCCGCAGACTCCCGGGCGAAGTCGGCCGCGCGCTCATCAGTGATCGGGGGAGCGAAGACCCAGGCCGTCGCGCTGACCGAGCCGCTGGTCCAGGAGCAGCCGAACTCGTTGCTGATGTCCTTGGTCTCCGGCAGTCGGGTGCCGGGCCGCCAGGCCTGCGCGTCGGCCGACTCGTCGCCCAGTGCCGTCGTGACCGCGCCTTCGGCGACCCGGTCGCAGAACTCGCCGCGGACCAGCGTGAGGTCGGAGGTGTCGTAGGCGCCCAATGGCGTCGCCTCCGCGGTGGGCTCCGGCGGAGGCTGCTCCGGAGCGGACTCGCCCGAGCAGCCGGCCAGCGCCAGGACCAGCACACCGGTGACGGCCGCCGTCGTGCGGGAGCGGCGCCGGCGCTGCGGCGTACGGAATGAGGCGAGCACCACGCCAGACTAGGAGACTGCCCGGTCGCGGATGCCAGAGATGGCTGGGTGCACCGCGTAGCCTCGGGGCCGTGATTCGCTTCGAGAAGGTCACCAAGACCTACCCCGGCCACGCCCATGCGGCCCTGGACCAGGTGTCCGTCGACGTCGACAAGGGCGAGTTCATCTTCCTGGTCGGTTCGTCGGGCTCCGGCAAGTCGACCTTCCTGCGGCTCGTGCTGCGCGAATATCGCCCGACGTCGGGTCGGGTGTACGTCGCCGGCAAGGAGATCAACCGGCTGGCGAGCTGGAAGGTGCCGCGCCTCCGCCGCGACATCGGCACCGTGTTCCAGGACTTCCGGCTGCTCGGCAACAAGACCGTCTCGGAGAACGTCGCCTTCGCCCTTCAGGTGATCGGCAAGTCGCGCAGCGACATCAACAAGCTCGTGCCCGAGACGCTCGAGATGGTGGGCCTGACCGGGAAGGGCGATCGGCTGCCCGACGAGCTCTCCGGTGGTGAGCAGCAGCGCGTCGCCATCGCCCGCGCCTTCGTCAACCGGCCCAAGATCCTGATCGCCGACGAGCCCACCGGCAACCTGGACCCCACGACCTCGGTCGGGATCATGAAGCTCCTCGACCGGATCAACCGCACCGGCACCACCGTCGTGATGGCGACGCACGACGCCGGCATCGTCGACCAGATGCGCAAGCGCGTCATCGAGCTCGAGAACGGCCGCGTGGTGCGCGACCAGGCGCAGGGCGTCTACGGCACCTCCAACTGACAGGACTGACACAGATCCATGCAGCTTCGCTACGTCTTCTCCGAGCTCGGCCAGGGGCTTCGCCGCAACCTCTCGATGCACCTCGCGGTGATCCTGACCCTCTTCGTCTCGCTGACCCTCGTCGGTCTCGGCGTGCTCTTCCACCTCCAGGCCGAGAAGGCCGCGGACCACTGGGGGAGCCAGCTCCAGATCCAGGTCTCGCTCTGCACCGCCGACGACAGCAACCCCGCCTGCGCGGGTGCGGTCACCGAGGCGCAGCGGGACGCGGTCACCGCCGTCATCGACGAGAACCCCGAGGCCGCCGGCTGGGACCTCGAGACCAAGGACGAGGCCTTCGAGAAGGTCAAGGAGCTCTACGGCGCCGACAAGTTCGAGGGCGACAACGCCGTGCTCACCGCCGACGACATGCCCGAGTCGCTGTGGGTCGAGCTCCAGGACCCCGAGCAGTTCGAGGGCGTCGTCAGTGCTGTCCAGGGACTCGACGGCGTCTCCAGGGTGCTCGACATGCGCCGCTACATCGAGCCGATCATCGGCTCGATCAACATGCTGCAGTGGGTCTCGATCGCGACCGCGGCCTTCCTGGTGCTCGCGGCCCTGCTCCTGGTGGCCAACACGATCCGGCTCGCGGCCTTCGCGCGACGCAAGGAGATCGGCATCATGCGGCTCGTCGGCGCCTCGACGCTCTACATCGCGCTGCCGTTCCTGCTCGAGGCCCTGGTCACGGCACTCCTCGGCGTACTCCTCGCGACAGGTGCCCTCGCGGCCTTCATGTACTTCGGGATCGAGCAGCGCGGTCAGGACAAGCTGAAGTTCATCCCGTGGATCGGAATGGAGCAGTACGGCGTCGCCGTGGTGGTCGTCGCGGTGCTCGGACCGCTGCTCACCGTGCTTCCGACACTCGTACTGACGCGCAAATACCTCAAAGTCTGATCCGCGCGGGTTACCTTCGTCGCGTTCCCTTCCCCGAACACACGTAAGGCTTCCGGTGCGATCCTTCCCCCGTACCGCCCGCCGCCGCATGGCCGCAGCGACCGCTGCCGCAGTCATCGCGCTGGGCACCATCTCCGTCCCGACCGCGTCCGCCGACGATCTCAAGGACAAGCAGAAGCAGGTCGAGAAGAAGATCGACCGCGCGCACGACCACGTCGAGGAGTCGAGCAAGCAGCTGCGCAGGGCCAGCGAGCGACTCGAAGCCGCACGTGGCCAGCTCTCCGCTGCGCGTACGGCGCTCGCGACCGCCCGGGGCAAGCTCGCGGTCGCCCAGGAGCGCGACGCCGCGGCGGCCGTCCTCCTCGCCGAGGCCGAGGCGACGCTGGCCCAGGCCCAGGCCGAGGTCGTCGCAGGGGAGGCCGACGTCGCCGCCCAGCGCGACGTGGTGGGAGACACCATCAAGCGCCTCTACGTCGAGGGTGATCCCGACCTGATGGCCTTCGCGTCCCTGCTCGACTCGCAGTCCGCCCAGGACCTCAACCGCCGGGCCGAGACCAACCAGGCGATGGTCGACAAGCAGGCCCGCGACTACGACCGGCTGCAGGCGGCCGAGGTGCTGCTCGAGGTCCACGAGAACCAGGTCGAGGCAGCGCGTGACGAGGTCGCGGTCCAGCGCGAGGCGGCCGCGGCCAACCTCGCCGAGACCCAGCAGCTCGAGGTCGAGGCCGAGGAGGCCAAGGCTTCGGTGGTGGCGCTCGTGGGAGAGCGGGCCTCGGCGCGGTCCGAGGCGGCGCGCATCCGCGCCCGCGACGTACAGAAGCTCAAGCAGGCAGAGCGCGAGAAGGCCAAGATCGAGGAGATGCTCCGCAAGCGGGCGGCCGCGGCCCTTCGTCGCGCTCGCGCCCAGGCGGCCAGGAACGGTCGGGTCGGCCCCACCACCGGTCTGCTGCAGATGCCGGTCGGCGGCGGCATCACCTCGCCGTTCGGCTGGCGGACGCACCCGATCTACGGCTACTGGGGACTCCACGACGGCACCGACTTCGGCGGTGGCTGCGGCCAGGCCATCGTCGCGGCCGAGGACGGCAAGGTCATCTCGTCCTACTGGAGCGATGTCTACGGCAACCGCCTGATCATCGACCACGGCGCGCTCGCCGGTGCCGGCGTCGCGACCATCTACAACCACGCGTCGTCCTACACCGTCAGCCCCGGCACCCAGGTCCAGCGTGGCGAGGTGATCGGCTACGTCGGTGACACCGGCTGGTCCACCGCCTGCCACCTGCACTTCACGGTGATGTCCAACGGCACGGCCGTGAACCCCGCCAACTACTTCTGATCGCTCGCTAGATCTCCGTGCTCCCATCGCTGCCGGTCTCCGTAACCCGGTTGAGGCGTCTGAGAAGATGGCCGGATGGCCGCCAAGGAGAAGGATCAGCGCAATCGGCTGATCGCGCAGAACAAGAAGGCCCGCCACGACTTCCACATCGAGGACACCTACGAGGCCGGGCTCGTTCTGGTTGGCACCGAGGTGAAGTCGCTGCGCGAGGGCCGCGCGAGCCTGTCGACGGGTTCGTCGACGTCGACAACGGCGAGGTCTGGCTCCACAACGTGCACATCCCCGAGTACGCCCAGGGCTCGTGGACCAACCACTCCACCCGACGCAAGCGCAAGCTGCTTCTCAACCGGGTCGAGATCCACAAGATCGAGCGCAAGATCGGCGACAAGGGCTACACGATCGTCCCGCTCTCCCTCTACTTCAAGGACGGCCGCGCCAAGATCGAGATCGCGCTGGCCAAGGGCAAGAAGGAGTACGACAAGCGTCACTCCCTCGCCGAGCGCCAGGCCAATCGCGAGAAGGAGCAGGCCGTCCAGCGCCGCCTCAAGGGCATCACTGACTGATGGGCGACGCGCTCGCCGTCCGCGACTGGTGGGCGCGGCTCGGGCTGCCCGGGCTGATCGACATCCACACCCACTTCCTGCCGCCGCAGGTCATGGCCAAGGTGCGCGCCCAGTTCGACGCGGCCGGGCCGCTGATCGGTCGCCCGTGGCCGCTGCACTACCGCGACACCGACGACGAGCTCGTCGAGACCCTGCGGTCGTTCGGGCTGTACCCGCTTCACCGCGCTGTCCTACGCCCACAAGCCGGACATGGCCGACTGGCTCAACGACTGGGCCGCGGACTTCGCGGCTCGCACCCCCGAGGCGCTGGTGTGCGGCACCTTCTATCCGGAGGAGTCGGCTGCGGCGTACGTCGAAGCGCGACTCGACACCGTCGAGGTGTTCAAGATCCACGTGCAGGTCGGCGACTTCTCGGTCACGGATCCGCTGCTGGAGGCGACCTGGGGACTGATCGCCGAGGCCGGCACGCCGGTGGTGCTGCACGCCGGGAGCGGACCGGTCCCTGCGGCGTACACCGGACCCGGACCTGTCGCCGACCTCCTGGCGCGGCACCCGCGGCTGCGACTGGTGATCGCGCACATGGGAGCGCCGGAGTACGCCGAGTTCCTCGAGCTGGCCGAGACCTACGAGCGGGTGCACGTCGACACCACGATGGCCTTCACCGACTTCTTCTCCGAGATGGGCGGTGTCTTCCCGGCCGACCTGCTGCCGCGGGTGCGCGAGCTCGGGCTCGCCGGCAAGGTGCTGCTCGGGTCGGACTTCCCGAACATCCCCTATCCCTACCTCCACCAGCTCGAGTCGCTCGAACGGCTCGACCTCGGCGACGACTGGCTGCGAGCCGTGTGCTGGGGAAATGGACATGCGCTGGTCGGCTGACCCCGACTGGCACGATGTCCTCCGACCCCCGGAGGAACCATGCGGATCGCGCGAGCCGTCATCCCAGCGCTGCTCGCTGCCCTGGTCGTCCCTGTCGGTGCGCTACCGGTCGCGGCCACGCCGACGGCCGTGGCCCGGATGTCGGTGGCCATCGCGGTCGAGGTCGGCACGGCGCGGTCCGGTGAGGATGCACCGGTCGGCGTCGTGCTGACCGACCCGAACGGTGCGCCGATGGCAGGTGCGGCCGTGCTCGTCGAGCGTCGGGTCGCGGGCGCCTGGCAACCGCTGGCCAGCCTGGTCACGGATCCCGCCGGCCGAGCGGTGACCGCGCTCCGGCTGGGCACGGTCCGCGACGACAACGTCGTCCGTGCGTCCTGGGCCGGCGATGCGACGTACCCGCCGGCCATCAGCGGTGACGCCCAGGTCGAGCTCGTACGCCGCACCGCCACGGTCGTCCTGACCGGACCCTCGCGCGTCCTCGACGAGCAACCGGTCATCCTCGCCGTGCAATGGGCCGCCGATGACGGCGCTCCGGTGGTCGGGGAGGTGCAGCTGGAAGAGCGGCGCGGCGACCGGTGGTGGACGCTCGCCACGCTGGTCACCGACGCAACGGGCGTGGGCACGATCGAGCTGCGCCCACGCACCGATTCCGTCCTGCGCGTCGAGACGCCGCAGCTGGACTGGGTGCAGGCGGCGCAGAGCCCGTGGAAACGGATCGACAACCTGCCGCCGGCTCGTCCCGTGCGGATGGGGCGGAGCGTCCCACGTCCGAGGATCCACCTCCCGAACCAGGAGCGGGCCGAAGGTGTGGGAGCGGCACCGGTGGCGACGAGGATCCCGGACGCGGTGTGGCGCTCGATGGTGGGTCGCACCTGGCACCCGGGATGCCCGGTCGGGCGCGACGGTCTGCGGCTCCTGCGGGTCAACTATGTGGACTTCTCCGGCTACCGCCGGCGCGGCGAGCTGGTGGTCGCCACGAGTGCCGTCAGCCAGTTCGCGGGTGCCTTCACCGAGCTGCACGACCGCGGCATCCCGATCCGGTCGATGTACCGGGTCGACCGGTTCGGCTGGTCCGGCCGGCTCCAGGGCGCCGACGACGTGCGATCGATGGCGGCCGGCAACACCTCGGCCTTCAACTGCCGCCACGTCGTGGGGCGCCCGGGTGTGCGCTCACCTCATTCCTACGGCCGCGCCCTCGACCTGAACCCGTGGGAGAACCCCTACCGCGTCGGGGGCCAGTGGCTCCCCAATGCGTGGTGGCCGGGGCGTTCCCACCACCGGGTGGCGTGGCGCAGCCACGGACACGAGGTCGTGCGGATCCTGCGTCGCTACGGGTTCTCGTGGACGTACGGCGTCTCGGACTCGCAGCACTTCGACGCCCGCAACTCCGCCGGTCGCATCGTCGCCCGGTGCTCGTCGGTCTGCCACTGACGCGTCGTAGGCTCGCTGGATGACTCGGGGGATCGTGGTCGTGCTGGCGTCGTGCGTGCTGCTCGTCGGATGCGGAGGAGGTGACGACCCGGTCGTCGGTGACGAGCCGATCACACCCGCGGCGATCGCCGCGATCGCGCAGGAGCACGTCGACCTGGAGCCCAGCGAGATCGCCCAGTGGGACGTCTTCACCCGCGAGCTCGGTGAGGAGTCCCCGAGTGCGCGGCTCGAGTACGCCGATGTGTCGCTCGCCGTCGTCGTCGCGCCCACGAGCGACAGCCCGCTGGTCTGTGCCGTGCCCACCTTCTTCGACGAGTGCGTGGACGAGTCCGTCGACGGCCACGACGTGACGATCGCGTGGCAGGACCTCGAGCCCGAGGAGGACCCGGGCGTCGTCTACGTCATCGACCGCCGTGAAGGGGAGGACGTCGCCGTACAAGTCATCGGAGCGTCCATCACCGACGACCCGCGCGACCTCGATCTCGGCGTGCCGCTGGCGGACCTCGCGGCGCTCGTCACCGACCCGAGACTGAGCCTCACGACGTCGCGGGAGGTCGTCGAGCTCGGTGATTCCGTCGATCTGTCGACGCCCTGAGGGAATGCGGGCGACGGCTGTCGGGGTTGACCCGTAGACTGGTCGGGATAACTCAAGAGGGGCTGATCGGTTTCGACTTGGGACGTTAGTTCCAGGGGAAGCGGGTCGAGAAGCCAGCGTCATCTCGTAAACGATCGCTGGAAAACCATAGTTGCCAACTCAAACCGCAACGACTTCGCTCTCGCTGCCTGAGCAGTGATCGAAGGGTCTGACCGGGCACCCGTCCTCGTCCCGGACCCAGGCCTCATTTAGAGGACTTGCTGATCACTTCCGTCAGGAGGAGTGATCGGGACTTTTTCCTGACTGAGTCTGTCGGCGA
The DNA here is from genome assembly GCA_963742685.1 of uncultured Actinomycetota bacterium. Taxonomy (GTDB): domain Bacteria; phylum Actinomycetota; class Actinomycetes; order Propionibacteriales; family Nocardioidaceae; genus Nocardioides. The sequence goes on along the minus strand of CAVUNB010000013.1, from coordinate 57,967 downwards.
CGTGTCTGTGCGAGCGCCGGGACTGAGAAAACGACATCACTGACTGCACCCGGAGAAGACCTGGTTCGACGCTCGAGGACGCGGGTTCGATTCCCGCCAGCTCCACAGGATCGATTGCCGGTCCCGATGCTCACGCATCGAGAGCCAGCCCTCTTGAACGAGAGCCGCCCCGACACCCGTCGGGGCGGCTCTCGTGCTCTGTCTATCAAGCGCAACCAGACCGCTGGTTGAGGAGGCGTGGCAGCGACGTCTCGAAACGAACTGCCTGATGCTCTCGGCGATTCCGGTAAGGGTCACCCCGATATAGAATCCTGCGAAGGCGACGCCCCCAGTGCGCTACCCATGCTGCATCCTCGAAGAAACCGTCGTCGACAGCCTTCCCCACCGCGGTTGTCGTGCATTGGTAGGTATCGAGAAGAATGCGTAGATGGTCATTCTGAGCGTCCAAGTCGCCGCGCAAGGCCTGCAAGCTCCGTACAACCGTGTCCACTCCTCCTGCCACTCACCCAGCTGCTGACCGCCACGCCAGGCGGCTAGTGCACGGCGCGGTGCTGCAGGATGGGGGGATGCGGACGCGTGATGGAGAGTTGAGGGTGCGATGAAGATCCTGGTGACGGGTGCGACCGGGTACGTCGGTGGGCGGCTTGTGCCGCTGCTCCTGCAGCGAGGGCACACCGTGCGCACGACCACGAGCAACCCGGATCGCGAACAACCCTGGTGGGGAGACCAGGTGGAGACCGTTGTCATGGACGTGCTTGATCCTGATCAGGTCGCGGCCACCTGCGAGGGGATGGACGCGGTCTACTACCTGATCCATGGGATGGGTGGCGACGACTTCGCCGAGACCGACCGCAAGGCGGCCGTCAATCTTGCCGACGCGGTGCGCGCCAACGACGTCGAACGGGTGGTGTACCTGTCCGGGATCGTTCCGGACGTCGCCGACGAGGAGGAGCTGTCGGAGCACATCACCTCCCGACGCGAGGTCGAGCAGATTCTAAATGGGTCCCCGGCGACAGTGGTGGTGCTGCGTGCCGCGGTGCTCCTCGGAAGCGGGTCGACATCCTTCGAGATCATCCGGCAGGTCAGTGAACGCATGCCTGTGCACACCATCCCCACTTGGATGGACTCGATGGTGCAGCCCGTCGCTGTCGTCGACGCGCTCGAGGCGCTGGTCGGCGCCCTCGACTACGCCGGACCCTCGCGCCACTTCGACGTCGGTGGACCCGACCGCCTGCGCTACGGCGCGCTGCTCGACGCGTACACCTCGCATGCGGGACTGGAGCGGCCACAGGTCGAAGTGCCCTTCCTGCCCACCGGGCTCGTGGGGACCTTGGTGGGCAGCCTCACGGACGTGCCGCGCCCCACGGTCGAGGCATTGGTGGAGAGCCTGCGCCACGACATGGTCGCTCAGGACGACGACTTCCGAGAGGTGCTTCTCCCGGCGGGACACCGTCTGATCGGTCTCGACGAGGCATTTCGCCGCTCGCTTGCCGCGCCTTCGACGACACCTGAGGACACGGACCCGATGGCACCCTTGCCGCAGGACCCGGCCTGGGCGAGTGGCGGCGACGGTCGGCCCGTCACGGCCAAGGTGATCGACGCGGTGAAGGACGTCCTGCCCGGACGATGAGCGCCGCCGGTTGGTGTGCCGGATCAAGATCTCGCGACCGGCGTGCCGCTGCGCGGACAGATTGGCGAGGTTCTTGCCTTCGTTTCAACCGCTGAGGGCAGGATCGCTGGTCCTCGAGGTCGTACGAGCACACCCCGACGAGACCGTCACGATGAGATGGATCGGGGGTTGGCGCATGGCATCTAGACAAGTGCGGCGTCACACGTAGGCAGTTCTTGCAAAGGCGGCGCTGAGGAGTGGACTTGCCGAGTCTTTCCGGGGCTCAGGTAGAAGCCGCCAACAGACCCGTTGAGGACACGGAAGTCGCTGGTCGGGCGGGCCGAGTCTCACGAGGCACAAGCGGCGACACGAGGACGAGACGGCGAAACGGTTCCATCAAAACCGGGATGCTGACCAATGGGTGCTTGTGCGGTCGAGGGGTGCAGGCCTTGTGGCTACTTCGCACGAAGAGCCGGTTCACCTCGGCGTCCTGAGATCTGCGAACACCCCACATCGCAGATTCGCCGGTCCCGATGCTTCCTGGGCGCGACCTCAGGAGTCGGAGCGAGCCTCCTGTGCCCCGTGGGAACCTCGGTCGTGAGCGGCGGGGGCAGGCCCATGACGGTCGGTCCCGACGTGATCCTGGACAGCTCCCTCCCGATGGACTCTCCCGACGACGCCGACACCGTCCGCGACGATGGTTGGACCGTGAACTACAACAACCCGACGGCCCAGAACTCGAACTTCCGGGTCAACGTGGTCTGCGCGACGGTGGCCTCCGTCTCGTAGCGCGTCAGGCGTCAACGGCGCGCGTGGCGTCCGGTGAGGCATCCGCGACGGCGTGTGCTCGCGTCCAGGTCCGACCGCTCAACGCGGCTGCCCCCAGGAGGCACATACCGGCGATGACGGTGAGCGCACCGGAGATCCCCTCCCACCAGGGATTCGCGTCGTAGGGCCCGATCGCGTAGGAGAAGGCGGCCACCAGCGGGGTGGCCAGGACCAGCCAGATCGCCGCTGCCAGCGCCCATCCGCGGGCGTCGATCGCGAAGCGGATCAGCAGGCCCAGGGGCACCAGGTAGTACACGAACAGGCTCACGTCGGAGAGGAACGGGCGGACCAGCTCGCCGGTCAGGCCGGAGCGGAGGGTGGCGATGCCCACGGACACCACGGCCAGGACGGTGCCGACCAGGGCCACGGCGGAGATGATGCCCGGCCTGCGGCCGGTCAGTGCCCACGGCAGCAGCGCGAGGCCGAGCGCCAGGACCAGCAGCGACCACCCGGCCAGCTGGGCGGCATCGCCCACGGGCTCCCAGCGGGCAGTGGGGGCCACGAAGTCGTAGAGGTGGTCCTGGCGGATGGTGCAGAGCTCGCCATCGCTGTCGCCCCACGGACAGGCTCCGGCCCAGCGCTCCCACGACGCGGCGTACATCAGTGCGCCGGACACGCCCAGCAGCACTCCCGCGACGACCCTCACGATTCGCAGCGCCATGGTCTCCCCGTTCTCGATGCCTCAGTGTGCGACGGTCGCCGCGCCGAAGGAAGGGACGATGCGCACAGGCTCCGCGACACGCGGACACAACTTCCTGTCCAGACTCGAGCCAAACGCTCACCGCACGACTGTGACGTGGGTTGTGTCCGCGTGTCGCGAAGTCAGTTGGCGGAGTCGCTGGGTACTGCGCTCACACAGCACCGCTCGTCGCCGGGATCGAGCCGCGTGGTCACCCCGGCACAACCCGCCCCGGTTGCGACCCCCGAGACGAACTCGAGGTTGAGCCCGCACACGAGCTCGGTCTGCTCCTGGGCGACTCGGTGGAACGGGCAGTTCCGCAGGAACATCGTCTGCTCCTCGATCCACGGCTCGTAGCCGCCGGCGGCCAGCGCCGTCGCGAGCCGGTCGAGCTCCTCCGAGCCGAGCGACTCGTCCAGTGCTGCGCCCCACGCCGTCCCCTCGTCCCGGGCCACTCGGGACACGATCGTCCCGACGGCTTCCCCGGTCGCAGTTGCCTCGGCCACGGCCTTCGCGAGGATCCGGCTCAGCAGGTCGTAGTGACGCTCGGGCAACGTCACTGCGAGCTCGCGGTCCGTACGCCGATACAGCTTGGCCGGACGGCCCGAGCCCGGCCCGGTCCGGCCGGTCAGGCGCCGGAACTCGACCTCGAGGAGTCCCTCGTCGACGAGCCGGTCCAGGTGGAACTTCGCCGTGTGGGTCGGGATCCCGAGGCCCTCGGCCGCCTGCTCCCGGCTCACCGCGGTGCGGGACCGCGCGACGAAGTCGAACAGGTCGCGGCGTACGGGCTCAGCCAGCGCAGCGATGCCGGAGACGTCGGACCGAGGCGTAGGCACTTCTAAAAGATACGGGACTTGACGTTAGAGCGCTAGCGGGTGTCTAGTGGAGAGAACAACCTCTCTTAGACCGGAGCCGCCGCCTTGACCACCACCAATCTGTCCGTGGTGCCGGAGCGCAGTCGTGTGACGCGGCTGGCGCCGGTGCGCGACCTCGAGGCCGCGACGAAGGCAGCGCGTGACTTCCTCCGCAGCCTGGGCGTCGATCCCGACGATCCGGCGACGCCGGACCTGGCCGAGACGCCGCGCCGCCTCGCGCTGGCCTACGCCGAGCTGCTCGACGTGCCGGAGTTCGACTTCACCACGTTCGCCAACGCCGAGGGCTACGACGAGCTGGTGCTGGTGCGGGAGATCCCGTTCCAGTCCGTCTGTGAGCACCACCTTCTGCCGTTCACCGGGGTCGCGCACGTCGGCTACCTGCCACGCGGCCGGATCGTCGGGCTGTCGAAGCTCGCGCGCACGGTCGACCACTTCGCCCGTCGACCGCAGACGCAGGAGCGGTTGACGATGCAGATCGCGAACCTCCTCGAGGACCAGCTGAGCCCGCGAGGGGTTGGCGTGCTGCTGGTCGCCGAGCACACTTGCATGACGCTGCGCGGCGCTCGCGCCCCCGGCTCCGCGACGACAACCTCGTCGTTGCGTGGCCACCTGCGGGAGAACGCCGCCGCACGCGCCGAGTTCCTCACCCTGGTGAATGGAGGAGTCCGATGACGGAGCCCATCGTGATCATCGGTGGCGGGATGGCCGCCGGCAACGCCGCGGTCGAGCTGCGCGAGAGCGGGTACGACGGCGAGCTGATCGTCTTCGCCGGCGAGCCGCATCCGCCGTACGAACGCCCTCCGCTCTCCAAGGGCTATCTCGTCGGCAAGGCCGAAGCGGAGGACACCTACCTCAAGCCTTCGGAGTGGTACGCCGACCAGCACATCGACGTCCGGACGGGCACGCGCGTCGACCGCGTCGACCCGGCCGGCCACCTCGTGCACACCGCTGTCGGCAGCCAGCCCTGGTCGCGGCTCCTCATCGCCACCGGCGCGCAACCGCGCACGCTGCCACTGGAGTCCACTGAGCAGATCGAGGTCACCTACTTGCGCAGCCTGGCCGACTCGACCCGCCTCCGTGCGCGATTCACGTCCGGATCCCGCGTGCTCGTGGTCGGCGGCGGCTGGATCGGGATGGAGGTCGCGGCGAGCGCCCGCGAGCGCGGCGTCGGGGTCACGCTCGTCGAGCCGGCGGACCAGCCGCTCCTCAACGTCCTCGGCCCCGAGCTCGGTCAGCGGCTGGCCGACGTCCACCGCCGGCACGGCGTCGACCTGCGGACCGCGACCTCGCTCGACGTTCTGGAGGGCGGCATCGCCCGCCTCAGTGACGGCACCGAGATCGAGGTCGAGACCGTCCTGGTCGGGATCGGCGCGGTGCCCGACGACGCGCTCGGCAAGGCCGCCGGACTCGACGTCGACAACGGGATCTTGGTCGACGCGGGCCTGCGAACCAGCCACCCCGACGTCTTCGCCGCCGGTGACGTCGCCAACCAGATGCATCCGTTGTTGAAGGAGCGGGTGCGTGTCGAGCACTGGCAGAACGCCGTCAGCCAGGGCAAGTTCGCGGCCCACGCCCTGATGGGCGAGAGCGGCGCCTACGACGAGCTGCCGTCGTTCTTCTCCGACCAGTACGACCTCGGCCTGGAGTACTTCGGCCATCCCGGGTCCGCCGGCACCGACTCGGTCCGCATCGAACCGGGCTCGAGTGGCGAGGACTCGCTGGTCGCGAGGTGGTACCGCGGGGACACGCTGGTGGCCGCGATGCACGTCAACGAGTGGGACAGCTCCAAGGAGCTGGCCGAGGAGGTCCGGGCGGCGCGCTGATCTACGCTCGCCGACGTGGACGGTTGCGTGTTCTGCCAGATCATCAGAGGCGAGACCGCGGCGTCGGTCGTGCTCGACCGCCCGGACCTGGTCGCCTTCCTCGACCAGCGGCCGGTGTTCAAGGGGCACGTCCTGCTCGTGCCGCGCGAGCATGTCGAGACACTGCCCGACCTGCCGGCCGGGCAACGCGACGGATTCCTCGCCGCCGCTCAGGACCTCGCCACCGCGGTCAAGGAGAGCCTGGGCGCCCAGGGCTCCTTCGTCGCGATCAACAACACCGTCAGCCAGTCGGTGCCGCACCTGCACCTGCACGTCGTACCCCGCACCAAGGGCGACGGGCTGCGCGGGTTCTTCTGGCCGCGCACCAAGTACGCCGCTGGCGAGATGGACGACTACGCAGCCCGGCTCCGGGCGGAGCTCGGGGCCTGACCGGAGCAACGAATGCCCTCCGTCGTGCGTCACAGCAGCGTGAAGAAGATGCTTGCGCCACTCCTCGCCGTGTTGATGCTCGCGCTGGTCGCGCCCGCCCAGGCGGTGACGACTGTGGAACGAAGGGCCAGCGTGCCGTGGGACCAGGTCGGCGAGGGATGGGTGCTCGCCACCATCGATCGTGGCTCCTACGGGAAGAGCAACAACGAGCTCCGCGTCCGCGCCCGCAGCCTTGAGCTGATCTCGCCCGAGGGCGTGCGCTACTCCCTCTATGCCACGACCAGGGAACCTCTCGAGAACCACGTCGACCCGAGCAACTTCTCCCTGATCAGCTGGGACCCCGTGGCCCGGACGGCACTGCTCAAGCGCTACGTCAGCGTCTTCAGGGCGCAGGCGATCCGGCTCGACCTGGAGACCGGCGCGAGCCAGACGCTGGCCCTGCCCAAGAACGAGATGGCCACCGGGCTGCGGCCCGACGGCGCGGGCGTCCTGTCCCAGACCTTCAGCGGCAGGATCCTCTCGATCGCGTGGGACGGGACGCGCTCGGTCGTCGGGGAGACCCGATCACAAGGCGGCGTCATCGCCACGCCCGATGGCACGGCCCTCGTGATCGGCGAGCGCCACCACCTCACCCTGATGCCGCTCGACGGCTCGACCACGCGCGTGCTCGCGACGCCGGGGGAGTGCCGTCCGCTGCGGTGGTACGACGACACGCAGCTGCTCGCCTCCTGCTTCTCCCGCAGGGGGTCCCGGCTCGTCACCGTCGGCATCGACGGCACGGTGACGCCGCGGGCGAGCATGCGACGCACCAGCTCTCCTTCATTCCGCGGCCCGAGCTGGGATGACACCGACGTGCGGGTCGTCGACGGGCGTTCCTACTACGAGGGCAACGGTCCGTGCGGCGGCTCCTTCATCATCCGCGAGAACGCCAAGGGTGAGCAGAAGCTGGTCAAGGTGCCCGGCAGCACAGGCGGGATCTCGCTCGTGGGCGCGCGGGACGACCGGCTCGTCATCGCCCACAGCGCGACCTGCGACGGCGCCCCGCCCCGCGCCGTGCTCTCGACGTTCGATCCGGTCTCCAGGGACGAGGACATGCTCGTCACCCTCGCTGCCAGCGAGCACTGGGGCCACGTCGTGGCGTGGGACGAGCCGCGCCCGTGGAGCTTCTAGGGGTGGCTTAGAGTCGGGCCGTCCAGTTCCACGAATGAGGAGTCACCATGGGTCGCTTTGACGGTCGCGTCGCAGTCATCACCGGAGCCGCGCGCGGCATCGGGTTCGGTACGGCGCAGCGCTTCGCCAGCGAGGGCGCCTCGATCGCCATCGTCGACCTCGACGAGACGGCGGCCCAGGAAGCGGCAGGCAGGCTCGAGCTGACCGATGGCGCCAGGGCGATCGGCGTCGGCTGCGACGTCTCCGACACGGCGGCAGCCGAGGCCGCCATCCAACAGGTCGTCGACGGGCTCGGCGGCATCCACATCCTCGTGAACAACGCGGGCATCACCCGCGACAACCTGCTCTTCAAGATGACCGAGGACGACTGGGACCTCGTCATCGGCGTGCACCTCAAGGGTCCGTTCAACATGACCAAGGCCGCCCAGAAGCACTTCGTGGAGCAGAAGTACGGCAAGATCCTCAACCTCTCGAGCGTCTCCGCGCTCGGCAACCGCGGCCAGGCCAACTACTCCGCGGCCAAGATGGGCATCCAGGGCTTCACCCGCACGCTCGGCATCGAGCTCGGCCCGTTCGGCATCAACGCCAACGCCATCGCGCCCGGCTTCATCGCCACCGAGATGACCGACGCGACCGCCGCCCGGGTCAAGATGAGCGTCGAGGACTTCCGGGCTGCCGCTGCGGCCTCCAACCCGGTCCGCCGCGTCGGCTTCCCGGAGGACATCGCGGCCGCTGCGGCCTTCCTGTGCAGCGACGAGGCGTCCTACATCACCGGTCAGACGCTGTACGTCGACGGCGGCGCCAAGCTCTGACCCCGGCCGATCAGCCCTCCCGGGAGCGAGACGCTGCTCACTCTGAGCGTCGATTCCACGCTCAACCACCGCCGACCCGACCTCAAAGTCGTGTCGGCTGGTTGGATTTTGCGCGCGATGGTGCTTAACGTCGTCGACGGTCACTCCGCCCCTGACAGGGCGGGCAGGACCACATACCTCAATAGCCATCCCCGGTAACGCCGAGTCCTGCCCGCCGGAGATGGACCCCCGAGTCACGTAGATCGGGCAGGAGTGGGGGACCCACAGGTTCCACTGCCGGCTGCAGCGCTGACCAGCGTGCGCGGACGGCTCGGGGTGAAGCCATCGCAAGATGGCGGGGCACTTTCCAGCCCTAATCCGACAGCTGACCTCACAGGCGTGGGAAAGGAATCTGCCATGCCTGCGATTCGTCGCATGGCGCGCACCTGCGCGCTCACGCTCGTCACCCTGGGAGTCTCTGCCACCACGTTGGCCGTCGCTCCCGCCAACGCCGACGACGGCACCGAGTTCAAGTCCGGCGCCGTAGCCCTCACCACCAGCCAGGTCAAGACGTTCGACAAGACCCTGGCTGCTCGACAGCAGAAGGCCGCCAAGCGGCTCGACCAGCGCCTCCTCTCCGCCCAGCGGACCGCGCTCGCCCAGCGCGGTGACGCCTACTCCTACGGGTCCGCCGGACCGAACGCGTTCGACTGCTCCGGGCTCGTCTTCTACAGCTACCGTCGCGCCGGCTTCAACGTCCCGCGCACGTCGGGCGCACAGGCGGCGTACACGCACCGCATCGCGAAGCAGAACATGCGCCCCGGCGACCTGATGTTCTTCTACAACTCCGGCGGGGTCTACCACGCCGCGATCTTCGTGGGCTCAAAGAACGGCCACGCGATGATGGTGCACGCGCCGGGCTCCGGCCAGCGCGTCACGGTCGCCGCACCGTGGACCGGTTCCTGGTTCGGCGGCACCCTGCGCTGACGCCTCACCGACGACGCGGGCGCACCCATCCCCCGGGGGTGCGCCCGCGCCAGTGTGACCGGGACCACTCCTTGGGCGCGCCTTCCGTGTCGCGTTTGGCGCCGGAGCGACACTGGGGCGTCGAACCCTTCCCCCCGTTTGAACCACCCCCTGTGATCGGAGTACGCCGTGCACCCCCGCCTGCGACTGACCGCTGCCGCCCTTGCGGCGAGCGCCCTTCTGACCGGGTTGGCTGCCTGCGGAGGTGACGAGGAGACCCCCGAGGCGAGCTCGTCGTCCTCCGCCGACCCGACGGCCGACGCCAGCGAGACGCCGGAGGAGCCGGCCCGGTGGCCGCTCACCGGCCTGGAGATCGACGGCAACGTCCCCTCTCACCCGGTGCTCGTGACCAAGGTCGACAACACGTCGTCCAGCTCGCCGCAGATCGGCCTCGGCTCGGCCGACATGGTCGTCGAGGAGCTGGTCGAGGGCGGCATGACGCGGCTCGCGGCCTTCTACTACTCGAAGGTCCCCTCTGTCGTCGGCCCGGTGCGCTCGATGCGCGCCAGCGACATCGGCATCGTGCCGACCGGCGCCCACGTCATCACCAGCGGTGCGGCCGCGATCACCCTGTCCCGCATCAACAAGGCGGGCATCCCGTTCGTCACCGAGGGCGCCAACGGCGTCTATCGCGAGACGTCGCGCTCTGCGCCGTACAACCTCTTCTCCCACCCCGACGTGATCGCGAAGGGCATCAAGGGCGGCGAGGCGCCGAAGCCCTACCTCGACTTCGGCACCGACGCGGACTTCCCCGGTGGCAAGAAGGCGACCACGATGACGGCCTCCTTCGGAGGCCACACCACGTCCTGGGCCTTCCAGGGCGGCAAGTACGTCAACACCGATTCGTACGCCGCCGAGGGCGACGAGTTCCCGGCGACCAGCATCCTGGTGATGCGCGTCGAGATCGGCGACGCGGGCTACCGCGACCCCGCGGGCTACCCGGTGCCGGAGACGAAGTTCGAGGGCACCGGCCCCGCGCAGCTCTTCCACGACGGCAAGGTCGTGCAGGGCACCTGGTCCAAGGACGGCCTGACCGGCGCGATCAAGCTGAAGACGAAGAAGGGCGACGAGCTCACCGTGCCCGCCGGTCACATCTGGATCGAGCTCGTGCCGCAGGGCACCGGCAACGTCGCCTGGAACAAGTAGTCGATCAGCTCGCGTCGGGGTTGCCGGCCGGGTCGGGGATCGGCACGCCGGCGTCGGCCAGCGACTGGAGCCCGGCCAGGATGAAGCCGATCGCCGACTCCACCCGTAGGGCGGCCGTGGCCGGGTCGTCACTGGCCGCGACGGACTCGCCGGCCGACGACATGGCGCCGAAGAAGATGCGGGTGAAGGTCTGCAGCATCTCCTCGTCGAGGTCCCAGTCGCCCGCGGTGAGTACGGCGCGCACGATCTCGACGACGGTTGCGAAGGTCGAGCGTTCCTCCCGCTCACGGAACCGTTCGTAGCCGAGCACCGACGGCCCGTCCTGGATCACGATCCGGCGGTAGCCGGGTTCCTGGACGACGTCGAGGAACGCCCGGAGCCCGGCCTGGGCCTTGCGCCACGGGTCGCGCTCGCCCTTGAGGCCGGCCTGGATCGCCTTGCGCGCCTCGTTCTCGATCCGCTCGAAGACCGCCTCGAAGAGCGCCTGCTTGCCGGAGAAGTGGTGGTAGAGCGCCCCCTTGGTGACGCGAGCGCCCGCCACGATCTGGTCCAGCGAGGTGGCGGGGTAGCCCTGCTCGGCGAACAGCTCCTCGGCCACGTCGATCAGCGCGCGCTTGGTGGAGGCGGAGTACTGCGCGCGCCGGCTGGTCACCCTGGGAACGCCGGGCACCTTCGGGATCAGCTTGGACGCGGCCTGTCGGGTCATCCCGGGAGTCTAGGACCGACCGTCGGTATGCCAGGTGGAGCTGTGTGGGCGGGGTCACGGCGCAGCCGTTTGAATACCGTTGGAAGGCCGCATACTCTCAGTACGTACCAATGGTATGTGAATCGCCGACAAGGAGCTGCCATGACCTGGAAGTCCTTTCACCACCGTGGAGAAGTCCTCCGCACCGTGATCACCGAAGCCGACGCCCGACGTGACGGCCAGCTGCCGATGCACGTCGAGGGTGTCGCAGAGACGTTCCGCGACGAGCTGACCCTGCTCGGCGCACTGACCCTGCGGTGGCACACCCGCCTGGCCGGTCGGATCGAGCGCGAGCTCATGACGCAGCCGATGGACCTCGAGGCCGCCGTCGTCGACGCCTGGCAGGCCACCGCCGACGACCTCCCCGGCGTGCTGGCGATCCTCGACCACTACCGCGCCGACCCCCTCGACGACGCCATGGCCACGGCCATGACGACGTCGGTGGCCAAGGAGCACCGGCTGCTGGCCGTGATGGCCGGACGGAGCTCCGCGGGCGACGCCCTCGCGGCCCGTGTCGGCGAGCAGATCGCCGACCGTGCCCGCGCCACCCGAGCCCCCTCGCCCGTCACCGCCGCACCCTCCACCTCCCTGGTCGACCGACTGAGGGCCGTGCTGCACGCGGCCTGACGAGGCCGTCCTGTATCTCCGTGCGACGGGGCCAGTTGCGCCATACTGGCCGCATGATCCGCGGGACCGACGTGGCACCGGGCACGCTGCTGCTCGCGACTGCCGAGCTCGTCGATCCAAACTTCGCGCACGCGGTCGTGCTGCTGCTCGACGTCAACGACGAGGGTGTGCTCGGTGTCGTGCTCAACCGCCCGTCACCCGTGCTCGTGGCCGAGGTGCTCGAACCCTGGGGCGAGCTGTGCGCCGAGCCGGAGGTGCTCTTCCGCGGCGGCCCGGTCAGTCCCGACGGGGCGCTGGCGATCGCACTGCTGCGCGACGCCGAGGACGTGCCGGTCGGCTTCCGGACCGTGGTCGGCCGCCTGGGGATGCTCGACCTCGACACCCCCGTGGAGCTCCTCGACGGCGGCATCGGCGGCGTGCGCGTGTATGCCGGCTATGCCGGTTGGGGTGCCGACCAGCTGCAGGAGGAGATCGCGGAGGGCAGCTGGTACGTCGTCGCGGGGGAGTCGTCCGATGCCTTCCGGGCCGACACCACGGACCTGTGGCGCGACGTCATCCGTCGCCAACCGGGCCAGCTCGCGTGGCACCTGACCCGACCGCTGGATCCGGAGACCAACTGACCCGTCAAGGTCTCCTTCTGTGGCCGCTGACGTTAGGCTGGACGTCATGAGCACCATCGGATTCTCGCCCGGCACACAGACGATCGAAGACCGTCGCACCCAGCCGACCGACGATGGTGACCACGAGAAGTTCAGTCACTACGTGCCCAAGGACAAGCTCACCGAGGCGATGGTGATGGGCACCCCCGTCATCGCGCTGTGCGGCAAGGTGTGGGTGCCGTCGCGGGCCCCGGAGAAGTTCCCGGTGTGCCCCGACTGCAAGGACATCTGGGAGCAGATGAAGCCCGGCGGCGGCGACTCGGGCGGCGACTCGGGCAATCAGGGCCCGGACGCGTGACGGAGCCTCTCGACCCCATCCACCCGACACCCGCTCTCACCCCAGCCTGGCCCGATCGCGCAGCCTGGGGGACGGCCCCGTCGTTGCGTGCGTGGCAGCAGGCCGCGATGGACCAGTACGCCGCGACGTCCCCGCGTGACTTCCTGACCGTCGCGACCCCGGGTGCCGGGAAGACGACCTTTGCGCTGTCGGTCGCGGCCGAGCTGCTGGGCAGGCGGATCATCGACCGGATCACCGTGGTCGCGCCCACCGAGCACCTGAAGACCCAGTGGGCCGAGGCCGCGGCGCGCGCCGGCATCCCGCTCGACCCGACCTACAGCGCCGGCTCGGGCAAGACCTCGCAGGACTACGTCGGCATCGCCGTGACGTACGCCGGAGTCGCGGTCAACCCGCTCGCGATGCGCATCCGCACCGAGCGGTTCAAGACCCTGGTGATCCTCGACGAGATCCACCACGCCGGCGACGCGATGTCGTGGGGCGAGGGCGTGCGCGAGGCGTTCCAGCCGGCCACCCGCCGACTGTCCCTGACCGGCACGCCGTTCCGTTCCGACATCAACCCGATCCCGTTCGTCACCTATGCCCCCGGTGACGACGGCATCCCGCGGTCGGTCGCCGACTTCACCTACGGCTACGCCCACGCGCTCGCCGACCACGTCGTGCGGCCGGTGCTGTTCATGGCCTACTCCGGCGAGATGACGTGGCGCACCCGCGCCGGCGACGAGGTCCTCGCCCGGCTGGGCGAGCCGCTCACCAAGGACATGCACGCGCAGGCCCTGCGCACGGCTCTCGATCCGCTGGGGTCGTGGATGCCGGCCGTGCTCGAGGCCGCCGACAGGCGGCTCTCGGAAGTACGCCGCCACATGCCCGACGCCGGCGGGCTGGTCATCGCTTCCGACCAGGACTCCGCCCGCGCCTACGCCGCACTGATGCGCAAGATCACGGGTGAGGCACCGGTCGTGGTGCTGTCCGACGAGAAGGCCGCATCCAAGAAGATCGGCCAGTTCGCCGAGTCGGACAAGCGGTGGATGGTCGCCGTCCGCATGGTCTCCGAAGGCGTCGACGTGCCGCGCCTGGCCGTGGGCGTCTGGGCCACGACCACCGGCACCCAGCTCTACTTCGCCCAGGCGGTCGGTCGCTTCGTGCGTGCCCGAGGCCGCGGCGAGACGGCTTCGGTGTTCCTGCCGTCCGTGCCGCACCTGCTGGGTTTCGCCTCCGAGATGGAGGTGGAGCGTGACCACGTGCTGGGCCGCAAGGTCGGCAGTGAGGACGACATCTTCGCCGCGGAGAACGACCTGCTGGCGCAGGCCAACGCCGGGGAGAGCGCGTCGGACGAGCTCGAGATGTCCTTCGAGGCGCTCGGGTCGACGGCCTCGTTCGACCGCGTCCTGTACGACGGCGGCGAGTTCGGGCACTCGGGCGAGGTGCGCGTCGGCTCGGAGGAGGAGATGGACTTCCTCGGCATCCCGGGCCTCCTCGAGCCCGAGCAGGTGCGCGAGCTGTTGCACTCCCGCACCAGCGAGCGCGCCAAGAAGCAGAAGGCAGCCTCCGCGCGCGAGCCCGACACGGTGGCCGAGCTGACCACCCACGAACAGCTCGCCGTGCTCCGCCGCGAGCTCAACGGACTGGTCGCCGCGTGGCACCACCGGACCGGGCAGGCCCACGGGATCACGCACGCGGCTCTGCGCAAGGAATGCGGCGGTCCTGCCGCAGCCGTCGCGTCCGCCGACCAGCTGCACGCCCGGATCAACCGGGTCCGCGAGTGGGCGGCCCGCAAGAGCTCCTGAGTCCGGCACCACCTTGCGTGGGGACGGACGTGGACCGGCCGCCACCCGCGGGGTACGGATGACGGCCGGCCGCGTCAGGCTGGGTGGGGTCAGCGCTCGATGTTCCAGCGACGCTCGACCGCGAAGGCCCGGTCGCTGCCCTGACCGCCGTTGGCCCGGTCGAAGCCGAGGCCGCCGACCAGCACGTCGTTGCCGGCGTGGCCGAGGAGCCGGTCGTTGCCCTGGTCGCCCTGGACCCGGTCGTTGCCCTCGTTTCCGCCGAGTTCGTCGTTGCCCTTGCTGCCGCGGACCTTGTCGTTGCCGACGTTGCCCCGGATCCGGTCGTCGTCGTCGCCACCGAAGATGACGTCGTCGCCGCCCATCGCGTTGATCAGGTCTTCGCCCTTGTTGCCGAACAGGCGGTCCGCACCCGGCGTGCCGTTGAGGGTGTCGGCGTCCTTGCCGCCCCTGGCGACCAACTTGGTGCCGGTGCAGGTCAGGGCGGGAGCGTTCTCGATGTCGACGCCGAAGCCGATGGTGTCGGTCCCCGCCCGGCCAACGGCCGACATAGCGCAGCCCTGCAGATTGAGGATGTTGGCCCCGTCGCCGCCCTTGACGATCATCGTGGCGGTGACAGCGTCGACATTCTCGATGGTGCTGACGCGCTGGTCGGTCGTCACGTCGGGGGCCCCGGTCTCGAACTGACCACTCCTGAGGTCGAGGAGCATCTCCTTGTAGTCATGAGCCACCTGGAAGACGTCGGTGCCCTCGCCACCCGTCCAGGTGGACCCGTCGAGCACGTTGGAGCGGACGGTCATGGTGTCGTCGCCACCGGCCATGTCGACCTTGACCGTCGTGGGCGAGGCGCCGGACGCGGGGTCGCGCAGGACGAAGGTCTCCGCACCGTTGGTGCCGGTGAAGGCAGCCGAGATCGCGGTCGACTCCACGACGTAGGTGGACGCGGTGCCGGTCCACTGCATGACGGTGGTACCGCCGCGATCCAGCGTGCGCGTGGTCGCGTCGATGGCGACGACGCCGCCGTCGCTGTCGACCAACGTGTTGGCACCGGCACCGAGGTCCACCTTGGCGCCGGGTGCCTGCGTGCCGTGCCAGTCGAGCACGTCGTCGCCGACGCCGAGGTCGAGCTTGTCGCCGTTCGGCTGGCCCGCGACCCCGCTGCCGACTCCATCGTCACCGGCGCCCGTGGCGACGGTGTCCGAGCCGGCACCCGTGGCGACCTGGTCGGACGCGAGGTCACCCGTGTAGGTGTCGTCACCGGCACCTAGAGCCGTGGTCACGGTGGTGCCGGCAGCGAGGGTGGTCGCGTCGACCGAGTCGTCTCCTTCTCCGGCATCCACGGTGGTGGCGGTGGTGGCGGTGCCGGGAAGCACGCAGATCGTGTCGTTCCCGGCGAGTGTCGTGACGGTCGAACCCAGGCTGGCGGCGATCACGTCGTTGTCGGGCGTGCCGATGACCGTGGCCTGGCCGGTGCCGTCGATGGTGACCGTCTTGCCCTGGCACGTCGTCGCTGCCGCGGCTTGCGCGCCCGGAGCGGTGAGCAGTGCCGCGGCTATGAGCGCCGTGGTTCCCGTGGTGGCGAATGAACGGCGTACGTGGCGATGCATGGATTTCTCCCTTGATCGTCTGGTGTATGGACACCCCGTCTCGGGGGCCGAATGGCCGAAGCCATTCCCAGGTGTGATGGGGCGCAATAGCGCGAAGTTGTCACTAGATTGGTTCCATGGCCGCCGAGACCTCCCAGACGCTCGATCGGGGCCTGCGCGTGCTGCGCGTCCTGGCCGAGGCGCCCGAAGGCCTGACGGTCACCGAGCTCTCGCAGCAGATGGCCGTCAACCGCACGGTGGTCTATCGCCTGATCAGCACGCTCGAGCAGCACGCGCTGATCAGGCGCGACACCCGCGGTCGGCTGTTCGTCGGGCTGGGGGTGCTGCACCTCGCGTCGGCGGTCCAGCCGCTGCTCCGCGACCTCGCCGTGCCGGTGCTGCGCTCGCTCGCCGAGGCCATCGGGTGTACGGCGCACCTGACCGTCGCCGACGGCGATGAAGCCCTTGCGCTCGCGGTGGTCGAGCCGACGTGGACCGACTTCCACGTGGCCTACCGGATCGGCTCCCGGCACCCGCTGTCGGCCGGAGCGGCCGGGAAGGCGATCGGCCTGCTGAGCGAGGCCGACAGTGCGCCGTACGCCGTGACGAGTGGCGAGCTCCAGTCGGGTGCCCACGGCCTGGCCGCACCGGTGCGAGGGCTCGAGGGACTGCGCGCCAGTGTCGGGATCGTGACCCTGGACGGCGCCATCGACGAGATGCTGGTCGCGCCGCGGGTCCTCGCGGCGGCCAAGGAAGTGGCCGAGCGGTTGCGCTGACCCTCAGCCTGCCCAGGGCTCCGATGCGAGCCGGAGCGCAGCCTCGAGGGCCGACTCGGCGGGGACACTCACGTCGGGCACGACCCCGACGCCCTCCCAGTTGGATCCCGTCACCGGGTTGATCGACCGGGCCGTCGGGATCTTCAGCGAGACGTGCGCTCCCAGCTGGACGATGTCCGTGGGGTGCGCGCCGCCACGGGTGGTCTCGCCGACGACGACGGCCCGGCCCTGCGCCTGCAGCGTGTAGGCGATGTCCTCGCCGCCGGAGAACGTGCGCGCGCTCACCAGCGCGTAGACGGGGCGGTCGAGGTAGCGGGGTCCGGGCAGTGCCGGCAGTGACCAGAACTGCCGGGTCGCGTCGAGGTCGCGGTCGTACACGTCGTTGAGGTGGGTGGAGTCGCCCGGGAAGAAGTAGCTGCACCAGGTCGCCGCACCCTCCGGCCAACCGCCGACGTTGGCCCGCAGGTCCAGCACCAGGGCGGTGGAGTGACGCACCAGCGTCATCGCCGCCCCGATCGCCGGCGAGCCCCACTCCGCGTGGCAGACCGAGTCCAGCTCGATCAGGCCGACCCCGTCGTCGAGGCGCTCCACCTTGACGATGCCGTGTCCGTCCGCCTCCTCTTCGGCACGCCAGCCGGCCAGCACGACCGGGTCGTCGTCGGCGGGTCCCTCGACCAGGTCCTGGGGCTCGTCGTGCCAGATCAGGCGCAGGTGGTGGTCCTGGCACACGGCGAACAGGTCGGCGGTCAGCCGGGCAGTCAACGCCGGCCCGTCCAGTCCCGCGAGGGTGTCGTCGTGGAGGCTCGCCTGCAGGGCCGCCTCGGCCTGGGCCGCCTTGTCGGGGAACACGTAGCGACGCTTCAGCAGGTCGGTCAGGGCGCCGACGACGGCATGGGTCTCGGGCAGGGCGGTGGGCATGACCGGAAACTAGCGGACTCGCCTGCCCCGCGTCGCGGGCATTGATCCGCCGGGCCGACCGCCACG
This sequence comes from uncultured Actinomycetota bacterium, assembly GCA_963742685.1. Taxonomy (GTDB): domain Bacteria; phylum Actinomycetota; class Actinomycetes; order Propionibacteriales; family Nocardioidaceae; genus Nocardioides. Next base: position 40,135 of record CAVUNB010000013.1, on the reverse strand, counting down.
GCGGCGATCAGGTGCGTGCGGCGACGCGGGCCAGCGGCAGCACGCGATGCTCGATCTGGGCGGCGAGCGCGATCACGGTGGTCGAGCGCTCGATGCCGCGGTCGGCGAGCACCTGGTCGATGACGCGCTGGAGGTCGGCGTTGGACCTGGCCACGACCCGCGCCCACATGTCGCCGGCACCGGTGATCGTGTAGGCCTCGAGCACCTCGGGGATCGTCGCGAGATGCGCGGCGACGGCGTTGTGGCCGGAGCCCTGGCGGATCTCGAGGGTCAGGAACGCCATCACCGGGAAGCCGATCGCCTCGGGGGAGAGGTCCGGGCCCCAGCCGGTCACGACGCCGGTCGCGGCCAGTCGGTCGAGCCGCGCCTGCACCGTGCCCCGGGCCACACCGAGGCGACGGCTCGCCTCCAGGACGCCGATGCGCGGCTCCGTGGCGAAGAGTTCGATCACATGTGAGTCCAGATCGTCCATCGGGCGGCTCCTGAGTAGACAAGTTGTCCAGCGTTTCGACGTAGCCTTGCACACCTTGCGTGTTCCTTGTCAGAGTGGCGCCATGACTGACACCACGCTGACCGTGCTCACCGCCGAGGAGCAGCAGGCCGGACTCACGCTCGAGCAGCTCCAGCAGCTGGTCGGGCTCGTCGAGTACGACGCCTCGACCGACCCGTTCCCGGTGATCGCGCAGGACGCCGTCTGCTTCGTCGTCGGCAACGCGACCCAGACCGCGAACTTCTACCAGCTCGCCCTCGGCATGGAGCTCGAGGCCTACCGCGGCCCGGAGACCGGCCACCGCGACGCCAAGTCCTACGTCTTGCGCTCCGGCTCCGCGCGCTTCGTCTTCACCGGCGGCGTCACCCCCGACAGCCCCGTCTTCGAGCACCACCGCAAGCACGGCGACGGCGTCGTCGACCTCGCCATCGAGGTGCCCGACGTCGACAAGTGCATCGACCACGCCCGCGCCATGGGTGCGACCGTGCTCGTCGAGCCGCACGACGAGTCCGACGAGCACGGCACCGTGCGGTTGGCCGCGATTGCGACGTACGGCGAAACCCGCCACACCCTCGTCGACCGCTCCAACTACACGGGCCCCTACCTGCCCGGCTTCGTCGCCCGGCCCTCCACGGTCGTGCGCCGCGAAGGTCACCCGAAGCGTCTCTTCCAGGCCGTCGACCACTGCGTGGGCAACGTCGAGATCGGCAAGATGGACGAGTGGGTCGAGTTCTACAACAAGGTGCTCGGCTTCACGAACATGGCGGAGTTCATCGGTGACGACATCGCCACCGACTACTCCGCGCTGATGTCGAAGGTCGTCGCGAGCGGCAACCACCGGGTGAAGTTCCCGCTCAACGAGCCGGCGATCGCGAAGAAGAAGTCGCAGATCGACGAATACCTCGAGTTCTACGACGGCGCCGGCTGCCAGCACATCGCGCTCGCGACCAACGACATCCTGCGCTCGGTCGACATCCTGCGCGACAACGGCATCGAGTTCCTCGACACCCCCGACTCCTACTACGACGACCCCGAGCTCCGGAAGCGGATCGGCGAGGTGCGGGTGCCGATCGAGGAGCTGAAGAAGCGCAAGATCCTGGTCGACCGCGACGAGGACGGCTACCTCCTCCAGATCTTCACCAAGCCGATGGGCGACCGGCCGACGGTCTTCTTCGAGTTCATCGAGCGCCACGGCTCCCTCGGCTTCGGCAAGGGCAACTTCAAGGCGCTCTTCGAGGCGATCGAGCGCGAGCAGGACGCCCGCGGGAACCTCTGAGGGAGCCGGGGTTGGGCGTCCGTTTCCCGACTCAAGCGTGCAAATGGGCGCTCAACGCTGGGAATGCCCGGCGTTAGGCGTCCAGCCGGACGCTTGAGCAGGCAAATGGTCCGGCCTGGCCCACGCGCGCAGCTCGCGCGCCTTGTCGACGCCGGAGGTCATCGCCCACCGGATGGTGCCGGTGGCCAGGGTGCCGAGCGCGCGGACGACGATGCGCTCGGAGACCGGGAGCCAGGGGAGGCGCAGCGGGCGCCGGGTCCAGCGGGGCATCAGCGCGATGCCGGCCGCGATCAGCACGCCGTAGGCAGGCCGGGCCGCGATCGGCAGGTCCGGGTGCAGGGCCAGGAACCGGACGGCGCCGCGGGCCTCGTCGGTGGCGCGCAGCTCGGGCCGGAAGTCGTCGAGGACCTGGCGCAGCTGTGCCACGGTCGTCGGCGGGTCGACGACACCCAGCCTCGCGGCGATCTCCCCGGCCTGGGCGACGTAGGCGTCGCAACCGGCGTCGTCGAGCGGGCGGGCGCCGTACGTCTGGTGCGCGAGCAGGAAGCTGTCGACCTCGGCGGCATGCACCCACGCCAGCAGGTGCGGGTCGGACGCGGCGTACGGCGTGCCGTCGGGCATCGTGCCCGTGACGCGCTCGTGGATGGTGCGTACGGCGCGCACCGCCTGCTCGGCGTGGTCGGCCGTGCCGAAGGTCGTGACCGCGAGGAAGTGGCTGGTGCGGGCGAGCCGCCCCCACATGTCGCCGCGGTAGCCGGAGTGGTCGGCCACGGCCTGCATGGCGGCGGGGTGCATCGTCTGCAGCAGGATGGCGCGGATGCCGCCGATGAACATCGAGGCGTCGCCGTGCACGCGGACTATCTCGGAGTCGGCCTCGAACCAGCGAGGGCCGGGGGTGCCGTGGATCCGCTCGCGGTGCTTCGGCCCGTCGGGTCCGGCGACTCGCCGGAACAGCTCGTGACCCAGACGTGCCCGCAGGGATGCCATGACCCGACCCTACGAGCCGGGTGTGTGGAGCGGTCGATCTGGCAGGCTTGGCTTCATGATGATCCGACCGGCGGAGCTCGCCGCGATCAAGGCCGGCACCATCGACCTCGCGTTCCGTCGCTGGGCGAAGCCGCGGGTCGTGGTCGGCACCCGGATGCGTACGGCGGTCGGTCTGCTGGAGGTCACCTCGGTCGAGAAGGCGGGCCGGATCACTGCCGAGGACGCCAGGCGCGCGGGCGCCCCGTCGCTGAAGGCACTCAAGGAAGCACTCTCGGCTCGGCCCGAGGACCCGGCATGGCGCATCGGTCTCGCCTACGTCGGCCCGGACCCACGCGAGGCGCTGCGTGAGTCGGTCCCGTCGGCGGCCGAGATCACGGAGATCAACGCCCGGCTGGCGAGGTTGGACAAGGCTTCGGCGTACGGCGCCTGGACCCGCGAGACGCTGGACCTGATCGACCTCAACCCGACCGTGCGGGCGCCCGACCTGGCGGCGCAGGTCGGGCGGGAGACGGCCGACTTCAAGAAGGACGTCCGCAAGCTCAAGGAGCTCGGCCTGACCGAGTCGCTCGACATCGGCTACCTGTTGTCGCCGCGGGGCCAGGCCGTCGTCGACGCGAGCCTGCCCGCGCCGCGGGTGCGGGTGCCTCTCCCGGCCGGGACGAAGCTGCCGAAGATCGGCGCGCCCGCGACCCGCGCGCTGCGTGCTGTCGGGATCACCACCCTCGAGCAGGTCGGCGCCCTGACCGAGGCCGAGCTCGCCGCGCTCCATGGTGTCGGCCCGATCGCCATCGACCGGTTGCGCGAAACTCTCGCCGAGCGGGGGATGGCGTTCGCGGAGACCCCTCCGCCGCCTGCCTGACGTCAGGCAGGCAGCGGTCCAAGGCTGCCGGTCAGTGCACCAGCAGCCCGACGCCGAGGGCGCCCATGACGACAGCGATGCCGGAGTCCAGCACCCGCCACGCTGACGGTCGCTCGAAGACGCCACGGAGCGCTCGGGCCCCGAAGCCCAGGGCCGGGAACCACACGGCGCTGGCCGCGAGGGCGCCCGCACAGAACCACCAGCGGTGGTCGCCGAAGCTGTTGGCCACAGTGCCGAGCATCAGGATCGCGTCCAGGTAGAAGTGCGGGTTGAGCCACGTCAGCGCCAGGGTCAGCAGCACCGCTCGACGGGCGGTCATCGTGGTGCCACCCTCCGCGTCGAGGGCTGCCGGTCGCCAGGCGCGCATCGCGGACTGCACGCCGAACGCCAACAGGTAGAGCCCGCCGCCGATCTGGGCGATCGGGAGCACGGCCGGCCAGCGCTCGAGCACGACGCCGAAGCCGGCCACGCCGACGGTGATGGCCAGCACGTCCGAGAGCAGGCACACGAGGATGACCGGCAGCACGTGCTCGCCGCGGATGCCCTGCCGGAGGAGGAACGCGTTCTGCGCGCCGACGGCGATGATCAGGGCGAAGCCGGTGACGACACCGGTGACGAAGATGCTCAACATGTGTAGAACGGTAGGTCTCGGATAGCCTTCAATCCAGCGAAGTATTCTGGGGAATCATTAGACTCTCTTAGTATGAAAGACGTCACGCAGATAGATCCTGTGGCCCTGCGCACACTCGCGACCGCCGTCCGGCTCGGGACCTTCGAGGCCACGGCCCGCGAGCTGCACGTCACCCCGTCCGCGGTCAGTCAGCGGATCAAGGCCCTGGAGACGCACGTGGGCCGGGTGCTGGTCCACCGGATCAAGCCGCTCGAGCCCACCGAGGCGGGCCATGTCCTGATGCGGCTGGCCGCGCAGACCGAGCTGCTGGAGCGTGAGGCGGTGGCCGAGCTGCTCGAGGGGGAGGAGCCCGGTGACGACGACCCGTTCGTGTCGGTGCCCATCGCCGTCAACGCCGACGCGCTCTACACCTGGCTGATCGACGCCCTCGTCGCCGTACAGTCGGAGCACCGGGTCACCTTCGAGGTCGTCCGCGAGGACCAGTCGCGCACCACGGAGCGGCTGCGCCGCGGCGACGTGATGGCCGCCGTGACGTCGGACCCGCGGGCCGTCCCCGGCTGCCGCGTCGTGCGGCTCGGCTCGATGCGCTACCGCGCGGTCGCCACCCCGGCGTGGATGAAGGCGCACCTCCCGGACGGTGCGGTCGCGGCCGCCCTGGGGCGGGCGCCCGTGATCGCCTTCGACCGCAGCGACACGCAGCACGAGGACTTCCTGAGGAAGGTGACGCGCCGACACCTGACGCCGCCGGTGACCTGGATCCCGTCCGTCGGGGAGTTCGACACCGCCGTACGCCGTGGCATGGGGTGGGGGATGATCCCGGAGGTCCAGGTCCGGGCGGACCTCGACCGGGGTCGGCTGGTCGAGGTCGTGCCGGGCCGCAAGACCGACGTGCCGCTCTACTGGCAGCACTGGCGCCTGGAGTCGCCACTGATGGCGGACCTGACGGCCGCCATCACCAGTGCCGCCGGCGGCTGGTTGCGCTGAGCCTGGATGGCAGCATGGGCGCATGCCGACCCATCTCGCGTTCCTCCGGGCGATCAACCTCGGAGCGAAGCGCAAGTTCCCCAAGGACGCGATCAAGGCCGCGTGTGAGAGCGCCGGCTTCACCGACGTCGAGACCTACATCAACACCGGCAACGTCCGGGTGACCTCGTCGCTCCGCTCGCGCGCCAAGGTCGAGTCCGCGCTCGAGGACGCGTTTCTCGACACAGCTGGCTTCGAGGTGCCGACGATCGTCTTCACCCAGAAGGAGTTCGCCGAGATCGGCAAGGACGCCGAGGAGCTTTACGCCGAACGCGAGCTCGCGCGTCACTACGTCCTGCTCCTCAAGGAGCCCGTGAAGGACGCGGCCGCGGTCGAGGCATTGTCGACGGACGACCACCGTGCCGTCGTCCGCGGTCGGGCGTGCCACCTGCTGCTCGGTTCGAGCTACGAGGCCGGTGGAGTCGATCCGTTGCGCGTCGAGAAGCTGGTCGGTGTGGCCACCAACCGCAACCACAAGGTCGTCACCGCGCTCGCCGAGAAGTGGTGCTGAGCCATGCATCGGTCCCGGATCGCCGTCGTCATGATCGATCACCCCGAGGAGTCCTTCGACGCCGCGGCCGACTTCTGGGCGGGCGCCCAGGGCGCGACGCGGTCGGCCAACCCTGACCCGGCGTACGAGTCGCTGAATCGGCTGCCCGGCAACGTCGCTCTCGAGCTGCAGAGGACGGGGAGTGGCACTCCGCCGCGCATCCACCTCGACTTCGAGACCGACGACGTCGCGGCCGAGGTCGCCCGGCTCGAGCGGCTCGGCGCGACGGTCACCGAGCGCGCCGACGGGTGGGTGGTGATGGCGGACCCGGGCGGCATGGTCTTCTGCGTCGTGCCCGTCTGGACTGATCGCGAGGACTTCGACCGGCACGCAGCGTCCTGGCCCTGAGATGCGGATCCTCTTGAGACGCGCCGGGTGATGAGGAGTCACCACCTCGTGTGTCACGATGGCGAACGTGTCAGCCGCAAGCCCCGTCGAGGTCGATCCGACCCTCACCCCCGACGAGATCACCTTCCTGGCCAAGCCGTGGGTGACGATCGTGTGGAACGACCCGGTCAACCTGATGTCCTACGTCAGCTACGTCTTCCGCAAGTACTTCGGCTACTCCGAGGCGAAGGCCGACAAACTGATGCTCGAGGTCCACAACGACGGCAAGTCCGTGGTCTCGACCGGCACCCGCGAGGAGATGGAGCGCGACGTGCAGGCGATGCACGAATACGGGCTCTGGGCGACGATGGAGAAGGCGACCTGACGTGGGGGCCTTCACGCGCCACCGGAAATCTCGCCTGATCATCGCCAACTTCACCGGCTTCGAGGCCGACCTGCTCCGGTCCCTGGCCTCCCAGATCGTCGAGCTGCTCCGCAACGAAGCGGCCGTTCCCGACGAGTCGCGGGACCCGTTCGAGGCGATGATGGACTTCTCCGGGCCGACCAGCGAGCCGGAGGACCCGGTCCTGCAGCGGCTGTTCCCCACGGCGTACACCGAGGACCCGGAAGCCGCGTCGGAGTTCCGCCGGTTCACCGAGGGCAGCCTGCGCGACGGCAAGGCGGCGGCGGCCTGCACGATCATCGACTGCCTCGAGGAGGCCGGCCTGCCGCCGGAGCTGACCGAGGACGGGCTGATGATCGACGTCGAGCTCGACGAACCGACCGCCGAGACCTGGATGCGGTCCTTCACCGACATCCGCCTCGCGCTGGCCACCCGACTGGGTGTCGAGGACGGTGACGAGGAGGTCTGGTACGCCCTGGACGACGAAGATCCGCGGTCCCAGGCCCACGACATCTACGAGTGGGTCGGCTGGCTGCAGGAGACGATCGTCGAGGCGCTGACAGCGTGAGCCCGATCCCCGAGTTCGTCCTCGAGATGCGCGAGATGATCGGCCACTACCCGCTCTGGCTGCCCGGCATCACCGCAGTCATCACCCGCGGCGACGGCCACGTGCTCCTGGTCAAGCGCTCCGACAACGGCGCGTGGACGCCCGTCACCGGCATCGTCGACCCGGGGGAGGAGGCCGCCATCGCGGCCGCCCGCGAGGCGCTCGAGGAGACCGGGGTCGTGATCAGCGTCGACCGACTGGCCGCGACCACGGTGCTGCCCGAGATCACCTATGACAACGGCGACCGTGCGTCCTACCTCGATCTGACCTTCGCCTGCACCTGGCTGAGCGGTGAGGCGTACGTCGCCGACGACGAGTCCACCGACGTGCGCTGGTGGCCGATCGACGACCTCCCGCCGATGTCGTCGCACATGGCGAGCCGGGTCGAGGCCGGGCTGTCGGACGAGCGGGAGGCACGCTTCATCGGGAAGGCGGCGGCGGTCGAGAGCCCTCAGCCGCTGCGCCCCGAGCTGCCGGTGCTCGGCGTGGCGGCCTGCGAGGCAGGCTGGGTCGGGGTCCTGTTCGGTCCCGAGGGACGGCCCACGGTCCATGTCGCCACCACCGTCCCCGACCTCGTGGAGCTGGTCCGGGAGACGGCCGACCCGGCGGTGATCGAGGACGCCGCGCAGGCCGACTCTCCGCGTAGCCGCGAGGCGTTGCTCGCCCACGGGTTCACCGCCCCGGCCTGGTTCCGGGGCGCCGGCTTCAGCGAGGGCGAACTGCTCGACGCCTGCGCTGCGGCGTACGCCGCCGCCATCCGCGTCTGAGACGCGGTCGGGCGGGGCAGGGTGCGCCGCCTACCCTTGACCCTGTGTTGACCATCGACCAGGCGACGTACGACGCCATCGTCGCGCACGCCAAGCGCGACCACCCCGACGAGGCCTGCGGCATCGTCGCCGGACCCGAGGGCAGCGACCGGCCCGTGCGGTTCATCGAGATGATCAACGCCGCTGGCTCGCCGACGTTCTACGAGTTCGACTCGACCGACCTGTTCCAGCTCTACAAGGACATGGACGAGCGGGACGAGGAGCCGGTGGTGGTCTACCACTCGCACACCGCGACGGAGGCCTACCCGAGCCGCACCGACATCGGCCTCGCGAGCGAGCCCAACGCGCACTACGTGCTGGTCAGCACGCGCGAGCACGGGAATAACGACGGCCCCGTCGAGTTCAGGTCCTACAGAATCATCGACGGTGTCGTGACCGAAGAAGACGTCACGATCACGCCTACGACTGAGTCGTCCAAGAAAGTGAGCACCACATAATGGCCATCGAGGTCCGCATCCCCACCATCCTTCGCACCTACACCGACGGCGCCAAGGCGGTCGAGGCCAACGGTGCCACGCTGACGGCGCTGATCGACGACCTCGAGGGCAACCACCCGGGCCTCAAGGGACGCCTCCTCGAGAACGGCGACCTGCGTCGCTTCGTCAACGTCTACATCAACGACGAGGACGTCCGCTTCATCGGCGGCCTCGAGGCCGAGCTCGCCGACGGCGACCAGGTCGTCGTGCTTCCCGCGGTCGCTGGCGGATGACCCGCTTCGACAGCCTGCTGGAGTCCGTCGGCGGCACGCCGCTGATCGGGCTGCCGCGGCTGTCGCCGAGCCCCGATGTCCGCATCTGGGCCAAGCTCGAGGACCGCAACCCCACGGGCTCCATCAAGGACCGGCCCGCGCTCAAGATGATCGAGCAGGCCGAGAAGGACGGGACGCTCCGTCCCGGTGCCACCATCCTCGAGCCGACCAGCGGCAACACCGGCATCTCGCTGGCCATGGCGGCCAAGCTCAAGGGCTACCGCATCGTCTGCGTCATGCCGGAGAACACCTCCGAGGAGCGTCGCCAGCTGCTCCGCATGTGGGGCGCCGAGATCGTCTCCTCGCCGGCCGCGGGCGGCTCCAACGAGGCCGTCCGGGTTGCCAAGCGGATCGCCGGCGAGCACCCCGACTGGGTGATGCTCTACCAGTACGGCAACGAGGCCAACGCCCTCTCGCACGAGGAGGGCACCGGCCCCGAGCTGCTCGCGGACCTGCCGGAGATCACCCACTTCGTCGCGGGCCTCGGCACCACCGGCACGCTGATGGGCGTCTCGCGGTTCTTCCGCAAGACCAAGCCCGACGTGAGGATCGTCGCCGCCGAGCCGCGCTACGGCGAGCTCGTCTACGGCCTGCGCAACCTCGACGAGGGGTTCGTGCCCGAGCTGTACGACGCCACGCTGATCGACTCGCGCTTCTCGGTCGGCCCCCGCGACGCCGTACGCCGTGTCCGTGAGCTGCTCGAGCTCGAGGGCATCTTCGCCGGCATCTCCACCGGCGCGATCCTGCACGCCGCGCTCGGCCAGGCCGCCAAGGCAGTCAAGGCGGGGGAGCGTGCCGACATCGCGTTCGTCGTCGCCGACGGTGGCTGGAAGTACCTCTCCACCGGTGCCTACGAGGGCACCGTCGACGAGGCCGAGGATCGCCTCGACGGCCAGCTCTGGGCGTAGAGAGCCCCTAGTCTGGGCGCGTGCCCCGGGTCGCGATCCTCCTCGTGCTGTCGCTCGTGCTCCTCGCTGCGCCCGCGCGAGCGGTCGTCGACCTGCCGCCACTCACCAACACGGCCGCGCCCGCGATCAGTGGCACGGCGAAGGAGGGGCAGGTCCTCCGCGCCCACCCCGGCCGCTGGACGCCGCAGCGCACCGAGACGCGCTACCGCTGGTTCCGCGACGGCGAAGCGATCGCCCGCGCGCACGACCGGACCTATCGACTGACCGCGCTCGACGTCGCGACCAGGATCACCGTCGAGGTGCGCGTGCGCGCCGATGGTTACGCGTGGACGGCGTTCGCCTCGGAGTCGACCGCGAAGGTCGACTACCGCATTCCGGTGCGGCGGCGAGTGACCTACGACGTCACCACCCGCGGCCGGATCACCACCAGCGTAGCGACGTTCAAGCGCCAGGCGCAGGAGACGTACGCCGATGCGCGCGGCTGGCGAGCGGGCGGCATCGCCTTCCGTCAGGTCGCTCGTGGTGGCGACTTCACCCTCGTGCTCGCGGCGGCGTCGACGCTGCCGAGCTTCTCGGCCACGTGCTCGACGTACTGGTCGTGCCGGGTCGGCCGCTTCGTGGTGATCAACCAGGACCGCTGGAAGTTCGCCTCACCGGCGTGGAACCAGGCACGGGCCGGGCTGCGCAACTACCGCCACCTCGTGGTCAACCACGAGACCGGGCACTGGCTCGGTCACGGTCACGCCGGCTGTTCCGGCCCGGGTCGGCCCGCGCCGGTGATGATGCAACAGTCGAAGGGGCTCGACGGCTGTCGGTTCAACCCGTGGCCGACACCGGCTGAGTGGTGAGCGCGATCAGGTCCTGAGCCATGTCGTGCTCGCTCTCGGGCACGGCCGGCAGCTCGAGCAGGTCGAGCGCCAGGTTGGCGACGTCGCCGTTGCGGATCGGCGAATCGTCGTAGTCGGTCTGGGCCTGCCTCGGGTTCGAGAACGTCGGGTTGATCGCATAGAGGTCGGCGCCCCGGGGGACGTCGGGACCCCAGACCATGAACGGCACCGTGTAGTTGGCCGGCCGGTTGGGTGCGCGGTGGCTGGCACCGCGACCACCGTGGTCGGAGGTGAGGATGATCGCGGTGTGTCCGGCCAGGGTCGGCGTGGACGCGATCGTCCGCAACACGGTCCGGACCAGGCGGTCGGTGGCCGCGACCGCCCTGAGGTAGGCCGGGCCCATGAAGCCACGGGCGTGGCCGGCGACGTCGGGGGCCGAGAGGTGCAGGAAGCGGAAGCTGCGCGTCTGGTTGGTCAGGTCGCCGACGAAGTTCGCGACCAGGGCCTTGTTGTCCTCCACGATCACGTCGGTGTCGATCGCGTCGGGCCAGGACCGCTCCCAGAGCGAGAACTTCGTCTTGCTGGCGAAGTAGGCCGTGCTGCCGCCCGCGTCGTGGACCACGTCGAAGACGGAGGCGACGTCGTGCCCGGCCGCGGCCTGGACGGTCGGCGGGGTCATGCGGTCGTCGTTCCAGGTCACGCCGTGACCGCCCGTGGCGGCCTCGATCCGGCGCCCGGTGACCATGCCGGTGTGGTTGGGCAGGGTGTCGGTCAGCTCGAGCTCGGTGCGCGCGTTGAGCGTGGTCGCGCCCGTGCGGATCAGCTTGGTCAGCGCCGGAGCGCGCTTCTTGCCGAGCTTCTTGATCGCGTTGGGGTTGAGGCCGTCGATCGAGATGGCCACCACCGTGTCGATCGGACCGACCGTGTCGAGTCGACGCTCGGTGGCCCCGGACCGCGAGGCGTCGGGCGCCTCGCTGGCGGCGGCGCACGCGATGCCGCCGGAGAGGATGAGGGTCAGGACAGGCAGGACGACTCCGAGACGCGACATGGGCGCAACCCTAAGCGGGCGCTACGCCGCAGCCCGCACCTGCGTCGTGACACACCTGTACGGACCTTGCGCGACGTCCGGGAGCCCCGGTGACACAAGCGTGCGGAAATCTCGGCGCCACCGCGGCAGCGCATGACACAGGCGTGCGGAGATCCGATACGCCTGTGTCATGCGGCACTCCTGAATGGGCTCGTGTTCCGTACAGCCGTGTCACGACGCCCCTGACCCGCCAGGAATTCTCGATACGGCTGTGTCAGGCCAGCGCGGCCCGGATCGCCTCGGCCGGGGTGGTGGTCGGGCGACCGATCAGCCGGGACAGGTCGCCCGAGCCGGCCAGCAGCTCGCCGCGCGCGAGGCCCAGGTCGGAGTCGGCGAGGATGTCGGCGTACGGCTCGGGCAGGCCGGCGCCGACCAGCACGGCGCTGAGCTCGGCGGCGGGCAGGTCGCGGTAGACGACCTCCGTGCCGGACTCGTCGGCCAGCGCGGCGGCGTACTCCCCGAGGGTGAACGCCGTGTCGCCACCGAGCTCGTAGACCCGACCGGCCTGGTCGTCGGCGACCAGGGCAGCGGCGGCCGCGGCGGCGAAGTCCGCACGCGTGGCGGCGCTGACGCGGCCCTCGCCGGCGGCGCCGAGCACGGCCCCGTGCTCGAGGGCGGTGGCGACCTGGCCGGTGTAGTTCTCGAGGTACCACGAGTTGCGCAGGAGCACGATCGGCAGCCCCGACGCGGCCAGCAGCTCCTCGGTCTGGCGGTGCTCCGCGGCGAGGATCATCTCCGACGTGTCGGCCCGGACGATGCTGGTGTAGCCGAGCAGCTCGACGCCGGCCTCCTTCGCCGCCTCGATCACGTTGCCGTGCTGGGGCACGCGCTCACCTACGGCGCTGGAGGAGACCAGCAGCGCGCGGTCGACGCCGGCGAAGGCCACCTTGAGCGATGCGGGGTCGGTGTAGTCGGCGGGCCGGGTGTCGACGCCCTGCGCCGCGAGGTCGGCGATGGTGTCGGTGTCGCGGGCTGTCGCGACGACGTCGGAAGGAGCCACGTCGAGATCGAGGAGGGCCTGCACGGTGAGGCGGCCGAGCTGTCCGCTGGCGCCGGTGACGAGGTAGGTGGTCATGGTGTGTCCTGTTCGTTGGAGGGCGAGTCGTCCTGCCCAACGAACGGGCGTCCCACTAACTTCCCATCGGGTAGTACCCACTTTCAAGTAAGGTACTGGTATGAAGGTAAGTAGCCAGTTGCGCGAGTTCTACCCCGACGGTGTCTTCCCCGCTGCGTGCTCGAGCCGCATCCTGCTCGACCACGTGATGAGCAAGTGGGGCGTGCTGGTGCTGCTGGCCCTCTCCGAGGGCGAGCCGCTGCGCTGGAGCGAGCTGCGCCGCCGGGCCCAGGGCGTGAGCGAGAAGATGCTGGCCCAGACGCTGCGCACCCTTGCGGCCGACGGCCTGGTCCACCGCGACGCCCGCCCCGTCGTGCCTCCGCACGTGGAGTACTCCCTCACCCAGCCCGGCGAGGAGCTGGCCGCCCATCTCGTCCCGCTCATGGAGTGGATCGCCGGTCACGCCGACGAGCTGACGTCCTCGTGACATGTGACCGGGCCAACGCCGCCCACAGCGTGCCTTTCGCGCCCATCACCACCTAGCCTTGCCCCCGTGCCCACCATCACCCGCGAAGCCCCGATCGGGATCTTCGACTCCGGCTTCGGTGGGCTGACCGTCGCGCGGTCCGTCATCGACCAGCTGCCGCACGAGTCGATCCGCTACGTCGGCGACACGGCGCGTCAGCCGTACGGCGCCAAGCCGATCGGCGAGGTCCGCGAATACGCCCTCGAGTGCCTCGACCACCTCTACGCCGAGGGCGTCAAGGCGCTGGTCATCGCGTGCAACTCGGCGAGCGCGGCCATGCTTCGCGACGCACGCGAGCGTTACGACGTACCCGTCGTCGAGGTCATCCTGCCCGCCACCCGCCGCGCCGTCGCCGCGTCGCACAACGGCCGGATCGGGGTGATCTGCACCCGCGCGACCGCCGAGTCGATGGCCTACGACGACGCGTTCGCCGCGGCCCCGCAGGTCGAGCTCCTGACGCGCGCGTGCCCTCGCTTCGTCGACTTCGTCGAGCAGGGCGTGACCGGCGGCAGCGAGCTCATCGACGTCGCGCACGAGTACCTCCAGCCGCTCGTCGACGCCGGCGTCGACACGCTCGTGCTCGGCTGCACCCACTACCCGCTGCTCACCGGCGTCATCTCTCTCGTGATGGGCGACGGCGTCACCCTGGTCAGCTCGGCCGAGGAGTGCGCCAAGGACGTCTACAAGCTGCTGGTGCGCACCGACCTGATGCGCGAGGGCGGCGTGCCGGCCTATTCCTTCGCCACCACCGGCAGTCCCGACGAGTTCGAGACGCTCGGTCGCCGCTTCCTCGGCTCCGAGCTGCTCGGTGCCTCGCAGTTCGCCGGTGGTCTGTCGTGAGCGCCCGGCTCACCGTCGTGGGCTGCTCGGGCTCCTACCCGGGCCCCGATTCCCCCGCCAGCTGCTACCTCCTCGAGGCGGAGCAGGACGGTCGCATCTTCCGGATCCTGCTCGACCTCGGCAACGGTTCGCTCGGCCATCTGCATCGGTACGCCGACCCGCTGACCATCGACGCGGTGTTCCTCAGCCACTTGCACGCCGACCACTGCCTCGACATGTGCGGCTACTACGTGATGCGCAAGTACCACCCGACCGGCGCCCAGCCGCGCATTCCCGTGTGGGGACCGGAGGACACCCCGGGCCGGCTCGCGCGCGCCTACGACCTGCCGCTCGACCCGGGCATGACCGAGGAGTTCGACTTCTTCGCGCACGTCGAGCCGGTCAAGATCGGTCCGTTCGTGGTCGAGAGCGTCGGCGTCCTCCACCCCGTGGATGCCTTCGCCCTCAAGGTCACCGTCGACGACCGGACCATGGTCTACAGCGGCGACACCGGCGCCTGCCCGGAGCTGACGGAGCTGGCGGCGGACGCCGACCTGCTGTTGTGCGAGGCGTCCTTCCGCGACGGCGCCGTCAACCCGCCCGACCTGCACATGACCGGCTCCGACTGCGGCACCACCGCCACCGAGGCGGGCGTGGGCCGACTCGTGCTCACGCACATCCCGCCCTGGCACGACCCGCAGGTGGCGCTCGCCGAGGCTCGGACCACCTGGTCCGGTCAGCTCGACCTCGCCGTGGCCGGGATGGTCATCGAGCTCTAGCTCAGACGAGTCCCGCGTCGTGCACGACCATCGCGATCTGCACGCGGTTGGTGGACTCGAGCTTGTCGAAGAGCCGTGAGACGTGGGCCTTCACGGTGGGGATCGACAGGTAGAGCTCGCCGGCGATGTCGGCGTTGCTGAGTCCTCGGCCGACACAGATCGCGACCTCGCGCTCACGCAGGGTCAGCGTCGACATCCGCTCCTCGGCCACGGCCGACCGGTCGAGCGGCTGCGTTCAGGCGCATCTGCTCCAGCACGGTGCGGGTCACCGACGGCGAGAGGATCGCCTCGCCGTCAGCCACGCGGCGTACGGCACTGACGATCTCGTGTGGCGGGGTGTCCTTGAGCAGGAATCCGTCGGCACCGGCAGCGACCGCGGCGAAGACGTAGTCGTCGGCGTGGAAGGTGGTCAGCACGATCACCGAGGGCGCGTGCGGGAGCTGGAGCAGGGCCTTGGTGGCGTCCAGGCCGTTCATGACGGGCATCCGGATGTCCATCAGCACGACCTGTGGCCGCTCGCGCTCGACCATCGTCAGCGCCTCGGCGCCGTCGCCGGCCTCACCGACGAGGACCAGGTCGGGCTGGCCCCCGAGCATCAGGGCCAGCGCGGAGCGGACGAGCGGATCGTCGTCGACCACCAGCACCCGGATGGTCTTCGTGGCTGCTGTGGTCATGCGGTCCACGGTATCGAGCCGCGCAGCACGAACAACGACCCCTCCCGGCCGTGCACGAGGGTGCCGCCGCGCAGCTCGGCCCGCTCGGCCAGCCCGACCAGGCCCAGACCGGCGCCCGGGGTGGAGGTGGCGGCGAAGCCCAGCGGATTGCGGATGAGCACGTCGATCCCGTGCTCGGGCGAGCCGCTGAGGGTGATGCTCACGAGGGCGCCGGGTGCGTGCTTGGTGGAGTTGGTCAGCCCCTCCTGGATGATCCGGTAGAGCGCCCGGCCGACGACGTCGGGCACGGCTGCGGCCGAGCGGTCCACGTGGTCACTGAACTCGACGTTGACGCCGTGCTCGAGGGACTCGGCGATCAGCGAGGCGATGTCGGAGTACGTCGGTTGTGGCCCCTCGATCAGCTCGCCGGTGGCGTGGTCGCGAAGCACTCCCAGGACGCCCCGGAGCTCGTTGATCGCCTCGTTGGACTTGCCCTGGATCTCACCCAGCCCGTCGCGGAGCTGGTCGGCCGCCAGGTCGTCACGAAAGGCCAGGGCCCCGGCCTGCATGGAGATCTGGGTGATCCGGTGCGCGAGCACGTCGTGCATCTCGCGGGCGATGCGTTCGCGCTCCTGGCTGCGACCCTGGGAGACCCGCAGCTCCTGCTCGGCCTCCGCGCGGGAGGCCCGCTGGCGCAGGGTCCAGACGAGCTCGCGGCGCGAGCCGAGGTACATGCCCCAGCCCATCATGGCCGCGTTGACCACGAGGTTGATGACGACCGAGACCCAGATGGGTCCTTCCAGATCGAAGGGCGCGTAGAACGTGTAGGTCATCGCACAGACGAAGTTGAGCAGCCCGATGCCGATGATCGGAAGTGGCCGGCGCAGGGTGGCCATCGAGACGGCGCTGAGCGTGGCCGGCCCGGACGCGATGCCCGAGAAGGCGCTCAGGCAGGCGATCGTCGCGGCGATGAGGACGGGCGCCCGCCGCCGGAAGACCACCAGCACGAACGCGACCAGCCCCAGGACGACCTCGAACCAGAACATCGTCCGGTGGTCGTTCCACTCGATCGCGATGGCCTGCGACCAGACCAGGACGCTGAAGGCGACGCAGACGGCCAGCCGCCAGGCGTGCCCGGTGATCGTCAGCTCGGGCCGGGTCTCCTCGGCGCTCGGGCGTTGAAGCGGGCCATCCATGGGGCAAGGCTAGCTAGGTGACAGCCGCCGACCCGTTCTCGTCCACCTGGATGTCGACGCGCCGCGCGCCGGTGCCGAGCCCACTGACCCGGGTGGCCCCGAACGACCACGGTTGCACCGGCTCGGCCCTCACCCCGCCCCGGTCATCGGGACGCAGGCCGAGCACCGACGACACGAGCGACACGGCGGAGGCGGCCGACCAGGCCTGTGGTCGGCACGCGGCCGGGTAGGGCAGAGGCACGGGCTGGACCGAACGGGCGTCGCCGGCGAACAGCTCGGGTGGGCGACCGTCGAACGCGTGGAACGCCGCGAGCAGTGCCTCGGCGACCGGGCCGGCCTCGGGGCGGCCCTCCGCGGCGAGGCCAGACAGGCAGATGGCGGTGTCGTGCGGCCACACCGAGCCCACGTGATAGCCGGTGGGGGAGTAGCCGGCCGCGTTCTGCGAGAGCGTCCGGATCCCGAACCCCGACATCATGTCGGGGCCGGCCAGCCGCCGCGCGACCAGGTCGACGCCATCCGGGTCGAGGATCCCGGTCCCGAGCAGGTGGCCGATGTTGCTGGTCAGCGAGACCACGGGTCGCTTGTCACGGTCGAGCGCGATCGCGGGGAAGCCGCCGACGGCGTCCTCCACCCAGAATCGCCGGTCGAACTCCGTGCGCAGCTGGCCAGCCCACTCGCGCCACCGGTCGGTGCCCCCGCGGCCGAACGCCTCCAGCAGGTCGGCTCCGCGCACCGCTGCGGCATAGGCGTAGCCCTGCACCTCGGCCAGTGCGAGCGGCGACGAGGCCCGCGACCCGTCGCTGCGGCGTACGGCGTCGCCGGAATCCTTCCAGCCCTGGTTGGACAGACCATGGCCGGACCGATCGACGTACTCCAGGAGGTGGTCGCCGTCGGCGTCGCCGTGCTCGACCTGCCAGGTCAGTGCGCGCTCGAGGGCCGGCAGCATCTCCTCGACCTCGTCGGCCGGCAGCCCCCACCGCCAGGCGTCGTGCAGGGTGAGCGCCCACAGCGGCGTCGCGTCGATGGTGCCGTAGTAGACGGGCGGCAGATGACGGTCGGCGCCGTCCTCCTCGCCGAGCGAGAACCCGGCGGAGCGGACCTCGTGCAGGATCTTGCCGGGTTCCTCCGCGGTGACGTCGTCGCGCCGTGTGCCCTGGTGGCTGGCCAGCAGCCGCAGTGTGGAGCCGGCCAGACCGCTCGAGACGGGCAGCAGCATCCGGGCGGTCCACAGGCTGTCGCGACCGAAGAGGGTGAGGAACCACGGGGCACCGGCACCGATGAACTCCTCGGGCGCTCCGCCGGGCCCGGCAGGCGCGGCGAGACGGAGGAGACGGAGGTCGTCGAGACATTGCTCGAGCACCGGCCCCAGCCGGCGGTCGGCACTGACCACCTCGACGGGGTCCCAGCCGGCGTCGCGCAGGGGCGCGGTCACGGCGGCCCGGTCGTCGTCGAGCGTCATCAGCAGCTCGTGGGTCACGGTCTCGCCGGGGGCGACGGTCACGGTCCACTCGGCCACCACTTCGCCGTCCCGCTCGCGGGTGTGGGCACCGGGCAGTCGGAGCACCCCGCGCGCGCCGCCGTCCTGCCAGGTAGGACATGGCCTCCCACTCCCTCCGGGACGACGACGGGCGTGGGCGCACCCGACTTCACCACGTCCAGGCCGGACCGATCGGCGCCGATGCGCAGACCGACAACGCAGGTGAAGGGCTCGGCGGCGGTGCTGGAGACCTGGTAGCGCTCACGCACCAGCCCGGGCTCGACGTCGCGGCGGCGCACCACGCGCACGGTGGGGTCGGCGCCGCCGTCGCCCAGGTGTCGGGGCACGGCCACGAAGGTGTGCTCGTCGCCCGACCGGGCGTGGTGACCGACCGGAGTCGGCTCGGCGCCGTCGACCTCGAGCACGAGCAGCGAGAGCATCCGGCGGTCGCCCTGGAAGAAGCCGCTCAGGCCGCCCGGCCGCACCTGACCGTCCTGCCCCGACCAGACCTGGGTCGGCGCCGCCAGGGTGAGCGCGAGGTCGTGCAGCCACGGCTGCTGCGGTGCGGTGCCCTGATCCATGGGTGACCTTTCCTAGCGACAGGCGCGTGACATCCAGTGTGACGTGCGTTACGGTTTGAGCGCTCAAATGATTTGAGCGCTCAAACAGGTTAGTGGCTGCGGACCCGAGCCGCCACCGGCCGTCGGCCCCGGCATGAGGAGTGAGACGTGGACCGTTCGCAGGTCACAGCTGGCCCCGCGACGCTCGACTCCGTGGCGGCGCTGGCAGGCGTGTCGCGCCAGACCGTCTCCAACGTGCTGCGCCACCCCACCAGGGTGGCCGCGCCGACCCGTGATCGAGTGATGACGGCCATCCGCGACGTGGGCTATCGCCCGTCCCTGCCGGCCCGCCAGCTGGCCACCCGACGTGCAAATGCGATCGCCGTCCGGGCGGAGCGCCAACAGGACGGCATCTCGGGCCTGGTGCTCGACGCGTTCTACCACGGGCTCGCCGAGGCCGGCCAGGACAACGGACTGCGCGTGCTGCTGTATGCCCAGCCCGCCGACGAGGCGACCGAGCTCGCCATCATCGAGGAGCTGCTGCACATCGGTGCCGCCGACGCGGTGGTGCTGACCGCGACCAGCGCGGACGACGACCGGCCGCGGAGCCTCGGTGCCGCCGGTCTCACCTTCTGCGCGTTCGGGAGGCCGTGGGGTCACGAGGACGACCCGCACGACTGGGTCGATGTCGACGGCGCCGTCGGAACCGGTCTGGCCGTCGAGCACCTGCTCGGCACCGGTCATCGCCGGATCGCCTACCTCGGCTGGCCCCAGGACGGGGCCACCCCCAGCACCGGTACCGACCGGCGACGAGGCTGGCTGGGTGCCCTGGTCGACGCCGGGTTGTCGGGCGCACGGCTCGAGGCGCGCAGCGTCAACGAGGCCGCCGCCGCAGAGGCCGCCGTGCGGGAGCTGTTGCTCGGGACGGAGCAGCCGGACGCGATCGTGTGCGCCAGCGACACCCTCGCGGTCGGCGCCCACCGGGCGGTGATGGAGTCGGCGGGACGTCGGGCACCCATCTCGGTCGTCGGCTTCGACGCCACCCCGGTCGCCGCCGCCCTCGGACTGGCCAGCGTCGCGCAGCCGATCGACGAGGTGGCCCACCAGTGCATCGACCTCCTGCGGGACCGCTTCGAGCGGCCCGATCGCCCAGCGCGCGGTCTGTTGCTCGCCCCCACGCTCCACGTCCCCGGCTGAGCCCGGGGCACCTGTCCAACCCTCACCCCATCCCCTCAACACAGGAGTTCACGATGAAGACCAGTCCCGTACGGCGACGCCGCGGCGTCTCACTCGCCGCTCTCGCGCTCGGCTCGACGCTCACCCTGGCGGCCTGCGGCGGCGGCTTCGAGGACGAGTCCGGGGGATCGGACGCCCCCGCCGCGGGCGAGGGGACGGCCGAGCTCCAGGTGCTCATCGCGTCGAGCGGTGACGCCGAGACGGCCGCCGTCGAGGAGGCCGCCAACGCCTGGGCCGAGGAGTCCGGCAACAAGGTCGAGGTGCTGGTCGCCAACGACATCGCCCAGCAGCTCTCGCAAGGATTTGCGGGGGGCAACCCGCCCGACGTCTTCTACGTCGACGCCGGAGTGTTCGGCGACTACGCCGAGGCCGGAAACCTCTACCCCTACCTCGACCAGATCTCCGACGCCGACGACTTCTACCCCAACCTCGTCGAGTCGTTCACCCTCGACGGTGAGGCCTACTGCGCACCCAAGGACGTCTCCACTCTGGCACTGCAGATCAACACGGCTGCCTGGAAGAAGGCCGGCCTCACCGACGCCGACATCCCCACGACGTGGGAGGAGCTCGAGGCCGTCGCCACGAAGCTGACCACGAAGGACCAGGCGGGGCTCGTGATCGGCGTGGGCCGCGACCGCGTCGGCGCCTTCCTCGTGCAGAACGGCGGGTTCTGGGTCGACAGTGAGACCGGCGAGGCCACCGCGACCGAGGAGTCCAACGCCCAGGCGCTGGAGTACGTCCAGGGTCTGCTCAAGAGCGGCGTCGCCGTACTCCCTCCGGAGATCGACGCCGGTTGGGGCGGCGAGGGCTTCGGCACGGAGGGAGCGGCCATGACCATCGAGGGCAACTGGATCCGCGGAGCCATGACCAACGACTACCCCGACATCGACTACACCGTCGCCGAGCTGCCCGAGGGCCCCGCAGGCAAGGGCACCTTGCTCTTCACCCAGTGCTGGGGCGTTTCTGCCGACTCTCCCGACCAGGAGGCCGCGGTCTCGCTCGTCGAGGCGTTGACCACCGCAGACCAGCAGCTCAAGAACGCCGAGGCGTTCGGCGTCATGCCGAGCCGTGAGTCGGCACAGGCCGACTATGTCGAGGCCTTCCCCGAGGATGCACCCTTCATCGCGGGTGCGGAGTACGGCCACGGCCCGGTGAACCTGCCCGGTCTCGGGCCGGTCGTCGCTGACCTCGACTCCCAGCTCGAACAGCTCGCGAGCGCCGACATCAACGAGATCCTGGAGTCCTTCCAGACCAACGCGGATGCGGCTCTGAAGTGACCGCTGGCCGCGGGGAGGCCCGGGTCCAGGCGCGCGCCGGGTGGCTCTTCGTGTCCCCGACGCTGGTCATCCTGGGACTGTTCCTCGCGGTGCCGGTGCTGATGGCGCTCTGGGTGTCGTTCACCGACTGGAACGGGCGCGGCAGCCCGTTCTCGTCGGGAGTCGCGTTCGTCGGCGCCGACAACTACCAGGAGCTCGTGGGCTCGGAGGGCGGGCTCACGCGGTCCGACTTCATGACCTCGCTGCGCAACAACTTCTACTTCGTGTTGTTCGTGGTGCCGCTGCAGACAGCGTTCGCCCTGTTCCTGGCGCTGGTGCTCAACCAGCGGCTGCTGAAGGCCGTCGGCTTCTTCCGGACGGCGTTCTACTTCCCGTCCGTGGTCAGCTCCGTGGCGATCGGGCTGGTGTTCCTCTTCCTGTTCACCGGGGGCGGCGTCGTCAACTCGATGCTCGAGGTCGTCGGCATCGACGGACCGACCTGGTTCAGTGACTCGCGCGGACTGGTGCACGTGGTCGGCGACACGGTCGGCCTGTGGAACGCCTCCGAGCCCCCCAGCGCCATGCTCGACGGCTCGGTGCTCGGGCTGAGCTGGTGGCAGTGGCTCTCCGGTCCCAGCGTCGCCATGTCGGTGATCATCCTGCTCGTCGTGTGGACGACCACGGGCACCTTCATGCTGATGTTCCTCGCCGCCCTGCAGGACCTGCCCGTCGAGATCGAAGAGGCCGCCAGCATCGACGGCGCCAACCGCTGGCAGGTCTTTCGCAACGTGACCCTGCCGCACCTGCGCCCGACCCTGCTGCTGGTGACGACGCTCGGCCTGATCGGCACCTGGCAGGTCTTCGACCAGGTCTACGTGATGACCCAGGGCGGGCCGGGCAAGACGACGCTGACCCCTGCCTTCCTGTCGTACTTCTATGCATTCGAGAACCAGCAGTGGGGCGTGGCCGCGGCGATGGCCTTCGTGCTCTTCCTGATCATCTTCGCGATGGCCAGCTTCCAGCGTTGGGTCTTCCGCGACAAGGACGAGCAGGCCCTCAAGAAGCAGGAACGGCGCGCGCGGAAGCTGCGCGTCCGAGCGATGGAGGAGTCCCGATGAGTGCGGCCAGCTCGAAGCCCATGGTCTCCAACCGCACGGCCCTCGCCCTCTTCCTGGGCTACGCGGTGCTGGTGGTCTTCTCCTTCGTCTACCTCTATCCCTTCCTCATCCAGCTCACGACCTCGTTCAAGACCAACGTCGACGCCGTCGACAACCCGTTGTCCCTGGTCGCCGACCCGTTCACGACGGGCGCGTTCGGCAGGCTCTTCGACACCGACTTCCCGTTGTGGTTCTTCAACTCGGTCGTGGTCACGGTGCTCGTGACGGCCGGCCGGGTGTTCCTCGACTCGTTGGCGGGCTACGCGCTGGCGCGGATCAAGTTCCGCGGCCGGGGAGCGATCTTCACGGCCATCCTCGCGGTGATGGCGGTGCCGGGCGTGATCCTGCTGATCCCGAAGTTCCTGGTGCTCAACTACATCGGGATCTACAACACGTACCCGGCGCTGATCCTGCCGCTGCTCGTCGACGCGGCCGGGGTCTTCATCATGAAGCAGTTCTTCGAGAGCATCCCGGTGGCGGTGGAGGAGGCGGCCCGCATGGACGGCGCCGGCCCCTTCCGCACCTTCTGGTCGGTGGTGCTCCCGATGTCGAGGCCGGCGCTGATCACGATCACCATCCTGTCGTTCCAGGGGTCGTGGAACGAGCTGCCGCACTTCCTCGTCGCCTCCCAGGACCCCAAGTACTTCACCCTGACCAAGGGCGTGGCGACGCTGACCAGTGGTCAGCTCGGATCGGGCTCGCAATACCCCATCACGATGGCCGGCGCGCTCCTGATGACGATCCCGGTGGCGCTGATGTTCTTCATCTTCCAGAAGTACCTCGTCCGGGGAGGCGCCGAGGGCTCGGTGAAGGGCTGACTGCCACCCCTACTTAGGTAGGGGCCGGGTCGAACCCTTCGGCCGATGTCCCGCACGCCGTCAGCGGGCAGTGTGGAGCCCATGATTCAAGTGAGCTCTTTGACCAAGCAGTACGGCGCCTTCACGGCCGTGAAGGACGTGAGCTTCACCTGCCGACCCGGTCGGGTGACCGGCTTCCTCGGACCCAACGGTGCCGGCAAGACGACCACGATGCGGGTGATGGTCGGCCTCACGCCGGCCACGTCGGGGGAGGTCACCATCGGTGGCCACCACTACCGCGACATCCCCAACCCCGGCCGCCACGTCGGCGTGCTCCTCGACGCCTCGGCCCAGCACGCCGGCCGCACCGGTCGCGAGATCCTCTCGATCGGCGCCCAGACCATGGGTCTGCCGGCGTCCCGCGTCGACGAGATGCTCGAGCTGGTGAGCCTCGACGAGACGGAGGCCAAGCGCCGGCTCCGCAACTACTCGCTCGGCATGAAGCAGCGCCTCGGCATCGCACACGCACTGCTCGGCGACCCGTCGGTCCTGATCCTCGACGAGCCCGCCAACGGGCTCGACCCGGCCGGCATCCGTTGGATGCGCGGCCTCCTGAAGAGCTACGCCGACCGCGGAGGCACGGTGCTGCTCTCGAGTCACCTGCTCAACGAGGTCGAGCTGATCGCCGACGAGATGATCCTGATCGGGCGCGGCGAGATCGTCGCGCAGGGCGACAAGGCCTCGTTGCTGAGTGGCTCCGGCAACGACAGCACCCTGGTCACCTCGCTGGACAACGCGCTCCTCGCCAAGGTGCTCACCGAGAAGGGCATCTCCGTCACCCCCGCCGGCACCGGCCTGCGTGTCGAGACCAGCCCGGTCGAGGTCGGCCGTGCTGCGGCCGAGCAGTCGATCGTCCTGAGTGACCTGCGCTCGGCCGAGGGTGGCCTCGAGGACCTCTTCCTCGCCCTCACGTCCGACACCCAACGCGACACCGCACCCGCCGCCACTGCTCCCGAAGGAGTTCAGGCATGAACACCGCTGCCCCTGTCGCCGCCCTGGGCGAAATCGACATCACCGCCACGCCTCAGGTGCCGATGAGCCGCCTCGCCAAGGTGGAGCTCCGCAAGGCCCTCGACACCCGGGCCGGCCTATGGTTCACGATCTCGATCCTGGCGCTGGTGCTCATCGTCCAGGTGATCTACGCCTTCGCTGCTCCCGACGACGCGAAGGACTACGGCGACTTCCTCGGTGTCGCCGGCGGGGTGCTGGGCTACTTCATGCCGATCCTGATCATCATGCTCGTCACCAGCGAGGCCAGCCAGCGCAACGGCCTCGTGACGTTCTCGCTCGAGCCGCGTCGTTCGCGAGTCGTCGTCGCCAAGTTCCTGGCGGGCTTCGCCCTGGCGGTCTCGGTGATGGTGCTCGCCGCGCTGATCGCGGTCCTCGGCACGCTCGTCGGCGCCCTCGCGGGAGCCTCCCCGGCCTGGACCGTCGACGGCAACCTGCTGTTCAACGGGTTCGTCCTCGCCAACGTCATCGGCGTGCTCATCGGCTTCGCCATCGCGACCCTGCTGATGAACACCGCTGCCGCCATCGTCGGCTACTTCGTCTACAGCCTGATCCTGCCGATCGCGGTCGGGATCCTGGGCTCGCTCAGCTCAGGCTTCGAGAAGGCGGCGCCCTGGTTCGAGTTCAACACCGCCCAGACCCCGCTCTTCACCGGCGACTACGTGCCAACGGGTGAGGAGTGGGCCCAGCTCGCCACCTCGGGAACGATCTGGTTGGTGATCCCGCTCATCCTGGGGCTGATGAGGCTGCTGCGCATCGAGTTCAAGTAGCTCGCCCACTGACTGGCCACCCGCGGGGGTGTGGCCTACGCGAGCCGGGTCCGGTCTTCCACGGGGATGACCGGGCCCGGCTGGCATTTGTCGACTCACTAGGGTTCGGGGCATGACGAATCAGCCTGCCCCCGCTCGTGTCGACGGTCGCGCGGACGACCAGCTCCGCCCGATCACCATCACCCGCAACTGGCTCGACCACGCGGCCGGTTCGGTGCTGATCGAGTTCGGCGGCACCAAGGTGCTGTGCTCCGCGTCGGCAACAGTTGGGGTCCCGCGCTGGCGCAAGGGCTCGGGCCTGGGCTGGGTCACGGCCGAGTACGCCATGCTCCCCGCGTCGACCAACACCCGCTCCGACCGCGAGTCGGTCAAGGGCCGCATCGGCGGCCGTACGCACGAGATCTCGCGTCTGATCGGCCGCTCGCTCCGGGCGATCATCGACTACGAAGCCCTCGGCGAGAACACCATCGTCCTCGACTGCGACGTCCTCCAGGCCGACGGTGGCACCCGCACCGCGTCGATCACCGGCGCGTACGTCGCCCTCGCGGACGCCGTCGCGCAGCTGCGGTCCACCGGGGCGCTGAAGGGTGAGCCGCTCACCGGGTCCGTGGCGGCGGTCAGCGTGGGCATCATCGACGGCGTCCCGCGTCTCGACCTGCCCTACGAGGAGGACGTGCGGGCCGAGACCGACATGAACGTCGTGATGACGGGCGCCGGCTCGTTCGTCGAGGTGCAGGGCACTGCCGAGGGTGCTGCCTTCGACCGGGCCGAGCTCGACGCGCTCCTCGACCTCGCAGCCAAGGGCTGCGTCGACCTGACGAACCTCCAGCAGGAGGCGCTGGCTCGATGACCAGGGTCTTCCTCGCGTCGCGCAACGCCAAGAAGCTGGTCGAGATGCAGCGCATCCTCGCCGAGCACGTCGACGGGGTGGAGGTCGTCGGGCTCGACAGCGTCAACCACTACGACGAGCCGGTCGAGGACCAGCCGACGTTCGAGGGCAACGCCCTGCTCAAGGCGCGCGCCGGGTTCGCGGCGACCGGGCTGCCGACGATCGCCGACGACAGTGGGCTCTGCGTGAGCGCGTTGAACGGGATGCCCGGCGTGCTGTCCGCTCGCTGGTCAGGCCCTCCCAAGAGCGACGAGCGCAACAACGAGCTGTTGCTCGCCCAGCTCAGCGACGTACCCGACGAGAGGCGCGACGCGTGGTTCGAGTGCGCCATCGCGTACGTCGGTGCCGACGGCCTCGAACTGGTCGAGCACGGCACGATGCCGGGCCGGATCATCCACGCCCCCCGTGGCAGCGGTGGGTTCGGCTACGACGTGGTGTTCGTCGCCGACGAGCACGCCGGGGCCGGCCTCACCTCGGCCGAGCTGGACCCGGCCGAGAAGGACCGGATCTCGCACCGGGGGATCGCGCTGCGGGCGCTCGCCCCGCGGATCGCCGCAGTCCTGGCCTGATCAGGCGGCGACGGACTCCCGGGCCGCGCCTACCCGGCGGGAGATGAACATCCCCCACAGCGCGGCGAGGATGAACATCAGCAACGAGTAGACCGCGGCCGGGACCGCGATCTCGTTGACCTCGAGGATGTTCTCTGCGACGAAGATCGCGAGCGTCCCGTTGTGGACGCCGATCTCGAACGACGACGCGATCGACTGCCCCTCGACGACTCCGAACGCGCGCGGGACGACGTAGCCGACGACCAGGCTGATCGCGCAGAAGAGCGCGGCGACCAGGCCGACATCGGCGAGGTAGTCGCCGACCCGGTCCTTCTCGCCCAGCAGGATCCCGAGGACCAGGATCGCGAGGATGATCGCGGACGCGATCCGCACCGGCTTGTCCATGGCAGCGGCGAACGTCGGTTTCTTGGCGCGCACCAGCATCCCGAGGCCGGTCGGCACCAGGATCAGCGCGAACACCTTGACGACCTCGTCGAGTGGCATCGACACGGACTCGCTCTTGTCGAAGTAGTCGATCGCCAGGTTGGTGATCAGCGGAAGCGTCCCGATCGCGATGATCGAGTTGATCGCCGTCAGGGAGATGTTGAGCGCGACGTCACCGCGGAACAGATGGCTGAACAGGTTGGCCGTCGTGCCACCCGGCGAAGCGGCCAGCAGCAGCATGCCGATGCCGAGGAACGGCGGGAGGTCGAACAGCACCACCAGTCCGAAGCAGACGGCTGGCAGCAGCACCAGCTGGCAGGCCAGGGCGATGACGACGGCCTTGGGGTGAGTGCCGACCCGCCTGAAGTCGGCGAGCGTGAGTCCGAGCCCCAGGCCGAACATGATGATGGCGAGGGCGATCGGCAGCCCGATCTCGGTCAGCGCAGAGTCCATGCCCGGGACCCTAGCGAGGCGCGACCCCCATTGGTGCTGATTGCGCTATGTGCCGAAGGGGGGACTTGAACCCCCACGCCCGAAGGCACGGCGTCCTAAGCGCCGCGTGTCTGCCATTCCACCACTTCGGCTTGACGGTGAGTCAGTCTATGAGCCCGTCGTCCCGTCCGACGCTGCAGTGCCGCGGACCGAGTACTTGCCCTTGCTGCGCCCCGCGAAGTTGGGCGTCTGACGATGGCAGTTGGGGCAGAGGAAGCGAAGGTTGTGCAACAGGTTGTTGCGGTAGTCGCCGTCCACGTGGTCGACCTCCAACGTCAACGGCACTCCTTGCCAGGTGCCGTCGCAGCCGCAGACCGCGCATTCGTACGGCACACCTGACTCGACCAGGCCTCGGGTCAGCATGTGCGGCTTCGCACGGCGCGCCCCCACGGGGAGCAGGATCAGAATTTGCTCAGGCTTCAGGCGCGTGTGGTCGTGCGCGACCGGCGAATACAGGCGGAAGTGCGACGTATCGATGCCGAAGGACTTGATCGTTCGGCTCAGGTGAGAGTGCGCGCCACCCGTCGGGTTCAAACCCAGGAACCGCAGCATGCCTGCCACGGAGGTCGAAGCCTCGACCGCCTCCGTCAACAGTTCCCGCGTGTACTTGCGTCGTACGACCACGCAGGCACGTTAGAACGCGCCACCGACAGTGCGACCTCAGCCGAGTCCGAGGTCCCGGCGCAGCTTCGCGACGTGTTCGGTGGCCTTGACGTTGTACTGCGCCAGCTCGGTCTTCCCGGCCTCGTCGATCACGAAGGTCGAGCGGAGGACGCCCTCGACGGTCTTGCCGTAGAGCTTCTTCTCGCCGTACGCATCGAAGGCCTGGTGCGTCTCAAGCGAATCGTCGGAGAGCAACATGAGGGTCAGCTGGTCACGCTCGCGGAACTTCGCCAGCTTGGCCGGCTTGTCCTTCGAGTCGCCGAGCACCTCGTACCCCGCGCCCCCTTGAGCGAGTCGAGCGACTCGCTGAAGTCGCAGGCCTGCTTGGTGCAGCAAAACCTGCGTGTCTGCCAGTTCCACCACTTCGTGGTGCCGGCGTCGTGGACCCACTCGGCGCCTGTGTGTCGGGCCACAGGCTGCCCGGAAACTGGTCCGAGCTCGCGGACACGCGCGCGGCGGCAGGGCGGACGTAGACTGTGGGTGGGTTTGGGTGCACGGGGGAGTCGTGGTGCCCAGGATCCGATGGCTGTCTCGGGGCAGACGGCAGAGGCGGAATCCGAATGGCGACCACGAAGTCGGCGACGTCAGGTCGGGGGGCTCTGCCCACCGAGCTGACCAGCTTCGTGGGTCGTCGAAGTGAGCTGGCCGACACCCGCACGCTTCTGGCCAACAGCCGGATGCTGACCCTGACCGGGGTGGGTGGGGTCGGCAAGACGCGGCTGGCGCTCCGGATGGCGTCCGAGGTCCGGCGAACCTTTCCCGACGGCGTCTGGTTCGTCGAGCTGGCAGCCCTCAACGACCCGCTTCTGCTGCCGCACACCGTGGCCAACACACTCGAGCTGCGGATGCTCTCGGCCGACCCCGCGGCCGACCTCGCCGCCTACCTGGAGGAGAAGCAGCTGCTGGTTGTCCTCGACAACTGTGAGCACCTGACCGATGCCTGCGCGGTGCTGGCCAGCAAGCTGCTTGCCGCGGCCCCCGGCCTGCGCATCCTGGCCACCAGCCGCCACGTGCTCGGGGTGGAGGGCGAGCAGATCCACGTCGGTGCCGCCACTGTCCGTCCCGGCCAATGGCCAGGAGGTCCAGGCCGATGACGCCACCCACTACGACTCCGTCGCGCTCTTTCTCGACCGAGCCGCGGCGGTGGCGCCGGGGTTCAAGATCTCGGACAGCAACCGGGCTGCGGTGGTCGAGCTGTGCCGTTCCCTCGACGGGATCCCGCTCGCGATCGAGCTCGCGGCGGTGTGGCTGCGCATCCTCTCACCGGCCCAGATCCTGGACCGCCTCGAGAACCGGTTCAGGCTGCTCACGAGCGGCAGGCCCGCCCTGGCCGCCCGCCAGCAGGCGCTGGAGGCAACGGTCGGCTGGAGCCATGACCTCTGCTCGCCTGCCGAACAGCTGCTCTGGGCGCGACTGTCGGTCTTCTCGGGAGGCTTCGACCTCGAAGCGGCCGAGGAGGTGTGCTCCGGTGACGAGATCGTCTGCGACGAGGTCCTGGGCCTGATCGCGAGCCTGGTCAACAAGTCGATCATCGTCCGCCAGCTGGCCACCGAGCACACCACGGCCTGGTACCAGATGTTGGAGAGCATCAGGCAGTACGGCGCCGAACGACTCGCGGACGAGGACGAGGTGCGGGCGTTGCGCGTGCGGCACCGGGACCACTACCGCGCCCTGGCCAGCCAGTTCGCAAGCGAGGGCTTCGGTCCGCAACAGGCCGACTGGTTCATCAGGCTGCGGCGGGAGTCGGGCAACGTGCGAGTGGCCCTGGAGTTCTGCCTCGCCGACCCCCACGAAGCCGCCGTGGCCCTCGAGATCGCTGCACCCATCTGGAACTTCTGGTTCGCCGGGTTCCTCCGCGAGGGCTACCGCCACCTGATCCAGGCCCTCGACCTGGCCACCGAGCAGACCAGAGTCCGTGCACACGGCCTGTGGGCGGCCAGCTACCTGGCGATGTTCGCGACCGACTTCGAGCGCAACGCCACCATGCTGGCCGAGTGCGCCGAGATCGCCGCGGGGCTCGATGACGACTTGCTCAAGGCCCGGATCAAGGAGTGCCAGGGGCAGGCGACGCTCTACCAGGGGGACCTGCCCGGGGCCATCGAGCTGCTGGAGCAGGCCCGCCGGGAGTTCCAGGCACTCGGGAACGCACTCGGGGAGTTCGACACGTTGATCCTGCTCACCGCCTGCACCTTCTTCCTCGACGAGCCCAGGGCCACCGAGTTCAGTCAGCAGGCCCTGGCCTTGGCGGAGCAGCACGGCGCCCAGTCGTCGATGGGCTACGGGCTCTGGAGCGTCGGCATCGCCCAGTGGCGCGCCGGTGACTTCGCTGCGGCGACTCGTTCGCTGCGCAGGTCGGTCCGGTTGTTCCAGCCGATGCACGACCTGACCGGCATCAGCTTCGGCGTCCAGGCGCTCTCGTGGTGCGCCGCCTTCGCCGAGCCCGGCGAGAGGTCGGCCCGGCTGCTCGGGGCAGCTCAGGCCGTCTGGCGGACGAGCGGCGCGAAGGTCGACGAGACGAACGCCTACAGCGTGTTCGACAAGCGGTCCGAAGAGGCTCTGCGAGCGTCACTGGGCACCTCCGCTCTCGAGTCCCGGACGTTCGAGAAGGCGTTCGCCGAGGGCGCGGCGTACTCCTTCGACCAGGCGGTGTCGCTGGCGCTGGGCGAGGACGGCGATGCGGAAGGATCCGAGGCGACCGCCGCCGCGAAGCGGCCCGGACTCAGAGCTCCCGGTGGGTTGACCAGGCGGGAGAGCGAGGTCGCCGGGCTGCTCGCCGAGGGCCTGAGCAACAAGGAGATCGCGGGCCGGCTCGTCATCTCCCTGCGCACGGTCGAGACCCACGTCGACCACGTCCTGAGCAAGCTGGGCATCACCTCCCGCGCCCAGGTCGCCGGCTGGGTGGCCGAGCAGCAGGCTCGCTGACTACCTAGGCCGGATCTAGGTAGTCATCTCCGTACCTCTTCGGATGCCGAGCGGCGGCACGGCTGTGAGCGTTGTCACGACGCCGTTCCCCCACCAACCGAGGGCCCCCCTGATGTCCACCTTCTCCCGCCGCCGCAGCTGCGCCCCCGAGCAGCTGCGATCGGTCGGGTGGCACCAACCCCGGGCGGTGGTGGAACGGCGTCACCCACCAGGTGCATGTGCACCGCTCCAGGAGACCTCATGAGCAACCACCCGCGACCGATGCTGCTCGGCTACATCCGTACCGACCTGCTCAGGAGTGCCACCGAGCTCCCCCTGGCGGAGGCCCAGCTCCAGGCATGCGCCGATCGCGAGGAGTTCAGCCTCGGGACGATCTATGTCGAGAGCGGCGACGTCCGGGGCGCATTCCACGCGCTGATGGCGGAGGCGAGCCGCGAAGAGGCCGCCTGGGGGATCGTCGTCCCGGACCTTCGCCACGTAGGCGTCGTCGAGCAGGTCGTCCTGACCAGGCACGAGGCCGGTGCCCGGATGGCCGTCCTCGTGGCCAATGTGTTCCCTCGTCCCGGCGGACCTGGCGCCGATCGCCCTGCGCGCCAGGTCTGCCGTTCCACCGGTGAGGGCTGACGCCTGACGCGCTCTCGCGTTGACACGTCACGAGCCCCACGCCGGGTGGAGCGTCAGGCGTTCGAGGCCAGGCCCAGGTCTCGGCGCAGCTTCGCGACGTGTCCGGTGGCCTTGACGTTGTACTGCGCGAGCTCGATCTTCCCGGCCTCGTCGATCACGAAGGTCGAGCGGAGGACGCCCTCGACGGTCTTGCCGTAGAGCTTCTTCTCGCCGTACGCACCGAAGGCCTGGTGCGCCTCGAGCGACTCGTCGGAGAGCAGCGTGAGGGTCAGCTGGTCGCGCTCGCGGAACTTCGCGAGCTTGGCCGGCTTGTCCTTGGAGACGCCGAGCACCTCGTAGCCCGCGCCCTGGAGGGAGTCGAGGGACTCACTGAAGTCGCAGGCCTGCGTGGTGCAGCCCGGGGTCATCGCGGCCGGGTAGAAGTACACGATCACCTTGCGACCGCGCAGGTCGGAGAGCGTGACGTCCTCGCCGGCGTCGTTGGTGAGCGTGAAGTCGGGGGCAGTGTCACCGGGGCTCAGGCGCGTGGTCATGGGGACTCCTGGGGCGGGCTCGTTGTTGCAAAGAACATGCAATAAGGTGGTGGGCGGTCGGGAAACCGGCCGTCACCCATCCAAGCACGACACCCGATCCAGCCGAGAGCGAGACCGATCGCCATGCACGTGCCCGACGGCTTCCTTGACGCACCGACCTCGGTGGCGACCGGCGTCATCGCCGCTGCCGGGATCGCGGTTGCGCTCCGCGGCGCGCGCCGTGAGCTCGATGACCGCACCGCGCCCATGGCCGGGCTCGTCGCGACCTTCATCTTCGCCGGCCAGATGATCAACTTCCCCGTCGCCGGCGGCACGAGCGGGCACCTCCTCGGCGGCGCCCTGGCCGCCGTGCTGGTCGGCCCCTACACGGGCGCGCTGTGCATCAGCGTCGTGCTGCTCGTGCAGGCCCTGTTGATGGCCGACGGCGGCATCACCGCGCTCGGCACCAACATCACCTTGATGGGTCTCGTCGGGGCCGGCGTCGGCTGGCTCGTGTTCAGTGCCGTACGCCGCGTGCTGCCCAAGCACATCGGCATGGTCGCCCCTGCGGCCGGCGTGGCCGCGCTGGTCAGCGTCCCCGTCGCCGCCCTCGCCTTCACGTTCCTGTTCACGATCGGCGGCACCGCACCGATCGAGACCGACAAGGTGCTGGCGGCGATGCTCGGCTGGCACACCGTCATCGGCATCGGCGAGGCCGTCATCACGATGCTGGTGGTCGGCACGGTCGCGGCCACCAGACCCGACCTCGTGTACGGCGCCACCCCACTGCTCGCCGCGCGCGAGCTCGAGCTCCGAGGATCCGTGGAGGCCACCCGATGACCCGCAACACCAGGTTCTTCGCGGCGTTCCTGCTCGTCGCCCTGCTCCTCGCGGGCGTGGGCAGCTTCTATGCCAGCGCGCACCCCGACGGACTCAACTACGTCGCCGAGCAGACCGGGTTCATCGACAAGGAGAAGGAGTCCGCCACGGCTGACGGCCCCTTCGCCGGCTACTCCACGCAAGGCATCGACAACGCCCGCCTCAGTGGTGGCGTCGCCGGCGTCGTCGGCTCGCTGACCACGCTGCTGGTCGGTGGCGGCATCTTCTGGCTGCTGCGCGGGCGCCCGCGCCCTGACGCCGCAGACCAGGCCTGAGATGGGCGCCGGTCACGGCCACCGGCTGCACTTCAACGGCCACGGTCCGCTCCACCGGATGGCCGGTCACCACAAGCTGCTGATCCTGGTCGGCTTCATGGTCCTGGTGGTGGCCACGCCGCGGGAGTGGTACGCCGCCTTCGCGGTCTACGCAGTGCTCGTGGTCGCGGTCATCTCGGTCATCCGGGGTGCCGCTGGCCTACATCGGCAAGCGCATGGTGATCGAGGTGCCGTTCGTCCTCTTCGCGGTCCTGGTGCCGTTCGTCGCCGTCGGCCCGCGCGTCGACGTACTCGGCCTGTCGTTGTCCGAGGCGGGTCTCGTCGCGGCCTTCGGGCTGTTGGCGAAGGGCACGATCGGCGTGGCCTCGTCGCTGACCTTCGCGGCGACCACCGAGCCGCAGGAGATCCTGCGCGGCCTCGAGCGCCTGCGGATGCCCGACCTGATCGTCCAGATCATGGGCTTCATGATCCGCTACCTCGACGTGGTCACCGGAGAGCTCTCGCGGATGCTGGTCGCGATGCGCTCGCGCGGCTGTGACCCGAGGTCGCCGCGGCACTGGCCGATGCTGGCGCGCGCCATGGGCGCGCTGTTCATCCGTTCCTACGAGCGCGGCGAGCGGATCCACCTGGCGATGCTGTCGCGCGGCTACACCGGTACGTTGCCGCGATGACCACGCCTGTCCTGGACGTCCGCGGTCTCGCGTTCGCCTACCCCGACGGGCATCAGGCGCTGTACGGCGTCGACCTGCACGTGCACCAGGGCGAGCGGGTCGCGCTGCTCGGTCCCAACGGCGCCGGCAAGACCACGCTCGTGCTTCACCTCAACGGCATCCTCACCGCGGGAGCCGGCGCGGTCTCCGTCAGCGGGCTCCCTGTCGAGAGGAAGAACCTCCAGGAGATCCGGCGCCGGGTCGGCATCGTCTTCCAGGACCCCGACGACCAGCTCTTCCTCGGCAGCGTGCGCCAGGACGTCGCCTTCGGCCCGGCCAACCTCGGCCTCAAGGGTGCCGCTCTCGAGCAGCGCGTGATGTCGGCGCTCGACCAGGTCGGGATGGCCGACTATGCCGACCGACCGCCGCACCACCTCTCGTTCGGCCAGCGCCGGCGGGTGGCGGTGGCCACCGTGCTGGCGATGGAGCCGGAGATCCTGGTGCTCGACGAGCCGAGCTCCAACCTCGACCCCGCCAGCCGCCGCGAGCTGGCCGACATCCTGCGCAGCCTCGACGTGACGGTGCTGATGGTGACGCACGACCTGCCCTATGCCCTGGACTCTGCCCCCGCTCGGTCGTGCTGAGCGACGGGGTCGTGGTCGCGGACGGGCGGACCTTCGACGTACTCACTGATGGGCCGCTGATGGCCGCCCACCGGCTGGAACTGCCGTGGGGATTCGATCCCCGCACGGTTGGTAGCCTTCCGACGTGACCAACGAACTGAGCGCGCTCGAGCGCGAGATCGAGGAGACGCGGCAGCGGCTCGCCAGCACGATCGACCAGCTCACCTACCGCGCCAACCCCAAGACCATCGTCGGTCGCGAGGTGGCGTCGGTGAAGTCTCACTTCGTCGATCTCGAGTCGGGTGCCCCGCGCACCGACAACATCCTCAAGGTCGCAGGCGGTGTCGTCGGCGCGATCGTGCTCTTCGCGATCATCCGCAAGATCGTCCGCTGATCGCAGGCTGATCCACCGTGAGCAGCACCTCTGGCGCAGCAGCCATCAAGATGCTGCACGACCGCCTCCTCGTCGAGCTCGACCGCGAGGCGGGGGAGCGCCGCTCGTCCGGCGGCATCGTCATCCCCGCGACCGCAGCGATGGGTGCCCGGCGGCTCCAGTGGTCGCGCGTCATCGCCGTCGGCCCGCACGCCCGGGCCGTCGAGGCCGGTGACCGGGTGCTGTTCGACCCCGAGGACAAGTCCGAGGTCGAGGTGCAGGGCGACCTCTACATCGTGGTGCGCGAGCGCGACGTCCACGCCGTCGCGGCCGAGACTCGACGCCGGCTCGACTGGTCTGTACCTCGACTCGCCCGGCGACCAGGGGCCACCTCGAAATTGGGTGAAGTCCCGTCGAGGTTTCGCCACGCCACCCTCGGCGGGGTGAGTATGGCGACGTCGCGACGTTACCCCCGTGAATGTCGAGGCGGCGTTCGAGGGCCTCGCAAATGCCCCCGCTTGCGCAGGTCGTACGCCCTGTCCACCTCGCAGCGCCTAGGGTGACGGGCGTGAAGCAGCGCGACGTGATCGTCATCGACGACGCCGAGATCGACAGTTTCCTGAGCCGGCGGCGGGGCTGGACGATCGCCACGCTCAGTCCCCAGGGCCGGGTGCGCCTCGTGGGCATGTGGTCCGTGGTTGACGGCCACCTCTGGTTTGAGACCGAGCCGGAGTCCAGAAGGTCGCCGCCCGCCCGCTAGGACCGGCTGACCTTCCTGGTCGAGCCCGGCCACACCTACGCCGAGCTGCGCGGTGTCTCGGTGGAGGGCAGCGGCGTCATCGTCGAGGACGACCCGGTCCTGCTGGAGCGCCTGTCCCTGCAGTCTTCGAGCGCTACGGCCCGCCGTACACGCCCCGAGCTCCGCCCTTTTCCTCGAGCTGATGGTGCCCGACCGCGTCGTCGTGCGACTCGACGTGGAGCGCACCCGGACGTCGGACCATCGCCAGCTCGGTTGCCCGCCATCGAGCTGGCGGCACCGCGGCCCCTTCGATCCAGGAGACGTGAAGCACGTAGCGTCTCCCTGGCTCCGGACGACCGGGGCAATGCAGCCTCAGCGAACTCCGGGGAGTTCCGGCGCTCTCCCGCAACGGTAGTGGCACCGCGGCCGAGTCCGGTCGCCTGAACCACATCGACGAGAGCCTGGGAAGAAGGCGCCTCGATGATCGACGTACCACTTGTCCCTGTCTGCCGCGGCTGCTGCTGCGGCACCCCCAAGAAGCGGCCCGGTGTCGACCACGCGGCCCGACTCGCCGCACTCGGCGACCTGCTCGGGGATGCTGCGAGGCTGCGCGTCACGGACTCCTCGGCCCGTGCGAGCGGTCCGACGTGGTCGTCGTCTCGCCCTCGCCCAGCGGGCGCCGGGCGGGCGGGCAACCTGTCTGGCTGGGCCAGCTCAACGGACGTCACGCATCGCCGGCGATCGCCGACTGGATCCGGGCCCGGGGACCGGGTATGGCTGCCTGCCGGAGGGCCTGCGGCGGGCCACGTTCCGCGCCCCCTCCTCCAAGGCGTGAGAAATAACAAGGGGCCAGGACCGGGTCGACAGTCCTGACCCTCTCTCGTACGCCATCAGGGACTCGAACCCCGAACCCGCTGATTAAGAGTCAGCTGCTCTGCCAATTGAGCTAATGGCGCGCGAAGCGTCTGCAACCTTATCAGCGCACCTGCCCGCAGAAAAATCGAGACGACGTGCGCGCGCTCACGAGGGAGTGGGACCTAGCGCGCCCTCGCAGCACGGCCTGGGCCGCGTTGTGTCCGCCGAGGCCCGAGACCGCGCCACCTCGACGCGCGCCGGCCCCGCAGATCAGGACGTTGTCGATGTCGGTGGCGACGCCCCAGCGTTGCGCCGGGGTGCTGAGCATGGCCCGGTTCGAGGCCCACGGCCACTCGAGGTCGCCGTGGAAGATGTGCCCGCCCGGCATGGCCAGCTCGTGCCTCGATGTCCTGCGGGACCTTCGCCTCGATGCAGTGGCTGGCCGTTCCCGTCGGCCGCGATGCAGTCTCGATCGGCTGCTCCGAGGTGGACGTCGAGCGCCGCGAGCGCCCGGGACGCGATGGCTTCCTCGCGGCTCCCCGGTCGCCGTCGAACAGCGAAGCCGGCGTGTGCAGCCCGAAGTAGGTCAGCGTGTGTCCGCACTCGCCGCCCCGAGGATCGACGGGTCGGTGAGGGAGTGGCAGTAGACCTCGCCGGGCAGGATCTGCGGCACGCGGCCGGACGAGGCTTCGGCGTACGCCGCCTGCAGCAGCGGGTAGTCCTCGGCGACGTGGAAGGTCCCCGCGAAGGCGACCGCCGGGTCGATCCCCGACTCGCAGCGCCGGCAGGTGGTCGAGCAGGAAGTTGATCTTGAGCTGGGCGCCCTCCGGCTTGGTCCGGTCGGCCTCGCCTCGCCGAGCAGGATCCGCAGCACCCACGGGGCGACGCCGGAGAGCACGGGCCGGCAGGTGACCGTCTGGGTGGACCCGTGCCGTCGTGCCAGGTCACCTCGGCGCCGCCGTCGGCGGGATCCGGCTGACGCCGGCATCGGTCAGCACCTCGGCCCCGGCCCCAGGCGGCCTCGAGCAGCCCTTCGGTCACCGCGCCCATGCCGCCGACCGGCACTCGCCACTCGCCCGTCCCGTTGCCGATCAGGTGGTAGAGGAAGCACTTGTTCTGGATCAGCGACGGCTCGTGCAGGTCCGCGAAGGTGCCGATCAGCGCGTCGGTGGCGACCACGCCACGGACCACGTCGTCGGTGAACCGCCGCTCGATGGACTGACCGATCGGCCGGCGGACGAGCTCCCCCCAGAGGCCGGGTCGACCTCGGCGCGATCGCGACTCGGTGGGCAGCGGCTCGAGCAGCGTCGGCGCCACCGCTGCGGCCAGCTCGGCGACATCACCGTAGAAGCTCCTGCCACGCGTCGTACTCGTCGTCGGAGCCGGTCAGCTCACGGAAGGACGCCCGGGTCGCCTCGCCCTCGGGCCGCTCGATCAGCAGGCCGCGAGTGCGGCCGTCGCGGTAGTAGGGGGTGTACGACGACGTGCTGCGCGAGCGCGAGCTCGACCTCGAGCTCGAGATCGCGCATCAGCTGCTCGGGCATCAGGCTGACGAGGTAGGAGTAGCGCGAGAGCCGGCCGGCCGGCCAGGGAAGGCCACCTTCGACACCGCGGCCCCGCCGGTTTGGGGGAGCCGCTCGAGCAGGAGAGTGGACATTCCGGCGCGCGCGAGCTAGTGCCGCTGCCGTCAGGCCGTTGTGCCCACCGCCCACGATGACGACGTCGTACGACGTCTTGTCGGGCGCTCTGCCGAGTCATCCCTGAACCGTACGACCTTTGCGGCTGGTGGGGCGACCTACGGCGGGAATAGATCTCTGGTCTAGGCGAGTCAGGTGATGTATCATCCAATAGGAGGAACGATGCCAGCCATCACTGTTGACGACCTGACCGTCCTGGACCGCCTGCGCGCCCGGGCCTCGGCGACCAGCCCCGGCCCGTCCTCCAGGTCAGCACCGCACCCACGGGCTACGAGGGCGAGGGCTTCCCGGTTCACCGGGCCTTCGCGGGCATCGACCTGCGCCTCCTCGACCCGTTCATCATGATGGACCAGATGGGCGAGGTGGACTACGCGCCGGGCGAGCCGAAGGGCACGCCCTGGCACCCGCACCGCGGCTTCGAGACCGTCACCTACATGATCGACGGCGTCTTCGACCACCAGGACAGCCACGGCGGCGGCGGCACGATCACCAACGGCGACACCCAGTGGATGACCGCCGGGCAGCGGCCTGCTCCACATCGAGTCCCCGCCGGAGTGGCTGGTCCAGAAGGGCGGCCTCTTCCACGGCATCCAGCTCTGGGTGAACCTGCCGCGCGACCAGAAGCTCGTTGCGCCGCGCTACCAGGACATCCGGTCCGGCAGGTCGCCCTCGCCACGTCGTACGACGCGGGTGCCCTGGTCCGCGTGATCGCCGGCCAGGTCGACGGGACCGCCGGGCCCGGGCTCCACCCACACGCCGATGGCGCTGGTGCACGCCACGGTCGAGCCCGGCGCCCGTCTCGAGCTTCCGTGGGATGTCGACTTCAACGCGCTGGTCTATGTGCTCAGCGGCAATGGGCCGGTCGGCACCGACGCGCGGCCGATCCGGGCCGGCCAGGCTGCGGTCCTCGGCCCGGCTGACTACCTCACCGTCGCTGCGGCCCGGACAGGAGAGCCGCACCGCCGGCGCTCGACGTGATCGTCGTCGGCGGCCGCCCGATCCGGGAGCCGGTGGCCTGGGCGGGCCCGTTCGTGATGAACACCAAGGACGAGGTGCTAGGCCGCCTACGACGACTTCCAGAAGGGCCGGTTCGGGCACATCCCCGCCTGACCTCGAAAGACGCAACAGGCCCCCGGGACTCCCGGGGGCCTGTTCACGTCTGGGGTGAGTAACGGGACTTGAACCCGCGACATCCGCGACCACAACGCGGCGCTCTACCAGCTGAGCTATACCCACCATGGATCCGCCTCGGGGCCGGACCGGAGAGAAGCGTACAGTTGTCCGGCGCCCTGACATCGGGGCCGCCTCATCGGTCGCGACGTCCGGGTCGGGGATCCCGGTGAGCGATGCCGCCGTGCCGAGCGGCGATCTCGCGAGCGGCGTCGCTGTCAGGTCCGGGGGAGGGGACGAAGACCGCCTCGCGGTAGTAGCGCAGCTCCTCGATGCTCTCCTGGATGTCGGCCAGCGCGCGGTGGTTGCCGCGCTTGGGCGGCGGCTGGAAGTAGGCGCGCGAGAACCAGCGACGCGAGAGCTCCTTGATCGAGGAGACGTCGACGATCCGGTAGTGCAGGAACGCCTCGAGCGTCGGCATGTCCCGGGCCAGGAACATCCGGTCGGTGGCGACGGTGTTGCCGGCCAGGGGCGGCCGGCTGCCGTCGGGGCAGTGC
Organism: uncultured Actinomycetota bacterium; assembly: GCA_963742685.1. Lineage (GTDB taxonomy): Bacteria > Actinomycetota > Actinomycetes > Propionibacteriales > Nocardioidaceae > Nocardioides. Next base: position 385 of record CAVUNB010000013.1, on the reverse strand, counting down.
TCGCGGATGTAGTCGAGCACCATCTGCTCGGCGTCGGCCATGGTCGACACCGCTGTCGAGCTCCTCGAGCAGCCCGGAGCTGGTATGCATCTCGCGGACGAAGTCGGTCATCTGGTCCAGGGCGGCGGCCTCGGGCTTGATGATGATGTCCACGCCGTCACCGATGACCTCGAGGTCGAAGTCGGTGACCAGCGCCGCCACCTCGATGAGTGCGTCCGCGCCGAGGTCGAGGCCCGTCATCTCGCAGTCGATCCACACCAGTCTGTCGTTCACGTGAAGACCCTACTCAGGTTACCGGCTACGACGGTTCAGACGCCTGGCCTGGGGTCAGGGCGTGGAGCGGTTGGATAGATCTCCTGGCGCCGACTCGTCACCGGCGGCGTCT
>CAVUNB010000012.1:0-71625 GCA_963742685.1 uncultured Actinomycetota bacterium | reverse complement strand
TGCACCTGCGCACGATCGGTCGACGCGAGCTGAAGCAGTACGCCCACCTCCGCCCCGAGGCCGTCTCATGAGTACGGGGGAGCTGACCGGAAAGGTCGCGCTCGTCACCGGCGCCACCCGCGGACTCGGACGCGCCATCGCCGACGCCATTGCCGAGGCAGGCGGCACCGTCATCGTCTCCAGCAGGAAGCAAGAGGCCTGCGACGACGTTGCGCGGCAGATCACCGACGCCACCGGGGTCACGGCCCACCCGCTGGCCCTCCACGTCGGCGACTGGGATGCCATCGAGCCCGCGGTGGACAGCATCGTCCGCGACCACGGCGGTCTGCACGTGCTGGTGAACAACGCGGGCATCGCCCCGCTTGCCCCCTCGGCGTACGACGTGAGCGAAGCGCTGTTCGACAAGACGCTCGACGTCAACCTCAAGGGGCCCTTCCGACTATGGCCGTGGCAGGCCGCCACATGCACGCCGCCGGGAGCGGGTCGATCATCAACATCTCCAGCATCGGGGCCGAGCGCCCAGTCCGCCGGAGGCGACGTACGCCGCCTCCAAGAACGGGCTCAACGCGCTCACCCGCGCCTTCGCCCAGGAGTACGGGCCGGAGGTTCGGGTCAACTGCCTGATGCCCGGCGCCTTTGCCACCGACATGGCGTCGGGCTGGGACGACGACTTCGTCGGGCTGGTGGTCAACCGGCTGCCGGCAGGGCGCCTCGGCGACCCGCGCGAGCTGGCGTCCATGGTCGTGCACCTCGCCTCCGATCGCAGCGGCTACACGACCGGCGCCCTGATCCCGGTCGACGGCGGCCGCACGGCGGTCTACTGATGAGCTCCCTGCCCACCCTCTTCGACCTGACGGGCCGGGTCGCCGTCGTCACCGGCGCCTCGTCGGGGCTCGGCGACGGGTTCGCCCGCACGCTGGCGGAGGCCGGGGCCACCGTCGTCGCCGCGGCGCGTCGCACGGAGCGGCTCGAGGTCCTGGCCGAGGAGGTCCCGAACGTCGTCCCGGTCCAGTGCGACATCACTCGTCCCGAGGACCGGGCCCGACTCGTCGCGCTGGCATCGGAGATCAACGGCGGCATCGACGTCCTGGTCAACAACGCCGGGAGGGCCGGACCTCCTGACGCATTGAGCGAGACGGCCCAGGAGTTCGATGCGCTCCTCGAGGTCAACCTCACCTCGGGGTTCCACCTCTCCGTCGCGGCCGTGAAAGCGCTCCCCGAGGGGCGCACTGCCTCCCTCATCAACATCTCGTCGGTGGTCGGTCTCGTCTCCACCGCCCCCATCGGCGGCGCGGGCTACGCGGCGTCGAAGTCGGCCGTCATCGGTGTCACCCGCGAACTGGCCGGCCAGTGGGGTCGCCGCGGTGTCCGGGTCAACGCCGTCGTACCTGGGTGGTTCGATACCGAGATGACGGATGGCCTGTTCACCAACGAGAAGTCCGCCAACTGGGTCAGCCGCAACACGATGCTGGGTCGCGGTGGCCGGGAAGGGGAGGTCAACGGCGCCCTGCTCTTCCTGGCCTCCGACGCCTCGAGCTACGTCACCGGACACGTCCTGACCGTGGACGGCGGCTGGACCGCGCGATGAACGAGCGGCGGACGATGCGGGCCCTGCGCTTGCAGCACTGGGGTGAGCGACCCGAGCTCGTCGAGGTGCCGGTGCCGGTGCCCACGGGAGACGAAGTGCTGCTGCGCGTCGACGCTGCCGGCCTCTGCCACTCCGACCTGCACATCATGGATGCCGCACCAGGGCAGCTGCCGTACAACCTTCCGTTCACGCTTGGTCACGAGGTGGTCGGCACCGTGGTGGAGATCGGCGACCGGGTGTCGCAGGAATGGCTGGGAGGACGGCACGCCGTCCACGGGATCTGGTCCTGCGGCGACTGCCGCCAGTGCCGGGCGGGACGGGAGAACTACTGCGCCGCCCTGACCGGCCCCATCGGCGGCGGCATCGGGCGCGACGGCGGACTCGCCGACTTCATGTTGGTCCCCTCCACCCGTCACCTCGTGACGGTCCAGGGCCAGGATCCGGTACGGCTCGCGCCCCTCACCGATGCCGGCCTCACCGCCTTCCACGCGCTGCGACCGTACGGCGACCTGCTGCCCGGCGCAGTGGTCGTCGTCATCGGGGTGGGCGGGCTGGGCCATCTTGCGCTGCAGGTGCTCGCCGCGTCCGCACCCGAGGCAGTGGTCGCGGTGGACCCTCGCGCGGAGGCCCGCCAGCTCGCGATCGAGCTGGGCGCAGCACTGGCGGTCGCCTCCGTGGACGAGGTCCCCGCAGCCATCGGTCAGTCGCCCGGGGCGCGGACCTGGTCCTCGACTTCGTCGGATCCACCGATACCCTCGCCGCCGCCGGCGATCTGCTTGCACCGGGTGGGCAGCTTGCCCTCGTCGGATCCGCGGGCGGTCGCCTGACGATCGCCAAGGGCGCGGGCCTGCCTCGCGGCTGGGGTGTCGCCGCGCCGTTCTGGGGACCTCGCGCAGACCTGGTGGAGGTCGTGGCCATGGCGGCTGCGGGGACACTGCACGCCGAGACCGAGTGCTTCAGGCTGGACGAGGTGCTGACGGCCTACGAGCGCCTGCGGGCCGGACAAGTCCGCGGTCGGGCGGTTGTCGTACCAACGTTCACGACGTGAGCGGATCGTCGCATCATTCACATGTCGCACCAGGAGGAGCCAGGGATGTACCAGTTGGCGCAGGAGCTCGTCGAGCGGGCCGAGAAGACCCCCGAGGTCGTCGCGGTCATCGACGCCAGCGGTGAGCACACCCTCGGCGAGGTCGTCGTGCGGGCCACCCGGATGGCAGAGCTCCTGGGCAGTGCTCTGGCGGGTGCGCCGACCGTGCTCGTCCAGGCCGACAACACCTGGCGCACCCTGGCCGCCGCCGTCGCGGTCGGCATGCGCGGTGGGCTGGTCGCGGTGATCAGCAAGCACGCAACGCGCTCGGAGTACGCCCTGGCGCTCGAGGACATCAGGCCCGACGCGGTCCTCGCGGACCCCTCGACGCTCGCCGCCTGGCAGGTCGACGAGACCTTCCAGGAGATCGCCCAGGTGCTCAGCGGCTGGCCGCTCCGGGCCGCTGCCTCGGGCCGGGCGCAAGGGGTGGAGCGGTGGCGTGGTGGATCGGTGATCGCGATGACGTCGGGCTCGACGGGTCGCCCCAAGTGCGTCGTCCAGAGCGAGTCCGCACTGCGCTATGCCGGCCGGGCCACGATCGACGCGGTCGGCCTGACGCCCGGTGACCCCATCGGGGCGCTGGTGCCGCTCTCGTCCGTCGCAGCGGTCTGCTTCGGCATGTACCTGCCGGCGATGCTGGGCAGCCCGATGGTCTGCCTGGACGGCTGGCGGCCCGAGGCCGCGGTCGACCTGCTCCGGGAGCGCCGGGTCGCCTGGACCATGCTGGTGCCAACGATGGCCCTCCAGCTCTCCCTGGTCGAGGAGTCCGAGGGTTCGCTCTCCTCCTTGCTCGCCATGACCGTCGGAGGAGGGCCGATGAATGCCCAGGCCCTGCAGCAGGCGGAGGACCACCTCGGCACGACGTTCCTCCGCGTCTTCGGCATGTCCGAGTGCCTGGGCCACACGACCCCCCTGCCGTCCGAGGGCCCCGACATGCGCCTGGGCCGAGACGGCCGTCCGTTCCCCGGCACGGAGGTCCGGGTCGTGGGCGCCAACGGCTCGGCCCTCCCGCTCGGCGAGGTCGGCAACGCCCAGGTGCGCGGGCCCTCACTCTTCCTCGGCTACGCCCGCGACGGCGCGCCCCAGCCCCCGGAGCTGACCGAGCCGACGGTTTCCTGCCCACGGGTGACCGGGCGCGCGTCAACGAGGACGGCACCATCAACATCGTCGGCCGCGAGAAGCAGGTGATCATCCGCGGTGGCCGCAACATCGACATCAACGAGGTCGAGGCAGCCCTGGCCGCCATTCCCGGTGTCGCCCAGGTGTGTGTGGTCCCGGTCCCCGACGACCTGCTGGGGGAGCGGGCCGCCGCACTGATCGTGTCCACGGGTCCCGCGCTCGCGCTCGCGGACGTTCGCCGCCACCTCGAGGGGGCGGACTCCCCAAGTTCAAGTGGCCGGAGTTCGTCCACTCCGTCCCGGCCCTCCCGCAGAACAGGGTCGGGAAGCTGAACCGGACCGAGGCGATCTCGCTCGCCAGCGAGCTGAGCGGGACGGCCGGGGAGGTGGCCGGATGACGAGCAACACTCGAGCTGGTCCTGCGCGAACCGGCCTCGTCAGTATCCGACCTGAACTCATCTCGACTACGGTGCGGGTACATCCAACGACAAGGACGTGCCATGACCGCTGAGTCCCAGACGCGAACCGAAGGCCCGCGCTCCAAGCGACGGTTGATCCTCGCGCTGCGATCGACAACTTCGGCGAGGTCGGATTCGAGCACACCAAATGGGCAACGATCGCGGACAGGTGGGCATCGGCCAGACCGCGCTCTACCACTACTTCGAGTCCAAGACGCACTGCCTGCTCACGATCATGAGCGACGAGCTGCTGCGTGCCCAGGAGCGGAGCCGCAAGGCGTACGGCGGGCATCGAGGAGCCGGACGCGGCGCTCCGCGCCGCGGTCGCGAGCGCCTTCGACGTCACCCCGCGCGAGGGGCTCCAGGCCCGCATCCTCCTCAGTCACCAGGACCTGCTGGTCTCGCCCCGCTCCTCCGAGCGGGAGGAGGCCGAGCGCGTACGCTCGCGCGAGCTCGTGCGTGAGATCGAGCAGGAGTGGGCCGAGCTGCTGCGGCGCGGCATGGACGCCGGAGTCTTCCCCGAACGCGACGAGAAGGTGCTCGTTCGCCTGCTCCTGGGGCTGCTCAACAGCGTGTGGCGCTGGTATCGGCCGAAGGGTCCTCGCTCGCTCGAGGAGGTCTCCGAGCTGGTCGTGGAGGCCTCGGTCCGCCTCGTGCACTGAACCTGCCGCCGTACGAGCAGGTCGCTTCGAACGCCCATCGAACCTGAACCAAATTCACGTCAGGAGACGTCCATGTACAACCTCATCCTTCTTGCCGCCAAGCCCACCGAGTGGACCCATGAACAGTTCATCTCGTGGTGGCGAGGCGAGCACGCCGACTTGACCTACGGCCTTCCCGGACTGCGCCGGTGGCAGCACACCGAGGTCCTCGACGCCATGGACGACAAGCACTCGGCGGGTTGGGACGGCGTCTCGATCCTCAGCTTCGACTCCAGGGAGGACCTCGACAAGGCGCTGGCCAGCGAGGAGTGGAAGCAGGCAGTGGCGCACGTCGGCCAGATGCGCGGCCGGCGGATCGCCGTCATGGGTGAGGAGAAGCTGATGGTCCGCGAGTCGTGACCTCGGTGCACGACTGGACCGAGCCCGGCTGCCACCAGGTCGCGCCCGGCGTGCACCGACTGCCGCTGCCGATGCCGCAGGACGGGCTGGCTGCGGTCAACGTCTACCTCCTCGAGGGGGATCAGGGACTGGCGATGATCGACGCCGGATGGCACGTCCCGGGGAGCATGGCCGTCCTGAGGGAGGGTCTGCGCTCCATCGGAGCAGACCTGGTCGACATCCGTGACGTCTTCGTCACCCACGTCCACCGCGACCACTACACGATGGGGCCGCAGCTGCGCCGCGACGTCGGAGCGCGCGTGCACCTCGGGGTCGGTGAGCGAACGGGTCTCGAGCTGGTCCAGCAACGACGCGACGGCCAGCCAGTCACCTCTCTCGGCGTGCTGCGGCGTGCCGGCGCCGCCGTACTGGCCCGAACCGTCGAGGGGCTGATGATCCACGAGCCCTGGGACGCCCTGGACTGGGAGGCGCCCGACGAGTGGCTCCTTCCGGGTGACCTGGAGATCGCCGGCCGGACCGTCGAGGCAGTCGCCGTGCCCGGCCACACCAAGGGTCATCTCGTGTTCCACGACCGGACGGCCGGCCTGCTGTTCTCGGGGGACCACGTCCTGCCGACGATCACCCCGTCCATCGGGTTCGAGCTCGGGGAGTGGGACCTGCCCCTCGGCCGCTACCTGGAGTCGCTGAGCCTGCTGCTCCACCGCCCCGATGGCACTCTGCTCCCTGCCCACGGTTCGCCCGGCGGCAGCGTGCACGCCCGGGTGCGTGAGCTGCTGTCACACCACGACGAGCGTCTGGTGGCCACGTCGTCCCACGTCGAGGCGGGGGGCAGTACGGGCCTCGAGATCGCCAGCGCGCTGAAGTGGACGCGACGCGATCGGCACTTCGAGGATCTGGACGCGTTCAACCAGATGATCGCGGTCTGCGAGACCGTGGCGCACCTCGACGTGTTGGTCGCGGACGGCACTCTCGAGGTCCTGCGCGGGGATCCGGTCGACCGGTTCCTGCCCGGTCAGCGAGCGGTCCAGCCGCCGTCCGCGTAGAGCTCGGCGCCGGTCATGTAGCCGGCGTCGTCGCTGCCGAGGAACGCGACCGCTCCCGCGATCTCTGCGGGCCGACCCAGTCTTCCCATCGGGGTGTTGGCCAGCATCGCCTGGTGGCGCTCCGAGCCCTCGTAGCGCTCGAGCAGCTGACGGGTCTCGATGAAGCCCGGGTGCAGCGAGTTGACCCGCACGCCCCGAGTGGCCCAGTGCAGGGCGGCGTTCTTGGTCATGCTCCGCACGGCGCCCTTGGCCGCGTGGTAGGCGATGCTGTTGCCGAAGCCGCCGGTGCTCCCCAGGATCGAGGCCACGTTGACGATCGCGCCGCCGCCGGAACGTTCGATGAGCGCGCCCGCATGCTTCATGCCCAGCCAGACGCCGGTCTGGTCCACGGCCACGACCCGGTCCCAGTGCTCACGATCCTCGTCCTCCACCGTCTTCAGGCTGCCGATGGCGGCGTTGTTGACCAGCACGTCCAGTCCGCCGAGCTGGCGCTCGACCTCAGCGACGGCCACGAGCCACTCGGCCTCGCTGCTCACGTCCAGCGGCAACGCCACGTGCGGCCCACCGGTGAGTCGTGCGGCGGCCGAGTCCAGATCGGCGGCCGGCAGGTCCGCGATGACGACGCGCGCGCCCTCCTCGGCGAGGCGGAGGCAGATCTCGTCCCCGAGGCCTCCTGCGGCGCCCGTGACCAGGACTCGTCGGCCGTCGTACCTCTGCATCAGAACTCCTTCGTGTGCTCGGGACCAGGGGTGGTCCGGCGACCTCACACTACCCGAAATTCTGAACTGAACTCACTTTGATTTGACGGTAATTTGCGCTAGCCTGCGATCGTGACCGAGAGCATCAGATGGACGCCCCGCACGGCAGTCGTGGGACTGGGAATCACGCCGATGGGGAAGATCTACGGCCGCACGACGGCCGACTTCGCCGCAGAGGCGATCGCCCTGGCTCTCGAGGATGCGGGCCTGGCCAAGTCCGACGTGGACGGGTTGCTGCTGAATGGCAACGGAAATCTGGACATGGACCCTCGGCTCCAGTTCGCCCTCGGGTTCGAGGACCTGTCGCTGATGAACTCGATGCGGGCGTTCGGGTCGACGGTGGGCTCGATGGTGCAGTACGCCAGCCTCGCCCTGGAGGCAGGCCTGGCCAAGTACATCGTCCTCGTCTACGGCGACACCCCCCTCAAGCCCTCCGTCGGGTCCGGCGCCGCCTACGCGGCTCGTGGCGTCTGGGACGGCATGAACGTGCTCAAGGCTGTGAACGGTGAGTTCGGGGGCAACGTCCCCTACGCCCTGGCGGCACGGCGCCACATGGAGCTCTACGGCACCACCAGCGAGCAGCTCGGGGCGATCGCCGTCGCGCAGCGCGAGTGGGCCCAGATGAATCCACTGGCCCAGATGCAGAAGCCGATGACCCTGGCCGACCACCAGGCGTCGCGGATGGTGGCCGACCCCTTCCACCTGTTCGACTGCTGCCTCGTCTCCAACGGAGCAGTCGCGGTGGTGATGACCACCGCCGAGCGGGCCCGTGACCTGAAGCAGCCACCGGTCCACCTGAAGGCCGCCGCACAGTCCGCTCCCGGGGACAACCAGACCTCCGGTCGTGACCCGGGAGTGGTGACCGGTGCCAAGGCGGGCGGGGCGCAGGCCTTCGCCATGGCCGGCCTGACCCGTGACGACGTCGACATCCTGGAGCTCTACGACTGCTACACCTACACGGTCCTGGTCACCCTCGAGGACTACGGGTTCTGCGAGAAAGGTGAGGGCGGTGCCTTCGTCTCGGACGGCAAGCTCGGGCCGGGTGGCTCTCTCCCCACCAACACCGGTGGCGGCCAGCTCTCCGGCTACTACATGTGGGGCTTCACCCCGCTGTCCGAGGGGATCATCCAGGCGCGCGGGCAAGCAGGCGCGCGCCAGGTCGCCAAGAACGACGTGGTGCTGACGAGCGGCAACGGCGGCGTCCTGAACTTCCACTCGACCACCATCTGGAGCAAGCATGCCGACTGAAGCCCCCGCTCTTGCCTACGACGAGAGCAGTGCGCCGTTCTTCGAGGCTGCCGCGCGCGGCCAGCTGCTGCTCCAGCACTGCGCCGTCTGCGAGAAGTTCATGTGGCCGGTGAAGTACCGCTGCATCCACTGCTTCGCCCCGGACGTCGAGTGGCGCGTCGCCAGCGGCCTTGCACGACTGCACAGCCTCACCGTCGTGCACCAGACCTATCCGGGCTTCGAGGAGCCCTACGTCGTCGCCACGGTGGAGACCCACGAAGGGGTGCGCTTCAACGCCGGCCTGGTCGGGGACGACACCGAGAGCACGCCCATCGGCGCTGAGCTGGTCGTCGACTTCGACCCGACCGGAAAGCCCTTCCCGATCCCGAGGTTCAGGAGAGTCGCATGAGCTATCAGTCCGTGAGGTACGAGAAGCAGGACCACGTCGCCGTGGTCACCCTCGACCGCCCCCAGAGCATGAATGCCCTTCACCTCGAGGCACACCTCGAGCTCAAGGAGATCTGGGAGGACTTCCGCGACGACCCCGATCTCTGGGTCGCCATCCTCACCGGGGCAGGGGACCGTGCCTTCTGCGCCGGCAATGACCTGAAGGTCACGGCCGAGCGGACCGCAGACGGCACGGACGTGCGCGGTGTCGAGCGTCCGCCGTTCGGCCGGATCACCCGCGACTTCGACTGTCCCAAACCGATGATCGCCGCGCTCAACGGGGTGGCCGCGGGGGGTGGGCTCGAGCTCGCCCTGGCCTGCGACATCGTCGTGGCCGCCGACCACGCCAGGCTGGGACTGCCCGAACCGAAGGTAGGTCTCTTCGCCGGAGCGGGTGGAGCACACCGGCTTGCCCGCCAGGTGCCCCTCAAGGTCGCGATGGGGATGCTTCTCACCGGCGACCTGATCGACGCCGCCGAGGCCCACCGGATCGGTCTCGTCAACCAGGTCGTTCCGGGCGCCGACCTGATGGCCACGGCGCACGACTGGGCACAGCGGATCATGAAGTGCTCCCCGGTGTCGGTGCAGCTGACGAAGGAAGCGGTCTTCGACGCCCAGTTCCTCAGCATCGACGAGGCGTTCCGCGCCGATGACGGCCGCCGGGAGCGCCTGTTCGCGTCCCAGGACTTCGTGGAGGGGCCCCGGGCATTCGCCGAGAAGCGAACCCCGCAGTGGACCGGACGGTGACGACCTTGACCGGCTCGATCTTCTCACCCAGCAGCGTCGTCATCGTCGGCGCCTCCGAGCGCTCCGCGTGGTCGCAGGGCTCCTTCTCGAACTTCGAACGCCTCGGCTTCGAGGGGCGGGTGCACCTGGTGAACCGCAGCGGCGGGAGCGTCCACGGTCAGGCGGCCTTCACCTCCTGCACCGACATCGGGGAGCCCGTCGACCTGGCCCTGTTGCTCGTGGGAGCCGCTGCGCTCCCCGATGCCCTGCGCGACCTCGCCGCGGCCGGCATCCGTACGGCGGTGATCCTGGCCGCGGGGATGAGCGAGATCGGGGAGGCCGGGCACGCCGTCCAGTCGCAGGTGACCGAGCTGGCTCGCGAGCTCGGCGTCACCTGCATCGGTCCGAACTGCCTGGGCTTCATCAACCTGCTCGACAAGGTGCCGGCCTGGTCCGGGCGGATGGCCGCCCTGAAGCCAGGCGGCATGGCCGTGGTCTCGCAGAGCGGCGCCACCGCCCACACGATCTCGGCCTTCGCCGTGGAGCAGAACATCGGCGTCAGTCACGTGGTGTCGACCGGCAACGAGGCGATGCTCGACACCACCGCCGCCGCCCGTGAGCTGGTCGAGGACCCACGGGTCCGCTCGGTCGCCATGTTCATGGAGTCGATCCGCGATCCGCAGGCATTCCGCGCGCTGGCGCACCGGGCCGCAGAGCTGAGCAAGCCGCTGGTGGTGCTCAAGGTCGGGACGAGCGACCTGGCAGCAGAGATCGCGCGCAGCCACACCGGCGCCCTGGTCGGGGATGACCGACTGGTGGATGCCGCGTTCAGGCAGTTCGGTGTGATCCGCGCGCGCACGCTGGAGCAGCTGGTCGTGACCGCCGGGCTGCTCGCCCGCACCGGGCCCCTGGCGGCCGGCGGCCTGGGTGTCGTCTCGATGTCGGGTGGCGCCTGCGACATCGTTGCTGACCTGGCCGAGGAGACCGGGGCACAGCTGCCCGCGCTCGCCGCGACGACCCAGGCCCGGCTCGCTGAGTTCCTGCCTGACTTCTGCACGCTGCGCAACCCTCTGGACGCGACCGGGGCCGCGTCGGCGAAACCCGAGCTGTTCCGCGACGCCGTGTCCGCCCTGACCGACGACCCCGGAGTCGCACTGGTCGCCGCCATCCACGTACTGCCCACCGCAGAGCGTGGTGAGTCCATGAAGGAGCGGCTCAGGATCCATGCGCCCGCCCTGCGCGGGACCGGAACGCCTGTGGTGCTGCTCGACCAGACGGTCGCCACCATTCAGGACGAGACGGTCCGCAACCTGGACGAGCTCGACATCCCGCTTGCCGTGACCGGCCTCAGCCTCTTCGTGGAGGCTGCGGCGCAGGGCCTCCGGTGGTCGGCATGGCTGCGCGAGCGCCGTACGCCGTACAACGGAGACGTCTTCCCGCTCGAGCTGCCCGGCACTGGTCGGCCATGGAGCGAGGTGCAGGCGCTCGACCTGCTGCGGGAGCACGGCGTGGCCACGGTGCCCTACGAAGCCGTGACCGGTGAGCAGCAGGCGGTCAGCGCCGCCGCTCGACTCGGCCTGCCCGTCGTGGTCAAGGTGGTCTCGCCCGACATCGTCCACAAGAGCGACATTGGGGGAGTGGTGCTCGGCGTCGACTCGCCCTCGGCCGTGGCAGAGGCCTTTCGCCGCGTCACGGCTGCGGCAGGCGCCGTGCCGGGTGCCAGGCTTGACGGTGCGCTCGTGTCGGCCATGCGGCCCGGAGGGATCGAGATGATCGTCGGTGTCGTACGTGACGAGCAGTGGGGCCTCACGCTCGTGGTCGGTTTCGGCGGCGTGCTGGTGCACGTCCTGGACGACACGGCCGTCCGTCCCCTCCCGGTCGCCCGCGACGACGTCCGCGACATGCTCGACGAGCTGCGCGGGAGCGTCCTGCTCGATGGCGTCCGCGGCGCGAAGCCGGTGGACCGCGAGCTGGTCGTCTCCACGGTCGTGGACGTCGCGAGGCTGGCTCAACGACTCGGTGACGACCTGAGCTCCCTGGAGGTCAACCCCCTCCGCGTCGACGCCGGGGGAGTCGAGGCGCTCGACGCCTCGATCCTCTGGGTCGACCGGGCGTGATCCCACGTCGACCCAGACTGAAGTGAATTCATGTTTATTGGTGGCGGGAATCTATTGCCTCGGAGTGAGCCAGGTCATACAGTGGAACTGAACCAAGTTCACTTTAGCGGTACGGGGCCGCCATCCACCTGAGGAGAGCATCATGAGATCCAAGCGTCTGATCGCGATGGCGGTCGGCAGCATCGTCGCCGGCCTGGCCATGACCGGTTGCGGCAGCGATGCCGAGGCCGGCGCCGAGCTCGGCGGTAGCTGGGAGCAGATCGTCGAGGCGGCGAACAAGGAGGGCGAGGTCACGATCTACTCGACCCACGCGCCCGACAACCTCGAGAAGCTGAAGCAGGCCTTCGAGAAGGCCTACCCGGAGATCGAGCTCACCTACGTCCGCGGGACAGACGCGGACATCCTGCCGAAGGTGGAGGTGGAGAACCAGACGGGTCGGGGCATCGTCGACGTGCACATGACCACGGACGCCGGCTGGATCGATCGCAGCCTGGACAGCGACTACTCGGCGAAGGTGGTGGGCCCGGACTTCGAGAACGAGGCCTACGACCCCGAGAACAGCATGATCGAGGACAAGTGGTTCCTGACCAGCGCCGGCGTGTTCGGCCTGGGCTGGAACACCGAGAAGTGGCCCGAAGGACTCAAGAGCCCCGAAGACGTTCTCGACCCCAAGCTGAAGGGCAAGATCGGCATCACCAACCCGGCCGGCATCCCGACGTACGCCGACATGTACCAGCGGATCAACGTGGACTTCGGCACCGACTACGTCGCACGGCTGGCCGAGATGGAGCCGCTCATCTACCCCAGCGCCGTGGCGATCTCGGCGGCGCTCGCGTCCGGTGAGATCTGGGCGAGCCCCATCGTGGCGACCACGGTGCTGACGGAGAAGGAGGCAGGAGCGCCGATCGACTTCGCTCTCCCCGACAAGCCCTTCGGGGTGCCGTGGTTCAGCCACGTCCTCACCTCGGCGCCCCACACCAACGCCGCGCAGGTGCTCGCCGACTTCCTGGTCACCGAGGAAGGCCAGGCGGCGATCTCGAACAACTACGTCTCGGTCCTGCCGGACGTCGAGGGCACCGGCATCCCTGGCGCGGACGTGCTGGCACAGGATGTCGAGCTGGCGGATCCGGCTGTACTCGACCAGGAGGCGGTCGCCGCCTATCAGGTCGAGTGGGAGAAGTTGTTCCTCGGCTGACAGCCTGACCCGAAATCGTGTGTACGCCGTGGTGGCGGGCCGGGGCAGCCCCCCGCCACCACGGCCCCGATCAACGAGCAGACGAAGGTGAAGACGATGAGCCGAGTGATGTCGAGGATCAGCGCAGACCCCAGGGTCTGGCGCAGTCGCCTGGGGTACGGCGCGCTCATCCTGGTGCTCGGCTACCTGATTGTCGTCCCTCTCTACCGCCTGCAGGCACTCGCCTTCGAGGACGGGGCTGCCGGCTACGACGCGCAGTTCGGGCGTGCGGACATCGGTCAAACCCTGCAGACCACAGTCGTCCTGGCTCTGGCCTCCCTGGTGATCGCGATGGTCCTCGGCACGGTGCTTGCCTTCGCCACCAGTCGCCTTCCCCAACGATGGGCCTTCCTGCGCATCGTGCCCCTGCTCCCGATCGTCCTGCCCTCGGTGGCCAACGTCGTCGGGTGGGCGTTCATGCTCTCCCCGGGTCCCGGCTACCTCAACGCGTTGATGCGCCACCTGCCGTGGTGGGACCACCTCGACTCCGGCCCGGTCAACGTCTACAGCACGACCTGGATCATGATCATCACCGGTTTCGGGCTCACGTCCTTCGTCTACCTGTTCGTCAGCTCCGGCATGGCGAACATCGGGTCCGACCACCTCGAGGCTGCGCAGATCAGTGGTTCATCCACCTTCGGGGTCTTCTTCAAGGTGGTTCTCCCGTTGCTTCGGCCCTCCCTCGTCTACGGCAGCGGCGTCGCCCTCCTCCTGGGCCTGGGTCAGTTCACCGGTCCCTTGCTGCTCGGGCAGAACGAGGGGGTGAAGGTCCTGACCACCGAGATGTACCTGCGCACCTCGGAGTCGCCCACCAACTACGCCGCGGCAGCGGCGGCCGGTTCGCCTCTCGTCATCCTCGGGCTGCTGGTGATCTTCGGGCAGCGCTACCTCCTGGGCAACCAGGCGCGCTTCGTCACCCACGGAGGCAAGTCGTTCAAGCCGGCGGGCGGCCACTCGGGCTGGGCGGTCGTCATCGTCCTCCTGTATGGCTTGTTCGCCCTGGTGCTCCCGCTCATCGGGGTCGTCATCGTGTCCCTGACGCCGTTCTGGTCGGGCGATCTCAGCTGGGACCTGTTGACGTTGCAGAACTATCGGGAGCTGTTCGTCACGCCGGGCATCGTCGAGTCGGTGGTCACCAGTGTGGTGACCTCACTGGCGGCCGTCGCGATCTGCGTCCCGCTTGGCCTGGGAGTGGCCAACCTGCTCGTCCGCGGGCGGCACATCCCGATCATCCGGACCGTGGGGGACATCATCACGGCTCTGCCGCTGGGTGTCCCGGCGGTGATCTTCGGTGTGGGCTTCCTGCTCACCTACACCCAGCCACCCTTCATCCTCTACGGCACCAGGACGGTCATCATCCTGGTCTACGTGGTCCTGATGGTCCCGTTCGCCACGAGGATGCAGCTGACCGCGCTGATCTCCATGGGCAACTCCTACCAGGAGGCGTCGGCGGTGAGTGGTGCCAGTCCGCTGGTCACCAGCCTTCGCGTGACGCTGCCGATGCTTCGGCCGGCGGTGCTGAGCGCGGTGGCCCTGATGTTCATCCTGCTGACGCACGAGTTCGCAGCCTCCCTCATGGTGCGGTCCGCCACGACACAAGTGATGGGCACGCTGCTCTACGACCACTGGACCAACGGGTCCTACACCCTGGTGGCTGCGATGGCGATCCTGATGTCGGCTGTCACTGCCGCGGGCGTCGTGATCGCGATGCTGGTCGGCGGGCGCAACGTGCTCGACAACCTGTGAGCTCGAAACCTACTTCAGGGGCCGACCGGCCCCACGTCCCACGAAAGACCGAGAGGTACGCACGATGACTTCCAAGTTCAGGGTCCAAGGACTCAGCAAGTCGTACGGCTCCAACCTCATCGTGGACGACCTCGACCTCGAGATGGACGAGGGGGAGTTCCTGGTCCTCCTCGGCCCCAGCGGCTGCGGCAAGACGACCACGCTGCGTTGCCTGGCCGGTCTCGAGACGCCCGAGGTCGGGACCATCGACTTCAAGGACCGGACCGTCTTCGACTCGACGCGTCGGATCAACGTCCCGGCGCACAAGCGTGACATCGGCATGGTCTTCCAGTCGTACGCACTGTGGCCCAACATGACCGTCCGCAAGAACATCGCCTACCCGTTGAAGGTGCGCAAGATGCGCGACGCGCTGGCCGCGGGGCGCGTGGAAGAGGCGGCGACATGGTGCACTGCGGTCATCTGCTCGACCGCTACCCGTCCCAGCTGAGCGGGGGCCAGCAGCAGCGGATCGCCGTCGCCCGCGGACTCGCCGCGCGGCCGGACCTCGTCCTCTTCGACGAGCCGCTCAGCAACCTCGACGCGCGCCTGCGCGACCAGGTCCGCACCGAGATCCACCGACTCCACGAGAGCCTCGGCTTCGGGGCCGTGTTCGTCACGCACGACCAGTCCGAGGCGTTCGCCCTGGGCGATCGGCTCGCGATCATGCGCGCCGGCAAGCTGGAGCAGGTCGACACGCCCCAGGGCGTCTTCGACAACCCAGCGACCGAGTACGTCGCCGAGTTCATCGGCATGTCGAACCGACTCGAGCTGCACCGCTCCGCGACCGGCTGGCGTACCAAGGCAGGCGTCGACGTGACGATCGAGCGCGAGCTCCCGGCCGAAGAGGCCGTGGTCGCGCGCATCTGGCCCGACGACGTCGCCCTGCATCGCGACGTCACGTCCGTCCCGGCCCATACCGTGGCGGTCGAGGCACGGTTGCTCTCGTCCGAGTTCGGCGGTCGTCACTACGACGTGACCGTCGCTGCCGGGCCCGAGGAGTTCAGGCTGCGTGCCGAGGCGGCCATCCATGGGACCTGGCTGCGGGGCGCCGAGGAGGGCCACCCGGTTGTCATCAGCTTCCGACCCGAGGCCATGCGGCTGTTCCCGCTCGTCGACAACGGCGCGGACCGGACGCTGGTCGGCGCCTCCTGACGAAGGTGTGTGGGGCTCTACTCCTCGCCCATGAGGACGACGAGGCGACCCGTGAGTCGTCCGGTCCGCAGCCGGTCGATGCCGTCGGGGACCTCTGAGAACGCGAGGTGCTCGATGCTCGGGGTGATCTCGCCGCGCGACAGGTGGTCGTAGACCCGGGCGATGTCGTCCTTGGTCCCGCCGGAGGAGCCGTGGATGTGTGCGCGCTTGTGGATCACGTCCGCCGTGTTGAGCGTGGTGTCCACGGCCCCCAGGCCGACCATCACGATGTGGCCCCCCGTGCGGATCGCCGTCAGTGCGGCGGCGGTGGTGGTGCCGAAGCCTGCGAAGTCGATGACTGCGTCGAGCTCGAGGCCCGCCAGGTCCTCCGCGGAGGAATGGACCGAGGTCAGGCCCATGGCGCGACCCAGGGCCAGGGCCTCCGGGTTCTTGTCGGCCGCGTGGACCTCGGCTCCCCTCAGCAGGGCGATCTGCGCTCCGAACTGACCGAGACCTCCGAGGCCGATGATGCCTACCCGGGAGCCCTGCCCGACCCCGGCGACCTCCACGACCGCGTGATGGGAAGTCATGCCGGCGTCCGTTCCCGCCGCTGCCAGGTCGAACGGCAGACCGGCTGGCATCGCCACCAGGTCGTCGGCGGGGGCGACCGTGTAGGCGGCGTACCCGCCGTCTCGGCTGTAGCCGGGGACGGTGGCGCCCAGCGGATGAACGCCGACGCGATCTCCGGGTGCCCATGCGGTCACGGCCGCACCGACGGCGGAGACGACGCCGGCGATCTCGTGCCCGAGGGTGATCGGGTTCCTGGTGATGGTCGCGGCCCACGAGGGCTCGTCGAGCTCGCCCACGTCGGAGTGGCACATGCCGGCCGCGCGCACCCGGATCAGCACCTCGGTGGCGCCGGGGGTCGGCACGGCGAGCTCGCGAAGGGCGAGGGGGGCACCGGTGCCGGTCCATTGCCAGGCATGCATTGCGTCAGTCACCGAACTGAAGTTAGTTTGATTTCGTACGCGTGTCCAGTGAAGAGGTGTCGTGCCATGAAGAGCTCCCAGCTGCAGGTGTCGTCGTACCCGCACGGCGAGGTGAGTCCGGAGAACTTCGAGATGGTCGAGGTGGAGGTACCCGGGCCGGCCGAGGGGCAGGTGCTCGTCCGCAACACCTGGACCTCGGTCGATCCCGGCCTGCGGCTCAGACTGCGTGCCGAGGCGCCGTCGGGCTACTTCTCCTCGTTCCCGCTCGGGGCGCCCATGGACGGAATCCTCACCGTCGGGGAGGTCCTGGAGTCGCGGTCGCCGAGCTTCGCGGTCGGCGACGTCGTCTGGCACCCGTTCGGCTGGCGAGAGCACGCCGTTGTGGATGCCGGTGTGCCGCTGATGAACGGGGCCGGGACGCTGCGCACCCTCGACGTCGCCGACACACCTGCCCAGTGGTACCTCGGGCCCTTGGGGGCCATCGGCCTCACCGCCTATGCCGGCCTCTCCGTCACCGGCGCGCTCGAGGGACCCCAGCGGCTCTGGGTCTCGGCGGCCGGCGGCGCGGTCGGCGCCCTGGTGGCCCAGATCGCGGTCGCGCTGGGGCACCGGGTCGTCGCCAGTGCCGGCTCCGCGGAGAAGGTGGCATGGCTCCGGGACGAGGTGGGCGTCGAGGCGGCGTTCAACTATCGCGAGGAGCCCCCGGCCGTAGCCCTGCCGCGGGTCGCTCCCGAAGGTCTCGACGTCTACTTCGACAACGTGGGTGGAGACCACCTTGAGGCAGCGCTGGATGCGATGCGACCCTACGGCCGGATCGGCCTGTGCGGCTCGGTCTCGGACTACGAGTCCACAGCGGTCGGCCCGCGCAACATCTTCCTCGCCACCGCCAAGCACCTCACGCTGTCCGGGTTTCGCGGGAGCCTCCACATGGACCTGCTCGAGGAGATGCAGGATCGCGTGGGCGGATGGCTTCGTGACGGCAGCATCTCCCACCGCGAGAGCGTGTACGACGGTCTCGCGCAGGCTCCTCGCGCCATGCAGGACATGTTGGCGGGACGAACGACCGGCAAGACCCTCGTGCGGCTCGCATGAGTGGCTCTGTGAGTGAGGTCGCGGAGCTGGAGGCGCTGTTCGCGGATCAGCGTGAAGGCTTCCTCCGCGGCGGATCGCCCACGGCCGAGGTGCGTCGCCATCGCCTCGATCGGCTCCTCGCCTCGGTGCTCAGCGTCGCCGACGAGCTCGCCCAGGGGCACGACCAGGACTACGGGCATCGGCCCGAGCTGTTCAACCTGTCCAACGTGGCCGGGGTGACCTCCAGCATCCAGCACGCACGCGACCATCTCGGCGAGTGGATGGCACCAGCACCGGTGGCCGGCGCCACCCATCCCACTGTCGTCGACAGCCAGCCGCTCGGCGTGGTCGGCATCATCGGGCCCTGGAACTTCCCACTCTCCCTGGTCGTCCAGCCGACCGCCGAGGCGTTGGCTGCGGGCAACCGCGTCATGATCAAGTACTCCGACTACGCCCCGCACTCAGGTGCGGTGTTTGCCCGGTCGGTTGCTCGCTACTTCTCGCCCGACGAACTGACCGTGATCCAGGGTGGGGCCGACACGGCTGCCGCATTCTCGGACCTGCCCTTCGGCCACATCCTCTTCACCGGGTCGCCCGCGGTCGGGCGACTCGTGCTGGCCGCAGCGAGCAGGAACCTCACCCCCGTCACTCTGGAGCTCGGGGGCAAGAACCCGGTCGTCGTCGCCCACGACGCCGACATCACCGAGGCAGCACGAGCCGTGGCGGCCGCCCGCGTCGCGAACGGCGGACAGATCTGCCTGTGCCCGGACTACGTCTTCGTGCCTCGGGCGAGCCTCGACCGGTTCGTGACAGAGGCGCGGCGTCTCTATCTCGAGACGTTGCCGGGCTACCGGACCCATGACTCGGTGATCGACCATCATCAACGAGAAGAACTTCGACCGCGTGGTTGGTCTGATCGACGACGCGGTTCGCAAGGGGGCGTCGGTGACCCTGGGCGTCACGGACGAGGAGGCCGCCGCCCTGCCCGATCGTCGGACTCGTCGGATCGCTCCGCACATCGTCACGGGCATCACCGACGACATGCTGCTTGCTCACGAAGAGGTCTTCGGCCCCGTGCTGGGTGCATCCCTATGACGACATCGCCGAGGTGCTCGAGTACGTCAACCACCGGCCGTCGCCGTTGGCGGCGTACTGGATCGGCGAGGACTCACCCGACTTCGATCGGTTCCGTTCCCACACCACCAGTGGCGGCGTCACCCGCAACTCGGTCTCGCCACTTCACTACGCGCCGACCAAGGACCTCCCCTTCGGAGGTGTCGGCAGGAGCGGCATGGGCGCCTACCACGGCAAGACCGGCTTCGACACGTTCAGTCACAAGAGGGTCATCACGTCGTCCCCGATGTCTCCCACGGCCACCTCGCGCGTGATCGACAGCACCCCGGTCGCGGTGGCCGCCATGCGCGAGGAGATCGCCTCGACGTTCGCCGAGGTCGAACGGCGCCTTGCTGGCGCAGGTGGGTGATGCAGATCCGTGCTGCCCTGTCGCGCCAGACGGACGGTGCCTTCTCGATCGAGGAGGTGACGCTGAGGGAACCGGGCGATGGGGAGATCCTGGTCAAGCTCGTGGCCGCCGGAATCTGTCACACGGACCTGGCTGTGAAGTCGACGCTGGGCGGTGGTGCATCACCTGCCATCTTCGGACACGAGGGGGCTGGCGTGGTCGAGGCGGTGGGAGCCGACGTCACCACGGTGAAGCCGGGCGACCACGTCATCCTCACCTTCGCGTCCTGCGGCCAGTGCGCCTGTTGCACGTCGGGAAGCACGACGTACTGCGAGAATTTTCGCGCCCTCAACTCAGGTGGCCTCGCCGGCATCGGCGAGTCGTCGCACAGTCAGGGGGACGTGAAGGTGCGGGGCGGGTTCTTCGGGCAGTCGAGCTTCGCCACGCACGCGATCACGACCGAGTCGAACACGATCGTGGTGCCCGATGAGCTGGACCTCACGATGGCGGCCCCGTTGGGGTGCGGTGTCCAGACGGGCGCCGGAGCGATGATGAACGTCCTCCGGCCGGGGACGAGCTCGACCGTCCTGATCCTCGGCCTCGGCTGCGTCGGTCTCGCCGGCGTGATGGCGGCCAAGGTCGCCGGTGCTCGGCACATCGTGGGTGTCGACCCGATCGCCTCGCGTCGACACGTCGCCGTACGCCTCGGCGCGACGCTGGCGGTGGAGCCGTGCGCCGACCTGGTGCACCTGGTCAGGGACCACACGGTTGGCCGGGGCATCAGCCACGCGCTGGACACGACCGGCATGTCCGGTGCCATCGCCCAGGCGTTCGACACCCTCGGCAACCTGGGTCAGCTGGTGCTCGTCGGCCTCGGCATGACGGACCTGCCGCTGGACGCCGCGGCCCTGATGTCCGGGGGGAAGACGATCCGGGGGTGCATCGAGGGCGACGCCCGGCCCCATGAGTTCATCCCGCTGCTGGCGCAGATGTACGGCGACGGTGCGCTGCCGCTCGACCTGATCGTGAGGCACTACCCGTTCGAGGCGATCAACGACGCCGTGCACGACATGCACGCCGGCGAGACGATCAAGCCGGTCCTCGTGTTCCAGTGACGAACGGCAGTCCGTGGCTCACGGCAGGATCAGCATCAAGGCGTCGGCGACGCAGGCAGGCTTCTGGTGGCC
Source organism: uncultured Actinomycetota bacterium (assembly GCA_963742685.1). GTDB lineage: Bacteria > Actinomycetota > Actinomycetes > Propionibacteriales > Nocardioidaceae > Nocardioides. Next base: position 51,136 of record CAVUNB010000012.1, on the reverse strand, counting down.
CTCGATCTCGATCGTGTAGCGCACCCTGCCCAACGCGCCAGGACCCGAATCGGTGACCTCCAGCAGCTGGGCTGTCGCCCGCACCCTGTCACCCGGTCGCACGCTCGCGGGGAATCGGACTCGATCGAGCCCGTAGTTGAGCATCCGGCCGATTCCGGTGAAGTCGAAGATCCCCGCGCTGAGGCGTGGGACGAGGGACAGGACGAGATATCCGTGGGCCACGGTGCTGCCCAGGTCGCTGGCCGACGCGCGCTCTGGATCGACGTGGATCCACTGCCAGTCCTCCGTGACGTCGGCGAACCCGGAGATGCGCGTCTGGTCGATGTCGAACCAGGGTCCGGTGCCCAGGTCCTGCCCGGCGGCGGCGCGGAATCCATCGACGCCGACGAAACTGTGTGTCATGATGCCTCCTGAAGTGAACTCGATTCAGTATTGCTCACTTCGACAGACGCTGCAAACGACACGTGGCTTGCCGCCTCGCGAGTCGCCGCCCCCATCACGCACAAGGAGCCACCAGGATGAAGCGTTTCGAGCATCGGGTCGCGATCGTCACCGGAGCCGCCCGAGGAATCGGGTTCGCTACGGCCGCCCGCTTCGCCGAGGAGGGCGCGTCCGTCGCGGTCCTCGATCTGGACGAGTCGGCCGCCCGTGAGGCTGCCGGGAGGCTGCCCGTCGTGGCCGGCGCGCGAGCCGTTGGCCTCGGCGCCGACGTCAGCGACGCGGCGGCCGTGGAGGCCGCGACCGGGCGGGTCGTCCAGGAGCTCGGCGGCATCCACGTGCTCGTCAACAACGCGGGCGTGACGCGCGACAACCTGCTGTTCAAGATGACGGAGCAGGACTGGGACGTGGTCATGAACGTGCACCTCAAGGGGGCGTTCCTGATGACCAAGGCGGTCCAGGGGCAGTTCGTGGAGCAGCGCTACGGCAAGGTCGTCAACCTCTCCAGTGTCTCGGCCCTGGGCAACCGTGGCCAGGCCAACTATGCGGCCGCCAAGATGGGCGTGCAGGGCTTCACGCGCACGTTGGGCATCGAGCTGGGTCCGTTCGGCATCAACGTCAACGCGGTCGCTCCGGGATTCGTCGCCACCGAGATGACCGACGCCACCGCGGCACGCCTGCAGCTCGATGTCGACGAGTTTCGCCGGCTGAATGCCGATGCCACGCCGGTCAGGCGCGTCGGGGAGCCCGCCGACATCGCGGCCGCGGTGACGTTCCTGGCCAGCGACGAGGCGTCGTACATCACGGGACAGACGCTGTACGTCGACGGTGGCGCGACGCTCGGTTGACAGGCTGGACGTGACCTCACGAACGATAGGAGCAGGACATGAGTGACCTCGTGGCACGAACGCAGGCGTTCATCCGGTCGACGGTGCTGCCGGTCGACGACGAGCACGACGGAGACATCGAGGCCGCAGGGGGAGACGCGCTGCGCGTCCAGCTTCAGCAGCAGGCTCGGGACGCCGGTGTCTTCGCGCCCCACGCCCCCCTCGACTGCGGGGGCCAGGGACTGGGGATGGCGGAGCGTGCCCCCGTGTTCGAGGAGGCGGGCTACTCGTTGTTCGGTCCTCTCGCCACGGGGATTGCCGCGCCCGACGAAGGAAACGTGCACCTGCTCGACCAGGTCGCCACCCAGAGCCAGCGAGACACCTACCTGCAGCCGCTGGCCAGGGGCGAGGTGCGCTCCGCGTTCGCCATGACCGAGCCGGCGCCCGGTGCCGGGAGTGACCCGACGGCGCTGCGGACACAGGCCACCAAGGTCGACGGTGGCTGGGTCGTGAACGGTCGCAAGCTGTTCATCACCGGGGCGGACGGCGCGACCTTCTTCATCACGATGGCCCGCACGAGCGGCAACATGGGCGATCCCGGTGGCGCAACGATGTTCTTGATGCCTGCGGTCACCGAGGGGCTGGCGGTCGTGCGTCACGTCGGTACCGTCGACCGCTCGATGATCGGCGGTCACTGTGAGGTCGAGTTCACCGACGCCTTCGTGCCGGACTCGGAGGTGCTCGGTGCCGTCGACGAGGGCTTCCGCTACGCGCAGGTCCGGCTCGGCCCGGCCCGGATGACCCACGTCATGCGCTGGACCGGGGCCGCACGGAGGGCCCATGAGGTGGCAGTGCGACACGTCGCGGGACGCCGGGCGTTCGGTTCGCGCCTCGCCGACCTCGGCATGGTCCAGCAGATGGTGGCCGACAACGAGATCGACCTGGCGGCCACCCGCGCTCTCCTCGGGGTTGCCTGTCGCGAGCTCGACGCGGGCGAACGGGGGTCGAAGAGCACCTCCATCGCGAAGACCTTTGCCTCCGAGGCGCTGCATCGCGTCGTGGACCGAGCCACGCAGCTCTGCGGGGGCCTCGGTGTGTCCACCGAGCTGCCGGTGGCCCGGATCGCCCGTGAGATCCGGCCGTTCCGCATCTACGACGGTCCGTCGGAGGTCCATCGCTGGTCGCTGGCGAAGCGCGCGGTGCGCGAAGCGGAGAGGAGCTCGGCGTGGATGGATCTCCGTTGACCGAGGTTCCCGCTCTCTCGTCCGAGGACCTGGCCGCCGTCGGGGTCGAGATGGTCCGCGCCGGCGTCGATATCGCCGCTCCACTGACGTGCAGTCTCATCGCCGGAGGTCGCTCGAACCTCACCTATCGTCTCGGCGACGGCGTCAACCTGTGGGTGCTGCGGATGCCTCCGCGTCTCGGCCGCACGCCGTCCGCGCATGACGTCGCGCGGGAGTACCGAGTCACCACGGCACTCGCTGCGTCGGATGTTCCGGTTGCACCACCGGTCCTCCTGTGCGAGGACGAGTCGGTCATCGGATCGCCCTTCGCCGTGGCGGGGTTCGTGACCGGTCACACCGTCCAGTCGCGCCAGGATCTCGAGCGGCTGGACGACCGCATGGTCGGACTCGTGATCGAGCGTCTGGTCGAGACCCTTGCGCGCCTCCATGCCGTGGACCACGTGGCCGCGGGCATGGAGGCGTTCGGTCGACCGGAGGGCTACGCCGAGAGGCAGGTGCGTCGGTGGTCGGGGCAGTGGGAGATCGTCGGTGAGCCGGTCCTGTCCCCGTTGGCACGGGAGCTCGGTGCCAGGCTTGCCCGGACCCGCTTCGAGCAGAGGTCGACGGGGATCGTGCACGGCGACTACCGCATCGACAACACCATCCTCGACCTTCCGGCAGATCCGTCCGTCGAAGGTCCTCGCATTGCTGCGGTCGTCGACTGGGAGCTGTCCACGCTGGGCGACCCGGTGGCCGACGTGGCCCTGATGTGTGTCTACCGGCACTCCGCACTGGACCTGGTCCTCGGCTCGCAGAGTGCGTGGACGAGCCCGCGGCTGCCGGCCCCGGACCAGCTCGCGTCGGCCTACGAGCACGCCGGGGGAGTCCCCCTCGCGGACTGGGAACAGCATCTCGCGCTGGGCTACTTCAAGCTCGCCGTCATTGCAGCCGGGATCGACTACCGCTTTCGCGCCGGCGCCACCTCGGGGGATGGATTCGACACCGCTACCCACGCCGTGGAGCCGCTTCTCGAGGCCGGGCTGGCCCATGTGTGATCGGTGGATGATGCGCTCGGTCCACAACGGCATCGTGCCCCTGTCATGAGCCGCCCGACGCAGGCACGGTGGTTCACGGCCGCGCAGTTCGAAGTCGGCAGATCTTCCGGTGCGGACGGCGGAGCAGTGGGTGCGCACCATTGGATCGCCCATGCCAAGCAGATGGGCACCAACCTGACGGCGTGCGGAGCGAATGCCTTCACGTGGTCCAAGCTGTGGCACGTGCGGTTCGATCACGCAGGCCCCGTGCGTTGTCGGGCGTGTATCGCCGTCGTCGCAGGTTCCCTGCCACGTGCGGCTCGCTGAGCGCCGGCCGTCGATGGCTTCACCAAGGCCTAGATTGTTCCTGTGGCGGACCTCCGAAGACGTGTGAGCATCCGCGACGTCGCACAGGCCGCCGGTGTCTCGGTGACGACCGTGTCACACGCGTTGAGCGGTGCGCGAAGCGTCAAGCCGGCAACCCGAGAGCACGTGCTGAAGGTTGTCGAGCGACTGGGCTACCGCGCCGACCCATTCGCGCGGGGGCTGCGTGGCCAGCGCTCCTACATCGTCGGACTGGTGGGCGATCGAGTGATCACGACGCCCCACGCGAGTGCGATGGTCCTCGGGGCACAGACTGCGGCAGCCGCGCGCGGCAGCTTCGTCGCGGCCGTCGACTCCGGCGGTGACGCGGAGGTCGAGGCCCAACAGATCAGCGCGCTGACCGACCATCGCGTCGATGGTGTGCTCTACGCGCGGATGCACCATCAGGCGGTGACGCTTCCTGAGCCGCTTCTGGGCAGGCCACGTGTCCTGCTGGATGCCAGCACCACAGATTCCGGGGTGTCGTCCATCGTCCCGGACGAGCACGGGATCGCCGTCACGGCCGTGCGACACCTCGCCGAGCAAGGGCACCGGCGCATCGCGCTCGTGACCACCATGCAGGACGCACCGGCCGTCTCGGGCCGTTGGGCGGGCTACCGTGACGAGCTGGCCCGGGCCGGTCTCGACGTCGACGACTCGCTGGTCGAGAGGGCCACTGAGGCCACTGCGGAGGGTGGACGACTGGCCGGCCGGTCACTGCTCGAACGCCGGGACACACCGACGGCGGTGTTCTGCTTCAACGACCAGATGGCCATGGGTGTCTACCAGGCCGCCGCTCGGGCAGGCCTCAGGATTCCCGAGGACCTGTCCGTGGTCGGCGTGGACAACCTGCCCCTGGTGGCGGAGGCCCTGGACCCCGGTCTGACCACCGTCGAGGTGCCGCACTTCGCGATGGGCCAGTGGGCGGTCAACCGGTTGCTCGACCTCATCGAGCAACCCGAGGCCACGCCCGTCGAACAGGTCGAGGTGAAGTGCGGACTCGTCGCGCGGGGATCCGTGACGGGCCCACGCAGCGGTTAGTCCTCCTCGGGCTCCGTCGCGGATCCGAGTGGAACGACCGACAGATCGGTCAGCCTCGCCGTACCGGCGACGGCCTCGACCACGATGGGACTGGCTGTCGGATCCCCGAAGTCGAGGGCGCTGAACGACTGCTCGCCGCCGTTGACGAAGACCTCGACGGCTGAGGAGTCCACCAGCACGTCGAACGCCACCACTCCGTCACGTGTGGCCACGGGGGCCGTGCGAACCTGGTCGAAGGACTCGGGCAGCGCATCGAGACGCCGGTGGTCGCGCACGAGGAACGCCGACTCGTCGGCAAAGCTGTAGCCGATCGTCACCTCGTCGGTGACCCGGATCCTGACCTCGTCCGCCGGCCGGTCGCCGGCCCGGCCGATGCGCACGCGCAGCCGGTACGCCGACGCGGGGCGATCGATCTCGTGCGCCGAGCCAGCGGCCAGCGACACGGACTCGGTGGAAGAGCTCCCGACCTCCAGATCGGTCATCGCGTCGATGGGCCTGGACCGCAGCACCGGCACTCCGTCGGCCGACGTCAACGTCAGCTGGCGGGGAGTGGACTGCATCCCGCCCGCCCACGTCTCCGTCGGCAGGTCGCCCGCGTAGGCCCAGTTGTTCATCCAGCCGATCGCGTAGCGGCTGCCCAGGCGCTCATCGCGGTCGAGTCGGGGGTCGTCCCACGTGACGGCGGCGTAGAAGTCGGAGCCGGAGTCGAGCCAGGACGGCTCCGCGCGCTGCGGGGAGAAGGTGGCGCCGTCCCAGGTGCCGGTCCAGTAGGCGAGGTTGGCCGAGCGCCCGTACCGCGCGCCGTCGGCACTCGTGGCCAGGACCCAGGTGGTGCGCGAAGGGTCACCGTCCACGGACATCTGGAAGAGGTCCGGGCACTCGAGCAGGCCCAGATCGTCTCGCCGGAAGCCTGACCGATAGCTCCACGTCTTCAGGTCCGGAGAGGTGTAGAAGCCGATCTTGTCGCCCTCGGCCAGCACCATGAGCCACTGCGAGTGCTCCTCGTCCCAGACGACCTTCGGGTCGCGCCAGTGCGTGGCGCCGGGGTTGTCCATGACGGGGTTTCCCTCGTAGGACTGGAATTCGTAGCCGCCGTCGGTCGAGTAGTACAGCGACTGGCGCTGAACGCCGTCATCCTGCTGGGTGACCAGGGCGATCACTGCGCCGTGACCGAACCCGGCGGTGTTGTCGACGTCGACCACCGTGCTTCCGGTCTGGATGTCGCCCAGGCCGTTGCCGTACTTCTCGATGGCGACGCCCTCGTCGTCCCAGTGCACGAGGTCCGTGGACGTGACGTGGTACCAGGACGTGCCGTTCCCCTCGGGGTGATCGGCGTTGTAGAGGTAGTACAGGTGCCAGCGCCCGTCGAGGAAGAACGGTCGCTGCGGGTCGTTCATCCACTCCAGCTCCGGCGTGAGGTGGAACACGGGGCGGTAGTCCTCCTCCGTGGGCGCCGCGGTAGGGGGCGTCGAGGCCTCCGGCGGTGTGTCGTCGGGTCCCGACGACGTGGGCATGCTGCACGAGACGGCCAGGCAGGCGCACAGGGCCAGGGTGGTGCCGAGTGCCCTCATGGACGCGGACGCCCAGGGCCGTGAGGGACCGCTGTCAGGGGTGGTGGATCCGTGCCTCATGGTCCTCCCGAGAGTGGGTGGGGCAGTGGTTCGCCCGATGCAACGCGATGGGGGGACGCCGCGCCGGCTCGAGCGATCGATCACCACCATCCACGGACGCAAAACGTTTTGCAAACCGGCATCGACTACTGGTCCGTATGCCGGAACCAGTCCGTGCAGCTTTGACTCCCGCGCCCGGACCGACCTACGTTCGTGCCGGGACGTCGCGCCGCGCTCGAGGATCTGTCCAGATCCACGACCGAAGGCAAAGACATGAGAACCACACCTCTCGGGCGCACCGCTTCGGCGGTCGCGCTGTTGATGGCCACCACGCTGGTGGCCCTTGTCGCACCACCCGTCGGGGCGGCTCCGTCCCCAGAGCCGGTGCCGGGCTTCCCGGCGCCGAGCGTCCACACCCAGCAGGCCCACGACCCCGACTCCGACTTCACGGCCCGCTGGACGCGCGCCGATGCGCGCCAGCTCAAGGCGATGTCGGACCCCAGTGCGGCACCGCGTGAGAACTCCATGCCGGAGGAGTACACGATGCCCACCGTGTCCCAGGACTTCCCGGACATGAGCAACGGGAAGGTGTGGGTGTGGGACACCTGGCCCATCACGGACGAGAAGGCCGACCAGTACAGCGTCAACGGCTGGGAGGTCGTCTTCTCCCTGGTCGCAGACCGCGACCTGGGCTTCGACGAGCGGCACACCTACGCCAAGATCGGCTACTTCTACCGCAAGGCCGGCGTCCCCACCGAGCAGCGACCCGACAACGGGGGCTGGACCTACGGCGGACTGGTGTTCGATGAAGGAGTGACGGGGCGCATCTTCCCCGACCAGTCCTACAGCCACCAGACCCAGTGGTCGGGTTCGGCCCGGATCTTCAAGGGCGGCAAGATCAAGCTGTTCTTCACCGACGTCGCGTTCTACCGCAACGCCGACGGCTCGGACCGCAAGCCCTACGACGCCCGCATCACCCTCAGCGAGGGGCGCATCCACGCAGGCAAGAAGGGCGTCAGGTTCACCGGTTTCAACGAGGTCGACGACCTTCTCCAGGCCGACGGGACGTACTACCAGAACGGGGCACAGAACCCGTACTACAACTTCCGTGACCCGTTCACGTTCGAGGACCCGGCACACCCGGGCAAGACCTACATGGTCTTCGAGGGCAACACCGCGGTACGCCGCGGTGACCGGGCCTGCACGGACGAGGACATGGGCTACCTCCCCGGCGACCCGCACTCCGAGACCGCCGAACAGGTCATGGACCAGGGCGCGAATCTCCAGATGGCGAACGTCGGGCTGGCAGTCGCCGAGAACAAGCAGCTCAGTGAATGGCGGTTCCTGCCCCCGATCTTGTCCGCCAACTGCGTCACCGACCAGACCGAGCGGCCGCAGATCTACATGAAGGACGGCAAGTACTACCTCTTCACTATCAGTCACCGGTCGACCTTCGCCGCTGGAATCGACGGTCCGGAGGGTGTCTACGGGTTCGTCGGTGACGGCATCCGGAGCGACTACCAGCCCCTGAACCGGGGCTCGGGACTCGCGCTGGGTAGCCCGACCAACCTGAACTACGCCACCGGGAACCCGTTCGACCCCGACTTCAACCAGCACCCAGGTCAGTTCCAGGCCTACTCGCACTACGTCATGCCCGGCGGGCTGGTCCAGTCCTTCATCGACACCATCGGGAGCAAGAGCAACTTCCGTCGCGGCGGGACGCTCGGTCCCACCGTCCGGCTGAACATCGCGGGTGACACCACGAGCGTCGACCGCAGCTACGGCGACGGCGGGCTCGGCGGGTATGCCGACGTCCCGGCGAACGTGGAGTACCGGGCCTCCGCCAAGCCCTGACGCAACACCTGGCACGAGTGGGGGGTGTGGCGTGGTCGCCGATGACCGCGCCACACCCCTCGTGGCCATCGGCATGGACGGCGATGTCGTGGTCGGTGTGTATGACTCCGGTCAGACCGGCTCCGCGATCGACCGGATGTGCTTGGTCGCCAGCTCGATCATCACCTGGGCCGCGGGTGAGAGCACCGCGCCCGTTCGGTGCACGATCGCCATCACGTCGTACTGCCTGGGGCGCAACGAGACGTAGCCGACGTGCGGCGCCAGCTGCGGGATGAGCTGCTCGGCGCCACCGCGGGGGATGACCGAGTCGCCGAGCCCGCGGCCCACGAGGTCGACCGCCGTCTCCACCTCCTCGACCTCGATCCGGGTCTGCGGGTTGTGACCGGCTTCGTGCAAGAAGCGGCGCAGCACGATCCGGACGGAGTCGCTGGACCGCCAGGTCGTCTCCGGCATGATCAGCGACGCCTTCGCGAGCCGCGAAGCGGTCACCGGTGAGGTGAGCCGCTCGGGATCGGCCGAGATGTAGACGAGCTCGTCGCGGGCCACCGGGATCACCGTCATCCCCTCGCTCTCGACGCTCGTGACGGCGATCATCGCCGCCTCGAGGTGCCCGCGGCGGAGCTGTTCCTGCACCTCGTTGGAGTGCTGGCCGATCAGCTCCACCCGGACGCCGGGATAGCGCTCGAGCACGTCGGCGACGATCTGGGCGCCGGCGTACAACCGTGCGGCGCCGAACATCCCGAACCGGATCGTCCCGCTCTCCAGCGACACCGCGCTCTGCACCGCCCGCCGCGCCTCCTCGGCCGCCGCGATCGCCTGCTCGGCGTAGGGGCGGAGGGTGTCGGCCAACGTGGTCGGTACGACGCCGCGCCCGACCCGTCGGAACAGCGGCACGCCGAGCGTCTTCTCGAGCCCTCGAACCTGTTCGGACACCGACGGTTGCGCGTAGCCGAGCTCCTCGGCCGCGGCGGTCAGCGAGCCGTGCTCGTAGGTGGCCAGGAAGCAGCGCAGCTGATGCAGGGAAAGCATAGGAATCTCCTTTGGATGCCGCTGGAAACAGAGGCTACCCCTAGAGACGCCTATCCTCGATGATTGACCTACGCAACCGATCCGAGGAGGTCAACGATGTTCGACAACAACTGCCAGGTGTGCGCCGGCCGAGTGCTCATCTTCCCGAGCCAGGTCACGTCGCTGGCCAACACCGACGACGGCATCGTGGTCACGTTCACGTGCTGGTGCGGCACGGAGCAGACCCAGGTCTCGGGCCAGGGTGCCCGCGCCGACCGCGACCGCGCCGTCGCCGCCTGAGTCAGGTGCCGCAGAAGGTCCGGTAGGCGCCGAAGTCGTCGGGGGCGGGTTCGGCGTAGCGCTCCCGCCCGGGACGCTGGTCGTAGGGCGCAGTCACGGCGTCCAGCAGCTGCTCGAAGGGGGCGATGTCACCTTCGGTGGCGGCCGCCAGCGCTTCCTCCACGAGGTGGTTGCGCGGGATGTAGATCGGGTTGCTCCTGTCCTTTAGGTCCGCGTCCGGTTGGAGGGCGAGCCAGCGGACAGCCATGCGTCGAGCTGTCGCCGGTCGAGGAACAGCCCGCGAACGGGTTCCGACGTTGCCGCGCGCCGCGGCGCCCAGGGCCAGGTACGACGCGGTGTTGTCGACGCGGCTGCCGTGCGCGAGCGAGCCCAGTCGGTGACCAGCCGGGCCACCGACGCGTCGGGAGGGTGCCCGGCCCGGTCGGCCAGGCCGAGCTTCGCGTGCATCCCGGCGGTCCACACGGCGTCGTACCGCGGACGGAACGTCTCGAGCGAGGCCATGGCCTTCTCGACCGCACGGTCCTGGTCCGTGTCGATGAGAGGGAGCAGCGTCTCCGCGAGACGCGCGAGGTTCCAGTGGGCCACGACCGGCTGGTTGCCGAAGGCATAGCGACCGGCGTGGTCGATCGAGCTGTAGACCGTGGTCGGGTCGAACGCATCGAGGAAGGCGCAGGGTCCGTAGTCGATCGTCTCGCCGGAGATGGTCATGTTGTCGGTGTTCATGACGCCGTGGACGAACCCGACGAGCATCCACCGGGCCACCAATGACGCCTGGGCAGTCACCACGGAGTCCAGCAGTGCGAGGTAGGGGTGCTCGGCTCATCGGCCTTCGCGGGATGGTGGCGAGCGATCGCGTGGTCGGCCAGGCGACGCAGCAGCTCGACGTCGCCCGTGGTCGCGGCGTACTGGAAGCTGCCCGACGCGCAGGTGGCTGCTGGCGACACGAGCGAGCACGGCCCCGGGCAACAGGTCGTCGCGCTGCACCGGGCGTCCGGTCGCGACCACGGACAGGGAGCGGGTCGTCGGGACCCCGAGCGCGTGCATCGCTTCGCTGACGAGGTACTCCCGCAGCATCGGGCCGAGCGCTGCGCGGCCGTCGCCGCCACGGGCGAAGGGCGTGCGACCGGAGCCCTTCAGGTGCAGGTCGCGCAGCCGTCCCTCGGTGTCGACCAGCTCGCCGAGCAGCAGGGCGCGCCCGTCGCCGAGACGGGGCACGAAGCCACCGAACTGGTGACCGGCGTAGGCCTGGGCCACCGGGGTGGTGTCCGGCGCCAGCAGCGTGCCGGTCAGGAGGCCGATGCCGTCGGGGGTCCGAAGCTCAGCCGGCTCCAGCCCGACCTCGACGGCCAGCCTGTCGTTGAGCACGACCAGCTGCGGGTCCGGCGCCGACTCGGCTCGCCACGGAACGGCCAGCTCGTCCAGGTCGCGCGCGAAACAACCGTGGAGCGCGAGGTGTACGGGGGTGACACTCACTCGTCGAGCCTACGGGGTGCCAGCGACGCGCCGGTGCGAGACGAAGTCGAGCTGCTGAAGGCGTGCTTCGATCCGTTCGGCATCCTGGGGCTGAGCCGCTGGCTCGCTCAGTCAGTCGTCGCAGCCGCGGGCGGCGGGCGTGCGCACGAACTCCAGGGGCCGTGTCCGTAGCCCCAGATCGATGGTGCGCTTCCGGTCCGGCAGGAAGCCGTTGTCCATGGCCCAGATGACCGCCTGGGTGCGCCGCTCGACGCCGATCTTGCGGTAGGCCGAGCGGATGTAGCTCTTGATCGTGTTGGGGCTGGCGAAGGCGCGCTCGGCGATTTCCTTGTTGCTCAGGCCGTGGGCGATGAGGGCCAGGACCTCGGCCTCGCGTGGCGTGAGTCCTGCGGACCGGCCGGGCCAGTCGCCCGCGCCGCCGACGCTCGTCTCGCTCGTCTCCGGTCATGATGACGGTCTCGCCGTTCATGATCCGCTCGAGTGCCTCGACGACGACGGGTCCCGAGAGCACCTTGGAGAGGTAGCCACTGGCACCGCCGGTCATCGCTTGTTGGATCAGCTTCGGCTCGAGGTTCCAGCTGTAGATGACGACCTTGGCGCCGCTGTCGCGGACGTAGTCCTCCAGGTCGATGCCGTTGCCAGTGACCTGGCCGAACGTGTCGAAGAGGACGATGTCGACGTCGCTGACGACCGGCAACGACGCCGCGGTCTCGACCACGTCGATCCGCTCGTCAGCCAGGAATGACGCAACTCCCGCGATCACTACGGCGTAGTCATTTGCCATGGCCAGACGAAGTGGACGCTTCACGTGGTCCATGCTCCTCACACTCATTTGTCCGGTCATTGGTCTCGCTCTCCTTCCTGGGGACCTGATGAGGTCTCGTTGCATGTTGCGCTCCGGAGCCGTCCGGAACGCCGATCTCACGGCCATGGCTATGGCGCGTCTGCGGCGAGTGGACGGGCGCCGAGGTCAGTCAGGACAGACGCCAACATTCGAGCCGCCGTTACAGGCGCGACGTCCAGCAGGTCCGCGGCGTCTCGATAGGTGAGGCCCCCGAAGACGCACAACGCGAGGCACGCGCGTTGAGCACGGGCGAGCTGGGCGATCCACACCATCGTCGGCGACAGGCCGGTGGTGCCGGGCGTCTCGCTCGCGAGGTCCGCGCAGCGCCGGTAGACGTGGCGGGCCACCGATCGTCTGGTGTCGGCTCCCGACGAATCGACATGGGAGCGGACGAAGTCGGTCATTCCCAGGGCGACGGCCCGCCCGGCCGCGGCTTCGTCGCCGAGGAGCGCACACGCCAACGTGTAGGCGGCCGCGCCGTGGTCGTCCCACAGGCGTTCGGCCTCGGTGTGGCTCCACCGGCCCTGACCCGTCTGTGCTGATCCCATGACGTCTGCTCCATCTCGACTCGTCGCAGCGGCCCTGCGCTCGTACAGGTCAAAGGTAGAGACGACACGCCGCTGTGTCTATGCTTTGCCTAAGGTTGCTGCTCAGGTATCCTATACAAACCATGTACACGATCAAACTTGCCGCTCAGCTCACCGGCGTCCCGGAGACTTCTCTCCGGGCCTGGGAGCGCCGGTACGGCGTGTTCGCTCCGCATCGCAACGAGTCCGGCTACCGGCTCTACGACCAGGAAGCGTTGACCGTCGTCTCGATCATGCGCCGGCTCGTGGACGACGGCTGGACTCCGGCCGCGGCGGCCGCGGCGATTCGCGAGGGGACCGTCCCTGTCACCGTGGACACGGGAACTGCCGACTTCCAAGAGAGCGTGAGCGGCCCGACCGAACCGACCGCGACCACCTACGCCGAACGGTTCCTGAGTGCGGCTGCCCGGATGGATGCCCCGGGCGTCGAGGAGAGCCTCGATGGAGGCTTCGCGCTCGGATCCTTCGAGCACGTCATCGACTCATGGCTGTTCCCCACCCTCGCGGCACTCGGCGAGGCGTGGGCGCGAGGGGAGATCGACGTGGCAGGGGAGCACGCGGCCAGTCACGCCGTCCATCGGCGACTCTCGGCGGCGTTCGATGCCGCGGGCAGCCGGTCCCGTGGCCCGGCGGTGGTGGTCGGTCTGCCCTCCGGTAGCCAGCACGAGCTCGGTGCCCTGGCCTTCGCCACCGCGATCCGCAGGAGGGGCCTGAACGTCCTGTACCTGGGGGCCAACGTCCCGGTCAGCAGCTGGGAGATAGCCGTGGCAAGTCACGCGGCACGCGCAGCCGTCCTGGCTGTCGTCACTCCCGAAGACCGGCCGGCCGCAGCGGAGATCGCCGCGCGTCTGGCCGAACATGAATTGTCACCGATCGTCTGTGCAGGCGGTGGCGCGGCAGCGAACCTCGGTGCGGGCGGCGTCCGAGAGCTTGCTTCGAGCATTGGCGAGGCAGCTCAACAGCTCGACCGCCTGACGCACGAAACGTCGTGAGTGCGTGCTGAGCTCCACCTCAGCGGCAGCACGCCTGGTGCCCTGCACGTCCTTCAGTCGTCGAAGCCGCGCGCGGCGAGCGCGTCCCCCAACCCGTCGGCCCGGCGGAGGGCGCCGACGATGAGCGGCACCGCGAAGGCGCGAGCACTGATGGTCTGCCCGCGCGCTCGCTGGGCGTCGCGGATGTCGGCGGCCAGCTCGACCACGAGGGGCACGCTACGGATCGCCAGGTGCAGCATCAGCCCGACCCGCTCGGGGTTGACGCCCGGGAGGTGAAGCCGTCGGAACACGCGCACGACGACGTCCACGATGTCGCTGGTCCTGGTCGTGAGGGTGACGAGGTTGGCGAGCAGCACCAGCGCCACGATCACGCCGATGATGACGACGGACCGCTCCCAGCCGGCGACGACGGCCTGGAAGATCCCGAGCGGGACGAGCACCCACACCAGCGGTCGGAGGGAGCCGAGCAGCACGCGCGGCGACAGGCCGGCGACCGCGTACCCGACCAGGACGATCACGAGGGCTGCCGCGGTCTGGGTCGGCGTCCGGACGAGGAAGGAGGCCGCGCCGGCGATGACCAACAGGGTGAGCTTGGGGCCGGCAGGCATCCGGTGGACGACCGAGGCGCCCGGCCGGTACATCCCGATCATGGTGCTCATGCCATCAGCTCCCGGTAGAGCTTGACCGCCTCGGCCGGCAGGCAGTCATGGACCAGCCTCGCCTCGTCGAAGACCAGGACCCGGTCGAAGTCGGTGAGCAGGTCGAGATCGTGGGTGACCAGGACGACCTGCTGGGACAGCCCGGCGACCAGGTCGGCGACCATCCTGGTGTTGCGGAGGTCGAGCAGCGTGGTGGGTTCGTCCATGACCAGGAGGTCGGGCTCGGTGACGAGGATCGATGCCAGTGCGAGCAGCTGCTTCTGCCCTCCGGAGAGCAGGTGCGCAGCGTGCTCGGCATGCCCGTCGAGGCCGTAGGTGGCAAGCGCCGCGCCGACCCTGGCCGCGATCTCGGCCTTGGACAGACCCCGGCGACGGAGCCCGAACGCAACGTCCTCGGCGACCGTCGGCATCACGATCTGGGAGTCGGGGTCGGTGAAGCAGAAGCCGACGCGCTTGCGGACGTCCCGGCCGTGCCGGGCGGTGTCCAGCCCGTCCACGGTCACCGTGCCCTCGGAGGGGATGACGAGCCCGTTGAGCATGCGGACGAACGTGGACTTGCCGGAGCCGTTGGCGCCGATGACGCCGATGCGTCGCTCGTCCAGCCGGACACTGACGTCTTGCAGCGCCGGCTCACCACGACCGGGGAAGACGTGGGACACCTCGAGGAACTCGATCAGCACGACTCCACCACCATCGCGACGCCCATGCCGCCGCCGGCAGCGATCGCGGCCAGGCCGTAGCGGCCCTGTCCTCGGGTCACCAGTCGGAGAACAGTCGCACCGCGAGCACGGCGCCGGAGGCGCCCCACGGGTGCCCGAGCGCCAGCGCCCCTCCCTCCGGGCAGACCCGGTCGGGGTCGAGGCCCAGCTCGTCGCAGCACGCCAGCACCTGGCCGGCGAACGCCTCGTTCAGCTCGATGGCGTCGATGTCATCGAGGGAGAGCCCTGCGCGTTCCAGCGCCAGGCGTACGGCGGGGACGAGCCCGCGACCCGGGCGTGCCGGCTCCACGCCGGACGTGGCGGTGCTGAGCACGCGGAGTCCGCGGCCGGGCGAGTCGCTGGTGCAGCTCGGGGCCGACGAGCGCCACCGCGGCAGCGCCGTCGCTGATCCCGCACGAGTTGCCCGCGGTCACGCTCCCGGTGGGACGGAACGCCGGCCCAGCCGGCCCAGCCGCTCCACCGTCAGGCCGGCTCGCGGCCGTTCGTCGTGGACGACGCTGCCGACGGCGACGATCTCGGAGTCGAAGGCCCCAGCCGCGCGCGCAGCCACCGCTCGTTCATGCGAGCGAGCGGCGTAGGCGTCCTGCCGTTGCCGAGTGACGCCCGCCTCGGCTGCGAGGAGGTCGTTGGCGAGGCCCATCTCCAGGTCGTCACCTCCGGGGGCGAACGGTGCGCGCGTGTAGCGAACGGGCTCGGCGCCGTCGACGGGTGGCCAGAACCGCCACGGAGCCGTGCTGGCCGACTCGACCCCGCCGGCCAGCACCACGCGTGCACCACCACGGACCAGGTGGGCGGCGATGTCGATCGCGGCGAGGCCGCTCGCGCACTGACGGTCGATGGTGAGTCCCGGGACGCTCGTCGGCAGCCCCGTGGCCAGGGCGGTGAGGCGTGCGACGTTGCCCCCCGGTCCCGTGCAGTTGCCCAGCACCACGTCGTCGACGCTGCCGCCGGCCACGCCGGCACGTGCGAGCAGCGAGCCGAGGACGACCGATCCCAGCCGGTCGACGGTCAGGTCCGCGAACGCGTGGCCGGCCGTTCCGATCGGGGTCCGCGCCGCGGCCACGATCACGGGTGCGTCGGCCGCGGTCACGCGTCGGCCCCGGGCGTGTGCACCGCGGCCAGCACGGCCGCCCGGTCGATCTTCTGGTTGTCGGTCAGTGGCAGCGGGTCGAGGTGCAGCCACCTCCGAGGCTGCTGGGCGGGGGCGAGCAGGCGGCGCGCCGCCGCCCGGAGACGATCCACGTCATCCCACCTGGACACGACGGCGACCACCACTTCGCCGAGGTCGGGATGAGGGACTCCGACCACCACGACGTCACCAGCGGTCTCTGGCCGCAGCGTGTGCTCGATGTCGGCCACGAGGACTGTGGCTCCGGCCGTGGTGATCGCGCCATCGCGGCCGAAGACCGTGACGAGTCCCTCCTCGACCTCGCCCCGGTCACCGACCGTCACCCACCCGTCGTCGTCGCGGCGGAGCACGTGGTCGGGTTCGAGGTAGCCCTCGCACACGTACGGCGATCGGACCCACAGCTCGCCGTCACGCGCCGAGACCTCGACGCCGGGGAAGGGGTGCAGGGCCTCGGCATGATCGCCCCAGGCCACGAAGGAGAGCTCCGCGGCGCCGTAGTAGTGGCTGATCCGTGCGTCGGCGGCGCGGGCTGCGTCGTACGTCGTGCGGTCGAGGCGGTCGCCCGCGGTGAGGACGTGGACGCCGGCCAGGTCGGCCGGTCCGGCCGCGAGCTCACGTCGAAGGCGGGCCGGCGTCAGGTGGGCATGGGTCGCACCGCGGGGACCGTCCACGCGCGTGGCCCCAGCCCAGTCCGTGTGTGCCGCGGCGAACAGGTTCATCGTCGCCGTGACGGGTCCCGGGATCCAGACCCGGTTGGTCGGGACCAGGTCCAGCAGGTCCGAGACGTGCTGGAACGAGTCGACCCACGACTGCGGCGTCCGGACGACGGTGCGGGCGACCCCGGCGGTTCCCGAGGTGGCGAGGGCGAGCAGGCGACCGTCCCGGTGAGCGTGTGCGAAGGCGGCGAGCGGATCGCTGGTCGCCAGCACGTCCACGGTCTCAGGCTGGGGCATCAGTGCGCTCGGCGTACCGCTGCCGCTGCCGACGCCGTTCGGGGAGGAGCCCGGGGTAGGCCGCGTGGACGCCGCGGGCCACCAGTGCACCCACGACCGCCTTGACGACGTCGCCCGGCACGAAGACCAGTGCCGCCGATGTGGCGGCGGAGAGGCTGAGGTCGGCCCGCGCCATCATCCCGACGATGCCGAGGACGTTGAGCACGACGACCCCTCCTGCGAGGTTGGCCGCCAGGCCCCAGGAGAGGCGGTACGGCGCCCCGACGGCGTACGTCAGAGCGCCGACGGCGAAAGCCGCGACCGGGAAGCCGACCAGGTAGCCGATCGACGGGCCGGCGAACACGCCGAGCCCGCCGCGCCCACCGGCGAGCAACGGCAACCCGAGCGCGACGAGGGCGAGGAACACCACGAGCGCGAGCCCGCCCCGGCGCGGACCGAGGATGGCGCCCGCGAGCATGACGCCGAGCGACTGGGCGGTGATCGGCACGGCTCCACCGAACGCCGAGATGGCCGGGACGAGGCCGAGGGCGGCGACGATGCCGGCAAAGACGGCGACGAGCGCGAGCTCTCGGCCGCTGCGGGTGGGCGTGGTGCGAGACATCTGTCCTCCGTAGGGGTGCAGAGGGAATCTACTTGGGTCGGACCGTCCGGCTCGTGGCAGGTCAAGCCTTGATCCGGAGCCCCTCCGGGTCGACGGGCGGGCGCAGCGACACCGAGATCGCGACGAGGTCGGCGCCGACGGCCACGTCGTACGCCGCAGCCCGCACCCACTCCGCATCGACCGGCCCGCCGTCGGGGTCCCAGAGGTAGGCGAGGCCCACGCCCGCGCCGACGCTCGCGCCCCACGCCGCGGAGGTGACCTGTCCGGCAGGGACGCCGTCGCGGAGCACCAGCTCGCCGCCCCACAACATCACGTCGGGATCGGCGAGCGAGAACGAGACGAGCTTGCGGCGTGGCCCGGCCGCCCTGGCCGCCTCGACGGCGCTGCGCCCGAGGAACGAGATGTCGGTCTTCAGCTTGCAGGCGAAGAGCAGGCCGGCGTCCACGGGTGTGTAGTCGGGCGTCAGCTCGCGACCGAACGCGCGGTAGCCCTTCTCCAGCCGGAGGGAGTCGATCGCGTAGTAGCCGCCGTTGGCGACGCCGAGGTCGTCGCCGGCCGAGAGCAGGTCGCCGTACACGCCCACGGCGAACTCGGTGGGGACGTAGAGCTCCCAGCCGAGCTCGCCGACGTAGGTGATCCTGGTGGCGCGGACCGTCGCATGGCCGAGGTCGATCTCGCGGCTGGACCCGAACGCGAACCCCTCGGGGACAGGTCGGCACTCGTCAGCCGGGAGAGCAGCTCGCGCGACCGCGGTCCCATCACACCCAGGACCGCGTAGCCGGAGGTCAGGTCGACGACGGTCGCGGCGCAGCCGGGCGGCAGGTTGCGCCGCATGTGGTCCTGGTCCCGCTCGGTGGTGGCGGCGCTGCTGACGACGAGGTACTCGGTCGCACTGATCCGGGTGACGGTCACGTCCGACTCGTAGGTGCCGCGGGCGTTGAGCATGCCGGTGTAGACGGTGCGGCCCGGGGGCACCGCGACGTCCGCCGTGCACAGCCACTGGAGCGCGGCTTCGGCACCGGGTCCGACGACGAGGTACTTCGAGAACGACGTCTGGTCGAAGACCGTGACTCCGGTGCGGGTGCTGGTGTGCTCGTCGGCGACCCAGGGCAGCCAGTTGGGCTTCGACCAGGTGTACTCGATCTCAGGCGCGGTGCCGGGCGGAGCGAAGAAGTTCGGGCGCTCCCAGCCCATCCTGCTGCCGAAGTTCGCGTTGGAGCTCTCGAGCACGGCGTGCAGCGGGGAGCGCCGGAACGGGCGCGCGGTGCGCATCTCGCGGTTGGGCCAGGGGATCTCGTAGTGCAGCCCGAGCACCTCGGCGACCCGGTCGTGCAGCCAGCGGTTGTTGCCGTTGAACCGCGCGAACCGGCGGATGTCGACCGCCGTGAGGTCGGAGGTCGCCTCGCCGTTCACGATCCACTCGGCGAGCGCGCGACCGGCACCGCCGGCGGACGCGATTCCGACGGAGTTGAAGCCGGCGCCGACGTAGAAGTTCGTGACCTCAGGGGACTGTCCGAGGATGAACTGGTTGTCGGGGGTGAAGCTCTCGGGACCGTTGTAGAACTTGCGCACTCCCGTCTCCCGCAGTGCCGGGATGCGCAGCATCGCGCTCTCCATCAGCACCGAGAAGTGCTCCCAGTCCTCCTCGAGGAGCTGGAACTCGAACGGGTAGGGGATCCGGTCCGGCGCCACCCACGGCTTCGCCTCCGGCTCGAACCCGCCGACGACCAGCCCGCCGACCTCCTCCTTGAAGTAGGTGTAGCCGTCGGGGTCGCGCAGGATCGGCAGGTCGGGGTGCACGCCGTCGACCTGCTCGGTCACGACGTAGAAGTGCTCGGCGGAGTGCAGCGGCACGGTCACCCCGGCCAGCAGGCCGACCTGCTTGGCCCACTGGCCCGCGCAGTTCACCACGATCTCCGCCTCGACGTCGCCGGCGTCGGTGCGGACGCCGGTCACGCGGCCGCCCTCGACGAGCACGTCGAGGACCCGTGTCTTCTCGGCGATCCTGGCACCACGCTGCCGCGCACCTCGCGCCAGCGCCTGGGTCAGGTCCGTCGGATTGGCCGTCGCGTCGCCGGGCAGCCAGATCGCGCCCACCAGGTCGTCGACCTGCATGGCCGGCCACCGCTCCTTCGCCTGAGCGGGTGTGAGCATCGTGCACTCCAACCCGTAGGCGTCCGCGCTCGCCGCCGTACGCCGGAGCTGCATCATCCGGTCCGCGGTGCGGGCGACCGTCACGCCGCCGACCGGCTTGTAGCCGGTCGACAGGCCGACCTCGGCCTCGAGCTCGGCGTACAGCTGGGTGGAGTACTGCACCAGTCGCGTGCCGCTCTCCGAGGCCCGCAGCTGTCCGACCAGTCCGGCCGCGTGCCAGGTCGTGCCGGAGGACAGCCGGCCCTGCTCGACCAGGAGCACGTCGGTCCAGTCGAGCCGGGTCAGGTGGTAGGCGACGCTGGTGCCGATCACGCCGCCGCCGACGATGACGACCCTGGCCCGCGTCGGGAGTGGATCAGTCAGCGCGGGTCACCTCCTCCAGGAGCCGCTCGAAGTCCGGACCGTCGAACTCCTCGACCGCGCGGTCGTACTTCTCCATCGCCCAGCTCCCAGAAGTCGAAGTCGAGCTCGCTCACAGAGTGCTGGATCGAGCCCCACAGGGTCCAGCCGTACTTCGACATCAGTCCCCAGAGCCTGGCCCGGGCGACTCGGTGACGGAGCAGCGTGCCGTCGTAGGCCGTCATCAGCTCGGCGAGCTGGTCCAGCGAGAGGTTGGCCTCGCTCCAGATGTTGCCGAGCTCGAAGCAGGCCTCGTTGTTGCCGGAGTACTCGTAGTCGATCAGCCAGATCTTCGAGCCGTCGTCGATGAAGTTGCCCGCCAGCAGGTCGTTGTTGCAGGGCACGGTCGGCTGGGGGCGTACGGCGAATGCCGCCCGGATCCTTTCGACGTGGGGCTGGAAGTCGAGGTAGCGGTCGGGCAGCCGGAAGCCGCGCTCCTGCACCACCGCGAGGTAGCCGCGCTGGATGGCGAACATGTCGAAGTGGTTGACGAAGCGCGGCCCCTGGTGCAGCTGACGGCATGCCGCCGCGATGCGGGGGAGCTGGGCGCTGTCTCGCAGGTCGTCGTCGGTGAACGTCCGGCCCTCGATGTAGCCGACCGCCATCAGGCCCGCGTCGGGCAGGTAGTCGATCGACCGGGGCGCCCACTCCTGCTTCGGCCGCCGCGAGCGAGTTGAGGTGCTCGATGCCGTGGTCGACCGCCAGCAGCGAGCTGCCCGGCTGGGCGATGCGCACGACGACGACACGATCGGCGAGCGTGACCTTGAGGTTGACGTTGGTCAGCCCGCCGGGCAGCTCCTCCACCTCGTAGGGCTCGCCGCGCAGCCACTCGACCTGGTCGAGGATCTCGTTCCGGTCCACGAGCCCGCTCCTCCCGGTCGACGCCGCTAAAAGGTCTAAGGTCGTGCCATTGACACCCTAGTGCGAGCCGCCCCACACTGGCGAGACCGAGCAGCAGTGCGAGAGGGAGGTCCCATGAGCGAGCGAAGCGAGCGAGTCGACCAACACAGCGTGCCGAGTGCCTCATGCGCGCACGGAGCGAAGCGAGTACGCGCATGAGCGCCACCGAAGATCACGCCCCGATGGATGCCGACGCGAAGCGTCTGGCCGAGATGGGCTACAGCCAGGACCTGAACCGCAGCTGGTCGGGGTTCTCCAACTTCGCCATCTCGTTCTCGATCATCTCGATCCTGGCGGGCTGCTTCACCAACTTCGGCGCCGGCTGGAACAACGGCGGGCCGATCTCGATCTCGTGGTCCTGGCCGATCATCAGTGCGTTCATCCTGCTCATCGGCTTCACCATGTCCGAGCTGGTGTCGGCGTACCCGACCTCGGGCGGCATCTACTGGTGGGCCGCCAAGCTGGGTGGCCCGCGGGCGGGCTTCTACACCGGCTGGCTCAACCTGATCGGTCTCGTCGCGGTGACCGCTGGTGTCTCCTACGGCTGCGCGACGTTCATCGACCTGACGATCAGCATGTGGTCGGAGTCCTTCGCAGGCGACTACTCGCTCACGCGGGTGTTCTTCATCTTCGTGGTCGTGCTGGGGATCGCCTCGGTGCTGAACATCTTCAGCGGCCACCTGATGGCGATCATGAACAACGTCTCGGTCTGGTGGCACGTCGCCGGCGCGACGATCATCGTCGGCATCCTGCTCATCATCCCTGACACCCACCAGAGCTTCAGCTACGTCTTCACCGAGCGGATCAACAACTCGGGCTACTCCGACGGCAGTGCCACCAGCGTGTCTTCTTCTTCGCGGTGATCCCGTTCGGCTTCCTGCTCACGCAGTACACGATCACCGGGTATGACGCCTGCGCGCACCTGAGCGAGGAGACCAAGGGCGCATCGATGGGCGCGGCCAAGGGGATCTGGCAGTCGATCCTGTACTCCGCGATCGGCGGTTACATCCTGCTGCTGTCCGTCGTGTTCGCGGTGCCGAACCTGCCGGACGGAAGTCCGGACAACTCGCTCGGCGCCGGCGGCGTCGCGCCGATCTTCGCTGCTGCGCTCGGATCGAACTGGGCCGGCACGGTCCTGTTCATCTCCTCTGCCGGGCAGCTCTTCTGCGCCGTGTCCTGCATGACCTCGGCGTCCCGGATGACGTATGCCTTCAGCCGTGACCGAGCAGTGCCCGGGTCGGCCCACTGGTCGATGCTGTCGGCCAACCGGGTTCCCGCGCGAGCCGTGATGCTGGTCGCCGTGCTCGCAGCGCTGGTCACCCTTCCCGCCCTGGTCGAGGTGAACATCGGCACCGAGGAGTCGCCGATCTACTCGCCGATCGCCTTCTTCGCGGTCACCTCGATCGCCGTGCTCGGCCTCTACCTGTCGTTCGCGATCCCGATCTGGCTGCGCTGGCGCCACGGCGACAACTTCGAGGCCGGCGAGTGGAGCAACGGCTCGAAGTACAAGTGGATGAACCCGCTTGCCGTTGCCGAGATCCTGATCGTGTCGTTGTACCTGATGATGCCGACCTACAAGCCCGGCAATCCGTTCGACGAGAACTTCGAGTGGAAGTTCGTGAACTACTCGCCGATCGTCACGCTCGGGGCGCTGCTGGCGATCACCATCTGGTGGCAGTTCTCCGCGAAGAACTGGTTCAAGGGCCCGATCCGGACGATCGACCCGGCCGAGATCCCCTGAGCTTGGCTGCCATGAATGCTGCGCGTGCCGCGGATCATCTCGGGGACGCCGTCCTTCGGCCCGTCCGCGGTCATCACGCCTTCGAAGGGTGCGTCGAGCAGCTGGCGACGGCGATCCGGCTCGGCGTCTACCCGTTCGGCTCGGCGCTGCCGACCGAGCGTGACCTCGCCGAGCGGATGGGGGTCTCCCGGGCCACCCTCCGCGAGGCGATCGCGGGGCTCCGCCAGGCGGGCATGGTCAGCACGACCCGGGGGAGGGGCGGCGGGACCGTGGTCTCGTACCGCCCGGAAGCCCCGGCCAAGGGCGGGTCGCCCGGGCTCGCCGACCGCAAGGAGCAGCTGCTGGACTCGCTGACCTTCCGGCGCATCGTCGAGCCCGGCGCGTGCTACATCGCGGCGAGCCGGACGCTCTCGGCCGCCGAGCGGATGCTGCTCACCACGTCCCTGGCCGAGGTCGACAGCGCGGAGGACGCGGCAGCGCACCGGCAGGCCGACTCACGCCTGCACCTGGCGATCGCCAGTGTCGCGTCATCGTCGATGACGATCAGGTCCGTGACCGAGGTGCAGGCCTGCCTGCACGACATGCTCCAGGCGATCCCGGTCCTCGAGGTCAACATCGAGCACTCGACCCGCCAGCACCGCGCGATCGTCAGGGCGATCCTCGCCGGCGATGCGACCAAGGCACGACGCGCCATGGAACAGCACTGCGACGACACGGCCGCGCTCCTGCGTGGGCTGCTCGGATAGAGGGAGAAGCATGAACAACCGATACCTGACCGTCGAGGACCTGACCGATCGCATCGAGTCCGGCGCGATCGACACCGTGGTCGTGGCCTTCACCGACATGCAGGGTCGCCTGCAGGGCAAGCGGCTGCACGGGCACTACTTCGTCGAGGAGGTCCTCGGGCACGGCACCGAGGGTTGCAACTACCTGCTCGGCGTCGACATCGACATGAACACCGTCGGCGGCTACGCGATCACCTCGTGGGATCGCGGGTACGGCGACATGGAGTTCGTCCTCGACCTCGACACGCTCCGGCTGCTCACCCACCTGCCCGCGACGGCGATGGTCCAGTGCGACCTGATCTGGCCGGACCACCAGCCGGTGACCCAGTCGCCCCGGAGCATCCTGAAGGCGCAGCAGGACCGGGCCGCCGCTCTGGGCTTTGTCGCCGTGGCCGGCACCGAGCTCGAGTTCATCGTCTTCGAGGACACCTACGAGGCCGCCCATGACGCCAACTACCGCGGACTGACGCCCGCCAACCAGTACAACGTCGACTACTCCATCGTCGGCACGACGCGGATCGAGCCGCTGCTGCGCGACATCCGCAACACCATGTACGCCGCGGGCGTGAACGTCGAGGGCGCCAAGGGCGAGTGCAACCTCGGCCAGCACGAGATCGGCTTCCTGTACGACGACGTGCTGGTCACCTGCGACAACCATGCGGTCTACAAGACGGTCGCGAAGGAGATCGCGTCCCAGCACGGCAAGTCGCTGACGTTCATGGCGAAGTTCAACGAGCGCGAGGGCAGCTCCTGCCACATCCACCTGTCGCTGCGCGGCCAGGACGGGAAGATCGTCTTCTGGGACGACGAGGCGGCCGCGAAGACGCCGCTCTACGACAGCTTCGTGGCCGGGGTGCTCGCGACGATGCCGGACTTCACGTTGCTCTACGCGCCCAACATCAACTCCTACAAGCGGTTCGCCGACGGCTCGTTCGCGCCGACCGCGATCGCGTGGGGTGAGGACAACCGCACCTGCGCCGTACGCCTCGTCGGCCGTGGCGCCGGAGCCCGCATGGAGAACCGCGTGCCGGGCGGGGACGTGAACCCCTACCTCGCGGTCGCCGCGATGATGGCCGGCGGGCTGTACGGCATCGAGCAGAACCTCGAGCTCGAGCCGCCGCTGGAGGGCAACGCCTACACCTCCGGGCGGCCCCGCGTGCCGGCCACGCTGCGGGACGCACGCGAGGCGTTCCACGACTCGGCGATCGCCCGGGCAGCGTTGGGCGACGACGTCGTCGACCACTACACGAACATGGCCGACGTCGAGCTGGCGGCGTACGGCGCCGCGGTCACCGACTGGGAGCTCCGACGCGGCTTCGAGCGGATGTGACATGACCACCTTCACCGTCATCAACCCCGCGACCGGGCAGTCCGTCACCGAGGTGGCCCTGACCTCGGCCGAGGACACCGACGTGCTCATCGAGCGCGCGCACGAGGCCTTCCCGGCCTGGCGCGACGTGGCCCCCGGCGAGCGAGCGCGCCTGCTGCGCTCGTTCGCGGCGATCGTGGACGCGCACATCGACGAGCTGGCGGACCTCGAGGTGCGCAACTCCGGGCACACGCTCGGCAACGCGCGCTGGGAGGCCGGCAACGTCCGCGACGTCCTCAACTACTACTCCGCCTCACCCGAGCGACTCTTCGGCCGGCAGATCCCGGTGCCCGGTGGCATCGACGTCACCCTCCACGAGCCGCTCGGGGTGGTCGGGGTGATCGTGCCCTGGAACTTCCCGATGCCGATCGCCGGCTGGGGCTTCGGACCCGCACTCGCTGCCGGGAACACCGTCGTGCTGAAGCCCGCGGAGCTGACGCCACTGACGGCCATCCGCCTGGCGGAGCTGGCTCTCGAGGCCGGCCTGCCGGAGGGCGTCTTCACGGTCATCCCCGGCAAGGGGTCGGTCGTGGGGGAGCGCTTCGTCACGCACCCGCTGGTCCGCAAGGTCTGCTTCACCGGGTCCACCGACGTCGGCAAGCAGATCATGCGCGGCTGCGCCGACCAGGTGAAGCGGGTGACGCTCGAGCTCGGCGGCAAGAGCGCGAACATCGTCTTTGCCGACGCGGACATCGCGAAGGCGGCGGCGACGGCGCCGTACGCCGTCTTCGACAACGCGGGCCAGGACTGCTGCGCGCGGTCGCGGATCCTGGTCCAGCGTTCGGCGTACGACGAGTTCCTGGGCCGGCTGGAGACCGCGGTCAAGGCGCTCAAGGTGATCGACCCGTCCGACGAGGCCAGCGAGATGGGGCCCCTGGTCTCGGCGAAGCAGAAGGAGTCGGTGTCGAACTATCTCGACGCCGTGACCCCGGCCTTCACCGGATCGGTCCCGGAGTCCGACGGCTTCTGGGTGCCGCCGACGGTGGTGCTGGCGGACGACCCGTCGATGCCGATCTGGCGCGAGGAGGTCTTCGGACCGGTCGTCGCGGTGATGCCCTTCGAGGACGAGGAGGAGGCGGTCCGGCTCGCGAACGACACCGAGTACGGTCTGTCCGGCTCGATCTTCACCCGCGACGTCGGCCGGGCGCTCCGGGTCGCACGTGGGGTGGAGGCGGGCAACCTCAGCGTGAACTCGCACGCCTCGGTCCGCTACTGGACCCCGTTCGGCGGCTACAAGCAGTCCGGCCTCGGCCGGGAGCTCGGTCCGGACGCGCCCAACGCGTTCACCGAGGAGAAGAACATCTTCATCGCCCAGGATTGAGCACACGAAAGCAGAGGGATCACCATGGCCGGACGCCTCGAGGGCAAGGTCGCTGTCATCACCGGAGGGTGCTCCGGCATCGGCCTCGCCACTGTGCGCAGGTTCCTCGAAGAGGGAGCCAGGGTGGTCATCGGCGACGTCGACGACAGTCGCGGCGCGGCCCTCACCGAGGAGCTCGGCATCACCTACGTGCACGTCGACGTCACGAGCAAGGACGAGGTCGACGCGCTCTTCAGAACCGCCAAGGACACCTACGGCTCGGTGGACGTCGCGTTCAACAACGCCGGCATCTCGCCGCCCGACGACGACTCGATCCTCACCACGGAGCTCGACGCGTGGCGCAAGGTGCAGGAGGTCAACCTCACCAGCGTCTACCTCTGCTGCAAGGCCGCGCTGCCCTACATGCTCGAGCAGGGCAAGGGCTCGATCATCAACACGGCCTCGTTCGTCGCGGTGATGGGGGCGGCCACGTCGCAGATCTCCTACTCCGCGTCCAAGGGCGGGGTGCTGTCGATGAGCCGCGAGCTCGGGGTGCAGTTCGCGCGTGAGGGCGTCCGCGTCAACGCGCTGTGCCCGGGCCCGGTGAACACGCCGCTCCTGCAGGAGCTCTTCGCCACCGACGCGGAGCGCGCGGCCCGACGGCTCGTGCACGTGCCGATGGGCCGGTTCGGCGAGCCGGAAGAGATGGCCAACGCCGTGCTCTTCCTGGCCTCCGACGAGTCGTCCTTCATGACCGCCTCGACATTCCTCGTGGACGGCGGCATCTCGGGTGCGTACGTGACGCCCTTGTGAGCGACAGCGCTGTGAGCACGCCGCTGATCGGGCTCAGCACCTACCGCGAGCAGGCTCGCTGGGGTGCCTGGGACCAGTCGGCCGACCTGCTGCCGACGACGTACGCCCGGGCGATCGAGGTGGCCGGGGGCGTGCCGGTGCTGCTGCCCCCGACTGCGCCGTACGCCGAGGCCGCCACCGCCGTGGTCGCCCGGCTCGACGGCCTGGTGATCAGCGGCGGAGCGGACGTGTCGCCCGAGCGGTACGGCGAGCAGCCGCACGAGCACACGGCCAGCTGGCGCGACGACCGCGACGGCTGGGAGCTGGCGCTGCTCGACGCGGCGGACGCGGCCGGCCTGCCCGTGCTCGGGGTCTGCCGTGGGATGCAGGTGATGGCCGTCCATGCGGGCGGCGACCTCGACCAGCACGTGCCCGACCTGGTCGACCACGAGCAGCACAGTCCCGGCGCTGATGCCTTCGGCGAGACCTCGGTGTCGCTGGCACCGGGGACCCGGCTCGCGGCCGTGCTCGGGACGTCCCTGACGGTGCACTGCCATCACCACCAGTCGGTGCGGACCCACCCGGGTTTCGCGGCCGCGGCCTGGGCCGAGGACGGCCTGCTCGAGGCGATAGAGGCACGTGGCGACCGGTTGTGCGCCGCGGTGCAGTGGCACCCCGAGGTGGCTGCAGACGCCGGCCTGTTCCGGGCTCTCGTCGCCGCCGCCTCGGCACGCTGACGATGATCGACGAGCGGCTGGGTACCTGAAGGGAGCGAACCCCCCGTCGCGATCGGAATGTGACATGACGCCTGTGCAGCGACCCCTGAAGCTCATCGAGCCCAGGGTCGACGATGTCGATGCCTTCGCCTCGGTCTACGCGGAGACCGCGGCGCGTGTGTACGGCGTGGTGCTGAGGGTGGTCCGGGATCCGGTCCAGGCAGACGAGGTCACGCGGGACGTCTACCTCGAGATCTGGCGGCAGGTCGCGCGCCACGACCTGGCCCGGGGCTCGGTCGTCGCGCGGCTGATGAGGATCGCTCAGGGGAAGGCAGAGGACCGCGTTCGCAGTGTCGGGCCCTCGACCTCCGAGACGGCGGAGAGGTCACAGAATGCGCGGGTCGTGTCGGCCGCGCTGTCCGGCCTGTCGGTCAAGCAGCGTCAGGTGCTCGAGCTGGCCTACTTCTGCGGGCACTCGCACGCCGAGGTCGCCCGGCTCCTCGGCATACCGTTGGGAACCGCCCAAGGCCGGATCACGGCCGGGCTGGTCCAGCTGCGTCAGTCCTTCCTCATGGACGAGGCCGAGTCGCGGCTCGAGGTGCGACTAGCGTTCGATCCCGGCGATGACCTCGTTGGCAACGTCGACGAGCCGGCGCCGCGACCGCCGCGCCTGCGACCGCATCACCTCGAACGCCTCGCTGGGCGTCGTGCCCTGTTGACGGGCCAGGGCGCCTTTGGCCTGTTCGATGACTATGCGGCTGTTCAGCGCCCCCTGGAGCTGTTCGGTCAGGGAGTCGGAGCGCGCGATTGAGCGCTCCTGCAGCAAGCCGATGGTGGCCACGTCGGCGAGCGCCTGCACCACCCGCACTTCCTCCTCCTTGAACGCGACGTCGGCGTGGCCGAACAGGTTGAGCGCGCCGATCACGCTGTCGCGCAGCCGCATCGGGAAGGCGTGCACGGACTGGAAGCCCGCGGCGCGTGCGGCCGGAGCGAACTTGGGCCACCGCTCGGAGGCGGTCGCGAGGTCCGCGTTGACCACCGGCGCCCGGCTCGAGTAGCAGTCCAGGCAGGGGCCCTCGGCGTTCTGGAGCTGGAACAGCTCGAGCATCTTGCCGGTCTCGTTGGAGGCCGCCATGTAGCGCAGCTCGCCCTGCTGGTCGGCCAGCATCAGGCCGACGGCCTCGGCACCGCTCACCGCCGCCGCGTGGTCGGTGAGGTTGTGCAGGAATTCGACGAGGTCGAAGTCCTTGATCAAGGTGTCGGCGACCTCGACGAACACGTCGGTGAGCCGTTCGGTGGAGATCATTCCTGCGCTTCTTCCTGCTCGGTGCCTGTCGTCATCTAAGCCTGCTTGTCGCCGTTCAGCTCGAGGCGTCCGTCGACGATGTCGATGGCCACGTCGATCAGCTTCCGTCCGTCCGCGAACGCGTGGGCACGCATCATCGCCAGAGCCTCGGGCAGGGGGACCCCGAGAGATACCATCAGCATCCCCTGCGCTTGGTAGATCTCGCTACGGAAACCGAGCGCGGATTTGAGGTCGGGATCGATCTCACCGTCGCTCGTGGCCGCTGAGCTGTCCAGCAACATCTCCGTCGCGAGGGCTGACAGGGCGAGGCAGCGCGACGTCTCGGCCGCCTCGAGCACCCTCGGGACGTCGGAGAACAGGCTCAGCACCCCGAACCGGGAGGCTCCCACCTGGAGGGGAAACGCGAAGACCGCCCCGATTCCGGCCACTCGGCCGGCAGGGGCGTAGCCGGGCCAGGTGTCGCCCATCGGGCCGCCGAGGTCGGCCACGATCACTGGCGCGCCGTCGGAGAAGGCGTCGTGAGCGGGACCCTCGCCGACGCTGAACTCCAGCTCCGCACGACCGCGGCTCGCCGCGTCGGAGGCGGCCGCGATGGCTTCCGAGCCGTCGATCGACTTCAAGGTCACGACCGCACCGTCCACGTCCAGCCCGGTCGAGGCCGCACACACCAGCCGGTGCAGCTTGTCGGCGATGCCGCGAGCCTCCGTCGATGGCTGGACGCTCATGAGCGCTATCGCCCACGCGCGGACGTGGTGGTCCTGCGGTGATGCCCGGGCCTCGTCGGCGATGTTGTGCCTTCCGGTGAGTGTTGCGGGCATCGGTGCTCGGGGCCGGCAGCCCCGTCGCGCTCGATGCTACGCAGGTTCGGGCGCGGCGGGCGCGAGTCGCGCCGGCCGATGTGAAGCGTCGGGCCAGGTCGTGTCGACGCACCGGACCTGATGGACGGACTCGTTCCGCACGGTGGTCATCCACGTCCGGTACCCAGCGCCGTGGGATTGATGGCCCTCGAATCGGTATTCACGGTGCAATCGGTGGCATCATCGGAGGACGGCATCCTGGACCTCGATGACGACTACCCCAAGTTGTTCATCGAAGGGTTCGTGATGATCGTTCAAGTCGCACCCGCCTCGCTCGAGCTGAGGCGTCGCACCCAGGACCTGTTCGACCGTGCGACCGGTGAGGCCCCGGGCGATGAGCGCTCGGAGACCCTGTCCGAGATCGTCGTCCTCAACGTTGAGGTGGCCCGCAGCATCGCCCGGCGCTTTCGCGACCGGGGCTGCGACCTCGAGGATCTCGAGCAGACGGCATGCCTGGCACTGGTGCGAGCGGTCGAGCACTTCGACGCCGACAGGGGTCACGACTTCCTCTCCTACGCGGTGCCGTCCATCCGCGGCGAGGTCATGAAGTACTTCCGAGACCTCGGCTGGATGGTGCGTCCGCCACGCAGCGTCCAGGAGCTCCAGCCGCTGCTCAGGGCAGAGCAGCGCAGGCACCTCCAGAGCGCTGGCCGCGAGCTCGGCGTCGAGGAGATCGCAGCCCGGCTGAGCGTCGCGCCTCACGCGGTGCGCCAGGCCCAGCTGGCGCAGGGCTGCTTCTCACCCACGTCGCTGGACCTGCCGATCGGCTGCGAGGCGGGCTCGGTGCTGGGCGACGTCGTCCCGTGCGACGATCCGGGTTTCGCCGCCGCCGAGACGCGGGCGCTCGTGCGCTGGCTGCTGGCGGGATTGTCGGATAGCGATCGGTCCGTCCTGCAGATGCGCTTCGTCGAGGAGCTGACCCAGACGGAGATGGCCGAGCAGCTCACGTTGACCCAGCCGCAGGTGTCCCGGCTGCTCCAGCGGATCCTGGCGCAGCTGCGCGAACTCATGGTCGAACCCGAGCCGTCGCTCTCCAGGAGCGCCTGACGCGTCAGGCGATCGTCATGCCGCCGTCGACCGGCAGCGTCTGCCCGGTGATGTAGCCGGCGGCGGGGGAGGCGAGGAAGACGACGGTCGCGGCCAGCTCGGCCGGGTCGCCCTTGCGGCGCGCGGGCACGCGCATCATCGCGAGGTCGAGGTAGCCGTCGGGGTAGGTGTCGGTCATCTCGGACTGGAAGAAGCCCGGCGCGACCGAGTTCACCCGGATGCCCTTGCGTTCCATCCACTGTTGCGCCAGGTCGCGGGTCAGTCCGTTGAGGCCGGCCTTGGAGGCGCTGTACGCCGCCTGCGGCAACCCACCAGTGGTGATGCCGAGCACCGAGGAGATGTTGATGATCGACGAGCCCGGCTGCATGACCCGGCCGCACGCCTGCGCCATCCAGTAGCAGCCGTTGAGGTTGACGTCGATGACCGAGCGGAACTGCTCGGGCGTCTCGCGGGTCGCGGGGACGGCCGTGCCGGTGCCGGCATTGTTGACGAGTACGTCGACGCGACCGAACTCCGCCATGGCGGCGTCCACCAGGGCCTGGCACTGCTCGGGGTCGGCCACGTCCGTCGCGACCGTGAGGGCGCGGCGGCCGGCGGACTCGACGAGCTTGGCGGTGTCGGCGAGCTTCTCGACGCGGCGGGCACCGAGGACGACATCGGCGCCGGCCTCGGCGAGGGACTGGGCGAAGGCGACGCCGATGCCGCTGGACGCGCCGGTGACGATGGCGACCTTGCCGTCGAGGCGGAACATGTCAGGAGTGGTCATCCCGCGACTCTAGCGAGCGCTGGGGCCTCGGTTTCGACACGTTCCTCGCTGCGCTCGACACTGCTCAACCAGCGGTGTTGAGCAGTTCGTCCTCCGCGGCCGTGCGCCGGGGCAGGTCACGCACCGAGCGCGAGGTGAGGACGAGCAGGCAGATGGCGGCGTACGCAATGCCCGAGATGACCAGGACGCGCGAGTTGCCGAACGCGGCGCCGAGCGGACCCCACGCGAGCTGGCCGATGGGCATCGCGACGAACGAGCCGAGGGCGTCGTAGGAGTAGGCACGCGAGAGCATCCGGTCGTCGATGTTCTCCTGCATGGCGAGGTTCCAGGCCATGGAGAAGACCTCGAGGCCGGCACCGGCGACGAAGGCCGTGCACACGAGGGCCACGAGGTGCGGTTCGACGCCGAGCATGACCATCGGCACCGAAAGGAGC
This sequence comes from uncultured Actinomycetota bacterium, assembly GCA_963742685.1. Classification (GTDB taxonomy): domain Bacteria; phylum Actinomycetota; class Actinomycetes; order Propionibacteriales; family Nocardioidaceae; genus Nocardioides. The sequence continues at coordinate 18,915 of CAVUNB010000012.1, read as the reverse complement.
GCGACCGAGATCATGCCCCAGAAGAGTGGCCGCTTGAGGGGAACGCGCAGCAGCACCACGGCCATGGCCAGCAGGCCGAGCGCCTCCGCGGAGAGGACGTAGCCCCAGCCCTGGCGGCCGATCGTGTCCTCGGCCACGACCGGACCGAGCACGAAGATGGCGCCGTTGTGGATCATGTTGAGGAAGCCGAAGCCGAGCACGACCGCCCACAGCCAGGTGGTGGACCTGAAGAACGTCCAACCCTCGCGGAGGTCGGCGATGGTGCTGGTCCTCTCGGCGCCCTTCTCGGCGCGCGGGATCTTGACCGGGAGGAGCAGCATGGCCGCGACCAGCCACGTCCCGGCGTCGATGGCCAGTGCCCAGCCGGCGCCCATCGTGACGACGAGCAGGGCGCCGAGCGTCGGGCCGAGGACGGTGAGGCCGTTGCGGGTCAGCGACATCAGCGCATTGGCCGGCTGCAGCTGGTCGCGCTGGACGAGCTGGGGGAGCAGGCTCGCCATCGCCGGGAACGAGATCGCCGAGACCGCGCCGTGGACGACGGACAGCGCGATCAGCATCCACAGCTCGGCGCTTCCGGTGAGCACCAGGAACGCGATCAGGCCCTGGGTGATCGCCGACGCGACGTTGGAGAGCTGGATGACGAGCTCGCGAGGGAAGCGGTCGGAGATCACGCCGCCCCAGAGCAGGAGCAGGATCATCGGGATCGTGTGCGCCGCCAGCACCTGGCCGAGCGCGGCGGCCGAGTCGGTGATGTCGAGGACGGCGAACGTCAGCGCGATGCTGGCCATCATGTTGCCGAGGGTGTTGACGAAGCGGGAGGCGAAGTACCACGCGAAGTTGCGCTGGCGCAGCGGCTGGACGGCGTTGGCCCAGGTCATGCGGGGTCCTCCATCTGAAATGCCTGCGACGAGGCGCTGACGTGGATCGTGCCCTCGGTCCGGGGCGGTCGGGCCTCCGCGTGCAGCATCGTCATCGCGGTGGCGATGGCATCGATGGCCGCCTGCCAGGTCTCCGGCGACACCCAGGTCTCGATGTCCGACGAGCTGCCCGGGCCCTTCTTCCGCTGGGCCAGCCGCCGGACGATCTCCGCGCTGGTGGCCAGCTGCCAGGCGATGAGGTCCTCGTTGTTCGAGGGGCCGGGCGGGCGCTCAGGGTTGCCTCCGACGACGTAGCGGTAGCGCTTCGCCGTACCGCCCCGGATCTTCTCCTCGCTCTCGACCACGAGCTCGCCTGCGTCGTGGAGCACGCGGAGGTGGTAGGACGCATTGGCGTGCGTCAGGTCGAGCTCGCGAGCGACCTCGGCCGCGCTCATCGGCTGGGCGGTCAGCATCGACAGGATGCGGAGCCGCACGGGGTGCGCCATCGAGCGCAGTGCGGACAGTCCCTCGTCCATGTCGGCCACCCTCCAAGAGTCGTTGGGCAGTCAGGATGCACCACGGTCGCGCCCACTGTCAAACAGTTGTTGGAGGGTCGACCCGAGTCCTTCCCTGACCCGACCCTGACGCACCCCCGAACCGGGATGGAAAACACCGTTCGGCGTGGTTGAGTTGGTGACATCGACCAAGGAGGTCCTCATGAGTCAGCCCGATTCCTACGCCCAGCCCCAGACCCAGCTCTCGCCCACCCAGGAGCGGACGATGGGCGCGGTCGCGCACGGCGCCCCGCTGGTGGCGATGGTGCTCTCCGCCGGACTCCTCGGCTTCGTCGGCTCCCTCGTCATCTACCTGATGTACAAGGACCGCGGCCCGTTCGTCCGGGCGCACGCCGCCAACTCGCTGAACGTGCAGATCATGACCGGCATCGTGCTGCTGATCTCGCTCCCGCTGATGCTGGTGCTGATCGGCTTCGTGACCTACCCGCTCGCCCTGGTGTTCGCGTTCGTCCTGCACGTGCTCGGCGCGGTCAAGGCGCACAACGGCGAGTGGTGGAACCCGCCGATGACGCCCAAGTTCGTGAAGTGACGCAGGCGGGACGTCATGCGTCGTCGCACCCATGGGTCGACTGGCGTATGACGTCTCGCTGCCTCGGCGCTACCATGGGATGCATGAGTACGCAGTCCCTGCTTCTTGGCCAGCCGCGCTGACTCCCTGTCCACAGGACACGTCGCGCGGCCACCCCTCCATGCGAGGGGTTTTTTCATGTCATCAGCAGGCACGGGCACCGGAACAGAACGGGATCGAGACGATGAGCGAGACACAGGACCAGCACGAGGGCGCCGACCAGGCCGCGACGTACGACGTCGAGGCCGTCCAGGCGAAGTGGCAGCCGGTCTGGGACAAGCTCGAGCCCTTCCGTGCCGACGACGAGGTCGTCCGTTCCGGCGAGCGCGAGAAGCGCTACGCGTTGACGATGTTCCCCTACCCGAGTGGTGACCTGCACATGGGTCATGCCGAGGTGACGGCGCTGCACGACGTGCTGGCGCGCTACTGGTGGCAGCGCGGCTACGAGGTCCTGAACCCGATGGGCTGGGACTCCTTCGGCCTGCCCGCGGAGAACGCCGCGATCCGCAACGACGCGCACCCGGCCGACTACACGTACGGCAACATCGACACCCAGCTGGAGTCGTTCAAGAAGTACGCCGTCAGCTTCGACTGGTCGCGCCGGTTCAACACCTCCGACCCGGAGTACTACCGCTGGACCCAGTGGCTGTTCCTGCGCCTGAAGGAGCAGGGCCTGGCCTACCGGAAGAACTCGCCGGTCAACTGGTGCCCCAACGACCAGACGGTGCTGGCCAACGAGCAGGTCGTCGACGGTGCGTGCGAGCGCTGCGGCGCCGCGGTGACCAAGCGCGAGCTGACGCAGTGGTACTTCCGGACGACCGCCTATGCCCAGGAGCTGTTGGACTCGCTGGACGACCTGCAGGAGACGTGGTCGACCAAGGTCGTCAACGCGCAGCGCAACTGGATCGGCCGGTCCGAGGGCGCCCACGTCGACTTCGTCGTGGCGGGTCGCGCGGAGCCGATCACGGTCTACACGACGCGTCCGGACACGATCTTCGGCACCACGTTCATGGTGGTGGCGGTCGACGCCGCGCTGGCCGACGAGCTGGTCACCGACGAGCGCCGGGCGGAGTTCGAGGCCTACCGCGAGGACGTCCGCAAGGAGACCGAGATCGAGCGCCTGTCGAGCGACCGGGTCAAGACCGGCGTCGACCTGGGTGTCACCGCCCGCAATCCGGTCACCGGCGAGCGGATTCCCGTCTGGGCCGCCGACTACGTGCTGGCCGACTACGGCACCGGTGCGGTCATGGGCGTGCCCGGTGGCGACCAGCGCGACTGGGAGTTCGCGACGGTGATGGGCCTGCCGATCATCCGCACGACCGAGCTGCCCGCCGACTTCGAGGGTGACGCCTACTCTGGTGAGGGGCCCGCGATCAACTCGCCGGCGGCCGGGACGGACGCGCCGCTGGACATCAACGGGCTGCCGGTCGCCGAGGCCAAGTCGAGGACGATCGCCTACCTGGAGGCCGAGGGACTGGGCCGAGGAACGGTCAACTTCCGGCTGCGCGACTGGCTGCTGTCGCGTCAGCGCTACTGGGGTGCGCCGATCCCGATCATCCACTGTCCCGTCGACGGCGAGGTGCCGGTCCCCGACGACCAGCTGCCGGTCGAGCTGCCCGCGCTGCGTGGTGCCGACCTGAAGCCCAAGGGCGTCTCGCCGCTGGGCGGGGCCGAGGAGTGGGTCAACGTCGAGTGCCCGAAGTGCGGGGGACCGGCCAAGCGCGACACCGACACGATGGACACGTTCGTCGACTCGTCCTGGTACTTCCTGCGCTACTGCTCCCCGCACGACCACACCCAGGCGTTCGACTCCGACCTGGTCAACATGTGGGGACCGTGCGACATCTACATCGGCGGCGACGAGCACGCCGTGCTGCACCTGCTGTACGCCCGGTTCTTCACCAAGGCGCTGCGGGACATGGGGCTGTTGAGCTTCGGCGAGCCCTTCTCGGCCTACCTGTCCCAGGGCAAGGTCATCAACAACGGCCGCAAGATGAGCAAGTCGCTGGGCAACGGCGTCAGCTTGGGGGGACAACTTGCGGAGTTCGGCGTGGACGCGGTGCGGCTGACGCTGGTCTTCGCCAGCCCGCCGGAGGACAACATCGACTGGGCCGACGTGTCGCCGAGCGGCGCGCTGAAGTTCCTGCAGCGCGCATGGCGGCTGAGCGGGGACGTCACCTCGGCGCCGGGCACCTCGCCCGACGCCGGCGACGTGACCCTGCGGAAGCTGACCCACAAGACCGTGCACGAGGCGGCCGAGCTGATCGAGAAGCACCGCTTCAACGTCATGGTCGCGCGCACGATGGAGCTGGTGAACGCGACCCGCAAGGCGATCGACTCCGGTTCCGGTCCTGCCGACCCGGCCGTGCGCGAGGCCGTCGAGGCGGTCGCGATCCTGCTGTCGCTGGTGGCGCCGTACGTCGCCGAGGAGATGTGGGAGCGACTGGGTCACGAGCCCACGGTGGCCCGTGCGGGGTGGCCCGCCGTCGACGAGGCGCTGCTGGTCGAGGACTCGGTCACGGCCATCGTCCAGATCCAGGGCAAGGTCCGGGCGCGCCTGGAGGTGTCGCCCGACATCTCCGAGGCCGACCTGGAGGCCGCAGCTCTGGCCGACGAGGCAGTCGTGCGAGCGCTGGACGGCAAGAGCATCCGGAAGGTGATCGTCCGAGCCCCGAAGCTGGTCAATATCGTCGCCGATGCGTGAGGGCGCGAGGAACGAGCGCTCGAGCTGCGAGGTGACCATCAGGATCGTCGCCGGCTAGCGCTAGCCTTCGCCACATGCCACGGACCGTCATCGTCACCGACTCGACCGCGTGCATCCCGCCGGAACAGGCGGAGGAGCGCGGGATCGTGGTGGTGCCGCTCCAGGTCGTCATCGGGGCGCAGGTGTACGACGAGGGGCGCGACGGCGCGACCCCCGAGCTCGTGGCGAAGGCGCTGGCCGACTTCGTTCCGGTCAGCACGTCCCGTCCCAACCCCGCGGCCATGGCCGAGGTCTACGAGCGTCTGGCCCGCGAGGGTGCGGACGAGATCCTCTCGATCCACCTCTCGGGCGAGATGAGCGGCACCTTCGAGTCCGCCCAGCTCGCGGCCAAGCAGGTCGACGTGTCGGTCACCTGCATCGACAGTCGGCAGGTCGGGGCTGCGACGGGGTATGCCGCACTGTCGGCCGCCGACGTCCTCGACGCCGGCGGGTCGGTGGCCGACGCGGCCGAGGCAGCGCGCGCCCGGGCCGCCGCGGCGACGTCGCTGTTCTACGTCGACACCCTCGAATACCTGCGCCGGGGCGGCCGGATCGGTGCCGCGGCAGCGATCTTCGGGGGCGCGCTGTCGGTCAAGCCGCTGCTGAGCATCGTCGACGGCAAGGTCGCCAACCTCGAGAAGGTCCGGACCGGCGCGCGAGCACTCGCCCGCCTCGAGGACCTCGCCGTCGAGGCGGCGGGCTCGGAGCAGGTCGACGTCTACGTCGCACACCTCGCGAACGTCGAGCGGGCCGAGCAGCTCGCGGCGAAGCTGACCGAGCGCCTGGCCGACAACCTCGGTGGCCGCGAGCTCTGGTGCGGTGAGCTGGGTGCGGTCCTCGGGGCCCACGTCGGGCCGGGCATGGTCGCGGTGTGCGTGGCCCCGCGCCTCGGCTGACCGGGCCACTCTCTCGCTGGTCCCTGTGGATGAGCGAGCCGCGCCGAGGTTGTCCACAGGCTGAGGTCACGCGGGTGGCAGGTGTCGGCGCCGCTTCCTAGGTTCGACGCATGCGTCCACTTCACCCGCGGAGCACGGCCAGCGACGAGCACGCCGAGGCGGTGTCGCGTCGCCTCGCGACCCTCAGCGCCGAGCTGGCTGCGGTCCGCGGCGACCCGCCGGTCGCGCATCGCCACACGCAGGTGCGCGGACTGCACGCCGACCCTGCACTCGACGCCGGCGACCATCCCGGTGATGCGCCGATCGTCCCGGTGCCGGGCCGGCACTCGATGCGTGGGCCGGTCGGCGGGCCGAGCTCCCGGCTCAAGCTGACCGGGGCGCACGTGGCCGTGATCTCGATCGTCATCGCCGTGGCCGTGGGCGTGGCCGCGTGGCTGGCCGTCCGTTCCGATCCCGAGCCGGTGCCGGCCCTGGCTCCGGTGAGCGAGGGGCTGGTGACGCCCTCGGTCCAGCCGTCGACCTCGGGAGCGCCGGCGCTTGGTGACACCGAGGCGACCGACGGCGGGGACGTCACGGTGGACGTGGCCGGCAAGGTCCGCAGGCCAGGCATCGCGGTGCTGCCGCCGGGCTCGCGGGTGGTGGACGCGGTCGAGGCGGCCGGCGGCGCCCGGCGCGGCGTCGACCTGGCGTCGCTCAACCTCGCCCGGCCTCTGGTCGACGGTGAACAGATCCTGGTCGGCGTGCCGGTCCCGGCCGGCCTGGTGGGCTCGCTGGGTGCCACGCCCGGGGCGGGGGAGACCGGCCCGCTGGTCAACCTCAACACCGCCGATCTCGCGGCGCTCGAGACGTTGCCGGGCGTGGGGCCGGTGACGGCCGAGGCGATCGCTTCGTGGCGCACCGAGCACGGCGGCTTCACGGCGGTGGAGGAGCTGCTCGAGGTGGACGGCATCGGCGATGCGACGTTGGCGGAGATCGCTCCGCACGTGACGATCTGACGAGTCGAGGGGGTGGTGCGAGATCTGCGGCTGCCGTTGCTGGGAGTCGGGGCCTGGCTGGGCGGGCTGGCGGCAGCGGGGTTGCCGGTCTGGCTGAGCCTGCTGCTGGCACTGGTGGGCCTGGGGGCGGCAGTCACGTCGTGGTCATGGCCCGCGCTGGCGTGCGCGCTGGCGGTCCTGGCCGTCGTCGGGGTGGCGACGCTCCGGGTCGCTCCGTTCGACAGTGGCCCGGTGGCCGGCCTCGTCTCCGACCGGGCCGTCGTCTCGACCCGGGTCGCTGTCACGAGCGACCCGCGGATGGTGGCGGGACAGTTCGGCGACCTCGTCGTCGTGCGGGGGACGTTGACGGAGGTGACGGGCCGCGGTGCGACGTACTCCCTGCGCGCGCCGGTCGTGGTGCTGGCCGACGAGTCCTGGCTCGGCGTGCGCCTCGGCAGCGAGGTCCGGGCGACCGGTCGGCTGGCGCCCGACGACGGCCACGGCCCGCCGGTGCTCGGCGTGCTGTCGGTGCGCGGCCCGCCGAGCGTGGAGTCCGGGCCCGATGTCTGGTGGCGGGGAGCGGCGGCGGTGCGGGCATCGATCCGGGAGGCCGTGGCTCCCCGGAGCGAGCACGCGCGCGAGCTGGTGCCGTCGCTGGTCGTGGGTGACGACAGCGGCCTCGACCCCGTGCTGGCCGACGACTTCCGGACGACCGGGCTGACGCACCTGCTGGCCGTGTCGGGCACCAACCTGACCCTGCTCGTCGGCTTCCTGCTGATCGTGGGGCGGTGGTGCGGCGTGCGCGGCCGCTGGATGTACCTCTCGGCGGCCCTCGGCATCGTCGGCTTCGTGCTGATCGCGCGGACCGAGCCGAGCGTGGTGCGGGCCGCGGCCATGGGGACGGTCGCGCTGATCGGGATGGGCAGCAACGGCCGCGAGCGTGGCACCCGCTGCCTCGGGGCCGCGGTGTTCGCGCTGCTCCTCGTCGATCCCGGGTTGGCCGTGACCGCCGGGTTCGCGTTGTCCGTCCTGGCGACCGGCGGGATCCTTTTCCTGGCGCCTGCCTGGCGGGACGCGATGATGCGCTGGCTGCCGCGCTGGGTGGCCGAGGCGATCTCGGTGCCGCTCGCCGCCCAGGTCGCGTGCACTCCGGTCGTGACCGCGATCTCGGGTCAGATCAGCCTGGTCGCGGTGCTGGCCAACCTGCTCGCCGCACCCGCGGTGGCGCCGGCGACGGTGCTCGGTCTGGCGGGCGGGCTGGCGGGACTCGTCTGGGCGCCGCTCGGCCAGGTGGTGGCCGCGCCGGCCGCCTGGTCGGTGTCGTGGATCGTGGTCGTCGCCCAGCGCGGTGCGGCGCTGCCGACCGCCGCAGTGGAGTGGGGGACCGGCCCGATCGCCCTCGCCGCCATCACGCTGCTGTGCGTCGTGGTGGTCCTGGCCGCGCCTCGGCTGCTGCGGTCGCCGGTGACGGGCGTCGGGTGCTCGGTGCTGCTCGTCGTGACCGTGCTGACCCGACCGCCCTCGCCCGGTTGGCCACCCGACGGGTGGGTGCTGGCGATGTGCGATGTCGGCCAGGGCGACGGCCTCGTCCTCAACGCGGCACCGGGGACGGGCGTGGTCGTGGATGCCGGCCCGGACCCCGCGCTGATGGACCGCTGCCTCGCTCGGCTCGGCGTCACCAGCGTCCCGCTCGTCGTGCTGACGCACTTCCACGCGGATCACATCGACGGGTTGCCGGGCGTGCTCGAGGACCGGGTGGTGGGCGAGGTGGACGTGACGTCGATGGTGGACCCGCCCGAGGGTGCGACGACGGTGGGTCGGGAGCTGGAGCGGCCACCGGTCGTGGCGGCGTACGGCGAGACCAGGCGGGTCGGAGACGTCACCTTGCAGACGCTGTGGCCGCTGCCCGACGCTCCGACCGCCGGGGTCGGCGACGGCAGCGCGGCCAACGACGCGAGCGTCGTGCTGCTGGCGGAGGTGCGCGGTGTGCGGATCCTGCTCACCGGCGACATCGAGCCGCCGGCGCAGCTGGCGCTGCGGCGGACCCTCCCCGACCTCACCGTCGATGTGCTCAAGGTGCCGCACCACGGCAGCCGCCAGCAGGACCTGGAGTTCCTGACGGGGCTGCGCGCCGGGCTCGCGCTGTTCTCGGTGGGCGCCGACAACGACTACGGCCACCCCGATCCGGGGTTGGTGGCGGCGCTGACGGCGACCGGTGCGGTCGTACGCCGCACGGATCTCGACGGCGACGTGCTGGTGCTGCAGACGGACGACGGGATCGCTGTCCGCGGTCGCGGCTAGTGTTCTCACACCATGGCTTCCACCCCCACCGCAGCACAGGTTCTCGGCCGGATCATCCTCGTCACCGGCAAGGAGGAGTTCCTCAGCGAGCGCACCGTCGTCGGCGTCCGCGCGGCCGTCAAGGGCTTCGACTCCGAGGCCGAGATCGCCGACTCCGAGGCCTCCGACCTGACGTTGGCCAGCCTGGGCGAGATGGCGGCGCCGTCGCTGTTCTCCTCCACCCGGTGCGTGATCGTGCGGGGCCTCGAGGGCCTGCCCGACGACTGCCACGACGGCATCCTCGACTACGCGGCCGCGCCGGCCGACGACATCGCGCTGGTGCTCGTGCACGGCGGTGGGCCGCGGGGCAGCGGGCTGCTCACCAAGCTGCGCAAGCTCGGGTCGGTCACCGAGGTGAAGTCGCAGGAGATCAAGGCTTCCGAGCTGACCGGCTTCGTCACCTCGGAGTTCGCCGGACAGGGCGCCAAGATCGCGGGCGACGCCGCGGCCTTCCTGGTGACCGCCGTCGGTGGAGACCTGCGCTCACTCGCCGCCGCGGCGCACCAGCTGACCAACGACTTCCCCGGTGAGCAGCTCACCGTCGAGAAGGTGCAGCGCTACTTCGGCGGCCGCGCCGAGGCCAAGTCCTTCGCGGTGGCCGACGCGGCCTTCGCCGGTCGCAAGGCCCAGGCGCTCGAGGCCCTGCGCTGGGCGATGGACGGCGGCACGGCCTCCGTGCTCGTGACCTCGGCGATGGCCGGCTCGGCCCGGAGCCTGGCGCGGTTCCTCGGTGCCCCCAACGGCATGCGCGAGGGCGACCTGGCGCGCGAGCTCGGCGTCCCGCCGTGGAAGGTCCGGCAGGTCCGTGACCAGTCCCGGTCCTGGACCCCGGAGGGGATCTCGGCCGCCGTGCGCGCGGTGGCCGTGGCGGACGCCGACATCAAGGGACAGGCGCACGATGCGGCCTACACCCTCGAGCGGCTGGTGCTCACCGTCGCCGACCTGCGCACCGGGCGCTGAGCACACCCTTCGCCCAGAAATGCACGAACGCCCCGCCGCAGAGCGACGGGGCGTTGGTGAGTGGAGATCAGAGAGCGGCGGACTGCTTCGCGATCGACGACTTGCGGTTCGCGGCCTGGTTCTTGTGGATGACGCCCTTCGAGGCAGCCTTGTCCAGCTTCTTGGCGGCGTCGCGGCCGGCGGTCAGCGCGACGTCCTTGTCGCCCGCGGCAATGGCCTCGCGGAACTTGCGGACGGCGCTCTTCAGACCGGTCTTCACGGCCTTGTTGCGCTCGTGCGCCTTCTCGTTCTGCTTGTTGCGCTTGATCTGGGACTTGATGTTGGCCACAGGAGAACCTTTGCTCGCTCGTTGCTGGTCAGGGAAAGTCTTGTGTCGGCTGCCGACTCACCCTTGGCAGGGTTGGGCGCCGGACATGCAAGTGGGAAGACTACCGCTGAGGCGCTCGCCCACCCAAATCGAGTCCTGCGAGACTCACGCCCAGCCCCGGCGTTCGCACAGCCAGTGCCAGCACACGTCGCCCTGCCAGCGCTGGTGGTCGCGCAGGAACGGTGACGTCGGCGGCACCGGGTCGTCGCCCGACTTGAGGAAGTAGCCGACCAGCAGGGCCAGCACCCGGTCGATCGTCTCGGGGGGTACGTCGCGGGTCAGCCGGCGAGCTGCGAGCACGGATTCCACGTCGACGCCGTCTCCCCGCGGGCCGATCAGGGTGAAGAGCGTGTCGATCCAGGCGGCGCCGACGATCGGCCAGTTCCAGTCGCAGATCCAGACCTTCCCGTCGCCGCCGACCAGCAGGTTGTCGTCGCGGATGTCGGTGTGGACCAGCGTGTTGCCGCCCACCACGTCGGCGTAGCCGGCCGCGAGCGCCGTCGCCTCGTCGAGGTGGAGAAGGTCGGGTCGCGTCGCCTTGACGTGGTCCCACATGGCGAGCAGGGGCAGGAAGTCGTCGGCGGCCGTGTCGAGGGTGAGATCGGCCGGTGGCGGCGTCAGCTCGTCGGCGACGACCTCGAGTGCGTCGAGGACGGCGTCCAGGTCGGCGGGTCGCCACGGGCGACGCGGGGCGCGCCCGTCGACGTACTCGATGCCGAGCGCCACCCAGTCGTCGTCGAGGTGCCACAGCAGTCGTGGGCTGGGGACGCCGGGCGGGAGCGCGGTGAGCTTGCGGGCCTCCTCGCGGTAGGAGTCGGCGAACGCGCGCTGTGCCTTGACCGATGCGGCCTTCACGAAGTGCCGCGAGCCGTCCGCGCACACCAGCACGCTGGCGAAGCCGGGCGTGAAGCCGGACGTCTGGGAGATGGCCTCGACCACGGGCGAGCCGCACTTGCGCTCGATGAAGGCGCGCAGGTTGGGCGGCAGGAAGCTCCACTCGAGGCGACGCGCGGTCTTGCCGACGGGGGCGGGGTAGGGGCCGGGCGCAGAAGACATGCGGCACATCCTCCCCAACGCCGCGCCGAGCGCCAAACGGGTTGAAGGGGTTCGGATAATCGGTGCCATGCCCGAACTCATCGAGCCGCACGTCCGCATCCGCGCGTCATTCCTGGACGCCGTCGAGGAACTGGTCGCCGACGGCCGCGCCGGCGACGGCTCCATGCTCGGTCGCTGGATCGGCCTGTACGCCGACCGCTGGGCCGCCGACGACGGGTTCGCCGACTTCGTCGCCTACCTGCACGCCGACGCGACCCCGGACGCCCCACGACCGGCCACCCACGTGCCGCAGAGCACGTGGTGGCTGGTCGAGGGCGACACGTACCTGGGCCGGATCTCGTGCCGGCACGTGCTCACCGATTGGCTGGCCGAGTTCGGTGGCCACGTCGGCTACGAGATCCGCCCGTCGGCGCGCAGGCAGGGCCATGCCACGACCATGCTGCGGGCCGTGCTCCCGCACGTGCACGCCCTCGGCATCGATCCCGCGCTCCTGACGTGCGACGACACCAACGTCGCCTCACGCAAGGTGATCGAGGCGGCAGGCGGGGAGTACGAGGACCAGCGCGGGGTGAAGCTGAGGTTCTGGTTGCCTACCGGCGTCGAGGTGGCAGAGGTCAGCACCCACAGACGTAGTAGGTGATGTCCCAGTGGTTGCCCTCCTTGGCGTAGACGTTGCCCGAGGGGGCGGTGTAGAGCGTGGCCCCGTCGCCACGCACGCCCGAGTAGGTGTAGTGGCTGGTGATGTAGTTGGTGGTGCAGGTCGTGACCGGGGTGTCGATCTTGTAGCCGTTCCAGTGGCTGTACGTGCCCGACGCGTGACCGGTCTGGTGCCGCCGGTGATGGTGATGGCGCAGCCGCTGATCGACTTGAAGGTCTTGATGCCGCTGACGGACTCCTGGTTGATCTGCTCGTAGGACGTGCACGTGGAGACGTTGCGGTTGGTGCAGCCGCCGCTGGAGGACCGGCCGATGCCGGACGCCGAGAGCTGGGACGCAGCGGATGCGTCACTCAGCTTCGTGACGGCGAAGCTCGGGGCGGCGCCGGTGACCACGCTCGTGAGCAGGCTGCCGGCGAGGACGGTGGTGAGGGCGGATGCGCGCAGGGCGCGGGACAGACTCGTCATGGAGAACTCCAGACTTGTGGACGACACCCCCGATGGGGTCGTCCTGGTCCCTTCAGTCGAGCGGGTTTTACCATCGGGGTCAACCGCGGTGACGGCTGTTCGCCGGTAGTTCGTGGGCCTGCTGCCCTGCGTGGGAGGATGAACCGACCCCGTCGTACTCCGGAAAGCCCCACGTGTCCCTGAAGAACGCGCCCAAGCCGGGCCACACCGATCCGGCGATCATCCGCAACTTCTGCATCATCGCCCACATCGACCACGGCAAGTCGACGCTGGCCGACCGGATGCTGCAGCTGACGGGCGTCGTCGACGCGCGCGCTGCTCGTGCGCAGTACCTCGACCGCATGGACATCGAGCGCGAGCGCGGGATCACGATCAAGAGCCAGGCCGTGCGGATGCCGTGGACCGTGCCGAGGGCAACGCCGAAGGCGCCGAGCCCGGCACCTACATCCTGAACATGATCGACACGCCCGGCCACGTCGACTTCACCTACGAGGTCTCGCGGTCCCTCGAGGCCTGCGAGACGGCGGTGCTGCTCGTCGACGCGGCGCAGGGCATCGAGGCCCAGACGCTGGCCAACCTCTACCTCGCCATCGGCGCGGACCTCCACATCATCCCGGTGCTGAACAAGATCGACCTCCCTCAACGCGCAGCCCGAGAAGTACGCCGCCGAGCTGGCCGGCATCATCGGCTGCGACCCCTCCGATGTGCTGCGCACCTCGGCCAAGACCGGGCTGGGCGTCGAGGAGCTCCTCAACGAGATCGTGCAACAGACGCCGGCGCCGGTCGGCAACCCGGACGCCCCGCCGCGCGCGCTGATCTTCGACTCCGTCTACGACACCTACCGGGGCGTGGTCACCTACGTCCGCGTCGTCGACGGCAAGCTCAGCCACCGCGACCGGATCAAGATGATGTCCAACGGCGTCGTGCACGAGATGCTCGAGGTCGGCGTGATCAGCCCCGAGCCGATGAAGTCGAGCGACCTCGGCGTCGGTGAGGTGGGCTACCTCATCACCGGCGTGAAGGACGTGCGCCAGTCCCGCGTCGGCGACACCGTGACCAGCCAGCACCACGGCGCCACCGAGTCGCTGGGTGGCTACAAGCACCCCAACCCGATGGTGTTCGCGGGGCTCTACCCGATCGACGGCGACGACTACCCCAACCTGCGCGACGCGCTCGAGCGGCTCCAGCTCAACGACGCCGCGCTCGCCTACGAGCCCGAGACGTCGGGTGCCCTCGGCTTCGGCTTCCGCTGCGGCTTCCTCGGCCTGCTGCACATGGAGATCGTGCGCGAGCGGCTCGAGCGGGAGTTCAACCTCGACCTGATCTCGACCGCGCCCAACGTGATCTACGAGGTCGTGATGGAGGACGGCTCCGTCATCGAGTGCACCAACCCGAGCGAATACCCCGACGGCGGCAAGATCGCCGAGGTGCGTGAGCCCGTCGTGCGCGCCACGATCCTGTCGCCGTCCGACTACATCGGCACGATCATGGAGCTCTGCCAGGCCAAGCGCGGCAACCTGCAGGGCATGGACTACCTCTCCGAGGACCGCGTCGAGATGCGCTACACGCTGCCGATGGGCGAGATCGTCTTCGACTTCTTCGACCAGCTGAAGTCGCGCACCAAGGGCTATGCCTCGCTCGACTACGAACGCTCCGGCGAGCAGACCGCCGACCTGGTCAAGGTCGACATCCTCCTGCAGGGCGAGCCGGTCGACGCGTTCTCGGCGATCGTGCACCGCGATGCGGCGTACGCCTATGGCGTCATGCTGGCCGGCAAGCTCAAGGACCTGATCCCGCGCCAGCAGTTCGAGGTGCCGATCCAGGCCGCCATCGGCGCCCGCGTGATCGCCCGCGAGAACATCCGCGCGATCCGCAAGGACGTGCTCGCCAAGTGCTACGGCGGTGACATCACCCGCAAGCGCAAGCTGCTCGAGAAGCAGAAGGAAGGCAAGAAGCGGATGAAGATGGTCGGCCGCGTGGAGGTGCCGCAGGAGGCCTTCGTCGCTGCGCTGTCCACCACCCAGCCGACGCCCAAGAAGTAGCCCGAGCAGTCGGCCGTGGCCACCTGGCGTGACGTCGAGGGGATCGCCTCCTCGCTGGAGGGGGCGACGCCCGGGCTGTCGCACGCGGGTGAACCGACGTTCGACATCGGGCGGCACCCGTTCGCGCGGCTCCGCTTCGACGCCGACCGCGAGGTGCTGCAGTACTGGTCGCTCGAGCTGGACTCCGCGCTCGCCCTCACCGATCGTGCCGACGTCTTCTTCCGGGTCGACACGTTCAAGGTGAAGGCCTCGATCTGGGCCTGGCTCGACCGGGTCTCCGCCGACGAGCTGACCGAGATCCTCACCGACTCGTGGCGCGCCCGCCGCGGAGTCCGGGTATGACCGCGACGGTCGTACGCCGCGAGGCGGTCGACCCCGTGCCGTGGGCCAACGGCGGCGGGACGACGCGTGAGCTGCTGCGCGCCGACGACGGAGCGTGGCGGGTGAGCCTGGCCGACATCGAGCGGGACGGACCGTTCTCGTCGTTCCCCGGGCGCCATCGGCTGCTCACCGTCGTGGACGGGGTCGTGCTCGCGCTCGTCGTCGACGGCGTGGAGCAGGTCGTCGAGCCGCGGCGGCCGTTCGCCTTCGACGGCGAGGCAGCGGTGACCGCGTCCGTCCCCGAAGGACCCGTGGTCGCGCTGAACGTGATCGTCGACCCGTCCGTCGTGTCGCCGCACGTCACCGTGCTCGAGCTGGGCAGGGCGTCCACGCTGCCGCTCGCGGACGACCAGGCCGCCCTGGTCCTCCAGGGGCGGGCACAGGCCGGTCAGGAGGAGGCAGGCCCGTACGACCTCGTCCAAGGTCCGGCGGCGGTGTCCGGCCGCTGCACGCTCGCGGTCATCACCCTGCAGCGCGTCTGAGAGCGCGTCAGTCGCGCATCGGACCGCCGGGGCGGTCGTGGGACTCCGCGACGATCTCGGCGACGACCGAGAGCGCGATCTCACCGGGCGCCTTGCCGCCGAGGTTGTGACCCGCCGGGACGTGCAGCCGGGAGACGTCCACGCCCTCGCCGCGCAGCTCCTCGACCAGGCCGGCCGCCCGGTGACGGCTGGCCATCATCGCGACGTACGACGCGTCCGAGGCCAGCGCGGCCCGCAGCACATCCGGTGCGTCCGGAGCGTCGTGGTCGCACAGCACGACCGCGTCACCCGGCCGCGGGTGCAGTCCGGGGCCGCCGTCGTCGACACCCTGGACGAGCACCTGGCGTCCGGTGGTCGTGCCGATGGCCTCGATGGCCCGGGCGATCGGGTTGTCGCTCAGCACCAGGATCCGGCCGTGCGTGACTGCATCGTCCGACCACGGCTGCTCCCTGGGAGTCATGTGCCCACACTGACACTCTCGCGGGTCAGCGTCACCCCCGTGACGGTGATGTCGAGGGCGGCCTCGAGCGCTGCGACGGGTGCGTCGAGCTCGGGCTTGCGCGGCTTGCGGGTGCCGGCGAACCACACGACCTCCAGCGGCCGTTTCCTCGCGGACCCGGTCGCGCGCCAGTAGCCGGTGATCCGGCCGTCGACGAGCAGCGGTGGGAGCACCATTCCGTTGTTCTGGTTCCACAGCCGGCGCAGGTGGTCCGGGTCGGCGAAGCGGTCCCGCGAGGTGGGGTCGTAGCCGCACATCAGGGCGTCGAACTCCGGGATGAACCGCACGCCGGGGAGGTCGCGGGCGGCCGGAGCGTCGGGCGCGTCGACGTACGACCGTCCGTCGGGGCCGGGCACGCCCACGAGCCCCAGCGAGTCGATGGCCGCGTCGACGATCCGCAGCCCGAGGCCCGACCACCACGCGATGTCATGGCGTGAGACCGGGCCGTGGCAGCGCACGTGCAGCGCCACCGCGTCGACGGGTGTCACCGGCGTGGCGGGAACCAGGGTCCGGTAGACCGGCGCCGCCTGCCCGGACCAGCTGCCCTTCTCCGGGCGACGGACGAGCCCGCCGTGGCCGAAGGTCAGGTAGCGGCCGATCGGCTGGCCCTCGAGCAGGTTGCGACCCTCGTGCTCCAGCAGCCAGTCGTGGAGGTGCTGCTCCAGCTCCGCAGGCGTCCGCCAGTCGGCCGCGAACGCCTCGGTGGCGGCCCACAGGTCGTCAAGGGTTCCGTGCTCGAGCTTGAGCAGGCGCTGCCACAGGGTGCGCTGGCCGACCCGGGTCGCGGCACCCAGTGCGGCGTACTGCCCCGGCGTCGCCGTGTGCACCGTGCCGCGGATCGTGCTGCCACGCACGATCTCTCCCGACTCGTACGCCGCAGTCACCTCGTCGAACGTCGTGCCGGGCCGCCGCGCCGCGAGCCCGATGAAGGGGGAGCGCGCCGTCTGTGACTGGACCGGACCGGTCGCGGCGACGAGGTCGACGACGTGGTCGATCCCTTCCGGAAACTGCCGCCCCAGCGACAGGGACATCAGGTCCTCGAGTGCGTAGGCCATGCCCCCACGCTAGGGGGCGATGCGGACCAGGGCAGTCCTCACACCAGCACGGGTCGCCACTGGGGGTCGCGCCCCAGCCGGGCGAGCAGGCGGTCGGTGGCCGAGGCGTCGTCGGGCACGGGGACGGCGGCTCCGCAGACGCCCTCGGAGTGGAGCGCCTCGCCCCAGCCGTCGGCCGTCGCATGCAGGGCGGCCGCCTCGTCGTCGCTGATCGACCACGACTGGCCCGTGGCCCGGGCGATGTCGGAGCCGTGGATCACCAGGTCCCAGCCGTAGAAGTCGGCCATGGTGGCCCCGATCGTGGTGCGGCCGAAGTAGCCGTCGAACTCCTGCTCCGCGACGCCCTCGCGCCCGAGGACCTCCGCGACCGCCGCGCTGTGTGCGCGCCAGGCGGCGGACAGTTCGGCGAGATCGGGCGCGCCTCCGGGCGAGAGGTCGTGCCGCTCGAGGAAGTCACGTTCCGTCTCGATGGCGTGCTGGACGACGTCGCGCACGGTCCAGCCGTCGCACGGGGTGGGGGCGTCCCACTGCTGGTCGGTGGCGTCGAGGATGGCGGCGAACGCGTCGGCCCGCTCGGTGAACTTCTTAGCGATCTCGGTCATGGACCCACGTTCGCAGGGCGATGTCGGTGGCTCTTGTGATAATCGGACACATGCCCGACCACGTGGGGACCCGATCCGTCGACCCGGTCGATCGCGCCCACCTCACGGGCGTCACCCGGCCCTCGCCGCCCATCCACCGCTACGCCGCGTCCGGGCACCTCGCCGACCTGGTCGAGCGCTACTGGATCCCGGTCTGGTCGCTGCCGGCACCGTCGACGCAGAGCACGCTGCAGCACCCGGTCTGCCTCATCGTCGTCAGCAACACCTACGCCCGGCTGTACGGCGTCACGCGAGGCCGGTCGAGCATCACCCTCGAGGGCGACGGCTGGGCGGTCGGCACGATGTTCACGCCGGCGGCAGGACGGCTCGTGCTGGGCCGGTCGGTCGCCGACGTGACCGACACCTACGTCGACCTGGCCGAGATCGCGGGACTCGACGACGAGGGCCTGGTGACGGAGATCCACTCGGCGATGGGCGACGACCCGCGCGACCCGGCCGCCCACCGCCTCGCCATCGAGTCCGTCGAGCGGCGGCTGTCGGCCTACCTCCCGGTCGATGAAGCGGGCCTGATGATCAACGAGGTGGTCGCGTGGCTGCGCGATCGCCCCGACGTCACACGGGTCGACGAGCTGGCCGCCCACGTGGGCATCAGCGAGCGAAGTCTCCAGCGGCTCGTCGAGCAGCGCGTCGGGATGAGTCCCAAGTGGCTGATCCAGCGACGCCGCCTGCACGACGCCGTCGAGGCGCTGAAGGCGGGTGAGTCGTCCCTGGCCGACATGGCCGCACGGCTGGGCTACGCCGACCAGGCCCACTTCACCCACGACTTCCGCACGGTCACCGGGATGACGCCGGGGGAGTACCTCGGCGACCAGCCCCGTTCGTAGACCTCAGACCGGCTCCATCACCATCGCGCGGACCACCATCGCTCCCGCGAGCTGTCCGGCGTAGGCCGCGGCCAACACCGACGGCATCGGCATCGGCAGCTCGGCCACGTGCGCCAGGTCGCCGGCCGCGAAGACACCGGGCACGCTGGTGTTCCCGAACAGGTCGATCGCGATGGCGCCGCTCTCGCGCAGCTCGAGCCCGAGCTGCGCGGCGAAGGGTGCGGCCTGCTCGAAGGTCGGGTGCGCGAACAGCCCGTCGACGACGACGGCCGTCGAGCCCGAGGTGACCACGAGTCCGGCCGCCGAGGGCTGCACGCGGGTCACCGGCGGCACCACCTTGATGGAGCCGGCGATGGCCGAGAGCATCGCCACCGCGTGCCCGGCCGCGGGCGAGTCCTGGATCGCGACGCGCTTGCCGCTCAGCTCGTGGCCGTGGCAGAACGGGCACACGTGCACCGTGCGCCCCCATTGCTCGGCGAAGCCGGGGATGTCCGGCATCACGTCGCGCAGC